>NZ_PPXC01000005.1 GCF_002909445.1 Arthrobacter glacialis
AAAACCAAATAACCAATTCAATATAAATAAATTGGTATCAATAAAACTTGGCACACTATTGAGTTCTCAAACAACAACCACACCCAGCCAACACACCCAAACCAACAAACAGTCCGCGATGATCAGTGCCGAGGCAACTTTTCAAGCTTACCCACATTGTTTCAGAAAAGCAAATCCACTAAACAGCGAACCAACCAACCAAAACACCACAAAAACACCGGAAAACCGGCATCAAGTAGGGGGTTTTTCGTTCCCCCAACGAGCGGGGCAACTCGAAAAACAATACACTCTTTTACGCGAACACGCAAACCACAGAACCCTCCCATGTCTAAGCATGCGAGTGGCGATGCTGGACACGGTGAAGCTAGTTGGTGACGGATTCCTTCAACACGTACCTGGGCACCAGAACGGCGCAAAGGGCAGTCACTGCCCAGACGATGAGCGGCGCAAGCATCCAGGTAAAGAATCCGTTGATGTTGATCCCGCCAAAACCGAAGTCTGCAATGACGAGTGCAAGGAACGTTGAGACCAACGATGCGATGCCGGCAAGTGCCGGTGTGTACTTGGTGGCTAATTTGGCCACCAGCCCTACCAGCAACGACTGCGCAAGGGTAAAGACGATGATCGCCGTCAGGAATCCCGAGAAGCGCAGATGGAACCCCGGCAGGAATAGTGCGGCGAGAATAATGGCCACGGCCGAGCTGCCCAGCTGTACGCCGATGCCTATCACTAGTTTCTTCATGTCCCGAGCCTAATCGCTGAGAGAGATGAACGGGAGGATCCGTGCCTGCTTAGGACTGTTGCCGCACCCACGTAGACGAGGAAGCCATACCTACGCATCCCTGATGCGTCCACTATCCATCCATCGGGCCTGACGCCGAGCTCCACAAGCAGCACTGCACGACTATGGGCTCCTCTATAAGGACTCCTATGCCTCTACATAGACTGCTGCTACATGGGTTAGCCGCCAGAATGTGTTTACAGGATTGCCATTTTGGTCAGAGTTTATGGGGGTTGTAGGGGTGTGCGCCTGCTTTGAAAGCATGCGGGGTTGCGGTTCCTAACAGTCAATCCCGGTGAGGTGTATGTACTCAGAAGCTCGTGCGGAACGGTTCTGCCAGTGCTGTGAGACCTGGGTGGCGTTGAAAATCTGTGGCGCTTCAAGCCCTTAGTCACGCGTTGGCGCTAGCAAAAGGCCTGAGTTCCCAATGCGTCCCCAACTCGATGCCAGCAAGGAATCAGTGGCCTTAGCCAAAACAGACCCACCGGACACCGAGCCTTTGACTGGTACCTCTATCCTCCGCACCGATTTGCCGCAAGACCTCTGCGAACTCGTGTGGTTCAGATCGGGGCACAACAAAAAATCCCCGGCGGAACCATTGGTTCCACCGGAGATTGATTCAAAAACGTGCGCGAGGGGGGATTTGAACCCCCACGCCCTTTCGGACACTGGCACCTGAAGCCAGCGCGTCTGCCGTTCCGCCACTCGCGCGTTTTTCGCAGTCCATCGAATGTTTTTCAACATTCAGTGGAACAGCGAGATCAAGCATATAGGAGACTTTCCGAAATACCAAAACGAGCATCCCCACACGACTCAGGATGCCACTACTGCTGCCATCCCAGACCCTGAAATCCTCTATTTCTAGGGGCTTTAGCTAGCTTTTCCCGCTAAACCCCCAACCCCTACCCTGGTAGGAAATCCGCCACATCCCCTCCCGGCAATAGGGATATTCCAAGACTCGCGCAGTAGTATCAACTTTGAACCAGGTTGACCGCGCTGCGGGCAGCTCGGCATCTGCGCCGTTTCAAAGCGCTGATGCCAGCCGATTTTGCTGTTCCCGTACTGGGGCAGCAAGAGAGATTAGGAGAGGAGAGCACATGGGATTGTTTGACAACGTTGAAAAAGGCATTGAAAAGGCAGTTCGCGGCGCCTTCTCCCTCGGCTCGAAGCAGCTCCAGCCCGTGGAGATGGCCAGCGCCCTTCGCCGTGAACTCGATGACAAGGCGATGACCTTGGATGCAGGTCGCACCTTGGCCCCCAATGTCTTCAATATTCAATTGGGCGATGCAGATTTTGAGCGGGCCCGCGCCTGGGGCGTCACCCTGGCCGAAGAATTGTGCGATGTGGTCATTAACCACTCACGGAGTCAGGGCTATGTGCTGCAGGGGCCCGTACGGGTTGCCTTCAATCACCTTGCCGAGCTCCGTGCGGGACAATTTGACGTCTTGTCCGCCACCGAGAAGGAAAGCGGGGCTCCGGCAGTACCAGCAGCCAGCCCGTCACGCCCTCCGGCAAGGCCCAGCCAGAATCCGGCCTCATCGACATCGGCACCTGCGCCGCTCTACAAGCGCCAGCCAACGCCGTCGTCGGTCCAAGGCCAGCCGGTATTGGACATTGACGGCCAGCGGTACTCCCTTAACGCCCAGTCAATCATTCTGGGCAGGTCGACTGATGCAGACATATTGATCGACGACACAGGCGTTTCACGCAAGCATTTAGAGATCCGCACCCAAGGCACTGCCACAACAGCCGTTGACCTGGGCTCCACCAACGGCAGCTATGTGGACGGACGTCGCGTCAACGGCACGGCGCCGCTGCATGACGGATCGACGATCACCATGGGGCACACCCAAATAACTTTCCGGATCTTGCCAGCACGAGGCGGTATTCAAGGATGAACGATCTCAGTCTTGTAGTCACCATCATGCGGTTCGGCTTCCTGGTCTTGATGTGGATCATGGTGTTTGCCGTGGTGGCAGCCATGCGACGCGACCTGGTCATTGGGCGCAAAGCAAAAGTTGGTGCCCCCACGGCCCGCCAGGCACGCAAACATCCGGAGCTGGTTCAGGATTCTCCTCCAGCCAAGATTCAGGCCCGCCAATTGGTGGTCACCGAAGGTCCCTTGGCGGGCACCACCTTAGAACTCGATGGCACGCCCATCTTGTTGGGCAGGGCGCAGGAGGCCACCTTGGTCTTGGAGGATGACTACGCTTCAGGACGCCATGCACGCCTGTTTCCGCAGGGTACACGCTGGTTCATTGAAGATCTGGGGTCCACCAATGGGACCTATTTGGGCGGCACCGCGCTGACACGCGCACTCCCTGTGGAACTCGGTGTTCCGGTGCGGATCGGTAAAACGGTCATCGAATTGAGGCCATGAGTATGGCCAAAAACCCACTGATTCTGCGGTATGCCGCCCGATCACATGTGGGCATGGTTCGGGCCAAGAATGACGACTCTGCCTATGCAGGCAAGTACTTGGCCGTGGTTGCTGACGGTATGGGCGGTCATGCCGGTGGCGATGTGGCCAGCGCCTCCACCGTCCTGGATCTGATCCATCTCGATCACAACCACCACGACGGCGACGCCGGCACGCATCTTGCTGACGAGATCCAAAGCGCCAACTCCCTGCTCTCGGAGCTTGTCCACGTCAATCCCAAACTTGCCGGCATGGGCACCACCGTCACTGCCCTGCTGCTCTCCGGGGACCGCTTGGCCTATGCGCACATTGGCGATTCACGCGCCTACAGGCTCAAGGATGGCACCTTCGAGCAGATGAGCACCGATCATACTTTTGTGCAGCGCATGATCGATGAGGGGCGCATGACCGAGGCCGAGGCCGAGGTGCATCCCCACAAGAACGTGCTGATGCGCGTACTGGGTGATGTTGATGCATCCCCCGAATTGGATTTGAAATACTTCGACGTCACGGCTGGTGAGCGTTGGCTCCTGTGTTCGGACGGGCTGAACTTTGTTCGCCATGAAATGGTCGAAGAGGTCATCCGGCACACCAAATCGCTAGCCACGGCCGCGGATACCTTGATTGAACTGACTCTTGCGGCCGGTTCTCCTGACAACGTCACCGTGGTGGTGTTCGACGTCGTTGAAAGCGTGCCAAACGACACTGACACCGCCGCATTGTCCACCGTTGGGGCCACGACTGTTGCCGAAGAGCCAGAGCTGGCATCGTTGGCCGATGAGACTGCCACGGACGACGCCACGGACGCCCCTGAGCAGCTCCCGGCAGCTGAGGCGCAAAGCCAGGCCGCCGACGATTCAGCTGCCCTCGACGAGGGCCCAGGCACAGCAGTATCAGGCACAGCAGAATCAGTCGCTGCAGTACCAGGCGCTGCAGTACCAGGCGCCGAGACATCAAAAACCCGCGCCGACGACGCGGCTGCGCTTGATACGCACATCCGGGCTGCGGTGATTCTGCGGGAACTGGCCTCGCGCGAGCATGAGCTGGTGGGAGCGGCAGTGACAGCCAATGCTGAGGGGAAGATCCCACAGCTGGCCAGACAACCTGCAACGCAGCGAGCTGCAACTGTCCTCACACACAAAACCAACACTGCGCCGGTCCTTGTGGAGGACACGGAAGTCTCCTTGCCTCGACTTCGGCAACGCCCATGGGTTTGGGCAATCACCGGCGCACTGACGGCACTGGTCATCGTGGCGGCCTCCTGGGGAGCGTACGCATGGACCCAAACACAGTACTTTGTGGGCGAATCCAACGGCAATGTAGCAATCTTCCAAGGCGTCTCACAATCATTGGGCCCCATTTCGTTGTCCCACCTGCACCGTGAAACCGGCGTGAACGTTGATTCCCTGCCGAGCTATTCGCAACAGCTGGTTTCCCAGACTGTGCCGGCCTCCACACTGGCCAGTGCGGAGCAAATCATCAGCGACCTGCAACTGGGCACCGGCACGAGCACGCCCCCGTGCGATCTTGCATCAACGGCCCCACCGGCGAGCAGCTCTGCCAGTTCAACCACCACGGCAGCTCCAACATCCAGCCCGTCTGCCTCCGCCAAAACCAGTGGGACACCAACTCCGCAGGCAAGCAACACAGCAACCGCGCAAGCTACGTGCATCCCCGGAGGCGGACAATGAGCCAACTGTTAACCGTGGCAAAGCCTCGGCGCAACACTGAACTGCTCTTGCTGATCTTGGCGCTGAGCCTTGCCACCATGGCCAATGCTCTGGTGAATCTCAATCTGGGACGCACTTTTGACAACGACTTTTACACCCAGATCGCTATTCTCGCCGTTCTTTCCATCGGTTTCCACATAGCGCTTCGCATCAAGGCTAAATATGCCGACCCGGTTATATTACCGGTGGTTGTTGCGCTCAACGGCATTGGATTGGCCGTCATTCACCGCCTGGACATCACCTCAGGCGACACGGCCGGACAGCGCCAGTGGATGTGGACAAGTCTCGCCGTAGTTGCTGCCATAGCTGTGATCTGGTTCCTGCGCGATCACCGAATTCTGCGCCGCTACACCTACATCTCCCTGCTTGCCTCCGTTGTGCTGCTGGTCTTGCCGCTCGTTCCCGGAATCAGTGCCGGCAACGTCAACGGCGCCACCGTATGGATTGCCATTGGGCCCTTCACTTTTCAGCCAGGTGAAATTGCGAAGATCACCCTGGCTATATTCTTTGCCGGGTACCTATCCTCAAACCGTGACTTGATACTGCTGGCCGGCAAGAAGATCGGCAAGCTCCAATTGCCTCGGGCCAGGGACTTGGCGCCCATGATCGTAGCCTGGCTGGCCAGTGTGGGCGTGCTGGTTTTCCAGCGGGATCTTGGTTCATCAATCCTCTTCTTTGGCTTGTTCATGGTCATGATCTATGTGGCCACGAGCCGCATCAGCTGGATCTTGATCGGCCTAGCCCTCATCGCCGTTGGTGGTGTCGCGGCATACCAGATTTTCCCCCACGTCACCCGGCGCATCGACGTGTGGGTCAATGCCCTTGACCCCGAATACATTGGCGCTGCAGGCGGCAGTTTTCAAGTGGTCGAAGGGCTTTTCGGGCTGGCGAATGGCGGCCTCATAGGGACCGGCTTTGGTCAAGGCTCACCCGACACCGTACCCCTGGCCAATAGCGACATGATCATTGCCAGCATTGGTGAGGAGCTTGGCCTGGTTGGCCTATTCGCCGTTCTTAGCCTCTACACACTCTTCATTTCCCGCGGCTTCCGAGCTGCCCTGGGAACTCGGGACGCTTTCGGCAAGCTGCTTGCTGTGGGGTTGTCGTTTGCTGTCGCACTGCAGTGCTTCATCATCATCGGCGGAGTCACACGGCTCATCCCCCTGACAGGACTGACCACGCCGTTTCTGGCCGCCGGCGGTTCTTCACTCTTGGCGAACTGGATCATCGTGGCCTTGATACTAAAGATTTCCGACGCCGCACGCCGCCCCATTGACGTCTCCAACACGCCCGAACCATCAGCTTCAGGGCCGCAAGAACATGATACGAAACTGGAGGTGACCAAGCCATGAATCAAGCAATTCGAAATTCCTGGATAGTAGCCATCGCCTTGTTTGCACTGCTTTTTGGATCGATCTCCTATGTGCAGTTCTTTGCCGTGGACTCGCTCAACGCCAACCCCAACAACAACAGGCAACTGCTCAAGACTTTCTGCGGAAACCGTGGGCCCATTCTTGTTGACGGACAAGCCATCGCCGAGTCCGTTCCCACTAACACCGATTGCAAGTTCCAGCGCAAATACAACGATCCATTGCTGTATGCGGGCCTGACAGGTTTCTTTAGCAGGTTCTCCGGACAGTCCGGCATAGAGTACGCCATGCGGGAGCAGCTCACGGGCACCTCCGACGACGCCTTATTTGATCGCATCGCCCAGACCTTTACCGGGAAACAACCTCAGGGCCGCTCCGTGGAGCTGACCATTGATGCGAATATTCAAAAACTTGCCTATGACATGATTCCTGACGGTGTGGACGGCTCCATCGTGGTCATGAACCCCAAGACTGGCGCCATCATTGCCATGGTGTCCAAGCCTTCCTATGACACGAACCTGCTGGCCAGCCACGACGAGAAAGCTGTCAATGCGGCCATGGCGTCACTCGTGGGTGTTCCAGGAATCAACCTGTATGGCTCCAAAGCCTACAAAGGCTTGTACTCACCAGGCTCTGTTTTCAAGCTCGTTGACACGGCAGCCGCGCTCGAGTCCGGAAAATACAACAAGGACAGTATCCTGCCCAACCCTTCCCCCATGACCTTCCCCGGCATCACCTACACGCTGCCAAACTACGCGAACGGGCAGTGCGCAATCCGGGACAAGGCGTCCTTTGCCTTTGCTCTGGAGAACTCCTGCAACACACCGTTTGCCAGCATCGCGCTGGATCTGGGCCAAGATGCCATGACAGCCCAGGCCAATAAATTTGGCTTCAATGATGATTCCGTGTACTTCCCGGATAGAGTTGTTGACAGCCGCTTCCCCGGGAGTCAGGGTGTCCTCGACGCCCCCGGCCTGGCCCAGAGCGCAATCGGCCAGAAGGATGTTCTGGCATCGCCGCTGCAAATTGCCATGATGACAGCCGCGATTGCCAACGGCGGCCAACAAATGACACCCAATTTGGTGAAAACGGTCCGCACCCCGGATCTAAAGACCGTTTCAAGCTTGACCCCTGAGGTCCTGCGCCAGTCCACCACGCCGGAAATCGCAGCACAGATCACCGACTGGATGGTCAGTGTTGTTGACAATGGCATTGCCTCGGCGGCGGCAGTTCCCGGCGTTGAAGTTGCAGCCAAGACGGGCACGGCTGAGCTCGGTCTGAATGAGTCCGGCACTATGTTGAACAACGCATGGTTTACCGGCTTCGCTCCAGCCAATGATCCCGAAGTGGTGGTGTCGATCGTCATGCCAGGGGTCGACGTTGCCACCGGAGCACAATTAACTAGTCCAAACGCAAGCAAACTCTTCAAGGCGGTGTTGAATAAGTGAGGCCTATTTCTGGTATCACCTTAGGCGGCAGGTTCCAACTCACATCACGCATTGCCATTGGCGGTATGGGCGAGGTTTGGAAGGCACAGGACCTGGTCCTGGGCCGTATAGTGGCCATCAAGATTCTCAAGGACGAATACACCGGTGATCCCGGCTTTCGAGCCAGGTTCCGGGCCGAAGCCAAGCACACAGCCCTGCTGAACCATGAGGGAATCGCTAACGTCTTTGACTACGGCGAAGAAGATGGCTCCGCCTATCTGGTCATGGAATTGGTGCCCGGCGAGCCGCTGTCGGCTTTGATCGAGCGTGAGCATGTGCTCTCCGCCGACTGGACACTGTCCATGATCGCCCAGACGGCCCGCGCCTTGGCTGTGGCGCACGCCCAAGGCTTGGTCCACCGCGACGTCAAGCCCGGCAACTTGCTCATCACCCCCGATGGTCGGGTCAAGATCACCGATTTTGGCATTGCACGCTTGGCTGACCAGGTGCCTTTGACGCAGACGGGCCAGGTCATGGGCACCGCCCAGTACTTGGCTCCCGAGCAGGCCACCGGCCAAATAGCCACGGGATCCTCTGACATATACGCCTTGGGCGTTATTGGTTACGAGTGCATCACCGGACACCGGCCGTTCTCCGGCGAATCGCAGATTGCCATCGCCTTGGCTCAGGTCAATGACGCGCCGCCGCCACTGCCCGACACTCTGCCCACACCAGTGCGGGCCCTGCTGATGTCCATGCTCGCCAAGGAACCCAGCAACAGGCCTGCAAATGCCCTGAAGCTGGCGGAGGCTGCCGAGGCCATCCGCGCTGGCGACATTCCGGCTGCCCATGCGGCAGTCCCTGGCATGCTGCTGTTTGAATCCACCACAGGTCCCATCACGGCGCCCGTTGACATCAACGCAACGGCGCCCACGACTGTGGTTTCGAGCATCGCTGAGCCCAGCACCACGGCCCTGCCCATTCTCGGTGACGACGGCCAGGAAACAGCCGCACATCAGACACGGGCTGAAATCCTCGGTGCCGAACGTGCCTGGCAGGCCGAGAGCGAAGACCACGATCTCGCCCTGGACGAGGAAGAGCAGCAGGAACCGGCCAAGAAGCGCCGCAGTCCCTGGACTTGGCCGCTCATTGCCTTGATTGCCTTGCTGGTCTTCGCACTAGGCGCCCTGCTGCTGCAGGGTGCAGGGTTCTTTGGTGGAGATGCTTCACCGACCGAAACTAAGGCGCCCACCACCGCCACGCGCACGACGTCGGCCCCGCCCACTACCTCGGAAGCCCCCACCCCCACACAGGAGTCGTTGCCCCCCACGTCGGAGGCTCCCCAGCAATTCGACGTCGTCAGCAATATGTTGGTTGGCAAGACCTTCGGCGAGGCCGAAGGGATCCTGAAGAACGCTGGAATGACTGTGGTGAGCGTTGAGGAGTTCAGCGACTCGGTGCCCGCGGGGCAAGTCGTCTCCGTGAGTCCAACTGGGCTCCAAAATGTTGGCTCCGCTGTCACCCTCACGGTTTCAAAGGGCGCTGAGCCGCCTGTAACGGCGGCTGTCCCATCGTCCGCTGGTCAGGAAGGCAATGCATACGACGCTGCCTTGGTTGCCGCTGGCTTCATCCCGGCACGTGTTGAAGAAGCATCAGTGGTTACCGTGGGGAACGTGATTCGCACCAATCCGACTGCAGGAACACAGGTAGCTGTTGGTTCAGTTGTCACCTACTACGTCTCCACCGGTCCCGCCACTGCAGCTACCACCCCGGCACCGGCGGACGGCAAGAAGCCATAGTCTCAACCCGCGCATCTCTCCAATCTCATCCACCAACGCCTCACAATGAAAGGACAAACCAGATACTCATGAGTGTTCCGCGCGTCCTGAATGACAGGTATGAGATTGGGGAGTTGCTGGGTCGTGGCGGCATGGCTGATGTCTACATGGCTCATGACATCCGTTTGGGCCGTACTGTGGCCATCAAATTGCTGCGCGCCGACGTCGCTAGGGACTCTCACCTGCAGGCCCGCTTCCGCCGTGAAGCTCAGGCTGTGGCCGGGCTCAATCACCCGTCGATTGTTGCTGTCTACGATACTGGTGAGCACTTCACCGCGGATCAGACGCGTGACACCGCGCATTTGCCCTACATTGTCATGGAGTACGTCCGGGGCAAGACGTTGCGTGACTTAATCCGCAGCAAGGACATGAGCGTGGATGCGGCCATCGACTACACCCTTGGCGTGCTGGCTGCCCTGGATTACAGTCACCGCGCCGGCATTGTGCACCGCGACATCAAGCCAGCCAACGTCATGGTCACCCAAGACGAACACGGCTTGTTGGGCCAGGTCAAGGTCATGGATTTTGGCATCGCCAGGTCTCTTGCCGACTCCGCGGCAACCATGACACAAACTCAAACGGTCATGGGCACCGCCCAATACCTGTCACCCGAACAGGCTCGCGGTGAAAGTGTTGACGCCCGCAGTGATCTCTACTCAGCTGCCTGCCTGCTCTACGAAATGCTGGCTGGGCGCCCACCATTCACGGGTGATTCACCCGTTTCCGTCGCCTACCAGCACGTGCGTGAACAACCGCCCACCCCGAGCACCTTCAACCCCGAGCTGTCAGCCGCGCTGGATGCTGTGCTCATGCGCGCACTTCAAAAGGATCGCAACCACCGATTCCAGGATGCCACATCCTTCCGCAGAGCCCTTCGTGCTGCCCGTACGGGAGTCATGCCGACGCCCGGGCCCAGCGTGGACCATTCGGTTGATCCGGTTGTTCCGGTTTCTGCACCTGCCCTGGCAACACTTGCGAGTTCCCCAGTTCTCGACGACGACGGACCTGCCACCCGCGCCATGGCAAAGGTCATGGCAGGGGGAGCGCTCACGACGGCGGACACCAGTGGACAGGAAGTCGCGGATCTCGCTCCGGACCTGAAGCGGCGCCGCAGGGCTTGGATGGCAACACTTTTTGTCTTGTTGGCGATTGTGCTGGGCGGTGGTGCAGTTCTGGGCTACAACCTGCTCAATCCCCGGCCTATAGCCGTTGAGCAAGTCTCCGTGCCATCCCTTGTTGGTGTCAGCAAGGATGACGCCCTGACCCAGTTGCTGAATTTGGGGCTCGAGCCCGACAGTACAGAGGAATTTTCCGCAACGATGGCACCAGGAGACGTCATCCGCACCGATCCGGGCACCGGGGCTTTAGTGAACCCTCAGTCAAAGGTCGATGTTTTTGTTTCAAAAGGTCCCTCGGAGGTCACCATCCCCAAGGACTTGGCAGGAAAGACCGAGTCCGAGGTCCGGGCGAACCTGGGCGCGCTGAACTTGAAATTCAATTCCAATGACTTCGTCACTGACCCCGCCATCGCCGCAAACCTTGTGGTCACCACTGACCCGGCACCCGGGGCCAGCGTGGCCGTGGGTACCAGTGTCACTTTAAAGATCTCCAACGGCCAGGTCATCATGCCGTCACTGTTTGATCTCACCAAGGATCCGGAGAAGGTGAAGGAAGCTGTCACGGCAGCGCTCAAGAAGGCTTCCCCCTATTTGGAACCCGAGTGGCAAGAGGCTGAAAACTCCGTTGTCACCCCTGGCATGGTGACGGATCAGTCGATAACGGCGGGGAGTAAAGTGGCACAACGGACCACCGTTGTCATCACCTTGGCCAAAGCACCCGAACCGGCCACCCCATCACCGAGCAGCACGCCGACACCCACGCCGCTGGCACCGGTGAAAACCAGCGATCCGGCCCCGCCGGACCCTTAAGCCAAAGCTCCGGGCCAATCCGGGCAACTGCCGGACTAGCTGTTGATAAGCGGGCTCAGGGTTGCCGCTGTAGCCGCCGCTCCTGCCAAGCCCAACGATTCGAGCCAGTTGCCCAACATAAGGTAACCACCCTGGGTGAGAACAGATTCTGGGTGGAACTGCACACCGCACAATGGGGCGTGCTTGTGCGCCAAACCCATGATCACGCCGTCGGCCGTCTCTGCAGTAATCTCCAGTACGTCCGGGATAGTCGCACGCACTGCCGAGAGTGAATGGTAGCGGGTGGCTGTCACGGGGCTGGGTAGCCCCGCAAAAACGCTGGTGCCGTGATGGAGCACCTCGCTGGTTTTGCCGTGCATGAGCTGTTCGGCATGGGTTACGACGCCACCATAGGCCTCGGCCAGCGCCTGGTGGCCCAGGCACACGCCGAGCATGGGCTTGGCGTTCTCGCCGCACCACTTGATGAGATCGATGCAAACGCCAGCCTCGGCGGGGGTGCCCGGGCCGGGGGAGACCAGTACGCCGTCGCGCGCAGATGCCAGTTCAATGGCTTCAGCCAAGGTGACGTCATCGTTGCGCACAACTGTTGTCTCTGCACCCAGTTGCTGCAGGTAGCCAACCAGTGTGTAAACAAAGCTGTCGTAGTTATCTATGACAAGGATTCGTGTGGCCATCTTAGGGTCCGCTGCCAATCGTGGAGTCGGTAAGGGGGTTGAACTGTGACAACCACGGGAAGGCGTATTGCATCAACAGGAACACGGCCGCCACGACGAACAGAACTGCAGTGATGATGCGGAACCACAGGGGCCCTGGCAGGTGTCTAAAAATCCAGCCGTACATTATTGGCCTTTCTGGTTCGCTGCAACTTGTGCGGCAATCGCTGCGGGCGGGCCAACGCTGGCAGGCTGCCACGATTCGAGGATCGAGTAGGCAATGATGCGTTCCTCGGCACCAAACCTTGGATTGCAGCTGGTCATAGTCAAGAAACGCTCGGTGGCTTTGGCATCCGGTTGGGTCGGTACCGGCAACAAGACGTCCCCACGGCTGGGCATCACGATCTGGTTGTTGCGGAACACGTAGGTGTAGTAACCATCTTTGGTTTGGATGTAAATCTTGTCGCCGGGAACCAGTGTATGAATGGCATCCAAAACAGCGCCGTGGGTTTGCCTGTGCCCGGCCACGGCAAAGTTGCCAACACCGCCCGGCATGGTTGAGCTGTCATACCGCCCCAGACCCAAGGTATCCAGCTGTGCCTGGCCCACACCCTCCACGAGCGGACGGCTGTAATTTTCGCCAAATCGCGGAACGTAGGCGATGCCGAAGACTGTGCTGGGTAGTTCAGGGGCGTCCATGACCTTGGGTGGACCAAAATCGGTGGGAGCGGCTGGGGCCGGGGGAGTTACCGGGCCCTGAAATTCCTGGGCAAACTGTGACACGGCCGCCTGCTGGGCCGTGTTGGCCTCAATATTGGTCCACCACAGCTCCCACACCACAAACAGCAGCAAGATGATGCCGCAGGTGATGAGGAGTTCACCAATGATCTGGACCAAGGTACGGAAGAAGCCTTGCTTGGGACGCTGGGCGCGCTGGCGTCGGGCGGCACGTCTGCGCTGATGGCGCACGTTTTCGTTGTCGGAGATCAACTCATCGACGCCCACGGCTGAATCGACGTGGCCTGGCGATCGAACCACGCGGGTCTCCTGACTGAAGTTGAGCGGCAATGTCATGCAATCCGCGACTGCACTAAATGCAGCTAGAATTACGTCAACAATAGCGGCAGTTCACCGCCTTGGAATAATTTGCCCAGCAACATCACAGCAACAAGAACTGCCGTCCACCCACCACGGTTGCCGATTTAGTCGGCCACTTCGTCAAGGAGCTCCTGTGCCCGAGTCAAAATCGCGTCCCCGCCCCACCAAAGGGCCGGCCACTACGCCTTCCAGCAAGACACAGAAGCCCAACGCCGTCTGGTTCTTGCCGGTCATGGTCACGCTGATGTTGCTCGGGTTGGTGTGGATCATCACCTACTACATCTCCGACGGCGCCCTGCCCATCCCAAACATTAATAACTGGAACATTGGCATTGGCTTCGGCATCGCCTTGGCCGGCTTCATGATGACCACCCGCTGGCGCAGCTAGTCCTTTAAGTATTGTTTTCTTCCTCTTGCTCGCTTTGAATGTAGCGGCCTTTAGGATCCTCAGCGGCACGGCCAGGGACATCTCCGGCCGTGCCGTAGTCAGCTTCAACGAACTGTCCGCGGTCCCCACCGTCCTGAGCCTCCTCTGAGCCTGCCGTCCCGTAGTCACCTTCTACGTAGCTACCCTCCGGATCTCCGGCCCTGTGACCCGCCTCGGCGCCGGCCTTACCGAAGTCACCTTCCACGTAGCGTCCACTCTCAGCTTCCTGCTCAGACATCCTGCTGCCCTGCTTTCTAGAGCATCGCGCCAGACCTGTTCCGGCGTCAATGCCATCCTGCTTCTGAGTCTAGGCGGATTGCAATCCTGTGCACAGGGCAACAACAACCTGATGGCACAAAACCCACCCCTGTCAGATCCGAATTGTTCCAGCGGTTCATCGTGGCCCGGAAAAAACACCGACATTGGTGTGTATTAGAACGTCAAAGGGGTTTAGGAGTAGAGAACATCCGAGTGTTGCTCGGAAGTGTCGTCTCCACCGTTGATTTTGGTGGCTAATTGATCCCTCGACTGAATGTCCAATTTAATAAATGTCCTGTAGAGGTGTCCTTCAATGGTGCGCAATGAAACATTCAGCCTGTCTGCAATGAAATTGTTGGACTCCCCTTGGGCCACCAATAGTGCTATCTGGTGCTCGCGGCGGGTCATTTGGGGCTGATCGATGGCCTGAAAAACCGGCGACACCAGCCCTGGCATCTTTTCCCGCATGGCCACGACCTTGCTGGCTGTCTTGCGGCTTTTGTGAACCTTGCCGTGATCGTTGAACTTCTTCAGGGCAAGGGTGGCCAGCTCAACGGCAATAAGCTCAAAACCATATGCCATGGCGGTGTTGCTTGCCTTGTCAAGGCCTGCCGGTTCCTGTGATCGCATGGCACTGGACCATTCTTCGAAGAACCCTTTACTGCCGGACTCCAATAGCCTGGCCACCTCGAATAGCCTAAGCACGGCCGCAGCATCACCCACACGAACCATGAGTGACAAAACAGTCAGCTCGATGCCAAGAAAGCCCCGAGTGGCACACTCACGTTGCAGATGCCTCAACCGTGCCAGGCCCAGCTCGGATTGGCCTGACATGAATTGGGCCGCCGCAGCGTAGGCCGCTCCTTCCAAGTAGTAAAACTTGTTGCTGCGCCGATTGAGGGCTGCCAGCTGGCTCAAGCGTTCTTGCGAACCAGCAATGTCCCCACGCATCGCCAGACAATAGGCCAGCAGCCCAAGTGCCGAATGCAGTACCGACCAGGGATCATAGTCAGACAAAACCCCCACTGCCGCGTTCAACGCCACAATGGCTTCCTCGACGTGGCCACGGCGGCACTGCACCATGGCAGCTGCCAAGTCTTTCAGCCCGCCTGAAAACAGCATGAGGTCAGGATTGGTAAACGTTGAAGGTTCCAGGGCCCCGCGCACATGCTCCCAGGCGCCGTCGTATATGAAGACGGCAACAGATCTGGCATAGGCCAGCAGGGCTATATCTGGACGAGGGAATCCCTCAGGGCGGCTCAGATTGGCGATTACTTCCATGGCTGTCAGCACGGCTGAGCTCATCCGGCCGGTGGCGCTGAGAATCTCACCCATCAATGATTTCAAGGCCGTTTGATCGCTGATGTTGGCTGTCAGCGGGTGCCGCAGCAATGCTTCAATATTCTCACTTGCCCGAACACTGTCCCCTACCGCCACATCCCTAAAGGCACACAGGATTAGCACTTCGATGTCAGCCCGGGTAGAGGATTCCTGCAGGATCACCGGAGAAAATCGGCTTTCAAAATTCTTCAGGGCACCATCAAAGATGGTCTCGTAGTCCAAATGCGACAGGTGGCTCAGATGCACTGCATGCAAGGCGCTGGCGGCAATCTCCGGTGTTGGTGCCAGAGCAAGCGCCTGCAGTGCGAGCGAGCGTGCCACATCTTTATGGTTTTGGTTCAGTCGGGCAATGGATTGCTGCGCCAACAACGCCGCGGAGTGGTTAGCATCTACTTTGATGGAGCAAAATTGCAGGGCCTCCAAGGGGCGCATGAGCCGGTTCGCCCATGTGGCCGCCGCCAAGATTTGCCCATCGCCGACGGGGACCCCGCAGTCCAAGGCCCATCGGGTGAAGTTGACGATGAATTCCGGATTGCCATGCTGTTCCGGGGGCACGACCTTTGAAACGTCGGCATAGAGCCGGCGACTGCTTCCCACCGGAATCGCCGCCCGGATGGGTGCCGCCGTGGCGGCCCGTGCCAGGCGCATGGTTAAACATACGCCGGGCACAATGACCACTAGTTCACGCTGTTGAATATCATCCACCACGTCGGGGCTGGTTAGATCAAGGAGCACATCCAATGGCAATGGGCCGGCCAGAGCCAGAATTTCAATGATGCGTCGGGATGGCGCAGGCACGTGGTCCAGATCCATCTGCAGGTATTCCCAAGATTCCGAACCGAGCCGATCGGCCGGGTGAGCCAAAATCCACACATTGTTGACTTTGCGTAGGGAACCCTCTTCTTGGGCGCCAGCCACCAAGCCATTCAAAATCAGTGGATTCCCGCCCGAACGGCTGGTTAGATAGTCGGTTGTTGGGCGCGCTACTTTGCCGCCCAGCAGTCCTTCAAGGAAATCTTGCACATCTTCGGGCTTGAGCGGTGCCAATTCAAAGCGGGACAAGTGCCCATCACGCCATAGTTCCCTCAAATGACTTTGATGGCTGCCGTGTTGGTCCACCAGGATCAATTTGGCGCTCGAGGACATGACCACTTGGAGAATGATGGCCGTGCTCTGGGAATCCAAATGTTCGGCATTGTCCACCATCAACAGCACCTGACTGGCGCCCTCTGCCGATGCATGGATCTGATCCATAAGTCCGTTCAGGACCTCATAGTAGTCACTGCTGCGGATCACACTTGTGCCCACCCGGGCATTGACGGCACCAAAAGGTATGGCGGCCAAGGATTTGCTGGCCGAGAGCCTGATAGTCACAACGTCCGGGCCAAGGGCGGCCAGAAGCTGACCGAGTATCCACGTTTTTCCCGTGCCTCTGGAACCTACTATGAGGACACCTTTGGAGGTGCTGTCCATGAGTAGCTCAACTATTTCCCCAATATTTGCCCCGCGGGCCACACATCCCCATTTCATGTACCAAGACCTGTGCGTCCAGCCGAAGCGTGGCGGCACCGCCGCCATGGCTGGCAGCTGGTCCAGGTGAGGCCAATAACACTGTCCTTAGTCTAAGTACGTGTTGGTGATTGTGTCGATAGGGATGCCGTATTAGTCCCGCGAAACGAAATATAGGTCACTATCCCCAAGGTTATCCACACTGTGTGTAACTTTTTCCCACAACCCACAGACTTATCCACCGACGTTGAAAACCCATTCGAACTATCCACAGCCCGTCTTCGAAGCTGTGGTTATCCATAGTTGTTCACAAAGTTATCCACAGAAGTGGATAACTTTGTGGCGGTTTGGTCCGAAAGTACGAAAAACTGCGTCAGGAAAGTAATCCACAGCTGTGGAATTACATGTGTGTAACTTATGCCCAATGTGCAAAACTATGGGGATAACTAGTAGTTCGAGTAGTTTTAAAGTACTCGAACTACAGCTCTGTAAGTTATGCCCAACTGTGGATAGTGCTGTGGACAACTGTGGATACGTGCAACCATGGAGCCATGGAAATATCCGATCCCCTTGATATCCACAGAGTTTTCCCACAGCACCCTGAACAAGATCAGATAGACGAGTACCGCCGGCTCACTGCAGAACAGGCCGGTGGCGTTGCCATCATCAGCACCTCCGTGCGCAACCGCGATCTTGCTGCAACCGTCAGTTCTTTTCTGTCAGTCTCCTACGACCCTCCGACATTGCTGGTGAGCCTGTACGCGGAATCTCGGATCGCATTGGCAGTGTTGGAGTCGGGATCCTGGGCCTTGTCTCTACTGACGGCTGAGCAGAAGGGCCACGCAAACTGGTTGGCCAGCCCTGGAACACCCGTTGAGGGGCTGCTCCAGCAGATTGATTTTAGGCGCGGGCCGATGACAGGCAACGCCGTGATCGCGGGCGCGCTGGCCTACTTTGAGGTGGAAACCACTGCAGTCCATGAAGCGGCCACCCACGTGTTGGTGGTGGGACATGTGCTTTCCATGGGCGAAGACGCACCCTGGAGCAAAGAATTGTCGCCCCTGCTGCACTACGGCGGAGACTACCGCCGGCTGAAGTAATTCGCGGGCGGGCGCTCCAAGGGGTGCTAAAAAGGTCGGGGGCGGGCATGGATGTCCATGCCCGCCCCCGACCCAAGTCGATCAGCAGAATTCACTAGCCCACTATGAAGTTGGGGAACGTGGAAACCTTGTAGAAGGTCAGCCCGATCAGCAGAACAAGGACGGCAGCGATGCCGCCCCACTGGATGAGGTTGCGGTTCTTGGCCGGCGCGTAGGCTATGGCGGCGGCGCAGAGCGCACCTGCAATCAACCCGCCAAGGTGGGCCTGCCAAGCGATGCCTGGAATGATGAATCCAATGGCCGCGTTGATGAGCAGCAATACAACGATTTGCCGAAGATCGCCGCCACGTTTCTTCTGCACCACAAACAGTGCACCAAACAGACCAAATACGGCTCCCGAGGCGCCAACAACCACTGTGTCCAGCGGCGAGATCAGCAGCACGCCGACCGAACCCGCAAAGGCACTGACAAGGTACAAGGCCACATAGCGGGCCCGGCCAAAGGCCGGTTCCAAGGCGTTGCCCAGAATCCAAAGCGCGTACATATTGAAGGCGATGTGCATGATGTTGCTCGAATGCAGGAAGGCGCTGGTCACCATGCGCCACGGTTCGGACTCGGTCAAAAATGGTGCATAGGCAAAATTCTGGAACACAAAGCCATTGGGAATAGCCCAGTCCAGCGCGAAGGCAACAACACAAATTGCCATCAGGGTAATGGTGGCCACCGGCCGCCCGGTGCGCACTACACCACCGAAAATGGTCCGTCGGGATGGGGTCGACTTCGCGGATTCCCGCACGCAATCCACACACTGAATTCCCACAGCCGCGCTGCGCTGGCACTCCGGGCATGTTGGCCGCCCGCAACGCTGGCAGCTCACATAGGAGACCCGTTCTGGGTGGCGAGGGCATACGGGAGCCTCTGAGGGGGCGCCCGGAGGTGGGAAAGCAGAACTCATGGATTGGGTCCTAACGAAAAACAAGGAAGGCCTCAGCCGCCGGATCCCACAAGGAATCCGGCGGCCAAAGCCATGGAGATTACGAGCTTGTTAGAGCTGTTCAACCGTGATGGAGTTGATGACAACATCTTCACGCGGCTTGTCGCCTGCGCCTGTTGCCACGCCTTCAATGGCGTCAACAATTGCCCGTGAGGCCTCATCTGTGACGTCACCGAAGATGGTGTGCTTGCCCTGAAGCCAGCTGGTATTGACAGTGGTGATGAAGAACTGTGAACCGTTGGTGCCGCGGCCGCCCTGGATGCCGGCATTTGCCATGGCGAACTTGTAGGGATCGTTGAAGTTCAGATCGGGGTTGATCTCGTCGTCGAACTGGAAGCCGGGGCCGCCAATTCCGCGACCCAAGGGGTCTCCACCCTGGATCATGAAGTCCTTGATGATGCGGTGGAAGATGGTGCCGTTGTAGAGCGGCGCGTTGGTCTTCTCACCCGTACCCGGGTGGGTCCACTCAACGGTTCCGGTCGCCAGACCAACAAAGTTGGCCACTGTCTTGGGCGCGTGGTTACCAAAGAGGTTCACCTCGATATCGCCAAGGCTTGTGCTGATAGTTGCTTTTGCGGTTGGGATAGCAGTCATGGCGATATTCTGCCATGCCATGCTGAAGATTTTCACGCTTACCGGGCGCATTCCGCGTCAGGCGAACTGTCCAGGGATAGCAAGCAGGCAGCAGGAGACGTAGGCTAAGCCTTGAAACAGCTGAATATCTGGAGGAAACGTGAAGAAGGTTGACCGCTTTACCCAAGGCCTGGAAGATTCACTCACTACTGGTGTTGACAATGCCATCGAGTGGGCTTCTCCGCATGTTGAAAACGCCAAGGACTGGACAGCTCCGCGGGTGGAGGCTGCCTTGAACTGGGCTGTTCCGCGCATTGAGAGGGGCATTGAACAGGCTTCCCCCATGGTTCAGGACGGTCTTCGCAAGGCTGCCCAGTACACGGCCGACGGCGTTGCTGCCGTCACGCCGAAGCTCCAGGAAGGCCTCGAGAAGCTTGCGCCACGCATTTCCGACGCCGTCGACGGGGCTACCCCGCATATTCAAGAGGTGTTGGACAAGACAGCTCCGGCCATCACCTCGGCCAAGGACAAAGTGGTGGATGACTTCATCCCCAGGGTTTCGAGCAAGTTGGGTGTAGCAGCCCACGCTGTTGGTTCGGCGTTGGACAGTTCAGCGATGACCCACCAGGTAGAGATTGCTGCGGCGAAACTCACAGGCAACAAGAAGGCTCTGGCGAAGGCTGAAAAGGCCGCGTCGCAGGCGAGCAAGAAACTGGCTGCCGAGTTGCACAAAGCCAGCAAGGGAACGAAGAAGAGCCACAAGGGCTGGATCATTGTGGGCATTGTTGCTGCCGCCAGTGCCGCGGGTGTAGCTGCATGGAAGGCTTCAAAGCCAGTGGCTGATCCGTGGAAGACGCCCGCCCCCGTTGCGCCAGCTGCGGTTCCCCCTTCAGTGCCGGCGCCGGTTCCTGCTAACCGCGACGCTGAGAAGGACGTCGAAAACGCTGTTGAAGACGTTGTTGAGAAAATCAGCGAAGGCGCCAAGAACGCCGCCGGGACCGTGAAGGAGCAGGCGGCAGAGATCGTCAAGGACTCCTCTGACGCAGTTGAGTCTGACTCAATTGAGAAAGCCAAGGAGAGTGCCGCCGAGGCCGTTACCAAGGCCAAGGAAGCTGCGGCAGGGGCCGCGTCTACGGCAAAACACGCTGTCACCGACGCGGTGGGCGATGGAACTCCCAAGCCCAAGCCCACAGGGCCCAAGAGCTAGCTTCCAGCGCGCAACAGAGCATGAAACGGCAGGTGCCCGGATCCTTGACCGGGCACCTGCCGTTGTTTAACGGGTCATCTGAGGGTGCAGATCATCTTTCCTGTTTGAGTCCGCTGCGTCCCTGGCGCAGAATGACCACTGCCAGGCCTGCCAAAATTAGGCCAAGTCCTAGGTAGGTTCCCGGCGGCAGGGCTTCGGCAAGGAAAATGGCAGCCAAAATAGCGGCTCCTGGAATCTCCACCAGAATCATCATGGACACCACCAGCGGCGAAATGGTGGCCAGCAGGTAGTTGAAGATGGTGTGGCCAAAAAGTTGGGCCGCCACAGTCACGCCCACGATCCCCCACCAGGCCTCGGCGGGGATGTCCACCAGTGGCTGGCCAAAAGCAAAACACATCAGCAGCAAAATCACCGAGCACAGGCCATAGCAGAGGCTTGAATAAACGCCCGTGGAAAGGCTTTTGCGGGCCTTGGCCCCCGCCAAGGTGTAAACCGCTGCCAGGGCGCCTCCTGCAAGCGCCAGAACGTCTCCTACCAAGGCTTCGCGGGACACTCCCATGTCAAAGCCTGTGATGACCACTACGCCAAGCATGGCGGCGCCCAATCCCAGCAGAATGGGACGAGGCGGCTTTGAGCCCCTGATCCACTGGAAGAGGGCTATCCACGCCGCCTGAAGGCACACCAAGGCCGTAGCGACCGCCACACTGGTCATTTTTACGGAGGTGATGAAACAGGCGAAGTGCAGTGCCAAGGCAGTTGCAGCAATGGCTGTGTATTTCAGTTCCTGGCGGGTCAACGCCTTTAAAAACCCAGGATTCTTAATGAGAGCCGGGGTGCCTAGGGCTAGTGCACCCAACACGTTGCGCCACAAGGCAATGGTCAGTGCGGGGGCTGCAGTGGCTGCCATGATGGGACCGGAGGCCGAAACGCCCAGGATCCCTACGATGGCCAGGAAAAATATCACCCCTCAAGCGTAGGGGGTGACCTACAGGCTTAAGACAAAACAACCCCGGTCCAAAGACCGGGGTTGTTTCCCATGGTGGAGGCACGGGGACTCGAACCCCGAACCCCCTGCTTGCAAAGCAGGTGCGCTACCAATTGCGCCATGCCCCCATGAGGCTTGTTCAGTATATCTGTAACAAGTTCAAAAGATTCAATTGACTGAATCAGTTGCCTTGCTCCAGGTTGCCTTCGCAACTTTGGATTCCCGCCGCTTCTTATTCAAGAAAACCGCTGCACTGAGAGCTGCGACCAAGATCATCAACTTCTTCACTACAAACCATCCTTGCCTAAGAACCTTTAGGTTCCGTGGGCGCACCAGGACTTGAACCTGGGACCTCTTCGTTATCAGCGAAGCGCTCTAACCGCCTGAGCTATGCGCCCTTCCGGCCCTGTTCGGGCCGAGACAAAACTTTACCGCACACTTTCCCAAAATCCCAAATCGGCGGGTCCTAGGCCTGCTCGGACCCGCCGATTCAAGGGATTTTGGCGATATTTCTACCTGTTAGTCATCGGTCAGGGTAACGCCGATGCCGCCGACCAAGGTGGCCGAGATGTTGTACAGGAACGCTGAAAGCACCGAAAGGGTTGTCAGCAGCAAGACATTCACCACGGCAACGATCGTTGAGAACGACGCAACCTGGCCCAGCGACACAATCGTCAACAGGTCAATGGGTGTGCCGCCCTCCTTGCCCTGAATGTCATTGATGAAGGAGTTGACAGTGTCAAACAACCCAATGGTGTCCAGCACCGTCCACAGCACAATGGAAGCCACAACGGTGACGATGCCCAGTGCAACCGACAGCAGGAACGCCATCTTCAGCACGGACCACGGCTCAACTTTGCTCACCAAAAGGCGTGCTCGGCGGGCTTTTGCCTTGGGTGCGGGCTTGACCAGCGCCGGCGCTGTTTTGGGCGCTGGCTTAGGTGCTGGGCGCTTCGCCGCAGCACTCGTGGTGGTTGCCGGAGCAACGCCAGGCCGCTGCGGAGGGCGCGCCGGAGCACCTACCCTCGGGGCGGAACCAGGCCGCGGAATCGGGTTATTGGCGCTCAATCGGTACCTCCAGTTGTTCCATCTTCGTTGCTTAACGGTACTTCATCAAGCTGAGGCTCACCTTCGAGAGCACCCTCAACGGATTCTTCAGGGACGTCAGTTTGTACTGACTCATCTTCGTCATCAAGGCCCCGCTCGCTGTTTCGGGCCACCTCAATGATGCGGTCGTTCTTGTCCGGCTTGGCAAAGATGACACCCATGGTGTCACGGCCTTTGGCGGGCACTTCCGAGACGTTGGAGCGCACCACCTTGCCGCCGCTCATCACGACCAAAACCTCGTCATCCTCTTGAACAATCAAGGCACCAACCAGGTCTCCGCGGTCGTCGGCGAGCTTGGCAACCTTGATGCCCAAACCGCCTCGACCCTGCAAGCGGTATTCACTGACGGCTGTGCGCTTTGCATAGCCACCCTCCGTGACAATAAACACATATGAGTCTTCGGTGACAACATCGGCGGCAAGAAGTTCATCAAAGTCACGGAATTTCATGCCCGTGACGCCCGATGTTGCCCTGCCCATGGGCCGCAACGCCTCATTGCTGGCGGTGAACCGGATGGATTGGCCCTTGCGGGACACCAGCAGCAGGTCGTCGCTGTCGGACACCAGCTGGGCTGAGACCAGCTCATCACCGTCGCGCAGATTGATGGCAATGACTCCAGCCGAACGGTTGGTGTCGTAGTCCGCCAAGGAAGTCTTCTTGACAAGACCGTTCTTGGTGGCCAGTACCAGGTAGGGGGACTGCTGGTAGTCCTTGAGCTCCATGACCTGGGCGATTTTCTCGTCAGGCTGGAAGGCCAGCAGGTTCGCCACGTGCTGTCCCTTGGCGTCACGGCCGGCTTCAGCGAGCTCGTAGGCCTTGGCCCGGTAGACGCGGCCCAGGTTGGTGAAGAACAGCAGCCAGTGGTGGGTGGTGGTGACAAAGAAATGCTCGACGACGTCGTCGCCCCTCAGCGCTGCTCCCTTGACCCCCTTACCGCCACGGTGCTGGGAACGGTAGTTATCGCTTCGGGTGCGCTTTACATAGCCGCCCCGGGTAATGGTGACAACCATTTCCTCTTCAGGGATGAGGTCTTCCATGCTCATGTTGGGGTCGTAGCCCATCATAATTTCGGTGCGGCGGTCATCACCAAAGCGGGCAGTGATTTCAGCTAGTTCGTCGCTGACGATACCCCGCTGAATTTCAGGATCGGCCAGGATTCGGTTGAACTCGGTGATCATGCCCTCGAGCACGTTGTGGCGATCAGTGATCTTTTGGTGTTCCAAGGCTGCCAAACGGCGCAGCTGCATGTCCAAAATGGCCTTGGCCTGGATCTCGTCAATGTCCAGCAGCTGGATCAAGCCGTCGCGGGCTTCCTCCGTGGTGGATGAGCGTCGAATCAACGCGATGACCTCGTCAAGGGCGTCAAGGGCCTTCAACAGTGCGCGCTGAATGTGAGCTTCTTCTTCCGCCTTGCGCAGGCGGAATCTGGTGCGGCGGACAATGACGTCCATCTGGTGGGTTACCCAGTGGCGAATAAAAGCATCCAAGGGCAGCGTGCGGGGGACACCGTCAACGATGGCCAACATGTTGGCGCTGAAGTTTTCCTGCAGCTGAGTGTGCTTGTACAGGTTGTTCAGAACAACCTTCGCTACGGCGTCGCGCTTGAGCACGACAACCAGGCGCTGGCCCGTGCGTCCGGAAGTCTCGTCACGGAGGTCAGCGATGCCGGAAATCTTGCCGTCCTTGACCAGATCGGCGATCTTGATGGCCAAATTGTCAGGGTTGGCCTGGAACGGCAGTTCGGTAACTACCAAGCAGGTGCGGCCCTGAATTTCTTCAACGTTAACTACAGCACGCATGGTGATGGAACCACGGCCAGTCCTGTAAGCATCTTCGATGCCCTTGCGGCCCAAAATCTGGGCACCTGTGGGGAAGTCGGGGCCCTTGACACGCTCAATGAGTGCCTCCAGGAGTTCTTCGCGTCCCACATTGGGGTTGGCCAAGTACCATTGGACGCCCTCGGCAACTTCGCGGAGGTTGTGCGGGGGAATATTGGTGGCCATACCCACGGCAATGCCCGAGGAACCGTTGACCAGAAGGTTCGGGAACCTTGAGGGCAAAATGGTGGGCTCTTGGTTCTTGCCGTCATAGTTGTCCTGAAAATCGACGGTTTCCTCGTCGATGTCCCTGACCATTTCCATGGCGATGGGTGCCATTTTTGTTTCGGTGTAACGAGGCGCAGCAGCGCCGTCATTGCCCGGTGAGCCAAAGTTGCCCTGTCCCAGTGCCAAGGGGTAGCGCATGGTCCAGTCTTGGATCAGGCGTACCAAGGCATCGTAAATGGAGCTGTCGCCATGGGGGTGGTACTGACCCATGACTTCACCCACCACGCGGGCGCACTTGTTGAAGGAGCGCTCGGGGCGGTATCCGCCGTCGAACATGGCGTACAGCACGCGGCGGTGCACAGGCTTGAGCCCATCACGGACGTCGGGGAGCGCGCGGCCCACGATGACCGCCATGGCGTAGTCGAGGTAGGAGCGTTTCATCTCCTCCTGGAGATCAATTTGCTCAATCTTGTCGTGCATTACATTGCCTTCAAGGACGTCATTTCCCGTGGCATCCACGGAAATATCGTCTGGATTCTGAGGTGTTTCGTCACTCATAGTTCTTTATATTCCATTCGCAATATATGTCTGATTCGCTCTATAACTAGGGGGGTATATCTTGCCCTGGCTAGATGTCGAGGAACCTTACGTCCTTGGCGTTTTGCTGAATAAAGTTACGTCGTGATTCAACGTCTTCGCCCATGAGGGTGGAGAAAACCGTGTCCACTTCGGCGGCATCGTCCATGGTGACCTGCAGCAAGGTGCGGTGTTCCGGGTCCATGGTGGTGTCCCACAGCTCCGTGTAGTCCATTTCACCGAGGCCCTTGTAACGCTGGATTCCGTTGTCCTTGGGGATGCGACGCCCCGCAGCAGCTCCGGCAACCAACGCCGCGTCACGTTCCTTGTCACTGTAGACGTAGTCGTGAGGCGCATTGGACCACTTGATCCGGTACAGCGGCGGCTGGGCCAGGTACACGTAGCCGCTTTCTATCAGCGGACGCATGTAGCGGAACAGCAGAGTCAGCAACAAGGTGGTGATGTGCTGGCCATCAACGTCAGCATCAGCCATCAAAACAATCTTGTGATACCGGGCCTTGTTGACATCAAAATCTTCACCAATGCCGGCGCCGAAGGCTGTAATCATGGCCTGAACTTCGGTATTCCCCAAGGCACGGTCGAGGCGGGCACGCTCCACGTTCAGGATTTTTCCGCGCAACGGCAAGATGGCCTGCGTGGTTGGGTTGCGACCTCGCACCGCCGAACCACCAGCTGAGTCACCCTCCACAATGTAAATCTCTGAAAGCGCAGGATCCTTGGACTGGCAATCCTTGAGCTTGCCCGGCATGCCGCCGGACTCCAACAAGCCCTTGCGTCGGGTGTTTTCGCGAGCCTTGCGGGCAGCCAATCGGGCCATGGAGGCCTGGATGGACTTGCGAATGACGTCCCTGGCCGGGCCGGGGTTGCGCTCCAGCCAGTCACCCAAACCATCGGTGACGACGCGCTGAACAAAGCCCTTGACCTCGGAGTTGCCCAACTTGGTCTTGGTCTGGCCCTCAAACTGCGGCTCGGAGAGCTTCACCGAGATGACGGCAGTGAGGCCTTCACGGATGTCGTCACCGGTGAGGTTGTCATCCTTTTCCTTGATGATGTTCTTCTCGCGCGCATACCTGTTGATCAACGAGGTCATAGCTGCGCGGAAGCCCTCCTCGTGGGTTCCACCTTCATGGGTGTTGATGGTGTTTGCATAGGTGTGGACGCTCTCGGAGAACGAGGTGGTCCACTGCATGGCAATTTCCACAGCCATGCTGCGTGAGGAATCCTCAGTTTCGAAGGC
This sequence comes from Arthrobacter glacialis, assembly GCF_002909445.1. GTDB lineage: Bacteria > Actinomycetota > Actinomycetes > Actinomycetales > Micrococcaceae > Specibacter > Specibacter glacialis. The sequence goes on from NZ_PPXC01000005.1 coordinate 26,625, forward strand.
GATGACGTCCTCGTGGACGGGCTCGTACTTCTTCGATGTGTTCAGGTGTTTAACGTAGTCAAGCAGCCCGTCCACGTATTGGTAGATGACCTCGCGCTTGCCGGTGGTGACATCCTTGCCTTCAGGGATGGCATCCAGATCGGGGTCTTCATCGTGGACAGCATTCACTTCACGCTCGTCGGTGAGCGTGATCTTCAGACCCTTGTTCAGGAACGCCATCTGTTGGAAACGGGCACGCAGCGTCTCAAAATCAAACTCAATCGATTCAAAGATCTCCGGGTCCGGATAGAACGTCTGCGTTGTTCCAGTTTCGGTGGTGGCTTCGCCCTTGACCAGCGTGCCCTGGGGCTTGCCGCCGTCGGCAAAGCTCATCCGCCAAACGAATCCCTTGCGCCGAACTTCGGTGTCGACCCGCCGTGACAGGGCGTTGACAACGGAAATGCCCACACCGTGCAGACCACCAGAAACTGCATAGCCGCCGCCACCGAATTTTCCACCCGCGTGCAGGATGGTCATGACAACTTCAACCGTGGGCTTGCCCTCGGTGGGGTGAATGTCAACCGGAATGCCACGGCCGTTGTCCACCACTTTGACACCACCGCTGGCTGTCAGGGTGATTTCAATGTGGTCGCAGTAGCCGGCAAGAGCCTCATCGACGGAGTTGTCCACCACTTCGTAGACCAAGTGATGCAAACCGCGCAGGCCAGTGGAACCGATGTACATGCCAGGACGCTTGCGGACGGCTTCCAAGCCCTCCAGCACAGTGATGTCACTGGCGTCATAGTGACTGGTGTCCGCTGGCTTTTCGGTTACTGCAACCTCACTAGGCTGCGTGTTTACCGACTCTGGATTCACGGCACTATCCGAATTGTTCGTCGTCACAGGCGCGTTCGACCCCTCTTATTGTTCAGCTCGATTGCCAACGTTGAGACAGGGCACGACTTTCACTTGCCCGTGCATCGAGTCCTCGTTGAAGGCAGATAAATACCGCTCTCAACGAAACTAAAAACGAGCCACAGCGCCGCAGAGAGACGGTTATGGTCCAATTCTACCTTGAGGCTGGTGTATATGTGCCCTCAACGTGCCCTAGCTGGGCAGAAAAGCGCCTTAGAACGCAATTGTTATTCCATCTTTAAGGGGATGTACGGCGTGAGGGGTTTGAATCGTCCTACAGCGGTCTGGCTAGCTCGGTTACTGTTTGGCTGCCGCAGCCGGATCTACCCGTAAGTGTCCCGGGGACCACGGCCCTTCACAGTGCGGAAACCCTTGCGCCAACTTGGTGCGGCAGGTCCCAGCACAAGAATTTTTGTCACCACGCCCCGGCCAAGATCGGCGTCAAATTTGGCCAACAGTGACGATGATAGCAACCGCAACTGGGTGGCCCAGCTGGTGGAATCGCATCTGACGTGAAGCGTTGTTGCTTCAAAACTCTCCGGCTGGCAGTGGGCTGCTATCTCCGGTCCCACCAACGTGTCCCACTGCGCCATGACCGAGCCCACGGCCAGCGGGGAACTCCACCCACGGTCCGAGACCAGCCGGCTCACAACGTTGCCCAGCCCCAAAGGATCCCTGCCGCCGCCATATTTGGCATCGAGAAACGGCTGCCGTTTTGCCTTGGGCGTGGCTTTTTCACCCAATCTGCTTCGGGGGATCCGCAATTCTCCACGGCTTTTGGCGATGGTGCGCATCCGGTTCAGGGCTGCCTGGGCCGCATCCACTTCTGTGACATGGTCCGTGGCTGCCGCGAGTTTGCTGCGTCTTATTCCCGTGGGGTCGCTGCTTGAGGGACCGTTGGGATCCTCACTCATGGGGAACCACTCCACCTGGAATGACCTGGACCTTGGAGCCGGACAGCTCCTCGGGAATATCTTCTGCCACGGCAGCTGTCACCAAAACCTGTTCGGCCGAGCCAACCATCACTGCCAATTTTTTCCGCCGTTGGGCATCGAGTTCAGCAAAAACATCATCAAGAATCAGGATGGGCTGGTTTCCGGCCACATGTTTGTCTTCATCAAGTACATGGAATGAGGCAAGCCGCAGCGCCAGGGCAATGGACCAGGATTCCCCATGGGAAGCATAGCCGCGGGCCGGGGCCTGGCCCAGAAGCAGGTCCAACTCATCCCTGTGCGGCCCCACCAATGACATACCGCGGTCAAGTTCACGGGCACGGGACCTCTGCAGCTCGGCACCATACATCGACGCAAGTTCTTCCACACTGAAAAGCGAAAGATCCACGTCCTCGCCTGCACCAGGAGCATCGGCGACACCGAAAGTGTCGGGGGAGGCGCCGTCGTGCGCGGAAGTGTCAGCCAAACTGCTGAGGTAGTTGGCCCGCAAAAGTTTGGAACCATCGGTCAGCTGGGCATAAGCCTCGGCCATGTGGGGGCGCAGGCGGTTGAGTAAATCGAGCCTGGCAGCCAACAAATTTGCGGCAACGGCGGCCAGGTGCTGGTCCCACACATCCAAGGTTGCCAGCTGAACTTCCGGGACACCCGATCGGGAAAAATGGGCTGCCCTTGCGGACTTCAACAGTGCATTGCGCTGTTTGAGTACCCTGTCATAGTCGCTGCGCGTGGCAGCATGCCTAGGCATCAAAACAACCAACAGGTCATCCAAAAACCGGCGCCGGTTCCCGGGATCACCCTTTACCAAGGCCAAATCCTCCGGCGCAAACAGGACGGTCCGGCAGATACCCAAAATATCGCGGGACCTGATCGGGTTGGCCCGATTGATGCGTGCACGGTTGGCCCGTGATGCGTTGATTTCCACCTCCACCATGACCTTTTGCTCGGCGCGAACCAACTGTGCCCGGATGAGGGCCCGTTCAGTGCCGAAGCGCAAAAGAGGCCCGTCCTGGCTTACTCTGTGGGAAGAAAGGGTTGAAAGATAGCCGATCGCTTCCACCAGATTAGTTTTGCCCAAACCGTTGGAACCAACAAGCACAGTTACACCGGGGCTAAGCGTTAGATCCACCTGGGCGTAACTGCGGAAATCGGTGAGGGAAAGATGTTCAAGATACATTGAGCTGAGAATTATCCACTGTTAGGAACCCGCAGGTTTTGTGGCGTGTCCACCAAATTGGTGGCGCAAGGCCGAGACCATCTTCATGGCCGGCGAGTTATCTTCCCGCGAAGAGAACCTGGCAAAAAGCGCCGCCGTGATGGCTGGTGCCGGGACGGCATTGGCAATGGCTTCCTCAACGGTCCACCTGCCTTCACCGGAATCTTCAACGTAGTCATCGATCGATTCGAGCCCCGGATCCTCATCCAGTGCCTTCACCATGAGGTCCAGCAGCCAGGAACGGACAACTGTCCCTTTTTGCCATGCACGGAAAGTGCCCGGCAGGTCTTCGATGATTTCCTTCTTCGCGAGCAGCTCATAGCCTTCGGCGTAGGCCTGCATCAAGCCGTACTCGATGCCGTTGTGAACCATCTTGGCGTAGTGCCCTGCACCAATGTCTCCCACGTGAACAAAGCTGTCGGCCCGTTCACCTTCGGGGCGGAGCACATCCAAAACGGGAAGTGCCCATGCAACGTTCTCCTTGGATCCGCCTGCCATCAGTCCGTAACCATTTTCCAGACCCCAGACCCCACCAGACACGCCAACATCGATGAACCCGATGTTCTTTTCAGCGAGCATGGCACCGTGCTTTTGGTCCTCAGTGAATCGTGAGTTTCCGCCATCCACCAGCAAATCACCAGCGTCCATCAACACCGACAGTTCGGTGATGACCGAGGAAGTGATATCCCCTGAAGGGACCATGACCCAAATGAGCCTGGGAGCAGGAACAGCAGCCACCAATTCAGCCATTGAGGCTACATCGGTGACTGCTGGGTTCCTGTCAAAACCTGTCACCTCAATCTGCGCTGCACGCAGGCGAGCCCTCATATTGAAGCCCATTTTTCCTAGTCCAACAAGTCCAATATGCACGTTCGTCTCTCTTCCGTGTTTGGCTGATCTTGGTGCGGCAGCGTTGCTGAGGCTTACTGGTTGGGCAACCTCACCGGCATAACCAGGTAGCGGTATTCATCACGTCGTTCACCGTCAATGTCATCCTGCGCACTGAGCATGGCCGGCTTGGGGGCCGAGGTGAAGGAGAACCTGACGTACTTGCTGTCAAAAGCACTCAGACCTTCGCTGAGGTAGTGCGGGTTGAAAGCCACTGTGATGTCCTCGCCCACCAACGTTGCTTCAAGGTTTTCCGAGGCCTGGGCATCCTCGCCAGTTCCGGCGTCGAGTGTCAGCTGACCGTCTGTAAAGATCAAACGGACAGGGGTGTTCCGTTCGGCAACCAGGGATACACGGCGAACTGCTTCAGCCAATGCGTGGGTTTCCACCGTTGCGTGGATGGGAGTATCGCTGGGGAACAAAGAACGGATCTTGGGGTAGTCACCGTCAACCAGCAATGACGTGGTGCGGCGACCGCCACTTTCGAAACCGATCAACTCGCTGTTCTGGGAAAGGGCGATGTTGATATTTCCGGAGCTTCCCAACGTCTTGGCTACTTCGCTCAGAGTTTTAGCCTTGACCAAAGCCCCCGTTGAAATGTTCGGTGAGCTGGGGTTCCAGCGAATTTCACGGAGTGCCAAACGGTACCGGTCCGTTGCCAGCAAGGTAATCAGGTCGCCTTCAATTTCCATTTTCACGCCAGTGAGAATGGGCAAGGTGTCGTCCTTGCTCGAGGCAATGATGACCTGCGAAACGGCCTGAGCGAATGCTTCGCCGTCAACGGTTCCACTGACTTCAGGCAAGGCAGGCAATTCTGGGTAGTCTCCCACTGGCATGGTGGCCAAATGGAAACGGCTGCTGCGGCAGGTCAAGGTGACTTTGTTGCCGTCAGTTTCAACGTCAACCGGTGCAGCCGGCAGGCTGCGGCAAATGTCAGCCAACAAACGGCCGGAAACCAGGATGGTTCCTTCCTCAGAAATGTCCGCAGGGATCTGCAAGCGTGCCGAAATTTCGTAGTCAAAGCTAGCCAGGCTCAAAGTTCCGGCTTCAGCTTTTAACAAAAGCCCTGACAGTACGGGAACTGGTGGGCGTGGTGACAAGGATCGTGCGGCCCAGCTGACTGCTTCAGTCAGAACATCCCGTTCGACTCGGAACTTCACGGAAGGGTGCCGCCTTTCATGGTGCGAAAAATTTTGGTGAACCGCTAATTGACCAGACCTGGGAAGGGTCTGGTGTAACCATCGGAATTACATACTTTCCAACAGCTTAGCCCCTTGATGGGCCCTCGTGGGCATTGGACTTTCCTTCAACGAGGGTGCTGGGCGGCGCAAAGGTAAATGTTGTTTGAAACGAATGAATCTTGTAGTTAGAAGTGTTAATAAGTCCTGTGGATACTGTGGATAACTGCCCCTGTCCACGCGGTCTAGCCGAAGTTGCCTGTGCACAGCCTGTGAGGTCCCACCGCTTTGGGCTGTGGGCGGCGGTGGAGAACTTTCTGGCCGGATTTGACGATCCACAGCTGCACTAGGGGTTATCCGCAGGAAGAGGGCGGTTGTGCACTTAACCATCCACAGGGTTATCCACAACTGTTAATTTTAAGATTTTTTCTCCGCTACGCGGATTAGCCTTCGCGCTGTTGCTGCTTGATCTTGTTCGTCAGTTCGGTGACCTGGTTGTAGATGGCGCGCCGTTCGGCCATCAATTCCCGGATCTTCCTGTCTGCATGAATCACTGTTGTGTGGTCGCGCCCACCGAATTCCTGACCAATTTTGGGAAGTGACATGTCAGTCAGTTCCCGGCAGAGGTACATGGCGATCTGGCGGGCTGTCACCAAGGACCGAGTCCGGGACTTGCTGCAGAGTTCTTCCAGGGAGATGTTGAAGTAGGCGGCCGTCTGCCCCAGGATCGCCGCAGATGTGACTTCCTGGGCGCCGTCGTCAGTAATCAGGTCCTTGAGAACCAGTTCAGCCAAGCCAACATCCACCGGTTGGCGGTTCAGGCTGGCAAAGGCAGTGACGCGGATGAGGGCACCCTCAAGCTCGCGAATGTTTGTGGAGATCTTCGAGGCGATGTACTCCAGGGCATCGTCGGGGGCTGAAAGACCTTCGCCGATGGCCTTCTTGCGCAAGATGGCAATGCGTGTTTCCAGTTCCGGAGGCTGAACATCCGTCAAAAGGCCCCACTCGAAACGTGAACGCATCCGCTCTTCGAAGCCCTGCAAACGCTTGGGAGGCAGATCGGAGGTGATCACAACCTGCTTGTTGTGGTTGTGAAGGGCGTTAAAGGTGTGGAAGAACTCTTCCTGGGTGGCGTCCTTGTTGGCCAGGAACTGAATGTCATCGATCAGCAGGATGTCCACATTGCGGTAAAGCTGCTTGAAACTGGCACCTTCGTCATCGCGGATCGAGTTGATGAAGTCATTGGTGAACTCTTCAGAGTTGACATAGCGGACGCGAATGCCTGTGTAAAGTCGGCGCGCATAGTGGCCAATCGCGTGCAGCAGGTGGGTTTTGCCCAAACCAGAATCACCGTAGATGAACAAAGGGTTGTAGGCCTTGGCCGGAGCCTCCGCAACTGCCACAGCCGCTGCGTGGGCAAAACGGTTTGAGGAACCAATGACAAAGGAATCAAACACATACTTCGGGTTGAGCCGGCCAAATTCCTGCGAAGTACTGGGCAACGTTGGTGCAGGTTTGGAGACCTGTTCGGTTCGTTCGGTGTGTGTGGGGCGTTCGGTGCGCACCGCAACTGGTGCTGCAACGGGCTCCTCTTCCTTAACAGGAGGCACCAGATCGGCGTTGACGCTGAAGGCACAACTGATTTCTTCTGAAAACACTTGAGACAGCGCGTCGCTGAGAGCGGTACTGAGCTGAGTCTGCAGGACTTCCCGGGTTAGTTCATTGGGAACAGCCACCAACAGGGTGTTGCCAATCAAACCCTGGGGCTGGGTAAGGACCACAAAACCACGCTGGCGCGGCGAAACGCGTTCGTCTTGTTCAAGAATTCGTATGACACGCCGCCAGGAACTACCAACGTCATTGATGTCCTCAGTGCTCATTGGCAATTCCACCCTTACTACCGGTTGTTGAACCGGAATATTTATTGATTGCGCGCGTACTGCACGTGACTTCCATTACACACTTCAAAGCTCTAGCCAGGATGCGTAAGTAGCCGTTAAATCGCGGTAATCCACAGAGTTATGCACATCCGTGGATAACTTTCTACTGGCCCAGCCTAAGGGATGCATACGTCAGAAGATAGCGGGAGAAAGTGCTTGTGGATAAATGTCACAGGTGGGTGCCTTGAACTACTTCATCCACAGACGTTGTCCACGGGGTTATGCACAGCTGTGGATGGAGACTATGGGAATGCGTTAAAGTGGCCTACAGACGGATTTGGCTGGGCCCGGTGCCCTCGGAAGCCGGAATTTGGCAAACCCTGGTTTGACTGCCGGGGCGCAAATGACCTAATGTTGTGAAGTCCCATGTGTCTGCTTTGCGCTCTTGCGTGTGCCTCTTGTAAATGAGAGGCAAATGAGCAGGCATCCATATACTTAGCGTCGACCCCTTTCTTACTGTTAGCTACGGGCAAGGCGCATCTTTGATTGTCTTGGAGTAACTACCGTGAGCAAGCGGACTTTTCAGCCGAACAACCGCCGTCGTGCCAAGAAGCACGGCTTCCGCCTTCGCATGCGCACCCGCGCCGGCCGCGCCATTTTGGCAGCACGCCGCACCAAGGGTCGCGTAGAGCTGTCGGCCTAAACAATAACTGCTTGACGATTCGTCGGGCCTTAGTGAAGTTGCGGTTGATCGCAGGGTGCTAGCCACCAAGAATAGAATGCGGACTTCCGCCAACTTCTCACATACTGTACGTTCCGGCGTCCGCAATGGACGCCGGAACTTAGTGTTATATATGGTGTCCACTTCTTCGGATGCGCCCAGCCAAGTTGGGTTCATCGTTGCGAAGACTGTTGGGAACGCTGTGACCCGCAATCTCGTTAAACGGAGACTGAGGGAAATTGTTGTCGAGACAATTAAGCAGCATCCCCAGGGAGTCAATGTCGTGGTGCGGGCTCTGCCCGTATCCGCCGATGCCTCCTTCAGTGACCTTGCTAAGGACTACCGCAAGGCCGTTTCCACTGTTTTCCCCCGCCTGCGGGAGAGAATGGGAGATTCTGCCCTGTTGGCACCAACACCTGCAGTAGACAAGGCTGACGTGTCTAAAGGAGAAGATGTGTTGTGACCCCGTCACCAACCGAGTATCGCGCGCGTAGGCCCATGGCCGCCGTCGTACGTTTCTTCTGGCATCTTCCCCGCAATATTCTTATAATCGTTTTGAAACTGTACCGGCGCGTCGTCTCACCCACTTATGGGCAGGTGTGCCGGTTTTTTCCGTCATGTTCGGCTTATGCTTTGGAGGCTGTGACCGTTCACGGCGCAGTCAAGGGCGGTTGGTTTGCTGCGCGCAGAATTGTGCGGTGCCACCCTTGGAACTCTGGCGGGCTTGATCCGGTTCCATCACCGGCCACTGTTGATTGGGATGACCCTTCCATGGTGCCCATGATTGTCCAGCTGAACCACCCGCATGTTTTTCTGGCCAAGCAACAGGAAACACAAAGCCGCAACGCGGCTTGAGGAGATTAGAAAAGAAAAATGGGCTTCTTCGATACAATTCTGTTCCCCTTCAAATGGCTTGTGTCATGGATCATGGTGCAGTTCCATGATGGCTTGACCTTCCTTGGGATGGATGCTGCCTCCGGTGTTACGTGGACGCTGTCCATCATCGGTCTGGTGCTGGTCATCCGTGCCGCGTTGATTCCTGTTTTTGTCAAGCAGATCAAGGCCCAGCGTGGCATGCAGGCGCTGCAGCCGGATATGAAGAAGCTTCAGGCCAAGTACAAGGGCAAGACGGACCAGCTGTCCCGTCAGGCTATGGGCCAGGAACAGATGGCCTTGTACAAGGAACACGGCACCAACCCGTTCTCCGCGTGCTTGCCCATGTTGATTCAGATGCCGTTCTTCTTCTCCCTGTTCCAAGTGCTTTCAGGTGTAGCCAAGGCCAACGCCGATAGCGATGGCATCGGCGCCATGACCCACGACCAGGTGGCTCAGTTTGACCAGGCGACCATTTTTGGAGCCCCGCTGTCCGCGGCCTTCCTGCCGCAGCTCCAGGGTGGCGACCTGAACGTCGCCGTAGTTTGGCTCTCCATCATCATGATTCTGGCCATGATTGCCTCGCAGTTCATCACGCAGAAGCAGATCATGTCTAAGAACATGTCTGAAGAAGCCATGCAGGGCCCCTTCATGAAGCAGCAGAAGATGATGCTGTACGTGCTTCCGCTGGTCTTCGGTATTGGTGGCGTGAACTTCCCCATTGGTGTTTTGATCTACTGGACCACCACCAACATTTGGACCATGGGTCAGCAGTTCTTCGTAATTCGCCGCATGCCTACGCCCGGGTCACCTGCTTACAAGGAGTACCAGAAGCGCCGCGAAGCCAAGGGCTTGCCGCTGTTGGGTGCTTCGAAGAAGAAGGTCGAAGAGGTCGTTGAAGAGATTCCTGAGCCCAAGGGCCAGCGCAGCCAGCCACAACGTAAGAACAGGAAGAAGAAATAATGCCTGACGAAACGCAACTTGCCACTGAAGAAGTTGAAGAGGCAACAGCCCCCGAGGGCACCGGCGCAAGCCGCCTGGAAGAAGAAGGCGACATCGCCGCCGACTACCTCGAGGAACTTCTGGACATTGCCGATATCGATGGTGATATTGACATCGAGGTCCGCAACGGACGCACTTACATTTCCATCCTTACGGATGAAGAGACCGATTCACTGGCCAACCTCGTTGGTGAAGGTGGCGAAGTTTTGGACGCTCTGCAGGAATTGACGCGTTTGAGCGTTCTCTCCGCTACGGAAAACCGCTCACGCCTGGTTCTGGATATTTCCGGCTACCGTGACCGCCGGAACGTGGAATTGGCCAAGATTGCTGGCGATGCCGCAGAGCAGATCAAGGCTGGCAGCGCCTCCGTTCCGCTGGAACCGATGGGTGCTTACGAGCGCAAGATTGTGCACGACGCCATTGCTGAATTGGGTTTGGAATCCGAATCAGAGGGCGAAGGCGCTAAGCGCCACATTGTGGTGTCAGCCGCCGAATAGGGCGTGCTGGTTGAGAAGTTTACAAATGGTCCCGCTCATTGCCCTTGGCAGTGGGCGGGACCACGGTTAAGAGGACACAAAATAGTGGTGGAACTTACTGCACAAGAGGCCGTTGCAGCGGAACGCATTTTTGGGGATCGTTTGGATCTCGCCAAGCGCTACGTGGAGCATTTGGCTACATCGGGGATCGAACGAGGGCTGATCGGTCCGCGTGAAGTGCCCCGCTTGTGGAGCCGTCACGTGTTGAACTGTGCTGTTGTGGCGGAGCTGATTGCCGACGGCGCAAAGGTCGCCGACGTAGGCAGCGGTGCAGGCCTGCCAGGACTATGCTTGGCGATTGCCCGCCCGGACCTGTACCTTACGCTCATTGAGCCGTTGGAGCGCCGAGTGGTCTGGCTTGAGGAAGTGGTCATGGACCTGGGCCTGAACAATGTGGAGATCGTACGCTCACGTGCCGAGGCAGCCATCGGCAAGGTCGAATGCTCAGTTGTGACAGCCCGAGCTGTATCAGCACTGGACACTCTGGCGCCATTGACCATCCCTCTTCTGGGCGGTGAAGGTGAACTCTTGGCCATCAAGGGACGCAGCGCCGAGGAGGAAATAACCAAGGCAGCCAAGACACTTAAGAAGCTTGGCGGCTACCAGACCGAAGTACTGGTTGCCGGCCAAGATGTATTGGAAGAACCCACCACAGTGGTTCGGGTCAAGGTGAAGCGGCGCTGATCCACACTCGTGTGGGTTGGAACCGATAGGCTAGAGGTTGGCAACCATTGCCTGAGGAAAGTGAGAGTGTCAGCGTGACCAGTAGCGAAGCAGCTTCGCAACGGATCCCCCCGTTCATGACGTTGGGGTCGGCACGTTCAAATGCCTCCGGTCAACCAAAATTGGTTGATTACTCGCAAGCGGGCACCAAGGTGGATGTTTCACGTGAAACGGACCCCATTGCCGCCATTCCGCTGAACAATGAATTTGACGACAGTAGCCCCATTGCAAGTCAATTGGTCAGCGAGACCAGGCGACGTGAACGGCTGCTCGGGCGGAAATTGCCGCGCCCCTCACGCACCAGAATTCTGACTGTCGCCAACCAAAAGGGTGGCGTTGGCAAGACAACAACGACAGTCAACGTTGCGGCTGCCTTGGCATCAGCCGGGCTGCAGGTTCTGGTTATCGACATCGATCCCCAAGGGAACGCATCCACAGCCTTGGGTGTACCGCACCATGCTGACGTCGACAGCATCTACGATGTGTTGATCAACGATATTCCCATGTCTGATGTCATTGCAGAATGCCCCGACATTGCCAACCTCTATTGTGCGCCGGCCACCATCCACCTTGCTGGTGCGGAGATTGAACTCGTATCCCTGGTAGCGCGCGAACAGCGGCTTCGACGCGCAATTGATGAGTATGTAAAGTACCGAGCCACCCAAGGGCAGGAGCGCCTGGACTTCATCTTCATCGACTGCCCGCCTAGTTTGGGGTTGCTGACTGTCAATGCTTTCTGCGCTGCCAATGAGGTCATGATCCCGATTCAGTGCGAATACTATGCACTTGAGGGATTGAGCCAGCTGTTGAAAAACATTGAGATGATTCAAAAGCATCTCAATTCGGACCTGGTGGTTTCTACGATTCTGTTGACGATGTATGACGGGCGAACCAATTTGGCGGCCCATGTGGCAGCTGACGTTCGTGAGCACTTCCCCAAGCAGGTATTGCGTGCGCTGATTCCACGTTCCGTCAGGATTTCCGAGGCTCCGAGCTACCAGCAGACGGTCATGACCTACGATCCTTCGTCGACCGGGGCGCTTTCGTATCTGGAAGCCGCTGCGGAATTGGCAGAGCGTTCAACGGAATAGTGCGTCCCGTAGCTCGGAACTTTGCAGATTACAATGAATTTAAGCAGACCCCACTCTTTGGGGTTCATTCAACGGAGGAAGTCACAATGACTGACAAGCGCAGGGGTCTTGGTCGTGGTTTGGGTGCCTTGATACCCAACTCTTCTGGTGATGAAAGCGGATCCTCGCAGCCGACACGGCCAGTAGACTTGTTCTTTCCTGAGCCCAAGGGGCGCAAGCCCGTTGCAGCTCCAGTGCGAAGCGCCAAGAAGCCTGTCGTTGAAGCTGTGGAACTTGTAGAAGTTCCTGGTGCACGCTTTTTGGAACTGCCGGTTGGCCAGATCCACCCGAACCGCAAGCAACCCAGAACCGTTTTCGATGAAGACGATATGGCCGAGCTTGTACATTCGGTACGCGAAATCGGTGTTCTGCAGCCCATTGTGGTGCGCGTATCGACCGAAGTTGGCGATCAGCCGTATGAATTGGTCATGGGTGAGCGCCGCTGGCGCGCCAGTCAGGCCGCCGGTCTAGAAACCATTCCTGTTATTGTCCGGGAAACCAGTGATGACAACCTCCTCCGTGACGCGCTGTTGGAGAACCTCCACCGCAGTCAGCTGAATCCCTTGGAAGAAGCTGCGGCTTACCAGCAGTTGCTGGAGGATTTTGGTACCACTCACGAACAATTGGCTGATCGGATTGGGCGTTCGCGTCCCCAGGTTTCGAACACGCTTCGTCTGCTGAAGCTTCCTCCAGTGGTGCAGCGCAGAGTTGCGGCAGGTGTTTTGTCCGCTGGTCATGCGCGCGCTTTGCTCGCTCTGCCAGAAGCTGCCGCCATGGAGCAGTTGGCTCAGAAGATCGTGTCTGAGGGGATGTCGGTCAGGGCCACTGAGGAAGCTGTGCAGCTTTACCAGGCGCCGCTTAATGGTCAGCAGCCCGCAGCAAAGAAACCCAGTCCCCGCCACGAGCGGTTGGATTTCTTGGCAAGCTCTCTGGCCGACCGCCTTGACACCAATGTGAAGATTTCCCTGGGTGCCCGCAAAGGTAAGGTCAGTATTGAGTTCGCCTCCGTTGAAGACCTCAACCGGATCATGGATGTCTTGAGTCCCGGCGGCAACTAGTTCTCATCTCTAACCAGCGGCAGTGTTTCACGTGAAACACTGCCGCTGGTTGCTTAATTGGAGTTCCCCAGGATTGATTCTAAGCATCATTTTTTCGAACGTCCGAAGTGGAGTGATCGGACCCTGATGGGCCATTTCGAATAGCGCGATAGTGTTTCACGTGAAACAAGAGACAAATTCGGAAGTTGCCACTGCTGCTGGATTTGATAGTCAACAATTGGGCGACGCTCACTTTTTGGTTCATATGGCGAATTGTCATTTGCTCGCATGGCCGAAGCCAGACCTTTGGTCAGTTCGATTCCCCGGGCACGAGCCTTCCCTGGAGATGAGTCGATCGTGGTGCATCCACTTGAGTGGGATCTACAGACTGTCGGGGGAGGGTGGCGTTTAGCCAGACATCTTAATCGCATCAGGCGCAGTGAGCCAATCAGTCCCGCTTCAGCGGAGCCTGCGGAACCTGGTTGCCATTCGGAACTTAACGGCTGTGTTGCATACTGGTGGTGAATCCGGTGGACTTGAGGCCCACGGGTGTAGCGATGGCTCCTCCGTCGTTGTATCCGTGAGTATGACGTCAGAATATTGTGCCCCCTCGAGTGGAATCGGTTCAGAATTCAGTACGGTCGCAGTCCGACCATCCTCCCCAATTGCTTCCATGCGGGACCCGGGAGTTGGGTAGGTGGAGGGCGGGTGTCGTGCGGTCAGCCCGGGCCTCCGTGCCCCTGGATTCTACCTGGGGGATCAACCCACCCCGCCAATGGGCGCCAATGGCCGCCAGGGCCCGCCCTGAGGGGCTCCAGTCCACCAAGGTAACCCGGGTTGCCCTAAGGGCCCCGCAGGGCTCTGTAGGGGCGTAGTAGCCACCAGCGGTGCCGTCGACCGCAAGAACCGGCCCTACGTGACCGGCGGCGCCGACCCGGACCTCACCCGGTGCGCTGGAGTGGAAGCCGTGCTGCCGCGGTCAGGAAACCCAAGTATGGGCGGCCACGATCCGCGCGAATGTTTCACGTGAAACGGACGATGAAAGAGCCGGTCCTACGACACCCAAAGGACTCCGTGTCCTCGTAAAATCAGGGACAGCAATGGTAGGTGGGTGCGCGATCGGCGCTTCGATCAGGTTGACTGGAATGCCCTGCAGGGTGGAAGCTTTCGCATGCGAAGTACAGCCGCGCCCTGGTCATGGACGTTTGGGGACGACGGCCCTGAGTTGCGGTGCGGCCGGCAGATACCCTCATTCGCGGGCTACCTTGCTCAGCGGTGAGTGTTGCGTATTTCAGAAGCGTGAATACCGGCGGTCGCCACTATTGTCGTCGGAGATTGTCCGCCCAAACCGGCACTTCGCCAGCGAGACACCACCTTGATCAGGGAATCCGATGATGTTGCAGCCAGAAAGGGCAGGGCTGAGAGTTGGTGGGAATATCCCATGTCTCGCCGCGCGCCTCGGGCCCGTCTTCGAAGGATAATTCCAGGCCTGTAGTCTTCCGGAAGGCTCCATGGTGGTGAATGTGGGAACTGGGTATCGGCATGGAATTACGCCGCAAATCCAGGCAAATCGGTGTCGGTCGCGCAACCACTCACACAGTGCATATCCCCTTCCGGTCTCCATCAATCGACTGGAAGTTGACCCCACCACTCGTCTACGCCTCGCTGGCCAAAAGTTGACGGACGGGAATCGAGCCTCAGAAGGATGTCGCCGAATAGTCAGTGTCGCTCTGGAATCGAGACGCATCCACATTGTCTGACGTTCGGTGGAGATTCGTCCACGTCATTGCTCCAGTTGCGGCCATGGGGTCTCAGGTCATACTTCCCGCTGTGCAGGTGAGGGGATGCTGGATTGCGAGTGCGCTGCCGCGATCACTTGGCATCTTTGAACCCGAAAGCCACCTGCGGTGGCGATAGCCTCGAAATGGCTGCACCAGGCAAGGGTCTCTGCATTCGCGAACCCCACAAGCGCCCACCTGCCACACTGGGAAATCAGCGTGACCGCGCAGCTGATCGAGGTCCGACATTCCGACCTCGCCCGTCGGCACCTGGGCAACGACCAAGACGTGTTGGTCTTGAATCCCCGATGACCACTCACGAGTGCGGAAAGGGCGCGTAATCCACACCAGCGAGGCCGGCCCGATTGCATTGTAAGAAATCCTGAGACCGGGCGTGAGTAGACCCGGAAGATACCGGCCGTCGCCGACTTGGCAGTGCCGAATGCAGTCCCGGAACAGGAGCAGGGTGGGCAGCAGGTCCGTGTGGACCGATCCAATGGGACAGGGAGTGGGTGCCAGCGCTGCTGAACCAAACTGTTGCAGTTCGGTCCGGTGAGTTTTCAGGAGTATGACAAGCTGCAGCGGCTCATCGCAGAGTTCACTATGGACGACAACAAGCACCGGCAGCCAAAAAAGGAAGCCCCCGGTCCACAGACAGGATTGCAACTATTCCGTACCCACCTCAAGTGGGAACTAGGTCTCGAGGAATGGTCGGAGTCACGCACCCAGACGTGTCACTTCGGTGTAGCTTCCCACCGGCAATATCATGCTTGCCCTGCCTCCTGACAGATTCTTGGCGGGTTGGAAGGACAGTGAGGGTGCCACGCAAAACCTGACGCGAGGTCTGGACCCCGAGGCCAAGTGACTGAGCGACGCCAATTCGCAGTTGGAAGCCGCGTACCCCAAGGCATGGGATACCCTATGCAGCAAAACCAACGGAGCTACGGAGCTGCAGTGCGTATGTGGGCTGCTCGTTGCAGCGTCGCTTCCATGGGCCACAAGCATGACCCGCATTTCTCTTGGACTGGATTCCCTCCAATTATTGGCTAACGAGCCGACGAGCTGCACCAGTGCCGGGCCCAGCCTGGTCAGGCACGCAGTGCGGTGCAGCAGACGCCCTGTCTTGACGAAGGTCAGGGAGGTTACAGCGGAGCGGTCCCGTGGATTCCACTGCCCGCCATGTTGCGGGGAGTGGACCGCAGGAGGTTTGGGCTGTCCAGGTGTGGTTGTCCCGGCATTGCCCAGCGTCCGGCAAACAACCCATCGTGCCCAACGAGGACGACGATGTCGATCAAGGATTCCTTTGGCAAGGAGCACATCGGGCAAGTCTTGGCGACTGGCCACTGGCCTGGATTCTTTTGGTGATGACCGCTGCCGTGATCTCGGGTGAGGTGGTCTCGTCAAAGTGAACGTTCCACCAGGGTGGAAGCCAGACATCAATTCCAAGCTTGGCCGGTACCGATTGTCCGTCCGGATTGACCCATCATCCGCTTGCCTGCCTGAAACTAAAACCCACTTCCAATGACCCCTGCAGTCTGAACGTTCTCCTGGCCATCCAGTCAAAGTGCGTGGCAGCTATTTCAGGTGTTGGACAGGGAGTTACGTGGTTCGGCAGTGCACCATAGCAATATGGATGCTGCAGGGGGAGTGCCTTGTGAAAAAAGCGTGGGGTATTTGTCGAAGGTGCCACCGCAAGAGCCGCGCGGTCGCATCAAAACGCGTGACACCGGGCGGCTGGGATGGTCTTCAGGAAGATGAAACGGTCCGAATTCTTCTGTGCATGCTTGGTGACGAAAGCAAGGCCTGCAACGCACTAGATCAGTGACTGGTGGTCGGAGCACCGATGTGTCACTGCGCAGCGGAAGAGTTGTGGTTGGCGCTCCACACCTCAGCGAGCGGATGCACCCTGTAACCCCATTGGACCGGAAACTCTTCCGCGGGAAGACGGCCTTGCGCTGGCCCGTAAATCTTGGATGCGGCTGGTGTCGACGCCAAAGTCCGACAGTTGTACTGAGGGACTATGCATCGTGGTGAGAGGCAGGGCAATAGGGGCTAGTCGCAATCGAGGGTGTTGTCGGGGTCTGAATCCACCGGCTTCGAACAACGGGCATGCCGTGTATTTCCTTAGGATCCGGATCCGGGAGGAGTGTCCGCGGAGGTGTGCGAGTCTGCCAGGGACGTCCGTGGCACGTTGCCTGAGGGCCGGCCGACGATGCAGTGGTAGTAGGTCGCGCAGGTCGCCACGACCTCGACATGCTGCGAGACAGAGAGAAAGGCCGCGAGACAGACTTGGCACTTCTCGACGATCCGCATGGCGCTGGTGTGGAGGGTGCGCTGCGCGGCATGGAGCGGAGTGGGCTTGCGGCCGCGGTTTCCACAGATGGGTTGCTGGACACGGCGGCGCCAATCAAGTGCACACCACCGATCCTGTGTGGGCCCTGGATCAATGCATGTATGCCCACAGCCAGCACCGTGTCGTTCCCCGTGTTCCACGAAATGCCGAGCCCGCGGCTCGGCAGTCCACCAGTGTCCTGGCGCCACACACGCCCACAACCGCTGCAGCGACAGGGACGGATCACGATCGACAATGTCCTCGGGAGCCAACCCGGCCGCTAATGCACCGGCCGCGGGGTCATGCTGTCGCGCCGCTCAGCCGGGCATCCGCAGCCGCGACACCACCGGGCGAACTTGTCTGTCTCGACGACCCGGTAGGCAACCACCGCTCGACCTGGATCGAACTGTTGACTCACGAGCTCCACACCGAGTTCGTGAAGACGGCCGAACGAGCCTGCATCAGGGGCCGTACGCATCGACAGAGCCATCGCATTGGCGCCGAACATCTCCCCGGGGTTGCTGTCCAGGATGATCGTTTCGACGCTGCTGCCGCCTGCGCGCAGTTCTTCGAGCTGCATGCCCCCCGTCCAGCGGATGCCACGTTCTGCCGCCGAAGGGGGCGAGTACCAGCACCCGCCCGTAGCTGGCTCGACTCCGTTCTCGCGGTCTAACACCACCGGTTGACCAGTGTGGGAATTGACCGCCGTGATGAGTGCGGTGCGTTGCGGCCAGCGCTGACTGGGAAGCCGGGCGGCGACGGCAGCGCGCCGCGTTGCTCAGGAGCCGTCCGCCACCACCGAGGACCAACGCTCGCTTTCTGGCGGCGCGGATCCGGTAGTGGCGTCGAGCTGCGGCTGATCCTGCTCGGACCTCCGCTGGTTGGAGCCCGTCGTCGAAGTGACGAGCACAGTTGAAAATGGGGTCGTGTTCATGGGTATCGCCTCCGGCCGTAAGATCACGCTCCGACTCGGTGCGCAGCCAGGATCGCGCCGGTGCTTTTCGCCGCGGAACGCTCCGCGGCACCAACTTTTCTGTGGTGGGGGGATTCATCGCCTGCCGGTTGAGAGGCTTCGTGCGAGACGATGTGCTTGTGTGGACGTCGATGGGGAAGGGGTGCAGATGAATGACGATGCGACTTTGAGCTCTTTCGAAGCCAGCATAGGTGCGGGCCCATACATGCTCGTAGTCAATACTGGCGAGGGGTCATGCGGAAATTGGTCGATGGGAAGTCCCCTAGGGACTCGACTGTCGGAAAGGTAATCAGACGGGCAGCCGGCATCGAAGTTTCACGTGAAACAACCAGATGACTGGCCGGCACCCGCCGCTGATGAACCACACGAGGGCGAGCCCCCACGGCGGGACTCCCGATGGGAGACGCTTAGGCAGGCTGTTGGAAATCGCAGATGATGCAGATAGTTGGCGACTTCGTCATGCCCCATGCCTTTCGATACCCAGATGGCAGTCAAGCTTCTGACACTGGCCGATGTGGCTTGAGTGAGTTTTCTGGCAATTCTGGCTGGTGGGTTGGCTGGCCTGAGATCGAGGCAGTCACTTCCAACTTGTTCAGAAGCCAAGGGGCCATTGGGGGTTCGGGCGGGGTGCTTGAACAGTCGCCTTAACTAGTTCAGCGGTGTCCGCTGCATACATGCTGAGCCAACAATGAGGGCTCCGGGGCCACACAACGCAACTGACGGAAGCTGAAACATGGATCCCTCATCCCAAGACTCCGCACCTCACTCCGAGTACAACTCTCGAACGACATCAGCCACTGATTCCGTGGCT
Organism: Arthrobacter glacialis; assembly: GCF_002909445.1. Classification (GTDB taxonomy): domain Bacteria; phylum Actinomycetota; class Actinomycetes; order Actinomycetales; family Micrococcaceae; genus Specibacter; species Specibacter glacialis. The sequence goes on from NZ_PPXC01000005.1 coordinate 45,547, forward strand.
GGCAGGCGTCTCTGTTTCACGTGAAACACGGGCAGGAGCGGGGCCCGTTTGGGACTGCTCTTTGCCGATTCTTGAGGGGCGCCCAGTCACGGCTAGGTGTCCAGGACCATGGCGTGATGTGAGTGCCGCGGGCTGGGCTAGAAGTCCATCAGCTGCGATCTGCAAATAATTGGGCATGGGCGCTGTGGGGGTTTCGGGGTGTTATTCCTCGTGTGGTCCGTTGAGGTCGCGTTGTGCGGCCTGCTCATTGCATTGTTGTTGGGCTTCATGGTTGTCAGGGAAGGCCCAATCGGGTGGTTCGGGCAGGGGGTGGGTGCCGTAGTCTTCTTCAAAGTCCATGGCCATGATCTCGTTTTCGTTCAGTTGGCTGAAGGGGTCCTCATCCCAGCCCAGGCCGTCGAGGCGTTGCTGGATGTTCTTTTTGAGCCATTTGGGGTAGCTGGCGGGCTGGGTTTCCAGGGGCTGGGGTGGGTGGTACCGGCCGGAGGGTGAGATCCAGCCGGGCCGGCCGCTCTCGGTCATGACGGCTGTCCAGCCGCGGAGTTTCAGGGCCCGCCGTTCCGGTCGTTGCTGCTCCCGGACCTGCCCGGAGCGGGTTTTGCCGTCCTTGAAGTGCTTGGCCAGGTGGTGGCGTTTACACAAAAATTCAAGGTTGCCCGCGGCGGTTTTCCCGCCGCTCTCCCACGGCAGGATGTGGTCGAGTTCGGCCAGAGACGCCTTGGCGGTGCAGCCTGGAAATTGGCAGTAGTGATCCCGGCCGCGGAGCATGAACCGCATGGCCTTGCCCACCCGGTACGTGTCCGGGGCAAGATCCAGGGGTTCGTTGCTGATGGGGTCGGTCAAAACCCGGTAGAAACTGGTGGACCCGGCCAGCAGTCGATTGGCGACCTCAACACTGATCGGCCCGTACCCCTCCAACACGGCCGGGGCATTAATGTGCCCCAACAACGACAGTGCCGGGACGGTCACCAACACAGTGGCCCGGGGCATGGGCGGCCCGTCAATCCCACAATAGTCCGCTGCATCATTGATGCCAGAGGGCCACTGAGCATCATCAACCCGGGGAGGGTATGCTGTGCGGTCAGCTTCTGTGGCCGTGGCTGTGGCTGGTATCAGGGGTGGAGGTGTGGCGTTGGGATGCCAATCGGGGTGACTGCGATCGTCGGGATCCTTGAAGCCCGGGTCCTGATAGTCGGGGTCTTCAAAAACGGGAATGCTGGTGCCAGGGATCCTGTAGCGGCCGGTGTCAGTATCCGGGAAGGGTGCTCCAGCGCACGGATCAGTCTCGATCTGAATGAACCTTGGCTCAGCAATCGGAGATGTTTCAGGGACTCGGACAGCTGTTGAAGGAAAGCCCATGTCTGCGCTGCTGTCAGTGGCTTGGCCGCAATCCTGGCTGTTGCCGAGGCTACTACCGTGGACGTCCGCGTTGCCAGCGGCGGTGGCGCCCCAGCCGTCGGAGTAGGGAGTTCCGCTGGTGGGGGTTGGTGGGGTGTGGATGTTGTTCCGGGACAGGGACTGGTTCAGGAGCAGCGCTGCGGCGACGTCGGCACGGAGTTGGGTCAGGGTGCGGGGTTCGTGGGGGCCTTGGGCAGCTTGGGCGGTGAGGGTGCATTGGTCCCAGATGCCCTCGATCGTGGCTGCCGGGGCGTACAGGCTTAGCCAGGACATGCCGTCATGCGCGCGGCTGACACTCAGGGCCCGGCGCCGGCAGGCGTCGCGGGTGCGGCGGGGATGCTCTCGGGGTGGAGACGTTCGCGGAGCCGGCGGGCCTTGTCCTTGAAACTGTTCAGGGAACAATCCCGGGCCTTCTCCAGCAACAAGGTCTCGTACTCGGTGACACCGTCCGTTGGGAGGTTATTGTTGCGCAACAGGGTGGTTTCCTCGGCAATGATCACCGCGTACGGCCACCCCAACTCCCCACTGGCCAGGCGTTCATGCGTGGCCGGCAGCTCACGGACCATGACAGTGGAATGGTCCACCAGGCCGTTGGCGGCGGCCTCACTGATGCCCAGGATCGTTGCAATCTCAGCATTGGTCCCGGCCGTGGACACCTCGTTCTGCCAAGCGTCCAACCCCAGGAGCCTGCGCTCGGCCTCTGCAGCAGTGGCGAAGCGTTCCAACACTGTGGCCAGGGACGCGGCAGCCCGGTTCTGCAGGGCGTTAAACGCAGCCACTATCCCCACACACTCATCCATGAACGCCTGCACCAAGGCCAACTGCGAGGGGGCAACCCCGGTGCCGTCCGGTCCACGATTCAAGGATGGCAGGCGGGGCAACGAGGACACGGCTGCCATGTCAGTAGCCAGCGGTTCAATGGAGGGAAGAACGATCCCAGCCACCAGTTCCGCCACAGCCGCTGTGGTGGATGAACCTTCCCAGCCATCCGGGAAATTCACTGAACCGCCCATACCATAAGTCTAGTTGGCATGTACCCAAATATCAATAGGACTCATTACTTTCCCAAACAAAAGTTCTATCTAATTTTCAGCTCATCTCCATGCGAGTGAATCCCCTGAATCAACGCAAGTGCCCGAAGGATGGAGTGGCACACGGCAACTACAGGCCGTGATGGGCACAGCGTTTCACGTGAAACCGGATTTTGGGCCGAAGAATGCGGTGTCCAACGGGGATGGGCCACAACTTTCTGGAGCCTAGAATCAATCTGGGAGAAGTGGAAATGACCCGTTAAACAGTTGTGGACCGGACAATGTCCGGTCCACACCCTTCAAGAAGAATTCATCGCTGCGACCCCATTATGGGACGCAGCAACTGACTAGCTCAGTACTCCGGAGAATTCCTTCTCGAAGTACTGCTTCGGCCGGGCGCCAATGACGGAGCCGATTACCTCGCCGCCCTTGAACAGGTACACGGCCGGGATGGAGGTAATTCCGTACTTCGCGGAAATGGCGGGGTTGGCATCGACGTCGACCTTAACGACGTCAACCTTGTCCGCGTACTCAACTGAAATCTCATCCAGGATAGGACCAAGTTTGCGGCAGGGGCCACACCACTCAGCCCAGAAATCCACAATGACAGGCTTTTCGGAGTTCAATACGTCTTCGGCAAATGTTGCGTCCGTTGCACTCTTGGCATTACTCATGGTGAACTACTTTCTCTTAGGAATTCTGATCGGCCAGGAAGTGTTCCACATCCAGTGCGGCAACACATCCCGAGCCCGCGGCCGTGATGGCCTGGCGGTAAGTGGGGTCCACTACGTCTCCGGCGGCAAATACACCCGGCAGGCTGGTCTTGGAAGACCGGCCCTCAACGGCAATGGTGCCGGCTCCGGTCAGGTCCAAAACTCCCTTGACCAGGTCGACGCGGGGATCGTTGCCTATGGCAACGAATACGCCTGTGACAGCAAGCTCGCTCTTCTCACCCGTGACCAGGTTGTTCAAGCGAATGCCGGTAACCTTGGCCTCGCCGTCAACGCCAACAACCTCCGAGTTCCAGATGAATTTGATCTTCGGGTGGTTCAGGGCGCGATCGGCCATGATCTTGGAGGCACGCAGCGTGTCGCGGCGGTGAACCACTGTCACGGAATCCGCAAACTTGGTCAGGAAGATTGCCTCTTCCATGGCGGAATCGCCACCACCAATAACGGCAATATCGTGACCCTTGAAGAAGAAGCCGTCGCAGGTGGCGCAGGAGCTCACCCCGTGGCCAACAAGACGCTTTTCGCCCTCAACACCAAGCTCGCGGTAGGCGGAGCCGGTGGAAATGATGACGGTGCGTGCCTTGAATTCCTGGCCGTCGGCCAGGGTTACAGTCTTGATGGTGCCTTCCAACTCAACGGAAGTCACGTCGTCGTACATCACCTCGGTGCCAAACTTCTCAGCCTGCTGGCCCAAGTTCTCCATGAGATCCGGACCCATGATGCCTTCGGGGAAGCCGGGGAAGTTCTCCACCTCTGTAGTGTTCATGAGCTCGCCGCCTGCGGTAACGGAACCGGCGATCATGAGCGGCTTCAGATCCGCACGGGCGGTGTAGATCGCCGCGGTGTAACCTGCGGGACCAGAACCTACGATGATGACATCACGGACATCGCTTGCGGGGGTAGCTTGCGTGCTCACGGGTGAGTGTTCCTCTTCCTACTTTGACTGACCGCGGCGTGGCGGTTCAATGGGACCTTCGCTATCCACAACCGGCATGGGGGCGCGGTTATTCCTCTCACGCGGACGTGGGGGAATGCCAGTGGCTAACTAATGCTGATCTCGGTGATCTTCAACCCAAAGGGGTAGGTCACGAATGGCTGGAGTTTGGGCAACTCCGTGAAGCTGATGATGACATACTTTGCCTTGACGCCTGGGGCCGCCTTCAACGTGAAGTCGGGGGAGCTAAAGGAGCCGCTACCAATTTTGGTGGCACCAGCGATCTCGGGCTTGCTGTTGGTCAGGATGTTGAATTGCCCACCCGATCCAGCTAGTTGATTGATGGTCACGGAGCTGATGGTGGATTCCTCCGCGAGTTCAACCACTAAATCAACGCCCTCAGTGAGGTTGGCGAAGTCGGCATTGGAGAACTCCACGGTGGGCCAGTAGGTGCCCTTGTTGCCGTCAATGGCGTCCTTGAGGCGGGGGAAGTACGCTTCACCGTAGTTCTGCACGCCGGGTGCATAGGTGGTGATGTCAGTCAGGCCCTTGATGACGGGGGCAACAGCAGCTGGCACCGGCGCCGCGGAGGGGGATTGTGCCTCAGTGGGGGGCGGCGTAGCTGAGGAGCTGGTGCCGGCCTGATTGCTGGAACCGTTAAACAAAGTGCCAATGTGTTGGAGCGCAAAAATAAGTGCACCGATGAGCAAAACACTCACAATGGCACCGGTCAGCAAGCGCCCGCTGATCCGGGGAGCGTTTCTGTCGTCGTCGTCGTCCTCGTCAAGCAAATCATCGGCGACGTAGTCATTGCTCGCCTGGCGCGCCGCCGCCGGGAAGGTCCCCGCGCGGCGTTCCTGGGCCACGGTTTCCTCATGGTCCTCATTGATAAATCCGTAGTCGTCCTCATCCCACAAGGTCACCTTGGACGGGGTTCCCGGGGCGAGAGAGGAAGGCTCGACGGCGGGAATCGCCGCAGCTGCCACAGCCGCCGTGGGCGGTGTGGGGGCGGGTGTTTGCCGGACGGGAGGCAAGGGGTGCGCCGGTGTCATGGGCGAATTGTCCTCATACACGTAGGCGCTGCTCACGGGAGCAGCGTCGCGTGCCTTGCCAAAGATTTCAGTGCCGAGGGTATCTGTGAAGAACGGCTCCTGGTAGACCTGCTCCACAGCATCTGTGGGGACCACAAGGTCCAGCAATTCCGCCGGCGAGGTTCTGGCTGCGATGAGGTAGGTGGCTTGATCCTGGACACCCAGATCAAGGATGGAGACACCGGACACACGTGTCCCAATGGCAACCTCACGGGCACTTTGCGTCAGGTTGGCTGAGTTGTCAACAGCCGAAACCAGGATGCTGACAGGCCTGTTGAGAACCTGGTCAAGGCCATCCAAAATGACGTCGTTCTCGGCAGAAGCCAAGATACGGCCAGTAACCTTGTAACGGCCGCCAAGGATGGAGCCCACGTCGATGGGTTGTGGCACCAAATCCTCCTCTTACAAACACGGTGGCTTCGGCGGGTAATGCGCACAAAGCCATATTTTGACTGATTCTATCGGAAAACACTGCATGTTCCGTGGTTGCGGCTCGATTGGCCGCAGATACTTCCAGCTACCTTGACGGCAGGCGACTACGAACCTTGCTGATCAGCGGATTGAGCAGCGCATCAACTTCGTGCACGCGCATACGTTTAAGGATCATGATGTAGACCACAGCCATGATGGTGCCCACAACTGCCAAAGTCACTGCCGCGGCGGGAATGGAACTCCACATAAACCCTCCGGCCACGGTTCCGCCAAAGAGCATGAGGGTCAACTCTCCGACAATTCCTGCGGCCAGGGCCGCCGCCAGAAAGCGCATGTGCGCACGGACAATGAGGCCACCGCCGTAGTCGCCCAGCTTGGCCCGCAGGAACAGGTGGCTGACAACGGGGCCCAGAACATTGCTAACGGTGTAGCTGGCTGCAAGGCCGTAAATGATGAACTCCTGCGGCAGGAGACTTGCCAGCAATGCCCCGCCCAAGCCAATGCAGACCATGATGCATTGGATGATGAACGGGGTCTTGGCATTCTCCTGCGCGTAAAAAACCCGGTTGAGGATGAAGTTAATGCTGTAGAACGGTGCGCCAATGGCCAGGATGGAAAGTGTGATGGCAATGTGACGGCCCACTGTTTCCGTGCCGCCGCCGAAGAGCATGCCGAAGGGGCCTGAGAGCACCACCAAGGCAATTCCAGCGAATACAGTGGCCATGCCGGTGGTGCGCAGCGCCCCGGCCAACGAAGTGCGCAGACCCGACATGTCTCTGCTGGCCGCGGCGTGCGACATGGCCGTGAACATCACGGTGGCAATGGACAGGGCAATGATGGAGTGCGGCATGATGTACAGCTCGGTGGCGCGGTTCAGCACCAGAATGCCGGGAATGGTGGCGTCGGAATCGGCGCCTCCATCGCCTCCGGCAGGGATGGTGGCGACGCGCAAGATGATGATGAAGCTCAGATTGCCAATGACCATGGTGCCCATGGTCCACACGGCAACCTTGGCGGCAGCTCCCAGGCCGGAATCCTTCCAGCCGAACTTGGGACGCAGATTTAGGCCCAGTCGGTGAACGGGCAGTAGCAGCACTGCCGACTGCGCCACGATGCCCAGCGTGGCCGTTCCGGCCAGCATCCACGTTTGGCCTGCGGTCCAGTTGTCCACCGTGTGCGGGCTAGTGGTCGCACTGCCTGCCACGAGGATGAACACCAGCAGGCCGGCAATCGCCACCACATTGTTGACGACAGGGGCCCAGGCATAGGCCTTGAAGGAGTTGTGGGCGTTCAAAACCTGGCCCAGTAGGGAAAACAAGCCGTAAAAGAAGATCTGCGGCAGCAGGAACAGGCCAAAGGTGATGGCCAATTCCAGGTTCTTGCCCGTGAAGGACGTGGACAGTCCCATGATGGGAGCGGCCAAAAGCATGACAACAGATGTCAGCGCCAGGAGGCCAATGACACCCAGGGTCAAGAGCCGGGAGATGAAATCTGTGCCCTTGTCAGGCTGTTTGCTTGCCTTGGCGATCTGCGGGATCAGCACCGCATTGAACAAACCGCCGGCAAGCATCAAGAAGATCAGGTTCGGCAGGTAGTTGGCGCCTTCAAAGATGTTTCCAACAGTGGAGTTGGCGATCGCGATGCCGAGCACGATGGCCTTGATGAAGCCAAGGATGCGCGAGGCAAGTGTGCCGATCGCCATCGACGCGCTGGAGCGGGCGGCGCTCGACGGTATGGTGTTCTTGCTTTGCTGGCTAACCACGGGCTGCGACTGCGTTGGCGGTGCCTGCATTGCAGACTGCGGCATGGTCTCCATATTGCTCGGGGCTATGGTTTGCAGCAGGGACACTCGTGGCGCAGCAGTGGGTTTTGGCGGGATATTGACCCGTTCTTCGTTAGACATCGTTTCCATCATCTCACTGCCCGCTTCAAGAGTGCTGACAGCGCACAGCCACGGTGGTGGCTAGAAGTATTCGGGGAGCAGTTCGCGGGCCAAATCGCTGATGCGGCGTTCATTGGGGAAGGAGAGCTTCTTGGCCAGCTCATTCAGGGGTACCCAGGCCACGTCCACTGCTTCATGGTCGGGGTCATTTTCAATGGTCAGAAAACCGCCCGTGGCGCGCAACAAGAAGTGGTGAACAGTTTTATGGACCCGGTGCCCGCTGACAGTGAACCAGTAGTCAATGCTGCCAAGGGTTGCCAAAATGTCCCCGGCAATACCTGTTTCTTCTTCAATCTCGCGCACGGCAGCTTCGGCATGCGTCTCTTGGCCTTCGGGATGACCCTTGGGCAGGCACCACTCCAGCCGGCCACCGCGGTTGATGCGGGCAATAATCGCAACCCGGGGGACGCCGTCGTGCATCTGAACAACCACGCCGCCGGCGGAGACTTCCTCAACAGTGGGCAGCTGGCTCGGGGCGCTCGGTGCTGCGGGCACAACCAGCGGACCCATAGCCGTTGGCAACGGGTTCCTCTTGGGCGCGCGCGGCACTGGGTGAACCATGGAGTCCACTCTAGCTATCTTTGTGCACGGATGATGACAGCCACGGATCCGTAGTTTTCGATGGCGCCCAAACTCATGGCGGCGTGAGGGCAAGCGCGTGGCGGGAAAAGTCTGGCATTCTTAAGGGACTATGAATTTGGTGGCCGATACTTCAAAATTTGACCCGGTGGTTCTTGAGCTGGGACGTCTCTTCACTGACGCAGGCTACGAGCTTTCTCTTGTGGGTGGACCCGTTCGCGACCTCTTTTTAGGGCGCATATCGCCTGATCTGGATTTCACCACGAACGCCACACCCGATGAAATACTCCAGGTAGCCAAGAAATGGGCGGATTCACACTGGGAAATGGGCCGGGATTTCGGCACCATTGGTTTCCGCAAGCGGAACAGCAATAAAGAAGTCTTGCTCATTGAGGTCACCACGTACCGTGCCGAGGCGTACGACCCGCAGTCGCGTAAACCCGTTGTGGCTTTTGGCACCTCCTTGATAGAGGACCTGCAGCGCCGTGATTTCAGTGTCAATGCGATGGCCCTGCGGCTGCCTGCCATGGAGCTCGTGGACCCCTTCGGCGGTGCCGAGGACCTAGCCGCGGGCCTGTTGCGGACCCCTGGCAAGGCGGAGGATTCGTTCTCCGATGACCCGCTGCGCATGATGCGTGCTGCGCGTTTTGCCTCGCAACTGGGCTTCTCGCTGCACCCGGACGTCCTTTCGGCCATGACAGGGATGGCCGAACGAATCAGCATTATTTCCGCCGAGCGGGTTCGCGATGAACTGGTGAAGCTGATTTGTGGGGCTCATCCGCGCGCCGGCGTCGACATCCTGGTGGGCTCGGGACTGGCCGATCTGGTGCTGCCGGAAATTCCCGCACTCAAGTTGGAAACCGATGAGCACCACAGGCACAAGGACGTTTACCAGCACTCCCTGCAGGTCCTGGAACAGGCAGCATCCCTGGAGACCGGGCCTGACGGGGCCGTTCCGGGCCCTGACTTTGTGCTGCGTTTCGCTGCCCTGATGCACGACGTCGGTAAGCCCAAGACCCGCCGTTTTGAGCCCGGCGGTGGTGTGAGCTTCCGCCACCATGATCTTGCCGGCGCAAAGCTGACAGCAAAGCGCATGAAGGAATTGCGCTTTGACAACGACTCCATCAAGGCTGTTTCACGCCTGGTGGAGCTGCACATGCGCTTCTACGGCTACGGCGAAGCCGGCTGGAGCGATTCAGCTGTGCGCCGCTACGTGACGGACGCCGGGCCACTGCTGGAGCGTTTGCACCGCCTGACCCGCTCAGATGTGACCACCCGCAACCAGCGTAAAGCCGACCGTCTGGCGTTTGCCTACGACGACTTGGAAGAACGCATTGCGGTGCTGGCTGAGCAGGAGGAGCTGGATTCCATCCGCCCGGACCTTGACGGTGGCGCCATCATGGCCTTGCTGGACATCAAACCGGGGAGGGTGGTGGGCCGTGCCTACAACTTCCTGCTGGATCAGCGCATGGAGTACGGACCCTTGGGTGCCGAAAAAGCTGAAGAGGTATTGCGTCAGTGGTGGGCGGAGCAGCCTGAATCACAGCCTGCGCCGGCCGTTGAAGCCTAATTAACAATCGCCGATTGGACTGGATCACAATGAGCAACAGCACCACGCAGGCACCGAACATTCCGGCACCGCAGCCTCCTATTCCTGGCGGCCCCAAACTGTGGCTTCTGCGCCACGGCGAAACGCAGTGGTCCCGCAGCGGGCAGTACACGGGCCTGACGGATATTCCGTTGACCAGCGAGGGCGAAGCGCAGGCCCGCTCCGCGCAGGCGGCACTGTCCGGCGTCGACTTTGACCTGGTGCTCTCCTCACCGCTGCAACGTGCCCACCGCACGGCGGCCCTGGTGGGCTTCCCCGACGCCGTGGTGGAGCCGAACGCCGTCGAATGGGACTACGGCGACTACGAGGGCATTGACAGTGCAGTGGTGCGGGCGCAGAACCCCGGGTACTTGATTTGGGATGATGGCGTGCCCAACGGCGAGCTGCTCTCCCATGTGGCGGAGCGCGCCGATGCGATTGTTGCGCGTGTGCGTGCGGTTCAGCGGCCCGACGGAGCCCCGGCGAACGTGCTGCTTGTGGCTCACGGCCACTTCCTGCGCATCGTGACTGCGCGTTGGCTGGGACTGCCCGCGGGGCAGGGCCGCCACTTTGTTTTGGGCACCGCCAAAGTGTGCACGCTGGGTTGGGATAAGAAGACTCCGGCCGTTGAACAGTGGGGCCTGTAGCGCCGTCGTGACGCAATCCGGTTGAAAGGGCAACACCGAGTAGGCTCGTAATCATGGCGGATTCACAGGCTCCGGGGACAAAGCCCCGGCATCACATAGTTGTGCCCTCACGCAGCGACTCCTTGCTGCGCACCATGACGGAGCCGGTTGGCGGACCGTTGGGCAGGCGGACGGCGCCGGGGAGCACCAACCCCGGTTTCTTCACCGTGGAACGGGTCTTAGTGTTGATGACAGCCGTTTCCGCGATCATCGCCGTGATGACCAAATCCCATTGCCGGACCGCCGGGTGGACCACGCCAGACCAGCAGTCAACGGTGTGCTGGTCTGCTTTTCCAAATTCATTTGTCGACGACAAATTGGGCACCATGGTTCCGTTTTTTTCGCAGGGATCACCGTTCGACCATCCAGTGTTGGCGGGCTGGATTGCCGGGATTACTGCATGGTTGACCCGTAGCTCGGGCGACGGGGCGCTGCGCCAGCTGGCGTTTTTTGATCTGAACGCGGCATTGATCGCCGTCGTGTGGATGGTCACAGTGGTTCTTGTGGCCCGCACAGCCGGGCGCAGGGTCTGGGATGCTGCCCTTGTCGCTGCCAGCCCGGTTCTCATCCTCACCGCCTATGTCAGTTGGGACTTCTGGGCCGCAGCCTTAGTGGCGTTGGCGATCTATCTCTTTGCCCGCAGGCAAACACTCTGGGCTGGAGCGGTGTTCGGCGTTGCCGCCTTGGCCGCCCCCTACGTGATCTTCGTTGTGCTCGCCCTGCTGCTACTGGGCATCAGAACCGGCCACACCACCAAAATGCTGGAGATGGTTGCTGCTGCGGCCATTGCCTGGCTGCTGGTGCTGGCCCCCATCATGGCGGTGAACCCGCCGGCCTTCCCGGATTATTTGAAGAACTTGCTGGCCAGTGAACCCTCGGAGTCGTCGATTTACGGCGGCATGAACCTGCTGGCCAAGCGCATGGGATGGCCGGGGCTGGATGTTGGGGCCACCAACACACTGGCCACCATCCTCCTGGTGGTGCTGGTGTTTGGGCTGACTGCCCTGGCCCTCTACACCCCACGCAAACCCCGCATGGCCCAATTGATGTTTGTGGCGGCCGCGGGATTCATGGTGGTCAACAAGTCCACCGAACCGTGGGATGCGGTTTGGCTGGTGCCGCTGCTGGCCTTGGCGTTGCCGCGATGGCGCCCGGTGCTCGTTTGGCAAGCCGCCATCATCACCCATTTCATTGCCCTGATGCTGTTCCGCAGCAAGGTACTGGGCAATCTCAGCGACCAGCATGCCATTGACGCACCATATTTCCTGATGGCCGCACTGGCAGCTGGCGTTGCCACGTGCGCGCTCATTGGCCTGTGCATTCGCGACATGTTCGTCCCCGGTTTCGACGTGGTGCGCCGTGGCGCTGGCGGTGACCCGCAAGGCGGTGTCCTGTTGGATCCACCCGCAGCTGCCACAAGGGCCCTCGTTACTGGTGCGCGGACCGACGTGTCCGATGCAGCAGAGACGGGTAGTCCCGAAAAGGACGCTGCAGAGACGGGCGGGGAGAAGTCTTTGCAATGACAGATGTAGCCGTGGTGGGGGCCGGACCCAATGGTCTTGCTGCCGCCGTAACGCTTGCCCGGGCCGGGCTCTCGGTGCGCCTCTTCGAAGCCGCCGATTCCATCGGAGGTGGCACAAGAACGGCCGAACTGACGTTACCCGGATTCCGGCACGACGTATGCGCGGCCGTTCACCCGATGGCGTTGGCCTCACCGTTTTTCAAGGCCTTTGAGCTGAGCCGGCGGATCGAGCTGCTGGTGCCGGAAGTCTCTTACGGGCACCCTCTGGACGGTGGCCGGGCAGGGATCGCCTACCGCGATCTGGAGCGGACAGTTGAGGGTCTTGGTGCCGACGGTCGTGCCTGGCAGGCCCTGATGAAACCCCTGCTGCGGCGCCTGGACGGCGTTGTTGATTTCACCCAGGGGAGCCTGTTGCGCCTTCCCCAAGACCCATTGGCAGTTCTTGAGTACGGGGTGCGGACGCTGGCGCAGGGAACCCCCGCATGGAATATGGGGTTCAAGGAAGATGTTGCACCGGCCATGCTGACGGGTGTCGCCGCGCACGCCATTGGCCGCCTGCCTTCCTTGTCCGCCTCGGGTGCGGGAATGCTGCTGGGGGTGCTGGCCCATGCATCGGGTTGGCCTGTTCCCCGTGGTGGCTCGCAGGCCATTGCGCAGGCCATGGCGGATGACCTGCTGACCCACGGCGGCCAGATTGAGGTAAGCCACCGTGTTGTCAGTGTGGCCGGGCTGAAAAATGCCACGGGAGCAAGGGCCGTCATCTGCGATGTCACGCCCCGGGCACTGGCCACCATGGCAAGCGATGTATTACCGACCAGATATATACGCCAGTTGGAATCATTTAAATACGGGGCAGGAGTGTGCAAAGTTGATTTTGCGCTTTCCGGACCAGTGCCGTGGACAGCGCCGGAACTACGCAATGCACCCACCCTCCATCTCGGCGGCACCCGCAGGGCCATTGCCTTTGCTGAAAATGAGGTATTGGCGGGGCGGCATCCGGAAAATCCCTATGTTCTCGCCGTTCAGGCGGGGGTCATTGACGACAGCCGGGCACCTGCCGGACAGCATACGTTCTGGGCCTATACGCACGTCCCGGCAGGGTCCACGCGGGACTGCACGGAGGACATTATCCGTTCCGTGGAAAAATACGCCCCAGGGTTCAAAGACCTTATCCTGGCCAGCACCACCCTAACGGCGCAGGATGTGGGCAACTACAACGCCAATTACATTGGCGGGGACATTAGCTCCGGAGCGGTGACCATGGCGCAGTTGCTCAAACGTCCCGTGATCTCACCTGATCCCTGGCGGACGCCTGCGGAAGGGCTCTATTTGGGTTCGGCCTCCACGCCGCCGGGACCGGCCGTTCATGGCATGGCCGGCTGGCTTGCGGCCAAGTCTGCCCTGAAGAATACCTTTGGCCTGCCCGCCCCCGACTTGGGTCTGTAACTTAAACAACTGACCCGCAGTAATCGCCGAAAAAACAGGGAAATTCGTGTTTTTTCGGCGATTACTGCGGGTCAGTTTGGCGTAGCCCCGTATTTGGGGAGGGCGCGGGGACTAGCCGCGTCGTTCCAGCGTGCCCAGGGTTGCGCCGTTGGCATCGGTGACCGTCAGAACGTCGCCGGAGATGGTGCCCCCTGCTGCCTTGGACAGCCAGGTGTCCATGCCTTCGCACGCCATCTGGGTGCCACCGATCTGCGGGAAGGTGAGTTCTCCGTCGAGCATGAGCCACTGGCCTGAAAGGCGGTTGCAGCCATCGCTGCCCGTCAGGAAACCAGCCTTGTTGGCATCCTGCTCCTGGCCCAGAGCAAGCTCCAAATACGGCAACTTGTCAGTCTTGTAGCCCTCTCCCCACGTGCCAACGGGGCCCGTTGCGGCGCCGCAGGAGGAGATGGTCAAAGCAAGGAGAAGGCTGCCGGTGAGGGCTGCAAGGCGTTTCATGATGAAGGTGGCTCCGATCGCGCTGGTCTAACAGAAGAGTTTCCTTCATGGTATTGCATTGCCGGGAATTAGTGGCTGTGCGCCGTGGCCCCTAGCGGGCGGAGGCAGTCTCCATTGCCGGGACAGGAGCCGTAAGAGCGCCATCGAGCATGGTGGCAACGGCATCAGTCAGGGGAACGAACTCTGTGTCATGGGTGACCATGACGGTTGCCACGTTGAACTGGTCGCAGACCTCACGCAACAGCCCCACAATGGAGGCACTGCGTTCATGGTCCAAGGCCGCCGTGGGCTCATCCACCAACAAAACCTTTGGCTGTGCCATGAGGGCACGAGCAATGTTGACCCGCTGCCGCTGGCCGCCCGAGAGCTGATGCGGGCGCTTCTTGGCACAGTCGGCAAGGCCCACCATCTCCAGCAGCTCATTGGCTCGAACAGCTGCCGCGCGCAACGACTTCCCGCGCAGGTGGTCTGTGATGATCAGTTGCTCGGCTGCCGTGAGCGAGGCCAAGAGATTGGGCTGCTGGAAGATGATGCCTACTTTGTCCCGGCGCAAGGCGGCCAGTTCCTTCTCACGCAAGGCCGTAGCATCAACACCGTCAATCATGACCAGACCCGATGTGGGCTTGATCAAGGTGGCGGCCACGGCCAACAAGCTTGACTTTCCGGAGCCCGAGGGGCCCACCAAGGAAATGAATTGACCAGGATGGACCGCGAGATTCACGGTGTCCAAGGCCGTCATGAGCCCCTCACCATCGGGGTATTGCAGCGTCACGTTGATCAGATTCAGTGCAGTCATGGGGGATTCCTTAGCAAGTAAGAGAGAAAGAAAGGAGAGGGCGGGCGGAATTGGTTGGGCCCACGCCTGCGAGGGGCCCCATTTGTGGGTCGCTTGCGACCCACAAATGGGGAGCAGGTGGAAACTAGTTCCCGCCGAGGGCGATCATGGCGTCAACCCGGGTGACCTTGCGGACGGCCAATGCCGCGCCAGCCAGGCCCAGCGCCACAATGCCAAGAACCGGGAGCAACGTCGTTGCTGGGGTTAGCAGGAACGGCGCTGCCTGTCCGGCGAGGATGCCGCCCACCACCCCAATGAGACCGCCCAGGCCCGCACCGGCGAGCAGCACCAACGTCGCCTGGGTCAGGGCATCGCGGAGAAGGTAGCTCCCTGAGGCTCCCATGGCCTTCAATACGGCAATATCGCGGGTGCGCTGAACTGTCCACACTGTCAGGAATGCCACGATGACAAGGGCTGAAATTCCGTACAGGAACGCCTGCATCATCATCAGCGAGCCGTTCTCGCTCTTGTACCCGCCCAGGCCGGCAAACGATCCGCTGCGCGTGGTGCTGATGGTGCCGGCTGCTGCGTTGGCGGCGTCGATGTCCACCGTGGCGCCCTTCTCAAAGGTCATGGCCAGCACTGTTGCCAACTGGTCCGGGTCGCTGAGGTGTGCCACCTTCTTCCACGTGGGCAGTGTGGTCCATACAACAGAGCTGTGTGAATACCACTGGTCGGGCACGATCCCCGTCACCAACAGCTCCGTGCCGGCAATGGTCACGGGGTCGCCGGTTGAGAGGGAGAGTTCCTTGGCCACGCTTTCGCCAATGACCACTGTTGAGTCGCTGATGGCCGACGGCGCGATCCCGGCTCCGGCGCCATTCCCGCCCGATGCCGGTTCGCCAACACCAAACACGGCTACGTTGGCAATGCCTTTGCTGTCGCCGGCGCCCTGAAATCGGCTTTGGCTGATACCCAGGGGCACCACTGAGCCCACGCCGGCCTCCGCCGCCCACACGTTTAGCTGGTCTGCCGTGACCTGGCTTTCGGTGAAGGAAATCTTGGGATCGTTCTCGGCAGGGGCACCAAACACCAGCTGGCCGACGGCGTTGCCGGTCTCCTCGCCAAGTTGGGCCACGGCGGAGGTGGACTGGTTGCCCAGACCCGCGGTGAGGCCGGAGAGTAGAACTAGCAGCAGACTGATCAACGCCACCACGGCGCCCATGAGGGCAAACCGGCCTTTGGCAAAACGGATATCTCTGATGGCGAGGAACATGTGCGACTTCTTTCATATGCCCATTCGATGCGGGCTCTTGTGAAGGAGATTTGGCTGGTACTTCCACTGTCCTGCGAATGGGGGGCACTTCCATCGCGGTCTTGGTTGATCTCGCAACTGCCAGGAGGATGAACTCGGACTCAACCATTTGGTTGACCTGCTGACGGGTCCCAGCGCCTAAGCTGGTGACATGTCTGCCGTGGAAGCCCCGCCCGTGACAAGTGGAACCATTCTTCGATTTCTGCGCGTCACCTTGCATGTTGGCTTTGCCGTGCTGTTGGGCGTTGGCGTGGTTCGCCTGCTCGCCATGGAATCCGGGCACCACTTGAGGTATTTGTTCCTGACCTTGGCCCTGTTGTTGGCAGTGGTTTACCTGCTGGGCACCGTGGCCGAGAAGAGATTCTCAGTTGGCGCCATAGCCCGCAACCCTCGGCGTTTTGCCGTCCTGTGGCTGGCCGCGATCACTGCGCTCTGGGCCGTGCTCATGATTGGTTCGGTGGAATTCTCCTGGCTGGCCTTCCCTTTGTTCTTCCTTCACCTGCACCTACTGCCCCGCTGGGCTGGACTCTGCGCAGTGGTGGCCATGACGGCCGGGGTCATCGTGGCCCAATGGATTTCCACGGGATCCAGCACACC
This sequence comes from Arthrobacter glacialis, assembly GCF_002909445.1. Classification (GTDB taxonomy): domain Bacteria; phylum Actinomycetota; class Actinomycetes; order Actinomycetales; family Micrococcaceae; genus Specibacter; species Specibacter glacialis. The sequence goes on from NZ_PPXC01000005.1 coordinate 62,109, forward strand.
GCCCCTGCCAGTGATTCTGGGGCCGGTTTTCGGTGCAACATTTGCCGTGGCGACATCCAAGGCGTACAGGCTTCTGTACCAGGAGGGCGAAAATCAGCGCCAGGCCGCCGAGGAATTGCGCCGCACCCGTGCCGAGCTGTCCGCCACCCAGCACGAGGCCGGCGTATTGGCCGAACGGGCCAGGCTGGCACGGGAAATCCACGACACCCTGGCTCAGGGATTTTCTTCCATTATTTTGGTCTCCCGCGCGGCGTTGCGCAGTTTGGAAACGGGCGACCAGGAATCCACCAAGGAAAGTTTGTCCATGGTGGAAGCCACCGCGGCTGAAAATCTGGCGGAGGCCAGGAACTTCGTGCGCGGACTGTCCTCGCCCGCCTTGGCCGAAACTTCCTTGGCGGAGAGTTTGTCCCGGCTGTGCGCAAAAACCCAGCAGGAGGCAGCCGTGCGCGGCGGATCGTTGCGGTGCAGCTTCCGCCTCGACGGCGAACCCATCGACCTGCCGCAACCTTTCAAGGTGACCCTTCTGCGCGCCGCCCAGGCGAGCCTGGCCAATGTCTGGCTACACGCCCACGCCAAGTCCGCCGTCGTCAGTCTGGCCTTTCTGGGCAGCGAAGTGACCCTTGACGTGTACGACGACGGCCGTGGCTTTGAGCCCCAAAGGCTTGCGGACACTGTGGCGGCCCGGGCGGACGGGAGCGGCTTTGGCTTGAGGTCCCTGCGTGAACGGGTGGAGGCGCAACACGGAACCCTGACGGTCGAGTCGGCTCCGGGTGAAGGAACTGTGGTGGCCATCCGGCTGCCCTTGGAAGGCAGCGGCACGCAGGGAGAGAGCGCATGAGCGAGATCCGCATTTTATTGGTGGATGACCACCCTGTGGTACGTGCCGGACTGCGCGCCATGCTCACCGAATTCGAGGGCTTCACAGTCGTAGCGGAAGCGCCAGAGGGAGCTGCCGCCGTGAAGGAAGTGGAACGCCTGCACACCTTGGGTGAACCCGTGGATGTGGTGCTCATGGACTTGCAAATGGGCGTTGGCATGGACGGGGTCAGCGCCACCAGGGCGATCAAGGCGTTGCCGGATGCGCCGCCTGTCCTGATTTTGACCACTTACGATACAGACTCCGACATTCTGGCTGCCGTAGAGGCCGGGGCAAGCGGGTACATGCTCAAGGATGCCCCGCCCGAACAGATTCGAGGAGCCGTGCAGTCCGCGGCCGCAGGGCAAACGGCCTTGGCCCCTGAAGTTGCTGCCCGGCTCATGGGTAGAATCCGCAACCCTGCCCCTGTCCTATCCGCCAGGGAAGTGGAACTGGTGGAGTTGCTGGCCACGGGCATGAGCAACAAGGCCATTGCCAAAGCCCTCTTTATCTCCGAGGCAACTGTGAAAACGCACCTGGTGCACATCTACGACAAATTGGGTGTGGACAATCGCACGGCTGCCATCGCTGTCGCCGTGACGCGGCGGATCATTCGCAGCGCCGGATCTTAGGTGGTGTAACGCGAAATACATTTTCGTCTTAAAAGTCCCCCGTGAGCTTCATAAGTGCAGCAAGGACGAAGATGATCTACAGTGTGATATGCATAACATTTGTGCGGGTAGTTAGAAATAACGTTCGCCGATGAAATCTGTGTTTTTTGTAAAAACGCTGTTTGCTTCTGAGGATGCGGCGTATGCTCATCACTATCTTGTGCAAGGAAGCGGGGGACCACCGAGTGAAGTTTTCACCAGGCAAATCACGGCCCTATCAGTTGAGCATGGCAGTTGCCTGCACGCTCTTGGCCTCGGGTGGATTTGTGGGGGCTGGTTATGTTGGTACGTCCACGGCAGACACCGCTGCCGCGTTGAGTGCCCAAAACCTGATCAGAACGGCTGAAACCTTCCAGGAGGCCACGCCCCTTGGATTTGATTCCTTTGCAGCCCAAGGACTTGGAGTGAAAATCTCCTTCGCTGACACCTTGATTCTGGCCAAGAAGCCCGCTGCCAAACAAATTTTTGACCTGACGGACCCCAATGGAAATACGCCGCAGCTGGGGCGTTCCGTCAGCGCCATGCGCGGGGATATTCCGGAGGTCTCCGCGGAGCTGATCTCAAAGGTTCGCAAGGACATTCTTGCTGCCGCATACCAAGGCCTGGGCCACAGTTACGTTTGGGGCGGCACCAGCTTTGAAAATGGCTGGGACTGTTCCGGTTTTGTGCAATGGGCCTATCGCCAGGCTGGCGTGGGTCTGCCACGCACGGAGCAGTGGCTGCCCATGGTGGAAACCAACAATCCTCAACCCGGCGACATTGTGGTTCAGAATCCCGACGGCCCCAACCACTGGTCGCATATTGGGATTTACATTGGTGGCGGCAAGATGATCAGTGCCCTGAACCCCTCGGTGGGAACCATTTTGCACACACCAGCATCCACGAGCAGCTCCTCCACGTACTTCACCATGCCCGCGTTTGCCGCCGCTGATGAAAAAGCCAGAGCCGAGGCCGCCAAGGACAAGTCCACCTCAGCGCCTGGGGCAAGCACGAGTCCATCCGCCAAGCCCGCCCCTGACACCACGCCTCCGGCAACCACGGATCCGGGCACCACTGCTCCAACCACGCCGCCCGTGACAACGGACCCGGGCACCACGCCTCCGGTAACCACCCCGCCTGCGACGACGGACCCGGCAACCACTCCGCCGGCAACGACGGACCCGGCAACCACTCCGCCGGCAACGACGGACCCGGCAACCACTCCGCCGGCAACGGTTGACCCCACGCCGGAAGTAACGAGTCCACAGACGGCAACGGCACCGGTGGCAAATCCGCCTGCGTCGACAGCTCCCACCACTTCCGAACCGGTGACAGAGGGTCCTTCGCCCACTGCGACGGAGCGAATGAGCGCCTTGGCTACAGAGCCACAGTCAATTGAAAGTGCTTTCCCCGCCCCCTAGCCGTCAGAGCTCTATGAACTTTCCTGCGGCGTTTGCCACCAACTTTTAAGCGGTGGCAGGCGCCGCATGTTTTTGGCGAGCCGGGAAAGACGTGCCTGGTCATGCGGACAATCCGTGTAACAAATTGTTGATATCGGTCACATGACCAAAAGAACTTGACCTGGATCACATATCTGGGTGATTGTTAATGAGTGTTTGGATAAGCAATTAGTCACAAACCATCGCGACAGTCCGAAAGAGAGTTCACATGACATTGCTTCATGAGTCGAGTCCGGCGAAAACGCCGGTCAAATCACCCGGTCGGAGGAGAATGAGCCGGCGGGCCACGGCCGTGGCGCTTGTCGGGCTGCTTGCCGTGGGAACTCTGCCGGCGTTGGCGCTGTCCCAGGCTGCCGTGGCTGCCCCCGGAACCCCCATTGCGGCGTCGAACATCAAGCCCGAAGTTCAGGTGGAAAGCAACGGCACCACACTCGGTGCCATCAGCACCTTCACCAAAACAGGCAACGTGGTCACTCTGACCCCTGCCAGCGGTGCCATTCGCGTCACCTTCCTTGACGACGGCAACTTCCGTTTGGAAGCCAGCCCCACAGGAACGTTTAGCGACCCGGCCAACACACCGGCGGCTCCGGCAGACCCCCAGCGCTCGGCCAATATTGTTGTAGGCCAGGGCGACTTCACAGCCGGTACTGTCACCGCGACCGAGGCAGGTGGCGTCATCACCATGGCCACTCCCAAGGTCAAGCTCGAGGTCAGCAAGTCCACGGGCGCCTTCACGCTCAAGCGGGCCGACGGCAGCATTGTGTGGCAGGAATCCTCCGCACTGAGCTTCGGTACAAACACCACAACGCAGCACCTCAAGCCGATCACCGGCGAACAGTTCCTCGGTGGCGGCATGCAAAACGGCCGTGTAGTCCACACCGGCTCCACCATCAACATCTCCAACAACTACGACTGGGATGACGGGGGCCACCCCAACGCGGTCCCGTACTACATGACAAGTGCCGGCTATGGTGTCCTGCGAAACACCTTTGCCCCCGGTTCGTACACGTTTACGGAGAATGAAACCACCACGCACAAGGAAAAGCGGTTTGACGCTTACTACTTTGTGGGCGACTACAAGCAGAATCTTGACGGCTACACCAAGCTGACAGGACGGCCCAACCTTCCCCCCGTTTACGGCTTGGAATACGGTGATGCGGACTGCTACAACCGTGCCCTCCGCGGGGAAGCCCCGCCAGCCGATCCCAATGCCACGAAAAAGCAGAACACCTTCGACTCCGTGGCAACGGCCAAAGAGTTCAAGACCAATGACATGCCCGCCGGCTGGATGATTATCAACGACGGCTACGGCTGCGAGTACACCACAGACGCCGCCGACTTTGACAAGAACGCCCCCTACGACCCGAACAGCACCGACAAGGGCTTGGGCAACACCGTCAAGGCCATCAAGGCCGAGGCGGATCTGAAAACCGGTTTATGGACCCAGCGAACGCTGACCAACCAGGAAAAGGAAGTCGGCACCGACGGCATTGCGATGCGCAAGCTTGACGTTGCCTGGGTCGGCGAAGGTTACCGCATGGCCCTGACGGGCTGTGAGTCCGCCAAGAGCGGCATTGAAACGTACTCATCCGGCCGCGCCAACACCTTGATGGTGGAGGCCTGGGCAGGTGCCCAGCGTTGTGGCGTGCCGTGGACAGGTGACCACTCGGGCAACCTGGACGCAGTCCGGTGGGCTGTTCCGGCCATGGCCGGTGCCACGAACTCCGGACAGGCCTTCACCTCCTCCGATGTTGACGGCATCTTCGGCGGCAGCACCGAGAGCTACGTTCGCGATTTGCAGTGGAAGGCTTTTGCCCCGGAGCTTTACTCCATGAGCGGCTGGTCCAGCGTGGACAAGCGCCCCTGGCTCTACGGCGAAACCGCCACCGAGATCAACCGCAAATACCTGCAGATGCGCCAGGAACTCATGCCCTTCATCTACTCCCTGGCCGTTGATTCCAACACCAACGGCGTGGGCATGATGCGCAGCATGCCGCTGGAATTCCCCAACGATCCGCTGTCCTACACCAAGGAAGCTGAAACCCAGTTCCTGCTGGGCAGCGACTACCTGGTTGCCCCCGTTTCCACCAACACCCCTGTCCGCAACGGCATTGTGCTCCCCACCGGAACCCAGTGGGTAGACTACTGGTCCGGCACCGTCTACACGGGTGGCCAGGTCCTCAACGGCTACAGCGCCCCGCTGGAGAAGCTGCCCATCTTTGTGCGCGCCGGTGCCATTGTGCCCAAGGGACCCATTGCCCGCAACGCCTCATTGGTCCCGGAAAATTCTGCCCTCACGGTAGACGTATTCCCGGCCGGGGCTTCCTCCTTCACCTTGAACGAGGATGACAAGGTTTCGCGAGAATTCAAGAACGGCAAGTCCAGCAAGCAGGCGTTCAGCGTCACCGCTCCGGCCAAGAATGGTGGCGACGTTGCTGTCACCATTGGCAAGCGCGACGGCGACTACGCCGGCAAGGCTCCAACCCGGCCCTACAACCTGGCTGTTCACAGCGGTTCCCAGCCCCAGGCTGTCACCATTGGCGCAACCACGCTGACCAAGGTGGCAGACGCTGCTGCATTCAAGACGGCCGTCACCGGCTGGTACTACGATGCTGCCGACGCCGGTGGCACGGTCCACGTCAAGGCCGGCGACATTGCTTCCACGGCAACCGCCACTGTCACGCTGAAGGCAACCTCCGCCGTCGGCGGCACCGATTCCGATGCACTGGCGGCCCAGGTGGCTGTGAACCTGGAAACTAAAGTATTCCAGGGCCAGAAGACATCAGCTTCGGCAACCTTCACCAACAACGGCAGCAATGCAAAGACAAACGTTGTCATCACCCCCGTCACTCCGGCCGGCTGGACCGTGAGCAATGCCCAGGGTGCCACAGTTGCCTCCGTGGCGCCGGGTGCCACGGTGCAGGCAACCTTTGACCTAGTTCCGGGCACCACATCGGCCGCTGGACTGCAGAGCGTTGGTGCCAAGGCAAGCTACAAGGACTCCAAGAATGTGGCCCAGGAAGTCACCGGATCCAACCAGATGTATGTTGCCTACGGTTCACTGGCCGGGGCATCCAACAACATCTCCGTCACGAGCGCCAATGGTTCATTCGTGGACAAGTTGGGCAACTTTGACGGCGGCGGAGCCTCCTTCAATGCTGAGCAGCTGAAGAATGCAACGCTCCCTGCTGGCGGAGTGACCCCCGGTTCCACCGTTACCGTGGACGCTGGCCTGGCCACCGAGGTCAACTACACCTGGCCTGCCGCGGGTGCCGATAAGGACAACGCCGTTGCGCTGAATGGGCAGACAGTTGCCTTGACCGGCAAGGGTACCGAGCTGGCAATTCTTGGATCGGCTGCCGCTGGTTCAGGTGTCAGCCCCGAGCTGACCATCACCTACAAGGACGGCACTGTGCAAAAGCAGAGCCCGTACTTCCCGAACTGGCTCCCGCAGGGTGACACCCGTGGGGCCAAGGTGGCCATCAAGGCCATGGGTCGCAATAGCAAGGCACAGGCCAGCAACCCGGAGTACACCACCACCGGCTACCAAATCTACTCAGCCACCGTGCGTCTGCTTCCCAACAAGGAACTGGCCTCCGTGCAGTTGCCCGTTGCCGAGAACGTCAAGTTCTTCGACTGGAAGGTAGTGGACTTCCCGCTGCCCACAGCACCGAACAAAGACAGCTTCATTTCTGACCTGACAGCCATGAGTTCCACCAACGGCTACGGCATCATCGGCAAGGACGTTGTCAACAAAGATGCTGCGAACTCACCGGATGTCCCGTTGACAATTGTTGACCGGACAGACACCGCGAACCCGAAGACCACAACGTACACGACGGGCCTGGGTGTCCACGCGGCGTCCAAGCTCAGCTACTACGTGGGCGAACAGTGCAGCCTCTTCACCGGCGAGGTTGGTCTCGAAGGCGACTTTGGCGGAACCATCATCTTCACGGTGATTGGCGACGGCAAGGTTCTCTACCAGAGCCGCACCATCGTCAAGGGCTTCGCCCCGGAAAAACTGAACATCGACCTGACCGGCGTTTCCTATCTGGAACTCAAGGTTGACCCGATTCCCGGCGGCTCCATCAACGGCGCCCACGGTGTGTGGGGCGATGCAAAGTTCGCCTGTGCAGAGCCCGCACCTGCTGACACGGTTGCTCCGGCAACCACTGCCACGGTTTCCCCGGCCACCCCGGCTGCCACGGGTTGGTACACCACCGCCCCGAAGGTCACCCTGGCTGCAACTGACAACGTTGGCGTTGCCAAGACCGAATACCAGATCGGTACCGGCCCCTGGACTGCCTACACCGCAGCAGTGACCCTCCCCGAGGGTGTCAACGGCTTCAAGTACCGCTCCAGCGATGCCGCAGGCAACGTTGAAACCGTCAAGGCCACAGCTGATTTCAAGGTGGACACCCAGGTGCCTGTTGTGGCAGCCGCGGTGGACGCCAAGGAACGCACCGTCACCGTGACGGCCAGCGATTCCGGATCCGGCGTTGCCGCAGTGGAATACTCCACAGACGGCGGCACCACCTGGAAGACATACACGGGCGCAATCAAGGCCGGGGACGACGGCGTATCCGTTGGCTACCGCGTCACCGACAAGGCAGGCTTGCGGGCCTCCTCAACGGTTGATGCCGTAGTGGTACCCGTGGAGACGCCGGAGCCGGCTGCTCCGAGCCTTTCGTCGCCCGCCAATGCGGTTGCTGGTTCCTCCATCACTGTCACCGCCAAGAACTTGGCTGCCGGTGAATCCTACGAACTGTGGATTCATTCCGATCCGGTCAAGCTGGCAACAGTGAAGGCTGGCGCTGACGGCTCAGCGTCGGTAACGGCAACCATTCCGGCAGGTTTTGCCGCCGGAGCCCACGAGCTGACACTGGAGCAAGCCGGCACAGTTGTGGCCCGCACCGCCCTGGTGGTTGCGGCTGCAACGGTTGACCCCCCGGTTACCCCGGAACCGACCGTTCCTGCAACCACGGCTCCTGCAACCACGGCTCCGGCAACCAACAATGGCAGCAACACTGCCGGCGATGCTGACGACCTGGCCAACACCGGCGCGAAGGTCCTGCTTCCGGCAGGCCTGGCATTGTTGCTGGTGCTGGGAGGTGCCGGCGCGCTGGCAATCACCCGCCGCCGTCGTACATAGGCAGCGGTACATAAGTAAAGAGCAGTAACTGATGGGCCCGTCCGCAGTGCGCGGAGGGGCCCATCAGTTTTCAGTCTTGTGGAGTTGCTGACCCTAATTGCGTTGCAGGAAGCTCAGGACGGCGAGCACGCGGCGGTGGTCGTCAGTGCTTTGGTGCAGGCCCAGCTTGGCGAAGATGGCGCTGATGTGCTTTTCCACGGCGCCGGCGCTGACCACCAGGGACTTGGCGATCCCGGCATTCGTGAGCCCCTGGGCCATCAGCTCCAATACCTGTGACTCACGGGGGCTCAGGGTGTTGATCGGATCGCTCGCGCCGCGATTGGTCAGCAAGGCACTGATGACCTCGGGATCAATGACAGTTGCCCCGGCCGCCACACGTTCAATGGCGTCAGTGAAGTCCGCAAAACGGGCCACCCGGTCCTTGAGTAGATAGCCCAGACCCGCACCGTTTGAGGCGCCTGCCAGCAACTCACTGGCGTAGCTCAACTCCACATACTGTGAAAGCACCAAGACAGCAACGGAGGGGAACCGCCGTCGGACATCAATGGCCGCCCTGAGCCCTTCGTCCCGGTGCAAGGGAGGCATTCGCACATCCGTGATCAGCAGGTCCGGAACATGCTCTGCAACGGCCAGCAGCAGCGCCTCGCCGTCGCCCACGGCTGCGCACACCTGCGCGCCAGTCTCTTCGAGCAGGCGGACAAGGCCCTCGCGGAGCAAGACAGAATCTTCAGCCAAAACAACACGCATAACCTCAGGGTAGCCGCTGGCTGCGTGGTTGCCGGCCTGGCTCATGGGTGCGGGATTCAAGCGTCCAGGACTCAAATGCCCAGCGGGATGCTGGCCCGCAGAGTTGTGGGGCCGCCCGCTGGACTGACGATTTCCAAGGAACCATCCACGCCAGCCAATCTGTCGACCAAACCGGCCAGTCCGTGCCCCTTGCCTACATGGGCGCCACCATTTCCGTCGTCCCTGACCTCGATCAGCAACTCTGCCGGTTCCGCGTTGACTGTTATGGCGGCCTTGCTGGCCCCGGAATGTTTGGAGACGTTGGCCAGTGCCTCGGAGATCACAAAGTAGGCAGCATTCTCCGCACTTTCGGCCAAGCGGGTGCCATGCTCAAGGTTGCTCGTGAGCGCTACCGGCACAACTGACTTGCCGGCCAGGGACTCCATGGCTGTTCGCAGGCCCCTGTCGGCGAGCAATGGTGGGGCGATGCCACGGGACAAGGACCGTAGTTCGGCCAGAGCTTCCCGGCTTTGCTCCAATGCCCCGTCCATCAGGTCCCGGGCAGCAGCCGGGTCGGAGGCCATGCGCCGCTGGGCGGCTTCAATATCCATCTGCAAGCGAATGAGGCGCTGTTGGGGGCCGTCGTGCAGGTCCCGCTCAATCTTGCGCAAAGTGTTGGCTCCCCCCGAGACGACTTGGGCGCGGCTGGCGGCCAGCTCCTCGCTGCGGGCGCGCAATGCGGCGTTCTCGTTCGTGAGCAATCCACGGGTCATGGCGGCATCGGTGCCCGCCAGGAGATGGGTGACAAATGGCAGGGTCAAGAGAAAGAGAACACCGTAGGCCAGGCCCAACCAACCCTCGGCGGCCGCAGGGCTCAGGCCGAGCAGGCGGTCCAGGCCGATCAATTCCGCTAGCGGAATATTGTCTGCCGGCAGGAACCGTCCCCAAAGCCATTGTGTCAAACCGCCAAGTGCCGCGGCCAGCCAAGTGACAGCAACGCTGAAGGAGGCGGTGCGAAAAGTGAACGACACTACTGTTCCGTGGATCAGGTCCTTCCACAGCTGCGGATCCGCCAGGTTGCTGAACATGCCGCCAATGGTATTTTTGTGCCGCGCCTTGTAGTGCGCGGGTGGGACTCTGCCAGCCCAGCGCTGCACCATCGCCCGGTTAATGTTGGCGAACCAGCGGGAAACGCCAAGGCAGCACAGCAGGATGGGCAGACCAAGCCAGATGATGAGCGTGGAGACACCCACGGAAAACAAGGTCACCAAGACAATGAAGGACACTAGCGAAACGAAGAAGCCTGGCAGGATGTAGACCACGTCAGCACCGATCTGGCGCCAGGTGGCGGGGCGTAGGATCAACCACGAATTGCGGGGCTTGGAAGTAGCTGAGGTGTTCATAGTTCCATCCTTGCCGCGGCGCCGTCGTGAAACCATCATGCCACCCGGTCAATGCAGGGTAGGGAAAACCCCACCCCGGTGCCTGCCGAACGGGCAGTAGTTGTTGATGTTTCCGCTCAACATCAACAACTACTGCCCGTTCGCGAGGCGGGGACTGCCCGTTCGAGGGGAAGCGAGGGTCCCGCCGTCGGCCGTTCGGCGTGGAGCACCGGGGATGGGAGAATTGCTGAGTGGGACATATAGACGTTGCAAACATTGACTACTTTCTCTCCGACGGCCGACAGCTGCTGAACGGGGTGAATTTCCGCGTCGCCGACGGCACCAAGACCGCCCTGATTGGCCCCAACGGCACAGGCAAGACCACCCTGCTGCGCATCATCTGCCAGGACATTAAGCCCGATGAGGGGGCAGTGTCCCGCTCGGGAACCATGGGCGTCATGCGCCAGTTTGTTGGCCAGGTGCGCGATGACAGCTCCGTGCGAGACCTGTTGCTCTCCGTGGCTTCGGCCAACATTGCCGCCGCCGGCAAGGCCGTCGATGACGCCGAACTGGCCATGATGGAGCGCGACGACGAGCCAAGCCAGATGGCGTACGCCCAGGCGATCGCCGACTGGGGTGATATTGGCGGCTACGAAATGGAAACCACTTGGGACGAAGTCACCATGGCTGCCATGGGTGTGGATTTTTACACGGCCCAGTACCGCAAAGCGTCCTCCCTCAGCGGTGGCGAGCAGAAGCGCCTGGTGTTGGAAGCGTTGTTCTCCGGACCCGACGAGGTCCTGCTGCTGGATGAGCCCGATAACTACCTCGATGTTCCCGGCAAGCGCTGGCTGGAAGCCAAAATGGCTGCGTCAGAGAAGTCGGTGCTGTTCGTCAGCCACGACAGGGAACTCTTGGCCAACGCTGCAGACAGGATTGTCACGCTGGAGCCGGGCATCAATGGTGCCTCAAGCTGGACCCACGGTGGCGGTTTCGAGTCCTATGTGAAGGCCCGCGAAGACCGCAATGCCCGCTTTGAGGAGCTGCGCAAGCGCTGGGACGAGGAGCACATCAAGCTCAAGGAACTCGTCATCATGTACAAGACCAAGGCCGCGTTCCGCTCTGACATGGCCAACAGGTACCAGGCCGCGCAGAGCCGCCTGGCGCAGTTCCTGGAAAAGGGCCCGCCGGAGGCGCTGCCCATTGAGCAGAACGTGAAGATGCGACTCAAGGGCGGGCGCACGGCCAAGCGCGCCATTGTGGCCACCAAACTTGAACTCACGGGGCTGATGAAGCCGTTCACCACCGAGATTTGGTTTGGTGACAGGGTGGGCGTTCTGGGTTCCAACGGTTCAGGAAAATCCCACTTCCTGCGGCTTCTGGCGGCGGGCGGTTCGGATCCGGACAAGGAACACGAGCCAGTGTCCGACGTCGATATTGCCCATGTGCCGCACGAGGGCAAGGTGAAGTTGGGTGCCCGCATCCGGCCCGGCTTCTTTGCCCAGACTCATGCCCGCCCGGACCTGCTGGGCAGGACCCTGCTGGACATTTTGCACCGAGGGGACGAGCACCGCTCCGGGCTGGGTCGCGAGGCCGCCGCTGGCGCTCTGGACCGCTACGGACTGGCGTCCAGCTCTGAGCAGAAGTATGACTCCCTGTCCGGTGGCCAGCAGGCGCGGTTCCAGATTCTGCTGCTGGAGCTCTCCGGCGCCACCCTGCTGCTGCTTGACGAGCCCACCGACAACCTTGACCTGCACTCGGCCGAAGCGTTGGAGAAGGCCATCGACTCCTTTGAGGGAACAGTGCTGGCCGTGACCCACGACCGTTGGTTTGCCCGTTCATTTGACCGGTTCCTGGTGTTTGGTTCAGACGGCAAGGTGTACGAATCCGAAGAGCCCGTGTGGGATGAAAAGCGGGTTGAGCGCGCCCGCTAGGAATCTCTCCAACTGACCTCTCCACCTGAAACGTAAATGGGGCGGGTTGGGCAGTTTGGATAGGGGCGACCGCAGTATCCGAGTTGCCCACAGCTCTTGAGTGTCTGCTGGTGGCCAGCTGTGTGGTGTTGGCAGCTTATGCGCCCGCCTGGGAGTTGGGGCCGCGCATAAGCCGGGGCCGCTTTGGGCATGCGCGCTACTGATACCGGGCATGGCGCCAGTGTCAAAGCTGCGCCGCACTGGCTCCTGGCGCGACGCATAGCCAAAGCAGGCGTGCCCAGATTGGGGTCTATGCGCCACACTGGTTTCCACGGCTGCGCATAAGCCACGGCAGAATTTTCAGTTGCCACTGGCGCGGCGAAGCCGCACACCAGCTGACTCAACTGACCCGCAGAAAACGCCGAAAAATCAGGGTTTCCCCCTGTTTTTCGGCGTTTTCTGCGGGTCAGTTGTTTGGGGGAGGGTTAGAACTGGCTGAACGTCTTTTTGGCCAGACCAAAGGAGATGGTCATGCCGATTCCGCTGGTGACGGAGACCGCCGTGACGTTGGGTGCAACGTCCTTGATCAAAAAACTTTGCTGCGGGCTCGAGGCGTAGATTCCCTGCCAGCGTTGCAGCACGGTGTAGCTGCCCATGCCAAGGAGCTTGCTGGTGGCGTTCAGCAGGGTGTCCTGGGTTTGTTCAATCAGGAATGGGTCTTGGGTGGTCGCCGTGTGGTGGCTGTCGCCAATCAGCAGTGTGCCGTCGGGGCGCTGGGTCAGCATGAGATTGGCGTCAATGGCCAGGAGTTCGGGGCTGTTGGCGGCCAGTTCCTTCTTCAGTTCCGCGGCTGCTCCCGTTTCAGCGAACGCCGGGTAGCGCAGCATGGAGGTGCCCGTCAGGACTGCGCGCCTGATCGTCAGCGGTGCGGCTGGGCGCACCAACGCCATCTGCAGGGAACAGCGGTTCACCTCAAAAGGTTCGGCAACGTCCGGGTGCACGTAGTCAAGATCGTGGCCAACGCAGACGATGACCCGCGACGCCGTGAGTGTGCCGCGGGAGGTGCGCACGGTCACGTCGGTGCGGTGGGAAGTTTCGGCGTCGGGCGTGGCACTCGAAACAGGCTCTCGTGAATCGGTGCCGAAGTACGAGGTGCGCCACGAGAAGGTGACTTTGGGCTGCTTTGCCAACCAAGCGGCCAGCTTGGCAACCGCCTCACGGGGATCCACCCGGATGTCATCACGGATCAGGGCTCCGGCCAGAATTGCCGGATCCCCGCTGCCGGAGAGCTCCTGGCGGACCTGCGCGGCATTGATCAGCTGCATCTGGTCGGAGCCGCGCGTGGCGGCCAGCTCCTCCAGGACGGCAACTTCCGCTCTGCTGCGGGCCACGACCAGGCCGCCGGATTCCACGGAGAAGAAACCGGCCAGCTCGCTATGGCGCAACCAGCCTTCGCGGGCCACCGTGGCCAGCTCGAGCAGTTCACCGGACTGGGCGCCCACGCAGCAATGCCCAAAGTTGCGGATGGAGGCGCCCACGGCCCGCGTGTCCCGGTCAATGATGTGCACGTTCAGGCCGCGGGCAACTGCCTCGGCAGCGTGTGCCAGCCCGGTGATGCCGGCCCCCACAATCAAGACATCCGTGGGCTGAAGGTGAATTTTGGATTGGTTCATGAGAACGACTGTGCCTTGCAGTTGACCCCCAAATCAAATGAAAATGGCACTTGTATGGACAAGTTCTTTGACGGTTCATTTTGGTGGCCAAATGTTTACCATTTGTTCAACGAGAGAGCCGAAATTTAGCGTTTTTTGGCCATTTTCCACTTGTACACTCAAGGAATGAAAATGGCCATGCACCAACAACTTCGGGATGAATTCAGGCACAGGATTGACTCCGGGAGTTGGCCCGAGGGCCAGCCTGTGCCGTCCGAGGCCGTGCTGTGCCAAGAGTTTGGTGCATCCCGCGGGCCCGTTCGCCAGGCGTTGGCCGCCCTTCGCCAAGACGGGGCCATTTCAGGTGGCCGGGGCAAGCCTCCCGTGGTTCGCCCGGCAGTGATTTCCCAGTCGGTGGAGACGTTCCTGTCCTTCACCCAATGGGCCGAATCCATGGGCAGGGTGCCCGGGCAGCAGACTCAGGAAATTACGCGCAGGCCTGCCGGGCCTGTTATTGCCGACCAGCTGGGATTGCAGGCAAGTGAGCCGGTGGTGAGCCTGCTGCGGCTTCGCCTGCTTGACGGCGAACCCGCCATGGTGGAGCGCTCACACTTTGTGCCCTCAGCTGGGCGGGCCCTCTTCGACTTTGACACCGACTCCGGTTCAACATTCAGCTACCTTTTGGGTGCCGGCGTGGACCTGCACAGTGCAAGGCACACCATTGATGCCGTGGCCGCTGACACCGTCGACGCCGAACTGTTGGGGATTGCCAAGGGTGCACCCCTGCTGCGGGAGCGGCGCGTGACATTCTCCAGCACCGGCGACCGCCTGGAATACGCCGATGACAGGTACCGGCCCGAACTTGCCAACTTCATGATCAACAACACCCTGCACGGCCGGACCCCCGTGGCCCGCGTCCAAAGCACCACCACTTATTAAGGAATGAACACCATGATTGAACTTGCCGTCTTTGACATGGCCGGAACCACCGTGGATGACCACGGCATTGTCTACGTTGCGCTGCAGGACGCCGTGGAAGAGACCGGGGCTCCCGTGGCCACAGCAGATTTGCAGGAATGGATGGGGGCCGACAAGGTCAGTGCCATCACCGCGTTGATGGCGCTGGGCGGGCAGGAAGCAACTCAACAGCGGGTGGCCGCGGCGTTTGTCCGGTTCCGTGAACTCCTGGTCGAACGGTACGCCGCAACACCTCCTGTGGCCCTGCCGGGCGTTGCCGCAGCCATTGCCACGCTGCGTGAGCGAGGCATTAAAGTTGCCCTGACCACAGGATTTGACGACGACGTTGCCCACCCCCTGCTGGAATCGCTGGGCTGGGCAGTGGGTGCCGATGCCGGTTCCACCGTTGATGCCGTTGTCACCACCTCCGACGTCTCCGCCGGACGCCCGGCCCCCTACATGATTCACCGCGCCATGGAAAAGACCGGCGTGATCAATGTGCGCAAGGTGCTGGCAGCCGGAGACACTGTGGTTGATGTGCAGGCCGGACGCAACGCTGGCGGTATCTCGGTGGGCGTCCTGACGGGCAAATTGAGCCGGGATGACCTGGCCGCCCACTCTCACGACTACATCCTCACCGGAGTGGTGGAGGTGCCTGAATTGGCTGAGACTCAGCGCCCAGCCTGAGCCGCCGGCGGGAGGGCGACACTAGAGTGGTTCCATAGACTTATGCCGACCATCGACAGAAGAGCGTCTCCACCATGAATCAGCAAGCGGTCCGTTCCGCGGCCATTGCCACATTTGCCGTGTTTGCCATCAACGGCTTTGTGTTTGCCAGCTGGGCGGCACGCATTCCTGCCGTGACCCGGATCCTTGACCTGACGGCCGGTGAGATGGGCATGCTGCTGCTGACCATTGCGGCAGGGTCGGTGGTGGCACTGCCCCTGGCGGGGTCGGTTGTGGCGCGGATTGGCACGGCGAGCACCGTGCGGACCGGCGGATTCACTGCCGCCTTTGGTGGGCTGATTGTGGCGTTCGCCCTGGCCCAGGGCTCCGTGACGTTCACGGCAGTGGGGCTGGTCTTCTTCGGTGTGGGGATTGGGCTCTGGGACGTTGCCCAAAACATTGAGGGCGCCGATGTGGAAAGGCATTTGGGCCGGACCGTGATGCCGCAGTTCCATGCCGGGTTTAGCGGCGGGGCGCTCATTGGTGCGCTTGTTGGTGCGGGGTTGTCAGCCATTAACGTGAGCATGTCCTTGCACCTGGCCGCCATTGTGGTCCTGGTCAGCACCGCGATGGTGCTCGTGCCGCGTTGGTTCCTGCCCGAAAGCAAGGCCGGCGCCAGCATGGTTGCCACAGGCGGCGGGCCCGCGGAAACAGCTCCCAAGGGCCGCAGCGCGTGGACGGAGAAACGCACGCTGCTGGTGGGCCTGGTGGTTTTGGGTGCCGCCCTGACCGAAGGTGCCGCGAACGACTGGATTGCCAAGGCCACGGTGGACGGGCTTGGCGCCACGGAAGCTGGCGGGGCCATCATGTTTGCCGTTTTTGTTGCTTCCATGACCTTGTTCCGGTTTTTCGGCGGCCGGTTCGTTGACAGCTACGGCCGGGTGCCTGTGCTGTACTTCAGCCTTGGCACAGCTCTGGCCGGCCTGGTGATCTTTGTGCTGGCGCCGAACATGCTGGTGGCGGGACTGGGTGCCGTGTTCTGGGGCGCCGGCGCCGCCATGGGCTTCCCCATGGGCATGTCGGCGGCTGCCGATGACCCGGCACGTGCTGCGGCAAGGGTCTCCGTGGTGTCAACCATTGGCTATGTGGCCTTTTTGGCCGGGCCGCCCCTGCTCGGGTTCCTGGGCGACCATGTCACCATTCGTTGGGCGTTGCTGGCCATTGGCATTGCCATTGTGGCCTCCATCCTCACGGTTCCGGCCGCACGGCCGCTCGCGGAGTCCGAGTTTGAGTCGGTCGAGCGCTAAGGCCTGAAAATATTCCCACCAAGGCATTTATCCTTCAGGGCCACCCACAGCAAAAGTGTGACACCCACCCCCAGCAGCGCCCCGGCGATGGTGTCCGATACCCAGTGGGCGCCAAGGTAGGTGCGGCTGTACATCATGGCCACACTCAAAATGGCCCCGCTGATCCACATCCACACCTTTCCCAGCACGACGGCGGTTGTCACCATGGCTGCCACCGTGCCACTGACATGCCCCGACGGGTATGAGCCGGAATCCACGTGCACCAGCTGGTCTTCCGGCCGTGGCCGGGCCACCAGGAACTTGATCAAGTGTGTCAGGCCTAAGGCGGTCAGATTGGCCACGGCAGTAAAGTATGCCAGGCGCCTGTGGCGGATCATGAGGACAAGAAACAGTACGGCGCAGTACATGACCATGCCGGCGTTGCCAACAACGTTCAAAACCAGGTTCGCGGCCGTGAGCCACGGCGTCCGCGAGTCCACCATGAGGTGGTACCAGCCGTCGTCGAGCCCCTGAAATGGCGGCTGGTTCCCGGTTGCGAAGACCACCACGGCGCCGGCCAGCACGATCGCCAGTGCTGGCAAGGACGCCCATAGCAGGCGGGTGTGGGGCCAGTCCACAGGCTGAAGGCCTGCAGCTGACTGTGTTTGAGTGAGCATCTGGCCATTCTATGGTGTTCATCTGTGGGCAAGCCCTGCCGCGGCATCATCCAAAGGGACGACCCTGAATGGACCCTGATTCATCCCTGAGATAGAGGAAAAATCGTTGGCGGGTGCGTACGGTAGTAAGTAGATTCCAAAAGAATGCAACAACTTTTCAGAGATCATCCAAAGGGGATGTCCACATGATTGAGGCAGTAAACCTGGCCAAGCACTACGGTGCCAAGACGGCCGTTGGCGGCGTCACCTTCACGGTCAAGCCCGGCATGGTCACAGGCTTCCTGGGCCCGAATGGTGCAGGCAAGTCCACCACCATGCGCATGATCGTAGGCTTGGACAAGCCGTCGGCCGGCAAGGTGACCGTCAATGGCAAACGCTACGCCGACCACCACGACCCCCTGCATCAGGTGGGCGCGCTGTTGGACGCCAAGGCAGTGCACACTTCCCGCAGCGCCTACAACCACCTGCTGGCCATGGCAGCCACGCACAACATCCCCACCAAGCGGGTCAACGAGGTCATCGATATGACCGGACTGGCAGCCGTCGCCAAGAAGAAGGCCGGCGGTTTCTCCCTCGGCATGGGGCAGCGGCTGGGCATTGCCTCGGCACTGCTGGGCGATCCTCAGACACTGATCCTGGATGAACCCGTGAACGGTCTGGACCCCGAAGGAGTGCTGTGGGTGCGCAATTTGGCCAAACATTTGGCTGCGCAGGGCAAAACAGTGTTCCTGTCCTCGCACTTGATGAGTGAAATGGCGCAAACGGCCGATCACTTGATTGTGATTGGGCGTGGCCAGATCATCGCGGACGCCCCCATCGCCGAGATTCTGGCTGGCACGCAGCAGGCCAAGGTTCGGGTGCGCACGGCGGAGGTCACCCGCCTGAGCCAGCTGCTGGGCGCCAACGGCGTCAAGGTTGAGTGCCACGAGAACGAGACCCTGGAGGTGTCCGGCCTGGATGCCCGCCAAGTTGCAACCATTGCCATGGACAACAGGGTGCTGGTGTATGAACTGACACCGCTCACCAACTCCCTGGAAGAGGCCTACTTCAACCTCACTAAGGACGCCGTTGAGTACCACTCGCAAGAATTTACTGACAACGCGCCCGTTCCGGCCGCTGTGAAGGGACGCTAACAATGAGCACTGCAACGATTCCGGCCTCCAGTCGTGCTGGCCGCAAGTCCCTCACCTTCAGCGGAGTGTTGCGCAGCGAGTGGATTAAGTTCCGTTCCCTGCGCTCCACCCAGATGCTGCTCGCCTTCACCTTTGTGGCAGTGGTTGGCGTGGGCGCCTTTGCCGCCTGGGTGCGCGGCACAGTCATTGACGCGATCATGCATAGCGGCCCGGCAGGCCCCGGCTCCGGCACAGGTGAATCGCAAATGACGCTTCAGCAGGCCATGGACGCCGCCAGTGCGCAGGGCTTCAGCATCTACGGCACACCGATTGCCGGGTTGCAGCTGGGCGTTCTTGTGCTCGGTGCACTGGCCGTGCTGTTGATCTCCTCCGAATTTGGTACGGGCATGATCCGCTCCACCTTGACCGCGGTGCCCAAACGCCTGCCGGCGTTCTTCGCCAAGGCCATAGTCCTGGTGGTGGTTTCCTACGTGCTGACCCTCGTGGCAGCCTTCGCCACGTTCCTGGTCTCCATCCCGATCCTGGGTTCCTTCGGCATTGACATGTCACTGAGCATGGACGGGGTGCTCTACAGCATCCTCATGGGCGGCGTATACGTTGCAGGTGTTTCCCTCATTGGCCTGTCTCTGGGAACGCTGATCCGGAGTTCCGCAGGAGGCATCATTGTCCTCGTGGGGCTGCTCTTCCTCCTGGAAATCGGCACTTCACTGCTGACCCTGGTTCCCGGTGACTTCTGGAAATACGTGGGCCAGTACGTGCCCAGCGTGGCCGGTGGACGCATGCTGGAAATCGGCGACAAGGCCGCCTTCATCAGCCCCCTGGCCGGCGGCATGATCTTCCTGGGCTGGATTGTCCTGGTCACCGTGCCGGCCTTGGTGTCCCTCAAGAACCGTGACGTCTAAGCAGGGCGCCGGACCCGTGCCAGGGTCCTAAGCTCACACTTATGCGTACAAAAAGCCAGGCGGGGGCCGCGGAACGAACGGCCCTGGCCCCCGCCGAATTACCTTCCGTTGAGCGGCGGGCCGACGAGTTTTCGGCCCGCCGCCGCGGCAAGCTGCGCACGTACTTTTACAACCATCCCCGCGTCATGGACGTGGTGGTGGTTTTTGCGTACCTGCTGGCCGGATCAGGTGTCTTCCTGAGCTCCCGGGCGGAGATGAATTTGACGGCCCACTTTGTCATCGTCGGGGCCTCGGCCACGGTGCTCATGTTCCGCCGCGACAAGCCCCTTGCGGTACTGGCCATCCTCTCCGTTTTTGAGTTGCTCAATATTGCCATGGTGCCCAATTCCGGCAGTATTGGCATCAGCATCTGGTTTGCCCTCTACGCCGTGGCGGTGGCCTACCGCCCCCCGCTGAGCTTCACGCTGGCCGTGGTGGCTGCGGTTCCCCTGAGCCTGTACACCCTCTTTATCTACCAACTCCCCAGCGAATACCTGGTGGCAGACGGTCCCACAGCCGATGAAACGAACATTATTTCCGCCATCATGATGCCGCTGGCCAATATTATTGCCACAGGAATTGGCGCTTCCGTGCGCAGCGGGCGCAAACATGAGGCGGAGCTGCGCCAGTGGGCCGTCCGCAATGCCCAACTGGCTTCGGTGGCAGAGCGAAACAGGATTGCCCGGGAAATGCATGACGTCGTGGCGCACTCGCTGACAGTCATGGTGGCCCTGTCCGACGGCGCCGCCGTGGTGGCTAGGCATGATCCGAGCAAGGCTGGGGAGGTGCTGAGTCAGCTGTCCCAGACGGGGCGCACTGCGCTGAACGACATGCGCCGGGTTTTGGGCGTCCTACGTGCCGACGGCGGTGCCAACCGTTCCCCGCAACCGGACCACACCACCATGGGTGCCCTGATTGAGGGCTTCCGGCAGGCTGGCCTGCCGCTGGCGCTGACCCATTCCGGGCCGCCACTGCCAGCGGACCCATCCCTGGAGCTGACGGTGTACAGGATTGTGCAGGAATCACTGACCAACGTGCTCCGCTATGGGACGGCTGTTTCCCGGGTTCAGGTGATGGTCGAGAACAACTTGGCCCAGGGAGAGCTCACCGTGCGAATAAGCGACGACGGGCACGGAACCATGAACGCCTCATTGGGCTCCGGCAGTGGCATTGTGGGAATGCGGGAGCGTGCTGGGATTTATGGTGGAACGGTCGACGCCGGACCGGCGCCCCAGGGTGGCTGGACGGTCCAGGCAATTTTGCGCCCTAACGTAGGTGCACCATGAGCGATGTTATGGGGGAGAACGCTGTGGATGAAGATGCAATAAAGGTTCTGCTGGTGGATGACCAGCCGTTGTTACGGATGGGTTTCCGGCTCATCCTTGAAGGGGAAACGGATCTGCTCGTTGTTGGTGAGGCCTCCAACGGCGTTGAGGCGCTTGCCGCCGTGGATCGCTTGACGCCGGATGTGGTCTTGATGGATGTCCGCATGCCGATCATGGACGGCATTGAAGCGACGGGGAAGATCAGTGCTTCCCCGTCGGAGGCAAGGGTCATTATTTTGACCACCTTTGATGTGGACGAATACGCCTTTGCCGGACTGCAGGCCGGTGCCAGTGCCTTCCTGCTCAAGGACGTGGCCCCGGCGGAATTGGTGCAGGCTGTGCGGCTGGTGGCCAGCGGCGACGCAGTGGTGGCGCCGCGTGTCACCCAGCGGTTGCTGGAAAACTTTGTGCGCAGCCGTCCGCCCCGCCCGGCACACCAGTCCGATCCGCTCCTGGAGGATCTCACCCCGCGAGAGTTGGAGGTGGCCCAATGCATTTCCCAAGGACTCTCCAACGCCGAAATTGCGCACAAATTGTTCCTCTCCGAGGCCACCGTGAAGACTCATGTGCGCCGGATTCTGACTAAACTGCATCTGCGGGACCGGGTGCAGGTGGTGGTGTACGCCTACGAAACAGGCTTGGTCATCCCCAGCAACCCTGACTACTAGCGCAGGTGCCGCCGTCCTGGGGTTGCCCTTGCCTGCGGCCTCACAGTTCTAGTCTTGGTCTACGCCGTGGTGACGTTTCCGGCGGCCACTTCAACTCCGCACCGTCCGCGGCCCTTCGTGGTTGAATCTAGGTATGACTTTCGTTAAGCACATCGTGGACCTTCGTGACTTCATTGAGGCGTCGCCGTCGAGCTTTCATGCAGCTCACGAGGCGGGACGCCGGCTGGAGGCGGCAGGGTTCAGTCAACTCGCGGAGACGGCTCCGTGGCCCACGCACGGCAAATTCTTTGTGATCCGCGACGGCGCCATCATCGCCTGGGTGGTGCCGGAAAACGCCACCGCCACCACCGGGTTCAACATTCTGGGTGCGCACACGGATTCGCCGTCGTTCAAGCTCAAGCCCAAATCCACCACGGGCCGTTATGGGTGGCTGCAGGCAGGCGTTGAGGTTTACGGCGGGCCCCTGCTCAATTCATGGCTGGACAGGGAACTGCAATTCGCCGGACGTTTGGTGGACCGCGACGGCACCGAAACCCTGGTGGCCACCGGGCCCCTGCTGCGCTTCCCGCAACTGGCCATCCACCTTGACCGCAGCAGCAACGACGGACTCAAGCTGGACAAACAAGCGCACATGAACCCCATTTGGGGCCAGGGCAACCCGGCCGACGAGGATCTGCTGGGCTTGTTGGCGAGCCGGGCAGGGGTGGATGCCAACACGATTGGTGGCTACGACATTGTGGTGGCCGATACTCAGCCCGGTGCGATCTTTGGCGCCAACGATGAGTTCTTTGCCGCAGGCCGGATGGACAATCTGACGTCGGTGCACGCGGGCGTTGTGGCACTCATTGCCGCCGCTGGCGCTGCAGAAGCAGGGGAGGCCAAGGCCGCCGGGGCTGCACAGGCGGGGGGACGGCCCGTGATCCCCGTCCTGGCCGCTTTTGACCATGAAGAAATTGGTTCGGCTTCCCGCTCCGGTGCGTGCGGGCCCATCCTGGAGGATATCCTGACCCGGGTCTCGGATGGTTTGGGTGCAAGCGTGAGTGAACGGCGCCGCGCCTTTGTGAACTCCCTGTGCATCTCGGCCGACGCCGGCCACGCCGTCCACCCCAACTATGGCGAACGGCATGATCCGGCGAACCTTCCCGTGCTCAACGGTGGCCCGCTGCTGAAAATCAATGCCAACCAGCGCTATGCCACAGATGCTGTGGGTGCCGCCATCTGGGCGAACCTCTGCGCCAGCGCCGGTGCGCCGTACCAGGAGTTTGTCTCCAATAACGGCGTTCCCTGCGGATCAACGATCGGCCCGTTGACGGCCACCCGTTTGGGCATCCGCACCCTCGATGTGGGGACTCCGCTGCTGTCCATGCATTCCGCCCGGGAGTTGTGCGGCATTGCCGATCCCTACTATCTGGCGCGGATCTCGGAGACCTTCTTCGGGGCCGCCATTTAGTGGCGGCTAGTTGGCCAGGCTGACCACCAGGTTGATGGTGGTGGCCAGAATGCCCGTGCCAAACACGAAGGCGAGCAAGCTATGCCGCAGCGCCGCCGAGCGCATGGTCCGGGTGGTGATGTTGGTGTCCGAAACTTGGTAGGTCATACCCACGCTGAAGGCCATGTACGCAATGTCCGTGTACTGGGGCGGCTCCTCCTGGTTGAAATTTATGCCGCCGGGCTCGCCGCTGTAGTAAATCTCGGCGTATCGCAGCGTAAACAGGGT
The DNA here is from genome assembly GCF_002909445.1 of Arthrobacter glacialis. Lineage (GTDB taxonomy): Bacteria > Actinomycetota > Actinomycetes > Actinomycetales > Micrococcaceae > Specibacter > Specibacter glacialis. Next base: position 85,270 of record NZ_PPXC01000005.1, read on the forward strand.
GTGGACCATGAGCCAGGACAGGGCCGTGCAGCTGGTGGCCAACAGGGCTAGCAGCAACCGCCCCGGCCCCTCCACATCTTTGCTGCCCAGGATGACCAGCACGACGGCGGCCAGCGAGCCTATCGCCGACAGCAAGATTAACAGATCCGAGGTGCGCAGCCCCGGGTCCTCCTCCACAGCATGCGCTGCAGTGCGCTGGGCATCCATGGGAGCAATGGCGAGCCACACGGAGGCGTTGTAGATGAGTGCCGCCGCAGTCCACCCCACAGCCGGGGCGTAGATCCACGCGCCCAACAAGCCCGTCAGAATTGTGGCCAGGGCACCACAGATGACCATACTGAGAATGCGAAGCTGCCGGTGCCGCCTGCGGCCGGAAGTCAGGTGGTCCATGCTGTGATCATGCCATGGTGTCTGGTCCCGGTGCCGCTGCCGCGCCCTTGGCTGACATGGAATGGGCAGGCGCCGCGTTGCACAATCCAATGAAAGCGCCCAGCTCAGCCATGCCGGAGGTCTTGGACGGCATGAAGTTGCTCAGTTCAGGGGAACGGATGATGACTGCCCGCCACTGCCCACGTGAGACCGCCACGTTGATGCGGTTCCGGTTCAGCAGAAACTCCATCCCGCGGGGAGCTCCCGTGGGATCGGCACACGCCATGGTCACCAATACCACTGGCGCCTCCTGGCCCTGGAACTTGTCCACGGTGCCAACTTTGACGCCCGTGAGTGCTGCCGCATCCAGCACTCCACGGACCAGGTGGACCTGTGCGTTGTAGGCTGCGACCACCAGGATGTCTTCCTGCACCAACGGGCGAGGTGTTTCGCCTTCCCCGGGTGTCCAGAGAAGCCCAAGATGGGCCTTCGCCTGAGCCGCCACCTCGGCAGCCTCCTCGGGGGAGGACTGTTTATTGTCCTTCCCGCTGTCCGGGGCTTGGGCCACGAAAACTGTCTCCACTCCGGGAGCTCGGCCCGTCAGGTGACGCTGGGATGCGGCGGGAGCTGCGGACAGCTTGCCGTCGTAGCTCAGTTTGGAAACGGCTGCGCACAGTTCGGGGTGCATGCGCCAGGAATCGGCCAAAAAATAGCCTTTGGTCGCGGGCAGCGTGGCGTGGCCGGCTGACAGCCAGCCCAGCGCCGATTCGTCCACGGGTGCCGGGTGCGATCCCTGGGTGACTTGGGGAAGCTGCTGCGGGTCTCCCAGCAGCAAGAGACGTTGGGCGGACTGTGCCACGGCCAGCGTGTTGGCCAGCGAGTACTGCCCGGCCTCGTCAATCACCAACAGGTCCAAGGAGCCGGGCGGCACATTGGCGCCCGTCATGGTCCAGGCAGTCCCGCCAATCAGTGCGCCTTGGGTACTATTGAGCAGCTTGCCAAACTGCTTGTCATCGGTAATTTTCCACGGTACGTCGTGAGGTGCTGACAGCTTCTTGCCCACCCGCTCCGGGTCCACGCCGGCGGCTTCGATGGCTTTGCGGAGCAAATTCTCCACCACGGCGTGCGATTGCCCCACCACGCCAACTTTCCAACCCTCCTTGATGAGATTCGCGATGACGTGGGAACCCACGTGCGTCTTGCCGGTCCCGGGCGGGCCCTGGACAGCCAGGTACGAGTGGTCCAGATCCAGCACCGCCGCTGTGATGGCGCCGATGTAGTTATGCTGTTGCGTGCTGTGCCCGTCGCTATGGACGACGGCGGAGGGCAGGCTGCCGCCGCTGGCCAGCCGGGGCTTGGCCTTGCGCAGGATCTCGATGCCCGGATGCTTGGGCAGGTGCGGCACGTTGCTGCCCACGGTGTTGGCCAGCGTTGCAAGGGCCTCGCGGATGCTCGCGGTGGGAACAGGCTTGTTGGGTGTCAGGGCTATGGGTTTTTGATGGTAGGGCTGGACTTTTGTGGTGGACTTTTCGGTCACCAGCAAGGTGGTCAGCTCCGGCGTTGACGGCTCGGAAAGGTCCTCGAGCACGGTGATGCTGAAGTGCCCGTCCCTCCCGAGCTTGCTGCCTTCCGAGGCTTCCATGCCGTCGGGCAGCGGGGCATTGAACATGCCAAACCACGACGTGCCCGGGCGGAAGTCAGATCCTTCCGTGGCCGAACCCGAAAGTTTGAGCGTGCGCGTTTCAGTTCTGGCCCGAGGGGTTGCCTTCGCCCAGTCGTCGATCTCCTCGGCAGCCTGGACGATGAAGATGTTGCGTTCCTCCGACCAGCTATCCACTGCGCTGTCCAGACGGTCAAAGTGGCCCCACCAGAACTGCTTGTCCTCGCGGCGGTGGTAGCTGGCTGCCGCGGCCACCATGGCGATGGCGTTCTCGTCGTCCGTGAACGTGTGGCCTTTTTCCTGCGCCAAGTTTTCGATGAACGCCTGCAACTTGCGCTCATCGTCGGTGGGTTCGTAGCTGACCTTCTTCTCGTCGGGAAGGTTGAGCTTGCCGCTGCCCTCGGTCCAAGCTCCGATTTGAACGGCCGCCCCAATCTCAAACAGCCAATCGCGCAGGTGCAGGGTGGAGAGGCAGTCGTATTCGTTGTAGTCGCTGATGGACGCCAGTATCTGCGCGGCCTTGGCGGTCAGGGCAGTGTCCCCGGCCAGTCCGGCGTCGCGCGCTGTGCAGTAGTCCGCGTAGGCAACCACGGAGGCCCCTGCATCCGTCACATCGCCCTCCCGCCCGGCGGGCATATAGAACGGTTCGAGCTTCTTGATGGAGTACGAGGATTCGGAGATCCGCACTGACTGGCGCACAGTGTCCAGCAGGTCAACCAGAAGGCCCGTGCGCAGCCAATTGTCCACAATGTCCTCGGTGGCCCCGCCCGCGCCATGGCGCACCGAGAGGTTGCGCAGCGCCGACTTCTCGTACGGCGCGTAGTGGTAAACATGCATGTCCGGCCATATTTCCCTGCGGGCTTCCACATAGTCCAGAAAAGCTGTGAAAGCTTTTCGTTCCTGGTCGCGGGAATGTGCCCAGAAGGGTATGAATACCGGAGGGATCTCGGAGCCGGCCGGGGGCGCCTCGATGGAGCCAAAGAGATACTCGATGCCCCACTTTCCATCCGCGGGATCCTGCCAGAGCGGATCGCCCTCAAAGTCAAAGAAGATGTCCCCGTCGCTGGGAGCGGGCAACTTGCTGATGCTGCTCCGCAACACCTTGTAACTGATGGGGTGGGCGGCTTCGTCTTTGCCAGCCATGGCAGTCCCGTCCACCACCTCCTGACCCAGCTGCATCCGGGCCTGGTCACGCAGCCGCACCAGCGGGCCGGACTCGGGTGCGGGCAGCTCTGCCAGCTTTTGGATAGTGGTGATGCCGGCGGCCATGAGCTTGCGTCGCTGGGAAGTGCTCATGCCGTTGACCAACAGCAGGTCCTGGTGCTCCTGCACTTGCTGCGCGCAGTAGTCGCACCGCCCGCAATAGCTGATGCCCTCCTGGAGCCAGGCAACGGGTTCCGGCTGGGCCCGGTGCGCCGCCGTCACGGCCAGGAAATTGTCGCGGCGTTCGCGGAATACCGGCAGCAGGTCCGGCATGGGGTGCTCACTGTGGTCGCGATTGCCCAACACCAAGGTGGCCACGTCTGAGACGGGAATATCGTATTTCTGCAGCTGATCGCCATAGGCGGCCAGCTGCAGCAGTGCACTGACCTTGGCGTGCCGGGCCAGCTTGGTGTCGTGAACGGCGTAAGTGCCGTCGGGTTGCCGGACGAGGAAATCGGCAAACCCCACCAGCGAGCCGTCAAAGAACGTCGCCTGGAAGACCACATCGGCCCCGGTCCGCAGCGCGTCAAGGGTTTCCTCCCGTTTAGCTTCGAGTCCCGCCCAGCTGAGTGCGCCGCGGTCAACCACCTTCACGCCCTTGCCTGTGGCGGGGTCCCACACGCCGAATTCAGCCTTGTACTCGTCAAGGATTTTGTGCTCAAAGGCGTCGCCCAACTCGGCGGCACGCTCCAGCATGGCGTCCCTGGCGAAGCCGGGCTTAGCTGTCCTGCCCAGCTTTTCATCCAGGATCCGCAAGGATTTGTACTGGCATTCGCTGGCCGTCACCAGGTCCGACGCCGAGAAGATCAGCGGGGTGCCGCCCCCGGGAGAGTCAAGCAAAAACATGTCAGTACCTTCCGTGCCGTGTGAGTGCAGCACCTTGAATCTAGCAAGGGTCGCCCACATTCCTTCGCATGCCGTCCCCGCCATGGGGCAAGATGGAGGTGTTACCCACTTTGGAGGCATCATGAGCTCGTTCCGCTACGTAACATCCATCCCCTACCCGCGCGCCGACGTCTTCGCCTGGTTTACCCGGCCCGGCGCCCTGGTGCGGCTCACGCCGTCGTTCTTTGGGAGCATCCTGGCCGAACCATCCGACGGCATTAATCCAGGCTCGACGGCGGCTATGGGCGTGGGTGCCCCTGGCGGGGTGGGCATGTGGCTGGGCTCGGCCGCGGGCAGTGTGCGGGGCCTGTTGCCTGCCTCGCTGGCGGCGAAGAAGTGGACGCGACCGGAGATCCGCTGGGACGCGCTGCATACGGAACTGGTGCCCGGAACAAGCTTTACCGACGTCATGGACAAGGGTCCTCTGGCCGCGTGGACGCACCGCCACACGTTCACCGACGGGGCCCAGGCCGGCACCACACTGATGGTTGATGAGGTCACCTATGAGCTGCCGGCCGTGGCGCGCGGGGAGTGGGCGTACAAGCGGATGGATGCGGAGCTGACGCGCATGTTTGCGTTCCGGGAACGGCAGCTGCTGGCGGACCTGTCCTTCCATTACGCCCATCCCGGAGAGCAGCTGACCATTGCCATCTCCGGTGCCTCTGGCCTGGTGGGGCGCCAATTGGGTGCACTGCTGACCGGCGGCGGGCACAGGGTGCTCACACTGGTGCGGCGGGCACCGCGGAACGAGGGCGAGATTTTTTGGGATCCGGAGACCGGGGCCATTGATTCCGCGGCCCTGGCCCAGTGCCAAGCGGTGATTCATTTGGCCGGGCACCCCATTGGTGGACGGTTTACCGATGCGAACAAGGAAGCCATTCACCAAAGCCGGATACGCGGCACCACGCTGCTGGCGCAGGCACTTGCTGAGCTGGCCTCTGACGGTGTGGAGCGGGCGCTGGTTTCCGGCTCGGCCGTGGGGTACTACGGTGCGGAGGGGCAGGCTCCGGGCGGTTCTTCCCGGGCACTGGTGGAAACTGACCCTGCCGGCAGCGATTTCCTGGCCACGGTGTGCAAGGACTGGGAGGCCGCCTGCGCGCCAGCTGCTGCGGCCGGGGTGCGGGTGGTCAACGTGCGCACGGGCATAGTGCTTTCGGCTGCCGGGGGCGTTTTGCAACGGCTCCTTCCGCTGTATCTGGCGGGTGCTGGCGGGCCGTTGGGGGACGAACAGTGGCAAAGCTGGGTTGGCATTGATGACATTGCCGGGATCTTTGCCCACGCGGCGCTGAACCCCACGCTGGAGGGGCCTGTCAACGGCGTGGCCCCGCACCCCGTCACGGCCAAGGAATTTGCCCACACCCTGGGCAAGGTGCTGCACAGGCCCGCAGCCCTGAAGGTGCCGGCGTTGGGCCCCAAACTGCTCTTGGGGGCCCAAGGCGCCGCCGAACTGGCGCTGGCGAGCCAACGGGTCTCGGCCGCAAAAATTCAGGCCAGCGGCTACCAGTTCAGGCATGCAAGCCTGGAACTGGCCTTACGGCACATCCTGGGGGAGTAGACGGCTGCGGACCGGACGCGAGTGCTGACGCCAGCCCCGAGATGCATGGTTACTCAGGCATTCCTGCGGCTACAGTCAGCATTCGCGTTCATTTGACGTCCGGAGCCGAACGCAAGGCGCGAACACCAAGGACCACCACGGGGATCAGCACGGCCAGGGCCATCATGTTGACCCAGAAGAAGCCGCCCAGAGCTAGGACGGGGCCGGCCAACGCAGCCATGCCAGCCGCGCCAAAGTTCATCATCATGTCATTGGCGCCCTGCAGCGGTACGCGCAACTCGGTGGGGGCCGACTGGGTGAGAAGCGATGAGCCGCCGATCAGGCTCGCGGACCAGCCCAGACCCAGCATGGTCAGGGCCACGGACATTAGCAAGGGGTCGCTGCTGTCCGAGACCACAGCGCCCAGGCTGATGGCGGCCAGAAAAATGCCGCAGCCAATGAACACCACGGGAAGTGCGCCCAGCTTGTCCACCAAGATGCCAAACACCGGGCTTGCCGCGTACATGCCCAGAATGTGCAAGCTGATGACAATGCCAATGATCTCCAAGGTGTGCCCATGGGCGTTCATGGCAACGGGTGTCATGACCATGACGCCCACCATGATCGAGTGCCCGCCAGTGACAGCTGCCAGGGCAAAAAGTGCCCGCGGATTGTGGGCAGCCAGGCGCAGCGCACGCCAAGCCCCATGGGTTTTGACGCGCTGGCGGGGCTCGGTGCTGGCGTCAGAAAACGCCGGGGGCGTCAAGAAGAAGACGGCTATGACCAGGGCTGCCGTGACAAAGGCAACGAGGGAAAAAACAAAGGGACCGGCCAACGGCACAAGACCCAGCTGGAGGCCCATGAGTCGGCCCGGTTCGGATAGATTTGGGCCTGCCACAGAACCCACCGTGGTGGCCCAAATGACAATGGCCATGGCGCGCCCGGCCTTCTCCGGAGCCGCGCCGTCCACTGCTGCATAGCGTGCCTGCAGGCCGGCAGCCGTGGCCGAACCAAAGAACATCATGCCGGCGGCCATGAGCCAGAACTGGCCAAGGGCCGCTGCCAGCAAAACCAGGGCGGCACCCACGGCGCCCAGGGCAAAGCCTGTGCTCAGGGCCCAGCGGCGCCCGGCACGGACCGCCAGGTTGGCCAGCGGCACTGCCACCAGCCCGGCGCCCAAGGCTGCCGCCGTTTGAACAAACCCCGACGCCGCCGTGGTGCCAGCCAATTGGCCCGCCAGGATGCCGCCCACGGCCACCCCTGAGGCAACCCCCACTCCTGACAGCAGCTGGCCAATGACCAGCACGCTTTGGTTGCGGCGCTGGAGGGAAATGGTGCTCATGGAGTGGATCCTTGCGTGGAAGCTGAAGGTCGACGCAACGCTGCGCCCGGGTCGAGTGCGGCAGCCGCCGTCGTGCGGACAGCATGGCTGAGCATGTCTAGGGCGGCTGAATTGATCTTCCAGCGCTGCCAGTACAGCTTAATGCTGGAAACGTGGCCGGGAACAAGTTCAAGCAGTGCCCCGGAGTCCAGCCCGGCCCGGCAATGCGCTTCGGGCATGAGCCCCCAACCCAGCCCCAGCTCAACGGCCCTGGCAAATTGAATGGTGTCGGGGATGAAGTGCTCGGCGCCGCTGAGCGGGTTACCGGTGATGGCGGCGAAGAAGTTGCTTTGCAGGGTGTCGCTGCGGTCGAACTGCACCGCAGGGGCCGCGGCGAGCAGTTCGGCGCAGAATCCCTGCGGAAACCAGTGGCGCATGAAATCAGCCGAGGCAACAGCGCGGTAGTTCATGGCGCCCAGCGGCACCACTGAGCAACCCTGGGCGGGCTCGGCAGATGCCGTGACCGCCGCCATGACCTCGCCGGAACGCAGCAGGTTCACGGAATGGTGCTCGTCCGCGCGCACTATTTCGAAGGTCATGTGCTCGGTGGGCGGCACCGCAGCCAAGGCATCCATGAACCAGGTGGCCAGGGAGTCTGCGTTGACCACCACGGCAATGGCGCTTTGATTGGCACCGGTCATCCCCAGTTCCGCAGCCGCATCCGCTTCCAGCTGCCGCAGTTGGCGGGCCAGCTTGTGCACCACGGCGCCGGCGGCTGTGGGAGTGACAGGGGTGGTGCGCTGCAGCAGGACCCGTCCGGCGGCTTGTTCCATGGCCTTGATGCGCTGGGAGATAGCGGAGGCGGTGACGTGCAGGTGCCCGGCGGCGGCGTCAAAGGTGCCCAAGTCCAGTACCGCCAGAAACGTGCGCAACTGTTCCGTCTGAAAAGCCAGCATTAGTTTTCCTTATGTAGCATCAAAATAATTAGCTGTACTGTCTGTCCCGAGCCTAGTAGTTTCAATGCTTATGATGCCACTTGAAATTTTCGCCACCGTTGCCACAGGACTCGGAGCCGGCTTGGCCCTGATCATCGCCATCGGCGCCCAGAATGCACTTGTGCTCAGGCAGGGCATTCGAGGTGAACATGTGGGGCTGGTGGTCCTGGTTTGCATGCTCAGCGACATAGTTCTGATTGCGGCCGGGATCTTCGGCATTGGTGCCGTGATCACTGCCGCGCCTGCTGTTGTTGTGGTGATCAGGCTAGCCGGGGCGGCATTCTTGATTGGCTACGCCGTTCTTGCCGCCAAGCGTGCCGTACATCCGGGCACGCTGCATGCCAGCACCCAAACGGGGACCATGAGCAGGAAGGCTGCACTGATCACCGTCCTGACCCTGACCTGGCTGAACCCCCACGTATATCTGGACACCGTTCTGCTGCTGGGCACGCTTGCCAACCAGCACGGGGAGCTGCGCTGGTGGTTCGGCGCCGGAGCGGCGCTGGGCAGCGTGGTGTGGTTCAGTGCCCTGGGCTTCGGTGCCAAACTGCTGCGCCCGGTGTTCGCCAAGCCCGGTGCGTGGCGCGTGCTGGATGGGCTCATAGCCGCCGTCATGCTGTTCCTGGGCATCAAGATGGCATTGGGCGTCTAACCTGCGGCGCCGCAGGTGGAGGGGACCGGTTCATTGGTTCCCAAAAAATGGTGTTGCGGTGTAGTTCGCCTCAGACCCGCCCACTGGACCTTCCCGCGTCACGTGAAACAGCAGCTATTGCGGGTGTGCCGGCGGTGATTCAGCGGAACTGGCCAACGCCGCCAAGAATAACTTGGATGTGGGCCTTCATACATGGCCAGGGAAACGGCCAAGTACGGCGAGCAGCAGGGCTTCAAAGTAACATGCAAGAATCCCGTCAGGGATGGTCCGCAAGGCGCCCTGGGCCGTTGCGGGCCATCCCTTCTTTACTTTTTCGATCGGAACATCAATGTCACGCTTCACCATCGGTGAGCAGGATTTCATGCTCAATGGAAAACCCCACCGAATACTGGCCGGTGCCCTGCACTATTTCCGGGTGCATCCGGACCAGTGGGCGGACCGGATCCGCAAGGCACGCCAAATGGGTTTGAACACCATTGAGACCTACGTGGCCTGGAACATGCACGCCCCAACCCCCGACACCTTTGACACCACCGGGGGGCTGGACCTGGGCCGTTTTCTGGACCTGGTCGCCGCCGAAGGCCTGCACTCCATTGTTCGGCCCGGGCCTTACATTTGTGCTGAGTGGGACAATGGCGGACTGCCGGCCTGGTTGTTTGGCAGTGGAAATCCCGTGATCAGGTCCTCTGACCCGGTCTATATGAACCTTGTCCGCAGGTACTTTGAACAGCTGGCCCCCATCCTGGTTCCCCGGCAGATCGACGCCGGCGGCCCCATCATCTTGGTGCAGATTGAAAACGAGTACGGTGCCTACGGTGCCGACAAGGATTATCTTCAAGAACTGGTGGAACTAAACCGGCAGATTGGTTTGAGCGTCCCCTTCACAACCGTGGACCAGCCGGAGCCGGACATGCTGGACAACGGGAGCCTGCCGGGCCTGCACAAGACAGGCTCCTTTGGTTCCCGCGCGAAGGAACGCCTGGCAACACTGCGCCAACACCAACCCACCGGTCCCTTGATGTGCTCCGAATTCTGGGTTGGCTGGTTTGACCATTGGGGCGCCCACCACCACACCACCGCGGCAGGGCAGGCGGCCCAGGAACTGGAGGATCTGCTCGCGGCTGGAGCCTCAGTCAACATATACATGTTCCATGGCGGAACCAACTTTGGGTTCACCAACGGAGCCAACGACAAGGGCGTTTTCCAGCCAACGGTCACCAGCTACGACTACGATTCGCCACTGGATGAATCGGGGCACCCCACGGCTAAGTACTGGGCGTTCAGGGAAATCCTGGCCCGCTACACGGAGCTTGATGAGCACGACGTTCCGGCGGCCAAGGAAGAGGCGTGCTCCCTGGAGCTGCCCCTGACACAGGAACTTTCCTTGTGGGATTACTTTGACGCAACCGCCGATTGGACCGGCTCACAAGAACTAACCAGCACCGATGCCATGGGCCACTACAGCGGATTTAGTGTTTACCGGACCCAGGTTCAGGCAAGTGCGCAGGCAGTCCTTGAATTTGAGGAAGTCCGGGACCGGGCCCAGGTCTTCCTCAACCGCCAGCATGTTGGGACTCTTTCACGGGACCAAAAGGAAACGTCCCTGGTGCTGCCGGCACACAGTGGTGGGACCCTTGAGGTTTTGTTGGAGGACCAAGGCCGCGTGAATTATGGACCACGCCTGGGTGAGCCGAAGGGCTTGATCGGCTCTGCCAGGCTGAATGGGGTGCCGCTGAAGAATTGGCAGGTGTCGCCGCTTCAGCTGCTGGCTGGCGGCCCCGTTTCGCAAGCCTTCGACGGAGTGCCGCAACAACAGGTGGAGGTATTGGCCGGACCGGTATTTGCGCGGGCCACGTTTGACCACCCCGTTGCCGGGGACCTGTATTTTGCCACGCACAACTGGAGCAAGGGGTTGGTGTGGGTCAATGGTTTTTGCCTTGGGAGGTACTGGGCCCGCGGGCCGCAGCAAACCCTCTACGTTCCGGGAACATTGCTGAAGCCCACGGGCAATGAGGTTTTGGTGCTGGAATTGCATTCGGCAACCCGCGCCATGGTCTCCTTCGTTGCCGAGCACAACTTGGGGCACACGGAGTCCTAGGGCGTTCAACGCCGGGTAACTTCCGGGAGGGTGCCGCCACGGAACACCTCATTGTTCCGTGGCGGCACCTCTTTTGGGCCGTGGCCTAGATGAAATCCATCTCCACCTGCAGGAAGGACTCGGCCGAATTGATGGCCTGGGCGAAGGCTTCTTCCTCGGTGGGGGACTGCTTGGGGGTGCGCAGATACCATTCGTGGATGGTGGTGTGGACCCGAATCACCCCTCCGCTGGCCGGGGCGTAAAACAGGCCAAAACGTTGAACCGGCCACTCGGCGGAGGTTTCGATCCCCACTAGCAGGGCAGCACCCAATGCCGGATTGAACCACTGGGCGATGGGTCTGCGCCTGTCCTCGAAAAATAGTCCCGCTGCGTAGCGGCTCGCCACGGTGGGGCCCATTTCGGCGCACAGCCGTTCACGCCATAACGGCAGAATCTCCGTGTCATGGCGTCGCCACACTGCTGGGACCAAGGGCTGGTCGCTATGAGAGCTCACACCCCAATTTTAGCCACTCCTGAACTAGTTGCTAGAGGGAATCTCACATACTGTGCAGAAGAGCAGCCCGCGGCGGAAAAAATACTACTCGCAGGCCACGCCGTCGCCGTCGCCGTCCAATTTGGTGCTGTAACCCGGCTGGCCAGCACGAATGGGCGCGGCTCCAGCGGCGCGAACAGCGGAGCAGTTCTTGTAGAAAACATCCGGCGCCTGGACCAGCGGGGCCGCCGGCACCATTGCGGGTGGGGCCGGCGCAGCCTCCACAGGGGCCACGGGAGCAACCGGAGCCACGGGCGGCACAATGACCGGCTTCACCTGCGGTTCGGCAGCGGGTGCAGTTTGATTGGTGGGCACTTCAATGGCCGCGCAGCTGGCCAAGACCTTCGCCATGGCGTCATGTTCCGCCTGCGTTATCCACAGGGAGTAGGTGGCCTTGACGGAAATCTGCCGTGCCACATAGTCGCAGCGGTAGCTCTTGTTTGGCGGCAGCCAGCTTGCCGCGTCACTGGCACCCTTTTGCTGGTTGGCGGGGCCGTCCGCCGCCAGCAGATTCAGTGGATCGTTGGCGAGGGCTGTGCGCCGGGCAACGCTGAGCTGCTGGGCGCCCTTTTGCCAGGCGTCGTTGAGCGCCACAACGTGGTCAATCTGGACGGCGCTGCTGGTGGCCGAGCCGCGAACAAAATCGATGGTGGTTGCCGTGTAGGGATCCGCCAAAACACCCGTCAGCACCAGGCATTCGCCGGTTCCGGGCTTGAACGTCTTGGCGTTCAGGTCCCGTTTGAGGATGTCATTGCGCGTATCGCAACCGTTCCTGTCCACATCGGCCCACGCCTGCCCAAACTCTTCCCGGCTGTAGTCCGTCTTGGGGGCCCGGCCCTTGATGGGAATCGTGGCCAGCACTGCTACGGCCGTGGCCGCAAATGCTGGCTGGCTGTTGGCGGCCAGATCGGCGCCGCCGGCGTCTGGAACCACATCGACTTCGAGCGGGGCGCTGTCAGCCGGCGTCGTTGTGGGTTCGGCAGGGACACCCTGGGTTGGCATGCTCGACGCCGGGGCCGCAGCGGGTGCCGGGGCGCCGCCACATGCTGTGCCTAGGAATAAAACGGAGGCCAGGACCGTGCCCACAATGAATTCGGTGGCCCCAACAGGGCGGGTGCTGCGTACAAGCGACAAGACAGAGTTCTCCCCGGATAACGGATTGTGGTGAACGTCCAGCCTACCGCCAGCCACCGACAACGTCGGTCTCAAGCCCAAGGGGTCAGGCGGCGGTGACCTCTGCCAGGATGCTGCGCAGGATTTCTTCGCCCGCCAGGATGCCGCGCACCGAAGTGAGTCGAAGATGGGCGGCTAGGTATCCGACGTCGTGCAGTTCTCCGTGGATGGGCCGGAAGGCAAGGGTGGCGTCGGCGAGCATGTCCGCATCCAGCAGCGAATCTCCCGCGGCAATGACCGTCGTGGCGCCTGTGCGGCGGGCAACCTCGGCCAGGGCGTCAGTCTTGTTGATGGGCACGGGGACGCAATACAGCTTCCGACCCTGCACCGAGACAGTCCAACCGGCCTCCGTGCACACACGTGTCAGCTCAGTGAGAAACGCCTCCGGCATGGCGTCGCGGTCAATGATGGCGTAGACAAAAAGGTCCTCGGCACGGCGCAAACGCAGGATCCAGCCGGCAAAATCAGGGTTGGCCAGATAGGCCTCAATGGTTTCCAGCGGGGCGCAGGCTGCTGCCATCTTGGCCGTGAGCTGTTCATGCCAAGCCGCGTCCGGGGTTCCGTGGTGCAGCAGCACGCCGCCGTTGGAGGTGATGGCGTATTGGGGGACAGGGCCGGGCAATTGCACGCGCTCATATTGGGCCTGTGTACGGGTGGTGACGGGCACAAAAGTGGCTGTGTGCTTGAGTGCCAGCAGGTGTTCCTGGGCCGTGCGGGTCATGTAGGAGAGGGGTGCGCCGTCGTACACCTCAGCCACCACCATGGCGGGGGCGTCCTTGTCGGCGCCGGTGAGCCAGAGGGCGTTCTTGGAGTAGATCAGCGTCCGGTCAAGATCGCAGGCTACAAGAATCGGGGTATTCATGCGTTGTGTACTGCCTTACCGTCGGCGCCCACGGCGCTTTTATCGAATTGGGGGTGGATCAGGCCGACACAGCTGTAGGGAAGGTCCGGCACCGCCTCCACGGGGACTCCGCGTTGTTGCGCCAGCAGTAGCACGTGGGCCACGTCGTCCATGGCGTCAGGGTTGACCAGCACACGCCACGGGACGCGGCGCAGCAGCACGCGCGTGGTTTCACCCACGCCCGGTTTGACCAGGTTGACGTTGTTGATTCCGTACTCTGTGCTGATCCGCTCCACTGCCTGCCAGCCCACCCAGGTGGGGGCCGGGGCGGCGGCTGTATGCTGCGCCAGCTGTTGTTCAACGGCTGCTTGAACTCCCGGAAAGTGCGCACAGATGGCGGCCAGGAAGTCGTTGGAAACGTCGGCCGGGGCCAGTTCGGCATAAAACTTGGCGCCGTGGAAATCGTGGGGGCCAATATGGTCGGTGTTGAAAACGGTGCGCGACACCAGGCCTGACACTGTCGAGTTCAGGCAGGCCGAGGGGATCAGGTAGTCCTCCCGGGTGCCGAACATCGACACGCAATGCCCGGGATCGGCCAACACGGCAAGGTCATCCGGAAAACGGACGCCATCGCTGGCCGCGAAAGCGTCCAAGGCGGCGCTCAGCTCCCGTGAAATGGCTCCCTTGCCCGTCCAGCCGTCCACAAACAGTATCCGGGCAGGGTCAAAATTGGCTGCCAAGTACCGCAGCGCCGTTTGATCCAATCCCACTCCGCGCACAATGCTCATGGTGAAGTGCGGCAAGTCCAAACCGTGAATCTGTTGGGCCCAGCGGCGCATCAAAATGCCAATGGGTGTGCCGGCGCGTGCTAGGGACACCAGTACGGGCCGGTTTTGGCGGGCGGCCAGGGCCAGCTCGGTCACGACGCCTACGGCCGTGGCAATACGCTCCCCGGCGCGTTCCACGGCTTCCTGGTACAGGGCCTGGTATTCGGGGCTTGGCGTGTACTCAACCGGCAGGGACTCGGCGTAGTTCGCCGCACCCGATTGGATGGCGTGCTCGCGGTCGGCTGTTGGCGCCTCCAAGGCAAGGTGGCTCAGGTCCTTCAACAACCAGGTGACCTCACTTGCCTCGTAGGAGCCAAAGTCCGGCCCGGTCAGGGGCGTGGGGAGTGGAAACTGGCTCATGGCTGATCCTTTGTGGCGGTGGCGGATGGTGCATCAGCGGGCAGGAGAACCACCACAACGTCGTCGGCGGCTGTTCGCAGCGCCCCCGCCAGTGGCGGAAGGTCGGTGGCGGGATGGCCCTGCAGAACCGCTTGCCTGTTGGTGCCCGGCTCCGGGAACACCACAATGGTGCCGGGGCGCTGCCCCGGTCCGTTGAGGTTGTAGGCAAAGCGCACGCCCGGGCCGTCGGTGGTTAGGTCGTGGCTGGCAAAGGTGAGTGCCCCGGCAATGGCATAGTCGTCCCGCGCGAGAGGGACTATGGGGGAGCGGGTGGTGGTGGAAAAACGCACGGCGATCTCCGGCAGCATGGCGGCCAACACATCGGCAACGGCCAGCGGCAGGAACATGTTCTCCTCGGTTCCCACCACAACCACAGGCCCGCGCAACGCCAGGCTGCTCAGATGTTCGGCGACCTGGCCGGCCACCAGCGCAATGGTGGCCTCCTGCGGCGGCGCGGCGTTGCCAAATCTGTCGCTGCGTACGGGCGCCACGTCCTGCGCCGCGAGCTCCAGCATGGACAACCGGCCGGGCTCCTCTGCTGCAACTACTGGCTGCGGCAGGGTGGCCAGAAGCTCCGCAGCCTGGTCCAGAATGTCATCGGCGAGCTCAACACGGCCCGTTCCCAATGCTGCCACGGCAATGCGGCAGCCCAGCTCATCGGCCAGCGCATCAAACCGTGCCCTGTCCGTGTCGCTGCGCAGGTCAATGAGGGCAGCCACCACATAGACGGGGTGCGGGATGAGCGCGTGCAGCTCGCGGATGGTGTTGATGACGGTGGAACCCGTGCTGAGCTCGTCGTCCACCAAAATCACGGGACCTGCCCCGTCAAACCAGTGCGGATCGGTGGGTGCCAAGCTGTGCGAGGTGGCGTGCGAATGCCCCTCTTCAAAGCCGGCCGCGGAGGGAATCCCCGGTGTGGCATGGCGGGTGGAGTGGATGTAGTAGGCGCCCAGGGCATTGGCCACCAGGCGCCCCAAGCCGGTGGCCGTCTCTGCATAGCCAAGGACCACGGCGCCTGCAAGCTGTGTGCGCATGCCCGCCACCGCGCCGGCCAGGGCGGCTACGGCATCCGCGCGATGCCCGGTCGGGCTTTGCAAGACTGTTGCCAATTGCGTGGCGGCGTCCGCAAGAGCCTGGTCCGGAACGGCGTAGATGGGCATGGCCAGCCGGTCGCCGGCGTCGTACGTGAGCCTTGAAAGCTGCCTGGCAACAAAGGCGCCCAACAATTCCCCGGCGGCGATCACCAGGGCAGGTTCGGTGGGGACATGTTTGGCCAGCACCTTGGAGACCAAGAGGTGCGCCCGTTTGGGGTTGCGGCGCAGCGCCAAACCAACCAAATCCTGCACTGCCACGGCGCTGCCGGGATCGGAGTGGATGCGGACTTTGAGGCGCTCGGCAACAAAGCCGCCGCTCCAGGCAGGGCCAGGCTGGAGGTGATCAGCGGTGGAAGTGTTCATCTCATGCTCGCTTCCAGGAGGTCCACGAACGTGACGTTGGCGGCGGAAACACCAAAGGCATCGGCGCGCAACAAGGTCCGTTGGGCCCAGGCTTGGTGGGGTTTCATCTCATTCATTTTGTTCCCATAGGGGGATGCGGCGGCGCCGCCGCCAACGTTTGAAGCGATAGCCAGCGCATCGAGGTATTCCTCATGGCTGACAACGCTCATGGCATGCACCAAAGCAACGTGGGTGGGATGGATGACCGTCTTGCCCAACAAGCCGTTGGCCAAATCCAGCTCAATCTCCCGAATCAGGGTGTCCAGGTTTGCCGTCATGATGCGTTTGCGCAGGTTCTGCTCGTCCTGGCGCGCAAACGGTGTGACACGCAATTGTGGACGCAGCACCCGCTCAGTGTTGGAGTAGTGTTCCCAGACGGGACCGGAGATGACAAAGCCGCCCTCCGGCCGCCCCAGCACGTTCACAATATCCCCAATGACCCCTGCCACCACGTTGACGTCGTAGATGGTCAAATCTCGGGAGCGGCGCAACCCAAAGGTGCTGGACATGTCGGTGGCGCCTATCCGCACCGACAAAATGTCCTCGCGGTTGGCGGCCAGCAGCGAGTAAATGTTTGTCAGCGCAGCAGCCCGCGTCTCCAAGTGGATCACCGCGGGCGATTCCAGGATGGGCATGATGCGCAGCCGCCGTCCCGGCACTCCATCGGGGCTCTGTGCGCCGTCGAGCCCCAACTCGGTCTGAACCACATGCAATGCCTGCAGGAACGCGGCACCCTTGCCCGATTCGTTGTCGAACTTGGGGATCACAAAACCCGTCAGCAAGGACGTGGCGGCACCTGCACGGCGCGCCACCGAGAGCAGCTGTTCAGGTGTGCGGACGCGTACAAACAGCAAGGGCAGATCGTGCTGGTGCCCGGCGAGCGAAAGCAGGGTGGAAATGACGTTTTCCTCGGCCCGCGGCACTTCTGCGTCGGAGATGGAATCCTCCAGGCACAGCACCATGGACACGCAGCCCAGATCGCGTTGGCGCAGCACGTCCTTGACCAGGTCCAGTCGATTGGCCGGGGTGTACAGGGTGCCGCCCAACGCCACCGCGAGGAATGCCGGGCTGCTGGCAGGGCTCACCTCCGCAGGGAGGCGGTGGAAGAGCTGGGCGGACTGGGATTCGGTCAGAGAGCGGAAATGTCGCATTAGCCCTTTCAAGCTGGGGCAGGGTTTGCGGCCCTGCAGGGAAGGAAACTAGCGCCCGTAGGCGGAGGCTGGCGCCCTGTGTGTCATGGAAAAATCAAACTCCGCCCAGACCTCAATGTCGGGCCAATCGTGCGGGACAGGCTCCGCGCGAAGCTCCAGAACATTGCCTATCCGGTGGACCAGCAGCACTATCTGGGTGCCGTTGGTGGCCGGGGGGACCGCAATGGATTCACCGGACAGCAGCCGCACACCCATGGCGGCGCTGCTGCGGTTGATAAAAATCGCCCGACGCAACTCACGCACATGACGCAAAGAAATTAATGCGTCCTTGCCGTGATAGCCCACCAGTTCACGGTTCCCGGCTGTCATGACGGGAGTCCCCGCCTTGTGCCCGTCAGCAGTGGCGCCACCTGTCACGCGGCGCACGCTTTCCCATGCCACGGCCGAGCAACCGCTGACCACCATGGTGCCAACAGCCGATTCAAGGGCAGAGAGCCGCAACACCCGTTGGGCCAAATTCAGCTCATACAGCTTCGCGATTCCCGGGGCGGGGAAGAGCAGCTGGACCTCATGGTCCTCGTTTTGGGCCTTCTCACGCTGGGCCGCCAACATTTGGGCCCGACCATCGGTGGCCAGCACCGGGGCTGCACCTCCCAGAACCAAGCCCGCGGGGCGCTGGGCACCCGTTGATCGGGCTGGCGGTTGGGGTGCTTGGGTTGCTTGGGGCCGAAGCGTCAGCGAGGGGCTGGATGCGGCCGGACTGCTGGGCGCTGTTGCGCGTGCGGGCACCGAAAGTCCGGCCGTTGCCGCGGCACCGGGTGCGTCTTGGGTGCGGCCCGGTTTTATCCGCCGCCGCAGGAAGGGCAGATCGGTGCGTGGGGTTGCAGGAACATTCACCGGGGCGCCCTACAGACTGATTCCGTAGTCCTTGGCCACTCCGGCCAAGCCTGTGCTGTAGCCCTGGCCCAGAGCCCGGAATTTCCAGTCCGTGCGGTGCCGGTACAGCTCACCAAAGATCATGGCGGTGACGGAAGCCAGCTGGATCGCAGCAATGTCAAAGCGCACCAGTTCGCGGTTTTGCGCGTTGGCCACCCGGATATGGGAGCTGCGAACCGAGGCGAAAGTCCCTTGGCCGCGAACCTCAGGATCCACATAGGCGAGGAAAACAATCTTGGCAACGTCCTGCGGGACCTGGTTGAGCAGAACATCAATTTGTTCCTGGTCCGCATCACCGATGAATGTCATGGACGCATCGGCACTGACCAGCTGGTTGAAAAAGACCAGATGGTCGTTGGAGATGGCCTTGCCGTCCGTGTTGCACATAAGCGCAAAAGGCACCAGTTCCACCTGCGGGCCATTGCTGGGGATGGTGTCCCAGCCCATGCCCACCACCACGTGGTCCAGGTCTGGATTTTCAGCTGTCAGGGCGGCGTTTGCCCCCGGTACTAGTGCTGCCACTGTTGGCCCTCCAGACGCAATGGGTCCCTTTCTTGAACTGGTTGTTGAAGTTGCAAGGCAACATCCTGGGCGGAAAATTTATCCGCCAAAAAGCGCCCATGGGTGGAGAGTTCCTCCACAGCGCCGATGCGAATCTGGTTCAGCAAGTCCGCAAGAGTTTCCTCAAGGGTGGCCAGTTGCTCCGCAAACATGAACGTTGCCTTCGATTCTTCGTCATGATGCGCCGGCGGCAAGGCCAGGTACGCCTGCAAGGGCGTTGGCACGTAGCTGGTGATCATGGCGTTGAGCAGCACCCGCTGCTCTGTGGAGCAGCCACGGACACTGATATCGGCCACAGCCTCCTGCATGAGGTCGCCCAGATGGCGCAGCTGTGACATGAGCAGGGGAGGCAGCTTGCTCCCTGCCCTGCGCACGGCAGAGCGCAAGCTGTCCACAGCTGTGCCCATCTCGGCAATCTCCTGTGCCACGGGATCTACTGCGGGGAGGTTTGGCTGCTGCGGTGCTGACCCGCCACCAAACCTGCCCGCCACAAAACGGCCAATCATCGCACTACCCTTGCTTCGTCGTCGGTACGTTCTAGGCTACTCCCGATCGGACTGGCGGGACCGCTCCAGGTACGGCTTGGCCTTGGCCAGGCCGTCTTCGAGGGCGTGCACGGTGCCTTCCATGTTCTTGGCGGCAGACGCCCGGAACGTGTCAATGGCATCCATGGTCTCAAAGACGTTGTCGAAGGCCTTTTGCAGCGTCTCAACACTGACGCCGGAGCTCGCGGCCTGCTGGTGAATGCGCACAGTTTGATCCTTGAGCATTTCACTGGTCTTCAAAATCATGTTGTTGGTGGTGGTGTTGATGGCATCGATCTGATCCAGCACCATCTTCTGGTTGGCGAGGGCTTGGGCCACGATGACGGCCGTGCGCAGGGCCGAAATGGTGGTGGTGCGGGCCCTGTCAACGCCCTTGATCAGTTCAAGGTTGTTTTTGCGGATCAAGTCCATGGCCAGGTAACCCTGGACGGACACTGCCAGCTGGGTCAGGATGTCCTGGTGGCGCTGGCGGATGGGGAAGAGCACATCCGCTTCCAGCTTCTGGGCCTGCTCAATCTGGCCCGAGGCGCGGGTGGCGTCGATCTTCTCAACACAGGCGCCATCCAGGGCCTTGGCGAACACGGCGTACTCGCTCAGGCTTTGCATGGTCTCCCAGAGCTTGACCTTTTCCCCTGCCAGCGAAGCATTGTCCTTGAGGAGTTCATCCTGGCCGGCCATGAGGGATTTGATGATGGCGTCGAGCTGGGTTTGTGCCGACTCGTACTTCTGGAAGTACTTGGCCAGCTTGTTGCCACCGGGGATGAAGCCCAGGATCTTGCGGCCGGTGCTGAGGTCGGCGTTGTTGGGCGTCAGGTCCTCAACGGTGGTGCGCAGATCATTCAAGGTGCCGGCCACATGGGCCTGGGCGCCGTTGCCGCTCTTCTTGGCTCCGGCAATGGAGGTGGTGGAGCGCTCCAGCATGCGGCTGGAGGCGTCCGAGGAGCTTGTCATCTCGGAGCCGGCCAGCTTGGAAATGCCATCCACCTTGCTGGTGAATTCGGGGCTGCGGGCATCGAAGTCGGCAATCTCGGCGATGAAATCCTTCGCCTGGCGGCTGATCTCCGCCTGACGTTCTGCCGGGACAGGCACCATTCCGGGTGCCTCTTCGGCCACAACAATGCCGGGGGCGTCAGGGGCTTTCAGCACGAGGGCAGTTTCGGACTCGGTGGGAGGTGTCAAAGGTGAAGTCATAGTGAGATCCAATTTCCAGTTGCCAGGGGTGAAGTGATTGGGGCCCTGTTGCAGACGCGCCAACGGCTGCAACAGGGGAGGGCGGAGGAGCTGGGTGGAGCCGCGCCCGCGAGGGTCCCAAGCCGAGGTACGAGGCTAGGGAGCGGGGGCGGACTAGCCCATGGGGACGCCGAAGTCGGACACAATTCCAGCCAGGCCGGAGGCGTAGCCCTGGCCGACTGCCTTGAACTTCCATTCGGCGCCGTTGCGGTAGATCTCCGCAAACAGCATGGAGGTTTCCGGTGCGGCGTCTTCGCTGAGATCAAAGCGGACGATCTCGTTGTCGTTGCTCTGGTTGATGACACGGCAGTAGGCGCCGCGCACCTGGCCAAAGTTCTGGCCGCGCGTATCCGCCTGGTCGATGGAGACAACTATGACAACGCGCTCAACATCCGCGGCAACCTTCGTCAGGTCAATCAGGATCTGCTCGTCGTCGCCCGCGCCTTCACCTGAACGGTTGTCACCGAGGTGGGTTACTGAGCCGTCCTTGGCTGTGGGTTGGTTGTAGAAAATGAAGTCATCGGCGGAACGAACCTTGCCGTTGGCGGCGACCATGAGTGCAGAAGCGTCCAGGTCAAACGCCTCACCAGTGGTGGTGCGGGGGTCCCAGCCCAAACCAACCACGGCCTGCTGCAGGCCCGGATCAGTTTTGGTCAGAGAAAGGTTGTTGCCCTTTGCAAGCGTCAATCCAGCCATGAGATCTTGTCCTTACGTTGTTGATATTCGGAGGTGGCTCTTCTGGGAAAGAAAAGCCTGTGTGCTGTGCCCTGGGTTGGGCGAGGCACTAAAAGTTAGTCCAGAACAATTCCGTAGTCCGTGGCAATGCCGTGCAGTCCGCTGGCGTAGCCCTGGCCGACGGCGCGGAACTTCCACTCCGCACCGTTGCGGTAAATCTCGGAAAACACCATGGTGGTTTCCGAGGCGGCGTCTTCGGAGAGGTCGTAGCGAACAATTTCGATGTCGTTGTCCTGGTTGACCACGCGGCAGTAGGCGTCACGGACCTGGCCAAAGTTCTGCCTCCGTGCGTCAGCTTGATCAATGGAGACAACTATGATGACGCGTTCAATGTCCGCGGAGACAGCATTGAGGTCGATCAGGATTTGCTCGTCGTCACCGTCGCCCTCGCCCGTGCGGTTATCGCCCAAATGCTTGACCGAGCCGTCTTTGGCTTCGAGCTGGTTGTAGAAGATGAAGTCATCGTTGTTGCGGACTTTACCGTTGCTGCCTACCAACAGGGCTGAGGCGTCCAGGTCGAAGGCTTCACCACTGGTGGTGCGGGGATCCCAGCCCAAACCAACTACGGCCTTGCTCAAACCGGGGTCGGCTTTGGTCAAGGATAGGTTGTTGCCCTTGGAAAGCGTTAGAGATGCCATGAAAGCTAAAACTCCTTAGATACGAAGCTGTCGGAACGATTGAACTGTTGGCGACACCCTACAGGGCGCTGGCGGCAGGCTGGATCAAGTCCATGACTGTGCGGCCGTTGGCACGGTCGCCAATGGCGGTGAATGTCCAGCCCGCAGCATCACGGGAAACCTTCGCCATGACCATGGCGGTGTGGGTGCCGGCATCCGTGAGTTGGAAGCGGGCAACCTCGGGGGAGCCGGGGGTGGAGTCGTCCACCAGGCGGCAGAAGGCGTTCGCCACGGTGTCAAAGGTCTGGCGGCTGTAGCTGCTGATGACAAACACGATCTGGGTGACGGCCGGTGAAACCTTGGCCAGGTCAACCAGGATGACCTCATCGTCGCCGTCGCCCTCGCCGG
This sequence comes from Arthrobacter glacialis, assembly GCF_002909445.1. Taxonomy (GTDB): domain Bacteria; phylum Actinomycetota; class Actinomycetes; order Actinomycetales; family Micrococcaceae; genus Specibacter; species Specibacter glacialis. The sequence goes on from NZ_PPXC01000005.1 coordinate 107,438, forward strand.
TGAGGTTGTCACCTGTGTGCTGGGTTGAGCCGTCCTTGCTCTTGAGCTGGTTGAAGAAGACCGTGTCCACTGCGTTGCCGGTGGCGTCAAAGAGGATCGCCGAGGCGTCCAAGTCAACCTCGCCGCCCTTCTTCATGCCGAACAGGCCGCGCTTGACAGGAGCGGCTGAATCCCAACCCAAACCCATGCGCACACGGGTGAGGGAGCCGCCGTCGTTCTTCTTCAGCGAGAGTGACTGGCCCTTTTGTAAGCTGAGTCCCATAACGTTTTGCTCCTTTGAAAATGGTGAGAATTGAGTAATTTGATGCGCTAGCTGGAAAGCTGGTCCACCGAGGGCAGACTTGCCGCAGTCACGCGTTTGTTGCGAACAATTGATGAAATGAACGCCGAGCCGATAAACAGCACGCCGATAAGTCCTGTGATGATTTCGTTGATTTCTACGCTAATGGTTAGCAGCAAGATCAGGGCCAAGGCGCCGATGGCCCAATGCGCGCCGTGGTCCAGGTATTCGTAGTCATCCAAGGTACCCTCGCGAACCAGGTACACGGTCAGGGAGCGGACAAAGATGGCGCCGATCAGGCCAAGGCCCAGGGCGATGATGATGGGGTCGGAGGTGATGGCGAACGCGCCAATGACGCCGTCGAACGAGAAGGACGCATCGATGACTTCAAGGTAGAGGAACAGCATGAACGCCGCCTTGCCGACGGCCTTGCCCACGCCCCTCGTGGCGGACTTCGCGAGGGCCCCGGCGTCGTCGGCGTCAGTGTCGCCGTCGTTGTCGACGTCGAACAAGTCGCCCAGGCCACGGACCAGGAAGTACGTGACAAGGCCCAGAATGCCGGAGATTAGGACGTCGATTTCCTTGCCAGGGCGCACCATGGTTGCCGAAGCAACCAGGACCAGCAAGCCGATGACCAGGGATGCCCCATTGAGGCGGCCCACGAACGCCAATGGCCGTTCCAGCAGGCCCAACCAGCGCAGCTCGCGCTCCTCAAACATGAAGTCAAGGAACAGCATGAGCAGGAAAATGCCACCAAAGGCGGCGATTTGCGGGTGGGCTTCATGCAGAAGATACGCGTAGGAGCCGGGGTCGTCAATGCTGCCCTTTTCCATGGCCAACCGGATGGCTTCAACGGGGTTGAGGTTGGCTGTCACGCCCACGATGAGCAGCGGGAACGCAACGCGCATGCCCACAACGGCTATCAAAATGCCCACAGTCAGGAACATTTTCTGCCAGAACGCGCTCATCCTTTCAAGGATGCGGGCGTTAACCACTGCGTTGTCGAAGCTCAGGCTGACTTCAAGAACGCCCAGGATTGCGCAGAGAATAAGTGCTTCAAGGCCGCCATAAATGAACGCGACAATGAGAGCCACTGCGGAGATCGCGAACGACCACCCAAACGTTTTCATGAACACGCGCTGACAAGCTCCTCAAAAGTTCCCCAAACAATGCTGACTTAAGGAATCATGGTCGATGCTCTTACGGACCCATCTGCCCCGGTGGAACAGATGAGAAATCGTTCAAACTCAATTATCTCCACTCCCACTACATATTCCTAATGGAATGCGGGCAATAAAGCTGGGAAAACGCTGGGTATTGGCCGCAAATCGCTCGAGTGCCCGCCTAGACTGGCGGGCAAGGCGATCTGAGGGCAATAGTGTTCCCAGCTGCCACCTAGCGCCCGGACCGAAAAACGATTGAGGGGAATCAAGACATGGAAAATGCGGCACTTGATGCAAAATCACAGCTCCGGTTGCAGGCGTTGAGCAGGTGGGCGGAGGACGCTGCGGATGCAGGTCACGAGGTTCCAACGACTGTTCATCTGGCGCAGATTGCCGTGGCGAAGAGTGCTGAACACGCAGGCATCGATTCGGCCCTTGTTCAGACTTGGGCCGCAACGCTCAACTGGTTGATGGGACAGGCCGCCTTCGGTGTCACGGACCCCTACCTGCAGTTGCCTGACAGCCTTAGGGTTCCAGCCGAAGTGACAGCTGCGTCCCAGTCGGTTGCAACTCAGGCGGCAGTGGATGAACCCGTCGCCCCGGGCGCAGAGGCCGCCGCGGCAACCGTGGAAGCGGCAATCTTAGAAAATGCAGCCAAGCCAGCCAAGGCCGTGAAATCGCCGGCCTTGAACGCCCAGGAGGCCCTTCCTTCAAGCCGCACGCCCAAGTGGGAATCAATGGCCAGGGAGCAGGTGCTCGAGGCCATTAAACGCTACACAAAACCCTTGCATGACTTGAAAGCCCGGGACGCCAATGAGGGTGACACCCGACTTGTTGTCACCGACATCCTCTGTGAGGGTTTGGACTACGACAAGTTCAGGGACCTGACCACGGAATACATGGTCCGGCAGGACTTTGCCGACTACGGTGTCCGGATCGACAAGCAGCTCGTGGCGTTTATCGAGGTCAAGCGCATCAGCCAGAAACTGAACGAAAGGCATCTTCGCCAGGTCCAGATGTATGCCGTCAATGAGGGTATTGAATGGATGGTTCTCACCAACGGTGCCGTGTGGCAGGCCTACCACCTGACTGGAGGGCTGCCCGTGGTGGTCAACATGGCCTTCGAGATTGACCTGCTCGGTCCGGCGTCGTTCGAAGAAAAGGCCGAGTTCATGTTCTTGCTGCACAGAGAAGCCCTGAAGCGTCGCCGCATTGACGAATCCTGGAAGCACCGGGCGGCAACAGAACCCGGCGCCCTTTTGGATGTGATCCTGTCCGAGGCCATCCTTGACCAGATGCGCAAGGAAGTGAAAAGGCGGACTGGAACCACCACCACGCCGGAGGCACTGAGTGAGGTGATCCGGACCGAGATTGTAGATCCGAAGCTCATTGCGAAGCTTTTCAAGTCTTAGCGGGGACCTGCCGGCTGCGGTCATGCTGCGGCCGTAGACTTGCGCAATGACCACAGCTGCTCCGAAAAATATCGACTCCGCCGCGCTGACAGCCCTGCCTAAGGCGGAGCTGCACCTGCACATTGAAGGCACCCTGGAACCGGAGCTGATCCTGGCCCTTGCTGCCCGCAATGGCATCACGCTGCCGTTTCCCACCCTGGAAACGTTGCGCGAACAGTACGAGTTCAGTGATCTGCAGTCATTTTTGAACCTGTACTACGCCAACATGGCTGTCCTGATCTCCGAGGCCGATTTTGCCGACATGACCCGGGCCTACCTGGCCCGCGCCAAGGAATCCGGGGTGCGCCACGTTGAGATCATGTTTGACCCCCAGGCGCATGTGGCCCGTGGCGTGGAACTTTCGACGGCGGTCAACGGCATCGCTGCCGCGCTGGCTTCCAGCGAGGCTGAGTTTGGCATCTCCACGGGGCTGATTGCCGCGTTCCTGCGCGACGAGTCGGAGGAGTCGGCGCTGGCTGTTTTGGAGGCACTGCTTCACATGCGGGCACCCATCATGGGCATTGGCCTGGACTCTGCGGAGGTGGGGAATCCGCCGTCGAAGTTTGTGCGTCTCTACCAGCGGGCCAAGGAAGCGGGTCTGCATCTGGTGGCCCACGCGGGCGAGGAAGGACCGCCCAGCTACGTGGAGGATGCCCTGGATTTGTTGGGTGTGGAACGCATTGACCACGGGATCAGGGCTGTGGAAGACAAATTCTTGATCAAGCGGTTGGTGACGGAGCAGGTTCCGCTGACCGTGTGCCCGCTCTCCAATGTGCGCCTGCGGGCAGTTGATACGCTGGCCGCCCACCCCTTGCCGCAGATGATCGAAGCGGGGTTGAATGTGTGCGTGAGTTCCGATGATCCGGCGTATTTTGGCGGCTATGTGGGCGCCAACTTTGCGGCGCTCGTGGCTGAGTTCGCGTGGGACGCCGCCACGGTGGAGACGCTGGCACGGAACTCCATCCGTTCCTCCTTTGCCTCGGCGGAGCGCAAAAGCGAGTTGTTGGCAGATCTGGCGGCGTGGAGTGACACCCACGGCTGATTCAGGAATGCACTTCTGCGCTTTGGCGGCTCATCAGCGGTTCGCCAACCGCTGATGAGCCGCCAAAGCGCAGATATGCGCCAAAAGTTCTAGCCGCGGGCCAGCCAGTGGCCCGCCACCTCCACGACGGGGCCGGCCTGCTCCACCAGGAGCAGGGCGCCCAAGGCGCACATGATGATGCCGCTGGAGAGTGTCACGCCACTGGCCGCGCCCGGTCGTGAGCGCAGGAGTTTGCGCGAGCCGGCGGCAATCGCGGTGTAGATGACAGCTGTTGTGGCTACGAACGTCAAGCCCAGAATCATGGATTGCAGCGGCACCGAAAATGCGGCGTCGGACTTGATGAACTGGGGTGTGAGGGCAACGAACAGCAGCATGCCCTTGGGGTTGATGCTGCTGGTGCCAACACCCTGGAGATAGGCGCCCATGTGCGTGCCGGAGGAAGTCGCGCCCGGGGAGCCTGCCGGCAACTCCCCGTTGGGGCCCACCGTCATGAAGCCGGCGCTGCGCCAGGACCTGGCAGTCGTGACGCCCAGCCACAGCAGGTACACCGCGCCGGCCACGGTGAGCCAGATCAGCAGGCTTGGAACGGCCGCCATGAGGGCTGCAATGCCCGCCGCGAGCAAGATGGTGTGCAGCACGTAGCCGCTGCAGAGTCCCGCCACGGCGGGGAGAAAGCTGCGCTTGCCCAGACCCGCGGCAATGGAATAGGCCCAGTCCGGGCCAGGCGTGCACGTCAGGGTGACGGCAACTATGAGGAAACCAATGAGTGCCTGCGGTTCCATGCTGCTCCTTGTGGTGGGCTGACAGGAGCAAGCTTAAGGAAAATCTCGCCATAAGTGTTTGCCTTTTTAGCCGCAAACCACCGTAGGAGCGATAAGATTTTGCTGTGATTGACGCCATTGACAGAGAAATTTTGCGCACCCTCCAAAATGAGGGCCGGATGAGCGCCACTGCACTGGCCGCCCAGGTGGGTTTGACGGTGGCGCCCTGCCATCGCCGGCTCAAGGATTTGGAGGCGTCCGGCGCCATTAGCGGCTACCGGGCTGTCATCAATCCCAGCTCAGTGGGTCTCGGTTTTGAGGCGCTGGTGTTCGTGACGCTGGCGCAGGTGGACAGGGACACCATTGACGACTTTGAGGCGCAGGTGGCAGCGAACACCCGCATCACCTCGGCCCAGCGCTTGTTTGGCGACCCCGACTACATTCTCAAAGTCATGGCCCGGGATTTGAACGACTACCAAAAGTTCTATGACACCGAGCTGACAAGCCTTCCGGGTGTGCTGCGGCTGCGCTCAACCCTTGTCATGAAGAATCTCAAGCCCGGCGCTGGCCTGCCGCTGTAACTTCCCGGCCCGGGTTCCGGCTCAGCCGAAGTTGTGGTCCCCGGTGCCGTGGTCGATCAGCTCCCGGACAATGTCCGCATGCCCGGCATGGCGGGCGGTTTCCTCCACCATGTGAACCAGCACCCAGCGCATGGACACCGTCTCCCCGTCCCAGCTGCTGCCCGTCTCTTCAAGTCCGACGGCGGCAATCACCTCATCCGCGGCGGCGCAGGCGCGCTGGTAGAAGGCTAGGATACCTGCCGTGGTCTCCTCGGCGGTGGCCCGCATGTCGGCTTCGGGATCTGCATCCACATCGGGCAGCGGTTCGGTGGGCCGGCCAAAGGTCTCGCAAAACCAGCCGTATTCCACCGCCGCCAAATGCTTGATCAGGCCCAAAAGATTCGTCCCGGATGGAACCATGGGGCGGCGCAGATCGGTGTCTGAGACGCCGTCGAGCTTCCACACGACGGCGGCACGGTGGCGTTGCAGCGCCACATGCAGGCACGTCTTTTCATCCCCTTGCGGCGGAACGCGCAAAGCACGCGGTGATGCGGACATGGTGGTCTCCCTGGGTGGCCGTGCCTGTGCCGTCCAAGCTACAGCAGTGGGCTCGGCGGGGGAAGCAGCCAGTGAATCGGGTGGCCGGATTCGCAACTTAGGGTGTGGTCAGTCCACATCCCAGCCGTTTTGCCCTACAGTGGGAATCATGAAAATTGCGCTGTTCGCCACCTGCATCGTTGACGCCATGTATCCGCGCACTGCACAGGCCACTGTTGCCTTGCTGGAACGGCTGGGACACGAGGTGGTGTTCCCGTCCGGGCAAGCCTGCTGCGGCCAGATGCACGTGAATTCTGGCTATTTCAAGGAAGCCCACGCGGTGGTGGCCAACCATGTTGAAGCATTCGACACGGACGACTACGACGTTGCCGTGGCGCCCTCGGGATCCTGCGTGGCCAGTGTGAAACACCAGCACGAATTGGTTGCCCGCCGATGCGGTGACGCAGCGCTGGAAGCCCGGGCCGCCGTCGTAGGCGCAAAAACCTATGAACTCTCACAGCTGCTCACAGATGTCTTGGGCATCACCAACGCGGCCGAGCAGCTGGGATCCTACTTCCCGCACAAGGTCACCTACCACCCCAGCTGCCACGGCATGCGGCTGCTGCGCCTGGAAGACCGGCAGCTGAACCTGCTGGCGAGCGTGGGTGGGATCGAGATGGTGGAACTGCCCGAGGCTGAGCAGTGCTGCGGCTTTGGTGGCACGTTCTCCATGAAGAATGCCGACGTCTCCAGTGCCATGAATGCTGACAAAGCAGCGAACATCTGCGGCACCGGAGCCGAGTTGTGCTCCGGTGGTGACGCCAGCTGCCTCCTGCACATTGGCGGCGGGTTGTCCCGGCAGGGCAGCGATGTGGGCACCCTCCACTTTGCTGAGATCCTTGCCAGCACCCTTGAAAACCCCGCAACCGTCTCAGGCGTCGTCAAATTGGCAGGGAGCAAGCGATGAGCAACACTTTTCTGGGCATGCCAACACTGCCGGTATTTGGCCAGGGCAACATCAACGCCACGGAGTCCTTCCCCCAGGCTGCCCGCAGGGAACTGGCCAACACCCAGCTGCGCGCCAACCTGGGCCACGCGACCCACACCATCCGTGACAAGCGCCTGAAGGTGGTGGCGGAGCTTCCCGATTGGGAGGACATGCGTAATGCTGGCAGCGCCATCAAGGACGCCACCATGGCGAACCTGCCGGCCTTGTTGGAGCAGTTTGAAGCAAACTTCACTGCACGTGGCGGCATCATCCACTGGGCCCGCGACGCCCAGGAAGCCAATGAGATTGTCACCGCCTTGATCCGGGAAACAGGTGAAACCGAGGTGGTCAAGGTCAAGTCCATGGCCACCCAGGAGATCGGTCTGAACGAATACCTGGAAGAGCAGGGCATCGCCGCCTATGAGACCGACCTGGCCGAGCTCATTGTGCAGCTTGACCACGACAAGCCCAGCCACATCCTGGTGCCCGCGATTCACAAGAACCGCAGCCAGGTCCGGGAGATCTTCCTGCGAGAAATGCCGGTGGTGGACCCGAACCTCACGGATGAACCGGCACGCCTGGCCGAGGCGGCGCGCAAGCACCTGCGCAAGAAGTTCCTTTCCGCCAAGGTGGCTGTCTCCGGCGCCAACTTTGGGCTTGCGGATACGGGCACGCTGACTGTTGTGGAATCCGAAGGCAACGGCCGCATGTGCCTGACCCTGCCGGAAACCCTTATCACCGTCATGGGCATTGAGAAGCTGCTGCCCACGTGGAGCGACCTTGAGGTGTTCATGCAGTTGCTGCCCCGGTCCTCCACAGGTGAACGGATGAACCCGTACACCTCCCTGTGGACTGGAGTCACCCCCGGCGACGGCCCGCAAAATGTGCACCTGGTCATGCTGGACAACGGCCGCACGGCTGCCTTGGCCGATGAATATGGCCGGACGGCGCTGAACTGCATCCGCTGTTCAGCCTGCATGAACGTGTGCCCCGTGTACGAGCGCACCGGCGGGCACGCCTACGGCTCCACCTACCCGGGCCCCATTGGTGCCATTCTTTCCCCACTCATGACGGGCATCAAGAGCGAGGAAAACAGCTCCCTGCCCTACGCCTCCTCACTCTGCGGTGCATGTTTCGATGCCTGCCCCGTGAAGATCAACATCCCCGAAATTCTTGTCCACCTGCGCGGCGAGGACGTGGATTCCAAACGCGCCAAGCTCAAGGTCCCCACCCAGATGGACCTCATGATGAAGGGGGCGCAGTGGGCGTTCTCCAGCGGATCGCACCTGAATCTGCTGGAAAAGGGCCTGCCTCTGGGCAAGCTGGTGGCGGGCCGGGACAAGGTCATCAAAAAACTGCCCGGCATCGCCGGCGGCTGGACCCAAAGCAGGAACATTCCAGCCCCGCCCAGCCAATCGTTCCGCCAATGGTGGGACAAGGAGCACAAGCCCGGTGCCGCCGTCGTGCCCGGCACCACAATAAACGAAGGGGAGCAGGCATGAGCGCCCGCGAGGACATCATGAACCGGATCAAATCGGCGCTGCGTGACGCCCCGGAGACCCCTGTGGTGCCCCGGGCGTACCGCCGCAGCTCCACCATGAGCGACGCGCAACGGCTGGAACAGCTGGTGGACAGGCTGGTGGACTACAAGGCCAACGTTTTTCTCACCCCGGCAGCAGACGTGCCCGCCAAGCTGGCCGAACTGCTGGCTGGCACCTCCTCCATTGTGGTTCCGCACGGGCTGCCCCAGGAGTGGCTTTCGGCACTGAAGGACGACGCCGGGGCGCCGGCTGTGCATGTTGACTCGCCGGAGCGCCGCCTCACCGTGGCCGAGTTGGACGCAGTTGACGCTGTGGTCACGGGTGCTGCGACGGCAGTTTCGGAGACCGGCACCATCATGCTGGACGGCAGCGACGATCAGGGCCGGCGGATCATCTCGCTGGTCCCGGACAGGCACATCTGCCTGCTCCATGCCGCGGACATTGTGGAGGTGCTGCCCGAGGCCATTGCACGCCTGGAGGCAAGCCGCCCGCAGACCTGGATCAGCGGGCCTAGCGCCACGAGCGACATTGAACTTGAACGCGTTGAGGGCGTCCATGGCCCGCGCACCCTGGACGTGATGATCCTGACGTAGCATTCTGACCTGACCCTCCCCACGCCCTCCCCAGCCTCGTTCCTCGGCCAGGGAACCCTCGGGCGCCCGGGCCCAACGCCGAAAAATGGCACGAAATCGCGTATTTTCGGCGTTTTCCGCGGGCTAGTTGAGTTGTTGTGGGCTCAGTGATGCGGGGAATTTTGGGCCCGATGGGGTTCCCAAGCGGCGCCTGCGGTGGAAGCATGGCCAGCATGAGATCCTCGGAGTTACTGGCAGACGCCTACAGCCGCATCGACACCATTGTTTCCGGTGTCCTCACCGGGCTGGAGGTGGACAAAGCGAACTGGCGCCCGGCCGGGAGCGGGAATTCCATCGCCTGGCTCATTTGGCACCTGTGCCGCAGCCAGGATGAACAAATGGCGCAGGTGGCAGGTGTGGAATCAGTCTGGCACCGCGGCGCCTATGCCCAGCGATTCGCCTTTGACTTGGAACACGACAGCACCGGGTATGGCCATTCAACACAGCAGGTCGATGCCGTGCACCTCGACTCCACGGACCTCCTGCGTCAATATCACCAGGCAGTGCTTGCGCAGAGTCTGGACTTTATTGGCACCTTGGAGGATGCCGACCTTGACAGGGTGGTGGATAGTCGGTGGAACCCGCCCGTCACGCTGGGTGTGCGCCTCATCAGCATTGCTGACGACTGCGTGCAGCACGGCGGCCAGGCAGCCTACGTCAAGGGCTTGCCGCGAGCCATCTAAGGCAGCCGCCGCGGGATGCTGCCCTTGAGAAACGACCCTTACATATTTGGTGATCCGCCCATAGACTGACTGGAACCCCATAGTCCGCCCTCAAGCACCGGCACTTTTTGTGCCTGGCGTCTGCGCTGGTGGCTACATGGGGTTGTTTTCTTGTTGCACTAGAAGGTTTCACTAGGGACCTTCTGAACTAACTAGGAAGGAAACATATCCATGTCAGGAAACAAAGCCGTTGCCTACAAGGGACCGGGAGTGGTTGAGGTCATTGACGTCGCCTATCCAACGTTTGAACTCAAGGACGGGCCGGGCGTCAACCCGGCCAATGTGGGGCGCAAAGTGCCCCATGGCGTCATCCTGCGCACAGTAGCCACCAATATTTGTGGATCCGACCAGCACATGGTGCGCGGACGCACCACTGCTCCCTCGGATCTGGTGTTGGGCCATGAAATCACTGGTGAAGTGATTGAGGTGGGGCCGGATGTTGAATTTATCAAGGTGGGGGACATCTGCTCGGTTCCCTTCAACATTTCCTGCGGCCGCTGCCGCAATTGCAAGGAACGCAAGACCGGCATTTGCCTGAATGTGAACCCCGACAGGCCAGGCAGCGCCTACGGCTATGTTGACATGGGTGGTTGGGTTGGTGGCCAGGCTGAGTATGTTCTGGTCCCTTATGCCGACTGGAATTTGTTGAAGTTCCCGGACCGGGACCAGGCGTTGGAAAAGATGCTGGATCTGACAATGCTCTCGGACATCTTCCCCACAGGTTTCCATGGTGCCGTCACTGCCGGTGTCACAGTGGGCTCCACTGTTTACATTGCCGGTGCCGGCCCCGTTGGTTTGGCAGCTGCCACCAGCGCGCATTTGTTGGGGGCAGCTGTGGTGATTGTCGGTGACATGAACGCCAGCCGGCTGGCGCAGGCACGGACCTTTGGTTGTGAAACCATTGATCTTTCGCAGGGAGATCCAGGCAGCCAGATTGAGCAGCTGCTAGGCGTTCCCGAGGTGGACTGCGCAGTCGATGCTGTGGGCTTCGAAGCGAAAGGTCATGGACATGGGGCCGGTGAGGCGCCAGCAACCGTGCTGAACTCGCTCATGGACATCACGGCAGCCGGTGGCTCAATGGGTATTCCCGGCCTGTACGTCACAGGCGATCCCGGCGGCATTGACGCCGCGGCACAAAAGGGGGCGCTGAGCCTGAGCCTTGGCACCGGCTGGGCCAAATCACTGTCCTTCACAACGGGGCAGTGCCCGGTTATGAAGTACAACCGCGGCCTGATGATGGCGATCCTGCATGACAAGGTCTCCATTGCCAAGAACGTCAACGCCAAGGCGATTCCCCTCATGGATGCACCGCGCGGCTACGCCGAGTTCGACGCCGGTGCTGCCACGAAGTACGTCCTCAACCCGAACGGCTACCTGAACTAGCCGGACCTGCAGTTTCGCCCATCCCACCTGTGTGGCAGATATTGGACCGATTAGCCCGAATTTGGGTCGATTTGCTCCAATATCTGCCACACAAATTCTTTAGGCCGGAGACAGGGGGTGGCGCAGCGGCCAGTCGGTGCCTTCCAAAATGATTTGAGCACAAACGCCATTGTCGGGGTTGACCACAATGGGTGCTGACAGGTTCACAGTGCTCGTGACTCCTGGATTGACTACCACCAGGACCAAGGATGACTCCTGGCTCGCGCCGATGGCGGCGAGCTCCGCCGCCGGCAGCCGCGGTGTGTATGCCGAAATATACACGGCCGGATCCAGCACAAAAAGCCTCGCAGCACCGTGTAGGGAGGTCAGGGAAAACAGGCCCGGCGTGTCGGCAATTTGGGTCAGCGTGAAATCGGTGCTCGGTTCCAGGCCCGGCGGCGGGCTCAGGAAACGCAGCTGTTCCAGGTTCGTGACGGCCGGGCTCATCGCAGGAAGTCCATCAGGGTGGTTGACAGCACCTTCGCCGTGACACTCAGGGATGCCTGGTAGGCCAGCTCCTGCGTCTTCAGGTCAAGGATTGCCTTGCCCAAATCAAGGTCTTCAACGCTGGCACGCTGGGATTCCAAGTCAACCTGAGAGCTGACGTTGATGTCCTTGGCCCGGAGCAGTTCGGCATGCCTGGCGCCTACCTCGGAGCGCTGTCCAATCACCTTCTCGAGGGCTACGTTGACGGGGCCTATGGACGCGGAGACGTCAGCTCCTGAGCGCAGATCGGCGGAAACTTTGGAGATCAGCTCGAACACCGAATTTGCGGCGGTACCAAAGATGGCGGCACCGTCGGCATCGACCCGAATGCTTGCCTCGCCACTGATGCGCCGCTGGACGGTGCTGCCGGGCGCTCCGGTAAATGTGGGCGGGGTGCCGTCAACGAAGGCGCTTCCCGCATCGGAGTTCCCGGCAAAAATGGTCCGGCCCAGGTACTTCGTGTTCGCCTGGACTAGCAGGTCGGCCCGGATGGAATCAAGCTCCACGGCGATCGCCTCCTTGGCCTGTGGGGACGCGGCTCCATTGGCGCCCTGGAGGGTGAGCTGCTGCACACGCTGCAGCAACGCCACAGAGGTGTCCAGGGCCGAGTTGGCCGTGGTGAGCCAGCCGTTGCCATTGTCAATGTTGCGGCCGTGCTGGGCCGACTGGGCCTGCGCTGCGCGCACAGCAAGGGAGTCGGCTGCCGCGGCGGGATCATCGGAGAGACGGACATTCTTTTGAAGCGTATTGGCCCGCAGCTGTGCCTCCGCCAGCCGTGCCGCGTTGGCCTGCATCCCGCGCTGTGCCGCGGTGGATGTGGTTTGCATGGTGACTCTGCCCAACATGCTAGCGGCCCACCCTTCCGGTCTGGTTGATGAGCACATCAAGTGCCTCGTCGATGGCTGTCATGACTCGTGCCGCGGCCTGATAGGCATGCTGGTACGCCAGCAAGTTCACATTTTCCTCGTCAATGTCCACGGATGCGTTGGACTGCTGGCTGGCTACGGCGTTCGTCAGTGAAACATCCGCCAGGACCGCCTGCTGGAGCCCTGTCTGGATCTCGACGCCGAGGCGCACCACTGTGTCCGACCACACTGCATCGGGGGAATCCTTGCCGGTGCCCAGCTGCGAGATGTCCGCGGCAATTGAGCCGTCTTTGCCGCCAGCGCCGGGAGCGCCGACTTGAATGCTGCCGGCATCCTTGGGCACCACCGTGAGACCCAGTGCCGCCGGAACCCCTGCCTTGAACTCGAAGAAGTCTTTCCCCGTGGTCTTGTCGGGCGCCACCCCGCCCTGATAAATCGGGTTGACTGTACTGGCCAGCTTCGCGGCCATGGTGTTGTAGGACGCCGCCGTCTGGGCGATCATGCCCCCGCTGCCGGCCGCCTCAGCGGGCTTGAGGACGGACAACAGGCCAGCCAGCTTGCCGCCGTCGAGGTCCACGGCGGAACCCGGGCGGTGCGCCCACTCCAGCTGGACGGTACCGCCGTCGGCCATCTTGGTGGCGCCTGAAAGCTTCAACTCGTTGGCGGTGCTGCCGGACAACAACACGTTCCCGCCCAACAGGATTTCATTCGTACCGTCGGGCAGATCCCGCACCGTGCCGCCTGTCAGATTGGCGATCTTGGCCGTGAGTGCATCGCGCTGGTCAATGAGTTCATTGCTGGGCGTGCCCGAGGCTGCGGCCGTACGGATGGACTTGTTCAGCGACGCGAGTTGGGCGGCAGTGCCATTGATGTCCTGGACAACTGTGTTTGCGTTGGATCTGGTCTGGGACCATTGGCCGTCAAGGGCCTTGTATCCGGAGGCGATGCTCTGGAGAAGAGTTGCGGATTTCTCCAGCAGCACGGCCGAGGAGGCGGCATCGCCGGGAGTGTTGGCGACGCCCTGCCATGAGGTCCAAAATCCCTGCAACTGGCTGGAGATGCCGTTGGGGCCCGGCTCGTTGAGCGTCTTCTCGATGCTGTTTAACGCATCGGCCCGGGCCCCGGTGTAGCCGGCGACCGAGAAACTGGTGCGTACGCGCGCGTCCAGGAAGGCATCGCCCAAGCGGGAGATGCCGCTGACGCCGACTCCCTGGCCCACCTTGATGCCCAGATCGTTGAGGGCGCCGCGGGCGGGTGTGCCCAGCGCCGCGAATTCAGCGCGCTGGCGTGTGTAGCCTGCCGTATTGACGTTGGTCAGGTTCTGGCCGGTGGTGTTCAAACCTGTCCTTGCCGCATTGAGCCCGGACAAGGCCGTGTTCAATCCACTAAAAGTACTCACGTATTCCTCAACTAGGATCTAGACACTTTGGTCCAGGATCCGCGCAACGGCGTCCTGGCTGGTGTGTCCACGGTGGTCGTATGTACCAGCCTCGGTGGTCAGGTTGGCTGCTGTGTCCTGGGCTGACCGCAACCCGGCACGCAAGAATTGCAGATTGGTGTCCCGCAAGCCACGGATTTGCTCCACAGTTGTCATCATGGCGCTGTGGTGGTCGCTCAGGATTTCCTGCCACGGCCCGGCAGGGGCGCCGTCGGCCAGATCCAGCAAACCGGCGTCGTCCGTCAAGCCCCACTTCAGGGCCACCTCCGCGGCAACGGCCGTGCGCTCCAGCGTGGCGGCGCGAAGCCGGTTCACAACATGGCTGACTTCGCGGGTGGCGTTGTCCAGCCACCGGGTCTTGCCCGACGTGAGGATCAGGTGCTCTTCCTCCAGCTTGAAAACTAGGAGTTCGAGCAGTTCCCGTTCACGCCACAATAAAGTTGTTAGTTCCTCGGGACCCATGGAATAAGTCCTTTCATCGGCCCAGTTTTGGTTTCAATACGAGACTATCGGCAATTAAGCCTGTCTGGTTAGACAGTTTTAACCTGAAATCCACCTTCAGGCCCAGTGGGGCCGATTTCGGGGGCTGATCGTGTCGTACAGTTACTTGCATATGTGCGCTGTCGACGGCCGCTGATTTCTGGGGGTGTGCCGTCGCTGCACTCTTATGAATTGCCTAGGGGGGCAAACAATTGAATCGCGTTGAGCGCGACGACTTGGTCGTGCAAAATTTGCCACTGGTTGGGTACCTGGTGGCGGAGATCTGCATGCGCGCAGACCACCTGAGCCGGGAAGACCTGACTCAAGTGGGGGCCACTGCTCTCATCCACTGCGCCGAATCCTTCGACGAAGGGCTCGGTGTCCCTTTTGGCGCCTACGCCCGGCGCCGCATCAAGGGTGCCTTTGCGGACGAACTCCGGCGCGATGATTGGGCCACCCGGGGTGCCCGCACCAGAATGGGTGAACTGGCGGCCGTCAAGGAGACGCTGACCAATGCGCTCAACCGTGTGCCTACGGTGGATGAATTGGCCGCTGCCATGGGCGTGGAGCGGGCCGTGGTGGAGGCTTCGCGCCTGGATGCCACTCGCACCATCACGCCGTTGACGGACATCATTTCCGAGATGGTGGCCGACACCTCTCAAAGCCCCGAGGATGCGCTAGTGCAGGCCGAGCACGAGGAATTCCTGACTCACGCAGTCTCCGCGCTGCCTGCCAAGATGCGCTACGTGGTGGAACAGGTTTACTACCAGGATCGCAGCGTCAAGGAACTGGCCGCCGAGCTGGGCTCAAGCCATTCCGCCGTGTCCCAGCAGCGCACCGAAGGGATGCGGCTGCTGCGGGACGGGCTGGAACGGCACTACTTGGCAACCGCGACGGCGGACTCCCCCGCCCACTCCCGGATCGCTGCCTCCCGCCGCGAGGACTACCTAGCCGAGTTGGGCACACGCAGCTACGGCGGCGCTACGCGCGCACGGCTGGCGATGGCCGACATGCCCCACAGGCCGGGGGTCCCGGCCGTCGGTAGTGAGACAGGGTAGCGACACTGAGGAGTGAAACGGCGGCGGTGATGTTGCTTACGGCGTGCCACGAACTGCCGACAGTGTGGGTTAGCTGCCCATGGATGGGCGGCTTCGACAGAACCCAAAACTCACGGAGGATTTACTCATGGGCATGCAAGTCAACACAAACATCGCGGCTAACAACGCTTACCGCAACCTCAGCACCACCCAGAATGCACTGGGCAAGTCGATGGAGAAGCTCTCCAGCGGCCTGCGCATCAACCGTGCGTCAGATGACGCAGCCGGCATGGCCATCTCCGAGGGCCTGAAGTCACAGGTCAACGGTTACACGGTTGCCGCCCGCAACGCCCAGGACGGCATCTCCGTTGTCCAGACAGCCGAAGGCGCCCTGACCCAGGTGCACTCCATGTTGCAGCGCATGCGTGATCTGGCTGTCCAGGGCAGTAGCGATTCCAACAACTCGGACTCACGCGACGCCATCAAGAAGGAAACGGATCAGCTTACTGACGAACTGACCCGCATGTCCGAGGCCACAAAGTTCAACGGCAAGTCACTGCTGAATGGCACGGAGTCGGCCTTGAAGTTCCAGGTTGGGGCGGATGGCACAGCGAACGACCAGATTACCGTCAACCTCGCCAACGCGAACGTCAAGGCCATTGCGAACGCACTCAACGGCGGCGACCTGTCGACCACCGGCACGAAGTTCGCGATTGCCGACGTTACCCTGGTGGCTGGCGCAGCGTCCTTCACCACGACCAAGGGTGGGGTCGCAACCACAGTCACGACCGCCGACCTTGGCGTTGCTGGTACGTTCACCAGTGTTGAGGACTATGCCACGGCACTTGGCAAGGACGCCGCTTTCTCGGCCAACTTCACGGTGAGCGTGGAGAAGAACGCCAACGGTGCCGGAACCGGCATCGTGGTTACCGCCAAGGACGGTGGCACACTCACGAACGGCACGAACGGCACCCCCGGAACCGGTCTGGCTGGCGGTGCCTCGGGTGCCACCGTGACAGGTGGCTTGGACTTCTCTACTTCCACCCTGGCCCAGGCATCCCTGAACAAGATCGACGAGCAGATCAAGACGGTTTCCGAAGCCCGCGCCGACCTCGGTGCCGTGCAGAACCGCCTGGAGTCGGCTGTCAACAACCTCAACGTTGGCAAGGAAAACCTGACCGCCGCCGCGTCACGCATCACCGATGTGGACATGGCTTCGGAAATGGTCAGCTTCACGCGCTCCAACATCCTGTCCCAGGCAGGAACGGCCATGTTGGCCCAAGCCAACCAGGCCAACCAGGGCGTCCTGAAGCTCCTCGGCTAAATCGAGTAGCCCGCTGGCTTGACAGCCGGCACCCCTTCGGTGGCCGCGGGAGCGAATTTCGCTCCCGCGGCCATTGCCGAAAACCCGAGTATCACGCACGCACCACTTTTGCACAGCGAAAAGGAACCGCCTCATGGGCATGGGAATCGACGGACTGACGTCCGGGCTGAAAACCACGGACATCATCAATGCGCTGATTGCTGCCGAGGCTCGCCCGCAGACACTCATGAAGGGCAAGGTTGTCACCGACACCGCCCTGGTGACGGCCATGCAGGCGCTGAATACCAAATTCGCTGCCCTGACCACGCAGGCAGCCGCCCTGGCCAAGGCTGGTGGCCTGGACATGTACCAGGCCACATCGTCCTCTGACGCCATCACTGCGAAACTTGGATCCGGAGCCCAGGCCACGAGCCTGGATCTGACCGTGAACAAGCTGGCCCAGGCGCACTCAATGGTGAGTGCCCCCATGAAGGAATGGCCCACAACGCCGGCCGTCATGACCTTCGTCAAGGCCGACGGCACAAAAACCGAGGTCACCGCCGAAACCGGCTCTCTCGACGAGATGGCCTACGCCATCAACCACTCCGCCGCCGGAATCTCCGCCGTGAAGGTCGCCTCCGGCGTGGACGCCAACGGTGACCCCCAATTCAGGCTCCAGCTGACGGCCAAGGACACGGGCGCCGCAAATGCCTTTACCGCCCACCAGGGAACCATCGCCGAGGTTGGGGCCGGAACTGCAGTGAACCTGGCAGGGGTTGCCGGCTCGGCCACCCTGCGCACCGGCCAAGACGCCCAAGTGACACTCTGGGCCGGCACAGCCGCCGAGCAGTCCATCACCTCGGCCAGCAACACCTTTGCAGCCATTGCCCCCGGCATTGACATCACCGTCAACAAGCTTTCCGCGGACCCGGTTGCCGTCACCGTCGCCCGCGATGCCGGCAAGGTCACGGCAGCGGCGAAGGAGCTGGCCAGCGCCGTCAACGTCATTCTCGGCTCCATCTTCACCCAGTCGACGGTCACCGCCGGGGCGGGGACGGGTGGCACGGCCAGCGCCAAGGGCGGCCTGTTTACCGGGGAGCGGACAGTGTCCGATGCCAAGACAAAGCTGTTTACTGCCGCCACCGCGCCGGTGGACGGCCTGTCCCCGGCAACCATTGGCATCAACACCACCAAGAACGGTGACCTGGCCTTTGACGCGGACGTCTTTGCTGCCGCCTACGCCAAAGACCCCGTTGCCACAGAGAAGATGCTCCAAACCATTGCTTCGCGTGTTGCTGATACGGCCAAGGCAATCTCCGACCCGATCGACGGCGCCCTCACGCAACGGGTCAAGGGGCAGGAAAGCATCATCAATGACCTCAATGCCCAAATTGTTGACTGGGATCTACGGCTGGCCAACCGCCGCTCATCCCTGCAAGCCGTCTATACATCCCTCGAGGTGCAAATGAGCAAAATGCAGTCGCAACAAAGTTGGTTGACAGCCCAAATCGGTTCCATGGACGCAGCGAACAGCAAGAAATGATGACAACACCCAACCGCACCAAGGCGCTCAACGCCTACCAGCGTGATGCCATCCTCTCGGCGCCGCCGGCCCGGCTCCTGACCATGCTCTTCGACAGGCTCCTGCTGGACCTTGCCCGGGCCGAAACCGCGCAAAATGCCGAGGACTGGGAAACGGCCAGTGAAAACCTGCTCCACGCCCAGGACATCATCAGCGAGCTCTCGGGTTCCCTGAAGCCGGAACTGTGGGACGGCGCCGACCAGCTGCTGGGTGTTTACAACTATGCCGGGTCCACGCTGCTGCAGGCCAACATTCAGCGTGACCGCCTGCTCACCCAGGAATGCATTGCCCTGCTTGAGCCGCTCCGGCTCGCCTGGCATGAGGCGGCTGCCCTCCCCACAGGCGCCATTCCGGCGGCCCAGGGCGGCGGCTACAGCTCATGATCTGGCCCATGCTCGAGACCGCCGATGAGTCTGACGTTTACGTCGAAGAGTCAACGGCTGCCGAACTCGCAGAGCTCGCGGAGTTGAAGGAACTTACAGAGCTCACGGACCTGTGGACTCGTGTATTGGACGAGCTCGAAACGCAGCTCCTGCTGGAGGATCCCGCAGCACCAAACTGGAACCCGCCCTATGATCTGGCCCCCATGCCCGAATCCCTGCGGGCGCGGGCCGCCACGTTGGCCCGCGCCCAGAACCTGACCATCACCAAGCTGCGCGAGTCGCTTGCAGCGGCTTCGGCCGAACTGGCCACCCTGGCTCCCGTCCGCCAAACGACGCAGGCCGTCTATCTGGATGTCATGGGCTAGCAGCAGCTACCGGGCGCAGGGGCAGAAAATTGTTGTGAAACTCTCTTACCGCACGGTCACGGTGTCCGATAGTCAGTGTTGAGCATGGATCGCTCGACCATTTGGCCATGGAACGGCCGCCGGATCTCGTCAAGGAAGAGCACAGTGCTTGATTCTGTGGTCACAGTGGCGCTCACAAGCGCCCTGAACGGCTTGTCCCTGCGCCAACGCGCCATCGCCGACAATATTGCCAACGTCAACACCCCCGGCTACACAGCCCAGCGGGTGAAATTTGAAGAAGCGCTGGCAGAATCCGTGAGCCGCCGGGACGGTGACGTGCGTGCCACCACCGAACGCTCCCTGGAACCCACCCAGCTCAACGGCAACAACGTCAACCTTGACACCGAAACGCTCTCAAATATTGAGACGGTGCTGCGGTACCAGTTTGCCGCGCAGGCGGTCAACAGTGAATTCAACGGCATGCGCACAGCGCTGAAGTCCCAATAGTGAGCGACGCAATCGGCATCGCCTCCACGGGCCTGACACTGCACCGCAAATGGCTTGATGCTGTCTCGGACAATTTGGCAAACGTCAACACCGTCACAGCCACCGGCGACGATGCGTTCCGTGCCCGCTACGTCATCGCCCAGGCCGGTGAAGGGGACTCCGGTGTGTACGTTGCTGGAGCCGCCTACGGCGACGCCGAAGGGCGCATGGTGCACGAGCCCGACCATCCCCTGGCCGACGAGGCCGGCTATGTCAGATACCCCGACATTGACCTTGCCTCCCAAATGGGCCAGCTCATCATGGCCCAGCGCGGCTATCAGTCCAATGCTGCAGTGGTGGACAGGGCCAAGGCCATGTACGAATCCGGATTGCAGATTGGAAAGTAGCCCATGAGTATTTCGGGAATCGAAGGTGTACAGGCAAGCGCCGGCACCAGCTATCTGCCAGCCATCGCCGAAGGCAGCGGCGGGGGCGCATTTGGCGCTTCACTGGGCGACGCGCTGGTTAATCTGCAGGGGCTGCAGTCCACTTCGGGCGCCCTGGCTGTCAAGGCAGCAACAGGCAGCCTTGATGACATCCACCAGGCAACCATCGCCTCCACCCGGTCCGCTGTCACCCTGGAGCTGGTCTCAACGCTGCGCATTAAGGGCGTTGATGCGTTCAACGAGATCATGAGGATGCAGGCCTGATGCCGCCATTCGTATCTTCCTTGGCTGGTCGCTTTTCAGGAGTCGCCAGGGGTTTCACCATGGCCCAAAAGACGCTGGTCATCATCGGCATTGCGGTGCTGGTTCTGGGCGGCGTGGCACTTGCCGCATGGCTGTCCAAGCCGAGCTACTCCCCGCTGTTCTCCGCCTTGGCCCCGGCAGACGCGAATGCCATCGTCACGCAGCTGAAAACGGACAACATCCCCTACCAGTTGGTCAACGGCGGCTCCACCATTTTGGTGCCGGACGCCAACGTTTACGATGAACGGCTCAAGGCTGCCTCGGCGGGGCTGCCTGCGACAACCGCGGCTGGGTACTCCCTGCTGGACAGCATGGGCGTCACCTCCTCCGAGTTCCAGCAAAATGTCACATACAAACGTGCCATGGAGGGTGAACTGGCCCAAACCATCATGGCCATGAACGGGGTAACAACGGCCTCCGTCAAGCTGGCCGTGCCGGAAAAAACAGTGTTTACCTCAACGAAGGAAGACCCCACGGCGTCAGTTTTCGTTGAGACAACCCCCGGGGTCAGCCTCTCCGATGAACAGGTCAACGCCATTGTGCACCTGACGTCCTCCGCCGTTGAGGGGCTGAAGCCCGTCAACGTTTCAGTGGTTGACTCCAGCGGCGCCGTCCTTTCTGCTGCGGGCACGGGCACCACCGGCAGCGGCGACAAACAAACCCAGGCTTATGAACAACGCGTCACGTCAGCAGTCCAGTCCATGCTGGACAAGGTTGTGGGTGCGGGCAATGCCACTGTCTCCCTGACGGCCACCATGGACAAGGCCTCAACCGACAGGGTGAAGGAAGCCTTTACCGCCCCTGACGGGGCCCCGGCCCTGAATGAATCATCCACGACGGAGAAAACCACTGGTGGAACATCAACCGGCACCGGCGTCTTGGGGCCGGACAACATCGCCGTCCCCAATGGTGCCGGCACCACGGGAAGCTCGTCCGAATCCGAGAAGACCACCAAGAACAACGCCGTTGACAAGGTCACCGAAAACACGCTCATTCCGGCTGGTGCGCTGCAACGCCAGTCATTGGCCGTAGCCGTTGACACGGCAGCAGCGGCCAAAATTGATGCGGCAACACTGACCGAGATGGTTTCTGTAGCAGCGGGCATCGTTCCCGGACGCGGGGATACTGTCAGTATGCGCGTGGTGCCGTTTTCGACCGCCCAAGCCGACGCCGCCAAAGCGGCCATTGACGCGGCCAAGGCTGAGGCCGGGTCGGCTGCCACAGCGCAAAACTGGCGCAACATCATGATGGGTGCATTGCTGCTGCTGGCGGTGTTGGTTGCTGCCGTGCTGTACGCACGCAAGAACCGCCGACAGGTGCGTGAACTGGTGGATCTCGGGGAGCAGGCTCCACCCATGCTCACCATGAGTAAGGTGACGGCCGAGCCCGCGCCGGACACCACTGCCATGGCCGTCATCCCGGCCCGGGCTGCCCTGCCGGTTGCCGAAAGCACAGACACGGACACCAAACGTGCCTCCCTTGAAGCCATGGCCGGGGCGGATCCCAAGAAAACCGCAAGCCTGCTTCGCTCGCTCATGGATGAGCGGGCGGGCTCCTGATGGCCGGGACAGCCCTGACAGGGACGCAAAAGGCTGCGGCCCTGCTCATGCAGTTTTCCCAAGCTGCGGCGGCTGCCGTCATGTCGCACCTCAGTGATGCAGAAGCTGAATCGATTGCCGCGGAAATTGTAAAAATGCGCCGGGTCCAGCCCGATATTGCCGACGCCGTTATTGATGAGTTCCATGGCATGGCGGTGCGGGGCAGGCATGCGGCCCAGGGTGGCCGGGATTTCGCGGCAGGCCTGCTGGCTGCCTCCTTCGGCAGCGAAAAGGCTGCAGGCGTCATGGACAGGCTGGCCTCCACCATGGCCGGGCGGCCTTTCGAGTTTCTCGATGACGCCGAGCCCGGACAACTGTTGTCCCTGTTGGAAGACGAACTGCCGGCAACCATTGCGCTGGTCATGGCCCACCTGCGCCCGGACAAGGCATCCGCGACCCTAGCCGGCTTGCCGGGGGACCTGCGTGCCGACGTGGCACAAGCCATCGGCACCATGGGGGCTGCAACGCCTGAAGCTGTTGGAATTGTTGCCGCAACCATGAGGCAGCGTGCACTGGCCGTGGTGGCTCCCCGTGAACAGATGGCAGTGATAGGCGGCGTCCAGCCGCTGGTGGACATCATCAACCGCTCAGACGTCGCCACGGAACGGGCCCTCTTGGAAGAGCTGGCGCTGCGCGATCCGGAACTGGCGGAAGAAGTGCGTTCACGCATGCTGACGTTCGCGGACCTGGTGAAGCTGGACAACCAGGACGTGCAGCTGGTGCTGCGTGGCCTCGACGCCAACACCCTGGCCCTGGCCATGAAGGGTGCACCCACACCCGTCCTGGACACCATCCGGGCCAACATCTCCGAACGCAACCGTGAACTCCTTGAATTTGAGCTGGAGGCACTGGGGCCTGTGCGCACCTCCGAGGTGGAACAGGCGCGGGCCGACATTGTGCGGATCATCCGCGAGCTGGAAGCCGTCGGCGAGATAACCATCCGCCGCGGGGACGACGATGACATTGTCTATTAGGAACAGCGCGCCTGCGAACTCCGCGGCGCGCCCGGCAGTATTCCCTGTGGTCGCCACCCCCACACAGTCCCAGGCCCACGCGGATGCGAAGACCCGCGGATTCACGCAGGGCCATGCGGCAGGGTATGCCGCGGGGTTGCAGTTGGCGGGCCAGGAAACGGCTGCCGCCCGCGCCCGCCACGACGCTGAACACGCCGGGCGAGTGAGTGCACTCGAAGCCCGGCATGCCGCCGAGGTGGCGGCCGTGAGGGTGGCCGGTGCTGCCCTTGTGGAGCGCACTGTTCCTGTCCTGGCCGACTCCGAGCAAGCCTTGTTCAGCTGCGCCCTGGAGCTGGCCGAAGCCTTACTGGGACATGAACTTCGTGACGGGGAAACCTCCGCCCGGGCAGCGTTGGCGCGGGCGCAAGGGACTGGCGAAGCTGACGTTCCCGTGGCCATTCGCATGAATCCGGCAGATCTGGCAGTCCTGGGCGGTGACAGCGGGATGCTCCCGGAAACCCTGACACTGGTGGGGGATCCCGCCCTCAACCGCGGCGACGCCGTGGCGGAGTATCCGCACGGTTTTGTTGACGCCCGTCTCGGCACCGCCGTTGACCGGGTCAGGGCGGTCCTGGCCGGCGGTTCCCTGCCGGAACAAGCCCTGCCGATACACGCTGTGCTGGATGCCTCATGAAAGGCACCCTCATGCCCGGGGCTCGGAAACTTTCCCTGGCCACCCGCGCGGCGGCCCCGGAACGTGTAGGAGTAGTAACGGGCGTCGTTGGCTTGGCCGTCCAGGTGCAAGGCCTGCGCTGCGCCGTGGGTGACATGGTGACGATCGGCGGGCGCACGCCCATCGATGCCGAGGTGGTGGCGGTCAGCGCCGGCAGCATCAAAATCATGCCCCTCGGGCCCATGGCCGGGCTGGGGGAGGGCGACCCCGTCCGTGCCAAGCTGGAACCCCTGCTGGTTCCCACCGGCGACGGCCTGCTGGGCAGGGTCATTGACGGGCTGGGACGCCCCATTGACGGCTTGGGGCCGCTGAGAGGCGTGCGCGGGGTTCCGCTGGAGAACAAGTCGCCAAATTCCATGGACCGGGCCCGGATAGCGACACCGCTGCAGACGGGCGTGCGGGTTCTGGACACCCTGACCACCCTTGGCCGCGGGCAGCGGCTGGGCCTTTTTGCTGGTTCCGGCGTTGGCAAGTCATCCCTCTTGTCAATGATTGCCCGCGGCACCGAGGCGGACGTCTCTGTCATTGCCCTGGTGGGGGAGCGCGGGCGTGAGGTGCGCGAATTCCTGGAGGACGATCTGGGGCCGGCGGGCCTGGCCCGTTCAATAGTTGTTGTGGCCACGAGCGACGAACCGGCCCTGCTGCGCCTTCGTGCCGCATTCACCGCCACCCGGATCGCCGAGTCGTTCCGGGAACGTGGCGTGGACGCCATGCTCATGATGGATTCACTGACGCGCGTTGCCATGGCGCAGCGTGAAATTGGCTTGTCGGTGGGTGAGCCGCCAGCCACCCGCGGGTACCCGCCGTCGACCTTTTCAATTCTGGCCCGGCTGCTGGAACGGGCGGGCACCGACAAGATTGGTTCAGTTACCGGGCTGTACACGGTGCTGGTGGACGGGGACGATCACAACGAACCCATCGCCGACGCCGTCCGATCCATCCTCGACGGGCATGTGGTGCTGGAGCGAAAACTGGCCGTGGCGGGACATTTCCCAGCCATCGACGTGCTGGGATCCATCTCCCGGTTGGCCTCCAAGGTGTGCACCCGGGAGCAGAAGCGCGACGCCGGGACCTTGCGCAAGGTGTTGGCGGCCAGGGCCGCGGCCCAGGACTTGATAGACGTGGGCGCGTACCAGTCCGGCAGCAACCCCCTGGTCGACGCGGCAGTGCGGCACGGGCCGGCGATCAACAACTTTCTGCAACAAGGCATGGACCAGCAAGTTCCTGCACGGCAGTCGTGGGCGGAACTCAACGCCTTGACCAACAACATTTTGGGAGCATAGATGGGCAAGTCATTCCGCCTGGCCGGGCTCTTGCGATTCCGCCAGGCCCAGGAAGAACAAGCCGCGGCGGCGTTGGCACGGGCCAATTCCCGACGCAAGGAACACGAGGGCCGAGTGGGCCGGGTACGTGGCATACTGGCGGACACCCCGTCGGATCCCGGATCGGCAGCTGCCCTGCGGGCCAGTGCCGCGGCCCGGTCGTCCGCGCGCAGCATGCTGTTGGAACTGCACGCCTTGACTGACTCCACGACGCAGCTTGCCGCGCAGGCTCAGGCGGAGCTGCTCGCTGCCAAAAAATCCGCGGCTTCCTTGGAGAACCTGGCCGAGCGGCACCGGGTTGAGCAGCATCACCTCATCCTTCGCGAGGAACAACTCTTCCTCGACGAACTGGCGTCATCCCGCACACAGGAACACGGCACACCCAAGCTTGGTGCCACGGCTGACGCTAGGTTGGAGAACGCATGAAGATGCCAGCAACCCTGTTCTCGTCCCTTTCGGCCAGCCCGACGACGCGCGCAGCAATGGCGCCGGCGGCAACAGCGTTGACGTTCGGCACGCGCCCGGGCACTGCTTTCGGTACGGCGTTGGGTGCGGCTTTGGGCGAGGCGGCGGCCAGCCCCGTCGACGGGCTGTCGACGGAAGAACCCGAAGACCCCAGCGCCACCGCCGAGCCGGCGGAAGCCGCCGATGCCGCCCTGCCGGACCCTGCCGGCCCCCTTGCACAAGCCGGCCCGGAGCGCACACCCCTGCTGGACGCCGCAATGACCCAATTCTGGGCGGCCGCCCAGATCCCCGCGACCCAACAGCAGCTCGAGGCGGCCCTCGTGGCCGCTCCCCAGTCGCCCGCGCCCGCGGCATCCGACGGGGTGTCCCTGACCGCTGCGGCCGACGGTTTGGTACTGGTTCCGGTAGCTGCGGCCGGCACCGGAACGCTAGCCGTCAAGCGCCCTGTCAGCGGTGCAGCGTCGGTTGCGGGTCCATCGCAAACCGAGCCGGGTGCGGCCGTGCCCCAAAGCGGTGGCACCCCCGCCGCAGCCGTTGGCGGACAACCTGGAAACGCGGACGCAGAGTCCGCGGCTGTTCCCGGTGGCGTCAGGGCGCCCGGTGCAACGCCCCAGCCTATGGCGGCAGTTGCACCAAAGTCGTCGGCGGACAGCCTGCCGGCAAGGTTCAACAGTGCCATTGCCGCACCACACCTTGAAGGCCGGTCCCCGGTGGCAACAACGGAGCCAGGTCGGCAGCTGGTTGACGGGGCAGTTGCGCCCGCGCCGTCCGCTCCGGCATCTTCTGCAACATCCGCAATAGTTCCCCCGGCGATCCCGCTGCCAGCCCAACCGCCAGTGCCGGCGTCCATGGCACCCGGCGGCACGCAGCAGCTTGTGCCAGCAGGCACTCCTCTATTGAGCGAACAACTGGCCCGCCCGCTGTTTGCCTTGGCCGCAGCACCCCTGGGTGAACACGTCATGACCATCAATGTGGTCCCCGATGCGCTGGGTCCAGTCACAGTGCGCGCACATCTGGCCGCCGACGGGATCCGCATCGAGATGATGAGCCCAAGCGACGCCGGGCGCGAAGGGCTGCGCAACATTCTGGCGGATCTCCGGCGCGACCTGGCCGCTGGCGGCATGACGGCCTCCCTGAGCATGGGGTCAGGCAACGGCAATGGCAGTCCCGACCACGGCGCCGGCCAGCGGAGCCCCCAAGGGCCAGGGAACCCCTGGAGCGCCGTGGCGCGGCCCGGCGATCAGGACCCGCCAGCGCAGCGCAGGCTGGCGCCGTCGGATATTCCATCCGCTGCAAACAATTCACTGGACATCACGGTTTAGAAAGGCACCCACCATGAGCAAGGACTCCATCGCCGCGGTGAACTCCACCGCCGGTTCCCCGCCGCCGGCATCCGTCAACGGAATTAACGGCATCGCAGGCAATCGCGCGCCCAAGCAGGTCATGGACTCAGAAGTGTTCATGAATTTGCTGGTGGCCCAACTACGCCACCAGGACCCCTCTTCCCCCATGGACACCAACCAAATGATCAGCCAGACCACCCAGCTGGCCACCATGGAGAAACTGACCAACATGGACTCGACAGCGACGGAGAACTTCGCGTTGCAAATGCGCACTTCCGCGGCTGCCCTCATTGGCCAGCAGGTTTCCTGGGAGGACGCCGACGGTACCAAGCACAGCGGCGTTGCCACCTCCGTTTCCTTTGCCGGCGGCGTCCCGCAAGTCACCGTGGGGGACAAGTCTGTTCCCCTGGATGTGATCTCCGGTGTCACCACAGTTCCTGCCGCCAATGATGCGCCCCCGGAAACCAAACCACCGCCCGAGCCCGGGCCGGACACCAGCGTCAACTAGCCCCCACCCAACCAGCACAGAAAGGCATCATAAGCATGCTTCGTTCCCTGTATTCAGGCATTTCCGGGCTTCGCGCCCACCAGACCATGCTTGACGTCACCGGCAACAACATTGCCAACGTCAACACGGCCGGGTTCAAGTCCTCCACAGTCCAGTTTCAGGACACGCTTTCACAGGTGGCCCGCGCCGGTGCGGCAGCCCAGGCCGGTGCAGGCGGAACCAACCCCGCCCAAGTGGGTTTGGGTGTTCAGGTGGCAGGTGTTTCCACGAACTTCTCTCAGGGCTCGGCCCAAGCCACCGGCAGGTCTTCGGACATGATGATCTCCGGTGACGGCTTCTTCATCACCTCCAAGGGCGGGGAGCAGCTGTACGCTCGGGCCGGGGCATTCGACTTTGATTCCCAAGGCCGCCTGGTATCACCCGACGGTGCCCTGCTGCAGGGCTGGTCGGCCGTCAACGGGCAGGTCAACGCCGGTGCCGGGTTGAACAACATTGTCATCTCCAAGGCGATGGTTGCCCCTGCCGAAGCCACCACCGGCGCAACCATGGGCGGCAACCTTCCCGAGGACGCAGCGCTCAACACCGAACTGACCCGTGACATGAAGGTCTTCGACGCCAACGGCACGCCCCGCAACGTGACGCTGACCTTCACCCGCACGGGAACCGGCTGGGATGTTACGGGAGCCGACGCCAATGGTGCCGCGGGGGCAACAGCCTTGACGTTCGCCAACGGTGCCGCCGCCCCCGGCAGTGCCCTGACCGTTGGCGGCATTTCTGTGGACTTGTCCGGGGTCACCGGCTTTGCGGGATTGTCCACCGTGGCCGTCACGGAGGCAAACGGCAACGCGGCCGGCACCTTGGATTCCTTCAGTATGGGCGCCGATGGCACTCTGACAGGAACCTTCAGCAACGGCGAAAACGTGGTGATCGGGCGCATTGCCCTAGCCAACTTCACCAATGCCGGTGGCCTGGAAAAGGCAGGATCATCCAGCTACCGGGAAACGGCCTCCTCGGGCGCAGCCACCGTTGGCGCGGCAGGCACCAACGGTTTGGGTGCCCTGACCAGCGGGTATGTGGAGATGTCAAATGTGGATCTGTCCCAGGAGTTCACCAATTTGATTGTGGCTCAGCGAGGATTCCAGTCCAACGCCCGAATCATCACCACCTCCGATGAAGTGCTGCAGGAATTGACCCAGCTCAAACGCTAATAGCGGCACGGGGTCAACACCAAAGCTGTCCCGCAGCTAACCAATGCGGCGGGACAGCCGACAGTACCAAAGGGGGGCGGCTGGCGTCTTCGCAACTCAAAGGATGAGCATTTGATAGTTGTCACGCGTCTGGATGGCAGGCAATTTGCGTTGAATCCGGATCTTATTGAGCGCATCTTTGAATCACCCGACACGACTGTGGTCATGGCTGACGGGGCAAATTACATTGTCACTGAATCCATGTCAGACATTATTGAAAAGATTGCCCGGTTCCGGGCCCGCATCATCTCGATGGCCTACGACTACTCCGACGACGTTGAACAGCAGCACTCTCCGCCCAAGCTGAGCGTTATCCACCCTTCGGAAAACCCCTCCAGTTAAGGATAGTAAAGCGATGGATCCCGCAACAATTGCAGGCCTGCTCATAGCCTTCGGTGCGCTGTTCGGTATGATCACCCTCGAAGGCGCTAGCGTTTCGAGCATCACGCTGCCAGCCCCCATGCTGCTTGTCCTGGTCGGAACGGTTGCCGTTGGTGTTGCCGGTTCAACGATGAAAGACGTTGTGCACGCCGTGAAGTCCCTGCCGCGGGCGTTTCTTGGAAAGCCCCCCAATCCGGGGGAGAGCATTGACGAGGTTGTGGCCCTGGCCGACAAGGCCCGCCGCGAGGGACTCTTGTCCCTTGAAGCGGCCGCCGCCGAAACAAAAGATCCGTTCCTGCGCAATGCCCTGCAAAACATTGCAGACGGCACTGACGGTGAGGATCTGCGCGAACTGCTCGACGACGCCGTCGAGGCCAAAATCAAGAGCGACCACACAGCGTCGAAATTCTTCATGACCTTGGGCGGATACGCCCCCACCGTGGGGATCATCGGCACAGTTGTGTCCTTGACCCATGTAC
Organism: Arthrobacter glacialis; assembly: GCF_002909445.1. Taxonomy (GTDB): domain Bacteria; phylum Actinomycetota; class Actinomycetes; order Actinomycetales; family Micrococcaceae; genus Specibacter; species Specibacter glacialis. Next base: position 136,720 of record NZ_PPXC01000005.1, read on the forward strand.
TGGAAAACCTCTCCCAGCCCGAGGAGCTCGGACACATGATTGCGGCCGCTTTTGTGGCCACGCTGTGGGGCTTGTTGTCCGCGAACTTCATCTGGCTGCCCATTGGCACGCGCCTGGGGCGCCTCTCCGAACTTGAGGTGGACCGCATGACGCTGGTCATGGAAGGTGTCCTGGCCGTGCAGGCTGGCTCCCAGCCCACACTGCTGCGTGAACGTTTGAGCGCCATGGTGCCCGCGTACCGCCAGCAACGCGACAAGAAGGCAGGCCGCACTGACGCGCAAGCCAAAAAAGCGGCATGAGTCGGCGTGGGAAGTCCGGGCGCAAGCGTCGCGGAAAACCTGAGGAGAGCCACCCGGACGAGCGCTGGATGGCTTCCTATATGGACATGGTCACGGTGCTGATGTGCATGTTCATCGTCTTGTATGCCATGTCCACCGTTGACGAGGACAAATACGTAAAACTTCGGGACTCCCTGGCCACGGGCTTTGGCCAGGTGTCCGTCGGAAAGGTCGACACCGCCTCCGGGATTGTGGTCCCGCCTGCGGATGTTGGCAAGGAGGGAACCTTGGCGAAGACTCCCCTGGACCTTGCCAAGACGGAGGTGGATAAGCTCAGTGCGCTGAAAGAGGCCATGAGTCTGCGGCTGGGGAACAAAGGGCTGTCCGAGAATGTCCAGTTTCAGATTGACCAGCGCGGCCTGAGCGTGAAACTTGTTGGATCGCAGTCGTTCTTCCAGCCGGACAGCCCCCAATTGTCAGCCAGGGCGGCGGACGTGCTTGACACAATTGCTCCCGTGTTGAAGGCCTCCGGGTTGGAGGTTTCCGTGGAAGGGCATGCAGCCAATGCCATCACCAACTATCCCTCCGTCTGGGAGCTGTCAGCCGAGCGGGCAGTGGGAGTGGTCAGGCACCTGGTCGAGAACCAAGGGCTTGCCGGGGACAGGATTGGGGCCATCGGCTACGGTTCCTCCCGCTCCGTCAATGACAATTCCACCGAACCCCTGCGCGAACTGAACCGCCGTGTGGACATTGTGGTGCTCTCCAACCAGCCCGAGCAGGTACGGGCCCTGATTCCCGAGGTATTAAAAGCCAGGGCGGCTTCTTCCTAACGAACGCACCGCACCTGCCGATAGTGACAGATATGCCCGCACTCTCACCTGTTTCACAGCTGCCCGCTTCCCGGGCCAACAAGGTGGTTGAGGCATACGATTTTCGGCGCCCCACAACATTGGCCCGCGAGCACAGCCGCGTCCTGGAGTTGGCCTTTGAAACGTTCGCCAGGCAGTGGGGGACGCAACTCACCACCAAAATCAGGGCCGGTTCCGCCGTCGTCACCGAGCAGGTGACAATGGCAACGTATGACGAGTACGCAGCCTCCCTGCCCGCATCGACGGCCATGGTGTTGTTTGCATTGGACGGCCAAGAGTCCCGCGGTGTCATCCAATTCCCGTCCGAGGCGGCGCTCTTCTGGGTCACACGCATGCTCGGTGGGGCCTCCACGGCAACGATCCCCGATCGCAAGTTCACCCAAATTGAGCATGCCTTGGTGAAACGCCTCATGGAGGACGCGCTCGAGGACCTGCGGTACTCCTTCGGATCGCTGCTGGTGCAGGCGCCCGCCGTCCACGGCATTCACTTTAATTCCCAGTTCGCCCAGGCGGCCGCCACCAACACCTTGATGGTTGTTGCCGGGTTCACCGTCCGGGTGGGGGAGCACAGCTGGCGTGCCACCATTGCGCTCCCGGCCGAGGTTCTGGTGCAGCAGCTGGGCAACAGCAACCCGCTCAGTGATGCAGCTGCGGCGCCGGCCCAGCTCCGCGCCCAAATGGGGGAAGTACCGGTTGAGGTGGCCCTGGCCTTGGCCCCGGTGCCCGTCACCCCCCAAACCATCCTGAATTTGGCAGTGGGAGATGTCTTGACGCTTCCCCACCCCACCACCAGGCCGTTTGACCTGACAGTGGGGGGCAAGCCGATTGCCAGCGCCCTGGGCGTGACCCATGGGTCCCGCAAGGCTGGGCAAATTGTTACAACTGAGGAGACAAATTCATGAGTACCACCTTGGCAACACAGGCCGCGGCCTCCGCTCTGGTCACGTTGCTGCCCTCCCCGTCGCCTCTGTCGGCAAGCCTGCAGCCCGCCGGTGCGGTGCCTGCCGGAACTATGGGTGTGGCAGTGGATTATGTGGGTCCGCAGTCGGCCGAGCTTGCCCTGGTGCTGTCATCCCGTGCCGCGGACTCCTTGCGTGTGGCCGGAGGTGCGGGCCCGTTCTCGCTGGCCGACGTCTTGCGCCCGGCCTTTGAGGCGGCCACTGCCGAACTTGGTTCGGGCGTTCTGGGCGAGGTCTCGGAGCATGATTCGGCAGCCCTCTTTGCGGACTCCGGTGCGGCCGTTTTCCAGGTGCTCGACGGCGGCGCAGGCCAAGACCCGTTTGCCTGGTTGGCCATCAAGATCCGCAATTCAGCCGGCAACGGCGGGGGCGAGTTGAGCGCCGCAAAACTGGGGCGCATCCATGACGTTGAAATGGCATTGTCGGTGGTCATTGGACGCACCCGCATGAGCGTGGCCAACGTCCTTGGACTCGAGCCGGGCAATGTTGTGGACCTGGACCGTTCGGCAGGTTCGCCCGCCGACGTGCTGCTCAATGGCCGCCTCATTGCCCATGGAGAAGTTGTTGTGGTGGACCAGGACTATGCCGTGCGCATCACTAAGATCCTTGACACGGCAGAGACGGTTGGTTAGGTGGACGCGTTCCTCCTGGTACTACGGGTGGGACTTGCCCTCACAGTAGTCATGGTCCTCTTGTGGATGGCGCAAAAGCGTTTCTCCCGGGGCGGACGTCAAGGCGGGCAGGCAGTGGTTGAGGTGGTTGGCCGGCGCAATGTGGGCCAGAAAGCCTCGGTGGTTGTTATTGAATCTGCCGGGCAGCGCTTTCTGCTCGGCGTCACCGAACACGCCATCAACGTCCTGCACACCTCCGATGCTCCCATGCCCGACCCCGAAGCCGACCGTGTCGACCTAGACCTTGTGGGTGACCCCGCCTTTGAGGAAGTGCTCAAGGCCGCCGGTGAGCCCGCACTGCGCCGCGACGTTGCCGCACGCCGGCTGCGCCTATCGGCTCCGGAAGCTGGCCCCTTGCACGGGACAATCTTTGCCCGCAGTACGTGGACACAGGCGGGCGCCGCGGTAAGAAAAGGCTTGAATCTGTGAGCAGGGCGTTCGTGCACCCGCGCAGTTGGGTGCAGGCCGCCGTCGTGGGCGTCCTGCTGCTGGCCGTGCTGTACCTGCTCATCATGCTCAACGCTGCGCCTGCGCACGCCATCGCGGTGATGGCCCCCACCGACCCGCTGGAACCAACACCGCCCACAGATCCGAGCAGCCCGGGCACGGGTGCCGGCGGAGTGAACCTGAGCGTCAACGGCCTAGGTGGCACGCCGAGCTCCTCCATTGTCACTTTGCTCGCTGTCACCTTGCTGTCGGTGGCTCCGGCACTGTTGCTGATGATGACCTCGTTCACCAAGATCTTTGTGGTGCTGGCCATGACTCGCAACGCGATAGGCCTGCCCACCATACCGCCGAACCAAGTGCTGGCTGGTTTGGCCCTGTTCCTGTCCCTGTTCATCATGTCCCCCACCCTCATCGACATCAACTCCACCGCCGTCCAGCCATTTTTGAACGGCACTGTGGACGTCAACAAGGCGTTTGAGCTGGCCGGGGCGCCGCTGCGCGAGTTCATGCTGCCGCACACGCGTGAGGCGGACATTGCCCTGATGACCCGGGCCGCGAACAGGGAAAACCCGGAATCGCCCGACGCCGTGCCCATGCTGACGCTGATCCCCGCCTTTATGATTTCGGAGCTGCGCGCAGCCTTCATCATCGGCTTTGTCATCTTCATCCCCTTCCTGATCATTGACCTGGTGGTGTCCTCGGCACTGATGTCGATGGGCATGATGATGCTCCCGCCCGTCATGATCTCGCTACCGTTCAAGATCCTGTTGTTCATCCTGGTGGACGGTTGGGGACTCATCATTACCTCCCTCATTCAAAGTTATTCAGGTGGTCCGTGAATTCCGCAGAAGTCTTGAACATTGCCGTCCAGGCCCTCTGGGTGGCGGCAAAATTGTGTGCCCCGATCCTGCTTACAGCACTCGTGGTGGGCTTTGCCGTGTCCTTGCTGCAATCCATCACCCAGATCCAGGAAGCAACCCTGTCCTTTGTGCCCAAAGCCGTGGCCGTGATGATAGCCCTTGTCATTTGCGGGCACTGGATGATCACCGAAATTGTCACATTTACGCACCAGCTTTTTGACAAGATCCCCGCATTGCTGGCCGGGTAGACAGCCAAACAATGAACATCCCCTTGGACCTTGGATGGCTGGAGGCAGCCCTGTTGGCGGTGGTGCGGGTTACCGCCTTCATTGTCATTGCGCCGCCCTTTTCCTACAACGCCATCCCGTTGCGCATCAAGGGCATGCTGGCGCTGGGTTTGGGACTGGCCATGACCAGCCGCATCAGTATTGACCGCCAGGTCAGTGAGACTGGGGCGTTCATTGGCTCCGTCATGCTGGAAGTCGTGACGGGTGCCGCCCTGGGGTTCCTGGTCTTCTTAGTGTTTGCCGCCGTCCAGTCGGCAGGTTCGCTCATTGACTTGTTTGGCGGCTTTTCCATGGCCCAGGCGTTCGACCCCCAGTCCATGGTCAACGGCGCCCAGTTCACCCGGCTGTTCCAGATGACAACCCTGGCACTGCTCTTCGCCTCCGACGGGTACCAGCTCATCATTGGCGGGCTGGCCAGGTCCTTTGATGCCATCCCACTGGGCGGCGGCCTTGACCTGACCCATCCGGTGGAAGCCATGGCGGGCGCCGTGACCCAAATGTTTGTGGCGGCCGTGCAAATAGCCGGGCCTCTGCTGGTCATCTTGTTCCTTGCCGATGCCGGACTGGGGCTCCTGACGCGTGTGGCTCCGGCACTGAACGCCTTCGCGTTGGGCTTCCCGCTGAAGATCATGCTCACCCTGTCGCTGGGCGGGATGCTCCTGCTCGCGTTGGGGCCTGTTGTGGCGTCCCTGGTGACCACAGCGATGACCGCGTTGACGGGGGTGATCAGCCGTGGCGGATGAGCCCACCGGTGAAAGAACCGAGCAAGCTACCGACAAACGCATGCGGGAAGTACGCCAGAAAGGCCAACTCTCCCGTTCCCAGGACCTCACTGCCTGGGTGGGTGTCGGGGCAGCAGTCATCATGATCCCCAACGTCATAACTCGTGCCACGGACGCCCTGGCAGACCAGATGTTCACTGTCACGGCAGTCGCGGCCAATCCCGAGGTGCCGGCTGCGCTCCAGGCCATGGAAGACGGCCTTTTCTCACTGGCAGGCATTCTGGGGCTCCTGTTCGCTGTGGTTGTGGTGGCCGTGCTGGCGGCAGCCGTGTTGCAGGGCGGGGTGCGCTTCAAGCAGTTCAAACCCAAATACGAACAGTTCAACCTGCTCAAAGGCCTCAAGACAGTTTTGGGCACCCAGGCGCTCTGGAATGGTGCCAAGTCGCTGCTGAAGACTGCCGTTGTCGGCCTGGTTTTGTATATTGTTGTCCAGGGCCTGAGCGCCACCCTGCTGGGAGCCGGGTCGCTGCCGATTTCCGAACTGCTGGCCACAGCCGGGCAGGGGCTGGTGCAACTGATCCAATATGCCGTGGCAGCCGGGATGCTGCTGGCCGTGGCTGACGTCTTTGTGGTCTCCAAGCGCAACCGGAAAAGGACCCGGATGACCAAAAAAGAGGTCAAGGATGAGCACAAAAGCACCGACGGCGACCCGCTCGTGAAGTCGGCCAGACGCCAACGGCAACTGTCTATGGCACGCAGCCGGATGATGAGCGCCGTGGCAACAGCTGACGTGGTACTCGTCAACCCAACCCACGTGGCAGTGGCTCTGCGCTACGAACCTGGGAAATCGGCTCCCCGGGTGGTGGCGAAGGGGGCGGACAGGGTGGCCCAGCGCATCCGTGCCGAGGCCGAGGCGAAAAAGGTGCCCATGGTTAGAGACATTCCGCTGACCAGAGCCCTGCACGGTTCCTGTGACTTGGGGGCTGAAATTCCCGTGGAGCTCTACAACCAGGTTGCCGCGGTCCTTGCCTTTGTCATGGCACTGAAGAAACGCGGCAGTGCTTCCGGGACACACCAGATCCTGCCGGCCGGGTCGAGCATCCCGGCCGGTCTGGCCCCGCCTGAATGCCAGCACCCCATCAACTCCAACACCTCGTCAAGCTAAGGAATTCTCCGTGAACCGCAATGTGTCCGCATTGGCCATCCCCATGGGCGTGGTCGGCATTGTGCTGCTCCTTGTAGTGCCCATCCCAACACTGTTGCTGGACATCCTGATCATCATCAACATCGTGTTTGCTCTGTTGGTGCTCATGAACACCATGTTTGTGAAGAAGCCGCTGGACTTCTCCGTGTTCCCGTCACTGCTGCTGGTGGCCACGTTGTTCCGGCTGGGGCTGAACGTGGCCTCCACCCGTTTGGTGCTGGGCCAGGCGCATGCCGGTCAAGTCATTCAGGCTTTCGGTGAGGTGACTGTGGGGGGAAACCTGATCATCGGTGCCGTGATCTTCCTGATCCTTGTTGTCATCCAGTTTGTGGTGGTCACCAAGGGTGCCGAGCGGGTTGCAGAGGTTGGGGCCCGCTTCACCCTTGACGCCATGCCAGGCAAGCAGATGGCCATTGACGCCGATTTGAACTCGGGGCTCATCACCGACGCCGAGGCGAAGGAACGCCGTGTGGAGGTGTCCGCCGAGGCCGACTTCTACGGCGCCATGGACGGTGCCTCCAAGTTCGTCAAGGGCGACGCCATTGTGGGCATCATCATCATTATCATCAACCTCATTGGCGGCATTGCCATCGGCATGATTCAGCGCGGCATGGACCTTGCCGACGCCGTCCACACCTACTCGCTGCTGTCCATGGGCGACGGGCTGGTCTCGCAAATTCCGGCACTGCTCATGGCCGTTGCAACAGGCATGATTGTCACCCGCTCCAATGCCTCCTCCGATTTGGGCACGACGGCGGCCGTGCAGCTGACCCAGTCGCGCCCGGCCCTGATGGTGGCTGGCATCGCGGCCATCATCATGGCAGTCATTCCCGGCATGCCCGTGTTCTTGTTCCTGGGTGTTGGCGCCCTGCTGCTGTTTATGGGGCAGCGGGTCAAGGCCGCCGAAACAGCCGCGGCCAAGACGGCCGCCCTGGATGCCATGCCATCAGCCCAGCGGGCCGAAACCACCGAGGACATCATTGAACAAATGCGTGTCCAGCCCCTGGAAATCCAGCTCGCCACCGACTTGGTGGACCTGGTCAACGGCTCCGCCGATGACCTGCTGGCACGCATTCGTGCACTCCGGCACAAGGTGGCCATGGAGCTGGGCATCGTGGTTCCGCCGGTTCGCACCAGGGACCACGTTGAACTGCCGCTGTCCACCTATGTCATCCGCATCGCCGGTGTGGAGGCGGGGCGTGGCACGGCGCCTGCCGGACGGGTCCTGGCATTGGGGGAGAACCTGTCCTCTTTGCCGGGCACACCCACTGTGGAGCCGGTCTTTGGGCTGGCCGGAAAATGGGTGCCGGCGGAGATGCGGCACAGCGCGGAAATGGCCGGAGCCACAGTGGTGGACAGGGTTTCGGTGCTGGTCACGCACCTGTCCTCGGTGGTCACGGCGAATGCCGCCAGGCTGCTGAGCCGCGAGGATGTCCGGGTGCTGACGGAGGGAGTCAAGGAGACCTCACCGTCCACTGTTGAGGAGCTGATCCCCGGGCTCATGTCCCTGGGCGAGGTGCAAAGCGTGCTGCAGGGGCTGCTCTCGGAGCAGGTGCCGATCAACGATCTCCCCAGAATTTACGAGTCCTTGTCACTGCAGGCCAAGAAGAGCACTGATGCCGAAGGCCTTGTCGAGGCTGGCCGGACAGCGCTTGGCCCCGTGGTGGCGGACAAGTACCTTGAAAACGGTGCTTTGACGGTGTTGATGATCGATCCGACACTGGAGCAATCACTCTTGGAAGGTCTTCGCCCCTCCGAACTAGGCACCCAAATTGTGGTTGACCCAAGCCGCGTGGAAGGGTTCCTGACCTCCGTCACGGACTTGTTCGCGGACGCTGAAGCGTCAGGACGCAGCCCCGTTCTAGTTTGTGCCCCTGCGCTGCGCCCAGCCATTTGGCGGCTCGTATCCGGGCGCGTCAAGGGACTGCCGGTGCTTTCCTATACGGAGGCGACAGCCGGGAACCCCATCATCGAAACAGTAGGAGTAGTACGCAGTGCCCACTCAATTTCAGCTTAGGGGCCACAGCCTGGAGAGTCTGCGCTGGCAGCTCTTTGAAAAATATGGGGCGGCTGCCCGCATCGTTCGTGCCGAACGGATCCAGACGGGAGGGCTGTTCGGCATCGGTGCCACGACTTCCTTTGAAGTGGTGGTCGAGGTGGACACGGACCCTGCATCACACACAGCGTCCGGTGAAAAGAGAGGACTCCGCAGCGCTGCACCCACCCGCCGTGGTGCCATCCCGAGGCGCAGCCTGAGCGATTTGTTGGCCGAGGCTGACAGGGCCGACGACGCCCGGCCATCCGGGTCCGACGGGGTCATGGAGATCAAACCAGATTTTGACGTGGTCCTGCGAAAAATTGCCGCGGACGAGGCGCACGGACCAGACACAGACTCTCAGGGGGTGGCTCCTGGCCACGGGGAAATGGCCATTCCACGGCCCTCAACCATGCCCGGGGACTTGATTGTGCTGGTGGGGTTGCGCGACCAGCCACTGAATACTGCGTGGAGCATGCTCAGTCATCTTCAGAACGGGGCAGAACTGCTGACCGCCGGCGATTACCGGTCCAACGGTCTCAGCCACGTCTTCCTTGACAGTATTGAGGTGAAGAAGGCGCAGGCCATGGCTTTGGGGGACGGGAAGCCACTGTTGATAGCATTTAGCTTTGGACAGCGCGGATCCTCCAACCTATCAATGCTGGCGTCGTTGCGGCCCAAGCAGCTTTGGTTGGTGGTGGATGCGGCCCACAAGCCCGACGATACCCAGTCCTGGGTTCGGCGGGCGTGCCGGTATTCGGTCCCTGATGCGTTGGCAGTTCTTGGGGCAACTGACACGGCGACCCCTGAGAGCGTCAACGCACTCAAGGTGCCGGTTGGTTGGGTAGATGGACGCCCGGCAACATCAAGTGAACTTTAGTAATTACCCCATCTGCACATCCATGGAAGGAACTGCATGCTGGTATTGACACGCAAGATTGGCGAGAAGATCGTCATCGGCGGAAATATAACTCTGACAATACTCGACGGCGGCCGCGGCGAAGGGGTGCGCATAGGCATTGACGCGCCACGAGAAGTCAGCATCCACAGAAGCGAGGTGGTGGATGCTGTCTCGGCCAGCAATCTGGCAGCGGTTAAAGAATCAACAGGCCCCGCCGCGGAGACCTCCGAGCAACTGATTCTGGCGGCATTGGGGCTCGCTGGGTCCTAGCCTGGCAACTGTCCAGTTTTTGCACTACTTTTCCCAAGGGGCCTTAAAAGGAAAGTACTTGTCCAAAAAGTCGGTGACCAGTTCGCGGCGTTCGGCTGGCGTTGCATCACCGGAGCTGCCGTCGTTGAGACAGAGGAAATCGGCCCGGCGCCTCGCCAAGACGTGGCCAAGTGAGAACAAGCCTGCCTTGCTGGCGGTGTCAACGTAGATGCCCTCGCCGTCGGACTGCATGACGGCGCGACCTGTCAGCAGGGCGTAATAGTGGTACAGGGAATTTGTGACCGAAATATTTTCTGCTGCTCGGAAGGTGCTCGCGGCGGTGGCGGCAAACTCCCCAGCAAACTCCTGCTCCAGCTCAGCAAGCACCGAGCGGCGCAATGGTGCCGCACTGTGCTCAAGATGGTGGGTGGTGAAGGTGCCAAAGCGGTCCCACAGAAGGCGGCGATTCACCCGGGCGGAGTTCTCGAAACCGCTCCTTTCGGCGTCGCTTTCGCCAAGCCCGATGCGGTTGGGGGAGAGCATGAAGCGGGTAATCCCGCCTGCCGTGAAGAACAGCTCGGGTGACAGGGGGCGGCCAAAGAACATGTCGTCATTGGAATATAAGAAGTGTTCGCTCAGCCCGTCTATATGGTGGAGCTGGGATTCCACTGCCATGGAATTGTGCGTTGGCAGCACCGTAGGATCGGCAAAGTGCTCCTGGCTGCGGACAAGTGTCACTTTGGGATGGGCGGCCAGCCACTCCGGGGCGGGGGAGTCGGTGGCAATGAAGATGCGCCTGATCCATGGGGCAAACATATGCACAGAACGCAAGGCGTATTTGAGCTCGTCAACATGGCGGAACCTGGATTCGTGGTCATCGCCTTCACCCAGGAGAGCTGTTGCTTCCAACGCGCGGCGGGCGGACTGATAGGCGGGGTCGCTGCCATCGACCCAGGAAAACACCATGTCTATCTCAAAGCGGACGTCAAAAACGTGGTCAATGAACATGTTCTCAATGGTTGGCCAGCTCTGCCCATAAAGTTCCACGGTGCTGCGCCGGGCCTCGCGCGGATCAAGGCTACGCCGGGATATCGAGTTCTCCTGGGGCAGTTCTATGCGGGTGGGGGAGAACGCCCACAGTTCTATCTGGACTCCCCACGCTGCGCCATAGTACAACCCGCCGCGCGGTTCGAGCCGCGGCCTAAAAAGTCTAAAGATCCGTGTTTTTGCGGAGCGTCCCAGAGCTCCCTCAGCGAGCAGGAGGGTGGACTTGCTGGTGTCAACGCTGCGGGCGTAGAAAGGCTCGTTGGCGAAGGATGCGGCCAAGGCCCGCGCCAAGGCGTCCCGCATGGATGCGTCGATGGCCAGCACCGGTCGCTGATCGTTGCCGCGCACCAGCAAATACTCGATGGCGTATGTATCCAAAACGTTCCGCACGGCCAGCAGGTCGCTCACCATGGCTTCGCGCGGCGTGAGGGCGTCCGTGGCGTCAGCGCTGTTGAGCAATGCCAGCCGTCCACGGTGGGGCACCACGTCGGCCCGTTCCGCAATGGCTGCCATGCGTGGAGTCAAGGGTGCCGAAGCATGGGCGCCGGGTGTGCGGGGCATGGCAGTGTCCTCCGTAGCAGGGCGGTCGGGCAGGCAGCTGATGTTGGCCCTGCAGTGAGCTTACAGCGCCCGAACGTGGCCCAAACGGGACACAGCACCGGGTCAAAGTGTTGGGCCAGGGCGGCCGGTTTTCCAGCACAGGGGCGTGTCGCCAGCGCCGAGCCGCTCAGCCCTGCCCGCGTTTCCGGTGCCCTTGCGCTTAGCCGATCCGTGCGGGACGTTTGCGGTGAAAAATCAGGGCAACGGCAATGCCAGCCAGCCAAAAATCCTTGGCCATGGCGGTTCCGGCCGGGGTTGGGCGGATGCTGTCCGGCTCGGTCAGGCCCGGAGTCTTCAAATACGTCGCCACCAGGCCCGCCGAAAATGCGCCCAGAGCCAAGCCTGCCAGCCGGCTCGGAACTAGGGGTGTCAATACAAATGCACCCAGAGCGATTTCATAGAAGCTTAAGTAGTGCCCGAATTTTTCAGCTTCCAAGGACCCCACCTGGGGGATGACCCGTTGTGCCGAACTTTTCAAGCCGGCTGCCTGCTCCGGGGTGAGGTTGAGCTTGCCAATCCCGGTATTGAGAATGAATGCCCCGGAGACTATCCGAAGGGCGAGGTTGCTGATGCTGATTCCCATAATTTTCTCCTGTGAACTCAAGTGGCTTCTCTGGGATTCAGCCTAGGGTTCCATTCCGGCCGTGGCTAGTGCCCGGCGTCGGACGACAGGGCATCACCGAAGTCCTGCACGGTGCAGACTTAGCCATTTGGACAGTTTTGCGGCGATTCTCAGACCTTTAAGGTCACGAATTGATAACGGCACTTCCGGGATCGTGCGGCATGAGGAAACCTCATCAGGGTGGAATGGCTCCTATTTTGGGAGCAAATCAAAGGAGAAGTCATGAGAACAAGAGCACTGCTGGTAGCCGGGGTGGTCGTTGCGGCCATGTTGGTTCCAGTAACGGCCGCGTCTGCCGTGGATGACGTCAACACCAACAAATTGCGCAAGTCGGTAACGGTGAGCGGAATCCTGGCACACGAACGCGTGTTGCAGCGAATTGCCAACAACAATGGCGGAACGCGAGCCTCGGGGACGGCCGGCTATGCTGCTTCGGCCGACTACGTCAAGAAGGAGTTGAAGAAGGCCGGCTACAAGGTCACCGAGCAGGCTTTTGAGTTTCCTTTCTATCAGGAAGTCACCCCGACCACCCTTAGCCAGGTCTCGCCGTCGTCGATCCCCTACGAGACGGAATCCATGCAGTACTCGGGCAGTGGAGCAGTGACCGGCACGCTGGTTGTCACCCTCAACGTGGTGGTTCCGGCAACCCCGGAACCCAGTTCAGCCTCCGGGTGTGCCGTGGCGGACTTTGTCCCCGCTTCTGCAACCGTGCCCCAGGTGGCGCTCATCCAGCGCGGCACCTGCACCTTCGCCGTCAAGGTGGCCAACGCGGTTGCTGCCGGATACGACGCGGCAGTGCTCTTCAACGAGGGCAACCCCGGCCGGACGGACCTTCTGACCGGCACACTTGGAGACCCGGCAGCCATACCCGTGGTTGGCATCAGCTACGCGGACGGAGTGGCGCTGTACAACGCCACCGTGGCGGGGGCAACAAGCGTTGCTGTCAGCACCGAGATTATCAATGAAACCCGCACCACCACCAACATCATCGCCGATTCCCCCAAGGGCGACCCCGCCAAAACAGTGGTGGTGGGCGCTCATCTGGATTCAGTGCTCGAGGGTGCCGGAATCAACGACAACGGCAGCGGCACGAGCGTGATTCTCGAGACTGCCATCCAGATGCAGAACTTGAAAATCAAGCCACGCCAGCAAGTCCGTTTCGCCTTCTGGGGTGCTGAGGAGTCCGGCTTGCTGGGTTCCACACACTACGTGGACAGCCTCACTGACGAGCAGTTGTCAACCATTTACGCGAATCTGAATTTCGACATGCTCGGTTCAACCAACTACGTGCGATTCGTCTATGACGGCGATGGTTCCACCGATGGCGTGGCAGGCCCTCCCGGGTCAGCCCAGATCGAATCAGTCTTCAACGACTACTTCGCAACGCAGGGCCTGGCAAGTGCCCCGACGACTTTTGACGGCCGATCCGACTATGGACCGTTCATTGCCGCAGGAATTCCTGCCGGTGGACTCTTTAGTGGGGCCGAAGACCTCAAGACAGCCGAGGAGGCCACCATCTATGGCGGAACTGCCGGCGCTCCCTATGACGCGTGCTATCACCAAGCCTGTGACGATGTGAACAATCTGAGCACGGCGGCGCTGAACGAGCTCGGTGACGCCGCGGCGCATGCCGTGATGACCCTGGCCACCAGCAAGTCCGGGTTCTTCGAAGATGGCAGCAGAAGGGCCGCACGCCCCGAGATCTCCAAGGACAGCTTCGAGTACTGGGGCAGCGGGCTGGTTCGCTAAGTAGTACCGAACTGCACTGAACCGAACTGCACCACGAACACTGGGCAAGGGTCCGGTCTGCCGCTGATGCGGCGGGCCGGGCCCTTGTCCGTTAAGAGCTTGTCCGTTACGAGCTTGGCCGTTACGTCAAGGTTGCTGCAAGACCCGCAACCATTGCCGCAAGCCCCAGTTCAAAAGCGGCATCGGCGTCATTGCGAGCAGTTGCGCCGGCAGTTTCTGCGGACTTCAGTCCCCGGCGGGCGACGGCGGCGCTGAAGTTGGGTACCGCCGGTGCCATGGTCCCGGTGTCGAAAATATTTCCCGGCGCGTTGGCGTCATAGGCCGAGCCGTAGATGAAGGATTCAAGGGCCACGATGGCGTCGATGATGGCTGAGGGAGGCCAGCCGGCCGCCAAGAAGCCGTTGGTGACAGCCTCGTACATGGTGATGGTTTTGGGTGCGTTGGTCACCGGCAGCAGCGCAATAACGGGGATCAGGGGCAGGTGCGCGGCAAAAACATTCCGGTAGGAGTGCGCCCAAATACTTACGGCCTCCACCCATGGCCGGTCCGTGAAGGCGGAAACGTCCACCCGGCCCATCAAGTGGTCCTCCACCAGCAGCAGCACATCCTGCTTGGAGTGCACATGGTTGTACAGGGCCGACGGTGCCACATTGAGAGACTTAGCCAGGGCGGCCATGGTCAGGCCCTTGTAGCCGGAGTGGCTAACCAGCTTGAGCGCCGCCTTGGTGATCCGTGCGGAACTGAGCACTGCCTGCGATGGGCGACCTGCCCGGCGTCGTTCCTGAACTGCTCGTTGCGCTGGCTCCATTTGCCCCACTCTCCTCCTTGGCGCCACCGGGGCCTAAATTTTTCAGCCCAGCCCTTTACCTCAGGTGGTGACGTCCGTTACAGTCTATTCTAAATGAACATCATTCATTTAGTGAAGCGCATCACCGACGGCTTCGCAGGAGAGGGAAACATGGCAGCGGAAGTAAACCCAGTGACTATTGAGCGCGATGTGGTCATCATTGGTGCCGGACCGTCAGGATTGACGGCGGCCCATGAGCTGAGGAAGGCCGGCCTGAGTGTCGCCGTTCTCGAGGCCCGTGACAGGGTGGGTGGCCGCACCTGGTCCAACACCATTGACGGCGCGTGGCTGGAAATTGGCGGCCAGTGGGTCTCGCCCGACCAGACGGCGCTGATTGGCCTGCTCAATGAACTGGGCCTGGACACGTACTCGCGCTACCGCGACGGCGACAGCGTCTACGTGGCCCCCGACGGCACCCGCACCCGCTACACCGGCGAGATGTTCCCCGTATCGGCCGAAACCGAAGCGGCCATGAATCAGCTCATCGACACCCTCGACTCCCTGTCCGCACTCATGGACCCGGAAAAGCCGTGGGACCACCCGCAGGCCCGTGCACTGGACACCATCTCCTTCCACCACTGGCTGCGCACCCAATCCAGCGACGAGGAAGCCTGCAACAACATCGGCCTGTTCATCGCCGGCGGCATGCTCACCAAGCCCGCACATGCCTTCTCCGCACTGCAGGCAGTGTTCATGGCCGCCTCGGCAGGCTCCTTCTCCAACCTGGTGGACGACAACTTCATCCTCGACAAGCGCGTGGTGGGTGGCATGCAGGGAGTTTCGCTGAAAATGGCGGCCGGTCTGGGGGCGGACGTCATCCTCAATTCCGCCGCCCGTACCGTGCGCTGGAGCGAGGTTGACGGCGAGTACCGCGTCACTGTTGTTTCCGACGGCGCCACCGTCACCGCTAAGCGTGTGGTCATGGCCGTTCCGCCGAACCTTTACAGCCGCGTCTCCTTTGACCCCCCACTGCCGCGCCGCCAGCACCAGATGCACCAGCACCAGTCTCTGGGTCTGGTCATCAAGGTCCACGCCGTCTACGACACCCCGTTCTGGCGTGAAGACGGCCTCTCAGGCACCGGCTTCAGCGCCTCCTCACTGGTCCAAGAGGTGTACGACAACACCAACCACGAGGACCCCCGCGGCACACTGGTCGGTTTTGTCTCCGATGAAAAGGCCGACTACGCGTTCACCCTCACCGCCGAACAGCGCAAAAAAGAAATCACGGCATCCCTGGCCGAATTCCTCGGCGACGCAGCCGCCGAGCCCGTTGTCTACTACGAATCCGACTGGGGCTCCGAGGAGTGGACGCGAGGCGCCTACGCCTCCAGCTACGACCTGGGCGGACTGCACCGCTATGGCCCGGACCAGCTCACCCCCGTTGGTCCCATCCACTGGTCCTGCTCCGACCTCGCCGCCGAAGGCTACCAGCACGTAGACGGCGCAGTCCGCATGGGCCAGTTCACCGCCAAAAAGCTGATCGCAGACCTGGAATAGCCACCAGCCCTGCCGTGCCAGCCCCCCCCCCCCCCCCGGCCCGGCATTTTCCGGCGGGGCCCACGGGCGCGAGGGCCCCGCTGCGAGCTTGCGAGCAGTGGGAGCGCCTGGGGACTATCCGACGCGTCGGCCGCGGGCGGCCTTTGGCGTCTCCTTCACGTCGCCTACAAAAAATGTCGGCTCCGCGGTCTGGCCGACGGCCCACGGATTAGCCGGGGCTGCCCACAGCTTTTGGCGGATTCACTTGAGCAGTTCATGACACTAACGTCCTTTAGGAGGACCCTATGCGGTACGTAGTTGGATATACGGCCAATGCACGTGGCGGCGATGCCGTTAACTTGGCTGTGGCCTTGGCTCGCCGGCAGGGTGCTTCCCTGGATCTGGTGATGGTCATGCCGGAGGATTCGCCCTACAACGGGGTGTATCCGCCGGTGGCAGGATTTGAGAGCATCCTGGCTGCGCAGGTGTCGCAGTGGATCGACGAGGGCCTGGCCCTGATCCCCGCGGACGTCCCCTCAAGCGCCCACATCCGGCGCGGCGAGTCGGAGGCCGAGGCGTTGATTGCTGCAGCCGACGACCTGGGGGCGTCACTTTTGGTGATTGGTGCCAGCGCCACCGGGTTGTTCAAGCGCTTCAGCGTCGGCTCGGTGGCAGGTGCACTGCTGCACGCCTCAACGGTTCCGGTGGTCCTTGCGCCGTCGGGATACAGCCGCACGGAGCCCATTACGCGGCTGACTTGTGCACTGGGCACCCGGGAAGGCGCCGGCCAGGTGTTGGCTGCCAGCATCGCCATGGCCAGGCGACGCTGCCTGCCACTGCGCCTGGTCTCGCTGGTGGCTCTCGGCAACGACGACGCCGGCACCACCGTCGAGGACGCCATGGAGCACCTGCGCGGCGTTGCCGAAGCCAGCCAGGCACTCGACGTCAGCGCCTTAGACAAAGTCGAGATCGACGTCGTGGTTGGCAGTGGGCGAACCATTGAGGACGCCGTCGACCGTCTGGACTGGCAGGACGGGGAACTGCTGATGATCGGTTCCAGCCGCCTGGCCCAGACAAAATCCATCTTTCTCGGCGCCACGGCCAACCGGATTTTGCGCGCCTTGCCGGTGCCCATGATTGTGGTCCCGCGCGACTTTGAATTCACAAGCGATGAGGTGACGGCATGAGTGCCAAAGAAACTGTCAGAAACGCCCCCGGCGATCACGGATTGAGCGAAAAGGGCCTGAAGGCTGGGTCGGTGGGCCTGATTGGCGCCGTCGTCATCGGCATTTCCTGCATCGCCCCGGCGTATACGCTCACAGCGGCGCTGGGCCCCACGGTGTCCGAGGTGGGCGTACACCTGCCGGCCATTTTCCTGGTGGGCTTCATCCCCATGCTGCTGGTAGCCCTGGGCTACAGGGAACTGAACAATGCCATGCCCGACGCCGGCACCTCCTTCACCTGGGCATCGCGAGCGTTTGGTCCGTGGATAGGCTGGATGGGTGGTTGGGGCTTGATCGCCGCCACCATCATTGTGCTTTCCAACCTGGCGGCCGTCGCGGTGGACTTCTTCTACTTGATGCTGGCGCAGATCTTTTCCAATGATTCGCTGGCCGACCTGACAACCGTGCTGCCGTTGAACATCGTCACCACCTTGGTGTTCATTGCCGGTGCCTGCTGGATTTCCTACCGCGGGATGGAGACCACCAAGACGTTCCAATACGTTTTGGTCGCGTTCCAGCTGCTCGTACTGGGCTGGTTCGCCATAGCCGCCTTCGCCCACGTGGCCAACGGCACGGCTTTTGATGCCACTGCCATTACGGCCGACTGGTTCAACCCCTTCGCAGTGGAGTCGTTCTCACAATTTGCTGCCGGTGTGTCGCTGTCCATCTTCATTTTCTGGGGCTGGGATGTCACCCTGACCATGAACGAGGAAACCAAGAACCCGAAAAAGACACCGGGCCGGGCAGCTACGGCAACAGTCATTGTCATCATGGTCATCTACATGACAGTTTCCCTCGCCACACTGGCGTTTGCCGGCATTGGGACCGAGGGTTTGGGTGCCGGAAACCCTGACAACCAGGGCAGTATCTTTGCGGTACTGGCAGGGCCTGTCATGGGTCCGTTCGCGATTTTGATGTCGCTGGCCATCCTGAGTTCCTCGGCGGCGTCCTTGCAGTCAACGTTCGTGTCACCGGCGCGGACTCTGCTCTCCATGGGCCACTACCAGGCACTGCCCAAGAGTTTCAGCAAGATCAGCCCCACGCACAAGTCACCCAGCTATGCCACCATCGCGGCTGCCATTGCTGCCGCGGCGTTCTACGTGATTACCCGCACACTTTCAGAGAATGCACTGTGGGACACCATCACCGCCTTGGGCATGATGATCTGCTTCTACTACGGCATTACCGCCTTGGCGTGTGTTTGGTACTTCCGGGCAGAGGCCTTCCGTGGGGCGCGGAACTTCTTCTTCAAGTTCCTGGCACCCTTGGTGGGTGGAGTCATCCTGCTGGTCATGTTCTTCAAGACGGCCTACGACTCCATGGACCCTGACTACGGTTCCGGCTCAAACATTGCCGGACTGGGTCTGGTCTTCATCCTTGGCGCCGGCGTGATCCTGTTGGGTGCTGTGCTGATGTTCTTCATGTACCTGCGCAACCCGGCCTTCTTCAAGGGCCAGGTCCTCAGCCGGGCCAGCCAGACCTACAACCCTTAAACAACTGACCCGCAGAAAACGGCGAAAATTCACGGTTTTACCGTGTTTTTCGCCGTTTTCTGCGGGTCAGTTGTAAAGGCGGGCCTAGCTCTGGGGGCGGCGGGCGGCTTCGCGCTCTTTCGCCAACTGGGCCTCGGCGCGCGCCTTGGCATGCACGGCACGTTCCTCAACCAGCCACGCAGGGGGAGCCTGCAGCAGGGCAGTGATCTCCGCCGTCGTGAGGGCATCGGTGATGCTGGAACGGCTCAGGCCGCCAATGGAAATGTTCAGTTTCTGGGCCATGACGGCACGCGGGTGCGGACCATTGCGGCGCAGTTCGGCCAACCATTCCGGGGGGTTCTCCTGCAAAACCTTGAATTCCTCCCGGCTCAGCGCGTTCTCTTGGAATTCCGCAGGGGCGGCGGGCAGGTGGATGCCCAGCTTCTTGGCCGCCGTGGCGGATTTCATGGCTTGGGGGGAAGGTTTAATGCTCATACCTCTAAGGGTACCGGTGGGTGCGCGGTGCGCTAGGGTAAATAGGTGTCTGAATCCCGCGAACTTACAGTGACCTTTGTCCCGGGTGTGACTCCTGGAAAGTGGATCCACCGCTGGCAGGAGCGCATGCCCGACGTGCCCCTGGTAGCGCAGCCGGTTCAAGAAACCCACCAACTCGACGCCGTGCGCGCCGGCGAAGTGGATATGGCGTTCGTGCGCCTGCCCGTGGACAAGACCGGGCTCCATGTCATTCCGCTCTACAGCGAGCTCAATGTTGTGGTGGCGCCCAAGGACCATGCCATTTCCGCGTTTGAGGAATTGGACGTTGCCGACCTGGCTGATGAGTACCTACTCGCGGACCCGGACGATTTCCCGCAGTGGCGCGATATTTCCAGCGAAATTGCAGCCGGCACGCGCAAGCCGCTGCCGCCGATAGCCTCCCTAGAAGAGGCCCTTGACCTGGTTGAGGCCGGGTTGGGAATCCTGATCCTGCCGATGTCCGTAGCCCGCCACTTCAGCCGCAAAAACCTGCGCTCAAGGCTGGTCCATGGCGTTGAAGAGACCAGCGTTGGGCTGGCCTGGATCGATTCGTTCCACCCTCTGCCGGAAGAAGACGAAGCAGTCATCCAGGAATTCATTGGCGTGGTGCGCGGCCGCAGCGCCAACAGCTCCCGCCAACCATCGGTTCAGGCAAAACAGGATGCCGCGCCCAAAAAGGGCGCAAAAACAACCAAAACTCCTGCGCGCACCAACGTCGCCAAGAGCAAGTCGGCCCCCAACCTGCGCGGCGGGGGCCGGGCAGGCGGCAAGGCCAGGGCCCAAAAGCGGGGCCGCCGCTAGTTGCTTCCAGGCAAACTCACTATGTGCTGACAGATTCGGTTTCGTCGAGCGCGCGAATCGGGGTGTTGATGAGCGTGCGGTCGTAGAGGACTTTGGCATTGTTTTCAACCACAAGCTCGTACGCGGTTTCATTGCCGGTCCGCTTGTCTCGGGTGCTTCGGTACACTTTGTTGCGCCGGTACACCTCGCCGTCGGCTTCCTCTTGGAAATAGGCGTCCTGCTCTTTGACATGATATTTCACCGGCAGTGACTGCGCTGCACGCAATTCGCCGCGCAGATGCTCCTCAGTCACGCAAATGCGGAGCTGAAAAGTATTGTCGGTATTATTCTTGACCCGGTAATCCAAGTAGTTGTACACAATGGATGTTCCCGTACCAAAGGGAATCTGCCGATTGAAGTCAGGGAACAAGTCAATTTCACCGTGGTGGTGGTGTTCCACAATGTCCAAGGGGCTGTGCAGCACCATCCAATGCAGCAAGTTTGTGAACTGGCACAAACCACCACCTATGCCGGAATCCGGTCCGCTGTGGTTGATGGTCAGACCAACACGGTAGCCCTTTTTGGCTGAGCAACGCCCCACCAGCTGCCAAAATGAGAACGTCTCGCCGGGAGCAATCAGCACTCCGTCAATATGCGGAGCTGCGAGGCCCAAACTGATGGCCTTGTTTTCCTGCAGTGCCAAATCGACTGTGCCGAGTTTGCGGCGAATCAGCGAGTTGTGTTTGTAAACACTGACGGGCAGGTCCCCGTACTCCTTCTTGGTGGCGAACTTGGTCCCGGCTTGGAAGTTTTGAATCTTGCGCAATATGATCTGCCGGTTGACAGCGATTGCATATGTCAACGGTGAAATTTCCCCAAATAATTTCCGACCCACGCCGAACTGCCCCCCGATATGCTTTTCTTGATTGAGATCTCTGGAGGTGACGGACCACGCAGTCCAACAATTCAGAAGCGAATGGGGCCTTGTGCGCCAGTCGTACCCAATAGCAAGAATCCTAATATTGACGACGCCTTGAACAGGAAGCCCACGCCCAAGCCATGTCATAAATGAACTTTTAGGGTTTTTGTATGCATTCCCCAGCCATTTCCCAAAAGCGGGGCCGCCGCTCATAGCCTTTAAACAACTAGCCCGCAGTAGTGGTCGAATAAACACGTTTTTGCGGTGTTTTTCAGCCACTACTGCGGGCTAGTTGCTGTCCAGCCACAGGGCGGGAACAAGACCTACTTGGAAGCGTCGAGCTGCTGCTGCTTCTGCTTGGCCACAATTGACTTGACGTCGTTCAGCTCGGCGATAACCCGGGCCAGCTGCTTCTTGGAGGCGGGCCACTGGGTGCCCTTGAAACGGGTGGCGTCGGGGCCTTCCCAGCGAACCGACTGGGCCTTGCCGTCCAAGGTGGACATTGCCTGGGTGATCTGATCAACGGCAGTTGACAGCTTGGAAACCAGTTCCGCCATATCCTGGGGGTCATTACCAATCATTCCGGCCATGATGCACATCCTTTGCTAGAAATTTGCGGCGGTGCCGCAGTTGTTTCACTGTGGCCGGGAAGTTCCGGTTGAGCGATTACCACGAATCTATCCCACCCCGCTCAACGCCGTCGATGGGGCGAGCTACCCATGCAGGGCTGCCCATGCTCGCCTGCCAGCCGGCGCATCGGCAACACCGCGTGGACAACCAATCATTGACAGCCCAAATGTGCCGTGCCATATTGACGGCAGAAGCCTAAAACCGGCCAAAGCCAAGGGTTGCCAGCTCAAAGGAGATCCAAGACGTGAAAGCGGCATTGTGGGAAATAGAAACCTTTGACTATCACGCGGCCGGGGAGCCCTTCAGGATTGTGCCCACGCTGCCCTTCCTCATCCCGGGTAACACTGCCGCGGAACGGCGCGAAAATGCCATGGCGGGCGATGCCAACAAACTCCGCCAATTACTTGTCAACGAACCCCGAGGACATGCCGAAATGTACGGCGGATTTGTGGTGCCGCCCAATGACGCAGGCGCCCATTTCGGTGCCTTGTTCTGGCACCGCGAAGGATTCTCAACCGCCTGCGGCCACGGAACCATGGCGTTGGGCGCCTGGGCCGTCCGCAGTGGCCTTGTCAGGGCCCCGGACGACGGCGAGACGGACGTTGTCATTGACGTCCCCTCGGGGCGCGTCACGGCTCGTGTGAGCATGGTTGGCGGCAAAGTGGCCCAGGTAGCATTCCACAACGTCCCCTCCTACGTGGTGGCTCGGGACGTTGAGATCAAAACACCTGACTTTGGGCACCTGCGTGTGGACCTCGCCTGGAGCGGCGCCCTGTACGCCTCCCTGCCTGCCGCCGCAGCGGGCCTTGAGGTTACGCCGTCGAACCTGGCCAAGGTGGTTGCTGCCGGTCACCAAGTACGCGCGGGGCTGGCCAACCATGCCATCCTCGACGAGCAGGCAGATTCACGCATTGAGGGAGTGTTTGGCACCATTTTCCATGAGCCCATGGCGCATTCCGGGGCCGGGCTGCGGCAGCGCAATGTCAACGTTTTTGCCGACGGCCAGGTGGATAGATCACCCAGTGGGTCTGGCACGGCAGCCCGGGTGGCATTGCTCAGCGACGCGGGCCAATTGCCCGATGGTGAATTGCTGGAGCACTACTCCATTATTGATTCGCGCTTTGCCGCCCGCGTGGTGGACAGGGTTGCTGGGCCACGCGGTGGCCTGGTGGTGGAGGTCAGCGGGCGGGCGTTCCCCGTGGGGGAGGGCAAATTCACCCTCGACGCCGACGACGAGCTGGGCATGGGGTTCCTGCTGCGCTGATGGGGTGCAGCCGCGGCGCTCTGCACTTCCTTGCCCAGTGCCCGTTGCGCCGCATTTGGGTTCCCAGCGGATACTATGGCGACATGTACGTTGACCCCGCCCCGCAGCCGGACGCAGCAGCCGTGATACCGTCCAGACGGCAGTTCTAAGATGCGTGTGCGGACGGGTAGGGCGTGGCAGGGCATTGTCCATGGCGGCCTCTTCAAGATCGGCATTTCACCCCTGCCATTCTGGGCCAGTTTTCTCCTGGCTCTTTTTGTCACGGTGTCAGCTTTCGATGACCTGCGGCTCTTTTTCCTGTCTGACAGCCCCGGGGACTTTCCTTTGTTGGGGCTTGCCGGCACGGTTGCGTATTGGGTGCTGTGGATTTCGCTGGCCTTTAGGCCCCAGCTGACCCCCTTCGCCTTTTTGGCGCTGCTGGCAAGCATGTACCCGCAAGTCCAGCCCGGGGGTGCACTGCTCTTGGCCTTCGGAGCGCTCGCCGTTGCCGCGTATCGAGTTTCCGTCCGCGGCTTGGCAATCATTGTTGGTGGCTTCATCGTGTGGCAATTTGCTTGGACACTTGGCGTTTCGCTGCTGGGTCCGGCAAACCTGTGGGCCTACCTCCCCGCCACCTTGCTGCTCGTAGCGCCGGGGCTGGCGGTAAAGTTGTTGAGGGAAAAATCCATCCAAACTGAGCAGGCCCAAAGGGCTGCGAAGGAAACGGCCGCAAAAGCTGCCCTGGAGCAGCGTACGGAACTGGCCAGGGAACTTCATGACGTTGTCACCCACGGGCTGACAATGATTGCCGTGCAAGCCAATCTTGGCAAGATCTCTAGTGACTCTGACTCCCAGCATCATGCACTGACTGAGATTGGTGTCATGGCCAGAAGCTCCCTGGATGATCTTCGCCGGCTCCTACAAACCATGCGCGCCGACGATGCTCCCGCGATGGCAGGGGCGGAAACCAGCGTCTCACTCAGTTCGGCCACGATCGACCTGGCGAAGAGCGTCGCCGAATCCCAAAAACAGCTCAACAGCCTAGGTTTCCCCACCCGGGTTACGACATCCGGGGAGTTGGATCGGATACCCAATGGGCTGCGATCCACTGTGCTGCGAATACTGCAGGAAAGCGCCACCAACGTGGTCAAGCACACCGGCGGCAGCAGCGAATGCGATATTTCCGTGGACGTGCAGGATGACGTCATTGAGTTGCTTGTTCGCAACCGCATGACGCCGGGCAAGCCGCGCCTGCCCATCTCGGGGACGGGTCTCATTGGCTTGCGGGAGCGCGCCTCACGGCTCGGCGGAACCCTCGACGCTGGCCCGGTAAACGGGTGGTGGAGCGTTCGCACCGTTCTCCCCATCAAGGGCCGGCAGCTGCTTCACTAGCAGCACGCCGCTGGAACCTTCATACAGTAAGCCAAATGGCTAGTCCTTGCCGGAACAGCCCATTTTCGGCTGTCCGTTCGGGCAGACCCGACCTTGAGGCATTGAAAGTTAAAGTGCGCCTTGCGTAACGTCGAAAGAGTTCGGGAGACAACAATAAATTCCGGGCACCTTTAGAAGGCGTTGCACACGCCCCGCCTTATTTTTAGGAGAATGTCATGAACACATTGAACATGCTTGGAGCAGTAGCCACGTCACAACACGGGCGATCCAAGTCCGGAGGCATCTGGCCTTCCGGCTCATTCCCATCGCTCACCCGCTGATCCTTGGGAATATCGCCCAAGACCGGCGACCTCCCGGTCTTGTCAAGCCAAGAGTGCACTGGATGCCCTGCGGCATGAGCCAAGTTACGTAGACTGACAGCATGAGTGTGATTGTTGAAGCATCCGAGGCCATTAATGTGGTCATCGTCGATGACGAAAAATTTGTCCGGGGTGCGCTGCGGACGTACCTATCCCAGGCTCCAGATTTGGTGGTCCTGGAAGAAGGCGAGAACGGCGCTGATGCCGTCCGTCTGGCGCACGAATTTCATCCGGACGTGATGCTCATCGATATCCAGATGCCCGTCATGGACGGTATTGCGGCCATTCGCCAAATCGTGGCGGAAATTCCCGAAATCCGGATACTGGTCGTCACCGGTCATATTTCCGATGTGTACCTCAAGGCGGCCCTCATCGCAGGGGCAAGCGGCTATGTGGTGAAGGACGCCGAGCCGGAACGCATTGTGGCAGCCGTCCGGGAGGTTCACGCGGGGGACTGCCCCATTGACCCTGCCGTCACCCACCTCTTGGTTGCAGATGTTCGAAGGAGCCGGCCCGCCACGCGCACGGAGTCGCTTGTTGAGCTCTCAGACCGTGAAGAGGACGTGCTGAAGTTGCTCTGTGAAGGCCGCAGCAACAGCGAAATTGCAGCCTCGCTCTTTCTTTCTGAGTCCACGGTCAAGTATCACTTGGTCCGTTTGGGTCGAAAGTTCCAAGCCCGCGACCGTCTGCAGCTTGTCATCACGGCGCTTCGCACAGGCGTTGTTGCGTAGCAAAGCTGACAGCACCTTTCGGAGAGCACGCAAAAAGACTGTCCAAAAGGACAGGGGTTTGTGGCCGTCCCGAGTGTATACCTGTCCTTCCGGGGCATCTATGCTGGAAAGTAGCCATGTAATGGTGATCGATAACACTCAGTTGAAAGGCTCTTTCATGAAATCTCCCTTTGCATCAGTGGGTGTCGCCGCAGTACTCGCTGCAGGCCTTATCTTGGCTCCCGGGTTGTCCCCTGCCCAGGCAGACACGGCTACCTCCAATGACACCGCCCCCGTCAGCTCAGTGCAGACGGAAAACGTAGCCACAACCTATGGCATGTGGTTCATCCCGTGTAACGTATTCGGGTTTCGCATGTGCTAACTGGCTCCTAAAGCCAAGTTCACAAAAGTTCTGCGCTGGACAACGGAAGTTGCCCAGCGCAGAACTTTTTTAAGCGGACCGCACTGGAACCCGCCTAGAAGCCTTGCGCCTTGCGGTAGCGCTGCATTTGTTGATGGCGGCGTACCAGGCTGTCGCGGCGCGGGGTCTGGTCGGTGCCAGACTCCTCGGCGGTTAGATCAATGTGGCTTTCACCAAACTGCCACAGGAGCAAATCATCGAGCAGCCTGTCGGGGCCGGGCGAGTACCGGTGGTCCAGGGCCTTGCGGACGTTGGAGATGATCTGCGGCTGCAACAGGGCAGCCAGGTCCACTGTTTTGCTTAGGCCGTGGGCGGCCACCAGCTCGGCAGCCCAGCCCCAGTCGTCGTCGGCCTTCCTGTCAACATGGGGCAACAGGGTCTGCCAGACGGCCTTGATTCGGTTGGGCGTCAGCGAAACCTTACCCTCGCCGTCAACGTCCCAGTAGCTGGTGACGGTTTCGTACCTGTCATGGAGTTCGGAAAAGGCTGACTCAACAGTCTCCAACATGGCAGCTGTTGCGGTGAACTGCCTGTCAAAGTACGGGCTCCAGGCGCGGGGGTCCTGGGACTTGAAGCGAATGTCATGTTCAATTTCGCTCCACGCGTGGGCAAAGATGGTGCGGATCTGGCATTCGAAGAAGTAGCTGCCATTGGGCTTGTTTTCCGGGTCAAGGAGCTCCTGGTAGGCCCGCACCACATCATTTTGGATGGTGCGCAGGATCAAGTGCCGGCTGGAGTAGCCGTAAGTGCCCGACTCAATGGAGCCAATGTCCTTCTCGGTATCTCCGCGGCAGTCAAAGATGTTCCGGCGCCGTTTGATCAGGTTGGCCGCCTGGGCGTTCTCCCCGGGAAGCGTGGTGATGACGCGAACGCCGATCATGTCCGTGAGGTTCCGCAGCGGATCGGGGAACTGCAAGGTGGGGGCGGTGTCTGGCTCCGCCACCATGCGGGACGCCTTTTCGCGGAACGATTCCACGGATTTGGTCCGGCTCGTGACAAACAGCGGCTTGTCTTCGGCCTCCGCTAAAACGTCACGGACAAGCCTTTCCATCTCAGCCGTGACCTTTTCCAATGCCGGCCGCGTCCGCTCATAGTCGGCCACCGATGCGCTGACGGCCGGCCGCAGCGATTCATCGAGTCGATCCCAATTACTACCCATGGTCTCGAGCCTAAACGCCCCGGCGGTGACAAGGCCAGTCGCAGCACCGCAGATGAAGCAAAAATTGGTTTAAGGGCTGGTGGACACCAGTGCCCGCGTGCGGCTACTTGGACGGTGGCGCGGCCGTGCTGCTGCGAATGATCAGCTCCGGGAGCAACGCAAAAGGCGGGAAGGGTTCTTGGGAGTTCGCCAGGCGGTGCCGCAACCGTTGGACAGCCAGCTGGCCAATCTTCTTGAAGGGCTGCGCCACAGTGGTCAGCGACGGGGAGCTGAACTCTGCCAGTGGAATATTGTCCACGCTGACAATTGATACATCCTCCGGGATGCGGCGGCCGCTCTCGTGCATGGCGCGGATCACACCGAAGGCCATCTCGTCGCTGGAGACAAAAATGGCCGTCAGGCCGGGGGTTTGGGCCGCAATGAGCCCATTGGCATAGCCCGACTCCGGTGACCAGTCGCCCTTAAGTTCAGGCGGGACGCTCTTGCCGGCCCGCTCCAGGGTGGAGCGCCAACCCTGGCTGCGGTCGATGGCTTCAATCCAGTTTTGCGGGCCAGCCAAATGCCACACCGTCTGGTGCCCTAGGTCCAGCAAATGCTGTGTTGCGAGTTCGGCAACCAGTGCCTGGTCTATAACCAGCAGCTCGCTGGATTCGGTGCGCGACCCATCCAAGGTGACGATGGGGGTGGTGTTGCCAATCTTGGACACTACCGGGCTTGAGTCGATCATGGGGACGGCCAGAATGATGCCGTCGGCGCCGCGGTCCACCAAGCTCTGCACGGCCGCCTCAATGGTTTGGTCATCCATGGCGCTGATGGGGGAGGTGATCACCGAGTGGTCCAGCGCTGCGGCTGCCAGTTCAATACTGCTGACCACAATCGAGCGGGCGTATGAATCGGTGTTGAACATGACAAGGCCAATGATTTGGGTCCGGCCGGTGGAGAGGCTGCGTGCAGCGTAGTTGCGATGGTAGCCGAGCTGATCGATGGCTTCCTGGACACGCTCCCGGGTGGCGGGCTTCACGCTGTGGTGGCTGTTGAGTACCCGGGACACGGTCTGGGGTGACACGCCGGCAATTGAAGCCACATCGCGAATACTGTGCGGTCTCGACGCCGAAATGCTCATACCTGTCTGCCGATCCCATTCTTGTTTATTGCACGTCAAATACCATCCCTGAGCATAGCTTGAACGGTTCGCCGCCGCGTATATTTCCGGGCTGAGCCACTGCACAAAAGCTGTGGCGGTTGGGAACCTTCCTCCCAACCGCCACAGCTGCCTTCTGATGCTGGTCTAGTCGCCTAGCCTTGGTAGCGCCCGCGTGATGAGCGACGGCGCGCCAGGGTCAGTGCGCCGGCCCCCATCAGCAGCATCCCGGCGAAGACAACTGCCGTGATGCTGGCACCTGTGCTGGCCAGCTCGCCGTCCGCTGCGGCCGGGGCTGTTGCTGGCATGGTGGGCGCGGCCGTGCTGGTTGCTGCCGTGCCCGGCCCCGACGTTGCCGGAGCCGTTGTGGCCGGTGTTGTGGCGCCAGTGGTGGCAGGAGCCGTGGTTTCCGTGGGCCCCGGGGTGGGTGACGGTGAAGCGCCGGGTGTATCCAGGTCCAGGGCAACGTAGCCGGCAAAAGTTTCCGCGCCGCTGTTGGCACGGTACTCAACAGTTGTCAGCTGGTAGCCGGCCACTTTGAATGGTGCGCTGTAAAAGGTCCAGGGGCCCTGGCCAATCCGGTACTCCAGCGAAGCGCCTTGGGCGCCGGCGCCGGTAGCCGCCAGCGTTACTGTGGGTTCGGCGTCGAACGTACCCTCAGCATTGGGTGTGCCGGCCAAGGAACCGGCAACACCCAGGGCGGTGACCTGCGTGTTGCGAACCTCGATCTCGTAGGCGGAGAGGTAGATGCCCAGGGTTGAGGACTGGATCTCCACCTTGACGTGACGGGCGTTGACAGTGTCAAACGGCACTACGTCCGTGCGCTTGCTCGCGGGCATGGCCGTCTTCGTGGCAGCTACGGTCCAGGTGACACCGTCCAAGGAGGTCGAGACTGTGTAGTCCTTCGCGGAGGCGCCTTCCCAGGCGATGGTGACCTCGTTGATGGGCTGCACCTTGCCCAGGTCGCCGGCGATCCACCGCACGCCGTTGTAGTTGGCTGACCAGCGGGTGGCAAGGTTGCCGTCGAAGGCCTGGTCTGCAGGCAGGGTGGGGGCTTCATTGCCAGATGCGGTGGCTTTGGCGCCGATGGCAACGTTGGTGATTCCCTCAACTCCCACGCTCCACGCGCCCACGGTCCCGGATGCTGCGCGGGCCGCCTTGTCACCTGCAGGAGTTAGGCCAGCCAAGCGAACAAAACGAGCCTCGGTGGTGGGGAAGAGGACGCGGTCATTGCCCGCCCCCGCCACCTCATGGGTGGTGACGCGGTCCCAGAACAAACCGTCCTTGGACGTTTCCACGGCGTAGCCGGCAGGGGCGTTGGCGGCCCATTCAGCGTTGACGCCACCAACCTTCTGCACACTGCCCAAGTCAATGGTCAGTGACGTGTTGGCGTCATCGGCAGACTCCCAGCGGGTATTTTGCTCGCCGTCAGTGACGTTCGACGCCGGGTATCCGGCCTTGGTGGAGGAAGCCGCCACGGGCTTGCCGGACGCGAGGTTGCTGGCCCCGGCAGCCGGGGTGGTGTCCTTCACTGTGCCAAGGGAAGGGCCCATGCCAATCTTGTCGAGGGCACTATTGAAGCTTGCGTAGGGCAATGCGGGGGTCTTAGCCGTCCAGGTCTTCTGGGCAACAACGGGGAAGGAGCGCTCGATCAGACCATGGACGTCCTGCTGGCTGTAGTCCTCGTTGACAAGGTCGTTCCACACCGCGAACATGGCACCCATGACCTGCTCAGGTTCCACTGTTTCGTTGCCTGCAGTGTTGGGCAGCCAATTGGTGTACAGCCATTGATTGTTCAAACCACTGCCGTGGTAGTAGTCGGCAAAGGGAACCACGTACAAGGTGCCGTCATTGGTGTTGATGAACTTCATGCCGTCCGAGGCAGCGGCATCCAGTCCGTACCAGCCGTTGTTCCAGGAATTGATGATGACGTCTTTGTCGAAACCCTCCACGCCGGAGAATCCGGTCCCCTTGCTCATTTCGGTGAAGCTGCCCCAGGCTCCGGGCTGCTTGCCCTTGGCCCGGATGTGCGCCGCCATGGCGTTGTAGAAGTCCCGGTACTGAAGCTTGTTGCCCGGGTACTCATCCGCACCGAAGTTCACCTCAGCGCCCTGGAACCAGGGCATGAACTCGTCAAAGATCCCCTTGACAGCAGCCGTGGTTTCCGGCTTGCTCAGGTCAAGGTGGTCTGACTTGCCGTTGTTCAGGCCGATGTCCGGGCGCCATTTAATAATGGCGGCCGCGTGGGCGGGAACATCGATTTCAGGGATGATCTGCACGCCGCGACTGCCCGCCGTGGCCTCGAAGCCGTCCCAGTCGGCGCGGTCATAGGAGCCGTCCGCGGAGGCCAAGCCTGCGTACAGCGGGTTTTCCGACTTGAGCCGGAAGCCCTGTTGGAGGTTGCGCCAGTCCTTGTCAGCCCCGGCAAAGATCTCATTGTCGTTGAGGTGAATCTGGAAGCGGTTGAGCTTGTAGTAGCTCATCATCTTGATGTAGTCATTGACAAAATCCGCTGTGAAGAAGCGGCGGCCAACATCCAAGATGAAACCGCGGGCTTCATAGTCGGGCCAGTCAACAGAGGAGCCCACAGGCAACTTGTTGCGGCCATCGGACTGGGTCATGACCTGCAAAATGCTGCGTGTACCGTAATAGGCGCCCGTCTCGGTCGGGGCTGTGACCTTCACGCCCGCGGCGGTGACGTCGAGCTTATAACCTTCGGCGTCATACCGTTCGCCACCGGCTGCGTACTTATCCGCCACATCCAGGACCAGGGAGATGTCACCGGGCTTGCTGGCCCCTGTGACGACGGCCAGGTCCAGCCCTGTCATTTCGGCCAGATCATCAGAGAACTCCTCAGCTACTTGATTCAGTGTTGACGGGACAACAATGCGGCTGGACGAGGTAATCTCCACCGTGCCCTTGCCGCCGGTCCACTCGTGCAAGGACGGGACAACCACGGGTGCCGGGTTAATGGCTGGCTCCTCAGGGGCTGCCGTGGCCGGGGACATTGCTGAGATGCCGGCTAGCGGCATGCCTATTGCCGCCACCATCGCTATCGTGCGCCAAGTACTTTTCATGCAGGTGCTACCTCTCGTGTGCTTTGCTCGCACATGACGTGCGGTTGACTTCTGCCTGTGGGGAGCCCTGGACAGAGGTGCCTGGTTGCTTGGAGTTATGGATCTCATGACTGGTCGATGGGCCTGCTGTATGGCGAGGGTAAGCGCTTGAAATCAGGCTTCCCACGCGATGTTATCGATCACTATTTGAAGTATAGGAGTCCCATGTCACATCTGAGTAGGGTTGTTGTGAATATGACGCAGCCAGGTGTGGGGAGGGGCAGGGGCCATGTTCACGCTTCGGCCGCAGCGAAGTGGCGCCTAGGCTAGTGCCATGTTGACTGTTATTGGTGAAGCTCTGATTGATGAAGTTGTACGCCCCGGCAAGGATCCGGTGCCACATGTGGGGGGCAGCCCCATGAATGTTGCTGTGGGGTTGGCGCGACTGGGGCATCCGGTGCAGTTTCTTGGCCGGTATGGTCACGACGCCTATGGGGACATGGTGGGTGGGTATTTACGCACCAACTCCGTGATGGTTCCCTTGGCTCCCGATGCCCAGCCCACCTCCGTGGCCCGGGCAGTTCTTGATGATGCAGGGGCTGCCAGCTACGAGTTCGCGTTGGACTGGTCCCTGCCGGAATTGACCAGCACTGACGGTGCCCCGAATTTCATGCTTGGTGCCACCACCTTGCTGCACACGGGCTCCATTGCCACCATGTTGTCCCCGGGTGCCAAGCAAGTTCTGGCCGCCGTCACTGCCCTGCACCCGCTGGCCACTATTGCCTTCGACCCCAATTGCCGGCCCAGCATCATCACTGACGTGGACTATGCGCGCGTGCAGGCAGAAAAGTTCGTCCGCATGGCCGATGTGGTCAAAGCCTCGGATGAGGACCTTGCCTGGCTCTACCCAGGTGTTGACCCCAAGGAATCAGCCCGAGCGTGGCTGGCCATCGGTGGCACGCAAGGCCCTGCCATCGTAGTCCTCACCCAGGGTGGAGATGGCCCGTGGGCGGTGTGTGCTGCGGGCGAGGCTGCCTGCCCCGTGCCCGATGTGCAGGTGGTTGACACCGTGGGTGCCGGAGATTCGTTCATGGCCGCCTTGCTGTCCACGCTGGTGGACAGGGAATTGGACGGTGCCCAGCGTCGCGGCGACCTGAGGGGGATCAGCACGGCCACCCTGGCCGAGATGATCGGCTATGCTGCCCGTGCGGCCGCCATCACCGTCTCCCGGGCCGGCGCCAATCCGCCCAGTCGCGACGAATTGCAGAAGTGACCCAAGCCAGAAGAGGTGGCGCCGTGGTGCTCAGTTGGGCGGGCGCAGCAGGGCGGCAGGGCTTAATACGAGCGTTTCGGCGCCGCCCGGGCACCGCCGGGGCCGAAGTTGGATAGCCTTGGGTATGCGTTTAATTGCCAGTGACATTGACGGAACCATTCTTGGCCACGACGGCACCATCAGCACCCGCACGGTGGAAGCCTTCGCGGCTGCCGCCGAGGCGGGCATTGAGATTGTTTTTGTGACAGGACGGCCGCCGCGCTGGTTGGACCCCATCCGCGAACAAATTGGCCACACGGGAACCGTCATCTGCTCCAACGGGGCAGTGACCTACCACCTCGGCACTGAAAGAGTGCTCAACTCCCATGTGATCAGCTGGGACACGGTGGCACAGGTCAGGGACATTGTTACAGCACTGGCTCCCGATGCGCGCTTTGCGCTGGAGTCCCTCACCGGGCTGCACGTCGAGGACGGTTTTCTGGGCAACCGGATCCCGGCCGGCAGCCTGAACGTTGTCCCCGCCGTGCTGACCGCGGACATTGCCGACGGCGGCATCGTGAAGATGCTGGCCGTACTGCACACCGGCAACGCCGACGAATTCCTGGAGCTGGTAGCGCCCGGCATGGGAGCCCTCATTGAGGTCACCCACTCGGCGCCGGAGCTGGCGCTGTTGGAAATGGGCCCCGTAGGTGTCAACAAGGCTGTGACGCTGGCCCACTACGCTGCGTCCCTGGGCATTGACGCCGCCGATGTGGTGGCTTTCGGTGACATGCCCAATGACATTGAAATGCTTGGCTGGGCAGGCGCCGGCTACGCCATGGCCAGTGGGCACCCGCAGGCGCTCGCAGCCACTGCGCTGGTGGCTCCCCGCTTCGAGGACGACGGCGTTGCCCAAGTCATCGAGTCCCGGCTCGCCGCCCTGCGCCTGGCGTAGAGCGCCGTCGTGTCACGTACCACAGCTGCAAAACCCTATCTGGACGCCGCACACCCTGTGGCCATTGCGCACAGGGGGTTCTCCCAGGGTGGTTTGGAGAACACCCTCACGGCTTTTAGGGCAGCCCTGGATCTGGGGTACAGCTATGTTGAGACGGACATCAACACCACGGCCGACGGCGTCACCGTGGTGTTCCACGATTCAACCCTGGACCGGGTCACGGACCA
Source organism: Arthrobacter glacialis (assembly GCF_002909445.1). Taxonomy (GTDB): domain Bacteria; phylum Actinomycetota; class Actinomycetes; order Actinomycetales; family Micrococcaceae; genus Specibacter; species Specibacter glacialis. The sequence goes on from NZ_PPXC01000005.1 coordinate 170,016, forward strand.
GCACGGCGTCATTTCCCAACTTCCGTACTCGGTGGTGAGCAAGGCGCGCATTGGCGGCCGGGAACCCATCGCCACCCTGGCCGAGTTTTTTGCGGCACTGCCAACGGCACGGTTCAATATTGACGTCAAGGACCAGGGCTCGGTGGTGCCGCTGGCGGAGCTCATCGAGGAACGGGGCCTGCACGACCGGGTGTGTGTAGCTTCTTTCTCCGGAAAACGCCGTCGTGCCGTGTTGTCCCGGCTGAGCCGCCCCGTGGCGAGCTCCCCGGGCAAATGGCACCTGGTGGCCTATTTCTGCCTGAGTCCGTGGCTGCCCGCTCCCTTGGTGCGCTTGCTGATGCGTCAGGTGGATGTCCTGCAGATACCCCGCAGGCTCGGGCGACATGATCTGGTCACGGCGGCGTCGGTTCGTCGGGCCCACGGACTGGGGCTCAAGGTGCACGTCTGGACCATTGACGAACCTCTTGAGATGCACCAGCTTTTTGACCTCGGCGTGGACGGCATCATGACCGACAGGGCTGATTTGCTGGCCGAGGTGATGCGCCAGCGAGGTTACTGGGCGTAACTATTCAGCCTTGTCAGTGACCGGTGGCAGGATGGAGACATGCGTATTCTCATTGCCCCGGACAAGTTCAAGGGGACCCTCACGGCTCCCGAAGCCGCATCGGCCATGGCTGAAGGGGCGCTGCGGGTTTACCCCGACGCGGTGGTGACCACACTTCCCATTGCCGACGGCGGTGAAGGCACGGTGGATGCCGCGGTGGCTGCAGGCTATGCCGAGCGACTCAATGCTGTGGTGGGTCCCATCCTGAAGCCGGTTGGTGCGGCCTGGGCATTCCATCCCGGCACGTCGGTGGCCGTCATTGAAACGGCACAGGCCAGCGGCTACCTGCTCAGCGAACCCACGGTGGAGAACTCCCTGCGCGCCCATTCCTACGGGTGCGGGCAACTGATCTCCGCGGCGCTGGAGGCCGGTGCCACCGAAATTATTATTGGCCTGGGCGGGTCCGCCATGACCGACGCCGGAACGGGCGCCTTGCGTGCGCTGGGCCTGAAACTATCCGATGCCAATGGCAATTTGGTGCCTTTGGGCGGCGGATCCTTGGGTGATGTTGTTGCCGTGGATGCCTCGGAACTCGACCCGAGGCTGGCCAGCGTGAAACTGCGAATGGCAGTGGATGTGGACAACCCGTTGTACGGCCCCAACGGTGCGGCTCATGTATTTGCGCAGCAAAAGGGCGCCGACGCGCAGGCAGTGGACCACCTCGATGCCGGGCTGCGCAAGCTGGCCGCCGTGGTGGCGGCGGACACCGGGATTGACATAGATGTGGCGGGGGCGGGCGCTGCCGGCGGCTTCCCCTCCATGTTTGTGGCCTACGCCAGCGCCACCATCGAGCGCGGCTTTGACCTGGTGGCCACCATGATCAATCTTGACGCGGCCCTGGCTGACGCTGACTTGGTCATCACCGGCGAAGGCTCACTTGATGTGCAGTCCCTCTCCGGCAAGGGTCCGCTGGGAGTTGCCGACGCCGCGCACGCACGGGGGATTCCCGTCGTCGTAGTTGCCGGACGAATCACCGTGACACCCCAGCAGCTGGCCGAACACGGGGTGGTCTCAGCCGTCAGTGCGACGGATGTGGCGGGTTCCCCGGAGGCTGCCCTGGCCGACGCCGCACTTTTCACCACGAGGGCCACCTCCGAGGCGCTCAACGGCATCTGAGCACGTTTTACGCCCGGCAATGCCGCATCACAAAGATTATGCGTAAGACTCATGGAGAGTCTTACGCATAATCTACAGTCACTGCGCTGGGAAGGGCTGCCGGGCTAGTGACCCTTGTCCGGCTTCGGGGCTGCCGGCTCCAGCTCGGCGGCGAGAGGGTCCGTGGCAGTGCCGCGCCACTTCGCCAGCGCACTCATGCCGTGGTAGACAATGAGTGCCGCCGCGGTGCCCAGGGCGATGCCCTCGAACGTCAGGCTTCCGGCATTCCAGGTGAAGTTGGCAACGCCAATGATGAGCGCGACTGCTGCCGTGGTGAGGTTGATGTTGTTGGCGAAGTTAACCTTGTTCTGCACCCAGATGCGCACACCCAGCACGCCAATCATGCCGTAGAGCAGGGTTGCTGCACCGCCAAGAACACCCGCCGGGACGGTGGCAATGAGCTCGCCAAACTTGGGGGAGAAACTCAGCAGCAAGGCCGCAACGCCTGCCACCCAGTAGGCAGCCGTTGAGTAAACCTTCGTGGCAGCCATGACGCCAATGTTTTCGGCGTAAGTGGTGGTGCCGGAACCGCCGCCAAACCCTGCCAAGGTGGTGGCCACGCCGTCGGCAATGATGGCCCGGCCCGCGTAGGGGTCAAGATCCTCCCCAGTCATCAGCGCCACCGACTTCACGTGGCCAATATTTTCCGCCACCAGGACCAGCACCACGGGGATGAAGAGGCCCAGAACGGCAAAGTGGAAGGTGGGGGTCTGGAAGTGCGGCAATCCGATCCAGCCGGCCGCATCGATTTTGGAGAAGTCCACCTCGTTGCGCAGCACCGCCACCAAGTAGCCAACCACCACGCCCACCAGGATGGCAAGGCGGCCCAGAATTCCTCGGAACAGCACGCTGACCAAGATGATGACCAGCAGAGTGACAAGGGCCGTGATGGGGGCCTTTTCAAAGTTGCCGCGCGCGGAAGGTGCCAGGTTCAGGCCGATCAACGCCACGATGGTGCCCGTGACGGGTGCCGGCATGAGCCTGTTGATCCAGGACGCGCCAAACTTTTGCACGATCAAGCCCAGAACTGCGAGTGTCACACCGGCAACCACCACGCCGCCCAGTGCACCAGAGACACCAAATTGCTGCTGTGAGGCCATGATGGGCGCGATGAAGGCGAAGCTGGAACCCAAATAGCTGGGGACCCGTCCCCGCGTGAGGACCAGGAAGAACAAGGTGCCAATACCGGAGAAGAACAGGGTTGTGGCCGGTGGCATGCCGGTGATCAGGGGCACTAGGAACGTGGCACCAAACATGGCCACCACGTGCTGCAGGCCAATACCAATGGTCCGGGGCCAGCTCAGCCGCTCGTCGGGGCCGACAACCTGCCCCGGTGCAATAGTTTTGCCGTCCCCGTGAACGCGCCACTTAGTGCCCAACAAATTCATCAACGTGCCTCCAGTCAATGCCGTGCCAGTGCACAGCCTGCCGATAAGAATATCGGCACACGGAGATTTACGGGTGGTTCGGGGCGCCTGTGCCCACCGGCCGGACGAACTAGGGGTGGGGGACGTGGCCTTCGCTGGTCAGGAGTACGACGCCGAGAAGGTCGTTAAGTGCGTGGGCCAGGTCCGGGTGGGCCAGTTCATACCTGGCCCGGCGCCCCTCGGCGATGGCAACGGCCAGTCCGCAGTCTCGCAGGCAGGAAAGGTGGTTGGAGATGCTTTGGCGTGAAACGCCCAGTTCGGTGGCCAGGTCGGCCGGATACTGGGGTGTCTTGGCTAGATTCATCAAGATTTCGGCCCGGGTGGGGTCGGAGAGGGCGTAGCCAAACCTGGCCAGCACTGCTGCGTTGCTAATGGGCTTCATTCTCAATATCATACATTAGTTGATGAATTCAGCCATCGATGTACTATTGAGTTATGTCTGGTCACGATCACTCCCATTCCCACGCCGGGGCCCCGGGCGAGAGCCACCAAGGACGCATTGCCGTTGCCTTGGCAATCACGCTGGCCGTGTTTGTCTTTCAGGTCATCGGCTCCCTGCTCACCGGATCCCTGGCGTTGCTGTTTGATTCCGCGCATGTCCTCACGGATGCCGGCGGGCTTGCCATGGCCTTGCTGGCCGCCCGCTTGATGACCCGCCCGGCAACCAGCAAGCGGACGTGGGGTTTTGCGCGGGCGGAAGTACTCGCGGCAACAGCGCAGGCAGCGGTGCTTCTCGCCGTCGGCCTCATTGTTTTGGTGGAAGGCGTCCAGCGCCTCTTCAACCCCACCGAGATTGCCTCCAATGAGATGATCATCTTCGGCGCAATAGGCCTGCTGGGAAACATCATCTCGATGTTTGTCCTGATGGGCGGGCGCGGCAAGAACTTCAACATGCGGGCAGCGTTTCTGGAGGTTGTCAACGACGCCCTGGGCTCGGTGGCAGTCATTGTGGCAGCCATCGTCATCTCGCTGACCGGCTGGATGCAGGCCGACGCCGTGGTGGCCATGCTCATTGGCGCCATGATCCTGCCGCGCACCGTGAGGCTGCTGCTGGAAACCATTGGTGTGCTGCTGGAATCGACTCCTTCAGGACTTGACCTGGATGAGGTCCGCGCGCACATACTGGCGCTCGATCATGTTCGCGGCGTCCACGACCTCCACGCCAGCCAAATCGCCACTGGCCTGCCCATCCTCTCCGCCCATGTGGTGGTGGACGAGGAATGTTTCCACGACGGCCACGTCCCGCTCATGCTCGACGCCCTGCAAAGCTGCGTGGCCAGCCACTTTGACGTCAGCATTGAGCACTCCACCTTCCAGCTGGAACCCGTCACCCACGCCGAACACGAACTAGGCGCCCACCACTAACCGGGTGCGTGCGCCGGTGCGTGCTGCGGACCGGAATTCCCTCGGCGACTATCCGACGCGTCGGCCGCGGGCGGCCTTTGGCGTCTCCTTTACGTCGCCTACGGAAACACCGGCTCCGCCGCCCGGCCCTCAATTTGCATATGCGCTGCGCGAATACCTGTGTCTGCGCATAAACCCATGCGACTTTGTTTATGCGCAGCTGTCAAGGCCAGCATGGCGCCTCTCTGACAGCTGCGCTAGGCGCGGGGTCCAAACTTGCGCATGCCCAAAGTGGACTTGGGCTATGCGATCGCGAAGTCGGCAACACAGCGCATAGCCCAAATTCGCAGCCGACACTGAAGCCGGAGGCCCCGGAGCGGGCGGAAAATCTTACTGCTCGCGAGGGATGGCGGAAGTGGCCCAGCTGCCGCCGCGTTAGGAGATGACGCCGTCGACCAGGGCCTTGGCCTCGGCTTGGACTTGGGCCAGGTGGTCTGCGCCCTTGAAGGATTCGGCGTAAATCTTGTACACGTCTTCCGTGCCGGAGGGGCGTGCCGCGAACCAGGCGTTCTCGGTGGTGACCTTCAAGCCGCCAATGGCGGCGCCGTTGCCGGGGGCTTCCGTCAGTTTGGCCGTGATTGGCTCCCCGGCCAGCATGGTGGCGGAGACGTCGGCGGCAGAGAGCTTGCCCAGTGCCGCCTTCTGTTCACGGGTGGCTGCGGCGTCAATGCGGGCGTACGACGGCGCCCCAAAGCGGGCTGTTAGCTCACCATAGTGCTGCGAGGGTGATTTTCCGGTGACGGCCGTGATTTCCGAGGCCAGCAGTGCCAACAGGATGCCGTCCTTGTCGGTGGTCCAGACGGAACCGTCCTTCTTGACGAAGGAGGCGCCTGCGGATTCCTCCCCGCCAAACACGCCCTCGCCGGAGAGCAGGCCCGGCACAAACCATTTGAAACCCACGGGAACTTCAACGAGCTGGCGGCCAAGATCGGCGGCGACCCTGTCAATGATGGAGGAGGAGACCAAGGTCTTTCCCACGCTGGCTGTTGCGGGCCACTGTGAACGGTGCGTGTAGAGGTACTGGATGGCCACAGCCAAGTAGTGGTTGGGGTTCATCAGCCCGGCATCCGGGGTGACGATGCCGTGGCGGTCGGCGTCGGCGTCGTTCCCGGTGGCAATGTCAAAGGGGGCTCCAGCGGCCAGCTTGTTAATGAGCGACGCCATGGCTGAGGGGGAGGAGCAATCCATGCGGATCTTCTCATCCCAGTCCAGTGACATGAAGGCCCACTGGGGGTCCACGGTGGGGTTGACAACTGTGAGGTCCAGATTGTGGCGTTCGCCGATCTCGCCCCAGTAATCCACCGAAGCCCCACCCATGGGGTCCGCCCCAATGCGCACGCCTGCGGCCCGGATCGCGTCAATGTCAAGGACGGAGGGCAGGTCGTCAACGTAGCTGGAGAGGAAGTCGAACTTGCCGGTGGTGGAGGCCGCCATGGCGTCTGAAAGCACGACCCGCTTCACGCCTCGCAAGCCGTTTTCCAGCAGTTCGTTGGCCCGGTTGGCAATCCAGCCGGTGGCATCGGAATCGGCGGGCCCGCCGTGGGGAGGGTTGTATTTGAAACCGCCGTCGCCGGGCGGGTTGTGGGAAGGAGTCACCACAATTCCGTCCGCCAGTCCCTCTGTGCGGCCCGAGTTGTAGCTCAGGATGGCATGCGAAACGGCCGGGGTGGGCGTGTAACCATGGCGGGCGTCAATGAGAACCTCGACGCCGTTGCCCGCCAGAACTTCCAAGGCCGTGTTTTGTGCCGGATCGCTCAGGGCATGCGTGTCCTTGCCCATGAACAACGGGCCGGTGATTCCCTGACCGTTGCGGTACTCCACAATGGCTTGGGTGATGGCGGCAATGTGGCCCTCGTTGAAGGAAGCCTTCAATGAGGTGCCGCGGTGCCCCGAGGTGCCAAAAGCCACCCGTTGCGCCGGATCGCTAAGATCTGGAGTCAGATCGTAATATGCATCCAGCAAAGCAGAAAGATCAACAAGGTCCTGGGGAAGGGCAGTAGTGCCCGCGCGGCTAGCCATATTCACAGCATGACAGAGCCGGCGCCGGATTGGCACGTGCTGCCCAGAGTATGAACTATCTGAGCGAAGACTCACCCGGCTGTCTCAGGAGACCGGACTATTATGGGAGTCAACTTTAACTTTCCCCCTTGCGTGCCTTCACGGGACAGCAATTCCAGTAGGAGTCAGCAATGTCGAACCAGCCAGAGCAGCCGCAGCCAAAGCCTGGCCAGCCCGGCAGCCCCACGCCGCCCTACGCGGCGCCTGCCGTGCCGGATAGTTTCTTGGGCCAGAACCAGCAGTTCCAAAACCCGCCGGCGCCCCAGTATGGACCACCGGCAGGCGGGCAGTATGGGCAGCAGGCACCCTTTGCCCAGCAGCCTTACGCCCAGCAACCGTATGGGCAGCAGCCCTACGCCCAGCAGCCTTACGCCCAGCAACCGTATGGGCAGCAGCCCTACGCCCAGCACTATGGTGGCCCAACGTATTATCAGGGCGGTCCGGGCTATGCGGACAAGACCAGTGGCCCGCGCGGCATGAGCCTGGCCAGCATGATCATTGGCTTGGTCTCGCTCGTGGCAGGATTCGGGTTTTTTATGGTCCCGCAGATAGTTGGCATCGTTTTGGGCCACATTGGTCTCAAGAAGGAAAGCCCTCAAGGCAGGTCATTTTCCATCACCGGGCTGATTACCAACTACTTGGCGCTACTGATCTATGGTGCGCTCTACGGCTTTGTTCTCTTCGGCCTGGCCATGATGGGTTTTGACTCCTACAGCCCAGCAGCTGAGGGCTACACCTGGTTGGCAACAACTCACTAGGGTCCTTAACTGACGGCGGCACCTTTCCCAACACAACTGCGATGGGAAAGGTGCCGCCGTCGTACTTTAAGAAAAGACCTACATGACGCCAGCCATCAGCTTCTTGATGGGCTTCTTGACCAGGAACAACAGGACACCAAATCCAATGGAGACCAAGCCGATGACCATGAAGTACGGGGTCTCGTTGGCGGGGTCGTACCACTGGGCGAGCACACCTGACATGGCGGTTCCGAGCGAGATGGACAGGAAGAACAAGGCAACCATCTGTGTCTGGAAGGCGGCAGGGGCAAGCTTCGTGGCCAGTGAGAGGCCCACGGGCGAGAGCATGAGTTCAGCAACTGTGAAGAGCAGCAGGATGAAAACAATGGCCATCATGGGAACAGCGGCCATGCCGGCGAACGGGATGAATGACAGATAGGCCAAACCCATCACGACCAACGCGACAGAGAACTTCACGGGTGTGCCGGGCTGACGCGGGCCCCACTTGGTCCAGACGGCTGCAAACACGCCGGCCAGAATGATGATGAACACCGGGTTGATGGAGGCGACCCAGCTGGCGGGCACCTCCCAACCCAGAATGTTGCGGTCAAGGCGCTTGTCAGAGTAGAGGGCAATCACTGTGAACTGCTGCTGGAACAATGACCAGAAGACGGCGCTGGCCAGGAACAACGGCATGAACGAGTAAACGCGGCTGCGTTCCACAGCCGTTACGGTCTTGTTGGCCAAAATGAGTGCAAAGTAGGCGATAGTCGCCACGATGACAACTGCCACGATGATCCACTTGAGGTTCTCGGCGGTAATGAGCTTCAAGGCCACGGCCACAACAATGATAATGATGGCTGCAGCGGCCAGGGCGATGAACTTGCCGTATTGCGACTTCGGCAGCGGGTTGGGGACTTCGTGCGCCGACTGGGGAAGGTTCTTACGGGTCAGGCCGTACTGGAGCAGACCAAAGGCCATACCAACTGCTGCTGCGGCGAAGCCCACATGGAAGCCCCAGGTGACCTGCAACCAGCCGGTGACGAGCGGGCCAATAAGCCCACCAATGTTGATGCCCATGTAGAAGATGGAGAAACCGGCGTCGCGACGGTCGTCGTCCTTGGCGTACAAGGTGCCAACCAGTGAGGTGGCGTTGGCTTTCAATCCACCGGAGCCCACCCCAATCAGGATCAGACCAACGGTCAGGCCAACAGCTCCCGGCAGCAGGGCTAGGGACAAGTGCCCGGCCATGATCATGATGGCGCTGTAGAAGAGCACCTTCTCAGAGCCCATGAGGCGGTCGGCAACCCAGGCGCCAAGAATGGTGGAGAGGTACACGCCACCGCCGTAGGTGCCAACAATGCCCAGGGCGGTGCCTTCGTCAATACCGAGCCCACCTTGGGTCACGGAGTAGTACATGTAGTACGCCAGGATGCCTTGCATGCCGTAGAAGGAGAACCTCTCCCACAGCTCCACACTGAAGAGGTTCAGCAGCATTTTTGGCTGTCCGAAGAAGGATGTATCGCGGGGTTTTTGGGGTGCCAGTGCCGGATCGGCGGGGCTGTTTTGTGAACTCACAAGTCCAATTTTGACACTAGTCTTGCTGAACGTCACATTTTAGGCTTCTGGAGGGCTGCAGCGTATACGGCTGGTTGGCCCCTCGGGCGTTAGCGCCTCCCGCCCTCCCCATCCCTCGCTTCGCTCGCGCGTGGCCCCACGGGCAGTAGGCTTAAGCCGGATTTGTCTTTACTTGCAAGGAGAAAATACATGTCAGACATCATGAGCGTCACGGTGGCCGAGTTGGCTGCGGGCGCAGTGATTTTGGATGTCCGTGAAGATTACGAGTGGGAAGCGGGCCACGTTGAGGGCGCGCTGCACATTCCGCTGGAGCAGTTGCCGGCCCGTTTGGACGAGCTTGACCCGGACACGGATCTGTTCGTCATCTGCCGCACGGGCGGCCGTTCGTTCCGGGCCACCAACTGGCTGACCGAAAACGGCTACAGTGCGTTTAACGTGATGGGTGGCATGGGTGCCTGGTTTGAATCGGACAAGCCCATGATTTCCTCCAACGGTGAAACTCCCCGCGTCCTCTAAATTACTTCCGCTTCAACGAACAGGTGCCCCATGACTTCCGTGCCCACTGATTCCGTGCTGCCCCTGACGTTCCTTGGGCCCGAAGGGACTTTCACCGAGTCGGCCCTGCTCAAGGTTCCCGGTGCGGCCGCTTTGGCGCGGATTCCCTCCAACACGGCTGCCGCGGCCCTGAACAAAGTGCGCAACGGCGAGGCTTTTGCCGCAATGCTGCCCATTGAGAACTCCATTGAAGGTGGCGTTCCGGCAACGTTGGATGCCATCGCCAACGGTGTTGAGCTGCGGATCATCCATGAGGTGGTGGTGCCCGTGAGTTTTGTGCTGGTGGCACGGACTGGAGTCACGCTGGCGGATGTCACAGCCGTGGGCACACACCCGCACGCGTGGGCGCAGACCAGGGAATGGTTTGCCGCAAAGCTTCCACTGGCCACCCATGTTCCGGCGAATTCGACGGCGGCCGCCGCCCACGAGCTGGTGGCAGGCACATCCGCCTTCCAGGCCGCCGTCTGTGCACCGCTGGTGGCGGAACAAACTGGCCTGAACATTCTGGCCGCAGGCATTGAGGATAACGCTGGGGCTGTTACGCGCTTTGTGCTGGTGGCCAAGCCGGGCTCACTGCCTGTTCCCACGGGGGCTGACAAGACAACGCTGGCAATTCCTTTGCCGGAAGACCACCCCGGCGCCTTGATGGCCATCCTGGAACAGTTTGCCAGCCGTGGGGTGAACCTGAGCCGCATTGAATCAAGGCCCACGGGGCAGTACCTGGGTCACTACATTTTCAGTGTTGACATGGAGGGGCACATCCGTGACGCCCGCGTGGCTGAAGCTCTGCGCGGCCTGCACCGGGTCAGCCCGGACATGCGCTTCCTGGGCTCATATCCGCGGGCGGACGGGCAGCCGCCGCTGATCCGGGCCTACAATTCCGATGTTGCCTTTGCCGAGGCTTCCACGTGGGTTGAATCGCTCCTGGTGTAGGGGACGGTAGCCGGGGCCGCAGCCCTCCTGCGGCCATGAGCTTGCCGATATTGGCGCGCACACATCTCTTTCGCTGCGGCATCGGCAAGCCTATGCTTTGGGGTATCTTCATGACCATTTGTCTGAAGAGGGAAAGTTGATGCCAGCAGGGAAGAGGCGAGTCACCATGGATCCGCATGTAGGCAGGAGCAGCAGCCAAGAAGGCACCATTGTCAATCCTGGTGCCAAGGAAGGCCGTGACACATCGGTCGGGGACGAAAGTGACGACGCCAACGAGTTGCGCTTTGACGAAGAGCAACGCCTCATCAAGGAACAGTCGCAGCGCCCGGAAACTGACTGACTCCGTGCCGCTGCGGTGTCACTGGCTCTTCCGCACGAAGCCTCTTCCACATGGAGCTGTGGCGCCGACAGCTCTTAGGCGGGGTTGTTGGGTGCTGGCACACGCACCAGCACAGCCTTGGGCTCCACGCTGACCTGGACGCATGTTGCGGGGCCTGACGGGTCGCCGTCGATCTGGGTCTCCACCGGCATGACAGTGCGGATGGTCAGGTTCTGTGAGCGGTAAAAGTCAATGACGGGCAGGTTGTTCTTGTGTCGGAACACCACTTTTCCGGCCATGGCCAGCCAGCCCAAAGCGCTCCGGGGGCTGATCACCACAACGTCCAGTACGCCGTCGTCAATCAGGGCGCCGGGCACAAAATCGATGCCACCCGGGAGCAGCCCGCAATTGGCAAACAGTACTGAACGGATTTTGCGCTGCTGGGCGGGTTCATCATCCAATTCGATGCTTACCTTCTTGCGCGGACCCGCCATGTGCCGCAATCCTGCCTCGCTGTAGGCCAGCCAGCCAACATGTTCCTTCAACTTGGAATTGGTGTCATTCATGACGTCGGCGTCCATGCCAAGGCCGGCAATGACCATGAAGGAATGCTTGCCAACCGCGCCGGTGACATTGTCCTCAATCTCCATCAGCCCGGCATCAATGTGGCGCTGGTGCCCAAACAAGGCGGTCTGGACGCTGCTGGCAATGTCTGTGACATCCAGACTCAGATTGCGGGCCAGCAAATTTCCGGTGCCCAGGGGGATGATGGCCAAAGGAACTTCGGTGTGCCGCAGCGTTTGTGCCACAGCCCGCACAGTCCCGTCGCCGCCGCCCACAATAACCACATCGGCCTTCGCCTCCAGCGCGGCCGCGGCCATGGTGAAGCCCGGGTCCGCAGCACTGGTTTCAAAGAAGAGGGGGGCTGGCCAGCCAGCTTTGGACACGGAACGGGTGATGAGCGTTTTTGCGTCGTCGGTCCCGTTTTTGGTGGGGTTGTAAATGAAAACTACTTGCTGCTTTGCCAAGTGAATTTTGTGCGGTGAATCAGCCACGGCGCTGCGCGTGTGCTTCTGGGCGAGCTTGCGCACACCCAGCCAGCTGATGGCAACGGCGAGCACAGTAATGACCACAATAATGACTGCAAGAAGTTCAGTTGGCATGATTCTCTAACCATAGCCCGTCAAGTTGCATTGATTGGATAGGCTTAGGGTGTGATCGATGTACGAGACCTCAGCGAAAATCCCGAAAAATACCGTGCCAGCCAGCGTGCGCGCGGTGCCGAACCGTCTGTGGTGGACTCCGTCATAGCCGCCGACGCTGCACGAAAGTCTGCGATCACCTCTTTTGAGGCTTTGCGCGCCGAACAAAATGCCTTCGGCAAAAAGGTGGCCCAAGCCAAGGGTGAGGAAAAGCAGGCCCTGCTGGCAGAGGTGAAGGAACTCGCCGCAGCCGTCAAGGCGGCCTCGGCAGCAGCCGATGCAGCCAGTGCTGAACAGGACGCCCTGGTGCGCAGCATGGCCAACCTGGTCTCCGAGGGTGTCCCGGAAGGCGGCGAGGACGACTACGTGGTGGTCAAGACCGTTGGCACACCCCGGGAATTCCCCGACTTCAAGCCACGCGACCACCTGGAAATTGGTGAACTCATTGGCGCCATCGACATGGAGCGCGGCGCCAAGGTGTCCGGTTCACGTTTCTACTTCCTCAGGGGTGTTGGTGCCCGCTTGGAAATGGCGCTGCTGCAGTTGGCCATGGACCAGGCCATCGAAGCCGGCTTCACACCCATGATCACCCCCACGCTTGTGCTGCCCGAGACCATGGCCGGCACCGGTTTTGACGTGGAGCACGACGCCGAAATTTACCGTCTGGCCGAGGATAACCTGTACCTAGTGGGCACCTCAGAGGTCGCGCTGGCCGGCTACCACGGCAACGAAATCATCAACGTTGACGAACCCGTCCGCTACGCCGGCTGGTCCTCCTGCTACCGCCGCGAGGCCGGTTCGCACGGCAAGGACACCCGCGGCATCATCCGCGTGCACCAGTTCAACAAGGTGGAAATGTTTGTTTACACCACGGTTGAAAAGGCCGCTGAGGAGCACCAGCGCCTGCTGGCCTGGGAAGAGGAAATGCTGGCCAAGGTTGAGCTGCCTTACCGTGTGATCGACACGGCAGCTGGCGACCTTGGCGGTTCCGCCGCCCGCAAGTTCGACTGCGAGGCCTGGGTGCCCACCCAGGATGCCTACCGTGAGCTGACCTCCACCTCCAACTGCACCACCTACCAGGCCCGCCGCCTGAACATCCGTGAGCGCCTGGTGGCTGACGACGGCGGCAAGGGTGGCACCCGCGCAGTTGCCACCCTGAACGGCACCCTGGCCACGACCCGCTGGATTGTGGCCATCCTGGAGCACCACCAGAATGCCGACGGTTCAGTCAACGTCCCGGTTGCCCTGCGCAAGTACATGGGCGGCCTGGAAGTCTTTCCCGTCCTGTAATTCCCTAGGCGTTTCGTGAACGCCGGGTAAATACTCACACTGTGCACACAGCTGTGAGTATTTGCCCGGCGTTCATGGTTTTAACAGCCAAAATATGTGGCAGTACCAGCCCAATCTGCTTGACTGGAGACATGACTATGACAGTAAATAATGTAATTCCCGGCATCGATGACCGGACAAATGAAACAACAAAGTACCTGATAGCCCTGGATGTTGACGGCACCCTGGTGGACCACGATGGCATCATGACCGAGGGCGTCCGCACCGCAGCCGCGGCAGTGGTTGACGCCGGGCACCACGTCATCATCGCCACGGGCCGTTCCCTGGGCGCGCTGCTTCCCATTGTGGAGGCCATCGGGCTCCGCCACGGTTACGGAGTGTGCTCCAACGGCGGTGTGACCATCCGGCTGGATCCGTCCCTGGTTGACGGCTACGAGATCATTGACCGCGTGACGTTCGATCCTGCCCCCGCGCTGACTGCCCTGCGCGACAGCATCCCCGGCGCCAAGTTCGCCCTCGAGGACGCTGAAGGGAACTTCCTGTCCACATCCCGTTTTCAGGACAACAGCTTCGGCATTGAGGCGCGCGGCGTGGATTTCCACCACCTGCTGGAGGCCAAGGCGGTGCGGGTGGTTGTCAACAGCGCCGAGGCCTCCACTGCGGAGTTCGCCGACGCCATTGCGGCTGCCGGCCTGCACGGGGTCACCTACGCCATTGGCTGGAGCGCGTGGCTGGACATTGCTGCAGACGGCGTCAACAAGGCATCAGCATTGGAGGCTGTCAGGGCTTCCCTGGGCATAGAGAACGCCCTGACGGTGGCCGTGGGCGATGGCTCCAATGACATTGAAATGCTGCGCTGGGCCAACCGGGGCGTGGCCATGGGCCAGGCGGACGATGAGGTGAAGGCTGCCGCCGATGAGATCACCGCATCCGTTTACGACGACGGTGCTGCCGCCGTCCTGCGCAGCCTGGTCTGACACCTCGAGTGTGCAGATATTGCGCTTAAAATCGATTTTGAGGGCATTATCTGCACACTGACCGCGGGGTCAGTCCAGTATGGTCCTGCCCGCAAGCACAACGGGCGGCAACGCCTGCACTGCGATCCGCTCAGCGCCCGGAATTCGTGCTTCCACCATGGCCTGCTGGAGGGCCAGAACAAGTGGGCTTGGCTCGTCTGTCGTTTCAAACGTCCAGAAACCGGCCTGCGGGGGTTCTGTGCTGCTGTTTGTGGCCGGCTCCACTTTGGCGGGCACGGCCTGAAAGACAACGGCGTATTTTCCGCGAACACTGAGTTTTGTCAGCTTCTTGGCCACCAGCAAGTGGGTGGGGCCGGAACCATCCTGGCTTGTCACAGCCTTGATGGATTCCGGGTTGACCTGATTCCAGTAAAAGATCCGCGTCGTGGCCTTTTGGGCAAATGAGGTGACAATTCCGGCGTCGAACACCAGAAGTGTCCGGAAGGAGAAGGCGAGCGTCAGGGACCAGAGCACCAGTCCCGTCAGCAGGGACACCACCATGAACAGCGGAATGTCCTCAAACCTGTCGGGGGTCCGGTCCGTGGAGCGCGGGCTGCTGATGAACTGCCCGATGACTCCGTAAACAAAGCCAATGGCAATGCATGGCACCAGCCAGGCCCAGTGGATCCGCCTCGATGCGGCCACATGGCGCAACTGGCCCAGCTCGGGTCCCAGCCGCTGCTCGGCCCGACGGACCCAAAAACTACGACCGTGCATCCGGGGCCTTTCCGTACAGGTGCGGCATCTGGGCGCGTGTCTGAGCCTCGGCCTGGGCTTCGGCTTGCTCCTTCGCAACAATCGCGGGGTCGGGAACCGGGGCATGACCTTTCGCCACACCGGAGTCCAAGTCCAGCGGGACGTATCCGGGGGTGTGTTCCACGCCGCCGTCGAACAAGCTGGCAATCATGAAAACCGCGTACAGCGGCAGGAACGACCACAGGATGACTCGCCAGCCGCCGAGCCACGGCCCGGACAGGGACCCGTCGGTGATCCGCACACTGCGCATGCGGGCCGCACGGTCGCCAAAGAGGCCCCATTTGCCCCAAATCATGCCGTACACATAAAGCGCGGGGAACCAGAACAGTGCGATTAGCCCGATGAAGAAGCCGTTGCTGTACGCCAGCTCCCACAGCGACGGACTGTTTTCCATGGCTTTTCGCACCGGGATCACCAGCAACGACAGGATTCCGAACGCGGCCAGGAACACTGCCCCGTCCAGGACCCTGCCCCAGAAATGCCTGGTGGCAGTGGCGCGGACGTAGTAGTTCCCAGTCATGGTGAACTGCCGCACTGGGCGTCCGGTGAGGGGATCGATCAGGCGGGTGGGCCCGTCAAATTTGGGTTTCGTGGCCATGAATACCTCGTAGGAAGAACGGCGTGGGGGGCACCTGACGGTGCACACCGCCACAGTGGGTGGCTATTTGGGTGACAGCATGCCCGCCAGAACGTTGGTGAGGGAGGGTGCAGAGACTTCCTGCAATGTCAACGTCAACGAGCCGTTCACGGCATGCGGGGTGAGGATGTGCACAGACTCGGGGCCCGTGTAGATGGTGAGTGTTCGCAACGCGTCAGCATTGGTTTCAAAGACCGCCAAGTTGCTGGCCGCCAGTGTTTGGGACAGCTGCTGCGAACCGGCGGTTTCAAACTCTGCTTCCGTGTAGTTCGTGGCTTGGGAATCCTTGGCTGCCGCGCCCTGAGGGTCGGCAAAGGCGGCGAGGCGGGCGGGGATCTGATCCACGGTGACTACCGTGAACCCGTGGAGGCCGCTCTCGTCCACTTCCTCCAGGAGGGTGCCGCCGTCGTGGGTGTAGGCAAAAAGCCAACGCTTGCCGGTGGACACTGTTCGCTCCAGCGAAGCAACCTGGCGCGAGGTGCGGCGCAGGGCCAGCGTGCCCGTGATCTCGGGTGTGGTGTGAAGGCGTGTCGGTTCGGTCTCGCCTTCAAAAATCACGGGGTAGGCCAGTTCCTTGGCCAGCAAGCCCCTCAGGGCAACGCCGCACAGGGCGTTTCGATCAGCGGTTTGGGCGGAGAGCCACGGCGTGGGCACAGCCTGCTCGCGCTGCACACCGTCCAGCGCCACCACTTCCTCATCGGTCAGCGTGGGCAGCGGCGTGCCTTCGGCACTGGCCATGGCAAGCACTTGGGCTGCGGACTCCACATCGCGTTCAGTCCACTGGATAGTATTTGTGCTCATCCGAAAATTCCCTTCAAGAATTTGCCAGTCGATTTGGCTGCGTCACCTACGCCGTTCACCACTTTACTGCCTACGTCCTTGGCAAAGTTTGTGACCTCTTTGGCGCCGTCACTGATGTATTGGCCGGGGTTCTTGGCGAAGTTGGTGATGCTGTCCCAGTTGTCCACCACCAGGTTGCCCAAGGCCCAAGCCCCTGCAATCACGCCGGCGGCGACCACTATGGGTGCGCCGATGGGGCCCAACAGGGCAGCGCCCCCGGCCGTCATCAACATAATGCTGCCCACGCCGCCCACCACGGAGAGGCCGCCCGCAACCCGGTCGCCTCCCCCTCGCCAGCCGTCATGCTCGGGGGAAATCATGTCGTGGATGCCGCCGGCAATGCTGAGCGGCCCCGTCAGTCCGCCAGCTATGCGCAAGCCCTTGGAGAATTTGCTGGCGTCGTCAAAGGCCTGGCTATAGGGGATTCCCGCCTTGAGGTCGCTCAGGACGTCGCTGAGCTTGCCGCCATTTTTTAGTTGGTCGAGGCCGCCCTTGAGCCACCGGCCGGAATCATCCCAATTGGTCAGCAGTTCTTTGGTCTTGGCCCAGTCCTCAGCGCCGAGCTTGTGGAGCTTCCAAGCGTTCAGCAGGGGTGTGATGGCTCCCTTGCCGCCCATACCGACGTCGTACACATCCTTCAGGACGGACAACGCCGGGCCATCGCCGCCTGTGCCACCGGCAATGCTGGCCACGGAGCTGGCGGTTTCCTGCTCGTCGGCGTTCTTGCGCAGCTGGTCTGAGACCTGCTGCAAGTTCCGGGCGTTGGAAGCCAGTGTGGGGCGGTGGGATGAATTCCAGGTTTGGCGGAACCGCTCAGCATCGGGGCCCTGCCAGCCGCGGTTTTGGTTGACAACTGAGGACAGAGCTTGGGCCTGCTGCGTCAGTACATATGAGGCCTTGTCCATGGCCTTGGCAAAGTCCCGGAGGTCCGCGATGTCGGCGCCGATAAAACCGTCCATGACCATCCTTAGAAGTGTAGGGCCGAACATTGTGGGATCAGTGCGGCGTGTGCGGGCGGCCATTGGGTGGCCATGACCAGTTTAGACAGAGCTGGTCCTTGGCGGCGATGGGCACAACTACCCGCAGCTATGCAGTGCGGGCGAGCCGAAGTGCCTGCACCAAAAAAAGCGGCGCTCCCCGAAAAGGGAACGCCGCCTTCAACCTCTCACCGCGCCCTCGCCGAATCAGACGGAGGGTGGTGCTGGGTGGGCCCACAGATCCGAGGGTTCCCTCGCGAGCGTGCGAGTGGAGGGAGGAGCTGGGGACTAGTGCTTGGTGTCCGCAAAGCGCTTGATGGAAGCTTCCAATTCAGCCTCGGCGGCTGCGCGGTCGGCCCAGCCCTCAGCCTTGACCCACTTGCCCGGCTCCAGATCCTTGTAACGCATGAAGAAGTGCTCGATCTCCTTGACCAGGAATTCGTCAACATCGGAGAGTTCCTGGATGTGGTCGAAGCGCTTGTCGTCAACAACACACAGAACCTTGGCGTCGCCGCCGCCGTCGTCGGTCATGTTGAATACGGCGATGGGGCGGGCATCCACCACAACGCCCGGGTGCAGGTCAAAGTCCTGCAGCATGACGAGCGCGTCCAGGGGATCGCCGTCTTCGCCCAGGGTGTTGTCGAAGAACCCGTAGTGGGTGGGGTACTGCATCGAGGTGAACAGCACACGGTCCAAGCGGACGCGGCCAGTCTCGTGGTCAACTTCGTACTTGACGCGTGATCCGCGGGGGATCTCGATGGTGACATCGTGCTTCATCGTTATGCTCCTCATGATGGGGGTGTGCGAGGCCTGACAAGGCCGCGCGGAGAATTTCCGTCTAGTATGAGGATATAGGCGCATTTGTTGCGCTAAAAACCCACCCAGGACCAACAGGGTCGGATCGCTCACTTGACCCGCCCATTTGCGCGCCGGGACCACCAGCTTCGAAGGAACTACCTGCTCTATGGGACGCACGTCAAAAGTTGTGACGAGCGGCTTGCTCATCTGTGCATTGGCTGCCGTCAGCGTCCCCGTTGGCTTGCATCTGGCCCCCGCGTTTCTGCCCAAGGATCCGGCTGCCGTGGCCGTTGTGCCGGGCGCCCAATTGCCGCCCACTGTGATCAGCGGAATCTCAGCCGTGGCCCCGCTAAATGCTGAGGCCCCCTTGCCGGATGCTGCCAAACTTTCCGCGGATTTGACCCAGGCGTTGACGTTCGACGGCGATGGCACCTTCGCCATGTTCGTCACCGACACCGCCACGGGCAAAGAGCTGTTTTCCCAGGACGGCGAGACGGCCAGGGTGCCGGCCTCGAACCTGAAGCTGCTCACTGCCGGAGCCGCGCTGAGAACCCTGGGCACCGAGACGCGCTTCAGCACCCAGGTTGTGGCTGGGTCCGCCGCCAATGAGCTGGTTTTGCTGGCCGGCGGGGACGCCATGCTCGGTGCCGGTGACAGCGCAACGGACGCCGTGATGGGCCATGCCGGGATTGCCACCTTGGCTAAGAAAACAGCCGCGGCGCTCGCAGCTGCAGGGGTCAACGGCCCGATCACCCTCAGTATTGACGACACCTTGTTCACGGGCCCCGCGCTGAACTCCAAATGGGCCGACGGCGACGTTGATGCCGGGGAAATCGCACCCATTTTTCCCATGGCATTGAATGCGGGCCGCCTTGCCCCTGAAGTTTTGAGCGGACCGCGCCCCCAGGATTCCGCTGTGGCTGTGGCGGAAGCATTTGCGGCGGCCCTGGAAGGTGCCGGTATTGCCACCACGGGGACACTTTCCAGAAGCAAGGCGCCAGCAGCGGCCAATGGAGCACCCGCAGGGGCACCCGGTACAGTCCTTGCCGCGGTGGAATCGGCCACCGTGGCCCAGCAGACCCAGTACATGCTGGCTGAGTCGGACAACTATGTTGCCGAAGTTGTGGGCCGCATGGTGGCCGTGAAACTTGGTCAGGAAGCCAGCAATACGGGCGCCGTGGCTGCTGTTCGCCAAGCGGTTGCCGAGCTGGGCCTGCCCATGGACGGCGTTGTCACAACAGATAACTCCGGCCTGGCCACAGGCAACCTGATCAGTTCCGCAAAGCTGACTCAATTGCTGGCTTTGATGCTTGCCGACCCGGCATCGGACATTGGCCAGGCACTGCCCGGCCTTCCCATTGCAGGACTCAGCGGTTCCCTGGCCCACCGGTTTGTGGCGGGGCCCCAGCTCGACGGTGCCGGGTTGGTGCGGGCCAAAACAGGTTCCTTGAATGTGGTCACAGCGTTGACTGGCTACGTCATCAACTCCCAGGGGCGACTGCTGGCGTTCTGCATCATCGGCAATGGCTTCACCGACGGAGCCGCAGCCGCCAGGCCCGTGGTCGATGCCGCCGCGGCAGTGCTGGCACGCAGCTAGGTAGCCCGTCCTAGTTGGCGAGGGCCTTCTCCAGGGCCTCGGCACGCTGGTTTAGGAATGTCCTCAGAGTCTTGGATTTCTCCGCAATCTCCTCCTCAGTTAAGTCCTCACTTGCCGGAATGGACTCGGTAATGGTTGCCAAAAGCGACGAGGCGGTTCCCTCCGTGTACACCTGGGTGTAGAGCTCCCGATAGGCAGAGTCGTAGAACTTCTTGAAGGTGTCCGAGGGGCGGAACAAGGCGGGGATTTTGGGGGAAAATTCCCGGATCTTACCCGACGCCTCAATGCCGTCCATTCCGGGCATCATGACATCGAGCACCAGCACGTCGGGGCGGAAAGTCCTGGCAACTCGCACAGCCTCGGCGCCATCGCTGGCCGTAGCCACCTCCTAACCGGTCATGCGCAATCCCATGCTGATCAGCTCCGTCAGGCTGGCCTCGTCATCAACCACCAGGGCGCGAATGGGGCTGCCGTCAGGGAGAGTCAGGGGCGGAAGATCTGTGAAGGTGTTCCGCGGCGTCTCAGTCATGGATGCATGTCTCTCGTGAAGGCAGGCTTGCAATCGGCCCGCGGTTGGTGGTTCCTACAGTAAATGCCAGTCACCTAAAGGCTGTGGGAAGCAATCCCCAATTTCAAGTGTGGTGGAAAATTCTAAGCTGTTTCTAGTCCTATCCTGTGCCGCAGCTGTGAGCCAGCGGCAAGCTGTCAGCGTTCTGTGATCTGATGGTATGCATGAGCCAGCAGAGCAATGCCGCAGCCACCCCTTCCACGTCCCCCAGCATGGTCAATTGGGAGCTTGCCGCCAAGACGGCAGCAAATTTGGCTCCTGCCGGGCCGGCGCTTAGGGGCTCGGAAATCTCCGCAGCCGTGGAGAATTTGCGCCTCATGGCCGAGCGCTCGGTACCCCACGTCCATGAGATCAGCCGCCTGGAAGCGGCCAGAGACCTGCGCGATTCAGAGGTCTTGGTGGTGGACAGGGCATCCTGGGCCAAGGCAAACACCCAGAGTTTTGCCGTCATGATGGACCCCGTTCTGCGCGCCCTGGCAGCCAAACAAGCCCTTGCCGCAAAGGAGTCCGGTGGTCGCCCGGTTCAGGGGAGCTCTTCTGCCACATTCGGCGCCACCGTTACGGGGGCCCAGCTGGGCGGGGCGCTCGCATTTCTCTCCAGCAAGGTTTTGGGCCAGTACGATCCCTTTGCAGCTCTGGCAGCGTCAAACAACGGGCACCAGCAGGCCGCCGGCGGGCGCTTGCTGCTGGTTGCCCCCAACATCATCACGGTTGAGCGTGAACTGAAGGTGGATCCTGCCGATTTCCGACTCTGGGTCTGCCTGCATGAACAAACCCACCGCGTGCAATTCGCTGCAGCACCGTGGTTGCGCCACCACATGATGGGGGAAATTGAAAAGCTGGGCACCCTGTTGGTGGGCGATTCGGATAACTTTGGCGAGCGCCTTCTGCAGGCAGCCAAGCAAATGGGCAACAAGCCTGGCCAAGCCGAGAAAATCGCCAAAGACGCAGCAGGACAGGGCCCGAGCCGCGGCGGCATGCTCGACCTACTCCAAAACCCGGATCAAAAAGCAGCCTTGTCCCACTTGACGGCTGTCATGAGCCTGCTTGAAGGCCACGCAAATGTGGTCATGGACGGCGTGGACCAGCGCATTGTTCCCACTGTGCGCACCATCCGCCAACGCTTCAACAGCCGGGGCAAGGACCGTGGGGTCATTGAAAAGTTCATTCGGAACCTCCTGGGCCTGGACGCCAAAATGCGCCAATACAGTGACGGTGCAAAGTTTGTTCGCGACGTGGTCGCCGTGGTGGGCATGGACGGATTCAACAATGTCTGGTCGCAGGAGAAAAACCTGCCCACTGAAGCGGAAATTCACAATGCACGCCTTTGGGTTGAACGGATGGGCCTCTAAATGTCAGCAGTACCCGAACAGCCACACGTCAAGGCCCGCCGCCGTCTCGACCCCACAGTGGGCAAGGCGCGTGCCGCGGTGGGCGAGCTTTTGGGCCTTAAAACCACAGGCAAGAACCTTGTGGTGGAAAACCCGCCGCTGATCCTTGTGGGCTGCAGTGGCGGGCCCGACTCCCTTGCCCTGGCCGCCGTATGCGCCTTCTTCGCCAAACGGGGTGAGGTACGTGTGGGCGCCGTGGTGGTTGACCATCAGATGCAAGAAGGCAGCGCACAGGTTGCCCAGACCACCGCGGGCCAGTTGCGGGCCCTGGGCCTGGACCCGGTTGTGGTGCGGACCGTTGACCTCAACCACGACGGCGTGGGTCCAGAAGCTGCAGCCCGCGCGGCCCGCTTTGAGGCGCTTGAGGCGACGGCCCAAGAACTGGGAGCCCAGAATGTCCTGTTGGGCCACACCCTGGATGACCAGGCAGAGTCCGTGCTGCTCGGCCTCGCCAGGGGCTCGGGAACACGATCCCTAGCCGGCATGCGTGAACGCCGTGGCAGGTATCTGCGCCCCTTCCTGGGACTGCGGCGGGATGAGATTTTGGCCATATGTGACGCCTTGGAACTCACTCCATGGCACGACCCCGCAAACCACGATCCTGCTTATTTGCGGGTGCGCGTCAGACGAAACGTCATTCCGTATCTCAGCGCAGAGCTTGGCCCGGGCATTGCCGAATCACTGGCACGCTCGGCAAGCATCCTGGGCCACGACGCCGACTTCCTCGATGATCTCGCAGCAGCCGAATACAACAAATTGGTGCTCCGCCGGGCAGCAAACACGGCGCCAAACGGCGGCGAAAGCAGCCCCGCAGCAGAGATTGAGCTGGCCGAGGACGCGCTCAGGGGACTGGCCCCGGCCCTGAGGATGCGAGTGTTGGCGCTGGCCGTCGTCGAACTTGGCGGAGTCCAACCAAGCCTTGAACGCCTAGGTGCCGCCGAATACCTGCTGGCCAGAAAAGGCTCGGCAGGTCCGGTGCAGCTGGCCGGAAAAGTCAGTGCTTGGCGGATCTCGCGCAATCAGAGTGTTCCCCACGACGGCCCCGGCTATGGGAAGCTTGTTCTTAGACGCAGCACGTAGGCGCCAAACAGTACCTAAACCAGTACCACGACCTTCACAATCAGGAGCCCTGGGTGGATTCACAAGACGTCCAAGCCGATCTTAAG
Source organism: Arthrobacter glacialis (assembly GCF_002909445.1). GTDB lineage: Bacteria > Actinomycetota > Actinomycetes > Actinomycetales > Micrococcaceae > Specibacter > Specibacter glacialis. Next base: position 193,024 of record NZ_PPXC01000005.1, read on the forward strand.
CATGTTCTTTATACCAAGGAACAAATCCAAACGCGTGTAGCCGAACTGGCCGCGCAGATTGATGCTGACTACCAGGGCCGCGACGTCCTCCTTGTCGGTGTGCTCAAGGGTGCAGTCATGATCATGGCTGACCTTTCCCGTGCGCTTCACAGCCACGTCACCATGGACTGGATGGCAGTTTCCTCCTACGGCTCCGGCACCCAGTCCTCGGGCGTTGTGCGGATCCTCAAGGACCTCGAAACCGACCTCATGGGCAAGCACGTCCTGATCGTCGAGGACATCATCGACTCGGGCCTGACCCTGTCTTGGCTGCGCGCCAACCTGATGTCCCGCGGCCCCGCCTCGGTAGAAATCTGCACCCTGCTGCGCAAGCCCGCAGCCGCCAAGGTTGAAATCGACGTCAAGTACGTTGGCTACGAGATCCCCAACGAATTCGTTGTGGGCTACGGCCTGGACTTCGCCGAGCGGTACCGCAACCTGGACTTCATCGGCACCCTGGCGCCGCACGTTTACGAGTAAATCGCCCGTCACTGATTTCTGCCGCCGTTCCCGCTTTTTGCCGCCGATATACCGGTGGCAAAAAGCGGGAACGGCGGCATTTTTCATCCGTACCACCTCCGCCGCGCCCGTCCCCGCTTTTCGCGCCCGTCCGAACGGGCGCGAAAAGCGGGGACGGGCGCGCCGGGTGCATGGGACGCTGCGGGGACGGGTGCGAAAGTGGGGGACGGGCGCACCGGGCGCCGGTTTCGTCATTTTGGCCGAAATCGTTATGCCCTCAGGGAACTAAATGCCATTCCCGTGCGTGTAGCAATGCGAACGGTGTAAAGCTATTACTTGGGGATGTGTCGGCGCACCCCGTATAGGTACGAATTGGTTGAGCGGGAGGGACGAGGCGTAGCCTCGAACACATGAAAGTCAAGAAACTCTTCAAAGGTCCATTTGTCTGGATCGTTGTGGTGGTCGTGCTCATCGGAGCAGGCCTTCTCACGTTGACCGGTACGGGAACCAGCCGCATCGGCACTTCCGAGGGCCTGGACCTGCTCTCAACTGACAAAGTTGCCTCGGCCAAGGTCTTTGGGTCCGAGGGCCGTGTGGACATGATCCTCAAGGATGACTACACAACGGCTGACGGTCAAAAGGCCGGCAAGAACGTCCAGTTCTACTACGGCAGCTACCGGGCGACCACCATGGTGGATGCCATTGACGACGCCAAGCTGGGCAAGTTTGATGACCAGCCGGCGTCGAACAACTTCTGGTCAAGCATGCTGTCCCTGCTGATCCCCTTCATCCTCATTGGGTTGATCTTCTGGTTCTTGTTCTCCCGCATGCAAGGCGGCGGCTCCAAGGTCATGCAATTTGGCAAGTCCAAGGCCAAGCTGCTCACCAAGGACCACCCGCAGGTCACGTTCAGCGACGTTGCCGGTGCGGACGAGGCCGTGGAAGAACTCCACGAAATCAAGGACTTCCTGCAGAACCCCGCCAAGTTCACGGCCGTTGGTGCCAAGATCCCCAAGGGCGTGCTGCTGTACGGCCCTCCCGGAACGGGCAAGACGCTGCTGGCCCGCGCCGTTGCCGGCGAGGCTGGCGTGCCGTTCTACTCCATCTCCGGTTCTGACTTCGTAGAAATGTTTGTGGGTGTGGGTGCTTCCCGTGTCCGTGACCTCTTCGAGCAGGCCAAGGCCAACTCCCCGGCCATCATTTTTGTTGACGAGATCGACGCCGTTGGCCGTCACCGTGGTGCCGGCATTGGCGGCGGCAACGACGAGCGCGAGCAAACCCTCAACCAGTTGCTCGTGGAAATGGACGGCTTTGACGTCAAAACCAACGTCATCCTGATTGCCGCCACCAACCGTCCCGACGTCCTGGACCCCGCATTGCTGCGACCGGGCCGTTTTGACCGCCAGATTCCCGTTGATGCCCCGGACCGTTTGGGCCGTGAACAGATCTTGAAGGTTCACGCCAAGGGCAAGCCGATGGCGCCCGGGGTTGACCTGAACGCTGTCGCCAAGAAGACGCCCGGTTACACCGGCGCAGACCTTGCCAACGTCCTCAACGAGGCAGCCTTGTTGACTGCCCGCTCCAACGCTCAGCTCATTGATGACCGTGCCTTGGATGAGTCCATCGACCGTGTCATGGCGGGCCCGCAAAAGCGTACCCGTGTCATGAAGGAACTGGAACGCAAAATCACCGCGTACCACGAGGGCGGACACGCACTGGTGGCGGCAGCCATGCACAACACGGCACCAGTCACCAAGATCACCATCCTGCCCCGCGGCCGCGCCCTGGGTTACACCATGGTTGTGCCCGAGGATGACAAGTACTCGATCACCCGCAACGAACTGCTGGACCAGATGGCCTACGCCATGGGTGGCCGCGTTGCTGAGGAAATCGTGTTCCACGATCCGTCCACAGGCGCCTCGAATGACATTGAAAAGGCCACCGGCACAGCCCGGGCCATGGTGACCCAGTACGGCATGAGCGAGCGCATCGGCGCCGTCAAGCTCGGTGCCGCCGGGGGCGAGCCGTTCCTTGGCGCCAGCGCCGGGCACGACCGGGACTACTCCGAAGCTGTTGCCTCAATGGTTGACGAGGAAATTCGCAAGCTCATCGACCAGGCTCATGACGATGCCTATGAGGCCCTGATTGCCAACCGGGACATCCTGGACCGGCTGGCCCTTGAGCTGCTGGAGCGCGAGACCCTGAACCAGGCCGAAATTGCGGAGATCTTTATCGATCTGCGCAAGCCCGCCCCGCGCCAGGTCTGGCTGTCCAAGGAAACCCGTCCGGTCTCCACGCTGCCTCCCGTCACCACCGACAAGGAGCGCCGCGAGGCCCTGGCCGCAGGTGCACCGGCTCCGGAGAGCATATCCCCGCAGGACCAGCTCGCCAGCGCCCACCTTGACGGTGCAATCGACGCCCCGAATTCAACCCCGGGCATCGATTTGGGCAAGGGTGAGACACCCTCGCTGCCGGAGCAGCCGTAATCGGCGATAGGATCACATCCGTGACTGATTACGACGACGACGTAGATTCCACCCAGGGCGGCGCCGCTGGCGCCGCCCTGGCGGGGATTAATAATCCAGTGGATTTGCCGCGCATTGAGGCTGCTGTCCGGGAAATCCTGCTGGCCATTGGCGAAGACCCGGAGCGCAGCGGTCTGATCGACACCCCCAAGCGTGTGGCCAAGGCGTATGCGGAAGTGTTCTCCGGGCTCCATAGCGATGCTGCCGAGATCCTGGGCACCACCTTTGACATTGCCCACCAGGAAATGGTGCTGGTGAAGGACATCCCGTTCTATTCCACCTGTGAACATCACCTGGTGCCGTTCCACGGCAGCGCCCACGTGGGCTACATCCCCGGAGATGACGGCCGCGTGACAGGCCTGAGCAAGCTGGCCCGGCTGGTGGATATTTACGCCAAACGGCCGCAAGTTCAAGAACGTCTCACCACCCAAATTGCCGACGCGCTGGTTGAACACCTCAAACCACGCGGCGCCATAGTGGTCATTGAATGTGAACACATGTGCATGTCCATGCGTGGCGTGCGTAAACCAGGAGCCAAGACAGTCACCAGTGCTGTTCGCGGTTCGCTTCACGAGCCCGCAACCCGGGCCGAAGCCATGAGCCTGATTCTCGGAAGGTAGCCTCACACACCATGGATTCCCTCGCAGCAGGGCCCGGAACGGGCCCTGCCACATCCCCCCTGCCCGTTCTTCGGGCACGTAAATCAGTCGCGAGCTTTGCCGCCTTGCCCAAGCACCGCGCGGTGGTCATGGGGATCTTGAACTGCACCCCGGACTCCTTCAGCGACGGCGGTGAGTACAACTCCACCGAGACTGCCATTGCCCACGGCCTGCGCATGTTCTACGGCGGCGCCGACATCATCGACGTCGGTGGCGAGTCCACGCGCCCGGGCGCACAGGAGGTCGACGAGCTTGAGGAACAGCGCCGAATCCTGCCGGTTATCTCAACACTGGCCAAGGCCGGTGCCTTGGTGAGCGTTGACACCCGCCACGCCACCACGGCTGCCTTGGCATTGGATGCCGGTGCCGGGCTGATCAACGACGTCTCCGGCGCCCGCGTCCACCCGGACATGATCGCCTTGATTGCCCAACGCCAAGTGCCGTATGTGTTGATGCACAGCCGCGGTGATTCGCGCTCCATGGACTCGTTGACCCAGTACGCAGATGTTGTTGCCGAGGTTGTGCAGGAATTGAGCGCGGTTCGCGAAAAGTTCTATGCGGCAGGTGTCACGCCGGAAAACATCATTCTTGACCCGGGAATCGGCTTCTCCAAGAACGCCGAACAGAACTGGGAACTGCTGGCCAATCTGGACGTTGTTACCGCCATGGGCAACAAAGTTTTGCTGGGCACGTCCCGGAAGCGCTTCCTGGGCTCACTGCTGACGAGTGCCGGCAAGGCTGCGGCGCCCAAGGAGCGCGACGACGCCACCTCCGCCACCACCGCGCTGGCGGCTGCGCAGGGCATTTGGGGTGTCCGGGTGCACGACGTCGGCGCGAGCCTAGACGCTGCCAAGGTCGCCGCAAGGCTCCTGGCTGGCAAGCGCAGCCGTGCAGCGCGGCTGGAAGCTACCCAGCTCACGGACGCGGGTTCGCAGTGAACCGTTCCGACACCATCACCTTGACAAGTGTGACGGCCATTGGCTACCACGGCGTGTTTGAGCATGAAAAACGTGACGGGCAGCCGTTCATTACTGACGTTGTTCTGCACCTGGACGTCTCGGCCGCGGCCGAGACGGACGATTTGGCGAAGACAGCTGACTACGGCGCCGTGGCGGAGACAATCGTTGCCATGGTTACCGGCGAAGCCTTTGACTTGATTGAAACGCTGAGCGTTCGAACCGCTGAAAAGATTCTGGCCGACTTTGCACTGGTCGACGCCGTGGAAGTGACCATTCACAAGCCCAAGGCACCCATCCAGGTTCCTTTTGGTGATGTCAGCATTACAGTTTTCCGCACCCGTGAGCAGCTCCAAGACGCCCACGGGAGCCGGTGATGAGCCATGCCCGCCCGCTAACCCGCGCCATTTTGGCGCTGGGGAGCAACCTGGGTGAGCGTGCAGGAACACTTCAGAGCGCCGTCGGAGATCTGGTGGACCGCCCAGAAATGCGCCTGCACAACGTATCTCCGATTGTCACCACCAAGGCCGTGGGTGGACCCGGCGGGCAACCGGATTTCCTGAACATGGTCATAGCCGTTGACACCACTTTGGGGCCCTACGAGCTGCTGGCTCACTGCCAAGCCGTGGAGCTGGCCCACCACAGGACCCGTGAAGTGCGCTGGGGCGCCCGCACCCTCGATGTGGACATCATTTTGTACGGCGATCAAACAAGCGATGACCCAGTATTGACCCTTCCGCATCCGCGCGCAGCCGGGCGGGCGTTTGTGCTTTATCCGTGGTCGCTCATGGATCCGGGCGCAACGCTGGTGGGGCAGTTGGTGGCGCAGCTGGCCGCGGACGCCCCGGACATGGCAGGCATTGCCCATGTTCTCAACGCACCCATGGAACAGGGTTCCTAGGAAGCGCCAGTGGCACGGCCAAGAATTGGCGTGCGCAAGAAGTCCAAACGGACAAAAAGCCAGTACGGTTAAATGATAAGTTCCAAAGCGAATCGGTGAGGCAACCATGAGAAGCACAATGCGGACCATCAGGCCTGCATGGCTAGTGGCCATCAGTATTGTTCTGGCAGTTCTTGGTTTCGTGGCCACGGAACTCACCTCCCGTGCCAGCCTGCCGCTGCCCGTGCTGCCACTGAGCTCAATGATCACCATGGGCCTGATAGTGGTTGTGTGCCTGATCCTTGGCCTGAAGGTGCGCCGCTGGCGTGATGGGAACAGGGAGAAAGCCCTTGACCCGCTCATGGCGGCCCGGACAGTGGTGCTGGCACAGGCCTGCGCCTATGCCGGTGCCGTACTGTTCGGCTGGCACACGGGCATTTTGATGGACCAGCTGCCCACCATCTCCATGCGCATTGACCTTGGTGTGATTTGGCAAATGGTTGCTCTCATGGCCGGGGCCCTGGTGATGGTTGTCGTTGGCGTTATTGTGGAGCGTTTTTGCAAGCTTCCCCCGGAAGACACCGAGCCACCTGTGAAGCCGCGTACCAAGCGTGAGGGGCGCGGGGAGGAAGAGTTTGCCTGAGCAACACAGCAGCGCCATTGACCCGGCCGACGTGAAATTCCTGCGAGTATCCGAAAAACTTGTTACAGCACGATTCATTGAGCGGGGAATTGTTGGGCTGATCCTCCTAGCCCTCACCTCCGTGCCGCTGATCCTGCGCCTCACAGACGTGTGGGGTGGGTACCCGGCATGGTTGGGGTGGGGCCTGCCAGCAGTAATTGCAATTTCCATCGTCTGGGAAATGATCCTGATACCGCGCCAGGTGCGGGCCATTGGCTACGCCGAGCGCAATGATGACCTGCTGATCCGCAGCGGCATCATGTTCCACCGCGTCATGGTGGTCCCGTACGGGCGCATGCAATACGTGGATGTCACCATGGGGCCGTTGGAACGAATGCTTGGCCTGAGCACCATCCACCTCCATACCGCCTCACCGGGCACCAACGCCTTGATCAACGGCCTGCCGGCGGGCGAGGCTGCACGGCTGCGGGAACAGCTCTCGGCCCGCGGTGAGGCGAAACTGGCCGGCTTGTGAGCAATCAACTTGTGAGCGAGCAACCCTTCACCACCGATGCCCCCGAATCCTGGCACCGTGTACACCCCGTCTCGCCCCTGGTGCGCGGCTGGGTAGCCGTGGTGGCAGTGCTTTTTATCTTCGGGCGCAACTCGCTGGAGACCTTGTTTTCCAGCAGCCTGGGCAATTCCGGACCGGGGCCTGGGGGAGCGCCGGCAGTGCTTGTGCTGGCGGTGGTGGGCGCCGCCGTCGTCATTTTCGGTGTGAGCTTTTTCCTGCAATGGCGCTTCACCCGCTACCAAGTGACCGATGAGCACGTTCATATCAATTCCGGGGTGATCTTCCGCCAGCAACGGCGTGCCCGGATTGACCGGGTCCAGGCCATCGATGTGGTGCAGCCGCTGGTGGCGCGGGCCTTTGGGCTGGCTGAGCTGAAGTTTGAAGTGGCCGACGGCGGCAAGTCTGCCATGAAGCTCTCCTTCCTCAAGCTTGCCGAGGCCAAGCGGTTGCGGGCGGCCATTCTTGCCAGGGCGGCGGGCGTGGTCATTGACCCGCAAGCGCCGCAGCACATACAGGAAGCGCCGGAAACCCACATCCTGGCCCTGAAGCCCGCCCGGATCTTTGGGGCGGCAATTTTCTCCAGCACAACAGTTTTTGCCCTCATCGTGGTGGTCGCAAGCATCGTTGCGCTCGAATGGACCGGCCATCCCGGCATTCTGGTGGCCGCCATCCCCATCTTCATTGGCATTGGCGCCCAGTATTGGAAAACCATCACCGGCGATTTCAACTTCCGGGTGGCGGTTTCCCCTGACGGGGTGCGGCTGCACTACGGCATGCTGGAAACCCGTGCGCAAACCATCCCGCCCGGCCGGGTGCAGGCGGTGGGAATCAGTCAAGGCCCCATCTGGCGCCCCTTCGGCTGGTACCGGGTGCACGTCAACGTTGCCGGTTACGGTTCCGACGTCAGCGAGGGCGGCTCCCGCACCGTCATGCTGCCGGTAGGAACGCTTGATGAGGTCATGGCTGTCCTGGGTTTGGTGTTCCCCAACCCCGGTGTCGAGAACCCCTTCGAGGTGTTTGCCGCAGGCCTGCAGGGCCCGGGCAACGCCCAAGGCTTTGTGCACTCGCCGCGGTCGGCGCGGTGGATCGACCCCCTCGCCTGGCGGTACAACGCGTTCCGGGCCACCGACACAGCCCTGCTGTGCCGGCATGGGAGATTCTTCCGCAGGCTCCAAGTGGTCCCGCACGAGCGCACACAGTCCCTGGTCCTTGCGCAGGGGCCGCTCATGGCTGCGCTTGGTTTGGTGAACTTTGAATTGCACTCCACGGTTGGCCCCATCCGGCCCGTGGTGCACCATATGGCCTTGGCGGCAGGCCGGGCGCTGTTCGATGAACAAGCTGCCCGCGCAGCCACTGCCCGGCGCATCCACAACAGCGAACGGTGGCTGGCGCCGTCGGACACTGCGGCATCATCTCAACTGGATCTTTCGAAGGAGCAACAACGTGGCGATTAAGCCCGGCCGGCTAGGCATCGGAATCATTGGCGCCGGCAAAGTTGGGGCCGTCCTGGGGCATGCCCTCCGCGCTGCCGGGCACGCCGTGATTGGGGTTTCGGCAGTCTCCGAGGCCTCCAAGGAGCGTGCCGAGCTGTTGCTTCCGGGCGTGCCCGTGCTGGAGATCCAAGACATTGTGGAGCGGGCCGAACTGGTGCTGCTGGCGGTCCCGGATGATGCCTTGCCGGAGCTTGTCAGCGGGCTCGGCGCCATGGGCGCCTGGCAGGTGGGCCAGCTGGTGGCACATACCTCCGGCCGCTTTGGCACGGGTGTCCTGGCGCCTGTCAAGGACGCCGGCGGCATTGCGCTGGCACTGCATCCGGCCATGACTTTCACGGGCATGACCCTGGATTTGGCGCGCCTGGGCGATTGCTGTTTCGGTGTCACGGCGGATCCCGCCATGCTCCCCATTGCCCAGGCCTTGGTGGTGGAGATGGGGGCCGAGCCGGTGGTCATTGCGGAGGCGGACAGGGTCCTGTACCACGCGGCGTTGGCGCATTCGGCAAACCACATGGTCACCCTGGTGGCCCAGGCCGCCCAAATTTTGGCTGACATTGGCGTGGAGGCCCCCAACCAGGTGCTGGGCCCGCTGCTGCGTGCGGCCCTGGAAAACGCGTTGACCAGCGGTGAGTCGGCGCTGACGGGTCCCGTTGCCCGCGGCGACGTTGGCACCGTTGCCGCGCATTCGGCGGCCCTTCGCGAGCACGCCCTGGACACGGCATCCACTGATGTCCTGGACGCCTACCTGGCCATGTCCTCCGCCACGGCTGCCCGGGCTGCCAAGCGCAGGCTGCTCTCGGCAGAGGAGTATCTTGGTGTTCAGGCCGCGTTGAATTCCGACGACGGCGAACCCGGCGTCCTCAGCTGACCCCCTCGATTTCGAAAGCGATTTTCATGAGCACCACACTTTGTACTTCCATTGCCGAGCTCAAGGCAGCCGCGGCGGCACTTTTGGCCCAGCGCACGGCTGGCAAAGGCGGCACACTCGGCCTGGTTCCCACCATGGGCGCGCTGCACTCCGGCCACGCGGAACTGGCCACAACTGCGGCGGCCGAAAACGACGTGGTGATTGCCACCGTGTTTGTGAATCCGCTGCAATTTGGCGACGCCACGGACTTGGCCAGATATCCGCGAACCACACAGGCTGATCTTGAATTGCTGGATCAGGCAGCTGTGGACTTCATGTTTGCGCCACCGGTGGAGGAGATGTACCCCCACGGGGAGCCCCTTATTCGGGTGACCGCCGGAACCATGGGCGAGCTGTATGAGGGTGCCTCCCGGCCCGGCCATTTTGACGGCGCCTTGACGGTTGTGGCGAAATTGCTGCACCTGGGCCGGCCGGAAACGGGTTTGGCGGCACCGGCAGCCGACGGACGTAGTGCCTACAGGGCGTATTTTGGCCAGAAGGATGCCCAGCAGCTGGCCCTGGTGCGCAAGATGGTCGCCGATTTGAACTTCCCCGTGGACATCGTGGGCGTGCCCACCGTGCGCGACGCCGACGGGCTGGCACTGTCCAGCCGGAACCGTTTCCTGTCCACGCAGGAACGCGAATCCGCGCTGGTCCTCTCCCGTGCGCTGCGGCTGCTGCAACGGCGTGCCGACGCCCGCGAGCCGCTGGACATCGCCTCCGTCCAGGACTTGGTGAATAGCGCCCCGGGTGTGGAACTGGACTACCTGGAAGTGGTGGACCCGGTGACGTTGGCCGTGCGTGCGGAGAACTGCCAGGACACCCCGTTCACGGGCCAGGCGTTGGCGCTCATCGCGGCCAAGGTGGGCCCGGTCCGGCTCATCGACAACATGCCCCTCGGTTAACTGCAGCTGTCGCCTGCCGAACGTACAGTAGTTGTTGATGTTTCCGTTAAACATCAACAACTACTGTACGTTCGGCAGGCGTTTCTGGCGTGGGGACTAGAGGCGGGCGGCCACTTCAGCCACTGTGGGGTACGCGGTTTGCGTACCCTTCTTGGTGGCGGCCAGGGCTGCAGCCACGGACGCGTAGTGCGCCGCATCAACCAAGGTGTCGCCAGCGGCCAAGCGGGCAGCAACACCGCCGGTGAAGGCGTCGCCGGCACCAGTGGTGTCGACGGCGTCAACGCGTGTTGGCGCAATGCGGGCCACCGGCTGGGCCGCATTGGTGGAATCCAACACCACCGAGCCCGCTGCACCCAAAGTCACCAGCACCTTGTTCAGCCCGCGGCTGGCGAACTTCTCCACTGCTCCAGCCCACGCACCGACCGGGGCGTCCGGGGCCGGCAGGTGGAAGCCGTCCAGGAACTGCGAGGCCTCATGGGCGTTGACGAGCAGGACGTCTGTCAGCCGCGCCAGCCCCTCGGTGACCGGAGCGTAGGGGGAGAGGTTCAGCAGGACTGTTGCTCCGGCGTCGTGCCCGGCCTGCGCCGCGGCCTGGACGGTGTCCAGGGAGACCTCCAGGCACAGGCAGACTACGCCAGCCCCCACAAACACGGCCGGGGACATGTCGGCGGGGGAAAGGGTGCCGTTGGCGCCCGCGTTAATGATGATGGAGTTCTCGCCGCTGTCCTCCACGGAGATGACGGCAACACCCGTGGGCTCCGCAACGCGTCGAACATGGCTGACGTCAACACCGGCACCCGCCGTGGAAGCCACCAGCATGTCGCCATTTGGGTCCTCACCCACAGCGCCCAGCAGGGTGACGTTGCCGCCCAGCTTGGCCGCGGAGACAGCCTGGTTGGCGCTCTTGCCGCCGGGGTTCACGGCAAAGCCGCTGCCGTGCAGGGTCTCCCCGGGGGAGGGGAGCCTTTCGCAGTAGATGGTCAGGTCGGCGTTCAGTGAACCGGCCACAACAATTCGCGCCGAGGTCATGCGGCAACCTCGGCATCAACGGGCTTGGGCACCAGCAGCGACGCGGCAAATGCTGCGGCCGTGATGGCCAGGGAAACAATGACCACTGTCAGGTAGGAGCCGTGGCCGCCCAGTGAGGTTGTCGCCACCAGAACGGCCGGCAGGATCAGGAAGCTGAGGCCCGCACCCAAGTTGAAGGCGCCGGCGTTCATGCCGGGCAGGAATCCGGGGTTTCCTTCGGGGGAGAGCACCACACCAAGGCCGTTGAGCATGATGTTTACGGTACCGGCGTACATGATGCCGAGCAAGACTGTGCCAACGATCATCATCGGCAGGCTGTTCAAGCCAAGGAAGCCGATAATGGCCAAGGCCACAATGCTGCCCAGCAGCCCGATCCGCAGCATCTTGGTGTAGCCAATGACCGGCGCCAGGCGTCCCGTGATGGGACCAAAAAGCCAGCCCAACAGGGCGTACGGGGTCAAGATGAGCAGGCTCATCTGTGTTGCGCCAATGCCGAAGCCGGGGTCTGCGGCCTGCACAAACGCCGGAACAATGCCGTTGATGACGGCAAAGATGCCAGTCATTGTCAGGGTGGTTGTCAGCAGCGGGGCCCAGGTGGAGCGCTGGCGCAGGTGCACCGTCTCAACCATGGGGTGTGTGGACACCTTTTCAACTTTCCAGAAGGCCATGAACGACAGTACGGAGACCACGGCCAGTGCCAACGAGGTGACGAGCGGGAGCGTGGTTACCCCGCCAATGAGCTTGCTTGCCTCATTCAGGGCAGTCAACAGGGCGCCAACGGCCACCACAATGAAGAACACGCCCAGCCAGTCCATCTTGGTGCCCTCGCCGGGCTTGGATTCGCCGGCCAGGAGAGCAATCAAGACCACGGCAATCGCGGCGATGACAACCATGAGCCAGAAGATGCTGCGGAAGCCAAAGTGCTCGGCAAAGTAGCCGCCCACAAAGGAGTCAATGCCGGCGATGCCGCCGTTGACGGCCGTCACGAGGCCCATGAGGGCGCCATACTTCTTCGGGTCCTTGACTGCGGAGCGCAGCATGATCAGGCACAACGGAACGGTGGGGCCGCTGACGCCCTGGATGATGCGGCCAATGAAAAGCCAGGTGATGTCCGGGGCCATGGCGGAAATGATGGAACCGACGCCCATCATGACCATCATGCCGATGAGGACCTTCTTGCGCCCGATGATGTCACTCAGGCGCGGCAGGAACAGTGAAAAGACGGCCGCCGCGGTGAAGAACCAGGTTTGGGACAGGCCAATGGCTGCCTGGCTGGCGTTCAGTTCCTCGCCCATGGTGACCAGTGCGGGGCTGAGCATGGAGGCGTTGAGCTGGAACGCCACACAGGCCGTCAGCAGTGCAACCATCAAGGCGGTGATGTTGCCGGGCTTGCTCAGGACCTTTGTTGCCGCGGTGCTCATACGTCAACCTCGCCAATGCGAACGAGTGCGTCGGTGACCATGTTCCAGAACTTCTCGTGGTCCAGCGTCACGGCAACGGAGGTCTTGCAGTCCGCCGGGGCGGGAGCGCGGAAGTCGGCCACCGTCATGCCGAGCGTCAGTGTGCCGGTGAGCTCAATGTCCACGGGCACCTTTTGGGTGGTCATGACAGTGGGGTCAATGACGTAGGCGACGGCGCACGGGTCGTGGACGGGCGGGTAGTCGAAGCCCTGGGCGTCCTTGTACGTCTTCGTGAAGAACTCCATGAGTTCCATGACGAACTTGGCCGGCTTGGTGCCAACAGCCTCAATGGCCGCGCATACTTCCGGGGTTGCCAGTGCCTGGTGGGTCAAATCAAGGCCCACCATGACCACGGGCCAGCCCGCATTGAACACGATGTGGGCGGCCTCGGGGTCGATGATGATGTTGAATTCGGCCACGGGGCTCCAGTTGCCCACGTGGTAGCCGCCGCCCATGAGGACAACTTCCTTCACACGTTCCACAATGCGCGGCTCCTTGCGGGCGGCCATGGCGATGTTGGTCAACCCGGCCGTGGGGACCAGGGTGATGGTGCCGGGCTCGTGGGCCATGATGAGCTCAATGATGAGGTCGACGGCGTGGCGGGGGTCAAGTTCGATCGTGGACTCGGGCTGGGCGGGGCCGTCCATGCCGCTCTCGCCGTGAATGTCCGGCGCGGTTTCGATGGTCCGCACCAGGGGGCGGTCGCATCCTGCGGCGAACGGGACGCCCGTAATGCCTGCAATGGTGCCAACGCTCAAGGCGTTGCGGGTGACCTTTTCCAGGGTCTGGTTGCCCACCACTGTGGTCACGGCCAGCAGCTCAATGTTGGGATTGCCGTGAGCAAGCAGCAGGGCGACGGCGTCATCATGGCCGGGATCGCAGTCCAAGATGATCTTGCGGGGCTCTGTGGCTGACAGGGCGGTTTGTACTTCCGTGTTCACTTTTTCTCCACGTCGTTGGGGACCGTTCCGGAAAAGCCCGGAGCTGTGCGCAAGAGTAAGTGTGACATTCAAATCAGATCAACGTCAAGCGCTTAACGTGATTCACGTCAAGCGCTTAACGCGTTGCGCTTACGGCAAAGTGCGTTTGGCGGCTATACGATCATTCCATGCAACCGGCAACGACACCCCCATCCCGCAGCGCTGCCTCCACCCGAGTCACGGCAGCCATGGTCGCCACCCGGGCCGGCGTCTCAGCCGCCACGGTATCGCTCGTGACCAGCGGCAAGACGGCCGGTCGGGTGTCTAAGGAAAACATTGCCAAGGTTGCCGCTGCCGTTGATGAGCTGGGCTATGTTGTGGACGGCCTGGGCAGTTCCTTGGCCAAGGGGCGCAGCAACATTGTCATCCTGGTTGCCCCGGATGTGTCCAATCCCTTCTACGCCAAGGTCATTGCTGGCATTCGTGATGCCGTCGGGGACGAATACCAGCTGCTGCTCTCCGTAACAGAGGCCGGGCAGACGCCGGAGCCGGAGGACGTCAAAAACCTGCTGGCATTGCGCCCCGCGGGGCTTCTGGTTGAGGCGCCCAGTGCACGGTTCCTTGCGGAGCTTCGCTCGACAGGTCCCATGGTGCTTCTGGATACGGCGGGGATTGAAAGCGCGGCGCCGTCGGTTAATTTTGACGTGGCCAGCGGATCCCGCATGCTGGCCGACCATCTTGGCGAACAAGGGCACCGCAACGTTGCCTATCTGGACAGCGCCACTGGAACGGAAACGTTCCGCGTCCGGCGCGAAGCCTTTTGCCGGCACGCCTCGGGGCTCGGCGTTGATGTTGTGGCAACGGCCACCAGCACCATCGACGTTGGTGCTGCAGCGCTTGCCTTTGCGCAAGACTGGCCCGAGTGGGCCGCCAAGGGTGTGACTGCCGTGGTCTGTGCCACTGACACCCACGCCTACGGGGTCTTGCAGGAAGCCCGTGTTGTGGGGATTCGCGTGCCGGCTGAGCTGGCGGTTACGGGCTTTGATGACCTGCCTTATTCGGCAACATCCAATCCGGGGCTGACGACTGTTCACTTGCCCGCGATGGAGATGGGGCGGATGGCCGGGAAGCAATTGCGCCGACTCATGGAGGGTGAAGAAGTAGCCGTTGCACAGCTCACGCTCAACGGCACTCTGGTGGTCCGCGGCTCCACGGATGCCAGCGCCCGGGGGTGATCTTGGGTGCAATCCGGCCGTCATTCATATGGCACGGAGGATTCACCCAGAATCAACCACTAAACTGGTATCTCGTGAGCGCAGAAAATAACCCTTCCCCTGAACCCAGTGACGTCTCTGAGCAAATGCTCGTTCGTTTGGACAAGCGTGCCAAATTGCTTGAACGAGGCGAAGAGGCATACCCGGTAGGGGTGGCACGGACCCATACGTTGGAGGAAATCCGCGAGAAGTACCCCGAGCTGGAAGCCGACTCCAGCACCGGTGACATTGTGGGTGTCACGGGCCGCGTGGTGTTTGTGCGCAACACAGGAAAACTTTGCTTCGCCACCTTGCAGTCCGGCGCCGGCACCCGCCTGCAGGTCATGCTTTCCCTGGCCAATGTTGGCGAGATGTCACTGGCTGACTGGAAAGCGCTGGTTGACTTGGGCGACCATGTGTTTGTCAAGGGTGAAGTCATCAGCTCCCGCCGCGGCGAACTTTCCATCATGGCCGAAGAATGGCAGATGGCCTCCAAGGCCCTGCGCCCCCTTCCGGTATTGCACGCGGAATTGTCCGAGGAAATGCGCGTCCGTCAACGCTACGTTGATTTGATTGTTCGCGACACGGCCCGCCAGCAGGTCAAGATGCGCTCAGCGATTGTCAAAGCAATCCGGGACACTCTTCATGGCGAAGATTACATCGAACTTGAAACACCCATTTTGCAGTTGATTCATGGTGGCGCCTCGGCGCGTCCTTTCCATACGCATTTGAATGCCTTTGACCAGCCCATGACATTGCGTATTGCTATTGAGTTGTACCTCAAGCGTGCAGTGGTGGGCGGCATGGACAAGGTATTTGAAGTGGGGCGTATTTTCCGCAATGAAGGCGTTGATTCAACGCACAGCCCGGAATTCACCATGCTGGAGGCCTACGAAGCTTACGGTGATCAATTCACCATGGCCAAGACCATGCAGCGCATTATTCTGGCTGCGGCAGATGCCACGGGAACACGCGTGATCCAAAGTGCGCGCGGTGAGATTAACCTCGACGGCGAATGGCCCTGGCTCCCCGTTTACGAGGGCCTTTCCACTGCCGTGGGCCAGGAAATTACCCCTGACACAACCGCCGATCAATTGCGTGCCATTGCCGCTGATCGTGAGATAAAGATTGATGCGGCCTGGGATGCGCAGAAGCTCGTTACCGAGCTGTTTGGTGAAATTGTTGAGCCAACGCTTATTCAGCCCACCTTTGTTTGCGACTACCCGCCGTCGGCCCAGCCGTTGGCGCGCCAGCACCGCGACAAGCCCAATTTGATTGAGGCGTGGGACCTGGTCATTGACGGCAAGGAAACAGGAACGGCGTTTTCGGAACTTGTTGACCCTGTCATTCAGCGTGAGCGCCTGGCCGCCCAGTCGCTGGCCGCAGCAGCGGGAGATCCCGAGGCAATGCAATTGGATGAAGACTTTCTGCGCGCACTTGAATACGGCGCACCACCCATGGGTGGCCTCGGTTTAGGTGTGGACCGCCTCGTTATGCTCTTCACGGGTGTGGGAATCCGTGAAGCCATTCTTTTCCCCTTGATGAAACCAGAGTAGGAGCCGGCCGGTTATGGAATATGTTGCGGTTATCCTGCCTTCTTTAGGCGTTGGAGCTCTTTTTTACTTCGCCATGAAGGCAATATTCAACGCGGATCGCTCCGAGCGTGACGCGTTGGCGCAGGCTGAACGGGATGCCGATTCCAAACGCGAGCCCGGGGCTTAAATCAAGCATTTTTAACTAATTCTTTGACTCGAGTTAATTTTCGCACCATAATTGATAATGAAGTATTCATCAAACTATGTGAGGCGATTACTCCCCATGGCACAGAAAATTCATATCACGCTTGTAGACGATATCGATCAGAGCCCGGCAGATGAGAATGTCATCTTCGGACTGGATGGGATCAATTATGAGATTGATCTGTCCGCCGATAACGCCCAGGCTTTGCGCGATGCGCTGAGCAAATACATTGGTGCCGGCCGCCGCGCCGGTGGCCGGGCAGTTCGCGGCCGCGGACCGGCCGCCGCTGCCCCCAAGGGGGGCAGTGACGTAGCTGAGATCCGCGCCTGGGCACGTGAAAACGGCTATGACGTTCACGAGCGCGGCCGCATTCAGGCCGAAATTCGTGACGCCTACAACGCGGCAAAGGCATGATCCCCACCCGCTCCCACACCTCGCAAGCTCGGTGCGGGGCCCTCGCGGGCGTGGGCCCACAGTAGTTTCTTGGGGCGCTGGGGACCCCTGTACGACGGCGAGCTCACCACCTGTGGTGAGCTCGCCGTCGTCGTTTAAGCTTTCGGCGCCAGCAAATGTGGCGATTGTCTGGACCGGGAGGATTTGAAAAACGCTCTCCAAGTTGGTACTTTTTGTACTATTGGGGCTTTTCTGTGCGTTCGTAGTGCTACAAATTCCTAATTGTTCCCCGGCAATTCCGGAGATCCCCCTTCGCAGCGGCAGTTAGGTTCCTTTCCGTGATGACACCTGTTTTCTCCCGGTCAACGTATGAGTATCCGGGAAGGAGAACCCGTCGCACGCTCCGCCAGGGAATTGCCATGATGTTGGCGTTTGTGCTGGCCGTCGCAGGAATTACCGCTGGCGTGCAGCTCGCCACAAGCACCCCCGCGCAGGCCGACTACGCCAGCGGCGTGGGCCGGTACGCAGGATCCATCTACTGGTTTGACTGGACCAGCGCCACGGGCCTGACGAATGGCCAGCAGGTCAACAATGGAACCACGCTCACCGTGAATCCGCTGCCTGGCTACACCGTCACGGCAACGCTCTCAGAAGTCACTGCCTCGGCCAGCCGGAGCGTCCGGGCAACCCCGCAGGACGGAACTTATTCGGAGATCCGGCGAAACGGGTACAACACGGGCAATCAGTGGTCGGTTCTGACGCCAAACGCGGCAAATTCCCAGGCCACCTTTAAAGTCACCATGTCGGCCGTATTCAACGGCCGGCCCGTTCCTGTTGATGTCATTGCAGCCGACGGCGAAAGCGCCGGGCCGAGCGAACAAATCCGGTTCACTACCAATGGTGCGCCGTGGCAGAACATTGACAACACGACGCGCGCAGGTGCCGTCATGTGGCGCCAAAACAACTTCGGTTTGGGTGTCAATGGTGGTTTTGGCACGCAGACCATGGGCAACTGGATCACAGACATCGGCAGCGCTGCAGGTGTGGCTCCCATCGGTGTTTCCATGGGGCCGCGCCTGGGTAACGGTCAGCCCAGTGCACCCACCGAGGTGACTGTCGCCATCAACTCCTCCGGACTTCAGAACGTCATGTTGGGCCTCATGCTCCCGGTGGAACGCGGTGACGCACCAACAAGCTTCGGCGATGCCTCCCACCTGCTTTCCTGGACCCCACAGGGAAGCATCAACCAGGCACGCATTGCCACCGGGCAAGCGGGCGCCCCGGGTGTGCTGTTCAATGGCGGCGCCACACCCTACCTGGGCAGTGTTGCCCCGGACGGGGAAGCCGCAACACGCGACGCCGCGTGGGTCAACTGGGTGACGGATGAAAAGACTCCGGCCGGCGCCGGTGATGAGGGCGGAACCCAGCTCACAGGCCTTGCCGGCAGTGGTTTCCCGGCCTTGAAACGCTGCGAAAATACCTACAGTGTCACGGCCATCGCGAAAAATGCCAATGGCATGCCGGCTTCGGCCTGGATGGACTGGAACAACAACGGCGCATTCGAGGCCGGCGAGAAGTCTGCCGCGGCCATGGTTGCCAATGAGCAGGTGACCTTCAGCTGGGCACACGCGCCCATTTCCGGCACGACTGCCGGTGTGGGGGCGCGGTTCAGGATCGCCACGGCGCCAAGTGACATTGCGGACCCCACAGGCTCAGCCCTGGACGGTGAAGTTGAGGACTACCTCATTCCCGTCGCGGACTGCCCTTCCATCAGTGTGGTGAAATCGGCCAACACGAACAGTGTTGCCGCCGTTGGGGAAACCGTCAGCTACAGCTTCTCCGTCACCAACACCGGTGACGTGGCGTTGAGCAACGTTGTTGTCAACGATGCCAAAGTCTCGGCAACGCCGCTGCCCGTCACACCGGCAATCCTTGCCGCAGGTGCCACCGGCACGGCCACGGCCAGCTACCAAGTCACCCAGGCCGACATTGATGCGGGCCTCCTGTCCAACACGGCCACGGCTGCGGGCACCCCGCCCACCGGCGCTGCCGTGAGCTCAACCCCATCCACTAAAAATGTGACAACCCCGGCCCGTACTTCGGCCCTGACCGTCGCCAAGAGCGCAGACAGGACCATGTTCGGCAGTCTGGGTGAGGTGATTCGCTACACCTTCACCGTGCGGAACACCGGAAACACCACACTGACAAGTGCCACCGTTAGCGATCCGCGCGCAGGCGCTACGGCTCTTGCCGTGGTCCCCGTCTCGCTGGCACCCGGGCAAAGTGGGACCGCCTTCGTGGACTATACGGTGACGCAGGCGGACGTTCTCGCGGGCTCGATCAGCAATGTTGCCACGGCCACGGCCACCCCGCCGGCCACTGCAACGCCGATCCAGCCTGTTTCCTCCAATGAAGTGGTCATTCCCCGCCAGAATCCCGCGTTGACACTTGTTAAGGCTGCGGCCGAAGGCGATTTTGATGCTGTCGGTGACACACTCAACTACACCTTCACCGTGACTAACAGCGGAAACGTGCCACTCACCGGGGTTTCGGTGTCCGATCCTCGAATCGGCGCCACAACCCTGGCGGTCACGCCGTCGACCCTTGCCCCGGGCCAGGTGGGCACGGCAACGGCTGTCTACACCGTCACCCAGGCGGACCTTAACAACGGCGCAGTGATCAACACCGCCACCGTGTCGGGCACCCCGCCCGTCGGCAGTCCGGCACTGCCGACCATCTCCTCCAACGTGGTCACGGTTCCAGCCGTCCAGACGCCATCCCTGACGCTGGGCAAATCCAGTGTCACCACAGAGTACGCCACCGTTGGGCAGCGGATCAGCTACGTGCTGGATGTGCGCAATAACGGAAATGTGGATGTTTCGGAGATTGTCCTCAACGACCCCCGCATCGGTGCCGCGAACGTGGCCCTGAACCCGGCAACACTGCAGCCCGGCGGGACCGGACAGCTGAGCATCAGCCACACCGTCACCCAGGCAGACCTGGATGCAGGCAAGATCGTCAACACGGCAACCGGCTCAGGAACCGGACCCAAGGGCCAGGCCGTTGGTCCTGTCTCCTCCAACACCGTCACCATTCCTGCGGATCAGAATCCCTCCTTGCAGGTGGTCAAGTCGCTCAAGCAGAGCGCGTTTGCTGCAGCCGGCGACGTCCTTGACTACACCTTCACCGTCACCAACAACGGCAACGTCACCATGAACGATGTGGCAGTGGCGGATGCCCGCATTGGTGTGGGCTCCGTGGCGGTAACCCCGGCCACGCTGGCACCGGGCCAGACCGGAACGGCTACTGCCAACTACACGGTCAAGCAGGCCGATGTAGACGCCGGCCGGATCAGCAACATTGCCTCCGTGGTGGGAAAGCAGCCCGGCGCAGAGCTTCCGATTGCTCCCATGCCCTCCAACGAGATTGTGGTAACGGCTCCGGCCAATCCTGCAATGACGTTCGTCAAGAGCGCTGACAAGGAGAAGTTCGCTGCAGCCGGCGAGAAGATCAACTACACCTTCAGGGTCACCAACACCGGAAATGTGACCTTGTCCCAGCTGACTGTCACCGACCCCCGCGTCGGCGTACCGAGCATCGCCGTCACTCCGGCAAGCCTGGCTCCGGGGGCCTCCGGGACAGCCACTGTGGAGTATGTGGTGACACAAGCTGATGTGGATGCCGGTGTCGTCAAGAACATCGCCACGGTGGCCGGATCTGCCCCAGCCGGAGGCGAGCCGTTGAAGGTTCCCTCCAACGAGGTGGCCCTTCCCGCCGTGCAGGCATCAGCCCTGAACATCAAGAAGTCCGCAACTGTCACCGCGCTGCCCAAGGTTGGCGAGAACATCACCTACCAGTTTGTTGTCACGAACACGGGCAACACAACGATTGCCAATGTCACGGTTGCCGATGAAAAGGTCGACGCCGGGACCCTCACCTTTGGCGGGAAGGCTGTTGCGGCGCCGTCGGGCATTACGCTGGCTCCCACGGAGCAGGCAATCTTCCAGGCCACCCACAAGGTGACCCAGGCAGATGTTGATGCCGGGGACGTGGTCAACACTGCCACGGCCACGGGCGTCCCGCCGCTGGGCAATCCGCCGGTGGAGTCCACGCCTGACACCGTCAATTTGCCGGGCACCGCCGAGCCGGCGCTGACCGTTCAAAAGAGTGCAAATGCGAGCGACTTTGCCGAGGTGGGACAGGCGCTGGAGTACAGCTTCACTGTCACCAACACTGGCAACGTCACCATGTCAGGGGTTACCGTGGCCGATCCCCGCATTGGCGCGGAAAACCTTGAGGTGACGCCTTCCAGTCTTGCCCCGGGCCAGAGTGGGACGGCACAGGCCAAGTACACGGTGACGCAGGATGACCTTGATTCCGGCGCCATTGTGAACACTGCTTCCACCACAGGCACGCCGCCGCGAGGCACGGAGCCGATCGTGGCAGTTCCTTCCAACACGCTCACCACTCCTGCTGTGCAAAAACCGGCCATGACAGTTCTCAAGTCGGCCAAGCAGAAGACCTTCGAGAAGGCAGGACAGACCCTGGAGTTCAGTTTCCTTGTGAGCAACACCGGTAACGTGACGCTGACAAACGCCACTGTTACGGACGCCCGCATCGGTGTGGACAAACTGGGCGTTGGGGTTCTGGCGCCGGGTCAGTCCGCAACGGTGAGTGCCAAATATGTCACTACCGAAGCTGATGTGAAGGCCGGCAAGGTGGTCAACACGGCAACCACCACGGCGCTTTTGGCCAAGACTGCCAATCCACTGCCGCCGGTGGCGTCAAACACCGTAACGGTGAAGCTGGGCAAGCCTCTGGCCAGCACCGGCGCCACCTCCATGGTGTTCGCCTTGGGCGGAGCGCTGCTGTTGGCGGGCGGATTGCTATTCATGCAATATAGCCGCCGGCGCACCCGCAGCTAGCCCCACCCAGCCATGAACGACGGCGAGATCACCACACACGGTGATCTCGCCGTCGCACTTTAAACACACAATCGAAGCAAAGTACACCAACTTGCTATTTCCCCTGTGGCGAACACGGCCCCATAGTGGCCGGGTACTGCGTAGCATCAAAGTACGCAGTAAAAGGAGTGTGGCGAAATGTTTGAGCGATTTACTGATCGAGCCCGACGTGTTGTTGTGCTGGCCCAAGAAGAGGCCCGCATGCTCAACCACAATTACATCGGCACGGAGCATATTCTGCTCGGCCTCATCCACGAGGGTGAAGGTGTTGCCGCAAAGGCCTTAGAGTCCTTGAACATCTCCCTTGATGGTGTCCGGGAACAGGTCCAAGAGATTATTGGCCAGGGGCAGCAAGCTCCCAGCGGGCACATTCCCTTCACCCCGCGCGCCAAGAAAGTCCTGGAACTTTCGCTGCGTGAGGCCCTGCAATTGGGCCACAACTACATTGGCACCGAGCACATCCTGCTGGGGCTAATCCGTGAAGGTGAAGGCGTCGCAGCGCAGGTGCTGGTCAAGCTCGGTGCCGACCTGGCCCGTGTGCGCCAGCAGGTCATCCAGCTGCTCTCCGGCTACCAGGGTAAAGAGCCTGCAGCCAGCGGTGGCGGCCAGCCTGAAGGTCAGCCCGCCGGCTCCGTGGTTCTGGACCAGTTTGGCCGCAACCTGACCCAGGCAGCCCGGGAAAACAAACTCGACCCTGTTATTGGGCGCGAGCATGAGATGGAACGCGTCATGCAGATCCTCTCCCGCCGCACCAAGAACAACCCTGTGCTCATTGGTGAGCCGGGCGTGGGCAAGACAGCTGTTGTGGAAGGTCTGGCGCAGGCCATTGTGCGCGGCGACGTGCCCGAGACCATCAAGGACAAGCAGCTGTACACCCTTGACCTTGGTTCGCTGGTTGCCGGTTCACGCTACCGCGGTGACTTTGAGGAGCGCCTGAAGAAGGTCCTCAAGGAAATCCGCACCCGTGGTGACATCATCTTGTTCATCGATGAGATCCACACACTTGTTGGTGCCGGTGCGGCCGAAGGTGCCATTGATGCTGCATCCATCCTCAAGCCCATGCTGGCTCGCGGGGAACTGCAGACCATTGGTGCCACAACGCTCGATGAGTACCGCAAGCACATTGAAAAGGATGCGGCCCTGGAACGACGTTTCCAGCCCATCCAGGTGCAGGAACCCACAGTTCCGCTGACCATTGAGATCCTCAAGGGCCTGCGTGACCGCTACGAGGCGCACCACCGTGTCTCCATCACCGATGGTGCCCTGAGCGCTGCTGCCACATTGGCGGACCGGTACATCAGTGACAGGTTCCTGCCTGACAAGGCCATTGACTTGATCGATGAGGCAGGTGCGCGTCTGCGCATTCGCCGCATGACGGCGCCGCCCGAGCTCAAGGCCATGGATGTTGAAATTGCCGTGGTCAAGAAGCGCAAGGAAGACGCCATTGACGCCCAGGACTTTGAGGGTGCCGCTGCGCTGCGCGACGACGAGCAGAAGCTCATTGTTGCCCGCGCTGACAAGGAGCGCCTCTGGAAGACCGGTGGCTTGGATGAAATCTCCGAGGTGGATGAAGAACTCATCGCCGAGGTGCTTGCCAACTCCACAGGCATCCCCGTCTTCAAGCTGACCGAGGCCGAGTCCACGCGTCTGCTCAAGATGGAAGACGAGCTGCACAAGCGTGTGGTTGGTCAGAATGAGGCCATCAAGTCCATCTCGCAGGCCATCCGACGCACCCGATCAGGGTTGAAGGATCCCAAGCGCCCCGGCGGCTCATTCATCTTTGCCGGCCCCACGGGTGTTGGTAAGACTGAGCTGGCCAAGGCTCTTGCCGAGTTCCTCTTCGGTGACGAAGACGCACTCATCACCTTGGACATGTCCGAGTACTCGGAAAAGCACACCGTTTCCCGTTTGTTCGGTGCACCTCCTGGCTATGTTGGCTACGAGGAAGGTGGGCAGCTGACCGAGAAGGTCCGCCGTCGCCCGTTCTCCGTGGTGCTCTTCGATGAGGTTGAAAAGGCGCACGCCGACCTGTTCAACTCCTTGTTGCAGATCCTGGAAGATGGCCGTCTCACCGACAGTCAGGGCCGTGTGGTGGACTTCAAGAACACCATCATCATCATGACCACCAACTTGGGGACGCGCGATATTTCCAAGTCGATCGCCACTGGCTTCCAGCAGGGTTCGGACACGCAGACCGGCTACAACCGGATGCGGGCACGGGTCACCCAAGAGCTCAAGCAGCACTTCCGCCCCGAGTTCTTGAACCGTGTGGATGACGTTGTGGTGTTCCCGCAGCTCACCCAGGACGAGATCATCGAGATCGTTGACCTGATGGTGGCACGCCTGGAGGCCCGTCTGGCTGACAAGGGCATGGGCATTGTGCTCACACCCGCAGCCAAGATCCTGCTCGCCACCAAGGGCTACGACCCCGCCATGGGTGCACGGCCGCTGCGCCGCACCATCCAGCGCGAGATCGAGGACCACCTCTCGGAGAAGATCCTCTTCGGCGAACTCAAGGACGGGGACATTGTCACCGTTGGAGTTGAGGGCGAGGGCGACGACGCCAAGTTCACGTTTGTGGGCACGGCCAAGCCGCACATCCCGGACGCCATCACAGCCTCCGCATAGCGAAACACAATAAAGGGCGCACAAGCTGCACAGCTTGTGCGCCCTTTATTTTTTGCACGGCGGGCCGAGTGGGGCTCAAGGGTGCCCGTCACAGGAGCGCCGCCAAGGGTCATAGACTAATCCAGTGACTTCAGCTCTAACTATTCGCCCCGCACGCACCTCAGACGTCCACGCCATCAAGGACCTGGTGGCGCCGCTGGCCGAGAAGCGAATCTTGATCTCCAAGGAGTCCGTCACCTACTTTGAAGGCATCCAGGAATTCCTCATAGCGGAGATCGACGGCGAGACGGTTGGCTGCGGTGCCCTGCACGTCATGTGGGAAGACCTCGCCGAAATCCGGACGCTCGCCAGCGCCGACGCCTGGCGCGGCAAAGGGATTGGCCGCACGCTGGTGGAGCAGCTCCTGGAGCGGGCCCGGGCTCTGGGGGTCAGCCGAGTATTCTGCCTAACCTTTGAAGTTGATTTCTTCATCCGGCACGGCTTTGAAGTCATGGCCGATCAGGGTGCGATAGATCCGGCAGTTTACTCAGAGCTGCTGCGCTCCGCCGATGAGGGTGTTGCCGAATTCCTTGACCTGGCCAGGGTCAAACCCAACACGTTGGGCAACACGCGGATGATCCGCCACCTCTAGGAGCCCGCGGCTGCCTGGCCGAAACAGTTTCCGTGCCCGGTGCAGCCCCTAGCAACAGGCAATCTCCCCGGGTAGGGTTCAAGGCAAGGCATGCGAATTATCCGCGCGTCTGCAATATTCGCTGCGTGATTTCGGAGGGTTTGGCCGTGAAAAAGCTCATCAATGATCCCAAGACTGTAGTCAACGAATCGGTGGAAGGATTTGGGCTGGCGCACGCTGCCCACGTCACTGTGCACCCCGACCCCTTGTTTGTCACGCGTAAACAGGCAGCCAAAGCTGGCAAGGTCGGCTTGATATCCGGCGGCGGCAGCGGCCATGAGCCCTTGCACGCAGGATATGTTGGCTACGGAATGCTGGATGCGGCAGTGCCCGGGGCCATGTTTACCTCCCCCACACCGGATGCCATCATTCCCGCCACCCTGGCAGCGGACTCAGGTGCCGGTGTAGTCCACATCGTAAAGAACTACACGGGCGATGTCCTCAACTTCGAAACGGCGGCCGAAATGGCCCAGGCTGAAGGCGTTGAAGTCCGCACCGTGTTGGTGAACGACGACGTTGCCGTGGAAGATTCGCTGTACACGGCCGGGCGCCGCGGCGTGGGCGGCACCGTGCTGGTGGAAAAGATTGCCGGCGCCGCCGCCGAACGCGGTGATGACCTGGATTCAGTTGCCGCGATTGGCCAGCGCGTCAACGACAACGTGCGCAGCATGGGCGTGGCCCTCTCTGCCTGCACTGTCCCGCACGCGGGCGTGCCCAGCTTTGCGCTGGCCGAGGACGAGATTGAGATTGGTATTGGCATCCACGGCGAGCCTGGCCGCCACAAGATTCCCATGGAGAACGCCGATGGCATCACCGACAGGCTGCTCCAACCCATTCTGACCGACCTGGCACCGGTGGCGGGGGACAAGGTGCTTTTGTTTGTCAACGGCATGGGAGGCACACCCGCCAGCGAGCTGTACATCGTTTACAGGCGCGCCGCCAAGGTTCTCGCAGATGCCGGGCTGGTGGTGGAACGTTCGCTGGTGGGCAACTACATCACGGCACTGGAAATGCAGGGCTGCTCCATTTCAGTTCTGCGCCTGGATGATGAAATGACTGCCCTGTGGGACGCTCCCGTCAACACACCTGCTCTTCGCTGGGGGATGTAAATGGCGGACTCAACTTTTCTCACTGTTGACTGGGCCATTGACTGGTTGCGCCGCAGCGCAGCCGTTGTCGCGGAAAACCGCATGGCCCTGATTGAGCTGGACAGGGTCATTGGCGACGGCGATCACGGGGAGAACCTTGACCGCGGCTTCAGCGCCGTCCTCGAGGCCTTGGATGCGCAGGCGCCAGCAACTCCGGGAGCAGCCTTCAAGCTGGCTGCCATGACCTTGATGTCCAAGGTGGGCGGCGCCGCCGGGCCCCTATACGGCACGGCGTTCTTGCGTGCGGCCACAACCGTTGGCGATGCTGCGGAACTGGATGCGGCCATGCTCGGTGCCGCCCTGGGCGCAGCCCGAGACGGCGTGGTGGCCCGTGGCAAAGCCGAGGTAGGCGACAAAACCATGATCGACGCCTGGACTCCGGCAGTCGATGCCGCGGTGGCCGCAGCCGCGGCAGGGGCTGGACCGGCCGCTGTGCTGGATGCTGCAGCAACCGCCGCCGAGTCTGGAGCCGTGAGCACCGATCCCTTGATTGCGCGCAAGGGCCGGGCCAGCTACTTGGGGGAGCGTGCCATGGGCCACCGCGATCCGGGTGCGGCCTCCTCCGCGCTGATCCTGCGCGCTGCAGCCAATGCTGCGGGGGCTGGCGCATGAGCGTCGGCCTGGTGATCGTCTCCCACAGCGTCCAACTGGCGGCCGGGGTGGTGGAGCTGGCCGCTCAAATGGCCCCCGATGTGGTGTTGATCCCCGCCGGCGGAATGGACGACGGCGGCATTGGGACGTCCCTGGACAAGGTCATGACAGCCTTGGGTCTGGCTGACACGGGCGCCGGTGCTGTGGTTCTCACCGACTTGGGTTCGGCCGTCATGACCGCAGAGTCCGCCCTAGAGTTCATGGGCAACCCGGATACTGTTCTGTTGGCCAACGCGCCACTGGTGGAGGGCTCCATCGCTGCAGCCGTTGCGGCGCAGTCAGGGGCAGCCCTGGATGTTGTGTGCAAGGCAGCCGAGACGGCGCTTAATCCCGTGGCAGCATCCCCTGCTGGCGGCACCGCTACCGCGCTCCCATCGACGGCTGACGCCGGGGAAGCCGGCGCCGTGACGGCAGTTGTCACGTTGATCAACCCGATGGGCCTGCACGCCCGCCCAGCTGCCGTGTTGGCCGGGGAACTCGGTGCCATGGACGTGGAGATAGAGATCAACGGTGTGGACGGACAATCCGTCATGATGCTGATGACTCTGGGCGCGGGCCAAGGCGCCGAGCTGAACATCTCCGCCACCGGGCCCGACGCCAAGCGCGCCGTGGACCTGGTGCGCCGGGAAGTCGAGGCCGGCTTCGGCGAGATCTAAGTCCCCGGCTACGCTTCGGCGGCGGAACCGGCATTTCCTCGGCGACTTTCCGGCCCTCGGCCGCGGGCGGCCTCCGGCCTCCCTGACGTCGCCTCCGGAAACACCGGTCCCGCCGCTGCCGGTGGTCAAGCTTGTCGGTTCGGTGGTCGAGCCTGTCGAGACCTTGATCTCGACAGGCTCGATCAGTGGGGGAGGTGGTAGCCGGTTTCGGAGAGTTGGGCCAGTCCGTCGGAGAGCAGGCCAGCCAGGGCGCGCTCAAGCTGCGGGGCGTGGGTGTTGAGGTCGTGCAGCTTGCGCAGCGCGGGGGCCGTTTCGGCGTGGACTTGTGCGGCCACGGAGTCCCAGAACAGATCGGCGTGAACGGGGGAGCTGGCGGCACGCAACACGGCCATGACCGCACCGCGCACCTGCCTGTCGGTCCCGGCCCACGGCTGGCCCTTGGGAATGTATGTGGGCTCCGGCTGGCCGGCTGCAATCCATGCGCACTTATCCAGTACGGGGCACAGATCGCACTTTGGGCTGCGTGCCGTGCAGATGACAGCACCAAGTTCCATCACGGCCGCATTCCACAGCACCGATTCGTCAGCATCTTCCGGTAGCAGGTCCGTGGCCAGGGCTGTTTCAGCGGCTGTGAGGGCCGGGGCGGGGAGCGCCTGGCCAATGACCAGCCGGGCATGAACACGGCGAATGTTGGTGTCCACAACTGTTGTGCGCCGGCCAAACGCAAAAGCGGCAACGGCCGCCGCTGTGTACGTCCCCACGCCGGGAAGAGCCAGAAGTTCCGGGTAAGTGTCCGGGACTGCGCCGTCGTGCTCCTCAAGAATCCGCGCAGCGGCGGCATGCAGGCGCAAGGCCCGGCGGGGGTATCCCAGCCGCCCCCAAGCCCGCAGGACATCGGCGGCCGGAGCGGCGGCAAAATCCGCAGGGGTGGGCCAGCGCTCCATCCACTCCTCCCAGACGGGCTGCACACGGACCACCGGCGTTTGTTGGAGCATGATTTCGCTGACCAGGATGCCCCACGCCGAGCAGCCCCTGCGCCACGGCAGATCCCTGGCCTGTTGCCCGAACCATCGCGTGATTTCCTGATGCACCACATCTCCCTTCGCTGCGCAGCTGGCTTCGCCCAAAGCGGCAGTTCAACTCTAAGTCACGCGGCGTGGTTCACATGCTGGCTGGCGGCGTGGTTGGCGCCAAGGCGGCCGGCCCTTCGATACTCTGGATAGGTGGGTGAGCAAGGGAATTCAACAGGCGGCAGGGGCCCCGCACCCGTGCCTGCCAGCAGGCAGCCAGTTTCGGACAAGGTGTACCGCAGGCGCCGCCAAGTGGCGGGTGTGCTGATCCTGTTGATCATCGCGGGGCTGATAGCCGGCGGAATTTTCATCTCAGGACTATTGAGTAGCGGCTCTGCGCCAACCAGCAATGCCGAACCGGCCAGCACCAGCTCAGCGAAAGCCAAACCGGCAGTGAAACCGGGCACGCCGCCGGCAGCCGTGTGTGATGAAGCCGGGATCAAGGTAACCGCCACTGTGGACAAGCCGGCTTACGGTCCCGAGGAATTCCCCGTCCTGACGCTGCGTGTGACCAACTCAGGAAAGTCCCCGTGCGACATCAACGTGGGCACCAGCCAGATGGAATTCCAGATCACCAGTGGCGAAGACGTCATCTTTAATTCGATGCACTGCCAGCTGGGCGCAACTGACTTGGTGAAAAATTTGGCACCGGGAGCTTCCGAGACCGCCAATTTTGTCTGGAAGGTGAAGCGCAGCGCCCCCGGCTGCGCCAAGGTTGCCGTTGAACCGGGGCGCTCAGGCGGCACCTATGCGTTTGTGGCAAAACTTGGCAAATGGTCCAGTGAACCGGTGACGTTCACGCTGCAATAGGGGCGGCTGCCTTGGTGGCCGGGGACGCGGGGTTACAGGAAACGGTCCAGCAGGCTGGCTTCGGCAATACGCGACAGGCCCTCGCGCACGTTGCGTGCACGCAGTTCACCGATGCCATCCACAACCATGAGCTCATCAATGGTGGCTGCCATCAAGTTCTGCAGCCCGCCAAAGTGGTCAACCAGGCGCCCGGCCACTGCACCGGGCACGGCCTTCAAGCCCGACACCAAGCGGTATCCGCGCGGCTGGATCATGATGTCCAGGGAATCGTTGCCCCCGGTGGTCAGGCCAACAATGTTGGCAATGAGGTTCAGGTTGATCAAATCCGCTTGATCGATCTCTTGAAGCGCCGCTACAGCAGCATCCACATCCGTTGTCTCCGGGACCGTGTAGTCGCGAATCACCATGTCAGCTCCGGAGCCGCGGGTGGTGGAGAGTTCCTCCAGTTGCAAGGAGAGCAGGCGCCCGTCCACGCCGAGTTCCAGCACGTATTGGGCGATTTCTTCCGAGATTCGGCGCACCATCTCATGGCGCTGCAAGGTGACGGCAACATCGCGGACAGTGACCATGGCCTCGATCTCCAGGGCGGAGAGTGAACTTGTCACCTGGTCCAGGCGCGCGCGGTAGCGTTCCAGGGTGGCCAGGGCCTGGTTGGCGCGGGCCAGGACCTTTTCTGAACCCTCCAAAACGTAGCGCAGCCCGTCCACGTACAAGGCAATGATCTGCATGGACTGGCTGACCGAAACAACAGGTACACCGGTTTGAATGGCCACCCGCTCCGCGGTTCGGTGGCGGGTTCCAGATTCCTGGGTTTCAATGCTCGGGTCCGGCACCAGCTGGACGGCTGCCCGAATAATTTTGGTGACGTCCTTGTCGCACACAATAGCGCCGTCCATTTTGGCCAGTTCACGCAGACTTGTGGGGGCAAAGTCAATGCCGATCTCAAAGCCGCCGGAGCACAGGCTGTCAATGGTTTTGTCCGAGCCGAGCACAATCAGTGCGCCCGTGCGGCCTCGAAGAATTCGTTCCAGTCCATCACGCAACGGCGTTCCCGGCGCGACACGGGCAAGAGTGGCTTTCAAAGCCTCTTCGGGGCTGCGGAGCATGGGCGGTTCCTTCTTTTCGAGCACGGGAATCCGCGCAAGTCACAATGCCCATAATAGTGGGAAGTAGCCGTGTTTTCCGGCTGGATTGGCCTTTTAGCCAGCCAGTCGTGGAAATGTGCCGTTTTCGCGCAATTTCGGGACAACAGACGGCGTCGGCGGAGCTCGCTTTAGCCGTGGAGCAACAGTTCCGTCGCCTCTGCGATGTGCTCGATTTCCTTCACTGTGAAGTCCGGCGGAATGGGGCCGGGTCCCGTTGAGCTCAACGGGACCAGGGCGTGGGTGTAACCCAACCGGCTGGCCTCCTGGATGCGCTGATTGATGCCCGGCACGGGGCGGACCTCCCCGGCCAGACCCACCTCGCCAAACGCCACCATCTTGCCGTGGACCGGCTTGTTGGTTTTAGCGGACACAATGGACAAGGCCACGGCCAGATCCATGGCCGGTTCGGAGAGCTTGGCGCCGCCCACTGTTGCCACGTAGCTGTCGTCAGCATCCAAGCGCAGTCCGGCCCTTTGCTGCAGCACGGCAAGCAACATGCCAATGCGGGTCGAATCCAGGCCGGAAACCGTGCGGCGGGGCGAGGAACCCAGTGCCGGGGTCAGTAGTGCCTGCACCTCAGCCAGCAACGGCCGGCGGCCCTCCATGGTCACCGTGATGCAGGTGCCGGAAACGGGCTGGGAGGTGCGGGAGGTAAACAAGCCGCTGGGATCGGCCAGGCCTTCAATGCCGTTGTCGGTGAGGTCAAAACAGCCCACCTCATCGGTTTGGCCGTAACGGTTCTTGACCGCACGCAGCAGACGCAGACGGGAGTGGCGTTCGCCGTCGAACTGGCACACAACATCCACCAGGTGCTCCAGCAGGCGGGGCCCGGCAATGGAGCCGTCCTTGGTCACGTGGCCCACCAGCAGAGTTGTCATGTTCAGGCGTTTGGCTGCTGCAATGAGCGACGCCGCAACCTCGCGCACCTGCGACACCCCGCCGGCACTGCCGTCAACCATGGCGCTGCTGAAAGTCTGTACCGAATCCACAATCAACAGGGCGGGCTGCACGGCCTCCACCTGGCCAAGCGCCGTGCCAAGATCGGTTTCGGCACCCAAATACAAGGTATCCGCCACGGCGCCAATGCGTTCGGCCCGCAATTTCACCTGGGCGGCAGATTCCTCACCCGTCAGGTACAGGACCTTTTTGGGTTCGCGGCCATGCTCATTGCGGGCAAACTTTGCCGCAACATCCAGCAGCAGCGTTGATTTTCCGACGCCGGGTTCCCCCGCCAGCAGGATCACGGCACCTGGCACCATGCCGCCGCCCAGGACGCGGTCCAGCTCCGGCACACCCGTGAGATTGTGGGCTGCCTTGGAGGCATCCACCTCGGAGATCAGCTGGGCAGGCCGGACAACTGTGGTGGCGGCGGTGGTCCTGATGACGACCATGCCGATTTCCTCCAGCGTGCCCCAAGCCTGGCATTCGCCGCAGCGGCCCACCCATTTGACGGCCGTCCAGCCACATTCGCCGCAACGGAAGTTTTGCCCTGAGTTGGTCTTTGCGCTCTTTGTTGCCATGACTCAACCCTAGCGCCGGGCACTGACATGATGCTGCTGGTGCCCAAGGCGCTGTGGATAAGTTCGCGCAGAAAACTAAAGTTCGGGCAGCAAATCCCGGGCTTCGGAAGGATCCATCTGGGCCGCCTCCAGAAGATCCACCACCAGTGGACGCAAGAGCAGCACAAGGGCTTCGCCCTCCATCCGTGAGATTTCCAGCTTGTTCGGGTGCAGCCTCATGGCAATGTCGGCGAGCGAATCGCGGGCATGACTGAGGGTGGCCCGGGACGTAGTGTCAGAAACCGCTGCAGCGAGCTCATCCACGGCTGATGCGCATTCGCTCATGATTTCTCCAAGGTGAACGCTGCCGGCCTCGGACAGTGCCGCATTGTTGATGGTGCTGGCCAGCCGACGGGCAAAGACCCGACTGGAACGCATGGCATAGTCAACCCGGACCATCAACTTGGCCATCCCCTCCACTTCCTGGAAATGGCGCCTGTACATGGGCGACAATCTGGCAATTTCCACAGAGCCGCGCAAGCCTTGGCGCATGGCATCGATGCGTGGTTGTTGGCTGCGGGCCCTCACCAGGGCGTGCCAGGCCGTGGTGGAATCGTTGTAGGAAAGGGCGGAAGCGCATTCACGCAACACAAGCGACAACTCGCCGAGGACTTCCTTGAGGTCCTCCTTGGGCTCCCGCCGCGGATCCCGGGGCAGCAGGAACGTTGCCGCCAGGGCGAAACAACCACCCACGATGGCGTCAATGCTGCGGGTGAATGGCCCACCTGCCGGCATGGGCAGCAAAACTACCAGCAGGGACTGGAGCGCCAGTTGGGTGGTGAAGATGGCGCCAGTGTCCAAGAACCGTGCCAGCAGGATGGACAGAAAAAGCACCAGTGCCGCCTGCCAAATGCCAGGACCCAGCCAATGCACCAGGACGTCACCCACCGCAATGCCAAGGGTGCAGCCCATTCCCACCTCCAGTACCCGGCGAAGACGCGGATCCCTGGTAAAGCCAAGGGCAATAATGGCGCTGGTGGCAGCAAACAAGGGGCCTTGGTGCCCCAAAACCAGTTCGGAGAAGTAGTAGGCGCCCACTGCGCAGACGGTCATCATCAGGGCCTGGACCACTGAACCGTAGCTGCGGCGCAACCCTAAACGGGCGCGACGTTTCAGGAAACGTACTGTTGCTGCCGGCTTTGTGTGCTTTGCCGGGGCTGACTCGGGCATGGTGCCAAGTCTATGCTTCACCGGGCCAAACACCCGATGGGCTTGCGCTGGCCCACGGCTTTTGCGCCCGGCGACAGCGCAACGCCCAACGAACAACGGTTACTGATGTGACCGGCGTCGTACAGCAAAACCAAGAATCCCCGCAGCGTTAACCTTCCGTTCACCTAGGTGGGGGTGTTGCGTTACCTCGGTTGCTTAACGTCAAAGAGTAAGAAATCGAAAGCAACCCAACGAAGAGGTAGATCGCGTGAAGGCACTTCACATTGGCCGCGTGGCAGCAGTACTCACCGTCGGTGCATTGGCACTGACAGCCTGCGGAACTGACAACGTGGTGGAAACCGGCAACGGCGCAACCACTGGAGCAAGCGCGGGACCCACCGTCACCGGCACACTGACCGGCACCGGCGCCAGCTCCATCTCAGCAGCCATGGACGCGTGGAAGGCCGGCTTCGAATCCGCCAACTCCGGCGCCAAGGTCCAGTACTCTCCCGAAGGCTCCGGCGCGGGACGCAAGGCCCTCATTGCAGGCGCCGTACAGTTCGCCGGCTCGGATGCGTACCTCAAGGACGAAGAGCTGGTCTCCGCCCAGGAAAAGTGCGGGCCCGACGGCGCCATCAACGTCCCCTGGTACATCTCACCGATCACCGTTGCGTTCAACGTTGAGGGTGTCAAGGCTTTGAAGCTCGACGCCGACACCATCGCCAAGATCTTCCGCGGCGACATCAAGAACTGGAACGACGCAGCCATCAAGGCAGCCAACCCGGACGCTACGCTGCCGGACCTGGCCATCACCCCCGTGCACCGCTCGGACAACTCCGGCACCACGGAAAACTTCACGGATTACCTGGCCGCAGCCGCCAAGACTGTCTGGACAGACGCGAAGTCAGGCGACTGGCCCACCGCACTGCCGGGCGAAAATGCCAAGGGCACCTCCGGCGTCGTCAAGACAACCACCGAAACCGCCGGCGCCATCACCTACGCCGATGACTCAGCAGTCACCGACGCCCTGGGCAAGGTTGAGCTGAAGGTTGGCGACACGTTTGTCCCCGTCACCGCCGAGGCAGCAGCCATTGCCGTTGACGCCGCAACGGTGGTCGAAGGCCGCTCCGCCAACGATCTTTCCTTGAAGCTGGACCGCACCACCACTGTGGCTGGCGCCTACCCGGCAGTTCTGGTCTCCTACGGTGTGTTCTGCGCGCACTACCCGGACGCCGCAACCGTTGACCTGGTCAAGTCCTTCGGCACCTTCGTGCTCAGCGATGAGGGCCAGAAGCAGGCAGCCGACGCAGCCAAGAGCGCACCGCTCTCAGCCGCGCTCGCCACCAAGGCGAAGGCTTCGGTCGACTCCATCAGCGTCGCCAAGTAAAGCTCAAACAAAAAGGTATTAGATTGTCCACCACCAAGCTCGCACGTCGAGCCGGAACAGGCCGCACCGGAGATAAAGTCTTCTCCGGTGCGGCACTGGGTGCCGGTGCCCTGATTGTGGCTGTCCTCTTCGCTGTGGCCCTGTTCCTGGTTGTCCAGGCGTTGCCAACCTTCAGCGCACCCGCTGCCGACATCACGGGCGGGGAAGGCTTCTTCACCTACATCTTCCCCATCGTCATCGGCACGCTCATCGCCGCCACCATTGCCCTGCTCATTGCCACACCCATTGGCATTGCCGTGGCCCTGTTCATCTCCCACTACGCCCCGCGCAAGCTGGCCCGTGGCCTGGGATATGTGGTGGACCTGCTAGCTGCCATCCCCTCAGTTGTCTACGGCGCCTGGGGTGCAAGCTTCCTCGCTTCACAGCTGAAGGTGCCGTACCAGTGGCTCGCTGAGAACATGGGCTGGATTCCCCTTTTTGCAGGACCTGCTTCAAGCACTGGCAAGACCATTTTGACGGCCGGCATTGTCCTCGCCGTCATGGTCCTGCCCATCATTGCCTCACTTACCCGGGAGATTTTCCTGCAGGCACCCATGCTGCACCAAGAAGCGGCGTTGGCGTTGGGCGCCACCCGGTGGGAAATGATCCGCATGGCTGTTCTACCCTTTGCCCGCGGCGGCATAATCAGCGCCGTCATGCTGGGCCTTGGCCGTGCTCTGGGTGAAACCATGGCTGTAGCCCTTGTCCTTTCCTCAGGACCCCTGATCGCCTCCCTGATCCGCTCCGGCAACCAAACCATTGCCGCCGAGATCGCACTGGACTTTCCCGAAGCCTTCGGCCTGCGCATGCACGAACTCATCGCAGCAGGCCTGGTGCTCTTCCTCATCACCCTGGCAGTAAACATGGTGGCCCGCTGGATCATCAACCGCCACAAAGAATTCTCGGGAGCTAACTAATGGCCACGCTCATGACTGAACGTAAGCGCTCCGCCCTGACCCGCGGCCGCCTCCCCAAGTACACCCCCTACGTCATCGCCCTCAGCGCAGTGGTCATTGCTGCTGCCTTGATGTCGCTGATTGGCTTCCACGTCTTTGGTTGGGCCGTTCTCTCCGCCGTGTTGTTCGTTATTGGCAACGTGACGGCCGCCGGCGTCGTCGAAGGCCGCCGCAAAGCCACCGACAAGTTCGCCACCTCTTTGGTCTACGGCGCTTTCCTGGTTGCGCTCCTGCCGCTGATCTCAGTCATTTGGACTGTTCTTGTCAACGGTGTGCCCGGACTGCTAACCCCCGGTTTCCTGAGCACTTCCATGAACGGCGTGACGGGCGCCGTGGACAACGCCTCCGTGAAGGACGGCACACCCGTGGTGGGCGGTGTCTACCACGCACTCATGGGCTCGGTCATGATCACCTTGTGGGCAACCCTGATCTCCGTTCCCGTGGGCCTGCTGACAGCCATCTACCTGGTTGAATACAGCGCAGGCAACACGTTCTCCAAGGTCATCACCTTCCTGGTGGATGTCATGACAGGCATCCCCTCGATTGTGGCGGGCCTGTTCGCAGCAGCGTTCTTTGCCATGATCCTGGGGCCGGGCACCAAGACCGGATTCGTGGCCGCCGTGGCACTTTCGGTACTCATGATCCCGGTGGTGGTGCGCTCCAGCGAGGAAATGCTCAAGATTGTGCCGAACGAGCTGCGCGAGGCCGCCTACGCGCTGGGTGTGCGCAAGTGGCGCACCATCCTCAAGGTGGTCATTCCGACGGCGATCTCGGGTATCGCTTCAGGTGTCACCTTGGCCATTGCCCGTGTCATTGGCGAAACCGCCCCGCTTCTGGTGACGGCAGGATTTGCCACCACCATCAACATGAATGTGTTCTCCGGGTGGATGGCCTCGCTGCCCACGTTCATTTACACGCAGATCATGACACCCACCTCGCCGTCCAACGCGGACCCGTCCACTCAGCGTGCCTGGGCTGCGGCGCTGCTGTTGATCATTCTTGTCATGCTGCTGAACCTCGGAGCCCGCCTGGTGGCCCGCCTCTTTGCGCCGAAAACCGGCCGCTAACTTTTTCTTAGAAGGAACCCTAGCTATGTCTAAGCGTATTGATGTCAGTGATTTGAATGTTTACTACGGTGATTTCCGGGCCGTGGAAGATGTCAGCATCACCATTGAAGCCAAGTCCGTCACAGCGTTCATTGGTCCGTCCGGTTGTGGCAAGTCCACGTTCCTGCGCACCCTGAACCGCATGCACGAGGTCATCCCCGGCGCTCGCGTTGAGGGCAAGGTGCTCCTGGACGGCGACAACCTCTACGGCGACGGCGTTGACCCCGTGACCGTGCGCAGCCAGATCGGCATGGTGTTCCAGCGGCCCAACCCGTTCCCCACCATGAGCATCCGCGACAACGTCCTGGCCGGTGTAAAGCTGAACAGCCGCCGCATTTCCAAGTCCGACGCCGATTCCCTCGTGGAGAAGTCCCTGCAGGGTGCCAACCTGTGGAATGAGGTCAAGGACCGCCTGGACAAGCCCGGCTCCGGCCTCTCAGGCGGCCAGCAGCAGCGCCTGTGCATCGCCCGCGCCATTGCCGTGTCACCGGATGTAATTCTGATGGATGAGCCCTGCTCCGCCCTTGACCCCATCTCCACACTGGCCATTGAGGACCTCATCAACGAGCTCAAGGATGAGTACACGGTGGTCATCGTGACACACAATATGCAGCAGGCTGCCCGCGTCTCCGACAAAACGGCCTTCTTCAACATTGCCGGCACCGGCAAGCCCGGAAAGCTGATCGAATACGCGGACACCGCCACCATCTTCAACAACCCGGGCGAGAAGTCAACCGAAGACTACGTTTCCGGCCGCTTCGGGTAAGCCACCCTGAATCGTTCGTGAGTGCGCACATAATGCTCTCAAAATTGATTTTGGGCGCGTTACCTGCACACTCGAGGGGAAGATGCGGGCCAACTGCTAGGGGCGGGATGAAACTTTGTCGCCGGGCTCGGCCTCGAGCACCTCAGCGCCGGGCCGCTTGACACCGCCCTTGCGGTAGCGGAAGACGCCGATGGCCACCACCAAGGCTGCTAGGGCGACAGATAACAGCAACGCCTCCCGTGTTTGCGGAACTATGATCATGCCAACGATCAAGGCCATGATGGCAGCGATGGAAAGCCAGGTCAGGTAGGGGAAGAACCACATCTTCAACTCGAGCTCCCTGGCCGCGGCGCCCATCCGGCGTCGCAAAATCAACTGGGACGTGGCTATCACGAGCCACACGAACAAGGCGATGGCGCCGGAGGTGTTGACCATGAATAGGAACACCTTATCCGGGGACAGGTAGTTCAGGCCCACGGTCACGAAGCCCACCACGGTGGAGGCCAGAACGGCACTGACAGGGACTCCGCGCTTGGAGATCTTGCGCCAGGACTTGGGAGCATCGCCGCGCGTCGACAGCGAGAAAAGCATCCGGCTGGCCGTGTACAGGCCCGAGTTCAGGCAGGACAGCACGGAGGTCAGAACCACCACGTCCATGATGGTGCCGGCGCCGGGGATTCCAAACAGTTCAATGACTGCAACGTAGGGGCTCTTGGCAACCGACGCATCATTCCACGGCAGCAGCGTCACAACAATGGCAACGGAACCAATGTAGAAGACCAGGATGCGCCACACAGTGGACTTCACGGCCTTCTTCACAGCATCCACGGGGTTCTCGGACTCTCCGGCGGCAATCGTGGCAATTTCAGCACCAAAGAAGGAAAACACCACCACCAGGACGCCCGCCAGCACGGCACCTGGACCATTCGGGAAGAAGCCGCCGTTGCCGGTGAGGTTCGCCAGGCCTGGCGCGTCAACGCCGGGCAGGAATCCCAGGATGGCAGTGACGCCCAGCAAGAGGAAGACGATGATGGCGGCAACCTTGACGGAGGCAAACCAGAATTCAAATTCCCCGTAGGACTTCACGGAGGCCACGTTGGTCAGCGTCAGGAGCACCATCAGGACCAGCGCCCACTGCCACTGGTCAACGCCGGGCACCCAACGGTGCATGATGGCGGCACCGGCGGTGGCTTCCACACCGAGCACAATGATCCAGAACCAGGCGTACAGCCAGCCGATGCTGAATCCGGCCCATCGCCCCAGAGCCTTGTCAGCATAGGTGGAAAAGGAACCGGTTTCGGGATGGGCAGCGGCCATTTCCCCCAGCATCCGCATGACCAGAATGACTACAAGGCCGGCCGCCGCGTAGGCCACCAGAATCCCAGGTCCTGCCTGCTGGATGGCGGCGCCTGATCCTACAAATAGCCCGGCGCCGATGACGCCGGCTATGGCAATCATGGATAGGTGGCGGGGTTTGAGGGTCTTTGATAACTGCTGCTCGGCTTGCATTGGCAAAACTTCCTTTTGGGGTACCCGTTGGCGGCGACGCTGACGCGGGTTTTCGTGAGTGGCATCACGGGGACGACTCAGCCTAAGTCCGGTTTTTCCTGTGTCCGTTGTCCATAGTCCCAGAATGTCTGGTCGAAGTATGGGCAAATGCACTGAAGCCGAGCAAAAAACGGCGATTTGTTTACCAGGAGAAAACAATTAAAGCTGCTTGGCGGGCTTTGCAGCAAACCTTCACCGTCTGCAGCACGTTCCCGGCCCCTGAACTAGGCCAGGGGGGAGAGTGCCAGGAAGAACAACGCACCCAACGCCAAGCATGCAATGGGTGTGGCCAGCCAGGCACGGATGATCTTGCGCAGCACCTGTTTATTGGTGGTTGCAAAGCGCTGGTTGGCCCCGGCGCCTGCAATGGCTCCCGTGACTGTGTGGGTAGTGGACAGTGGCATGTGCAGGCCAATGGCACCCACAAACAACAGTCCCGCACCAATCATTTGGGCCACAAAGCCTCGCATGGGATCGATTCGGACCAGCCGGTGTCCCAGTGTGTAGGAAATCCGCCAGCCGCCGCACAGCGTCCCAGCAGCCAGCAGGACAGCAGTGAAGATGGGAACCCACAGGGGCACCTCCCCGACCCCAATGGAACCGGCGGCAACCAACGCAAACAGCAGGACCGTCGTCGTGCGCTGGCCGTCCTGGAGGCCATGGCCAAAGGCCACCGCGGCACCGGCCACTGACTGGAGCTGGCGTGTGCGTCGGTTGACCCGGTTGGGTGCGGTGTTCTTGGCAGCCCACGATGTTGGGTAGACGGCGGCAAAACCCAGCACGAACGCCACCACGGGGGAGATGAGCAGCGGCAGGAGCACCAGGGTCAGCATGGTGGTGTTGATGCCGTCGAGCGGGGCGTGGCCGGTGATGGCGGACCCCAGCGACGCTCCCACCAGTGCGCTGATGAGGGCATGTGTGGAGGAGGACGGGAAGCCTCGCCACCACAAGTACAGGCCCCACAGGCAGGCGCCAATGAGCGCCGCCAGCAGCAAAAGCAACCCGACCCGGCCCGGCGGCACTGTGAACAGCCTGTCGGCGAAGGCAGCCGTGAGCATCACGCTGAGCAACGCGCCCACGCAGTTGAAAAAGCTCGCAAGAAACAGGGCGACGGATGGCGTCAGGGCCCGGGTCCGCACGGACAGGGCGACGGCGGATGAGGCATCGCGGAAACCGTTCAGGAACGCGAAAAGCGCCGCAGTGACAATGACGGCACCGAGCAGGAACGCTATCAAGGTCACGATTCCTTGACGATAATGCTGCCCACTTGAGTGGCAACTGCGCGCATCTGCCGGCTCGCGGACGCGAACTGGTCGGCGAGGGTTTTGTACTTGGCAAAGGTGGTGGGGCTATGGTCCTTCAGCAGCTCGGACACCAGCACCCGGTGGGTGTGGTCTGCCCGTTTGGCCAGCCGGAGGACCTCCAGCCAGTAGTCCTCCAAGCCGTCCAGATCGTTCAGGGAGCGCATGGCGGTGGCCGTGAGTTCCGCCTGCTGGGAGAGGATCTCAAGCTGGTCGCTGACTCGGGCCGGAATCCGGTCCAGGACGTACAGCTCGATAACTTCGGCAGCACCCGTGAGGATTTCGCTGGTCTCATTGAGCACCTGGCCCAAGGAATACAAATCTTCGCGGGGCAGCGGATTGATGAAACTGGTCCGCATGGCGGTGAGCAAGGTGGCGAAGTTGGCAGTGGAGGCGGACTCCTCCTGCCGAAGCGATTCTGTGAGGGCTGGGAAGTCCGCCCGGTCAGCTCCGAGTAGTTCCGCCAGGGTGTGGGTGGCGCTCAGAATGTGTTCTGACATGCTCACCAGCGCTTGCAGCCCTGCGGTCTCCTGGGGAAAAAGTCGAAACTTCACTATGAGGCCTTTGTCGAAAGCGGATTCCTGGAAACCCGAATATTTAGGGCATAAAAGTGGTGTCGAACCGGGAGCGCCTCTCGGCACTGGGCCGCTCTAGGCGGCTATAAAATGGAGCCCGGGGGTTCCACGGTTCGACACCGCTTTCAGTCTTCTACGTCCAGCCCAAAGTGTCAACTGAGGGGCCTTTTTCTAGTCCAGTTCGCCCTTGCGCCAGGACTTGGCGGCACCCTCCAAATCCTCAGCCGTGCGTACCAATTGGTGTGCCTTCCTGGTGAGAGCCGCAGCATGTTCCCCGTGGGCAGCCTCACGTTCAACGGCCATGGTGGCCTGGCCCAACGCAACCACCCGGCAAAAGGCGGCTGAACGCTCCAGCGCAACGTCAAAGTCGCCGTCGAACGCACCTGACAGAATCGCATTGGCCATGGTGGTGATTTCCTCGGCGCCGGGCGGCTCGGCCACACCGGCCACGGCGTTGGCCACCTGGGCCTTTTGCTGGCCGGCCCGGAAGAACACGCTGATGCCCTCGGGGTCTTGCAATGTGGCGGCGCGGAGGGCGTACAGGCGCCACAGGGCACCGGGGAGGGAACGGGCAGGACTCGCAGCCCACATCTCGGCAATGGCTTCAAGGCCTTGTTTGTCCGCGAGCTTTACAAGCCGCTTGGTGACTTCCGGGTCATTGCTGGCCCGTCCGCTGTGCACCAAGGCCCTGGCGGCAAGATGCGCGGCTTCAGACACGCGTGCCGGATCGATGCCCCCAGCGAACTGCTCAAAGTCGGCAGGGGAAAATGGTACCGGCTTGTGCG
Source organism: Arthrobacter glacialis (assembly GCF_002909445.1). Classification (GTDB taxonomy): domain Bacteria; phylum Actinomycetota; class Actinomycetes; order Actinomycetales; family Micrococcaceae; genus Specibacter; species Specibacter glacialis. The sequence goes on from NZ_PPXC01000005.1 coordinate 234,751, forward strand.
GGCGGGGCGTGTTGTTGGCTGGTCGATCATTCATGACACGAACACTACTCCCGCTGCCCGGTGTGGTCGAGAGAACCGGCCCGCGGGCGCCAAATCTGTGGAATCGGCTGGTGGGAGGTACGGGTGCAGCGACGCGGACACCGGGATTCGGCCTTCAATTGCATTCTGACGTGTGCTGTGCGGTAGTCTATTGTGCGGACAACTTCTCCATGGATGGATTCATCTTTGGGTGGTTGCCTTTAGGTCGGGCCTTTAGCTCAGTTGGTAGAGCATCGGACTTTTAATCCGTGGGTCGCGGGTTCGAGCCCCGCAGGGCCCACCGATCTTTAGTGAGAATGCCGCCGTTTACCGGATTTGCCACAGTTTGAACTATGGCAAATCCGTCAAACGGCGGCATTTTTGTTGTGCCGCCCCGTCCGGCCTCAGGAGACGCCTGTGTAGCCTCGCGAGGACTCCTCCAGCCCCCGCGCAGACTCCAGGGCGGCAATGAACTCCGCTGAGGTGGTGGGCGTCGAGAACATGGGGTAGTCAAACTTGACAGCAGATTCCCCCTCTTCAACGCTTGTGGCGGCCACAGCATCTGTCAATGTCACCACGTTGTAGCCGCGCTCATAGGCTGTGAGCATGGTGGATTCAACGCAGCAATTGGTCAGGAATCCTGCCAGCGCCACAGTCTTGATGCCCTTGGCCCGCAAAATGAAGTCAAGATTGGTGCTTCCAAACGCATCCAAACCGCGCTTGCCCTCAATGACAATGTCAGATTCCACGGGGGCAAACCTGTCCGTGATTTCTGCGCCCCACGCACCCTTGACGAATGCGGTGGCATCCACCACGCCCTTGAGAATCCCATAGGGGTGTTTGGCAATCTCGTTGTACCCGGGGGTGAAGCTGATGGGGGAGTGAATAACAGTCGCCCCGGCCGCGCGGGCTGCTGCCAGAACTTTCTCGGCGTTGTCCAAGGTGCCGTTGGCGTGCATGGAGTCCATGACGGCTCCGTGCAAAACACCGCCTTCAGAGGTGAAGTCATTTTGGAATTCAATAAAAACTACTGCAGTTGAATCGGCATCCAAGAAAAACTCCTGCTGCGTGAGGGGAAATATCACTTGACGTGGCTGAATCTACAGCGAGCGGACGCACATGAACAGTGCCTGCCAAGATGGCAAGATAGTTACATGACAACAACTGCCCCCGCACTTGCCCTGACCATCGCCGGATCCGAAGCGACAGGCGGTGCCGGCGCCCAAGCTGACCTGAAAACGTTCCAGGAGCTGGGCGTCTTCGGCATCGTCAACCTGACCTGCATTGTGTCCTTTGACCCCAAGGACAACTGGAACCACCGTTTCGTGCCCGTTGACCAGCAGGTGATTGCCGATCAATTGGAAGCCACGACGGCGGCCTATGGTTCCGCCTCCGGCGCACCCACCGTGTTGGAAACAGTCAAAATTGGCATGCTGGGCAGCCCCGCCACCATCACCACCGTTGAGACAGCCCTGAAGGCGGCGGCGTTCAAGCACGTTGTCCTTGACCCGGTACTGATCTGCAAGGGGCAGGAGCCCGGCCACGCCCTGGACACCGACCAGGCTTTGAAGTCCCAGATCCTGCCGCTGGCCACCTTTGTCACCCCCAACCACTTCGAGGCGGAGTCACTCTCCGGCCTGCAGATCAAGAACTTGGAGGACTTGAAGGCGGCAGCGCGCAAGATCCACCAGATCAGCGGGGCAGCAGTGCTCGCCAAGGGCGGCGTGCGCCTTGAGGGAGCAGACGCCGTCGACGTTTTCTTTGACGGTGAAACCCTTGAGGTGCTCAGCGCCCCGAAGGTGGGCGAGGTTGCCGTATCAGGGGCTGGCTGCTCGCTGGCAGCGGCCGTGACGGCTGAACTGGCCAAGGGGGCCACACCGTTGGAGGCAGCCCGCACCGCCAAGGTGTTTGTTACCGAGGGCATCAAAAACCGCGTCACATCCGGCGCGCCGTTCACCGCTTTGTGGCAGGGCGGCGCAGGCGCCTAAAAGCCTGCCCGGCACACTGTTGCCAGCTTCTGCTCAGTGTGCCAAGCTCACTTTATGAGTGAGTTCGCAGCCCAAGAGTCCGATCCCTTTGACGCCACTGTGCGGATGACGCGCAATGATTCCCGGCACCGTTACGAACTGTTCGCAGCCGATGAACTGGCAGTGATTCTTTCCTTTAAGGATTTGCCCGGTCATATAGACCTCATCCACACAGTGGCGCAGCCTGGCTTTGAGGGCCGCGGCCTGGCAAAGATCCTTGCCAGATACGCCCTCGACGACGTGGTGGCATCCGGCAAGCGCATCATTCCGCATTGCCCCTATGTACTGCGGTTTTTGGACAAGCATCCGGAACCGTACACGCAGTACATTGACCTCGCGCAGGACGCCTAGGTGGAACGCCCCACTGCCCTGATTACGGGAGCCACCTCGGGGCTGGGTGCCGAGTTTGCCCAACAACTGGGCCGCACCCAGCATGATCTGGTGTTGGTTGCGCGCGATGTCACCCGACTTGAAGCCAAGGCCGTGCGATTGCGGGCCGACTTTGGCGTTCACGTTGAGGTCCTGCCGGCGGACCTGCTCACTGACGACGGCGTTGCCTCCGTCAGCGCCCGGCTCGCGGACCCTGCCCGAGGCGTTTCGGTGCTGGTTAACAACGCTGGGTTCAGCCTGGTCAAGGCCTTTGAAAACAACAGTGTCGAGGAAGAAACGGCCCACCTGCGTCTTCTAGCCCGAACCCCCATGCAGCTGACCCATGCAGCATTGCCGGGCATGTTGGCGCGCGGCCACGGCCGCATCATCAATGTCTCAAGCGTTTCGGCGTTCATTCCGCGCGGCACCTACGGTGCTGCCAAGGCGTGGCTGACGAGTTTCAGCCGCTTTGCCAATCTGCGTTACGGGCCCAAAGGGGTGGCGGTGACAGCCCTGTGCCCAGGCTTTGTGCACACCGAATTTCACCAACGCATGGGCGCCAGCATGGACGCGGTGCCGTCATGGCTGTGGCTCGACCCCGAGCGGGTGGTCCGCGAAGGGCTGGCCGACAACGCCGCAGGCAAGAGCGTGTCCATCCCGTCCAAGCGGTACGCCACGCTGGTGGCGTTGAGCCGCCTGGTGCCAGACAGGCTCGCAGCAGCGGCCGGCAATCGCGGGCGCTGATCCCTGCGCCCGCCCCCTGAACTGACCCGCAGTAGTGGTCGAAAAAACAAGTTTTTGCGGTGTTTTTCGACCACTACTGCGGGTCACTTGCTGGGAAGCGGCCCTGGGTCAACATCGCGTTAAGAAGGGCCTGTGCGCCGTATGGATCGCGTCAAGAACTGCTTCAGCGTGCGCTTGCGGTGATCTCATTGAAGAAGGGGCAGGGTGGTCAGAAAGACTGCCGCCGATTCTTGAGGGAAGTGAGCGCAGCATGGAAGTTGGCGAAAAGTTGGTGCCGGAGGGCTCTGGGGGCTTGCCGCAGGCGGGGCAGCACCGGGGCTATGTTGCCGTTGACGATGCTGGGGAATTCACGCTGTACCCGACGTCCGCTGCACTGTTGAATGACTTCGAGTATGTGGGCCAAGCAATTTGCATTGTGGGCCGCGACGGCTCCGGGTTCCGGCTCCTGCAGGACGCAGACAGGCAGCTTTCCCTAACAACGGCATTGGGGCCGGTGGACTTCTCCTGGCTGCGCCAGGCCTGGCTAAAGGCCCAGCGGCACAATCCTGGTGAGTACCCGCTGCGCCGGTTCTACCCGGCGGGCAGGGAAACTCTGCTGGCGTGCATGTTTGAAACCCTGTACCTGGAACATGCCATGGAACCGGTTCAATGGAACTGCGTGCTGGATGGGCAGGAAACCCACCCTGTGTCTCTGCAAGACATCGACGGGCGCCTGACCAGCAAGAGCCTGGTGGAGCGGGCCCGGGTGCAAGATCCGTTTGGGCACCTGTACAGGCCCGTGCGGGTGCCTGCCCGCGGTGCGCGCGGCCACAACCGCCACGGGAAAGTCACCATTTTTGTGGAGATTCCCGCGGCGGCCGATGCCGGCCGGCTCAGCGGTCAAACGACCGCCACGGCTGCCAGCGCAATGACACTTGCCTACTCCGGCCTGCCCACCGTGACGGGGATGCCTGCACCGGGCGTCGCCGGCTCATAGGAGTCGTCAAAAGGCATGTGGTCCATGTCCAGCAACGGGTTGTCATCCTGAGTAGCCACCAGCTCCTGTGCCTCCTCCACTGTGGCCACGCTCGGCATGGAACCGGGCAGCGGCTTCTGGGCAGATTCCCGCAGGAAGTAAATGCCCACCGCGCCAATGGCGGAGGTTAACATCAGGTAGTACGCGGGCATCATGGTGTTGCCGGTGAGGGTGATTAGTCCCTTCATGATGAAGGGTGCGGTCCCGCCAAAGATCGCCACAGCAAAGTTGTAAGAGATCCCCATGCCGCCGTAGCGGCTCGAGGTCGGGAACAACGCCGGCAGTGCCGAGGCCAGGTTGGAGACGTAGAAGGTGACGGGGAAGGCGATTAGCGCCAGCCCGAGCATGGTGGACCAGATCGGGCCAAGGCTGATCAGGATGAAGGCCGGGGTGGCCAGCACCACTGTACTGATGGCGCCGACCCACAAGACCGGACGCCGACCGATTTTATCGGAGAGGCGACCTGTCAGCGGTATGCACAAGGCCATGGCGACCAAGATGGGGATGGTGAGTATGGTCCCGTGCAACTCGTCATAACCCATGGAATCAGTCAAATACGTTGGCATGTAGGACGTGAGGGCGTAGCCCGCGGTGTTGGCTGCTGCCACCAGGATCATGGCCAGCAGGACTTGGCGCCAGTAAACCTTGACCAGGTGGACAGGTCCACTTGAGGTGGCTTCGTCGCTGGCCGCGGCGGATTTTGACTGCTCCTCATTGGCGTCCAAGGTTGCCTGGAACTGCGGGGATTCCTCGATTTTCAGGCGGAAGTACACGGCAATGAGACCCAGTGGACCGGCAATCAGGAATGGCAGTCGCCAGCCCCACTGTTCCATGGCTTCCTGGCCAAGGGTCAGCTGAAGCACCGAGACCAGCGCGGCACCCATGGCGAATCCCATGTAGCTGCCGAGGTCCAAAATGCTGGCAAAGTAGCCGCGTCGCTTGTCTGGGGCGTACTCGCTGACAAAGGTGGTGGCGCCTGCGTACTCGCCGCCGGTAGAAAAGCCTTGGACCAGTTTCAGGAGGACCAGCAGCGCGGCGGCCCACATGCCGATTTGTGCGTATCCGGGCAGTAGCCCGACGGCGAACGTCGAGGCGGCCATGACTATCAGTGTGGTGGCGAGTACCTTCTGCCGACCAATCTTGTCACCGAGCCAGCCAAAGACCACACCGCCGAGGGGGCGGGCCAGGAAGGTGGCGGCAAAGGTGCCCAAGAGGAACAAGGTCCGGACATCCGGGTCTGATTCCGGCAAAAATACCGGTCCCATGGTGCCGATCAGGTATCCGAAGACACCTACGTCGTACCATTCCATGGTGTTTCCGACGACGGTGCCGCCGAGGGCTTTTTTGAGCATGGGCTTGTTGACGATATTTACATCAGCAACGGCCAGGCGGCGTTTCTTAAGTTTTGGCAGGCGGGGCTTCTTGAGCCGAGCTTGCGATCGATCTGCGGTGTCCTTAACACCTTTTTCCGGTTGAATCATGCTTCGGTCTATGGGCATTTGCTGATCCCCTTAAGGAGGCTGTTTGCTTGCGACTTTCTGCTGCATCGCTACGGGCAGACCTTAAATTCTAGCAGATGGGGCATTTTGCGCCCTTGGAAGGGTTCCTGTCAACCACGTAAAAACCCCGTGTCCAAGACTGTTAGCGGGCCTCGACACGGGGTTTTGGTGCAGGGTTTTAGGCGTCGTGGTTGGTCTCCAAAATGCGCACCAGCGTCTCCAATGAATCGCCGGCGGAATCGTTCTCGGTACGCAGCACAACAACTTCCCCGTGCTCCACGCCCAGGCTCATCAGTGCCAGCATGCTGTCTGCATCCACAGCGTCCTCGGCAGCCTCACCGGCACGGGAAATGGTCACCTCAAAACCCAGATCGCCGGCGGCTTCGGCGAAGATCGAGGCCGGGCGGGCATGCAATCCCACGGTGCTCGCAATGGTGGCTGTTCGTTCAATCATTTCTATCTCCAATACGTGTGTGAAATGTGGGGGCTTAGAGGCCCAGCTCGGCCAGGGCGGGAAGTGCGGCCCTGACCAGTTCGCGAGCCTCGGCCGCGGATGCCGCGGCCACGGCCTGCTCCGCCAGTTGGCGTGCCTGCGCCAGGGTGACGGTGCGCAGGACTGCGCTGACAGCCGGGATGGCGCGTGCCGTCATGGACAGGCTGCTGACGCCCAGCCCTGCCAGTACGACGGCGAGTGCCGGGTCAGCTGCTGCCTCACCACACACTCCCACGGGCTTGGGTGCGGAATCCTCGGTAGCCAACGCCGCCGAGTGCTTGGCTTGGGCGATGGCGCCGTTGACAGTTGCCTGCACCAACGCAAGGACTGCTGGCTGCCACGGGTCATTCAGGGCTGCCAGCGGACCCAGCTGCCTGTCGGCGGCCATGGCGTACTGGGTGAGGTCGTTGGTGCCAAGGCTGGCAAATTCAACCCGGTCCAGCAGATGGCGTGCGGTGAGCGCAGCCGACGGGACCTCCACCATGACGCCGGGTGTTTGCAGCCCGGCCGTGGCGCACATGGCCGCAAAGTCGGCGGCTTCGGCGGGCGTGGAGATCATGGGGGCCATAACCCACACCACTGCCGCGGATTGCTTTGCGGCGTCGGCAATGGCCGCCAACTGGCGGGCCAGAACACCGGGGGTGGTGCTGTCCGTCCGGTAACCGCGAACACCCAGAGCCGGGTTGGGCTCGGTGGAATCGGTGAGGAACGGCAGGGGCTTGTCAGCCCCGGCATCGAGGGTTCGGACCACAACCTTCGCGCCGGGGAACGCGTCGAAAACACCCTTGTAGGCGGCAACTTGTTCGTCATGGCCGGGTTCGGTGTCGTGGCCCAGGAAGCAGAACTCCGTGCGCAAAAGACCCACGCCCTGGGCATTGGCGGCGGCTGCAGCTTGCGCGTCCTTGGCGCCGCCCACATTGGCCAGCAACGCCAGCGCGGTGCCGTCGGCCAGCTGGCCCGAACCGTCAAAGACGCTCAGCAAGGTGGCCTGCTCTGTCCACTTTTGGGCTGCCGCGACATCGTTCTGCCCGGGATGGGTTGAGATGCTCCCGGCTGCGCCGTCCACAAAGACAAACTCGCCGTCCGTCAGCTCCGTGACGCCACGGGCGGCAACCACGGCCGGCAGGCCCAGGCTGCGGGCGATGATGGCTGTGTGCGACTGCGGCCCACCACCGGCTGTGACCAAGGCGATGACCTTTGCGGGGTCAAGTGTTGCCGTGTCTGCCGGGGCCAGATCGTGTGCAACCAGGATGAAGGGAACCGGCGAATCCGGGATTTCCGGGGCAGGCACCCCGCGCAAGGCGGCAACAATGCGGGAGCGGACATCGAGGACGTCGTGGGACCGCTCCGCCATGTAACCGCCCAGGCTGATCAGCATGGCCGCAACAGTGTCCCCGGCATCCCAGATGGCGCGTTCGGCGGAAAGCCCCGTGTTGATGAGCTTGATGGCCGCCTTGATCAGCATGGGATCCGTGGCCATCAAAGCCGTGGCGTCCAGCACTGCCTTGCTGTCGCCGGTGGCCCGGCCGGCCCGCTCCAGCAAGGTCGCCTTGACGCTTGCACCCGCCTCCTTGAGCTTGGCAGCGGCAGCCTCGGCCGACGTCGAACTATCCAACTTCTCGCCGGCGGGAGGTGCGCTCAAGGCAGGGGGCATGATCCGTACCGGGCCTACCACGCGCCCCGGGGTGACGCCGACGCCAACATAGCTTTGCATAAGGCTTCCTTTGAAAGTCAATGCCGGCTCCTAGCTGGACTGGCCGACGAGTTGCGTTGTGGCAACACTATCAACGGGCTTGCGGACGGCCCAGCGTTTGAGCGCGACCACTGCCAATGCCGAGATCACAGTTCCCACCGCGATGGACAAGGCAAACATGCCCAAGTTGCCGATCGCGAAGAACACGAAGAATCCGCCGTGGGGCGCCTGCGAGGTCACATGGAATGCCATGGTCATGGCACCTGTGACGGCGCCGCCGAGCATTGCTGCAGGGATGACGCGCAGGGGATCGGCCGCTGCGAACGGGATGGCGCCTTCGGAGATGAACGATGCGCCCAGCAGCCATGCGGCCTTGCCATTTTCACGCTCGGCCAGGGAGAAACGCTTTTTGTCGATGGTGGTGGCCAGTGCCATGGCCAGTGGGGGAACCATTCCGGCAGCCATGACTGTTGCCATGATTTCCCACGGGGCCTGGCTGGCAAGGGTGCCCGCGCCCAAACCGGCCACGGCAAAGGAGTATGCAACCTTGTTGACGGGGCCGCCCAAATCGAAACACATCATGAGTCCCAAGATGATGCCCAAAACCACAGCGGACGCCCCGGTCATGCCGGTCAGCCAGCTGTTCAGTGCCACAGTGAGCGCAGCAATGGGTGCGCCGAGGAACAGGAGCATGGCGCCGGAGGCGATGATGGAGCCGAGCAGCGGGATGATGACGACCGGCATGAGGCCGCGCAGCCAGCGCGGAACGCTCCAACTGCCGATCCAGTACGCGGCAAGACCGGCCAGGATGCCGCCCACCAGACCACCGAGGAAGCCTGCGTCCATGAACACGGCAATCGCACCTGCCGTGAAGCCGGGCGCAATGCCGGGCCTGTCGGCAATGCCGAAGGCAATGTAGCCGGCCAATGCGGGGACCAGGAAGCTCATGGAAAGCTTTCCGATTATGAAGGCGACAGCACCCAGGTACGTGAGCAGTCCGCCGTCGGGCAGGTTGAACAGGCTGTTCTGCAGGACAACGTCCTGGGCAACATCTGTGATGTCGTAGCCGCCCAAGAGGAAGCCCAGAGCGATCAGCAGACCGCCACCGGCCACAAACGGGATCATGTAGCTGACACCCGTGAGCAAGACCTTCTTGATCTTGGTGCCAAGGTGCTCATTGGCGGCGCCAGCCTTTTGTTCGGCTGATTCCTCGGCGCCAAAGTGCGGCACCTTGTGCGCGTTTGGATTCGTGGCGGCCGCAAGTGCCTCCTGAATCATCTTGGCCGGTTCATCAATGCCGCGCTTCACAGGAGCGTTGATCACTGGTTTGCCGGCAAAGCGCTCCTTGCCGCGAACATCCACATCCACGGCAAAGATCACGGCATCCGCTGCGGCAATGATCGCCGGATCCAACGGGGTCACCGCGCCCGAGCCCTGCGTTTCAACCTGCAGGTCAACGCCGGCCTCCTGGGCGGCCAACACCAAGGAATCGGCTGCCATGTACGTGTGGGCAATGCCTGTGGGGCACGCCGTCACGGCAACGAGCCGCAACGGGCGCGGTGCAGCCTGCGGGGCCGCCCCGGCTTCACCGGCAATGGAAACCCCGCCCGCTTCGCGGACGCCCGAAGCCGCTCCCGGGTCCTCATTGCCGGTTTCGCCGGGGGCGGCAGCCGCAGTCGCGCCTGCCGCCGGTGCGGTTGTTGCCGCTGCCTTTGGCTTGTCGGCCAGCGCTTCCGCGACGAGGGCTACGATTTCGGCCGGGGTTTCCGCTGCACGCAGGGCTGCTGTGAAGTCCTTTTTGATGAGTGAGCGGGCCAGCTTGGAGAGCAGTTTCAGGTGCTCGTTGTCTGCACCTGCGGGAGCTGCAATAAAGAAGATGATGTCGGCCGGGCCGTCTTTGGCGCCGAAGTCGACTGCGGGGTTCAGGCGTGCCATGGCGAGGGTGGGTTCCAGGACTGCCTCGGATCGGCAATGCGGGATGGCTATGCCGCCGGGAACACCCGTGGCAGTTTTTTGTTCGCGGGCCAGGGCGTCGGCGAACAAACCTTCAACGCCGGAGGCCCGGCCAGAAGTAGCAATGAGTTCGGCGAGGTGGCGGATAACGTCGGTGGTGTCCGTGCCCAGATTGGCGTCAAGGAGCACCAAATCGGTAGTGATGAGAGTTGTCATGTCAGATCTCTTCGGCTGAGGCCAGAGCCGTCACGGTGACGGCGGCGGGGTTGGTTTGTGCAAGGGCCGGAACCATGGTTCCGGGGAGAGAAGCTGCGGCCGCCCCATGGGCCACTGCTTGCTGCAGGCAGGCTTGGGCGGAGTCTCCGCGCAAGGTGCTCAGCAGATATCCGGCCAGGGCACTATCGCCTGCGCCGACTGTACTTTTTGCTTCGATGGCGGGGCCGCGCCCATGCCAGCTGCCTTCTTTAGTGACCAAAACGGCACCCTTGGAGCCAAGGGTGGCCAGGACTGCGCCAACTCCCTGACTGATAAGTGAGGATGCTGTGTCCGCTGCCAGTGCAGGATCGGATTCCAGCTCGGGTCCATTGCCGGTGCCTGCCAGCTCGGCCAGTTCCTCACCATTGGGTTTGATCAAGTCCGGGGAGCTGCGCAGGCATTCGCGCAAAGGTGCACCTGAGGAGTCAACGGCAATCCTTGGGGCGGTGGTTCCGTGCGCCGCACGCACCGCGTCAATGACGGTGGCGTAAAAATCGCTGGGCACCCCCGGCGGGAGCGAGCCGGCAAGCACAAGCCAGGAGGCGCCGTCGGACTTTTCAACAGTGAGTTCCAGCAACGCCGCAACATGCTCCGGTGTAAGTGTGGGGCCGGGCTCGTTGACTTTGGTGGTGGTGCCGTCAGGCTCGGTGATGGCCACATTGCTGCGCAGTGCCGCGCCGATGGGCAAGGTGAGGTGCCCGATGGCTTCCACGGACAAGGCGCGGACAACGGCGTCGTCCGGATCTCCCGGCAGCAGGGCCAGTGCCTCGATGCCGGACGCAGACAGGGCCCGGACAATGTTCACGCCCTTGCCGCCCGGGTGCTGCGAGGCGGAGTGTGCGCGTTGAACCTCCCCTCGTTCCAGTGGGGCAGCCAGCTCAATGGTGCGGTCAAGGCTCGGGTTGGGCGTCAGGGTGAGGATCATGCGATCACCACATCAACGCCGGCTGAGGCGAGGGCTGAGGCCAGTTCCGGGCACGGTTCGGAGGTGGTGATCAAGGTGTCGATCTCCTCAAGGGTTGCGAAGCGAACAAGGGTTTCGGTGCCGAGCTTGGAGGCGTCGGCCAGGACCACCACTTGGCGGGCCGCCCTGACCATGGCCGTTTTGGTGGCCGCCTCAACGGGATCGGGGGTGCTCAGGCCAAAGTCGGCGTGGATGCCGTTGGCGCCGATGAAGGCGATGTCGGGGCGCAGTGCACCCAGCTGCTCTGTGGCACGGGCACCGACAACTGCGCTGGTCAGGCCCCTGACGCGTCCGCCCACAATGTCCAGCAGGAGGTGGGTGTTGGTGCTCAAGGAGGCGGCGGTGGGCAGGGAGTTGGTGATGACAAGCAGTTCATCCCCTGCCTTGGCGGGCGCCCAGGCACTCAGCCGCTCGGCGAGGGCAGCGGTGGTGGTGCCGGAGTCCAACAGAACCGAGGCCGTGGGTGCATGGGGGATCAGGGCCATGGCGGCGGTGGCTATGCGCTGCTTTTCGTCCAGGCGCTGGCTTTGCCGTTCAGTCAGGCTCAGCTCCGTTCGGGTGAGGCGGTCCAAGGCCACGGCGCCGCCATGAACGCGGCGCAGCAACTCTGATTCCTCAAGCGCAGCCAGGTCGCGGCGCACTGTTTCCTGCGTGATGGCGAACAGTTCAGCCAGCTCATTGACACCAACCCGGCCCTGGGCGCTGACGAGTTCGGCGATTTTCTGGTGCCGTTCCTCCGCAAACATGCGATTCCTTTCATAGCTCTTCTTAGTGCGCGTGACGAGCGTCACGGTGTTGTTTCACATGACTTTATCTGCGTTTATCTTTGATTGTCAACATGTTTCCCACATAAACACAGAAATTCGGGTGTTTGGCGGTGTGGCTGGTCGGCTCGACTCCACGCTTTTCCGGCTCGACTGCGCTTTGGCGGCTTGATGGCGGTTCGCAACCCGCCGCCAAGCCGCCAAAGCGCAGTCATGCGGACATCATGCAGTGGCAGCGCCGCGGCGATCAGTAGTCTTAGGCCATGGATACGGTTTTGTGGTCCCGCCCGGTGCATGAGCGGGCCGGCACGCCGCTGTTGCTGATGCTGCACGGCTATGGCTCCGACGAGACTCGCATGGGCGAGTTGTTTAGCCAGCTGCCACGCAGTTTTACGTGTGCAGCACCCCGGGCTCCGCTGGACGTTTCCGGCGACTACGGCTGGTTCCTCCTTGACTACTTTCTGAGCAATGACTTCGCGGAGGTGGTGGGTGCCGCCACTGCCGTCTTGAGCTGGCTGGACACGATGATGGCCAAGCACAAATTCAGTTCCGTATCAGTCCTGGGCTTCTCGCAGGGCATGGCCATGGCCACCACCTTGATGCGGCTGCGCCCGAAGATGTTTACCGCAGGTGTGGGCCTGTCCGGGTTTGTGTTGAAGAATGAACTGCTCGCCGCCATGGAACCGCTGACCACCCGGATCCCCTTCTACTGGGCCCACGACCGCGCTGACCTGGTCATCAACCGGGACGCCACGGCCTTCACGGCTGGCTGGCTCGCGGCAAACACGGATCTCAGCGACTCCGCCTACCGCGGTCTGGGACACACCATCAGTGCTGTGGAGATGAGCGATGTCTCAGCTTTTCTCACCGGCCATGTGCCCGGCTCGTTCGTGCCGCACACATAGTGCCCCGGCGCTGAGCAACATTCAACCAAATGGTTGATGGCAGTTGCCGTGTGCCTTCCTAGGCTGGAGTAAAGGCCCGCAGTGGGCCCACCAACAAAAGGGGTACAGCATGAAGAAGCTCTTCTATTCGGCATTCGGTTACATGGTCATTGGCGTGCTCTCGGGGCTGTTTTACCGTGAATTCACCAAGGGCAAGGATTTTGCGGGAACCACCCAGCTCTCCATTGTCCACACCCACCTGCTGACCTTGGGATTCATTGTCCTGTTGATTGTGCTGATCCTGGAAAAGCTGTTCACCCTGTCCGATTCAATGCTCTTTAACTGGTTCTTTTGGACGTACAACGCGGGTCTGGTCCTGACCGCCAGCATCATGGTGGTCCACGGCATCCTTCAGGTGGACGGCGTCACCGAGGTCTCCGCCGCAATCCCCGGGATCGCCGGATTGGGCCACATCTTCCTGAGCACCGGCATGGTGCTGCTGTTCCTGGCCCTGCGGACCAGGCTGTTTGGGGCCAATGCCCAGCACGACGCCGGAACTCCCGCAGCGCTCACAGCCTAACGTCCCAGCAGGGTCGAGTGTTCACGGCGGGCATCTAGTTTCCCCAGAGTGAACGTCTGGGCCATTGCCAGTTTGGGCGACTACCCTTGAGGCAAACACACGGCAGGGGATTCGATGGCACGTAAAGACAGCAATCACGGTGGTTTGATGCCCGGACCGGGCTTTGCCCAGTCGGCAGAACGGCACAACCCGGCGTTGGAAATCGCGGCGGGTGCGGCTTTTGATGAGCGGGGCCGCCCCAAACCGGCAGTTCACAGCATGCTGCTCAAAGCGGTGGAGGTGCAGCGCCCGCTGGTTCTGGCGAACTTGCGCCGGCTTCGCAAGCGTCATCCATACGCCACTGCCTTCGAGCTGAGCCAACGGCTGGAGCGCGATTTTCTCTCCGGCGTGGGAACCGGTGGCGCGGCCATTGGCGCCACGGCCATCATCCCGGGGGTAGGCACAGTTGCGGCCCTGTCCATCTCTGCCGCCGCCACCGTGGTCTTTCTTGAGGCGACGGCCTTGTACGCCCAGTCTGTCGCGGAGCTTCATGGGGTTCGGCTGCAGGACCCGGAAGCCGCACAAGTCACCGTCATGGCCATTATTTTGGGCGATGAAGGCATTGCCATGCTCCAGGGGTTGACCGGCCACGCACTGGGCAACGGGAGGACGCCCATGCAAACGTGGGGTAAAACGGTCACGAAGAGCGTGCCCCTGGCGGCAGTGAAGAGCATCATCGGGCCGATGCAGAAGCGGTTCCTGCGGAAGATGGCTGTCAAGGGCAGCGCGTCCGTGGTGGGCAAGGCGCTGCCGTTTGGTGTTGGCGCAGTAGTTGGTGGAGTGGGCAACTACATGATGGGTCGGGCCGTGATTGCCTCCGCCCAGCGCGCCTTTGGCCCGCCGCCCATGATGATTCCGCCGGAACTCTTGGCCGAACTTGATGCCGCCCGCAAGCCGCCCAAACCCCCGAAGGCACTGAAAATCAAGGGCCCGAAGCCGCCAAAGGAGTTCAAGAGCTAGAGCAGCCTGGAGCAAAGATGGGGCTGGTGCCCGCACCGCGCCGCCAGCCCCATCTTTGCTCCAGGCCGGCGCTTGCTCGTGCTGCCGCTAGCCGAACACCAGGGTTGCCACGGTGAAGATCGCCAGGCCGGCCAGGGACCCCACCACAGTGCCGTTGATGCGGATGAACTGCAGGTCCTTGCCCACTTGCAGTTCGATCTTCTCGCTCGTCTCCACTGCATCCCAACGCCCAACGGTGTCGGTGATCAGGGAGGTGATCTCGTGCTTGTAGGTGCCCACCAGGTAGGCGGCAGCGTCGGCTATCCACTTGTTGGCCTTTGCAGCCAGCTCGGGATCGTTAACCAGTTTGCTGCCAAAGTCCTGCACCGCCGCGGTGAATTTGAGGCGCAACTCGGAGTTGGGGTCTTCCACTGCGTCGGTCAGCGCCGACTTGATGGTGGCCCAGGTGCGCCCTGCCAATTCCCGGACCTCCGGGTCGCCCAAAACCTGGTTCTTCAGGGACTCGGCCTTGGCAATCATGGCCGGGTCATGCTGCAATTCCTGGGCCAGTTCCTTGAGGTATTCATCCAGTTTCAGGCGTACCTCGTGCCGGGGGTCGTCCTGCACTGCGCGGGCGAACTTGTAGATTTCGGTGTAGATTTTGTCCCCCACCAGTCCGTCCACAAACTGTGGGACCCAGCTGGGGGACCTTTCGGCAACCAGCCCACTGATGGTGGTGTGATTGGCCCGGATCCACGTGGTGGAACGGTCAACCAGGAGATCCACCAGGGCATGATGGTGGCCGTCGGCAAAGATCCGCTCGGCCAGTTTGCCAATGGGCGGGCCCCACGGCGGCTCAAGCACGTGCTTGCGCACCATCGCCTCGATGATGTCCTGGACGTCGTCGTCCTTGAGAACTGCCATGGCGCCGCGGATGGCGGCCGAACCTTCGGTGGCCACGCGTTGGGCGCTTTCCGGCTTAGCCAGCCAGGTTCCCACCTTTTGCGCGATCTCGGTGTTGGCCAATTTCTCCGAGACGACAGCTTCGGAGAGGAAATTGGTTTCCACAAAGTCGCCCAGGGATGCGCCAATCTCGTCCTTGCGGTTGGGGATGATGGCGGTGTGCGGGATTTTGATCCCCATGGGGTACTTGAACAGTGCGGTGACGGCAAACCAGTCGGCCAGCGCGCCCACCATGCCACCCTCGGCGGCCGCGCGAACGTAAGTCAGCCACGGATATTGGTGTTGGAAGGCAAAGGCGAAGAAAAAAACAACCGCCATGAACAGCAACAACCCCAGGGCGATGCGCTTCATGCGCCGCAGGGCAGCGGCCTTTTCCGCGTCGCGATTGCGTGCAGTGGCAGAAGTTGCTGTACCCAGCTGTTGTGTTTGCGCCATGCAGTAAGCGTAGCGTGGTGCCATGACGGTTCAGATCTACGCCCACCGCGGCTCTAGTTCCCACTACGCCGAGCACACGCGTGCCGCCTATTTACAGGCACTGGCCGACGGCGCCGACGGGGTTGAGTGCGACCTTCGCCTCAGTGCCGACGGTGCCTTGGTGTTGTTGCATGACGAGGACGTGGACCGGACCTCCAACGGGACGGGCAAGGTCGCGGAGCTGACGCTGGCGCAGCTGCGGGCTCTTGATTTCAGCAGCTGGCACGGGGCAGAGATCCCGTCAGCCTTTGGCACTGTGGCCACACAATTGCTGACTCTGCCCGAACTCCTTACGATCCTTGCCGGGGCGGGGCGGCCCGTGGGATTGGCCCTCGAATTCAAGTACGGCGCCACCTTTAATCCAGAATTGATTGACGCCACACTTCAGGCGCTGCGACTACACGGGTGGGACCAGAAGTCCTCCAATGCCGGATTCATCAACGTCTCGTTCATGAGTTTTCACCCCGATGCGATGACGTATTTGGCCCGGCAAGTCAGTGCCGGGCAGCTGTGCCAGCTCCTGGAAGAGGTGGACGTTGAAGACGTCCGTGAGGAACTGGAGGTAGGCCCCATAGTTGGCCACACCATGGCTTTTTTCATACGCCGGACCATGGCTGAGGCGGAAAAGCTGGTTGACGACGGCGTTGCCCAGCTCGCCGGACCCGGCGTCGAGTACCTGCGTGCCAATCCGGAAAACGCCGCGAGGTGGCTTGCCGCCGGGCGCACCTTGCGCGTGTGGACAGTGGACAGCGCCGAGGACCTGCAACTGTGCCTTGACGCGCACGTGGCCCAGGTGACAAGCAACAGGCCAGCAGAAATTCGAGCGCTGTTGGAGAATTACCCCGCGAGGCAAAATACACAGCTGGATCTTGACGCAATGTGATTGCATGGAGTCATGGCATCGCGAATTGAAGACTATGCACTGCTGTCCGATCTACACACAGGCGCCCTCATTGGCCGGGATGGGAGCATCGATTGGCTCTGTTTCCCGCGCTTTGACTCTCCGGCTGTTTTTACCGCGTTGCTGGGAACCGCGGACCATGGCCGGTGGCATTTGGCGCCCGCGCACCCCGAAGCGGCTGTGGAATACAGGTCCTACCTGGGGCGGACGTTTGTCCTTGAGACGCTGTGGCGTACCCCCACGGGCACCGCGCGCGTCACCGATTTCATGCCCGTGGGTGACCGCAGGGCCTCCATTGTGCGCCGCGTTGATGGTTTGAGCGGCGAAGTCCAGTTCAACGAGGAAATCACGGTTCGTCCGGGCTACGGCCAGGTGCTGCCCTGGGTGCGACGCGTGACCGAGGACGACGGCAGGGAAGTCATTGTTGCCGTGGCCGGGCCGGACGCCCTGGTGATGCGCGGGGATGAGCTGCCCCACGCCGTCGGCCATCAACACAGCGGGCTTTTCACTGTGCGGGCGGGGGAGCGGGTGGAGCAGGAACTGCACTGGTATCCCTCGCATCGGCCTATCCCGAAGGCGATCGACACAGATCATGCACTAAATCAGACATGCGCCTATTGGGAAGACTGGGCGTCCCGTTACAACCAGGACGGCAAGTACGCCGCCATTGTGGAGCGTTCCCTGCTGGTGCTGCGGGCGCTGACGCATGAGGACACCGGTGGGATTGTTGCCGCTCCCACCACATCTTTGCCGGAGGACTTTGGCGGCGCACGGAACTGGGACTACAGGTTCTGCTGGCTGCGCGATGCGGCGTTGACGCTGGAGGCGATGCTGACGCACGGCTACGCCGATGAGGCGCTCAAGTGGCGTGACTGGCTGTTGCGCGCCGTGGCAGGCAACCCGGAAGACCTGCAAATCATGTACGGGCTCTCCGGGGAGCGGGACCTGGCCGAAGGCGAGCTGAGCCACCTGCCGGGTTACGAGGGGGCCCTGCCTGTCCGGATTGGCAACGGCGCCGTGGGCCAATACCAGGCCGATGTTGTTGGTGAGGTGCTGGTGGCGTTGGAAAAGCTGCGGCTCGCTGGCGGGCATGAGGATCACTTCTCTTGGCCGCTGCAACAAGCCATGCTGGGCTTCATTGAGAATCACTTGGCTGACAAGGACCACGGCATTTGGGAAATGCGGGGGGATTTGATGCATTTCACCCATTCGCGCGTCATGATGTGGGCGGCTTTTGACTGCGCCGTTCGTGCTGTTCGCGACCACGGGTTGTCGGGGTCGGTGGAAAGCTGGGAGGCCACGCGGGAATTGCTGCGTGCCGAGATCTTGGCCTACGGCTTCAACAAGGAGCTCAATACCTTCACCCAGACGTATGGCGGGACCACAACTGATGCGTCCTTGCTGGTTATTCCGCAAGTGGGGTTCGTGGCCTACGATTCCCCGGAAATGCTCGGCACAGTGGCCGCCATGGAGGAGGAACTGGTGGGGGAGAAGGGGCTGATTCTGCGTTACCGAACCGACTCCGGAGTGGATGGGCTGGAGCCGGGGGAGCACCCGTTCCTGGCTTGTTCGTTCTGGTTGGTGGAGCAATACGCCCATTCGGGGCGCCGCCGCGAGGCCGTGGAGTTGATGGATACCCTGGTGGGTCTGGCCAATGAGCTGGGGCTGCTCAGCGAGGAATACGATCTTGGGCAGGACAGGATGGCCGGGAACTTCCCGCAGGCGTTCTCCCACCTGACCCTGGTGCGCGCAGCCGATGCCCTGCACGGCACGGAGCAGCTGAGCCTGGCCACGAATGCCATTCCCATTGTCCGCCGTGTGGACGCAAACCCGGACTTGGCCATACAGCGTGAAACCATGGGCCAATGAAGGCAAGTAACGTCAGCGCATGGGCCTTGGCCGCCCTCTTGGGTGCCAGTGCGGTGAACCACGTCCGCAATCCCAAGTTCTACTACCCCGTAGTTCCGCCCGTTCTCTGCACGGACAAGGCCGGTGAACTGGGCATCATGACGCGCCACCAGTGGGTGCTGGTCTCGGCAGCCCCGGAGGCCCTGGCCGCTGTGGGTCTCCTGCTGCCCGCAACCCGCAAGGCATCCGCCACCGCAACAGCGCTCATGTTTGCCGGGTTCACCGCGGGCCACGTTTCGGCGCTGCGCCGGGCCTTTGGCCCGGACGGGAGCAGCGAGGCCCGCCGCATCCATTCCGTGCGCCTGCCGCTGCAGCTGCCACTCATCGCCTGGGCGTGGAGCGTGCGCCGCGCATGAGGCTTTTTGATTCACCGGCGGCCAAGATTGGCGCCTCGATAGCCATCGCCACGGGACTCTACGGGGTGTCTTTCGGGGCGCTTTCGGTGGCTTCAGGGCTGTCCTTCTGGCAAACGGTGGTGCTGAGCCTGCTGCTGTTCAGTGGCGGCTCCCAATTCGCCTTCATCGGCGTGGTGGCTGGTGGCGGCTCCGGCGTGGCTGCCATGAGCGCTTCTGCGCTGCTGGGCATTCGCAATGGCATCTACGGTATGCAGATCAATTCCCTGTTGCGCCCCGCGGGGTGGCGGCGTTTTGCGGCAGCCCACGTCACGATTGACGAATCCACCGCTACAGCAACAGGCCAGACGGACCCGGAGGAGCAAAAACGCGGCTTCTGGGTGGCCGGCGTGGGGATTTTTGTGCTGTGGAACATCATGACGGCTGTGGGTGCCTACATTGGCGGCGCACTGGGCGACCCTAAACAATGGGGGCTCGACGGCGCTGCCGTGGCAGCGTTCCTGGCCCTCCTTTGGCCGCGCATCAAGGCGTTCCAGCCAGCAGCCATTGCCATCGTGTGCGCCCTGGCGACACTGCTGGCCATTCCCTTTGTTCCAGCCGGCGTGCCCATTTTGGTGGCAGCTGTGACGGCCGGCCTCATCGGTTGGTTCCGGCCCGCCCCCGATCCCGGCCATGACAGTGATGGGATGGAACCGGACATTGACCCCTACGCGCTCCACTCGGGCCACAGGGGCAACGCCAGCCACACGGGACACACAGGCAACGCCAGTCACGCGGACGATGCCGGGGACGGGGAAAAATCATGAGCTTGTGGTTTTGGCTGCTGGTTTCAGTGGTGCTGGCGTACGCCACAAAACTTGTGGGTTACCTGGTTCCGGCGAAGGTGCTGGACAGTCCGAGGATGTCGCACATTGCAGGAACCTTGACCATTGGGCTGTTGGCCTCTCTGACGGTGGTCAATGTGGCTGCCAGCGGCACAAATGTGGTTCTTGACGCCCGGGTGGGCGCCTTGGTGGCGGCAGCCGTTGTGCTCTGGCTCAAGGCGCCCTTTTTGGTGGTCGTCATTGCTGGCGCCGCCGCCGCTGCCCTGCTACGACTGTTGGGTTGGCCCTGAGCCGTACGGGGGCTGTGCGGGGTACTGCTGCGCACCGGGGTACTGCTGTGCGGCGGGATCCGGCTGGCCGTAATGCTGTCCGAAGGTGGCGCCTCCGTACTGTGTGGGGGCGTACTGTTGCTGGCCGTACTGCTGCTCATAGTACTTCTGCTCGGGCGTCCGGTAAGCCGGGCCCAGGTATTTCGCGTCCCCGTAGGAGAGGATGGCGGCAAAGACCACTGGGACAAAGATCAAGCCAACCGTGTAGGCCACATCCTTGCCGAAGGACTTGGCCAGGTCATTGAGCGTGAGAACGGTCCAGTAGATGCCAGCGTAGGGAATGAACTGCAACCAAAAGTTTGATTCCGGCCGCCCCGCAATCTTGACCATGATCCAGGTGTTGTAAAAGGGCACAAAGGCGGCCCATTTTGGCTGCCCTGCCTTGCCGAACAAGCCTGCCCAGGCGAAGCCGCTGGCCAACCAGATGACTAAGAAAATGACGGCATAGATGCCCATGAACAAGGCAAAAATCCCCAGGGTTGCAGCTGAATCCATGGTGGGGTCGCTGTTGTAGGAGTAGTCGTATGGGTCCGGGGCTGGTGCCAGCGGAAGGGCAAGGAGAGAGGAAAGCATACCGGAAACCTTATCCGCACACAGCGGCAGCAGCCAATGGGCAGGAGTGCCCATAATGGAAGCGGAACAAGCACGCAAAAAGGCTAAACAGGAGATTCCCATGATCGTTGCATTTTCAGTGGCGCCCAGCGGCACACCCACAGACGCCCCCGCAGGAACCGGCGGCGACGCCTCAGTCCACACGGCAGTGGCGGCAGCTGTGAAGGTTGTCCGGGAATCGGGGCTGCCCAACCACACCAGCTCCATGTTCACCGAAATAGAGGGTGAATGGGATGAAGTCATGGATGTGGTGAAACGCGCAACCGAGGCAGTGGGCCAGTACGGTTCACGTGTTTCCCTGGTGCTGAAGGCGGACATCCGCCCTGGCCACACCGGTGAGCTCAGCGGAAAAGTTGCCCGGCTGGAAGGCGCGCTGGACACCATGGGTGAGTAACCGGCGTCGTGCTTCAAAGGCACCCTGAAATGGCACATGACGGGGGTCATGGCCGGGCGTAGCATTGCACCATGACTGGCCTGGAGCCGAACCACAGCATCCAAGGTGGCGCCCGGGCCATCACAACGCGCAAGTACCTGTTTGCGCTGACCGACGGCGGCGGCACTGTTCCACCGGAACTTGGCGTTGCGCGGAGGCTCGTGGACCGGGGCCACCACGTCACTGTCCTCGCCGATGAATCCATGGGAGGGCAGACGAGGGGCACCGGTGCGGCCTTCCTGCCGTGGTCAGTGGCGCCCACGGGTGAGCTGCGCGACTGGGAACGGCAATCCCCCATGAGCCTTGCCCGGAACACTGTGGAGCACATGATCACGGGGCCGGCGCCGGACCAGGCACGTGAGGTGGGGGCGGCCATCGAGCGGATTCAGCCCGGCCTGGTGCTAACCTCATTCTTCGCCTTCGGCGCCATGATTGCCGCTGAAGCGAAGCGGGTCCCCTTCAATGTGCTGCTCCCCAACACCTACGGGTTGCCGGCGAAGGGGATGCCGCCGGGCGGTGCCGGACTGGCGCCGGCGCATGGACCGCTCGGCCGGCTGCGTGATCAGGTGGCGCGCAGCGGCGTCAACTGGCTCTTCGACAGGTACGCACTCGCGCCAGTCAACGCTCTCCGCACCCAATACCGGCTCGACCCGATCGCGACCACGTTGAACCAAGTACAGCATGCCAACCTCCAGCTTATTCTGACCTCCCCGGCGTTTGACTTTCCGGGCGAACTGCCGGAAAACGCCCGCTATGTGGGGCCGGTTCTGGATGACCCGGCCTGGGCTGCCGACGTGAGCTGGACCGAACCACCTGGAGAAGGCCCGCTGGTGCTAGTTGCCATGTCCTCCACCTTCCAAAACCACCAGGCGTGCCTGCAGCGGATCATTGACGCGCTGGGCACCCTTCCCGTGCGGGGCGTGGTGACCACGGGGCCTGCCATCAAGGTGGAAGACCTCAGGGCGCCCGCCAACGTTTCGGTGCTTGCCGCAGCACCCCACGCCGAAGTCATGCGACACGCCAACGTGGTGGTCACCCACGGCGGCCACGGCACGGTCATCAAGGCGCTCGCTGCCGGGCTGCCGCTCGTGGTGCTGCACCATGGCCGCGATCAGGCGGACAACGCCGTTCGGGTGACGGCCCGCGGGGCTGGCATCGCTGTGCCGCGCCGTGCATCGCCCGGGCGGATCGCCTCGGCGGTCTCCACGGTTCTTGGCTCACCCGCCTATGCGGCAGCCGCGGTGGAGCTTGGCCGGGCTGTGGCGCTCGACGCCGACGCCGGCAACGCGCTGCTTCTGGACGCACTGGAGGGTTGAGCCCGCCGGCCGCTGTAGCCTTCGCCCCCTGTTGCCGCTGGAAAAAGAGTTCTACGCTGGGGGCATGGTTGAGCATCGCAGCAGCCCGGGCTGGATCAAGGTAGAAGAGTATTTGTCTGCCACGCTGGTGCACGGCGGGCCGGAGCTGGACGCTGTCATTGGCAGTATCGACGCGGCCGGGATGCCGCGGATCGAGGTGGCGCCCAATGCCGGGAAGCTGTTGATGCTGCTGGCCCGCATTCTAGGGGCCAAACGGGTGCGGGAAATTGGCACGCTGGCCGGGTTTAGCACCATTTGGCTGGCACGTGCCCTGCCCAGCGATGGCCACCTCACCACCTGTGAATACCTCCCCGAGCACGCGTTGGTGGCGCAAAAGAACATCGACCGTGCAGGGTTTGGTGCCATGGTTGACATTCGGGTAGGTGCCGCGCTGGACACGCTGCCCACGTTGCTGGGTGGGAAACCCTACGACTTTGTGTTCATCGATGCGGACAAGGGCAACAACGTGGCATACCTGAAATGGGCGCTCAAGCTGACCCGCCCCGGCGCCGTGATCGTCCTGGACAACGTGACCTGGGAGGGTGCCATCCTTGAACCCGGGGGTGACCCCGATGCTGCGGCCATCCGGGCGTCACTGGAATTCATGGGTTCCAGCGATTTGCTCGACGCCACTGCCATTCAAACAGCAGGCTCCAAGGGCTGGGATGGGTTAGCGATCGCGGTGGTGCGCTAGGGCTGGACTACTCTGGAAGGCGTGACTATCTCGCTGCCTGCTTCCGCCGTCCACCACATGATGGCCCACTGATGGGGCGCCAGCGCACGCCCAAGAATGTCCCGGTTGAGCCGGAAGCGGGCGTCTTGGGGCCCGTGGCCGGAACCTTCGCCACCGATACCGGCACTGCAGAGCTGATCCCCGACGGCGACAACCCCAACGGCTGGTTGCTCATGCTCAACGGGGTGCAAAGCTCGCATGTGGACCTGGCAGATCCGCTCCGCCTGGATTTTGAGTACATGCGCTGGATCATGGCCCTGGTGCAGGACAGGTGGGCGGCGGGGGAGAAGCTGAAGACCCTGAACCTTGGTGGCGCCGCGTGTTCCATGCCGCGCTTCTTGGTGGCCGCCTACCCGCAATCCCGCAACGTGGTGGTGGAAATTGATGGCAAATTGGCCAACTATGTCCGCGACTGGTTTGAGCTGCCGCGTGCCCCTCTGCTTAAAATCCGGGTGGGCGAGGCCCGTGAGGTCACGGAAACACTCGCCGAAGCCAGTCGCGATTTGATCATTCGAGACGTGTTTTCCGGTGCCAAGACACCGCATGCCCTGACCACGGCGGAGTTCACCGCAACCGCCCGTAAGGTGCTTATTCCCGGTGGCGTATATGTTGTCAATTGTGGCGACTCCCCTGCCCTGGTGACTGCCCGCCGCGAGGCTGCCACCATCGCCGCGGCCTTCACCTACACAGCGATCATTGCCGATCCGCCCATGCTCAAGGGCCGCCGTTCAGGAAACATCATCATTGCCGGAAGCGACGCGCCCCTGGGCGACGGCGCCGGGCTGGCCCGGGTCCTGCTGGGCGGGGCCATGCCGGCACAGCTGTGGGACGACGCCAAGGTGCGCCAGTTCGGCCGCAGCGCAGTGGTCCTGACCGACGAGTAGACGGTTGGGGAGGGTGTCAGCGGCGGGCGGGTGCCGCCGTCGTCCGCTCCACGGGGGACGATTCGTCAACCAGCACCGCACGTTCGCGGCCCGGCCCGCGCACCCACAGTTTGTTGGCGATGGCCAGCAGAACCAGCCAGATGCCGCCAACGTAGAGGGCAACGCGGGTGTCCGGGTAGATGCCCAAAAGCACAATCACACCCACCATGAACGCACCAGTGACCATCGAAGCCAGCGGCCAGAGGGGGACAGGGAAGTTGGACGGCGCCAAGTCCTTGCGGGCAATTTCGCGTTTCATGGCCACGTGTGAGGCCAGGATCATGAGCCACACCCACACCGTGGCGAAGGTGGCAATTGAGGCGATGAGCAAGAAGACGTCCTCGGGGATGGTGGCGTTGAGAACCACACCCACCAGCAATACGCACGTCATGAGGACCACTGTCATCCAAGGGACGCCGGACCGGGAGATCTTACCGAAGACGGCGGGTGCGTGGCCTTGCTGGGACAGGCCGTAAAGGACCCGGCCGGAGCCAAAAATGTCGCTGTTGATGGCGGAAAGGGCTGCCGTGATGACAACAGCGTTGAGGATATGTGCCGCCAGGGGAATGCCCAGCGAGTCAAAGATTTGCACGAAGGGGCTGGTGTCCCCGGTGATTTCATCCCACGGGATCAGCATCATGAGCACGCCCAGCGTCAGTACGTAGAACAGCAAAATGCGCACAGGCACAGTGTTGACGGCTGCCGGTATGGATTTGGCCGGGTCTGCAGCCTCGCCGGCCGTCACGCCAATGGTTTCGATGCCGCCAAAGGCAAACATCACCACGGCGAACGCTGCCAACAGGCCCACCCAGCCGTTGGGCATAAATCCGCCGTGGTCCACAAGGTTATTCAAACCAGCAACAGTTTGGGCGCCCTCCATGTGGAAGCCAAACACGATGATGGCTACACCTCCTGCGATCATGGCAATAATTGCCGAGACCTTGATGAGGGAGAACCAAAACTCCAGTTCGCCGAAGACCTTCACACTGAGCAGATTGATGGCTGCCAGGAAGAAGATGATGGCCAGGACCCAGATCCAGCGCGGGACGTCGTTGAACCAGAAGCCCATGTAGATACTGAACGCTGTCACGTCGGCAATGGCCACAATGGCCATCTCAAAAACGTACGTCCAGCCCGTGATGAACCCGGCCAACGGGCCCAAGTACCGGCTGGCGTATTGGCCGAAGGAACCGGAAACGGGATGGCGAACGGCCAATTCCCCGAGGGCGCGCATCACCATGAAGACGGCCGCGCCGGCAATGATATACGCCAAAAGAACTGCGGGACCGGCCTTTTGAATGGCACTGGAGGACCCGTAGAACAAGCCCGTGCCGATGGCCGAACCCAACGCCATGAAACGGATGTGGCGGGCGTTCAAGCCACGTTTGAGGACGGAACCATTGGTGTTCATGCGTGAGCTTTCTAACACAGTGGGCAGCCGTAGCAGGGGAGTCCTGCGCCACTAAAGGGGTGGGCAGTGGTGGCTGGCGTCACTTTATGGGGTGGTTTTATGCTGAAAGTGCCCAAATTTGCCCAAGAATCTGGGATTTCAGACTGCAATATTCTATATTGAGAAAAGACTGCTGGCGATTTCGGTGTACAACTAGGAAGCCATGACAACCACTGCACGGACGCCATCCAAAGTACCTGCCGCAGAGAACACCCTGCGCATCCTGAAATTGCTGTCCTCCAAGCGAGGGCCGTTGGCAGCATCCACCATTGCAACCACCCTCGATTTGCCGCGCTCAAGTGTTTATCACCTGCTGGGCGTCATGGAGCAGAGCGGCTTTGTCATGCACCTGCACGAGGAACAGCGCTACGGACTGGGAGTTGCGGCTTTTGAGCTCAGCAGCGCCTACTCACGCCAGGAACCCCTGTCACGTTTGGGCCGGCCCTTGCTGGCGTCGCTGGTGGACAAGATTGGTGAAAGCGCCCACCTTGCAGTGCTGCATGGACGCGATGTTCTCTACATTGTCGAAGAGCGTGCCAAACACCGGCCCTCCCTGGTGACGGATGTTGGCGTGCGGCTGCCCAGCCACCTGACAGCCAGTGGCCGCGCCATTCTGGCCGCCCTGCCCAAATCCCAGGTCCGGGCCCTGTACCCCAATGCGGCCGCGTTCAGCTCCCGCACCGAGGTGCCGGACCCCATCGGCAAGTACTCAACTCTCTCGGCGCACCTCGATCAGGTGCGGCTGCGCGGCTACTCAACGGAGAGCGGCGAAGTTACCGATGGTTTCGCCTCCGTGGCCGCGGCCGTAACGGACCACACAGGCTGGCCCGTGGCGGCCGTTGCCGTGACATTCCTCGAGGAAAAAGTGCCCGCCGCGCAGTGGCCGGCACTCGCTGAGCGGGTCTCCAGGGTGGCTGCGGAGCTATCCACTAGGATTTATGGGCGCAACGAGCGGTAAATCCGGCACGGGGCCGCAAGAATGGTTGTGCGATTCGCCTGCCGGAGCAAATGACGCCGAAACGGTCATCCGCTGCTGATATATCAACAGCGGATGACCGTTACTGCGTCACGGAGGCTTCAGTGGTCCATTGCGAGCCCACAGGTGTGAGGAGTCATGCCGGGAATGCCCGGGAAATTGGCGCGTCTGGAATGCCGGACAGTGCACGCAAGAAGGGGCAGACTTCCGCGCCATAACAGGGAATAGTGGCAACTAAGCTCATTCCCGTCGCGCAAAGGATCCACCATGAACAATGCTGTTCTCCCCGAAAATGTAGTTCTTTCCTCCTCCGGGGTCACCCCCGAGGACGTCATCGCCGTGGCCCGTCACAACGCCAAGGTGACCATCAGTGCGGAGGCGCTGGCCGGCGTCGCACAGGTCAGGGCCCACATCGACAAGCTGGCCAATTCCGAAACCCCCGCCTACGGCATCTCCACCGGCTTTGGTGCCCTGGCCAACCGCCACATCCCCGCCGACATGCGCACCCAGCTGCAAAAATCACTCATCCGCAGCCACTCCGCCGGGATGGGGCCGGCCGTGGAGCGTGAGGTGGTGCGCGCGCTGATGTTCCTGCGTGCCAAGACTTTGGCCAGCGGCCGCACAGGTGTGCGCCCCGTCGTCGTGCAGACCATGGTGGACGTGCTCAACGCTGGCATCACGCCGGTAGTTCGCGAATTTGGCTCGCTCGGTTGCTCGGGCGATCTTGCCCCGCTGTCCCATTGCGCGCTGGTGCTCATGGGCGAGGGCGAGGCTGCCGGCCCGGACGGTGTAGTCCGCCCCGTGCCGGACTTGTTCGCCGACGCCGGCATCACGCCCATTGAACTTGCCGAAAAGGAGGGCCTGGCCCTGGTCAACGGCACCGACGGCATGCTGGGCATGCTGCTCATGGCCATCGCCGATCTGCGCCTTCTACTGACGACGGCGGACATCACCGCCGCGCTCAGCGTCGAAGGCCTGCTGGGCACCGATCAGGTATTCGTGCCCGAGCTGCACATGGAATTGCGCCCGCATCCCGGCCAGGCCGCCAGTGCAGAGAACATGCTGCGCGTGCTGGCCAATTCACCCATTGTGGCCTCGCACCGTGAGGGCGACACCCGAGTGCAGGACGCTTACTCGCTGCGCTGCGCACCCCAGGTGGCCGGTGCTGCGCGCGACACCGTTGACCACGCGCTGATGGTCGCCACCCGCGAACTTGCCGCCTCGATCGATAACCCGGTGGTGCTGCCCGACGGCCGCGTGTCCTCCAACGGCAACTTCCACGGGGCCCCGGTGGCGTACGTCCTGGACTTCCTCGCCATCGTCTCCGCCGACGTCGCCTCCATTGCCGAGCGCCGCACCGACAGGATGCTTGACCCTGCCCGGTCCCACGGCCTGCCCGCCTTCCTGGCCGGCGATCCCGGCGTCGACTCGGGCCTCATGATCGCCCAGTACACCCAGGCCGGGCTGGTCTCGGACTCCAAGCGGCTGGCCGTTCCCGCGTCAGTGGACTCCATCCCCAGCTCCGCCATGCAGGAGGACCATGTTTCCATGGGGTGGCATGCCGCCAGGAAGCTCCGCCGTTCCGTGGAGAATCTGCGTCGTGTGCTTGCCATTGAGCTCGTCACGGCCACCCGCGCCATTGACATGCGTACTTCCCTGTCCGACGGCGAACTTGTCCCCGGTCCGGCCGGTGCGGCTGTCCTTGAGGTGCTTCGGGCAACCGTGCCGGGCCCGGGCAGCGACCGCTTCCTGTCCCCGGAGTTGGAGGAAGCCGACCGCCTGGTGGGCTCCGGCGCCATCCGTGCGGCCGCCGAAACGGCAACCGGCCCGCTGAACTAGTCCCCACCTGCTCCCACCGCTCGTGCCTCGCGAACGGGCAGTAGTTGTTGATGTTGGACGCTGACATCAACAACTACTCCCCGTTCGGGTGGCGGGGACTAGTTTGCCGCGAGCACGGCGTCGAGCAATCCCGGGAAGCGCAGGTTCAGTTCTTCGGTGCGCAGGCCGTTCAAAATGGATGTTCCGCGATATTGCTGGGAAATGATGCCGGCTTCGCGCAGTACGCGGAAGTGGTGGGTGGACGTCGATTTGCTCACGGGCAGCGCGAAGGCGATGCACGCCTGGTCGTCGTGGCCACCGGCCAATTGCGCCACAATCGTGCGTCGGACAGGATCGGCCAGGGCGGAGAGGATCGAATCCAAGCTCATCTGCTCCGGGGTTGGGTGCTCAAGGCTGCGTGCTGGACCCATGCTGTATTGCGCTCCTTTGCGAGCCGTTTGCTTGTACGAGATTCATCATACTACGATGAGGCTCGTACTAAGAAAATGATGCGCCAACTTTGGGAGATCCCCGCATGACTGAATTGTTCGAGCCCCTGACCGTCCGTGGAACCACCATCCCAAACCGCGTCTGGATGTCCCCAATGTGCACGTACTCCGCACTTTCGGACGGCTCTGGCGTCGGTGCTCCGAATGATTTCCACCTGGCTCACTACGCTGCACGTGCCGCCGGAGGTGTGGGCTTGGCAGTGGTGGAAGCGACAGGCGTGCTACCTGAAGGCCGCATTTCCCCTTACGATCTGGGACTGTGGGACGACGCCCAGATCCCCGCCCACCGCCGCCTGGCCGCAGCCATCGCCGACGCCGGAGCAGTGCCCGGGATTCAGCTGGCCCACGCCGGACGCAAGGCCTCGATGGAGCGCCCCTGGCTCGGCGGCGGTCCCGTCCCCGCTGCTGAGGGCGGCTGGCCCGTGGTTGGCCCCAGCGGCATTGCATTCCCGGGATATCCGGAACCTGCTGCCATGACCGTGGCGGACATTGCAACTGTTGTTGCTGCCTGGGCGGACTCGGCGCAGCGGGCGCTGGAGGCTGGCTACGAAGTGGTGGAAATCCACGCAGCCCACGGCTACTTGCTCCATTCCTTCCTCTCCCCGTTGAGTAACACCCGCACCGACAACTACGGCGGCAGCCTGGAAAACCGCGCCCGCATTGTCCTTGAGGTGCTCGACGCCGTGCGGGCCGTCTGGCCCGCCGACAAGCCGATTTTCTTGCGCATCTCCACCACCGACTGGGTGGCCGAGGATCCGGAAGACGGCAGGGCTGCCTGGACCGTGGAGGATTCCATAGTTCTTTCGCGCTGGGCCACCGACCATGGTGCCGACCTGATCGACGCGTCCTCGGGAGCCCTGGTGCCGGCCAGCATTCCGCACCGGGAGGACTACCAAACCCGCAATGCGGCGTTGCTGAAGGCCGCGAGCGGAACGTTGGTGGCCGCCGTCGGACGCATTACTGATCCCGCCACGGCCAGCGAGCTGCTGAGCAACGGCTCCGCGGATGCCGTCTTCATTGGCCGGGCTCTGCTGCGCGATGCCTCATGGGCCAACAACGCAGCAACCGTTCTCGGTGCCCGGGGCCGCTTCATGCGGCAGTACGACTACGCCGTGTAAGGTGCTCTGCGGCGCGAAAACACCTTTGAAAACACGGCTCCGGACGTAGCGTTGGGGAACAGTTTTTCACTCTTGCCATAGCTGGGTGGGGCGTGTTTAATGTTGGGTACCCCACTATTCAAACGTATATTCGAATGGGATGCTTCTCGTGAAACTGCTCCAACTGTCCCTGCGCCACGCCAAACCCTATTGGGCGTGGATAGCTGCCGTGCTTGTACTGCAACTGATTTCCACCATAGCGGCGCTGTACTTGCCCAGTCTCAACGCCCAGATCATAGACCAGGGCGTGGCCAAGGGCGACACCGATTTCATCTGGTCCACAGGCGTCACCATGGTGGTGGTCTGCTTTGTTCAGGTCATTACCGCGATTGGCGGCATCTACTTCGGCGCCCGCACGGCCATGGCCATTGGCCGCGATCTGCGCCGGGAGGTTTACCACCGGGTCAACGCCCTGGGCGCGCTGGATGTGAGCCGTTTCGGCACCGCAACGCTGATCACCCGCAACACCAATGATGTCCAGCAAGTGCAAATGCTGATCCTGATGACCCTGAACTTCATGGTCTCCACGCCCATCATGAGCATTGGCGGCATCATCATGGCGCTGCGTGAAGATGTTGGACTGTCCTGGCTCGTGTGGGTTTCAGTTCCGTTGTTGTTCCTGGTGGTTGGCTTTCTCGTGGTGAAACTGCTGCCATTGTTCCGGGAAATGCAGGACAGGATCGACACTGTCAATGGAGTCCTGCGCGAACAGATCGTCGGCATTCGGGTGATCCGGGCGTTCGTACGGGAAAAGTTTGAAGCCCAGCGCTACCGTGACGCCAACCTGTCCCTGACCCGTGTTTCGGTCAAGGTGGGAAACCTCTTTGTGCTCATGTTTCCCGTGATCATGATGATCCTGCACCTGGCCACCGCCGCTGTGCTGTGGTTCGGTGGGCAGCGCGTGGACTCGGGCCAGATGCAAATTGGCTCCCTCACGGCGTTTTTGCAATACCTGCTGCAAATCCTGGTGGCTGTCATGATGGGCGTGTTCATGGTGATGATGATTCCGCGCGCCGCCATCTCGGCCGAACGCCTGGACGAGGTCCTCTCCGCAGAACCCAGCATGAGAGTTCCCAAGGGTGCCCCGGCGCCTGCAAGTCACGGCGTCGAATTTTCCGGCGTCTCATTTGGCTACCCGGGGGCCGAGCGTCCCGTGCTGAACAACGTGAGCTTCACGGCAAGGCAGGGACAGACGACGGCGATTGTGGGCTCCACAGGGTCGGGCAAGTCGACGCTGTTGAATCTGATACCGCGCCTGTTCGAGCCGCAGAGCGGGAGCGTGAGCATTGGCGGGGTGAGTGTCAGCGATTTCACCCGGCCCCAGATGGCCCAGCTGGTGGGGTTGGTGCCGCAGAAGCCGTACCTGTTCTCCGGCACGATTGCCTCCAACCTGAAGTTTGGCCGGCCCGACGCCAACGATACCGAGCTGTGGGAAGCCCTGCGGGTTGCCCAGGCGAAGGATTTTGTCGAAGAGAAGCCCAAACAACTGAGTGCACCGATTGCCCAAGGCGGCACC
The DNA here is from genome assembly GCF_002909445.1 of Arthrobacter glacialis. Taxonomy (GTDB): domain Bacteria; phylum Actinomycetota; class Actinomycetes; order Actinomycetales; family Micrococcaceae; genus Specibacter; species Specibacter glacialis. The sequence goes on from NZ_PPXC01000005.1 coordinate 266,221, forward strand.
AACGTTTCCGGCGGCCAGCGCCAGCGCCTGTGCATTGCGCGAGCCTTGGCGGCACAGCCGCGAATCTTCTTGTTTGACGATTCGTTCTCGGCACTGGATGTCGCCACTGACCAGCGTTTGCGAGAGTCCCTGCACCAGGCCACCAGTGGAGCCACCGTCATTATCGTGGCCCAACGAGTCTCCACCATCAGGGAGGCCGATCACATCATTGTGCTGGACAACGGTGAGGTGGTGGGTGCTGGCAGCCACGACGAACTCCTGGAACGCAATGAGACCTACCGCGAGATTGTTGAGTCCCAGCTGAGCATTGAAGGTGTTGCATAATGGCGCGCAAAGACAAGAACCAGGTGCCTGTGGAGACTGCTGCGCCAGACACAGTCGAGGAAGAGGAGCTTTACCCCGAGTACAAGCCTTCTGAATCTGACGGGGACATGTTCGGTGGGACTCCCGCCAAGAAGGCAGAGAACTTTTGGCCGGCGGCCAAAAGGCTTGTTGGCCTGTTGCGCCCCGAACGGACCATGTTCGCCGTGGTCCTGGTGTTTGTTGCCGCGTCGGTGGTTCTCACTGTCATCGCCCCGAAGATCCTTGGCGCGGCCATGGACGTCATTTTCAACGGCGTGATCGGCTCGCAGCTTCCCGCTGGTGTTCCACTGGAAACCCTGGTGGAAGCCCAGCGCGCTGCCGGCAACGGCCAATTTGCGGACATGCTGGCCAAGGCCAACGTTGTGCCCGGCGCCGGCATTGATTTCGTGGAGCTGAGCCGGCTCATAGTCATAGTGCTGGCCCTGTACTCGGTGGCCTCGGTCTTCATGTGGTTGCAGGGTTTCCTGCTCAATGCGCTGGTCATGCGCGTTGTCTACAAGCTCCGCGAGGATATTCAAGGCAAGCTCAACAAGCTGCCGCTGGGGTACTTTGACACCCGCCAGCGCGGGGACCTGATGTCCCGGGTGACAAATGATGTGGACAACATTCAATCGGCGTTGCAGCAGGCGTTCTCACAGCTGGTGCAGTCGGTTCTGACGGTGGTTGGCATCGGTGTCATGATGTTCATTGTTTCCTGGCAGCTGGGCCTGATTGCCCTCATCGCGCTCCCTCTCTCGGCTGTCATTGCCGGCGTGATTGGCTCCAAGTCGCAGAAACTCTTCGCCGCTCAGTGGAAGCAAACCGGCGCGGTTAACGGCCATGTTGAGGAGACCTTCTCCGGCCTTGAACTGGTCAGGGCCTACGGCCGTGACGAGGAGATGCTGGCAGAGTTCGACGAACGCAACGAACGCCTCTTCAAGGCGTCCTTTGGTGCACAGTTCGTCTCCGGCATGATCATGCCGGCCATGCAGTTTGTCGCCTACATCTCCTACGTGCTGGTCGCCGTCGTTGGCGGCGTGCGGGTCGCCACGGGGCAGATGACCTTAGGTGATGCCACGGCGTTCATCCAGTACTCACGCGAGTTCTCCCAGCCCATCGGTGAGATTGCCGGCATTGCCAACATGATCCAGTCCGGTGTGGCCTCCGCAGAGCGCACCTTTGAAATCCTCGACGCCGACGAGCAGGACGCCGAACAGGACTCTGATCTGTTGCCGGAGCAAACTGACGGGCATGTGCGTTTTGAGAACGTCTCCTTCAGCTACTCCCCGGAGACACCCCTGATCCGCGATGTTTCCTTCACCGTGGAGCCGGGACAGACAGTTGCCATTGTGGGGCCCACGGGCGCCGGCAAGACAACGCTGGTCAATCTGGTCATGCGCTTCTACGAGCTCACGGGTGGGCGAATCATGATCGACGGCGTGGACACCCGCGAGCTGTCCCGCGAGCAGGTGCGCTCCCAGGTGGGTATGGTGCTCCAGGATGCGTGGCTCTTTGAAGGAACCATCAAGGAGAACATCCGCTACGGCCGCCTGGACGCCACTGATGAGGAGATCATCGCCGCAGCCGAGGCCACCATGGTGGACAGGTTTGTGCGTCAGCTGCCCCAAGGCTATGACACGGTTGTTGATGCTGACGGCGGCACCGTCTCCGCTGGTGAGCGGCAGCTGATCACCATTGCCAGGGCGTTCATTGCCCAGCCGTCGCTGCTCATCCTGGATGAGGCCACCTCGTCCGTGGACACCCGCACCGAGCTGCTGGTTCAGCACGCCATGGCGGCGTTGCGCACGGACAGGACATCGTTTGTCATTGCGCACCGGCTCTCCACCATCAGGGATGCCCACACCATCCTCGTCATGGAGAACGGCGACATTGTGGAACACGGCAACCACGCCGAACTGCTGGCCCGCAAGGGTGCGTACTACGAGCTCTACAAGACGCAGTTCCAGGGCGGCCACGAAACCGACGAAGTGGCGGCCGAGGTCCACTGACTTGAACAACTAATAGGTAAACAGGGTGAGTTGGGCAGCTTGGGTGCGGGTGACCTCGTATCCGAGCTGCCCTTAGCACTTTAAGAGTCTGCTGGCGGCCATCTGTGTGGTGTAGGCAGCTTATGCGCCAGCCTGAGAGCCAGGGCCACTTTGGGCATGCGCACTACTGATACCGGGCATTGCGTCAGTGTCACAGCTGCGCCGCACTGGCTTCTGGCTCGACGCATAGCCAAAGCTGGTGTGCCCAGAATGGGGTATATGCGCCACACTCCTTTCCACGGCTGCGCATAAGCCACGGCAGAATTTTCAGGTGCCCCTGGCGCGGCGAAGCGGCCCACCAACGACCAGTAGAACCCGCGATTTTCGGCGTTTTCTGCGGCCCCACGCACGCGACGGGCCCGGGCGAGGCACGAGACCGGAGAGCGGGTGGGCACTACTGCGGGTCAGTTTGTTTGGGGCTTTAGCGCAGCAGGGTGTCGATCAGCCGGGCAGCCACTTTGGCTGTCCGGTTGTCGATGTCGAACTCCGGGTTCAGCTCCGCCACATCACAGTGGAACAGTTTCCCGCTGGCGGCCACCTGACGGCACACGGCTGCGATCACCGGTAGCGGCACGCCGTAGGCTGCCGGGGCGCTCACGCCGGGAGCCACGGCTGCCGGCAGTACGTCCAGATCGATGGTCAGGTACACAATGTCCACGGTCTCCAGGAACGAGGACACAAAGGCTGCCGTGCGCTCGCCGGAGCAATCCTCATCCAGCAGGTACTTCACGTCCAGGCTGTGGGCCGTATCAAAAAGGGTGCGCGTGTTGTTGGGTTCGCTGATGCCCACGACGGCGTAATTGAGTTCCCGCCCGGCGGCGGCCTCGGCGTGGGCCATCTGCAGGAACGGCGTGCCCGAACTGGGAGCCGGCGCTTGGCGTAGATCAAAGTGGGCGTCAAGGTTCAGCACGCCCAAACGGGCGCCATTGGCCACGGCCGCAGTACCGGCCACCCCCAAATAGCTGGCATAGGCTGTTTCGTGGCCGCCGCCCAGCACCAGGGTGAGGTATCCGGCGTCGAGCAGGCGAGTGAGAGCTGAACCGACCTTGGATTGGCCCTGCTCGAGGGCGTCGCCGGAAACCACCACGTCGCCCACATCGCTGACGCTGCGGGTGCCGTGGAACGCCAGGGAACCCAGCGCAGCGCGGATGGAGGCAGGGCCCGTGGCGGCACCAGTGCGGCCGTGGTTGCGCAGCACGCCGGCATCGGAACAAAAGCCCAGCAAGGCAGCCGGCCCGGGAAGTGTGGCGTCCAGAGAAGACCGGCCTGTGGTTCCCACCGCTTGCCACCAGCGGCGGTGGGCGGGGGAATCGCCGTCGTTCCTTCCCGTCCAAGGGGTTGCTGGCGTGTCAATGGTGAGAGCAGAAAAGTCCATGCTCCCAGCGAACAGCACGGGCGCGCCCGGCGCCAGTCCAGCGGGGCCCGCGGCGTCTGGCATGGCAGATTCGGCCCCACAGAAAACAGAACTGACCCGCAGAAAACGCCGTAAAACTCATCAAAATCGTGAATTTTCGGCGTTTTCTGCGGGTCAGTTGGAGAAGGGGGCTACTTGATCCCGAACAGTGCTTCCACTGTGCCGATGCCGAAGAACAGCAGGAAGGCTCCGGCAACGGCCCACATCAAGGGGTGGATTTCCTTGGCGCGGCCCTGGAACAAACGGATCAGCACGAACGCGATGAAACCGGCGCCCAGGCCGTTGGCGATGGAGTAGGTGAACGGCATCAGGGTGAACGTCAGGAAGGCGGGAATGCCAATGCCCCAGTCGGACCAGTCGATCTTGCCCACCTGGGAGACCATCATGAAACCAACCACAACTAGTGCGGGGGCAACAGCCTCAAAGGGAACCAGCTTGATCAGCGGGGTGACAAACATGGCCATGATCAGCAGCAAACCAGTCACCACCGAGGCCAGCCCTGTTCGGGCGCCTTCACCAATGCCGGCGCCGGATTCCACGTAGATCTGGTTGGAGGACGCTGATGCGCCGCCACCGGCAATGGCGCCAAAAGCGTCGACCAACAGCACGCGGTCAACGTTGGGGATGTTGCCGTCCTTGTCCACGGAGCCGGCCTCGGCAGCAAGGCCCACCATGGTGCCCATGGCATCGAAGAAGATGCTGAGCAGGATCACAAACGCCAGCAGAACAGCAGCCAGGGCGCCCAACTTGCTGAACGCACCAAAGAGGTTCACCTGGCCCAGCAGGGACAAATCAGGCATTGACCACTGGGAGAGCTGCGGCGAAACCAGGGACCAGCCCTGCGGGTTGGACGTGGTGCCGTCAAAGGAGGGACCAATATGAAGCGTCATTTCCAGGATGTTGGCCAAGATCGTGGAAACTACGATGCCAATCAAGATGGCGCCCTTGACCTTGCGGACCACCAAGCCGATAGTCAGCACCAAGCCAACAACAAACACCAGCGTGGGCCAGCCCATGAGCTTGCCGTCAAAACCGAGACCAACGGGAACGGTGGTGCCCGCAACGTCCGGGATGCGGCGGACAAAGCCTGCATTGACCAAACCAATGAGGGCAATGAACATGCCAATGCCCACCACAATGGCAGTTTTGAGCCCCTCGGGGACCGCCTTGAACACGGCAGTTCGGAACCCTGTGAGCACCAGAATAAACATGGTGATGCCGGAGAGGACCACCAAGCCCATCATGTCCGGCCAAGTCAGTCCGGGGTGGGTTGCCACGGTGACGGCAACAAACGCGTTGACGCCAAGGCCGGCAGCAAGGGCGAAGGGGTGCTTTGCCCAGGCGCCCATGATGATGGTCAAAATACCGGCCACAAATGCCGTGACAGCTGCAACGCGTTCCAGGCCCAGCTCGCCGCCAGTGGAATCAGCGCCGCCCAGGATCAGCGGGTTGAGCACCACAATGTAGCTCATCGCGAAGAACGTGGCGAAACCGCCGCGGATCTCTCGCGAGTAGTTGGAGCCACGGGCCGTGATCATGAAATATTTGTCAACAGCGGACAGCCGGACGTCCGTTTTGCTAGCCATGTAAGAGCCCTCCGGGCGAAGTGAAATGAAATTAAGTTATTCGAGGAAATACTAGCTGGTAACGAGCGGGCGCAGCATAGTGGAGCAGGGTGGGCTTTTCCAGCATTTCCCCGCACGGCGTGATCACCCTATTCCCTGTGCGGCGGCAGCAAACGCCTGACTTCCGCAGGAAACTCTCATGTTTTTGGGATACCGTGAGGATCGAGCGCTCCATCGAACAAAGGAACCCACGCTGTGAAGAGTCCCGTACGTCTTCGGCCGATTGAGACGAATATGACACCCCAAACTCGGTTGAGACGCACTTTCGCGGCCGTCCTGGCTGCATTGTTGATCGTATTGGGGTCATCCACAGCTGCTTTGGCGCACGACGCCGTCACGGGGACGAACCCTGCCGACGGGTCCACGGTGGCGAGCGTTCCTGACAAAATCCAAATCACCATGAACAACAGCCCTGCCGTCATTGGTTCCCAGGTTTTGCTTCTTGACGAGACCGGCCGCAACTGGGCAGAGGGTGATGTTGCGGTGCTGGACACGGTGGCCACTCAGGCTGTCCGCCCCGGGGCCCCGGCCGGAAAGTACACCGTCAAGTGGCGTCTGGTCTCCTCGGATTCGCATCCCATTGAGGGCGAATTCAGCTTCGCCGCCACCGCCGCAACAGCTGGCCAGGCCGTGGGTGCCGGACCGCTCCAGTCCGTCCAAGCTCCTACCGAAGCCGCCCCTGCGCCGGTTCAGGACAATTCCTCCGTGCCGTGGAGTGTCTTTGCCTTGATTGGTGCCTTGATCGTTGTGGTGGTGGCCATGGTGGTTGTTGCACGACGCCGTTTGTCCAGCGAAGAGTAGCCGCTGCGGGGCCGCTGGGGTGCTGGGTGGGGACCCGCCCCTGCGGGCCGCCGCACTAGGCCAGTGCCAGGCCCGTCTCCCGGACAGCCACCCGGGACGAGATGGATGCGCCGGCGCGCTTGGCTTGGTGCAGGATCTCCTGTGTGGAGGGGATGACCAGATCGCCCACACCCACTAAATACAACCCCAGGGCATGCATCCCGGTGCGCAGCTCGGTTGCTTTTGTGACACCCAGGCCGTGCAGGACGCGCCGCAGCTGGTTCAAGGCGCCGCGGGTAAAGACGATGTTGTGGGCGCTCAACGTTCCCGTGGCCGTGTGGACTGTCCAGTGCGGGTTAGCCCGAACGGATCCGTGGTTGCGGGTCAGGGACAGGGCCTGGGTTGAAGGGCGGATGTCCAGCTCGTGGCGGCGGGCGTAGTTCTCCAGGAGCCGCAAGATTTCGCTGCGCTCATTCAACGCGGCCAAGCTGATGCCGCCCGTTGTGGTCGCCGGCGGTGAGTGCTGTTTCAGCGGGGAGAAGGTTTCCACCACAATGGCCTTGACACCCTGCCTGTTGAGTTCGGCTGCCACCGCCAGGGCTGAGAACCCGGATCCAATCACAATGGTGGAGGTGTTTTCGGCAGAGCCGTGCACGGGGGCGTCAGCAAGATCAAGCGCAGCACTGGTGAAGTGCGGTGTGGCAGCAAAAGACGCAGCCTTCATAGCAAATGCCTCCTCGAACGGTAGGAGAACTTACAGGGCACGGCCAAGAGCCACGGCCGTGTTGGTGTTGCGATGGGAATTAGAGCAGAACCCGGTCTAAATAGGCGTTACTGAACACCCGCTTGTGATCGAGAACATCTCGAACCCTACAGAACTTTTCAAGGTCTGGATAGAGCCTGTCCAAGTCTTTCGATTGGAGAAAATGCCACTTGCCCCAATGGGGCCTCCCGCCGTGTGCTGTGAAGATTTCTTCCGCCGCCTTGAAGTACTCATAGGGTGCCGTTTTGATGTGCTGGTGGATGGCAACGTACCCGCTTGCCCGGTCGTAAGCCGTGGAGAGGGCAATGTTGTCAGCGGCTGCGCTGCGCACCTCCACGGGAAAAGAAATGTTCAGGCCCTTGCGCGCAATCATGGCATCGAGTTCGCCCAGCACGGCGGGAATGGTCTCCAGCGCAAATGCGTACTCCATTTCCCTAAACCGCACGGTTCTCTGCGTGGCGAACACCGAGTGGGAGGCGCCGCCAAACTCCCTGTTACCCGTCAACTTCGAGGCCATGCCATTGACTTTCGGGATGGTCGAGGGCACCTTGCCGGTGACATTGCACAGGGCGGAGAACAATGTGTTGGAGACCAGGATGTCATCCACCAGGCGGGCCCTGGCGGACAAGGGTGCCGCGCCCTGGGGCAGGGCACCTGGCGGGTGCCGGGTATTGGTCTTGGTCAACGCCATCTGCGTGTGCGGGAACCAATAAAACTCAAAATGATCGGACGTGAGCTGGCGTTCGGACAAGGATTCCAAAACACCCGCAAGCGGTTCAGGCCGCTCCACCGCGTGCAGCATGAAGGCATCCACGCATTGCAGCGTCACCGAGGTGATGATGCCCAGGGCGCCCAGGCCCACCCGGGCCACCGAAAATATTTCGGCATTCTCAGATTCAGAACAATGCAACACCTCGCCGGATCCACTCACCAGGGTCAGCGCGCGCACCTGGGTGGCAATGCCGCCAAACCTCAACCCCGTGCCATGAGTGCCCGTGGAGATGGCGCCGGCAATGGACTGCCTGTCAATGTCGCCAAGATTCTCCATGGCCAGGCCGTAGGGCTTCAGGAGGGACGGAATTTCATGCAGGCGAGTACCTCCCGCCACAGTGGCCAATTTGGCGGCCCTGTCCACCCTGAGCAGCCCGCTGATGCCGTCCAGACGCAGTTGCACCCCGCTGCTCAGGGCAATGTCGGTAAAACTGTGCCCTGCGCCCACCGCCTTGATGGTGGTGCCGGACTCTGCGGCTGCCATCACCAATGCCGAAACGTCGGCAACAGTGCTGGGCCGCTCAACAGAGCTGGGCGTGCAGCGCTGGTCCCGCGCCCAATTGCGCCACTCACTCATACAAAAGCCTTTCCTTCACCACGGTAGGTGAGCGCCGTGCCCACCCTGTTGCCGCCGTCGAGCATCTCCAACGCATCCACGTGCTCGCAGACCTCGCCGGACTTGGCATGGCGGAACCAAACGTTGTCGCCAAGGCGCAGTTGGGCGGCGGCAGCACCCCGCAAGGGAGTCTGCACCTCGCCGGCCCCCTCGGCGCCCAGCAGGGACAGGCCCGGCGGGTGGACGGGAACGGGTGATCTGTCAGCCCCGGGCGGGCCGGAAGCAATCCAACCACCGCCCAGAACCGTGACCATGTCGGGGGCCGGACGCCTGACCACGGGAGCCGCAAACCCCACGGCATGGGCAGGCTCAAAGCGGGAGTAGCCATCAAAAAGTGTGGGCCCAAACAAGCCCGAACCTGCCGCCAGTTCCGTTACCGAAGAATCCGCAGTTGTCAGCTCCAAGCTGCCGGTGCCGCCGCCGTTGACGAACTCAAGATCGGTCACATTGCGCACGGCCGCCACAATGTTGCCGCGGCGGTGGATGATTTCTGCCATCGAGGACCGCTGAATCTGCCGCAAAATCTGCGACTTGGCCAGATCTGCGGCCTTGTTGCCAGTGTGCGCAGTGTCCTGCAGACCCGCAATCTGGGCTTCATAGCCCATGAGGCCCACCAGCGTGAAGAGCTTGACGCCGCCGCGCTGATGCGAGTTGATGTGCAGGGTCAGAGCAATGGCCTCCGCGCCGGTGCGCACCGGCGATCGGCGCACACCAATATGCCCCAATGACCGTCCTTGCACGCTGGGCCGCCACGACACGTCAAGGTCCAGGCAGAGCCGGATGGGAGCTGCCGGGGTGACATCGGCCAGCGTGGCCGCCATCCACGCAAGGTGCTCGGTGGAATCAACCATCAAGGTGATGCGCTCGCAGGCCACCGGGTCCACAGCCAGAGCACGCAAGGCTTGCCCATCCGCTGTGGGGTAAGCAACCACCACATCGTCAAAAACATCTGAGGGGTCCGCTGCCAGCCACAAGGCCTCGGGCAGTGTGAATCCCAGAATGCCGGAAAAGCCATCCTGTGCGAGCACCGCACGCAGCACTTCCTTGGAGCGGATGGATTTGCTGGCAACGCGGATGGGCTTGCCCGCAGCCCGGCGCAGCAGGGAACCGGCATTGAAGGAAAGTGCCTGAACATCCAGTACCGCCAGCGGAGCCGGAAGGCCGGCGCAGGCGGTACTGGCGTTGGCCCAGTTCCCTGGTGGGGCGGCAAGGTTGCCGTTTTGCCCGCGTGTCACGGCCGTCCCAAGAAGCTGCAGCATGGATGCCCACTCTCAAAAGGTGATATTGCTCTCACTCTTCCACAAGTGGGCAGTCCCGGGGTATGGCCGCAGATTACGCGCCATGTCACGCGGCCCGGCGGGGATAACTTGACGCGCTAGGCCTAAACAGCAATAGTCACAGGTACAGGCCGCGAAGGGGAGGCGTCATGGCGTTCTCACCCCTTGCAGCAAGCTGAACAAGGAGGCGCAGCATGAGCACCCCAGAGCAATCACCGCAGGACGCAACACCTGAATCCATCCCGGCCCCCACAGGGATCGTGGTGGGAATCGACGGTTCGGATCAAAGCAATTGCGCGTTGATTTGGGCCGCCCGCCAAGCCAAGCTCCGCAACCTCCCGCTGCACCTTGTTACCGCCTACACAGTCCCCATATTCGCCGCCTCGGGGCTAGATGGCGGTTACGCCACCGTGGACGACGACGTCATCCGCCAAGGCGCGGAGGCTGTCCTTCGCGAGGCTGCCGCGAAAGTGGCGCACTTGGACGTGGCCATGGATGCCCGGGTTGAAAACGGTGACGCTGCAGGGGTTCTGCTGGAGTTGAGCGAATCGGCGCAATTGCTGGTGTTTGGCTCACGGGGCCGCGGTGGCTTCATTGGCCGTCTCCTTGGCAGCGTCAGCTCCGCACTGCCGGCCCACGCGAAGTGCCCCACAGTCACCGTGCCCCTAAGCTGTGCACGTCGCTTGGGCGAAGGTGCCCCGAGCGACAAGCCCGCCCCCGTGATTGAAAACGTTGTCACTGTGGGCGTGGACGGGTCCGCGCATGCACGCTACGCCGTTCTGCTCGCTGCCGAACAAGCCGAACGCTCCGGCGCCACACTGCGCATCATTTGCGCCGTCAAGCCATACACGGGCTCACTCGCCTGGATGCCAGCGCCGGTGGACCGTGAAGCGCTGTTTACCGAGATTCAGCAGCAGCTCGACGCCGGTGAGAAGTGGATCCGCAGCCATTTCCCCAAGCTGCCCATTGAGGTTGCGCTCATTGAAGGGTCGGCCGTGGAGGAGCTGGTGAAGGCCTCGGAGACCTCGGAATTGGTGGTCTTGGGCACCAGGGGCCGCGGTGGCTTTGCCGGCATGATGCTCGGCTCCACCACCGACGGCGTCCGCCACCACGCCAAGGGGCCCATCATGGTGGTCCGGGACCGTGAAGATCCGCGCCAGGACGACCGCTCGGCGTTTGGCCCACTCCTGCAGGCCTAGCTCAGCGACCATCACAACAAGGGCCCCAGCGCATTGACTGCGCCGGGGCCCTTCGTGTTTCAAAGCAGATTTAGTACCTGGCTGCGTAGGGGAAGAGGCTCATGGTTGACATCCACGACAAGGGGGTGACCTGGATAGGTTGATTGGGGTTCAGTGCCTGGACCACCTGGTTGTTGCCAATGTAGATGGCGATGTGGGTGAACTGGCCTGCCCCATTGTCATTGAAAACCAGCAGGTCCCCGTACCGCATTTGTGAAAGCGGCACGCGCTGCGGGGCAGCCCAGAACTGGTCGGTGCCTTGACGCGGCACTGAGATTCCGGCGGAAGCAAACGCCTGCTGAACCAGTCCGGAGCAGTCAAACGCGGTGGGACCGTTGCCACCCCACTGGTACGGCCCGCCAACCTTGGACATGGCGTAATTCACCATGACCTGGGTGTAGGAGCCCGACGGCGGCGGGGTTGGCTTCGGCGTCTCCACGGGTGGAACCACCGGTGGCTTGACCGGCGGCGCCACGGGCGGGGGAGTGGTGGGTGCCGGAGGTTTCGGTGCAGGCGGGTTTGGTGCGGGTGGCTGAGGTGCAGGCGGGTTGGGCACTGATGGATTGGGTACTGACGGCTTGGGCGCCACAGCTGGCGGCCGCTCAGGAGCGGGGGCGTTGGTGGAGGCATCAATTTGGGCCTTCAGCGCCTCCTCCTGCGCCTTGCGGGCCAGCGCGTCCACGCGGGCGCCTTCAAGTGCCGAGGTGGTGTTGTGCAGCGTCGCCAGCCTTTGCAACAAGACCTCGCGTTGGCTTTGATTCTCAGCCACGACGGCGGCCTGGGCGTCAGCAGCTCCCTGCGCCTGCGTGCGGGAGGATTCAGCGGCTGCCGTGGCGTCCTGCGCTGCCTTGCTAGCTGCCTCGGCTTGGGCGTTCAAGGCCGTGGAGGTGGCTGCTGCGGCCTGGGCTGCAGCAAAAGTGTGCGCGCGATTGGCGCTCAGGGCCAGGAGGGTTGAGGCCTGGTACAGGGTGTCATCGGCATCTGAGCTGGCCAGGATGGTCTGAACTCCCAAATCCAATCCGCCGCTCTTGTAGAGGCTGCCGGCGAGCTGTGCCAGTTGGGCCTTGGCGTTCTTGTGAGCGCTGGTGGCTTCGGCGGCCTTTGCCGTGGCCGTTTCGGCATCAGCTGTGCGCTCTTCAAGGATCACCAGGGCATCCGTATAGGTGTTGTTGGCGCCCATGGCTACCAGTGTGGATGCCTGCAGGCGGTCATTGGCGGAGCTGAGAATTGCCTCCAGCTTGGCCGATGCAGTGGCCGTGGCAGCCTCGGATTCCTTGGCTTTTGCTATGTCGTCCGGGCTGGGAATGGCAGGACTGAAGGGTTGCAATGCCGTGCCAAGGAGCGCCGCCGTGCTGGCTGAGATGGTGTTGGCTGAGATGGCGGCGGGGGAGGCAAATGACGGGGCGATGAAGGCCGTGGAAGCCAGGGCGGCGCAGCTCAAGGCCGTGGTGCCACGAATTAGAAAGCGCATTCTCATCCAGTTGCCTTACTGTGGAGCGGAAAGTGGGGGCTATTGAAAAGCTCACCGAGCTGGGCCAGTTTTCGCGGAATTTCGCGGGTGGATTGGCACAACAGATCTGACACTACGGCCACTCTAAACGCTTTGGCAACACCAGTAACACCAGCATCAAGAACTACAAGGTTGTGATTTAGCCCCAGCCAAGTTCATGCAAGCGCTCGTCACCGATGCCGAAGTGATGGGCGATTTCATGGGTAACAGTCACCATGACCTCGTGGATGACGTCCTCGGCACTCGTGCAAATCTCCAGGATGGGCTGGCGGAAGATGGTGATCCGATCCGGCAGCGAACCCGATTCCAGCCCGTCGCCACGTTCTGTCAGCGGTACGCCCTCATAGAGCCCCAGCAGCACGGTGTCCGGATGCTCACCAAGTCCGGGGGTATAGTCCTCGGAAATGAAAATCACCACGTTGTCCATCTGGGCCCGCAGCGCTGCCGGGATCCGGACGATGGCGGCCTGAACCGCGGCATCAAATTCCGTCTCAGTCATGGCAAAGGAGCCAAAGTGGGGGATGCCGGCCAGGGGATTCTCATGCATGCTTTCAGCCTAGTGAGCTTGGCCTTGAAAAGGGGCCCCAGACGCTCGTTTTGCGTTCTGGGCAAAATGCCCCTATAGTTTTTGGAGTCCACTTCGGACCGAAGCGCTGGAAACAACGCAGCGGAAAAGAAGCAGACTTAGGCCCCCATCGTCTAGCGGCCTAGGACACCGCCCTTTCACGGCGGCGGCACGGGTTCGAATCCCGTTGGGGGTACTTGCGAGTGAGTGGTAATCGGCTGAGAAAAAAGCTGGTACGCTATAACTCGTGAAAATCACTCGAGAGGGTGAAGGAAACAAAAAGCAGTATCGAGTATGGCCCTGTAGCGCAGTTGGTTAGCGCGCCGCCCTGTCACGGCGGAGGTCGCGGGTTCGAGTCCCGTCAGGGTCGCTTAGGTTGTCTTGGCTAGTTCAAGGGAATCTGGTGACGAGGATTTTCAGATCACCAAGGCTCTGTAGCTCAGTTGGTAGAGCGTTCGACTGAAAATCGAAAGGTCACCGGATCGACGCCGGTCGGAGCCACCAGTAAGACCCCGAGAAATCGGGGTCTTTCTAGTTTAACAAGGAACCCGGCCGAGCACCTCTGAACGCATGATTGTGATCACAGAGCCATATTGGTGTCAGCTTTTGAAGAAGACGCCCGGCCCCATTCATTGCTCCATAAATAAAAGATTGCCCGGGAAACAGATCTCTTTTGTAGATGTTTGCGATCCTTCGCGGCGTTGCCCCTCAACTTTTCGGTGCATAGGCTTACCGTAAAGGAAACAGAAAGGGCCCGTTCATGGACTTGCACAACCAGTCGTCACAGATTCCAACCACCACCAGCGCCGAGGAAACCCAGGGGCGCACTGTCATTGCCGAAACAGCTGTGGCCAAAGTCGTTGGTATTGCTGCTCGCGGTGTTGCGGGAGTCCATGCCCTTGGCTCGGGGACTTCACGGTCCATCGGTGCCATTCGCGAGGTGGTGGGCGCCACGGACCTGACTCAAGGCGTGCGGGTAGAGGTGGGCGAATCCCAGGTGGCAGTGGACATCATCTTGATGGCCGAGTACGGCTACCCCCTGCAAAGCCTGGCCAATTCAGTCCGCAGCGCCGTTTATGCAGCGGTGGAGGACTTGGTGGGACGCAGCGTCATCGAGGTGAACATTGAAATCACAGATGTTTACATCCCCACGGCTGAGGCGGAAAAGCCAGCCGCACGCACCCGGCTTACCGAACGCCTGGGCGCTGCCGTTAAACCCTCAAGCACTGAGGCCACGGAACCTGGCGTACATCTTTCAAAAGAAGCAGGAGAATCGGCATGAGTCTGAGCATAGTGTGCGCGGCATTTGGTGCATTTTTGGCGTTCATGGCTTTCGCCTTCGGGTTTTGGGGGTTCGTGGTCGCGGCACTGTTCATAGCCATTGGCGCCATTGTGGGCCGCGCGGCCGGCGGAAAACTTGATTGGCGCGGTGTCCTCGATGCCCTCACCGGCCGCCGTTCGTCGTCGTGAGTGAAAATGCGCAGCGCCCTGCCGAGGCCCCGGGGACGGCTGGGCTGGCCGGGCACAATCGCGTCAGCACCCAGGCCCTGACATCAGTGGCCAAGGTTGCTGCTGCTGAAGCCCTTGCCGTGCCGCCCGCGCAGGTGCGGGTGAGTTTCTCCGACGACGCCGGGGCGCTGGCTCTCGCCATTTCCGCACCCATGGGTGCCCCGGCTCTTCACGAGGTGTTGCGCAACCCCGACCGGGTGGCTAGGAGCGGTGGCAGCGTCTTGGCCCGGGCCACGGCTGCCAAGGCGCGCATCCTGGCCCAAGTCGAGTATCTGACCGGATCCCAGGTGAGCCGGGTGGACGTACGCATCTCCGCCCTCTTGACGCGCGATGACGGGAGGGTTTCATGAGCGATTTCATGACGCGGGTGCTTCGCAGGGAAACCCACTCGCCGCGCTCGGGTTGGTCCGTGGTGGCAGCAATTCTGGTCGCATTGGCGGCCATTTACGCCTTGTTGGAGTCTGTTTTGGCTGCGCTGGGTCAGCCAGCCTGGCTGGTGCATCCCCTCGACGCCCTCACCTGGATTGCCGATCTGCCGGGGCCCTACCCGCAGATCCTGCTCGGCGCAGCAGGATTCCTGATGGCCTTGGTGGGCTTGATTTTCTTGGGCAACGGGCTGCTTCCGGGACGGCGGCCACGGCACGTCATTGACAACCCGCGGGTGGCCATTGTGGTCGATGACGAGGTCATAGCCTCCGCCCTGGCCAAGTGTGCCCGCGTGGCGGCAGGTGTTACCCGCGAACAAGTCATGGTGGTAGTCTCGGCGCGCCTCGTGCAGGTCAACGTCCGGCCCACATCGGGGATCCGTTTGTCGGAGCAAAAGATTCAGGCGGCAGTTGAGTCCCAGCTGGCTGACATGGAGCTGGACCCTCGACCGGCAGTGACTGTGAAATTGGCATCGAGCGGGGTGATTGGAGTATGAACGGCACACCCCGCGGACTCAATAGATTTCTGCTGAGCCTCATCGGCCTGATCCTGCTGGCAGCCGGAGCCGGCCTGATCGTGCTGGTGGCAGTTCCCTCAGCTGCCACGTGGTGGCAAAACTATGCGCACAACCAGGTGGCGTGGCTGCGTGACTACGCGGAGCATTCGCGGCTGATCCTGACCTCCCAAAGCTGGGTTTGGTTTGGTGTGGCCGCGCTGTTGCTGGTGATAGTCATTGTCATGATTTCGTGGATTTCCAGCCAAGGAAACGGCCGCGCCAACACCCTGCTGGACATTTCCGGCACCGCGGACGACGACGGGGCCGCCGGGGCTGTCCGGCTCAGTTGCGCCGTGGCTGAGCAGGCGCTCAAGAGCGCGTTGTTGGAGCGTACAGATGTGTTTGGTGTTTCCGTGACGAGTTATGACTTCCGCCAACAAACAGCACTGAAGGTGCGTGTCCTGCCGCGGCAGGGAGTATCCCCGCATCTTCTGGCCCATGAAATAGCGGAGCTCGTGGTGGCCTTGGATGAGTTATTGGGGTTCGAGGTCCCCGTAGTGCTGAGCATCGGCAGTGCGGCCCGGTCACGGTTCACTAAAGCCGAAAGAGTCCGCTAGGGTAACTTTCATCACCACCCCCAGGTGCAAGAGTACTTGGGGGAGCACGTCAACTGCAGGGGAGAAAAGCATGTCTGAGAACAATTCCGAGAATTCGGCTGTCGACGCAGCCAAGCATTTTGCTGGCGATGCAGCCGGGAAGGTTAAGGACGTTGCCGCGGACGCCACCGAAAAGGCGAAGGAATTTGCCGGCGATGCGGGCGAGAACATTAAGGAATTCGCGGGCGAAACAGTAGAGAACGTGAAGGAATTCACGGAAGATGCTGCGGAGAATGTGAAGGAATTCGCCGGGGACGCCGTGGAGCACGCCAAGGGTCTTGGCGCAAAAATTGCCGGCATCTTTAAGCACGACAAGTAAGCACAGAGCTACTTGTAATTGCGGCGAGCTCGGGGCTGATGGCCCCGGGCTCGCCGCATTTTTTACCGGGTCACCCACACGGCCGAGTTTGGCGCCAACATTGTGTTGGCAACAGCTTCCACTCCGCTGGACATCACCACTTGGGCCCCCGCCGGCAGCTCAACCGGAACAACGCTGACGTTGCCCATGGCAGTTATTGCGCCGTTACTAAAAGCAACAATGCCTGACGCGGGATCGTGTTCAGGCGCCCAAGTGTGCGTGCCTTGGCCCAGCCGATGTTCTGACCGCAGTTTCAAGGCGTCGCGGTACATCTCCAGGGTGGACCCGGTTACACCGGCTTCCACATCCGCGGCATAGCTGGCAAAGGACTCTGGCTGCGGCAGCCAGGGCTGCGTGGACGGCTCCTGTGAGGTGGCGGCGGAACTAAATCCGTACCCCAGTTCGCCTGCCTTCCATGGCAGCGGGACCCGGCAGCCGTCACGGCCACGTTCAACCCCGTTGGTGCGGAAGAAGGACGGATCCTGGCGCACAGAGGCATCCAAGGCTGTGTGCTCGGGCAAGCCAAGTTCCTCGCCCTGGTACAGGTAAGCGGAGCCCGGCAAAGCAAGCATCAACAGAGTTGCCGCGCGGGCGCGAGCCAGCCCCAGAGCGTCATCCGGTTGTTCGTCCGCGGCGCTGATCCCCTTGGGAAACGTTGTTGGGTCCTTCAGGCCAAAGCGGGAAGGGTGGCGGACAGTGTCATGGTTGGACAGCACCCAGGTGGTCGGTGCGCCGACGCTCGCGTTGGCCGCCAAGGAGTCCTCCACGGCCGAGGCGATGCGTTCGGCATCCCACCCAGCCAGCAGAAACTCAAAGTTAAAGGCCTGCTGCATCTCGTCCGGGCGGACGTACAAGGCCAACCTTTCCGGCTGCTCAACCCAAGCTTCGGCAACCAACATGCGGTCGCCGTCGTACTCCTTCAGGACACGGTTCCAAGCCCGGTAAATCTCATGGACACCGTCCTGGTCAAAGAACGGCGACGGCGGGTCCAGGGCAGGCTTTTCCTGGCGGGCCGGGGGTTGGGGCGTGTCTGTAGTGACCTCGTCGCCGGAGACCATGGCCGAGAGTCCGTCCCAGTCGGGAAGGCCGGGCGCCTTCACCATCCCGTGCGCCACATCCACACGGAAACCGTCCACGCCCCGGTCCAGCCAGAACCTGAGCACGGACTCCATTTCGGCATGGACTTGAGTGTTATCCCAGTTCAAATCGGGTTGCTTGGTGTCGAAAAGGTGCAGGTACCAGTGTCCCGGGGCGCCATCCTCCGCTACACGGGTCCAAGCCGGGCCGCCAAAGATGGACCGCCAATTATTCGGCGGCTCGTTACCGTCAACGCCCTTGCCATCGCGGAAGATGTAACGGTTGCGGGCTGCCGATCCTTCGGGGGAGTTCAGGGCTTCCTGGAACCACTCATGCTCGTCGGAGGTGTGGTTTGGGACCAAGTCCACGATGACGCGCAGGCCAAGCTTGTGGGCCTTGGCCAGCATTTCGTCAAAGTCGGAAAGGTCGCCAAACAAGGGGTCAACCTGGCGGTAATCTGCCACGTCATAACCGGCGTCGGCCTGGGGTGAGAGGTAGAACGGTGACAACCAAACTGCGTCCACCCCCAGCTCGGCCAGATACTCCAATTTGCCGGAAACACCTGGAAGATCGCCCATGCCATCACCGTTGCCATCGGCAAATGAGCGCGGGTAAATCTGGTAAATCACGGCACTGGCCCACCATGGGGTGGCCGTTGTCTGCTGAAAAGATGTCATGGTTTCCTCCTGAAACAAAACGGTAACGAAATGATGTAAGCGCTTGCACTATTGCATCACATCTTACTAGTGTGAGCTACACCACCCCAATCAGCGACATGAACAGCGCGCTGTAACTCGGGATTTTCACTTTAGGAGAATGAGCATGGGAACCAAGATTTCAAGGATGTACATGCCGCTGGCTGTTGCCGCGACACTCGCCATGGCCCTGTCCGCCTGTAGCGGCGGGACGGGCGGCGGCACAGAAGGCGGCGGTGGCGGTGCGGCGTCGGAAAACCTGGACGCCCGCGGGCCCATCACCTACGTTCAGGGTAAGGACAACTCCGAGGTGATCCGGCCGCTGGTGGATAAGTGGAACGCGGCCCACCCCAACGAGACTGTCACCTTCAAGGAGCAGACTGACAAGGCCGACCAGCAGCACGATGACCTGGTCCAGCGCTTCCAGGCCAAGAACGGCGACTATGACGTTGCCAGCGTTGACGTGGTGTGGACTGCAGAGTTCGCCGCCAAGGGCTGGCTGCAGCCGCTCAAGGACAAGATGGCGATCGACACCACCGGCTTCTTGCCGGCAACAGTGGAGGCGGCAACCTACAAGGACACCCTGTACGCCGCGCCGCAGACTTCCGACGGCGGCATCCTTTACTACCGCAAGGACCTGGTTGCGACCCCTCCCACCACGTGGGAGGAAATGTTGGCCATGTGCCCCATCGCCAAGGAGAAGGGCATCGATTGCTACGCCGGGCAGTTTGCCCAGTATGAGGGCCTGACGGTGAATGTTGCCGAGGCCATCAACACCGCCGGTGGCACCATCGTTGACAAGGACGGCAAGGCCACGGTGGACACCGCCGAGGCAAAGGCCGGGATGACCAATCTGGTGCAGGCGTACAAGGACGGGAACATCCCCAAGCAGGCGGTGACGTACCAGGAAGAGCAGGGCAGGATCTCCTTCGAGGAAGGGAAATTGATGTTCCTGCGCAACTGGCCGTACGTGTACAACCTAGCGAAGTCGGAGGGATCATCCACGGTTAAGGACACCTTCGGGATTGCCCCGCTGCCCGGCAAGGACGGCCCCGGCGCATCCACATTGGGTGGCCACAGCCTGGCCATCAGTGTTGACTCGAAATACAAGGCCACAGCCAAGGACTTCACGGCCTTCATGATCACTGAAGAAACACAAAAGTTCTACGCGACCCAGGGATCCCTGGCGCCGGTGATGGAAAGTCTTTACACCGATGCGGAGCTCGTTGCAAAGCTTCCGTACCTGCCGGTGCTGCTGACCTCCATCCAGAACGCTGTGCCGCGGCCCGTCACGCCGTTTTACCCGGCCGTGACCTTGGCAATCCAGCAAAACAGTTTCGCCGCCATCAGTGGGACAAAGAGTGTTGATCAGGCTATGACGGACATGCAGGCGGCCATCGCCGCTGCGGGGTCAAAGTAACCCGTCAATAGCGCACGGGCGGCGTTCCCGGCAGTGGTCAAACACGCCGGGAACGCCGCAGTGCCAGTCTTCGCATCACCGCTCGCGTGATGCCACACACAGAGTCGTGGTGAAAGGAAAGTAGCATGTCTACACAGCTTGAGCCGGGGGCGATCCCCGGTCGAAAGACAGCCCGCAAGGGTGGTGCGAACAAGGAAGTCGGCCAAGACCGCAAGGAAAAGACTCAGGGGCGTGCAGCGTCGCTGCTGGTTGCACCCACCCTGATCGTGCTAGCCATCGTCATCTTGTACCCGGTGCTCAACGCCGTCTATATGTCCTTCCAGCAGGACGAGGGTCTTGACCCGGTGACGGGGAGTTTTGTAGCCGGCGGGTTCGCCGGCTTTGCCAACTACATTCACTGGCTGTTCCAACAGTGTGAGACGCCCACGGGCCCTGCCAGCTGCCCGCCCGGAACATTGGGCGCCCAATTCTGGAGCGCCACGGGTGTCACCTTCTTCTTCACCGTTGTCACAGTCTTCTTCGAGACCGTCCTGGGTTTTTGGATGGCAGTCATCATGGCCCGCGCCTTCCGGGGCCGTACCGTGCTGCGGGCAGCGGTGCTGGTGCCGTGGGCCATTCCCACCGCCGTCACCGCCAAGCTGTGGTTCTTCATTTTCGCCTTCGACGGCATTGCCAACAGCGTGTTCCAAACTGACATCCTGTGGACCGGCAGTCAGGGCCCCGCACAGGCGGCCATCATCATTGCCGATGTCTGGAAGACCACACCGTTCATGGCGCTGCTCATCCTGGCCGGGCTCCAAATGATTCCCGCCGAGGTGTATGAGGCGGCCAAGGTGGACGGCGCCTCCGCATGGCAGCGGTTCCGGCTCATCACCTTGCCCCTGGTCAAGCCGGCGCTCATGGTGGCCATCTTGTTCCGCACCCTGGATGCCCTGCGCATGTACGACCTGCCAGCCATCATGACCAACGGCGCCAATGGCACCACCACCTTGTCCATCCTGGTGGTCCAGCAGATTCGTGTCGGCTTCAATGCGGCCGCGGCTCTGTCCACCATCACCTTCTTGATCATCTTCATCGTGGCGTTCATCTTTGTGCGGTTCCTCGGAGCCAACGCTGTTGAGTCCGCCAGCGGCGGGGCAAAGGGGAAAATGAAATGAGCACCACAACCTCAACCGTGGCGTCCCACACCGCTGCTGCCAAGTCGGTGGCCCGACGCCGGGAAACCTGGGCAAGCGCCCGCACGTACATCAGTGCCGCCGTCATCGTCATCTGGTGTCTGCTGCCTGTTTACTGGATGATTGTCACGGCCTTCCGCGAAGTTGGCTACACCTACGACTCGGCACCGTTCTTTACGCACGTGACCTTGGACAACTTCAAGACGGCGTTCTCCTCTGAGATGGGCAACCACCTGGACCGGGCGCTGTTGAACTCGCTGTTCATTGCCGGTGTCACCACCATTGTGGCGTTGATCTTTGGTGTGTTCACCGCGTACGCGCTGGCCCGGCTGACTTTCCGGGGCAAGTACTTGGTGCTGGGCGTTATCCTCGGGGCATCCATGTTCCCGGGCGTTGCGATCGTCACCCCGCTGTTCCAGCTGTTTGGCAACATTGGCTGGATCGGCACCTACCAGGCTCTGATCATTCCGAACATCTCGTTTGTGCTGCCGCTGACCGTCTACACGCTGACGTCCTTCTTCCGGGAAATGCCCTGGGAGCTGGAGGAAGCTGCCCGCATCGACGGATGCACCCAGGGCCAGGCATTCCGGCGGATCATCATGCCGCTGGCGGCTCCGGCAGTGTTCACCACCGCGATCCTGGCCTTCATTGCGGCCTGGAACGAGTACTTGATTGCCAGCATCCTCTCCAATGACGCCACCCAAACGGTCACTGTTGCCATCGCTCGCTTTGCCGGAGCCGAGCCCCACCAGGAACCGTATACGGCAGTCATGGCGGCGGGCACCGTGGTCACCATTCCGCTGGTGATCCTGGTGCTGATATTCCAGCGCAAGATCGTGGCAGGACTGACCGCAGGGGCGGTGAAGTAGGCCATGGAAGGCACCACAGGCAAGCAGTCGAAGCAGCCGGAGAAGCGCGAAGGCCTGCACATCCCCACCAGCAAGCAAAAGAGTGCCGAAGACTTTGACATCATCATCGGCTTTCTCGGGTTTTGGGCGGTTGTGCTCTTTGCTGTGACGGTCTGGCTGGAGATCACGGGGGAGCCGGCACTCATGTGGGCGCTAGGATTGTTGCTGGTTTGTTTGGGACTGTGGGGCATGATCCGGCTTCGCCGGAAGCTGCCTGCACGGAGGGGCAGACGACCGCAGTAGCGCATGTCCGACGTCGGGCACTATTGCCGAGTGCCCGACGGCACCGGCTGGGGATGAGTGAAGGGAGCCAGGCATGAGAGTCAGCATTGACGACGTTGCAGCACGCGCGAAAGTCTCCACCGCCACAGTCTCCCGAGCACTGAGGGGCCTGCCGAAGGTCAACCCTGCGACCCGCGCGCGGGTCCTGGCCGTGGCTCAGGAAATGGGTTACGTGCCGTCGCCGTCGGCCACGAGATTGGCCACGGGGCGGACAAGAACTGTGGGAGTGCTGGTCCCGTTCATCGACCGGTGGTACTTTGCGCATGCACTGGAGGGAATTGACCAGGAACTGCGTGAACATGGCTACAACCTGCTGCTTTTCAGCCTGGGCGGCTACCGGCACGGCCAGCAGCGCCGCTTCACAGAGCAGATGGTGCGCAAGCAGATCGACGCCCTGGTGGTGCTGTGCCTGGGGCTTTCATCAGCAGAACTTGGCGAGCTCAAACTCACCCACGTGCCAATGATTTCGGTGGGGGGTCCGGTGGAGGGCTGCCACGGCGTTCACATAGATGACGCGGCGGCAGCCTCCGCAGCCACCCAACACTTGATTGACTTGGGACACAGGAAGATAGCGCACCTAAGTGGGGGGATCAACGACGAGAAGAATTTCGTGGTCCCCACCCTGCGCTCGGAGGCTTTCGAAGCAACCTTGCGCCGGGCTGGGCTGCAATTCCGCCCCGAATGGAATGTTGCCGGGGACTTCACCGTCGGTGAGGGTGCCGCTGCGGCCGCGCGATTGTTTGAGCTGCCCGGGGAACGACCCACAGCCATTTTTTGCGGCTCCGATGAGATGGCGCTGGGACTGATGTTTGAGGCCAAGCGACGTGGAATCCGCATTCCGGAAGACCTCTCCGTGATTGGCATTGACGACCACGATTTCTCCGCCCCTGCGGGGCTTTCCACCATGGCACAGCAACCCGTGCAGCACGGGTTGCTGGCCGCACAAATGCTGCTGGCTGAGCTGGACGGAAAGCCCGGTGCCATTCATGAGGAAAACATGCCGTTTAAGTTGATCCAACGCGACTCCACCGCGCCTCCAGCCTGAGATTCTGCCGTGGCTTATGCGCAGCGCCAGCAGCCAGGCAGGACGTGGAGGGGCCCACAACGCCGAGGGCCCCTGGCTGAGCGAAGCCAGGGAGGGGTTGGGTGGGCCCACAACCCCGAGGGCCCCTGGCTGAGCGAAGCGAAGTTAGGGAGGGGCTGGGGACTAGTTGGCTCGGGCCAGCTGCCTGATGGGCATCCAACGGTTGCTTAGTCTGCGGTACGCAGCAGCGGCGGCCGTGAAATCGCCGTCGGCCAGGCATTGCAGGCCCATGTGCACATCCGCGGGGGAATCGTCGGGGTGAAGACGGTTGGCCAGAGGTCCGTAGTCCAATTCCACCATGCCCGCCTCATTGAAACCGGACAGCCAGGTGTTAAGCTCGTCGAGCTCGCCGAAAAGCTCCAGATCCGGCGCCATGGCGGCCAGCATCCGCAGAGTCCGTTGCGCCCGGGCGGTGGCTACCGTGAGCGGCACCTGGGCTCGAACAGTCAGGATCCGCCCGTTGGATTCCACCACTTCCATGCGGTCATTGGCGTAGACCAGCACGAACCAACTAAAAGGTACTCCCCAGGTGGAGGTGCGGGTTTGCAACGGCAATTCCAGCAGCGGAGCGGCCGTGGCAGCACCGAGCCTTTCCGCCCACTCATCTTGGGAGAGCAGCAGTGTAGCCAGTTGGGACATGGTGCCACTGAGCAACTCTGCGGCGCCCGCAATAGATCTTGCAACCACCTGATTGGGTGCGTAAAGCAACGGCTCGCCCTCACCCAAGGTCAGGACGCGCACCCGCTCCCCGGCCGTCGTCGGAAGCGGATTGGGACCGGACCGGCTGACCCGGCCCAAGGAATCGGCCAATTCGGCGGCATCAACGCTGACAGCGTTTTGTTCGGCATCCAAATGGTCCTGCAGGTAGGCGAACTCGGCGCTGGTGTACGCCTCGCGCGGCAAATAAACGCGCAGGCTGGAGACAAAGGGGAGCTGCACCCCGCCCAAGTACAAGCCCGCCGCCATGGTTTAGTCCAGCTCCACAATGACCGGGGCGTGGTCCGAGGCGCCCTTGCCCTTGCGTTCTTCGCGGTCAATTTCAGCCGCCGTGACACGGGCCGCCAGTGCAGGGGAGGCCAGCACAAAGTCAATGCGCATGCCCTCGCGCTTGGGGAAGCGCAGCTGTGTGTAGTCCCAGTAGGTGTAGACGCCCGGACCCGGATTTGAGGGACGGACGACGTCGGCAAAACCTGCCGCTTCAAACGCTGAGAACGCTGCCCGCTCGGGTGCGCTGACGTGGGTCAGGCCCTGCTCGATGAAGAAGTCGATGTCCCAGACGTCGTCGTCCTGCGGTGCAATGTTCCAATCACCCATGAGCGCAATCTGGGCGTTGGGGTCCTCGGCGAGCCAGCCCGTGGCCTGGTTCTTGAGCTCATCGAGCCACTGAAGTTTGTACGGCATGTGCTCGTCATCCAGAGCGCGCCCATTGGGCACGTACAGGCTCCAGATGCGAACGCCGTTGCAGGTTGCGGCGATGGCCCGCGCCTCCTGGACGGGATCCTTGCCGCCCTTGCCGAACGCGGGCTGGTTCACAAAGGTGCGTTCTACATCCGCCAAACCCACGCGGGAGGCGATGGCCACGCCGTTCCACTGGCTGAAGCCAAAGTGGGCCACCTCGTAGCCGTTGTTTTCAAAGAGCTCCCAAGGGAAGTTCTCGTCCTTGCACTTGGTTTCTTGGATGGCCAGCACATCGGCATCGGTGCGGCGCAGCCACTCCTCCACACGGTCGGCACGGGCACGCAACGAGTTCACATTCCAGGTAGCAATCTTCACGTACCAAAGCTATCAAGTTAACCCGCCCAAATGGCCCGTACCGGCCCATTTGCCACGCGTCACGGTGCGCGGCAAGTGGTGGAAAAGGTGCTCAAAAGTGGGCGAAGACACCCTTGTTATACCCTGACAATCCAGTTTGATTGCCTAAGGTCACAAAGCCATAACGCTTGCCTCGTCCCGGCAGGGCGCGCGGACGGTAGCAATGGAGGGTCGTCCGGTGCCCTAAAGCGGCGATTATTGCGCTGATAGTGAAAGTGTCTTTGTTAGCGTTGAAGACGAACCAGTACACCGACAAGCCTGCGGGCAACTGCTCACACTTTCGCAAAATACTTGCGAAAAATGATGCAGCCAGACTCAGGCGCTCGAACTGGCGGTAGGGATAGCTTCCCGTTCTCCGCACATTGAATGCGGAACCGTCTTTCCTTGCTGCTCCGGCCGGAGCATGCGTGGAAGCGAAGAGTTTGACGCGTAACAACGCCTGCAGCACGAGAACACCAATTGCGGCGCTGAAACCACCGAAGACGAGCGAAAGCTGAGCCGTTCGGGGCGGAGCGCTGCGTAGATGGGTACTACGTGTCCGAAGCAACACACAACGCAAGTCATCAAGAATCAACAACACAGGACGGCACCGAGGCAGAAAACGCCCTGAGCGTGCGCAACGTCTACAAGGTGTTCGGTAAGCGGCCAGCCGAAGTCATCAAACGCCTGAAGTCGGGCAAGAAGCGTGCCGAACTCACGGCGCTGGGCACAGCCGCCGTCATCGACGCCAGTTTTGACGTCAAAAAGGGCGAGATCTTCGTGGTCATGGGCCTTTCCGGCTCTGGAAAATCCACCTTGATCCGCACTCTGAACGGGCTGTGGGCACCCACCCAAGGTTCCGTGGTGGTTGGTGGAACAGACATTTCCGCCATCAGTGACAAGGAACTGCGCAAGGTCCGCCAAGAGAAGATCTCCATGGTCTTCCAGCATTTTGCCCTGCTCCCGCACCGCACAGTGCTGGAAAACGCCGCCTACGCGTTGGAAATTCAGGGCGTTGCCAAGGCAGAGCGCACAGCCCGGGCCGAGAAGGTTTTGTCCATGGTGGGGCTTGGTGGATGGGGCGAAAAGTACCCCTCTGAGCTCTCCGGCGGCATGCAGCAGCGTGTGGGTTTGGCCCGCGCCCTGTGCGCCGAGACTGACATTCTGCTCATGGATGAGGCATTTTCCGCCCTTGACCCGCTGATCCGGCGCGAAATGCAGGAACAGCTGGTGGTATTGCAGGCTGAGCTTGGCAAGACCATTGTTTTCATTACCCACGACCTCAACGAGGCCATGTTCCTGGGCGATCGGATCGCCGTCATGCGCGACGGCGAGATCGTCCAGATTGGCACCCCGGATGAGATCCTGACCAATCCGGCCAACGACTATGTGGCCCAATTTGTGCAGGACGTGGACAGGACCCGTGTCCTGACTGCCGGTGTCGTCATGGAACCGCCGCTGGCTGTTGTCACGATTTCCGGCGGCCCCCGCAACGCCTTGCGAACCATGCGCGACCTGCAGGTTTCGGCGGCCTTTGTGGTGGACCGGCGCCGCAAATATCAGGGGATTGTCCGCGACCGCGATGTCATGGCACAGGTGGAAAAGCGTGCCACCGACTTGGCCGCCGTGGTGCGCAACGGCATTGAACCCGTCAGCCCCGAGACCGCCCTGAACGATTTGTTTGGCCGCGCCGTTGAGAGTCCCATTCCGCTGCCTGTGGTGGACGACGACGGCCGCCTGGTGGGTGCCCTGCCCCGGGTAACGCTGCTGGCGGCGTTGGGCAATGTGCCCTCAACAACGGGCGAATTCCCTGTGGTTGAGGTGGCTGTTGCGCCCATCCCGGAACAAATGGTGACGGCCGCTTTGGCTCAGTATGAAGGAGTGGCAAAATGACCCCCGATTTTCGGATTCCCCTGGGCGACTGGGTTGAGGTTGGCCTGGACTGGCTGACAACATCGCTGGAGGGCTTCTTCGCCCTAATTCGCAGTATTTTGGTTGGCGCCTATGACGGGCTTGAGTGGCTGCTTGCCGCACCGCCCTACTGGGCAGTCATTGTTGTTTTTGCCGCCATAGCCTGGTGGGCCAGTGGTTGGAAGCTCGGCGTGGGCACCATTGTGGGCTTTGCTGTGATTGTTGGCGTGGACCAATGGTCAAATGCTATGGATTCTTTGGCCCTGGTCATCATCGCAACCGTGGTGGCAGTGGCCATCAGTGTTCCGTTGGGCATTTGGGCGGCCAGCTCCCTGCGGGTGTCGGCGATTGTGCGGCCCATTATGGACTTCATGCAAACCATGCCCGCCATGGTTTACCTGATCCCGGCACTGGTCATGTTCCGGGTTGGCGTGGTGCCGGGCATCGTCGCCACCATCATCTTCTCCATGGCACCAGGTGTCCGCCTCACTGAGCTGGGCATCCGTGGCGTGGACAAGGAAGTGGTTGAAGCAGGGCATGCTTTCGGTTCCAGCCCAGGACGCATCCTGCGCCAAATCCAGCTTCCCTTGGCCCGGCCCACCATCATGGCTGGCGTCAACCAGGTCATCATGCTCTCACTGTCCATGGTGGTCATTGCCGGCATGGTCGGTGCCGGCGGCTTGGGTGGAGACGTTGTTGCCAGCCTGAGTCGCATCGATGCGGGACTGGGCTTCGAAGCCGGCATCGCCGTCGTGATTCTGGCCATCTTCCTTGACCGGGTCACAGCCAGTTTCGGCAAGAGCAAGACCCGCTCCAGCACCAAAGCCGCCTAACTGCGGCCACAAGAGTTTTACAAACCAATCGCGGCAGCAATGTGTTTAGCGCTGCCAATGAAAGGAATGAACAATGAACAAGAAATTTATGGGGTTTGCCGCCATCGCGGCAACACTGGCCTTAGGTCTGAGTGCGTGTGGATCGGGCGCTGAGGCGGCCACCGTGGAGAACGGTGACAAGAAGGATGTCTCCATTGCCGTCTTCAACGGCTGGGATGAAGGCATCGCGGCCTCGGAGCTGTGGAAAGTGATTTTGGATCAGAAGGGCTACGACGTCACCTTGCAAAGCGCCGACGTCGCACCCGTGTTCTCTGGCCTCTCCACCGGCGACTACGATCTGACGCTGGACACCTGGCTGCCTGTCACCCACGCCGACCTGCTGGAGGAATACGGCGAGAAGATCACCGAACTAGGGCAGTGGAATGACGAAGCATCGCTGACCATTGCCGTCAACGAAGACGCACCCATCAGCTCCCTCGACGAACTTGCGGCCAACGCAGACAAATTTGGCAACAAGATCATTGGCATTGAGCCCGCAGCCGGCCTGACCAAGGTCACCACCGAGGAAGTCATCCCCGGCTACGGCCTGGACAAAATGGAGTACATCACCTCATCCACTCCGGCCATGCTCTCCGAACTGAAAACGGCCACCAGCAAGGGTGAAAACATTGTAGTCACCCTGTGGCGTCCGCACTGGGCCTACGACGCCTTCCCTGTGAAGGATTTGAAGGACCCCAAGGGCGCACTGGGGGAGGCTGAAGGTATCTACGGTTACTCCCGTCTGGACTTCGACACGGACTACCCGGTTCTTGACGGTTGGTTGAAGAACTTCAAGATGGACTCGGAGACGCTGTATTCATTGGAGAACGCCATGTTCAACGGCACCGACACCAAGGATTACACGCCGATCATTCAGAAGTGGATCAGCGAGAACCAAGACTACGTTGACTCACTGACCGCATAGCGGCCAGCTGGCGCTACGAGCTATTTCCACCAGGAGTCAAGAAGTGTCACAGGCGTAGTGCGCTTGTGGCGGGACTGGCGGAAACGGCGCTCGATCGACTCGGCGGCTGCCTCGGGGATGTCTTTTCCCTCGAGGTAGTCGTCGATTTCGTCATAAGTGATCCCCAGCTCGTCTTCGTCGGTACGGCCCGGGCGGCCGTCCAGCAGATCGGCCGTGGGGACCTTGTTGTACAACTGTTCCGGGGCGCCCAACTCGTGTAGCAGGGCCCGGTTCTGGCGCTTGTTCAGGGTGAACAGCGGCAGGATGTCCGCCCCGCCGTCGCCGAATTTGGTGAAAAATCCGGTGACGGATTCAGCAGCATGATCTGTGCCAATGACCAGCAGGTTGTCGTGGCCTGCCAAGGCGTACTGGGCGATCATTCGGGAACGGGCCTTGATGTTGCCCTTATTGAAGTCAGAGACATCCTCTGTGGCGGTCTTGGCGAACTCAGCCTCAAAGCCGTCCACAGCCGGGGCAATATTAAACGTCTGCGCCGTCTTGGGGTTGATGAATTCCAGTGCTCTTTGCGCGTCAGCTTCATCATGCTGAACACCGTACGGCAGCCGCACGGCAATGAAATTGGCGTCGATGCCCTCCGCCGCCAGCTCCTCAACGGCCAATTGCGCCAAACGGCCGGCCAAGGTGGAATCCAGCCCGCCACTGATGCCCAACACAAAACCCTTGGTGCCCGTGGCCTTGAGGTAATCCTTCAGGAACGTCACCCGCCGTGTGATTTCCGACTGGGGGTCGATGACCGCCTGGACGCCAAGTTCGCCAATGATCTGTGCCTGTAGTTCGCGCATGTGACTAGCGTAGCGTGCGCGTATTTCGGCGGTGTTGCGTGCGCGCAATTACAGTGACGCCGACGCCGCTCAGAACACCAACCCGTGCTTCTCCACGAGCGGCATGGTCCCCTCGAAATCCAACTCGCATCCGTACGCAGCGGCAATCGGGGTGAGCGTCTCAGGGTCGTATTCACCACCGGGCTCGCCGAGCCGCCGGAAAAGCTTCTCAAGTCCGCCCGGTGAGATGATCTCGAGCACGCGGAGGGTGTCGTCGCCGGCGTTCCAGAACGTGTGCCAGCGTCCTCGCGGTTTCGACACAAGGTCGCCGACGGTCGCGGTGATCTCCACCCCGTCTTCGATCACTCCAAGCGTGCCGTCGAGTACAAAGGTGTACTCATCCTCTCGGCTGTGCCGATGCAGCGGTGCGGCGAGGACCCGCGGCGCCAGCACGTGTTCGACCATCGTGACAAGCCCGCCCGACGCGGCACTTTCCAGGAGGTACCGATCAAGCAACCCGGGTTCGCCGGTGACGTCGCCCTCTCCGGCGCGAAGCACGTGAGGGCCGGGAGCTGGTGTAGTCATGACTCAGACTTTACGCCCACAAATCCGGCTCCGGAATAGCCGAAACAGGGCAAATTGCACCATCCGCCTAGGTCCAATGCTGAGGCCCGCGAACGCATTTTGGCTGACGTTTCGGGCGGCTGCCAGTTGCGCCCAAGCGTGCGTTCGGTGCCAGCGTGTACAGCTTGCCCAAACAGCCCCCGGTAGAATAGTTGCCATGACACAGACTCTCGCTGCCGATCGTGCCCGCCTGCTCGAACTCGTCAAGGAACTGGCCGTTGTTCACGGCAAAGTGATCTTGTCGTCGGGCAAGGAAGCCGACTACTACATTGACCTGCGCCGCATCACCCTCCACCACGAGGCTTCCCGTTTGGCTGGCCGCGTCATGCTGGCGATGCTGGATGACGCCGGCATCGAGTTTGAAAATGCCGGCGGCCTGACCATGGGCGCCGACCCCGTCGGCACAGCCCTCATGCACGCAGCTGGCGACGCTGGCCGCGCCATTGACGCCTTCGTGGTCCGCAAAGCCCAGAAGTCCTACGGCATGGGCCGCCAGGTTGAAGGCCCCAGCGTTGACGGGCGCAACGTGGTAGTCCTCGAGGACACCTCCACCACGGGCGGCTCCGCCCTGACAGCCGTTGAAGGCGTACGCAAGGCAGGCGGCAACATCGTCGCCGTCGCCGTGATCGTTGACCGCGACACAGGCGCCAAGGAACGCATTGAAGCCGAAGCCGGGGTTCCGTACCTGTTCATCTTCGGCAAGGACGAGCTCGGCCTGGACTAAGCCTTCCCACACGCTTCGGTGAGGCAACAGCGCAGGTGGCGGTCCGGCACCGAACCCAGCCCGTCCGGCAACCCGAACCGGCATCGAACATGAAGTTTGAAAGGATCCACGTTGGCCAAGCTTTACTTCCGTTACGGCGCCATGAACTCGGGCAAGTCCACGGGCTTGTTGCAGGTGGCGTTCAATTATGAGGAGCGGGGACAACGGGTCCTGCTTGCCAAGCCTGGTGTTGACACCAAGGGTGCGGGGGAGATTGTGTCCCGGCTCGGCATGTCACGTGATGTGGACTTCCTGCTCCAGCCCGGAGACGACGCCCGCGCCCAATTTGCCGCCCATGCTGCTGGCGATGACCCCGAGGCGCTCGTGCAGCATGTGGATGTGGCACCCGTGGCGTGCCTGCTCATTGACGAGGCCCAATTCCTCACCCCACAGCAGGTCGATGACCTGTTCAGGATTGCAGTGGAGGACGGCGTGCCGGTTATTGCCTATGGCATTCGCACGGATTTCAAAACTCGTGCTTTCCCGGGAGCGGCACGCCTTTTTGAAATTGCGCATGCTCTGGAAGAGCTCAAGACCATCTGCCGCTGCGGCCGCAAGGCCATCTTCAACACCCGCCGCGTGGGGCAGGACGTGGTGTTCGACGGCGAGCAGGTAGCCATCGATGGTGCCGACGTTTGGTACGAGTCACTCTGCGGAAAGTGCTATTTGGAAGCGTCCGGCGGCAGGCTCTGATCCTCAGTTGGCCAAAAAATCCTGGTGGACGTGCACATTGCTGTACGCCCACCAGGATTTCTTGTGCACTTTTGAGTCAGCTGCTCACTTAGACCGCGTGGGCACTTGTCCCCATCGCGTCGACTTGCGCTGACGCATAGGCTCGGGACATGGCGCGGCCTGTCGAGGCCGTGCGACTGAAGGAGATCACCCCCATGTCAATGCAGCCGCCGTGGCCGGGCCAGCCCGTCGAGAATTCTGAGAACAACGCGCAGCTTGGGCAACCGGCGCAAAGTGGCTATCCGCAACCCGACAATCGTCAAAGCTACCCGCAGGGCCAACCCCATCCTGGTCAGTCGCAGCAGCCGGGCCAGTTCCCGCAAGGGGCAAACCCTTATGCGCAGCCATACTACGGAGCCCCTAGTGGCATGCCGCCATTGCCCAAGAAGAAGTCTGTGCTGCCTTGGATTCTTGTTGGTGGTGGGGTGGCGGTTATGGCCGTCACGATTGTTGTGGTGGTGTTGATCGCTGGCATGTTTAGTGGAGGTAAATCAGCAAACGTGGTGGAGGCCACCACCACTTCCGCCTACTTCCAGTATCCAGAGGGCTGGATTCAAAACAGTCAAAACGTCACCGTAATCAATGAGGACGGCAGCAAGCCCGCAGAGCGTTTCAGTGCCATCAACACCGAAAAGGATGCATCAGCCCTTTTTGTCTATGAGGCAGGAGCCCGTCCGGAGGGCGCCGTCACTCAGGAGAAAATTCACAAGGCAATTGACCAGGGCTTTGCGGCCCAGCTGGACGCCTCGCAGGATGAGCTCATCTACATGCGCGGCACCTCCGGCTTTGGCTGCGTGGGGGACTTTGCATACACCCAGGAACCTGCCACCGTCGAGCGAGATGGCATGTACGGCTACAGCTACGGGTATACGTGCCTGAGCTACAAGGGAGCCATTGAAGGCGAATACTTTGTTGCCTACGACAATTCAGGTGTTTCGCACAGGCTTACAGTAGAGGCCCTGGCTTCTGAATGGAACAACAACAAGCAGGCCTTGACGGCCATCATTGCTTCATTGAGGCCAGCAGCCTAATCAGTCTGTGCGCGGCCGCCCAGCAACCATGTGAGGATGGGCGGCCACGTCAAGGTGGGGGAGGGGCTAAATCTCCGAGATGAGATCCGCCACGGAGTTCATGACCTGGTCCGGACGGAACGGGTACGCGTCAATGTGCTCGGGCTGGGTGATCCCGGTCAAAACCAGCACCGTGTGCAGCCCGGCCTCCATCCCCGCGATGATGTCCGTATCCATGCGGTCACCGATCATGGCTGTGGTTTCCGAGTGGGCCTCAATCCTATTCATCGCGGAGCGGAACATCATGGGGTTGGGCTTGCCCACAATGTACGGTTCCCGGCCTGTTGCCTTAGTGATCAAAGCAGCAACGGCGCCGGTGGCGGGCAGCGGACCCTCGCGGGACGGGCCGGTGGCGTCCGGGTTGGTGCAGATGAAGCGCGCACCATTGCCAATGAGGCGGATGGCCTGGGTGATGGCCTCGAACGAGTAGCTGCGGGTCTCACCCAACACCACATAGTCCGGGTTCTGGTCGGTGAGAATGAAGCCGGCCTCGTGCAGTGCCGTGGTCAATCCGGCCTCGCCAATGACGAAGGCGCGCCCGTGCGGCATCTGCGACTTCAAGAACTGGGCTGTAGCCAGGGCCGACGTCCACAGATTCTCTTCCGGAACTTCAAGCCCCGAGGCTTTCAACCGGGCGGCCAGATCCCGAGGGGTGAAAATGGAGTTGTTGGTCAGCACCAAAAAGCGCTTGGACGTGTCCACCCAACGCTGGATCAGCTCGGCTGCACCGGGGACTGCCTTATTTTCATGGACCAGCACGCCGTCCATGTCCGTGAGCCAGCACTCGATGTCTGCGGGCTGGCGATTCTGCGCCTTGCTCATAGTTCCTCCTGATGGGGGATGGATCTCTCTAGCACCAGTCTTGCAGATTCGCCCGTATACCGTGGAAACAGCGGCTGGGGAATGCGCCGGCGGCGCAGCGGCTAAAGTTAACCGGTGAGTAATTCCAGCGACACCACTTCCCCCGCGCCCGAGAACTCAGCGTCCACCGAGGCGCCTGAATATGTTGAACCGCACCACGAAGTGGGTGTTGGGCCGTGGGAAGGAGAGCTGCCGCAGGGGGACCATTGGGATCCGGAACTGTTGGCCGGGGGAGACCGCCGCAACGTGCTGGATCAGTACAGGTACTGGACCATGGAAGCCATTGTTGCCGAGCTGGACACCCGGCGCCATGACTTCCATGTGGCCATTGAAAACTGGCAGCATGACATGAACATCGGCACAGTGGTGCGCACGGCCAATGCGTTCCTGGCCAAGGAAGTGCACATCATTGGCAAGCGCCGGTGGAACAAGCGTGGCGCCATGGTCACCGACAGGTACCAGCACGTCCGCCACCACCCCACAGTTGCGGACTTTGTGGCCTGGGCGCAGGGTGAGGGCCTGGCCATCATCGGCATCGATATTTTCCCGGACTCGGAAAAGCTGGAGACTTACGAGCTTCCCCGGAACTGTGTTTTGGTGTTTGGCCAGGAAGGCCCAGGGCTGAGCGAGGAAGTTCACGCGGCGGCCCAAACCACGCTGTCCATTGAGCAATTTGGTTCCACCCGCTCCATCAACGCAGCGTCCGCGGCTGGCATCGCCATGCACGCTTGGGTGCGCCGACACGTGTTTAACCAGCCCGTCTCCTAGGTGGGCCGGGCCGGCGTCGTACGGCAAAAAATGTCCACAAGCTGGGCGGTAACTTCATCTTCTTCGACACCGTGAGCGCAATCGCTAAGATGGGAGAAGCCATGCGGGAGGCTGGCCTGTTGTCAGCCTCTTAGTACCGTTCAGCCCATAGGAGCTCTCAATGCCCATTGCAACACCGGACAAGTATGCCGAAATGATCGACCGCGCCAAGGCTGGCGGCTTCGCCTACCCGGCGGTCAACGTGACGTCATCCCAGACGCTCAATGCAACCCTGCAGGGCTTCGCCGACGCCGGCACCGACGGCATCATCCAGGTTTCAACAGGTGGAGCAGCCTACTGGTCCGGCGCCAGCGTCAAGGACATGGTTGCCGGTTCCTTGGCCTTCGCCGCGTTCGCACGCGAAGTTGCCAAGAATTACCCGATCAACGTGGCCCTGCACACCGATCACTGCCCCAAGGACAAGCTGGATGGCTTTGTGCTGCCCCTGCTGGAAGCTTCCGAGCGTGAAGTAGCCGCCGGCCGCGACCCCATCTTCAACTCCCACATGTGGGATGGTTCCGCCGAGACCCTCGAAGAGAACCTACGCATTGGCCGCGAACTGCTGGCCCGCACCCACGCAGCCAAGATGATCCTTGAAGTTGAGATTGGTGCTGTTGGCGGCGAGGAAGACGGCGTCGAGAACGCCATCAACGACAAGCTGTACTCCACCATTGAAGACGGCCTGGCCACTGTTGAAGCCCTGGGCTCCGGCGAGAACGGCCGTTACATCACGGCCTTGACCTTCGGCAACGTGCACGGCGTTTACAAGGCCGGCAACGTGAAGCTGCGCCCGGAGATCCTGAAGGAAATCCAGGCAGCTGTTGGCGCCAAGGTTGGCAAGGCTAGCCCGTTCGACTTGGTCTTCCACGGCGGTTCCGGCTCCTCCGACCAGGAAATTGCTGACGCTGTTGCTTACGGTGTCATCAAGATGAACATCGACACGGACACCCAGTACGCGTACACGCGCCCCGTGGTTGACCACATGTTCTCCAACTACTCAGGCGTCCTGAAGGTTGATGGCGAAGTCGGCAACAAGAAGCTTTACGATCCCCGCGTCTGGGGAGCCTCGGCCGAAAAGGGCCTGGCAGCACGCGTTGTTGAAGCTGCTTCGCAGCTCGGCTCCGCAGGCAAGACGTTCAAGTAAATGTCTGACGATTTCCGCAAGAACCTCCTCGGCCCGGAGCCCACATTGCTCCCGGTCGAAGAAGATGTCCAGGCACGTTTGGATGCGGGGGATGAGGCAGTGGATTTGGCTGCCGCCAATCCCACGTCCTCGCTTTTGTGGGCCATTTTGGCTGACGAGGCGTATGCGGAGGGACGGACCATTGAGTCCTACGCGTATGCACGCACCGGTTACCACCGCGGCCTGGATTCGCTGCGCCGCAATGGCTGGCGCGGCACCGGCCCGGTGCCGTACGCCCACGAAGGCAACCGCGGTTTCCTGCGTGCGCTGTACGCGTTGGGTCGTGCAGCGGGAGCCATCGGCGAGTCCGATGAAGCAGCCCGCATTGCTACGTTCCTGAACGACTCCGATCCGCTGGCAACCGCCGCGATCGAGGCCGCTCTGTAGCGTTTCGGTTCAAGGCATCTAAAAATGCCACCGATCCCGCTTTATGCCACCGATATACCGGTGGCATTTTGCGGGATCGGTGGCATTTTTGTTTGGTGACTGCGGCAGCTCGCGTGAGGGACGGTGGTTAGTCCCAGATGTTGTCCCCGCGCAGTGTTGCGTCAACGCCGCCGTCGATGTAGATGGTCTGCCCGGTGGTGTGCGTGTTTTCTACGCTTGTCAGCCAGGCGAGCAGCCGGGCCAGCACGATGGCCTCCGAATGGTAGTTCAACGGCATGGGCATGCTGTCATCAACCATCTTCCGGCCCTCTTCGGTGGCGAGCATCTTCTCGGTCATCGGCGAGATGACTGTGCCCGGGGCAACGGCGTTAAGCGGGATACCAGCCCCGGCCCACCGCTTGGTGATGGATTCGCGGCGCACCCAGCGGCTCAGGGCGCGCTTGCTGGAGGGGTAGTTCAAGTATCCGGAGCGGGGGCCCTCGGCGGCCAAAGCGGCGCCGATTTCCAAGGCTTTGGCTTCGTCTCCTGACAGCAGAGCCTCGACGAGTTCAGGAGAGTTGGTCTGCAGGGACGCAGCAGAGCTGACGACGGCGGCACGCGGCGCCGGGCTTTTGGCCAGGACGGGGGCCAGATACTCGAGGAATTCGGTGACGCCGAAGTAGTTGACGCTTACTGTCAAGGGGATCGGTGCTGCGATACCGGCACAGGCGATGACGGCGTCAATGCTGCCCCCGGCCAAGTCGATGGCACTTTCGGCGGCGGACTTACGGCCCGCAGCTGTGCTGAGGTCGGCTTCAACTTCGGCGCCCTTGAGGTCAACGCCGATAACTGTCTCGCCGCGTTCACGCAGCAGGGCAGCGGTTGAGGCGCCGATTCCAGATCCTGCGCCGGTGACAATGTACGTGCGGGGAGTGGTGGTGCTTGTCATATCAAAACTCCTTGGGAGTTGTTGCTTGGATAAAAATTAGGGCTTGTTGCCCAGCCGTGCGGACAACACGATGGTGGATTTCTCGAATTTCGCCAGGAGGCGCGTGAACTCTGCGCGGTCCGGTTCCGGCCAGCCGTCCAGGAGCTGGTCAACCAAACCATTGCCGGCCCGGACCAACGCAGCGGCAACTTTGTGACCGGCAGCGCTCAACTGCACCCGTTGCGCCCTGGCATCGGCGGGGTCGGCGACTCGCTCCACGAGGCCAGCGCTGGAAAGCCGGCCAACAATTTTGCTGATATTCGAGGCTCCGGTCACCATGCTGGTCGCCAGGTGGGAAGGTCGCAGTGGCCCGTTGTGCGAAAGCATGGTGATCATGGTGATGGCGCCTGGATCAAGGGCCACGCCTTCGCGTGCGGCCACTGCCGTGAGAAATTCCGGCGCCGTCCATTCGGCCAGCACGCGACTCAGTGAGGCGATGAGCGCGGCACTGTCAGCGGTGACTTGCGTGCTCTTGTCGTTGGAAAGCACTTTTCTCCTTAAACGGCCATGGATATAATGTCCTGAAGACAGTATATCGCTTAAGGTGTCGCAAGAACAGCACTGCTGTGCCATAGCGTTCTCGCAGCGGAAAACAATGCGGGGAGGCTCCGGCGTCGTCCACCCAGTGCGGTCAATGTGCGTGAGCTAGAGCATTCCGGTAAACTCAGGAGGTAAGACCCCCTTGACTGACTGCCTTCTTCAGCAATTGCAGAGGAAGGCCGGTGGTTTCCAAGGGGCATTTTCGTGCCCGGACACTGCACGGTGGAACAACCACCGGCCTCTGCAGTGCCCGGCTCAACTTATGAGCAAGGGGGAGGGTCCCATGCCAGCAATCGTAATCGTCGGCGCCCAGTGGGGTGACGAAGGTAAAGGCAAGGCCACAGATCTTTTGGGTGGTTTGGTCGACTATGTAGTGAAGCCCAATGGTGGAAACAACGCCGGGCACACAGTGGTCGTAGGCGGTGAGAAGTATGAGCTCAAGCTCCTTCCTGCCGGAATTTTGAGCCCCAACGCAACACCCATTATTGGCAATGGCTGTGTTGTGAATCTCGAGGCGTTGTTTGAGGAAATCGAGGGCCTTGAGGCCCGCGGCGCGGACACGTCCAAGCTGCGCATTTCCGCCAACGCCCACCTGGTGGCCCCGTACCACCAGGTATTGGACAAAGTCACTGAGCGTTTCCTGGGCAGCCGCGCCATTGGCACCACGGGCCGCGGCATTGGCCCGGCGTACATGGACAAGGTTGCCCGCCTGGGTATCCGGGTTCAGGACCTCTTTGACGAGTCGATCCTGCGCCAAAAGGTGGAAGGGTCCCTCAAGCAGAAGAACGAGCTGCTGGTGAAGGTCTACAACCGCCGCGCCGTGGAAGTTGACGAGGTGGTGGAGTACTTCCTGGCCTTCGCCGAGCGCGTGCGCCCCATGGTTATTGACGCAACGTTTGTGCTCAATGAGGCCCTTGATCGCGGCGAAGTAGTGCTCATGGAAGGCGGCCAGGCAACGTTCTTGGACGTTGACCACGGCACCTACCCGTTCGTGACCTCCTCCAACCCGACCGCCGGTGGCGCGTCAGTTGGTTCAGGCATTGGCCCCACCCGCATCACCCGCGCCGTGGGGATCATCAAGGCTTACACCACGCGTGTTGGTGCCGGCCCGTTCCCCACGGAACTCTTCGATGACATGGGCCTGTACTTGCAGACCACCGGTGGCGAGTTTGGTGTGAACACCGGCCGCCCGCGTCGTTGTGGCTGGTACGACGCCGTCTTGGCTCGCCACGCTTCCCGCGTCAACGGCTTCACGGACTACTTTGTCACCAAGCTTGACGTGCTGACAGGCATCGAGCAGATCCCCGTTTGTGTCGCTTACGACGTTGACGGTGTCCGCCACGATGAAATGCCCATGACGCAGACCGAGTTCCACCACGCCAAGCCCATTTTCGAGTACTTCCCAGGCTGGACCGAGGACATCACCACGGCCCGCACCCTTGAAGACCTGCCCGAGAATGCACGCAACTACGTGCTGGCGCTTGAAGCCATGTCCGGCACCCGGCTCTCGGCCATTGGTGTTGGCCCGGCCCGCGACCAGACCATCGTGCGCTACGACCTCATCAAGGACTAATAGCCACAGCCAAAAAGGCGTGTTCGACGGACGGAACCCAAGTTCCGGCGTCGAACACGCCTTTTGTTTTGCCCAGCTTTGCCACTCCCCGTGGTCTGCCGGGCACCAACACGACTAGGCTTGATGGCAGATGGTGTTGGCTGGTCGAAGGAGATGTCATGAAGGTCAGCGTTGGGCAGTTCAATCCGGGCGGCGAAGTTGCACAGAACCTCGCCACCATGCGCCGACTCTGCGTTGCTGCGGCACAGGAGGGCAGCAAGCTGATCCTGTTTCCGGAAGAAGCCATGTTCTCCGTGGGCCGGGTATCCGGGGACTTTGCCACGGCCGTTGACGCCCACTGGACCACCTTTGTACAGGGCATATCCATGATGGCCGCCGACGCCGGCATTGCCGTCATTGCCGGCGGCTATGAATCCGGTGGGGAAGCGCGCCCCTACAACACCGTTGTGGCGGTGGATGACGACGGCGGGATCCTAGGCACATACCGCAAGCTGCACCTTTACGATGCGTTCTCCTACCAGGAATCGTCAAGGATCAAGCCCAGTGACCGCGGCATCACCGTGGTGGACATTGGTGGATTCAAGGTGGGCCTGATGACCTGCTATGACCTCCGATTCCCCGAGCTGGCCAGGTCCTTGGCCGTGGCCGGGGCGGAGCTGTTGTGCGTTTCGGCGGCCTGGTTCAAGGGCGAGCACAAGGTTGATCATTGGGAGACGCTGCTGAAGGCCCGCGCCATTGAAAACACGTGCTGGGTTGCCGCGGCTGGAACCTCCAGCGATCACTGCATCGGCCATTCCGCGATCTTGGACCCCATGGGCATTCCGGCCGACTTCCTCAACGAAGAACCCGAAGGCATTGCCACAGCAGATGTCACGCACCGGCGACTAGAGGAAGTCCGCGAATTCCTGCCCGTTTTGCGCAACCGGCGTTTTGAAAGCAGCACATTGGTGGTCCCGGCGGGCTAAGTCACCGTTGACGAAAGATATCGCTGTGATTAGTGTCGGGACTAAGGGCAGGAGGAAATCATGAACGACTCCAAGATTTGGGCGGTGTTGGAAACCATGTTTCCAGTGGCGTTGGAAGACGTGCCGCTGGACGGGCAATGGCTCAAGCCACCGTTCGCCGATGACGCTGCCGGCCGGGCAGTTGTCTGCAATGATGGTGACTTTCAGTTTGTGGTGGTGGACCGTACCAACGGATCGGTGCGCTACGTCTGCGAGGACGACGAATCACTCATAGCGTCGTCTCTGGAAACACTGCCAAAGATTGTGGCTGCCTGGGGCGCCATTGACAGGGACACGGTGGGGCCCGAGGATGACGAGGACTTTTCAGCCGTCAAGAAGTCCTTTGAACAGCAACTGAAGGTGCTGGATCCGCCCGCTGCGGCGCCCAATGAATTCTGGGCCCTGTATGCCGAGGAACTCACCAGCGATGACTATGTGGATGTTGATGAGATCGAAGAAGACGACGACAGTGACTTCTTCGAAGAGGTGGAAGAAGTCCGCTCCGACGCTTAGTTCCCCGTGCGCGAACCGCCGTAACCTTCAGCCACATCTGCCCCCGCAGCCACTAGGCTCAAAGCATGGCTCAGCTTAACGACCCAGACGTGATCCGCCGGCTCCTGACTACTCCGGGCCGGTGGGCGGTGGTGGGCCTGTCCAACAATCCGTTGCGCGCTGCTTTGGGTGTTTCCCATTTTCTCCAGCAGCATCTTGGCCAGGAGATCATCCCCGTGAGCCTGAAGGGCGACGACGTTCACGGCGCCAAGGGCTACACGAAGCTTTCCCTGGTCCCCGGAACCATTGACGTGGTGGATTGCTTCGTCAATTCCAGCAGGGTTGGTGCCGTGGTTGATGAGGCCATTGCCGTTGGTGCCAAGGCTGTCTGGCTGCAATTGGGAGTTGTGGATGAGCAAGCAGCGCAGCGCGCCCTGCTTGCCGGGCTAGATGTTGTCATGGATACCTGCCCCAAAATCGAGTCAGCAAAGCTGGGCCTCTAAGCCGCAAGCCCCGAATCCCAGGAAGAACTGTATGCCTCGCCACCTTGACTATTCCCGCCACCAGGGCCGTTTGATTGCGCTTGTCATTCTTGTACTGGCGCTTGCCCTCGTGGCAACAGGCGTCTGGTGGGTGACTACCATGCCTTCCAGGCAAGCCAGTGTCACACCAGCGGGTCCGGCCTCTTCAGATCCGGCCGCTTTAGCTACTGCCGCTTCGGGTACTGCCCAAAGCACCTCGGCGAAAAGTGCCACGCCAAGCCCAACCTCAGCTCCGGCGTCGCCCATGCCAACAACAGCCCCCACCATCAATCCGGCAACCGGGCGCGTTGACACCTTGGATGGACTCGTCCCGGACTATGTGCTGCCGCCCATTGAAAACGGCATGGTTCCTGTGCTGACAAAGGTTCCCACAGAGCAAAAAGTGGTTTTCTTGACCATTGACGACGGCGCTGTGAAGCGGGACTCGGACCTGGCCTTGTTGGAGAAAAACAGCATCAAGGCCTCACTTTTTCTGGCCAACACGTTCGTTGCCGGGGATCCGCAGTTCTACAAGAAATACACTCAGGCCGGGCATCTGATTGAGAATCACACCATGAGCCACAACCTGGCCTTCATTCACCTGAGCTACGAACAGCAAAAAGCCGAAATTTGTGGCATGGCGGACTTTGCGGAACAGCAGTATGGGCGCCGTCCGGTGTTCTTTCGCCCGCCGGGCGGTCCCTACACGAACTCTGTCCGCCAGGCTGTGGCTGAATGCGGCATGAAAGCCGTGGTTGATTGGGAAACCAAGGCAAATTCCGGCGGAATGGACTATCAGGTGGGTGCTGGGCTGCGCCCCGGAGACATTGTGCTCATGCACTTCCGCCCGGAATTCCCGGCGGACCTTGACGCATTCTTGAAGGCTCAAAAGGCTGCCGGGCTCAAGGTTGTGCTGCTGGAAGATTACCTGGCCACGAAGTAGTCGGCAGCAGGTAGCGTTAACACCATGACGCGCATTGTTTACTACACGGCCTCAACGATCAATGGTTATCTGGCGGACCAGCACCACTCCCTTGACTGGCTGTTTGCCGTTGAGGGGGAGGAAGGGCCGGACATCGCCGCGTTCATGGACACCATGGGTGTTTTTGTGGAAGGCTCGTCCACTTACGAGTGGGTGCTCAAGCATGAGAACCTGCTCGCCGAACCGGCCAAATGGCGGCAGTTCTACGGCACCAAGCCCACCTACGTGTTCACCTCGCGGACCCTGCCCGTGCCCGAGGGGGCTGACGTGCGCTTCGTCAACGGCCCCGTTTCGGCAGCGCTTGAGGAGATCAAGGAAGCCTCCGGGGACCTCGACGTCTGGGTTGTGGGCGGTGGAGACCTCGCCGGGCAGTTTCTGGACATCAACGCCTTGGACGAACTCGTCATCACCCTGGCCCCCGCCACACTGGACGGCGGCGCGTTGCTACTGCCGCGTACCGTTGGCTCCGACAGGATCAAGTTGCGCAGCGCGGCGCAGCACGGCCCATTCGCCATGCTTCACTATGACGTTCTGCCGTCCGGCGGCGGTTCCTCCGCGGCCGGTGCCTCCGCGGCCGGT
Organism: Arthrobacter glacialis; assembly: GCF_002909445.1. GTDB lineage: Bacteria > Actinomycetota > Actinomycetes > Actinomycetales > Micrococcaceae > Specibacter > Specibacter glacialis. Next base: position 308,661 of record NZ_PPXC01000005.1, read on the forward strand.
TCCTCCGCGGCCGGTGCCGGGCAGTGAGCCTGCGTGCGGCGGAGCTACGGGCTGCGGCGCTCGCATTGACCGGCTGCTTTGAAGACTTTCCCTTCGGTGAGGACATCAGCGTCTTCAAGGTCAGGGCGCCCAGCAGCGGCGGGGAGCAGTGGACAGCCAAGATTTTTGCGCTGGGCAATTTGGATGCCACGCCGCTGCTGATCAGTTTCAAATGTGACCCCGAGCTGGCGCCGGCCTTGCGCGCCGCCAACCCGGGAATCACCGCCGGCTACCACCTGAACAAGCGACACTGGAACACTGTGGACACCTCTGCCGTAGATGCGGTCATGGTGTTGGAGATGATGGAAGACTCCTACGATTTGGTGGTGGCGGGCCTGCCTAAGAAACAACAACTTGCATTGGAGTGGAGCGCATATGTCGTCAAAAGCTAGTCGCGGCACCCTTGACTACCCGTATCTGGGGCTGACTCGTTTGGTGGCGCAAAAGACCGCTGAGTCCGCGCACTGGCCAGCAGGGTTTGCCCATGTGGACAAGACCCTCGCCGTGGGTGCCGGGCAGGAGGCCTTTGTGGCGCTGACCGAGGGGATTATGACTTGGCAGATCCAGCGCCGGTCCGGCCTGCAGGTCAGCGCTCCGCCGCGCGCAGTGGCGGGTGCCACGGTGGTGAGTGGATTTGGCGTGGGAAACCTTCGCCTCCCGGTGCCGTGCGAGGTGGTGTGGGCCATGGAACCGTGCACCGTCCAAGGCCCCGATGGGTCTGACATTCAGATGGCCGGCTTTGGCTACGGCACCTTGCCGGGGCATCCGGCGCTGGGTGAGGAGGCCTTTATTGCCATGAAGACCTTCGACGGCGGCGTCTACTTTAGGCTGTTGGCCTTCAGCAAGCCGGCTGGACTCATCTACGCCTTGGGCTCCCCGGTGACCAAGCTGACCCAGGCGGGCGTCACCCGATCCTACCTGCAGGCTGCCCGTGGACTGGTGGGCGGCTTCTAGAGGCTCTTCACCTCGCGGGCTAGTGGGGCGTAACAATTCATCGGACATAGGACATCCACGTTTGGCATGGATAACATGGACTAGCCGTTCGGTGAGGTAAGTCACATGCCCTAGTTCTGGGGCCGCGCGGATCCGTCTTCCTTCTTGAGGAGTATTTGATGCGCAAACTAACCATTGCCGTGGCCGTTTCGGCCCTAGCGCTTGCCGGGGCGGTGGTTCTTCCTGTGGGTGCTCAATCGGTTCAGGCGGCAGCCTTGCCCACGGCTGTTGCACCCGGCGCCTATTCCCTGACCAACGTTTCAACCGTAAAGAACCTCCACGTCAACGGCGTCTCCATCTCTACCGGAGCCAAGATTGTTGAGGATGCCCCGCGGGGAACTGCCGGCCAGTCGTGGTGGGTGGCGCAGACTGCCCCCGGTGTGTACAAGCTCAGCAGCAACAACAGCGGATTGTGCCTGCAGGATGCAGCAACTGCCGGAGCCGCACTGACACAGGAAAACTGTGCCGAAATGCCCAGTCAGCGCTGGCGGATGACCGCCGGGGCGGACGGCTACACACTGGTCAATGTTGCTTCGGGGCGGGCCGCAGATGTTGCCGATGCGGCGGCGCTTGATGTGGTTTCAAATGTGGCAGGAGCTGCCGCCACTCAACGCTGGGCGCTGGCAAAGAACAGCATCACCCGTGTCACGGCATGGGGAACAGCCTTAACCGATGGTGGCCCGTCGCTGACGGACAAGACCATCCGCATGGTGGTCCGGCCCAACTTGGCCGGCAACGCGCAGCGGATCACTTTGTCCAACCGTTTTGGCACGGCACCACTGGTGGTCGGCTCGGCAACTGTTGGCTATCAGGGCACCGGGCTCACAGCCACGGCAGCCCCGTCCGCGTTCAAGTTTGGCGGTGCCACCACAGTCACCATCCCCGCCGGTGGGGAGGTTGTCAGCGACGCGTTGAACGTGCCGGTGAAGACCGACACCAACCTGTTGGTCAGCGTTTTTGTTTCCGGGACCATTCCGGTATCCACCTATCACAACCTCGGAATCGTCTCCAACGGCATTGCTGACGGCAACCACGCTGCGGACACCGCCAACGCCAGCTTCACCCAGGGAGCCTCGCAGTATTTCTTCCTCAAGGGCATTGACGTCATTTCCGCAACGGCGAAGGGTTCCACGGTTGCCTTGGGGGACTCCATCACCGACGGTTGGGGGTCCAGCACCAACGGATTTAACAACTGGCCGGCGCAGCTCGCCGACAAGATCAACGCCCGTGATTCGTCCATCGCCATGGTCAATGCAGGCATCAGCTCCAACCGGGTGACCTTTGAGGCTGGCGGTGCCAAGAACCGAGGCATGGCCGCCACCACGCGGTTCGCCTACGACGTGGCCGCCGTTCCTGGCGTGACATCCGTGTTCCTTTTTGAAGGCATCAATGACATTCCCGACGGCGCCAACAGCGATCGCCTGATCGCGGGGTACCGCAACATCATCGCGCAGGCGCGTGCCGCAGGATTGAAGGTGTACGGCGCCACCATGACACCCACCAAGGGTGTGGCCTCCTTCACCGCAGCCCGCGAAATGGTGCGCACCACCACCAACAACTGGATCATGACCAGCGGAGAGTTCGACGCCGTGGTGGACTTCTCCGCGGCGGTCGCCGACCCGGCCGATCCCGAGCGCATCCTTCCCGTCTACGAGAGCGGCGACAAGATCCACCTGAGCGTTGCCGGGTACGCGGCACTGGCCAAGGCAGTTGACGTTGCGCCATTCACCCAGGCGTTCGCGCCAGCGGCGACAGGCCCGGCGGTTGCAGTTGCAGCCGGTTCTGCGGCATTGATCACTGGTTCGGGTTTTGCCGGCGGTGAGGAAATCAGCTTTGCCGGTGGTTGCGTGGCAGTTCCGGCCACCGTCAAGGCCAACGCGGCCGGGGTTTTCGCGGCCAACGTCAGCATCGCGGCAAGCTGCCCCGCTGGCACTGTCACGGTGGCTGCAACAGGTGCCGTCTCAAAGGCGCCGGTGGTGGTGACGTTTGCCGTGACCGCCGCCCCGACGGTTGATCCCACTGTTGATCCCACTGTCGCGCCGACTGTGGCTCCCACCGCCACCCCGACTGTTGGCCCTACGGTGGCTCCCACTTTCACAGCGACGGTCGCGCCGACTTCCGCTCCTTCGGCCCCGGTGGTCGGTGAGCCCACCGTTTCATTGAGTGGCACCTCGGCGGTTGCCGGAGGTGAGTTGACGATGACAGGAAGCAACTTTAAGCCGGGCACTACTGCTACATTTACCTTGCATTCGGACCCTGTTGTCTTGGGAACCGCGGTGGTGGCCCCCAACGGCGTCGTCACATTGACGGCGAAGCTGCCAACCGCCGTTCCCGCCGGTGTGCATACGCTGATCATTACCGGCACCGATGCGAATGGTGAAACAGCTGAAACCAGCGCCGAGTTGACGGTTGCCGCAGCTGTTGGCACGGCATCGGCAACTGGCGCATCCACAGCCAGCACCACCATGGCTGGAAACCAGAGCGTCAGCCACCAGGCTGGCAATAACCTGGCCACGACAGGTGCAGGAACCACCCCGTTTCTGCTCGGTGGCCTAGCAGTCCTGCTGGCCGGTGCCCTGTCGGTCGTCAGCCGACGCCGGAACTCTTCCCACGCCTAATCGGCGCAACACACCGACTATCCAGAATATGAAACCCCGGTCATCTCTCGTGAGATGACCGGGGTTTTGGGTTCCTCGGGCGCGTGGGCCCAGGATCGAGAAACGTCCTCCCCGCTGAACGGGCAGTAGTTGTTGATGTTTTTGAAAAACATCAACAACTACTGCCCGTTCAGGATTGTTGCTGTGCGGAGGCCGGCAGTTCCGCTATGCTGAGCGGCGTCGGCGGGCGGTTGTCAGCAGGATGAGCATGGCTCCGGCCAACAAAACGATGCCTGATCCGGCCAGCCACGGCAGGGCGTCAATTCCGGTCTTCGCCAGCGGTGCTGCCGGGGAGGGCTTGACTGTGGCGGCTGGTGTCGGGATGGTGATGGCTGGTGTCGGGCTCGTCACGAGGGTGAACTCCTTGGCGTTGCTGCCAGCCACGTTCGTTGCGGTGATCGTGAACTCAGCCGAACCAGCCGCCGTGGAGGTTCCGGCGATGGTGCCTGTAGCGGCATCCAGGGTCAGCCCTGCGGGCAGCTCGCCTGCGGAGACAGTGAAGGTCAACGGTGCGGTGCCCGTTGCCTCAAGCTTTGCTGAGTAGGCAGTGCCGACCGTTGCGCCAGCGAGCGATTCGGTGGTGATGGCTGGTGTCAGGCTGGTGGTGATCGTGAATTCTTTGGCGTTGCTGCCTGCCACGTTGGTTGCGGTGATGGTGAACTCGACAGAACCGGCTGCGGTGGGTGTGCCAGTGATGGCGCCTGTTGCGGCATCCAATGAAAGTCCTGCGGGCAGCTCGCCCGTGGAGACAGTGAAGGTCAGCGGTGGGGTGCCCGTTGCTGCAATCGTTGCTGAGTAGGCCTCATCAACCGTGGCGCCGACGAGGTCTTCGGTGGTGATCGTCGGTGCCTGAACGGTCGTGATGGTGAACGCCTTGGCGTTGCTGCCCGCCGCATTCGTGGCGGTGATGGTGAAGGTTGCGTCACCGGCTGTGGAGGGTGTTCCCGTGATGGCGCCTGTTGTGGTGTTCAGGGTCAGCCCGGTGGGCAGGCTGCCTGTGGTCACGGCGAAGGTGATGGGACCGGAGCCGGTTGCAGCAATCGTGGCCGAGTAGGCCGTACCTACTGTGGCACTGGCTAGGGAGGTGGTGGTGACGACAGGCGGCGACATCTCGATTATGACGGCCAACTTATTGTCGGCGCGGGTGGCGTAGACAGTGTTGGTGGCCGTGTTCAACGCAATGGAACGAGTGTTCGAGCCCAAGGCGACTGTGCTCGCCACCGTGTTCGTGGCGCCGTCGACCACCGACACGGAATTGCCGGTTGAGTTCGCGACGAAGACGGTATTCCTGCCTTCATCCACCTGGACTTCGAACGGGTCCAGGCCCACTGCAATCGAACCAACTACCGTGCGGTTCGCGCCGTCGAACACAGTAACCGTGTCTTGTCCGAGGCTGGTGGTGTAAACCATGTTCGTGGTCTCGTTGACGGCAACCCCAAACGGGGTCATCCCAACCGGCACGCCGGCCTTGATCGCGTTCGTGACGCCGTTTATTTCAAATAGACGGCTGCTGTTGTAGTCGACCGCGTAGATGGTGTTCGTGGTTTCATTCACTGCAACCGCGCTGGGTGTTGTTCCCGGGCCCGTGGGGAGGATTGCCACCGTGCGCGTTCCACCGTCAATCACCGAGATCGAACCGCCGGTATTGGCGATATAGGTTTTGTTCGTTGTCTCATTCACTGCCATGGCGTAAGGGAAAGAATCGACCTGGAAGGATCCAGTCGCTAGACCGGTTGCCGCATTGAACTCCACTACGGTGTTGCCATTCGGGTTGGCGAGGTACAAGCTGTTCGTGACTGTGTTCAAGGCAATCGCAACTGGTTGACCCGAGGGAGGCAGGAGCGCGGGAAAAGAAGAAACCACCGTTCCGGTGACAGTGTCGATCACAGACACCGTGTTGCTGGTGGTGTTGGCAACGTAAGTCTTGTTCCGGGTTGCGTCCACCGCCACACTCGTTGGATCGGATCCGACAGAGATGGTTTTGGTTAATTCATAGGTTGACGGCGCAGCCTGGGCCGGCAATGGCACGAGGGCTGCGAGCACGACGGCGCCCGCCACCGCCAATGCGGAAAATCGGGGCAACGACAAGCGACGGGTTCTCATGGGGCTCCTGAGCAGTGGTGAGTGAACCCACAGCGGGCCGTTCTAATACTAATGTACGATTCACGCCCCTCGTCAGGCTTGAGTCCCAACATGTCAACGAGAAGAACCCCGGCCAGCTCAATGAAGAGGTGACCGGGGTTCGTCTCGATGTGGGTGCTAGCCGAAGTACTTCGGCAACGTGCCCTCATGTGCTTCGCGGAGCTCGTCCAGCGGGGTGCTGAACAAGCCCTGCAGATCCAAGGCGCCGCCGGCTGCGTCAACAACACCAATGCGGGCAACCGGGAAGTTCCGGGCCGTGCACATGTCGTTGAAGCGAACCTCTTCGCTACGGGGAACGGACACAATGGCCCGGCCCTGTGTTTCGGAGAACAGCAGAGTGAAGGTGTCAACGCCGTCGCGCTGGGCAACCTCATCCAGGGCCACGCGGGCACCGGTGTTGAAGCGCAGTGCCGACTCCACCAGGCCGGCTGCAAGGCCACCCTCGGAGAGATCGTGTGCGGAGTCGATCATGCCGTCGCGGGAAGCATTGATCAGGATTTCGCCCAATTCACGCTCGCGTTGCAGGTCAACCTTCGGCGGGAGGCCGCCCAGGTGGCCGCGCATGTTGGCCCACTCGGAACCATCCATCTCATCAGCCGTGGTGCCCAGCAGGTAGATGGCCTGGCCATCTTCCTTCCAGCCCGACGGCGTGCGGCGTGCCACGTCGTCGAACTTGCCCAAAACCGCAACAACAGGGGAGGGGTGGATGGGCGTGGTGCCCGTCTGGTTGTACAGCGAGACGTTGCCACCGGTGACCGGGATGCCCAGCACCATGCAGGCGTCGGACAGGCCGCGGATGGCTTCGGCCAGCTGCCACATGACATCGGGATCCTCGGGGGAGCCGAAGTTCAGGCAGTCGCTGACGGCCATGGGCACGGCGCCGGAGGTGGCCACATTCCTGTAGGCCTCAGCCAATGCCAACTGGGCACCGTTGTACGGGTCAAGGTAGGTGTAGCGGCCGTTGGCGTCGGTGGCCAGGGCAACGCCCAAGCCTGTTTCTTCGTCCACGCGGATCACACCGGCGTCGTCCGGGAACGCCATGGAGGTGTTGCCACCCACGTAGCGGTCGTACTGGTTGGTGATCCAGTCCTTTGAGCACATGTTCGGGGACGCAATGAGTTCCAGCACTGCTGCCTGCAACTCATCGGCGGTTGCCGGGCGGCCAGCATCCTGGACGGAACCAGTGAAGGAGTCGGCCTGGAGGGCGTCCTGCCATTCCGGGCGGGCGTACGGGCGGTCGTAAACTGGGCCGTCGTGTGCCACGGTGCGCGGGTCGACGTCAACAATGACTTCGCCTTCCCACTTGATGATCAAGCGGCCGGTGCCGGTCACTTCGCCGAGCCAGGAGTACTCCACGGCCCACTTTTCCATGACAGCTTCAAACGCCGCCATGTTCTCAGGCGTAACAACGGCCATCATGCGTTCCTGCGATTCGGACATGAGGATCTCGCCCGGGGTCAGGGTGGGGTCGCGCAACAGGACGGAAGTCAGTTCAACTTCCATGCCGCCGTCGCCATTGGAGGCCAGCTCGCTCGTGGCGCAGGAAATACCTGCGGCGCCGAGGTCCTGGATACCTTCAACCAAGGAGCCCTTGAACAGTTCCAGGCAGCACTCGATCAGGATCTTCTCGGCGAAGGGATCGCCCACCTGCACTGCGGGGCGCTTGGAGGGCTTGGTGTCATCGAAGGACTCCGAAGCCAGCACCGAAGCGCCGCCAATGCCGTCGCCGCCGGTGCGCGCACCGAACAGAACAACCTTGTTGCCCTTGCCGGACGCGTTGGCCAGGCGGATGTCCTCGTGGCGCATGACGCCAACGGCCAGGGCGTTAACCAACGGGTTGCCTTGGTAAATGGCGTCGAACACCATTTCGCCGCCAATGTTCGGCAGGCCCAGCGAGTTGCCATAGCCGCCAATGCCGGCAACGGCACCATGCATGACCCGGGCGGTGTCCGGGTGGTCGATGGCGCCGAAACGCAGCGGATCCATCACGGCCACCGGGCGCGCGCCCATGGAGATGATGTCACGGACAATGCCGCCGATGCCTGTTGCGGCACCTTGGTAGGGCTCAACGAACGACGGCGAATTGTGGGACTCGATCTTGAACGTCACGGCCCAGCCGTCGCCCAAGTTGGTGACGCCGGCGTTCTCGCCGATGCCCACCAGCATGTCCTTCTTCATTTCCTCGGTGACCTTTTCGCCAAACTGGCGCAGGTGGTTCTTGGAGGACTTGTAGGAGCAGTGCTCGCTCCACATGACGGAGTACATGGCCAGCTCGGCGCCGGTGGGGCGGCGGCCCAGAACCTTCACGACGTCGTCGAACTCGTTTTGCTTCAGGCCCAGCTCGGCCCAGGGCAGTTCAACATCGGGGGTCACGGCTGCGTTGGCAACGGTGTCGATATTGAACTTCTTGGCTGACTCGGTAGTCGAGGTCTCAGACATTTATTTGCCTCCCAGAAGCGTGTTCAGGACAGAGGTGAAGAATCCCAATCCGTCGGTGCCGGTGTGGCCGGGGCCGTAGCCGTTTTCGATGGCGTGCTCGGGGTGCGGCATGAGGCCCACCACGTTGCCTGCGGCGTTGGAGATGCCGGCAATGTCGCGGCGCGAACCGTTCGGGTTGGTGCCAACGTAGCGGAAGGCCACCCGGCCCTCAGCCTCGAGGGCGTCAAGGGTCTTCTCATCAGCAATGTACTGGCCATCCTGGTTTTTCAACGGGATGGTGATTTCGGCGCCTGCTGCGTAGGCGTTGGTCCATGCGGTGGAGTTGTTCTCCACGCGCAGGACCTGGTCGCGGCACAGGAACTTCAAGTGATCGTTCTTGATCATCGAGCCGGGCAAAAGGTGCGCCTCGGTGAGGATCTGGAAACCGTTGCAAATACCCAAAACAGGCAGCTTGGCAGACGAGTTGGCGGCATCAACGATCTGGCCCATCAACGGCGCAAAACGGGCGATGGCGCCGGCGCGCAGGTAGTCGCCGTAGGAGAATCCGCCGGGGATGACCACAGCATCAACGTCACCAAGGGTGGTGTCGGCATGCCACAGGGACACGGGGGTGGCGCCTGAGGCGCGCACTGCACGGGCGGCGTCGCGGTCATCCAGTGTTCCGGGGAACGTGACAACGCCGATCCGTGCCCCTGCCAAACGGGAATCGACGGGGGCCAGAGTGGCCCCGCCAATCAAGGGGGTTTCAGTCATGGCTAGTCCGCCACTACTTCAACGTTGACCACGTCTTCGATGACAGGGTTGGAAAGCATGGTCTCCGCGGCATTACGGGCCTGCGCCAGGATTTCTTCTGTCACCTCGCCGTCAACAAAAAGTTCAAAGCGCTTGCCCTGGCGCACAGCGGAAAATGCTGTGAAGCCCAAGCGGGGAAGAGCGCCAACAATGGCCTTTCCCTGCGGGTCAAGGATTTCGGGTTTGAGCATGACATCGACAACGATCCGGGGCATCCGGGGACTCCTGATGTGAAAAAGGGGTGGCCACGGATTGCCGTCTTACGCCGTCTTTTGGGTCAGGAGGTCAAGACCTGAAAACCGGTGATTCGAAGCGCTCCGCGAGCTTGCCTCTCCATTCTACGCAAGTGTTTGCGAACTCCAGAATTTGCGTGGCGCACGTCGCATCTGGGCCTCGGCGGTTTCTGAACCTATCCGTGTGTAGAGGACTTTTAGTGGTTGCCCTGTGATTGGGCTCACGCTAGGGTTGTGGGATGTTCCATGTCTGATGAGTCACATTTCAGGCGGGGACCGTTCGTGTCATGGCGAAAGCTATGCGGCCAATGACGGCCGCTATGAAAGGACAACATGAAATCCACCGACACCCACCGCCGATGGAAGAAGCCCCAGGTAGCCATCGCCGCCGGAGCGCTTGCCGCCACGCTGCTGACCAGCATGATCACCCCTGCCGTGGCAGCCGGGGAATCAGTTCCCCCCACTGCCCCAGGCAGTTACGCCGAGCAGGTTCTGGCAAAAAATGGCGACAACGCCATTGACCCGGTGCTCGGCGCCAACTACCGTATCCCTGCTCTGGCCCACTTGGGCGACGGCGTCGTCCTGGCTTCCTACGATGGGCGGCCCTATGGCGGCGACTCGCCCCAGCCGAACTCCATCATCCAGCGCCGCAGCACCGACAATGGCAAGACGTGGGGTGCACCCACTTACGTGGCCCGCGGTCAGATGCCCGGCGCGGGCAAGCTCGTCTACGGCTTCAGCGACCCCAGCCTTGTGGTTGATGAGGAAACCGGGGATGTCTTCAATTTCTTCGTGTACTCCAAGGATGTCAGCTTCCAGGCCGGCGGTTATGGGAATAACGACGCGGACCGCAACATCACCAGCGCCGCCGTCGCTGTTTCCAGGGACAAGGGCCTGAGCTGGTCCATGGACCCGGCCAACATGCCCGTGCTTCCTCCCGCCAACTACGCGCCCGGCTCCGCATTTGCCGGCTTTGACGGTCCGCTGATCACCGACGTGGTCAAGCCTGCGGGCACCACGGTGGGTGCGCAGAACAACGTTGAGGGGGTTGCCGGCGTCTTTGCCGCCTCAGGAGCGGGCATCCAGCTCAAGTACGGTGCCCACAAGGGCCGCCTGGTCCAGCAGTTCACCGGCAAGGTCAAAAAGGCCGATGGTTCAACCCCCTACCAGGCCTACAGTGTCTTCTCCGATGACCACGGCAAGACCTGGCAGCGCGGCGCGTTCACGGGCACCGGCATGGATGAAAACAAGACGGTCGAGCTCTCCAACGGCGACGTCATGATGAACTCCCGCGCCAGCAGCGGCGGAAACGGCGGGCGAAAGATCGCCATTTCCAAGGACGGTGGCGCAACATACGGCCCGGTTACCGTGGACACCCGCCTGAGTGACCCCGTCAACAACGCGTCCATTTCGCGCATGTATCCGCAGGCCGCGCAGGGATCCGACGAGGCCAAGATGCTGTTGTTCTCCAACGCCAACAGCACCTCGGGCCGCCAGAACGGCACCATCCGCTACTCCTGCGACGACGGCGCCACCTGGAGCGCAGGCCAGCAGTTCAAGGCCGGCGCCATGAGCTACTCAACAGTCGCAGCACTGGGCGACGGCACCTTTGGTGTCTTCTACGAGGGCGACAACAACACCATGACGTTCGGCAGGTTCAACGCCGAATGGCTCGGCATCGAGTGCGGCGTCGAGCTCACCGCCAAGGCCGTCACGGGCGCCAACGGCGCAACCGTGCAGGCCGAACTGACCCTGGTGAACGGCAGCGAGAAGACCATTACCGGAGCCAAGGCCAGCTTCGCAGCGCAGAACGCCTGGACCTTTGGCAGCTCGGCGTTCGCCGACGTCGCCGCGGGATCCTCGGTCACCGTCACCGTCCCGGTGACCATCCCGGCCAGTGCCAAGGCAGGAAACTACAACGTCACGGCCAAGGCCAGCTATGGCACCAGCGAATTCAGTGCAGTGGTTCCCGTGACCGTCACCGGCGGTGCCGCACCCACGCTGGGCCTGGGCGTCGTCGGCTCGCGCACGGACGAGACCCGCGACCTTGCCGCCACGCCCTACACGGTTGGCGAAAAGCTCCCGTACCAGTTCGCCGTCACCAGCCTCAGCAATGTCACCTCCAATGTGGCCCCTGTTGCGGGCAACTTTGACCCGTTCCTGCCCCCGGCCGGCGGTAACTGCCGCTGGAACAACCTGGCCATGTGGGCCAACTACACCTGTGGGACGCCCCGCCACGCTGTGACAGCCGATGAACTGGCCCATGGCTTCTTCGTTCCCCTGACCACCTGGTCCGTCACCAGCACGGGCCTGGACAGCAAGACGTTCACCATCACGGGCAGCGAAGTTGACCTGCTGCTGCGCAACCCCGAACTGTCGGCCACCGTGGCCGCCGTGTGGAACGACACCGACGGCAACGGCCTGGCCGGCGCCGGCGACACCGTCACCACCACCCTCACCGCCACCAACTCAGGCAACGTCACCCTGACAGGGGTTGCCGGGCTCGGCGCCGAACGCGGCACCTTGGCCATTGGCGCGTCAGCCACCTTCACGGAAACCCGTGAACTGACGACGGGGGAAATTGCCGCAGGTGCCGTGGCGGAGCGTACCGTTGCGCTCGCAGCAGTCAACGGCGCCAAGGATGCGGCACAGGACGTCGTCGTGCAGGCAGTAGAGCTGCCCGTGCTCCCGGCGATGCCTGACTTTGAGCCGTCCGCCGAGCGCGTGCAGCTGAAGGGCCAGCCTCCCGTTGACCTTGGCATGAACACCGGCAAGTACACTGTCGGCGACACCGTCACCATCAAGAATGTCCCCGCCAATGAGTGGGCCTACGTGCACATGAACCAGCACGGTGCCCGCATTGGCTGGTTCCTGGCTGATGCCCAGGGGGCCGTCACCTTCACGGTTCCGGAGGGAACCAAGAATGGCAAGGATGCCCTGGTGGTTTCGGACCGGAACGGGGTGTTCCTGTCATTTGGCAACTTCCACGTAACGCCGTAGGAGGCTCCTGACCCCGCCCCCGCGCCACTTCGGCGCAGGGGCGCGAACAGGTGCAGTTGAGGGGTGGATCCGCCGTTGGCGGGTGCACCCCTCAACTGATTAACGCGGCTGGGCAGGCAATTTGGCTGGCAGCGCGTCCCGTTGCGTCCCATTCCTCGTGTGACTGGACAGACAATGACGCTTTGCAGTCGGTAAGCGGCGTGATCTGTCCACTGACCAGCCAGTCAGGGGGCCAATAGCCTCCCCTCACAATCTCAGGCGGTAACAGTGGTGCATTGATGTGACACATATCCCATTAGTTATGGATAACACGCTAGTGTGGGGTAGGTCATCCTATGTCCGAGGTCCTGGGGTCAAGGGATGTTGATGCAGTGCATGCAATTTTTTGATGGCCAGCTTGGCCACTTGAGAGGAATCGATGAAATCCACCGATACGGTGCTCCGCTTCGCGCGCGGGCACAAGGCAGCTACCGCGGGGGTGTTGGCCGCCGGGTTGTTTGCATCCATGATGGGCCCGGCTTTCGCGCTGGCTACGGCCCCGCAAGCTGCTGCAGCAGTCGGCTCCTATGCCGAACAGGTCCTGGCCACGCCCGGCGACATGGCCACTGTCCCGAACCAGGCCTGGTACCGCATCCCGGCCCTGGCCGACTTGGGCGGCGGCGTGGTTTTGGCCTCCTACGATGGCCGTCCCGACGGCGGCGACTCGCCTTCCCCCAACTCCATCATCCAGCGCCGCAGCACCGACGGCGGGCAGACCTGGGGTGCCCCCACCTTTGTTGCCCGCGGCCAGGTTGGCACGGGCGGAAACCTGCGCTACGGCTTTAGTGACCCCAGCTATGTGGTGGACAAGATCACCGGCAGCGTTTTTGCGTTCTTCGTATACTCCAAGGACCAAGGTTTCCACGGAAGCACCTTTGGCGCTGACGACGCCGACCGCCAGGTGGTCAGTGCTGCCGTTGCCGTTTCCACGGACAAGGGTTTGACCTGGTCCATGGACCCGGGCAACATGCCCACCCTGCCGGTGGCTCCAAACTATGCTGCGGGCTCCAAGTACGCCGAGTTCGACGGCCCCCTGGTCACCGACGTGGCCAAGCCCGTCGGAGATGCGACTAACATTGGCGGCGTGGCTGGCTTGTTCGCCGCCTCAGGCGAGGGCATTCAGCTGCAGTACGGCCCCAACAAGGGCCGCCTGATCCAGCAGTTCACTGGCAAGGTTAAGCAGCCTGCCGGCGGTACTGACATGCGTTCATACAGCGTCTACTCCGATGACCACGGCAAGACGTGGAAGCGCGGCGCCTTTGTAGGTACCGGCATGGATGAAAACAAGACCGTTGAACTCTCCAACGGCGACGTTATGCTGAACTCCCGCGCCAGCAGTGGCGGCAACGGCGGCCGCAAGGTGGCCATCTCCAAGGACGGCGGCGAGACGTACGGTCCGGTAACCATCAACACCGTTTTGCGCGACCCGGTCAACAACGCTTCCATTGCGCGCATGTACCCGAATGCGACTCAGGGTTCGGCAGAGGCGAAGATCCTGCTGTTCTCCAACGCCAATGCCACCTCCCGTACCAACGGCACCATCCGCTACTCCTGCGACGATGGTGCAACATGGAGTGCCGGCAAGCAGTTCAAGGACGGCTACATGGCCTACTCCACCGTGACTGCGCTCAGTGACGGCAAGTTCGGCCTGCTCTACGAGGGCAACAGCAACGCCATCACCTTTGGCAAGTTCGACGCCGATTGGCTGGGTGTTGATTGCATTGGCACCATGACTGCGGCGCTCACCGCCGCCAACACCTCGGGCGCCAACGGTTCTACCGTTGATGCATCACTGACAGTGACAAACAATGGCACCGAAACTCTCTCCGGCGCCGTTGCTTCCATTACGGTTCCTGCGCCAGGCGCAAGTGGCAAATACGCAACTAACGCCGGGTGGACTCTTGGCACAGTTGCTGTGCCCGATGTGGCTCCCGGGGCTTCCGCGGTGGTCAAGGTTCCTGTTGGCATTCCCAGTTTCGCTAAAGTCCGGGAAGCCACCTTTAACGCCAATGTAAGCCAAGGATCGGTGAAGGTGACAACAACTGTCAAGGTTGCGGTTACCGGTGGCGCTACTGACACCGTCGTCGATCTCGACGGCACGGGCTTGCTGAGGGCACCGCTGCGCGATGTGGCCACCACCCCTTATGCGGTTGGGGACAGGGTTGGCTATAACTTCCAGATCCGGAATCTCGGCAATATTGCAGCTGAAATTTTCCCCACAGCCGGTAATTTTGATCCACTGCGCCGCACCACTGAGGGTGGCAGCACCAATACCGGAAACTGCCGCTGGGGTTCTCTTCCGGTTGGTGAAGGTTACACCTGCACTACCCCCGAGCATGCAGTGACGGCCGAGGATTTGGCAAACGGCTTCTTTGCTCCTCTGACCACGTGGAAGGCCACAGCTGGGGCCCTTACCAAGAGCTACACCATCACTGGTGCGGAAGTTGATCTGCTGGTCCGCAAGCCGTCACTGACTGCGACCCACACCGCCGGTGCGCTGGTGGATGTTGATTCAAGCGGCTTTGCAAGCGTGGGCGACACCGTCAGTTACACCTCGGTGGTCACCAACAACGGCAACGTTAAGGTCTCTGGTGTCACAGGGGCAGGTGCAGAAAGCTTTGACCTCGCTGTGGCAGAAAGCAAGACCATCGCCTCCGTCTACACCGTCACGGCGGCGGATGTTACTGCTAACAATGTTGCGGCCAAGGGCCTTGTGGTCAGTGGCAAGAACGGTCAGAAGATTGCGGCAACCTCAGTGTCCTCTGCAGCCGTCAAGGCCTGCGGGGACGAGCTCTGCGGTGCCGAGCCTCCCATGGTGAACCAGATCGCCAAGAGCAGTCTCCGCATTGAATCCGTATCCTCCGAGCAACTGACGGGTGAACCCGCCCCCAGTGGACCGGCAGCGGCCCTGATCGACGGCAGTCCCGAAACGTACTGGCACACCAGGTGGACCGGCACGCCCGCTGTATTCCCGCACTCGGTTGTCATCGACCTGGGCAAGAGCCACCATGTCTCCGGTTTTGAGTACACCCAGCGCCAGAACGGATCCAACGGCCGTATCAAGGACTACGAGATCTTTGTTTCGGACAGCCCCACGGAGTTCGGCACCAAGGTCGCCAGCGGTGCGTTCACGGCCGCCCTCGAACGCCAGCGCATCACCATTGCCGGCAACAAGGCCGGACGCTACGTCAAGCTGGTTGGCCTGACCTCAATCGCCAGCAACGACTTTGGTGGCGGCGCGGAAGTCAACATCGCGGGCCTGCCCGCGATCCCCTCGGCTGCTTCAATCACCGCTACACCCGGCTCGGTTGAGGCTGGCAATGACATCTCGGTCTCGCTGACAGCCTTCCCGGCCAGCAGCGCCGTTGTGTTGACGCTCGACGGCGGCGCCTCCTTGGGCAGCGTCACCACCGACGCTGCCGGCAAGGCCACCAAGACCGTCACGGTTCCGGCAGGCACGCCTGCTGGCAACCGGACGGTAACGGCTACATCCGGTGCTGTTACAGCTACAGTGACTTTGGTTGTCACGGCACCCGCGCCGGTGCTTTCAGCCACCATCACGGGTGCACGCAACGATGCAGCGCGCGACCTGACGGCCAACCCGTACATGGTCGGCCAGGAATTGCCGTACAACTTTGTTGTCAAGAGCACCTCCAATGCCGTCACCACCGTCTTCCCGACTGCCGGCGAATTTGCCGGCTTCAACATCGACGGGACGCCCAACTGCCGCTTCCGCAACGTCCCGGCACTTGGGGGCTACACGTGCACCTCGGCCAAGCGCGTCATCACCGCTGACGATGTTGCCAAGGGCTTCTTTGTCCCTGTGACCAAGTGGAGCGTTGAAGGAACCGGCGCCGCAACCGTCAACTACACCGTCACCGGTGGCGAAGAGGATGTTTTGATCCGTAAGCCGTCTGTGGCTGTGAGTGTTGCTGCGGGTGTTCTTGAGGATAAGGATGCCAGTGGTTTTGCCAGTGTGGGTGATGTTGTGAGCTTTGCTGTGACTGCCAGGAATGACGGAAACGTTGCTTTGACGGGTGTTTCCTTGCCTGGCACCACGGGTGCTGGGGCTACCTTGGCTGTTGGTGCCAGCACTGTGGGGACGCTGAAGCACACGGTGACCGCTGCTGATGTGACTGCCAAGCAGATTGCTGCGGTTTCTGTGGCGGGTGCTGCAAAGAATGGTGTCAAGGATGTTGCCAAGACGGGTACCGGTGTTGCGTTTGCTTTGACGCTGGCTCCGGAACCGACACCGTCGGCCACTCCCAGCCCGTCTGGAACACCGTCAGCGACACCGACGGCCTCGCCGTCCGCCACACCGTCAGCGACGCCATCCGCAACGCCGTCGGCAACACCGACAATGAGCCCGTCAGCAACGCCGTCGGCAACACCGACAATGAGCCCGTCAGCAACGCCGTCGGCAACACCGACAATGAGCCCGTCAGCAACGCCGTCGGCAACACCGACAATGAGCCCGTCAGCAACGCCGTCGGCAACACCGACAATGAGCCCGTCAGCAACGCCGTCGGCAACACCGACAATGAGCCCGTCAGCAACGCCGTCGGCCACGCCGACTGCGTCGACTCCGGCAACCACGGCTCCGGCAACTGTTGCGCCGTCCGGTTCGTTGAGTGATGACACGGTTTCTGTTGGTGGATCGTTGACGGTTACCGGCAAGAACTTCAAGCCGGGCACCACTGCCACGTTCACGCTGCATTCGGATCCGGTGGTTTTGGGAACGGCGGTGGTTGGTGCTGATGGCACGGTGTCCTTGACTGCCAAGGTGCCGGCGAATGTTCCTGCCGGTGCCCACACCGTGGTCATCTCAGGAACTGGCACCAACGGCCAGGCTGTTGAAGTCAGCATCGATGTAGAGGTAGGTGGCAGCAATGTCACCGCCAGCGGCGCGGCAACAACCTCGGCAAGCTCCGCGCCGTCGGACTCCCTCGCCAACACAGGAGCCAATGGCGCCCTGCTGGGCGGGCTTGCCATGGCCCTTGTCCTGGGTGGCTTGGTCCTGTTCGGGGCAACTCGACGCAGGGCAGCCAATCACTAAGACTGCCTAGCACCTTGGGGTGGGTTTCGGAAGATCGTTTCCGAGGCCCACCCCAAGACGTTTAAGTACAACGACGCCAGCCCGTAACCGAATGCACGATTGCCCGCAGTCGGCGTAACAGTTGGAAGATATCTTCTTAAGTGATCCATAACACGCTACTGTGTTGTAGGTCATCCTATGTCCTAGGTTGTGGGGCGCCTTTCGTGGGGTGCGTGCTTGTCCGAATTTGACGGCCGTTGCCGGCCACCGAGAGGAATCGATGAAGTTCACCGATAGGAAAAGCCGCTCCAAGAGCAGGCACGTGGCTGCTGCGGCAGGAGTGCTCGCAGCTGGACTCCTGACGTCCATGATGGGCCCTGCCTTCGCCCAGGAAGCCGCGCCGGCCACCGCAACATCTGAGGCCCCCAGCTACACAGAGCAGTTTTTGGCAAAGAGGGGCGACAATGCCATCAGTGCATCCCTTGCGCCCTTCTACCGGATTCCGGCCCTGGCCGACTTGGGTGACGGCGTCGTTCTGGCTTCCTACGACGGCCGCCCGAACGGCGGAGATTCGCCGGCACCAAACTCCATCATCCAGCGCCGCAGCACCGACGGCGGCAAGACCTGGGGTGCCCCCACTTTCATTGCCCGCGGCCAGATCGGCTCGGGCGCAAACTTGCAGTACGGCTTCAGCGACCCCAGTTATGTTGTGGACAAGGAGACCGGAAATGTCTTTAATTTCTTTGTCTACTCCAAGAATCAGGGGTTCTTTGGCAGCGTTCTGGGCACTGACGACAGTAACCGCAACGTCACCGGCACGGCACTGTCCGTGTCCACCGACAAGGGCCTGACCTGGTCCACCGACCCGAGCAACATTCCCACGCTTCCCGCGCCGCAGAACTATGCACCGGGTTCCAAATACGCGAACTTTGACGGCCCCTTGGTCACCGATGTGGTCAAGCCCGTTGGTGTGACAGTTGGCGCCGTCAACAACGTGGGCGGCGTAGTGGGTCAATTCGCCTCTTCCGGTGAGGGCATCCAGCTCAAGTATGGCGTGCGCAAGGGGCGGTTGATTCAGCAGTTCGCCGGCCGTGTTCGCAACGCTGCAGGCACTGAAGTCATCCAGGCCTACAGTGTGTACTCCGATGACCACGGCCAGACCTGGAAAAAGGGTGCCGACGTTGGCAGTGCCATGGATGAGAACAAGGTGGTGGAGCTCTCAAATGGCGATGTCATGCTCAACTCCCGTGACAACGCTGGCGGTGGCGGACGAAAGGTTGCCATCTCCAAGGACGGTGGCGAAACTTGGGGACCGGTAACCTACAACTCCGCCCTGAAGGATCCGCGTAACAACGCCTCAATTGCCCGCATGTACCCGAACGCCCCGCTCGGCTCGCAGCAAGCGAAGGTGCTGTTGTTCTCCAACGCGAATGCTAGTACCCGTTCCAACGGCACCATCCGCTACTCCTGCGACGACGGCGCCACCTGGAGCGCCGGCAAGCAGTTCAAGTCCGGCTACATGGCCTATTCCACCGTGACAGCCCTCAGCGACGGCACCTTCGGCTTGCTCTACGAAGGCGACAGTGAAAACATCGTCTTCGGCAAGTTCAACGCCGAGTGGCTCAACCCGTTCTGTGGTGCGCAGGTAACCGCCCCGGCCATGAGCGGTGCCAACGGTACAACTGTGCAAGCACAGATTTCCGTCAAGAACATTGGCGACACCGTCCTTGAGGGCAGCACGGCTACGTTCGCCCCCCAGGCTGGTTGGGTGTTTGGTTCAGTTGCCGTACCCGCTGTTGCTGTTGGCCAGACGGCTCAGGTGACCGTTCCCGTGAGCATTCCCAGCTACGCCAAGGCAGGCACCTTCAACCTCACTGCAAAAGTGTCGGTTGGCGAAGAATCAGCATTGGGCAGTGTTCCTGTCACCATCACCGGAGGCGCAAGCACTAACATCGTGGGCCTTGTTATAGAAGGTTCAGCAACTGACAATGCCCGCAACCTTGCAACCAATCCCTACGCCGTTGACAGCTTGGTTCCCTACCAGTTTGTGGTGAACAGCCTCAGCAATGTCACAGCTGCTTCAGTGCCGGTGTCAGGTAACTTCACACCCTTTATTCCTGCGGATGGAGCCGGCAACTGCCGATTCTCTGCCGTGAATGTATGGGCCGGTTACACCTGTTCCACTCCCAAACACAAGGTAACCGCTGCTGAACTGGCGGATGGATTCTTTGTCCCATTGACTACATGGCAGGTAACAGGCACGGGCGCAACAACTCAGAACTACACCATCAAGGGCGATGAAGTTAACCTTGTCGACCGCAAGCCGTCTGTTGCTGTGACTGTTGCTCCTGGTGTTTTTGAGAACAAGGATGCCAGTGGTTTTGCCAGTGTGGGTGATGTTGTGAGCTTTGCTGTGACGGCAAGGAATGACGGAAACGTTGCCCTGACGGGTGTTTCCCTGTCTGGTGCCACGGGTGCTGCGGCTACCTTGGCTGTTGGTGCCAGCACTGTTGGGACGTTCAAGCACACTGTGACGGCTGCTGATGTGACTGCCAAGCAGGTTGCCGCTGTTTCTGTGGCTGGTGTTGCAAAGAACGGTGTCAAGGATGTTGCCAAGACGGGAACGGGTGTTGCGTTTGCTTTGACGCTGGCTCCGGAACCGACCGCTCCGGCGACGACCGCTCCTGCCACGACTGCTCCCGCTACGACGGCGCCTGCTACGACTGCTCCGGCCACCACAGCCCCGGCTACGACTGCGCCTGCTACGACTGCGCCTGCTACGACGGCGCCTGCTACGACGGCGCCTGCTACGACTGCGCCTGCTACGACTGCGCCTGCTACGACTGCGCCTGCTACGACGGCGCCTGCTACGACTGCGCCTGCTACGACTGCGCCTGCTACGACTGCGCCTGCTACGACGGCGCCTGCTACGACTGCGCCTGCTACGACTGCGCCTGCTACGACTGCGCCTGCTACGACGGCGCCTGCTACGACTGCGCCTGCTACGACTGCGCCTGCTACGACTGCGCCTGCTACGACGGCGCCTGCTACGACTGCGCCTGCTACGACTGCGCCTGCTACGACTGCGCCTGCTACGACGGCGCCTGCTACGACTGCGCCTGCTACGACTGCGCCTGCTACGACCGTTCCGGCAACGACTGCGCCGGCAACGACTGCGCCGTCCGGTTCATTGAGTGATGACACGGTTTCTGCCGGTGGTGAGTTGACGGTGAATGGAAAGAAATTCAAGCCGGGCTCCACGGCAACGTTCACGCTGCATTCGGATCCTGTGGTTCTGGGTACGGCTGTGGTGCGTGCTGACGGAACGGTTTCCCTCACAGCCAAGCTGCCGGCAAATGTTCCTGCCGGTGCGCACACAGTGGTCATCTCAGGAACTGGCACCGGTGGCGAGGCTGCCGAAGTCAGCATTGCCGTGACCATTGCTGCTGTTGATGGCGCCGCGACCTCCAGTGCCTCCGCTTCGCCAACCACTGCGTCATCAACCACTGCTGCCGCAGCGGCTGATGGTCTGGCAAACACGGGCTTCGGCCTGCTGCCGCTGGGCATGGTTGGCGGCCTGCTGCTCCTGTTAGGCGGCGTGCTGGCCGTGCGCAAGATTTCCATCCGAGGTGCCCGCCACTAGCAAGTAGCGGTCCCTTAAGCACAGGAAGCGGGGTTGTTGGTGCCACCGGCGCCAACAACCCCGCTTCTTTTATGGCCGGTAACGGCCATCCCTGTGATAGCCGTGGCCAAGGAATTGCCCACATTTCGATAGGATTCAGACATGGTTTCAGTTGCTGCGCAGTGGTCGGGAATGTTCCGCATCGAGGTTTCCGAGGATGGTGAGCAACGATTTCTGCGACTGGATACCACTGGTTTCCTGCCACCCTTTACGGATTTGTTGGCCAACCGTGCTGCCATGGCGGCTGGCGTCCGAGCTGGCTGGCGCACTAGCGGCGGCACCCTGAACATTGCTGGCCAGGGCTCGCCGGACTGCGCCCCGTACGACATTCTGATCAACGGCCAGCGCAGCCACCGTTTGCCGGCCGTGGGCCCGCATAGCCACACTGTTGTCCTGGACGGCCTGGAACCTAACTCACTTATCCAGCTGTGGCTGCCGCACTATGGCGACTTCACTCTGGCGCACGCTGTGTTCGACGGCGACAACGTCGCCGCTGCCAGCGACGCCGGTCCACGTTGGCTCACCTATGGCAGTTCCATCACGCACTGCCAGCAGGCTGACGGCCCCACCCAAAGCTGGCCGGCCCTGGTTGCGCGTGAGAATGGCTGGCAGCTGGTCAATATGGGATTGGCAGGGGAATGCCAGCTGGACCCGGTGGCTGCCAACACCATTGCCCAAACCCCTGTTGACCTGATCTCCCTGTGCGTGGGCATCAACAGCTACAACGCAGCAACGTACTCCGAGCGGACGTACGCAGTTACCTTGCAGGGTTTCCTCAGCACTGTTCGCCGCGCGCATCCGCACGTGCCCATAGTTGTCATCACAGCCGTGCTGTCCTTGCCACGCGAAGACAAGCCCAACGCTGTTGGCTGGACCTTGCGCGACTACCGGGCGGCCACAGCCCAGGTGGTCAAGGCTCTCCGGAACAAGGGGGACAGTAAACTGCACCTCATCGACGGCGCCACCGTCCTGACCGAACAAGAGGCCATGAACAGGCTTCCCGACACCCTTCACCCTGACACCGCCGGATACGCCATCATGGCGAAACGCTTGGCACCGCAGCTGGCCGCCGCCCTCCTCTCGAGCGCCTCGTGAACGGGCAGTAGTTGTTGATGTTTGCCTCAAACATCAACAACTACTGCCCGTTCACGAGGCCTAGATCTGCCTCAAAGGAGGCAGCAGCCAAGCGGCCGGTCACAGTTTGCAGGAACCGACCCGCGTCGGCACCATCAACCAAACGGTGGTCGTAGGTCAAGCAGAGATACATCATGTGTCGGATGGCCAGCAGGTCATCACCATCCGGGCCGGTGACCACCATGGGGCGTTTGACGATGGAGCCGACACCCAAAATTCCAACCTGGGGCTGGTTGATGATGGGCGTGTCAAAGAGTGCACCCACCGAACCAATGTTGGTGATCGAGAACGTGCCACCGTTGAGTTCCTCGGCCTTGATGGAGCCGTCCCGGGTGCGGGCAGCCACATCGGCAATGCCGGCGGCCAGACCGGCCAGGTTCAATGAACCCGCATCACGCACCACCGGAACCATCAGGCCCTTCGGCGCGTCCACGGCAAAGGCAAGGTGCTCAGCGTCGTGATAGGTGATGGTGCCGGCAGCCTCATCGAAGGCTGCGTTGAGCATGGGATGCACCTTCAGTGCCTCGGCAACAGCCTGGGCAATGAACGGCAGGTACGTTAACTTCACGCCATGAACTGCCGCAAATTGTGCCTTGGCCTTCTCCCGCAACCGGACAATGCCCGTCACGTCCACCTCGTGCACCTGAGTGAGCTGCGTTGACGTGTTCAGGGATTCGCGCATGCGCGAAGCAATCACGGCACGGATCCGCGGCGCCTTCACCACAGTTCCACGCAAGCCAGTTGTTGCGGCGATGACGGCAGGCGCTGCCGCAGCCCTGACGTCGTCGCCGCGAACGCGTCCGCCAATGCCAGTTCCCGCCACAGATGCCAAGTCGACCTTGAGCTCGCGTGCCAGCTTGCGCACCAGGGGCGTGAAGTAACGTCCCGCCACCTGCGTCGCGACCGGCGGTGCCTTGGTCTCGACAGGCTCGACAACCGGCGGAGCCGGGGTTTCCGTAGGCGACGTCAGTCCCCTGTCCCTCCCAGAACTCGCAAGCTCGTTCTGGGCCCCTCGGGACAGTGGGCCCCTGGCCGAGGCCGTCCGCGGCCGATTGGCCGGAAAGTCGCCGAGGGAATCCCGGTCTGCCGGCGGCTCGACGGCCGCCGTTTCAGCCGCAATGACCGCCAGAACCGCGCCAATGTCAGCGATGTGGTCCTCCGGCACCAGGATGCTGGCAAGGATGCCAGCAAACGGGGACGGGATTTCAGTGTCCACCTTGTCTGTGGACACCTCTACCAGTGGTTCATCGATGGAGACGCGCTCGCCCACGGCTTTCAACCACCGGATGACAGTGCCTTCGGTGACGCTTTCACCCAAGGCCGGAAGCAGCACGGACTCAGACAAGGCTCTCCCGTTCCACTGTGATCTCGCCGCGGCGCAACAATTTGCCGGTGGGTGTCACGAAGTCAACTTCCTGCCCGCGCAGGAAGGTGCGTCGAACCACGCCGGAGAGGGCACGCCCGTCGTAAGGGGTAATCGGGTTCTTGTGCTTGAGCTTGGAGACGTCAACCACGAACGCGTCGTCAGCGGCAAAGACAGCAAAGTCGGCATCGTAGCCCGGAGCCAGCTTGCCCTTCTTGTGCAGGCCAACCAACTCTGCCGGGGCCGTGGACATCCATTTGATGACCTGTTCCAGGGCGATGCCGCGGTGGCGTGCCTCGGACCAGATCAGCGACAAACCAAGTTGCAGCGAGGACACGCCGCCCCATGCCACGGCAAAGTCGCCGTTTTCCAGGTCTTTCAAGTCCAAGGTGCTGGGGGAGTGGTCGGTGACGATGCAATCAATGGTGCCGTCCTGCAGGCCCTCCCACAGCAGCTCCCGGTTGGAAGCCTCACGGATGGGAGGGCAGCACTTGTAAGCGGTGCCGCCGTTGGGAATCTCTTCCGCCATGAGGGTCAGGTAGTGCGGGCAAGTCTCAACAGTCAGCCTGACGCCGTCACGGCGTGCGCTGGCAATCATGGGCAGGGCGTCGGATGAGCTCAGGTGCAGGATGTGCGCCCGGGCCCCAGTCCAGCGGGCCCGTTCAATAACCTCTGCAATGGCCAAGTTCTCCGCGCCGCGGGGGCGGGATGCCAAGAACTTGTCATAGTGGTCGCCTTCGGCGGTGGGCGCCCTGTCGATGGCCCGTGAATCCTCGGCGTGAACAATCATGATGGAGTCGAAGGACTTCAACTCAGCCATGTCCACTTCCATCTCATCCGCGTCGAGGGGCGGGAACTCGTCCACACCCGAGTGCAGCAGGAAGCACTTGAAGCCGAACACGCCGTCGTCGTGCAGGGGGCGCAGATCCGCCTTGTTGCCGGGGATGGCCCCACCCCAGAATCCAACGTCCACAAACGCCTGGTCCAGCGCGACGCTGCGCTTCAACTCCAGGGCTGCAACATTGGTGGTGGCCGGAATGCTGTTCAGGGGCATGTCGATGACGGTTGTCACGCCACCGGCGGCAGCGGCACGGGTGGCGGAGGCAAACCCCTCCCAATCCGTGCGGCCGGGTTCGTTGATGTGCACGTGGCTGTCAACAAGTCCCGGAATCAGGGTTTCATCATCTGCCAGTTCAATGACTTCAAGGCCCTGGAGATTGTTGCCGAAGGGCTCCAAGGCGATGACGACGCCGTCGCGGACACCCACTTCACGCGGCACAATGCCGGCCGTGGTGAGCACGCGCTGGCCGCGAAAAACGAGGTCATAGACGGCGCCGTGCGTGGTGTTATCTTCGGTGCTAGACATAAGAATTCTCCTGTTCGTGGCCGGTGCGGGCCAGTTCTGCGCCAATCAGCGCACCAATCTGGGTAAGTAGACTGCCAGCGTTGTTCATGCAAAGACTGGTGTCGGGTTCAATATCGGTTAGAGCGTGTGTGTGGGCAAAACCGGCGCTTTGAAGAGTCTCAGTGTCCAAGGTGGTGCGTCCGCAGACGGCAACTACGGGAACTCCGGCTGCGCGGGCTGCGGATCCCACACCCATGGGAGCCTTGCCGAAGAGGCTCTGCTCGTCGAGGCTGCCTTCGCCGGTGATGACCAGGTCGGCGCCGTGGAGCCTGTCCGCCAAGCCTGTCAGGCCAAGGACAACGTCAATGCCGGAACGGCGTTTGGCGTTCAAAACGGCCAATGCCGCGTAGCCGGTGCCACCGGCCGCGCCGGCGCCCGGGGCGTCGATGGCATCCACGGCGGCGGTGCCCAGGGCATTGGCCATGATTCGGAAATACCGTTCCAAGGCGTTTTCCAGCTGCACCACGTGTTCCGGGGTTGCACCCTTCTGGGGCCCAAAAATGGCTGCCGCGCCTTCCGGACCCAGAAGTGGGTTGTCCACATCGCTGGCGAGGGTGAAGGCGACCCCACCCAGACGCTTGTCCAAGCCCGTGACATCGATGTTTGTCACGGCGGAGAGGGCCCCGCCGCCGGGCAGCAAATGCCGCCCGGCAGCGTTCTTGAACGTAACACCCAGGGCTGCGAGCATTCCTGCCCCGCCGTCGGTGGAGGCGCTGCCGCCCACGCCAAGCACAATGTCTGTGCAGCCGTGGTCCAGGGCGGCACTGACCAGTTGGCCCGTGCCGAAGGTGGAGGCGGCCAACGGTGACAGCCGGCCAGCTGGCAGCACTGCCAGCCCGGAGGCCGACGCCATCTCAATCACTGCAACATTGCCACGAATGGCGAAGTCTGCTTCCACAGCCTGGCCCGTGGGGCCTTGAACCGTTGCGCTGACCCGGGTAAATCCTGCGGCGACGACGGCGTCAATGGTTCCCTCGCCGCCGTCGGCCACTGGCATCAGCTCAATGTCCAAGCCTTGGTGGGCGGACCGCAAGCCAGCTGCCAGGAATTGGGCAACCTCGGGAGCCGACAAGGACCCTTTGAACTTGTCAGGGGCGAGGATGACTCGCATGAGTCCGTCCTAGCCCTGCAAGGTCAGGATGGCTGTGGGCGCATCCGTGGCGTACTCGGCAATGTCCTCGATCTCGGTGACGTTGTCCAGCTCGGTGCCCATGGAGATGTTGGTGACCTTCTCCAGGATGGCCTCAACAACAACCGGAACCCGGAACTCTTCCATGAGCTTCTTGGCTTCGGCGAAAGCGGCCGCCATGTCCTCGGGGCGCTCAACGCGGATGGCCTTGCAGCCGAGGCCCTCGGCAACCTTGATGTGGTCAACGCCGTAGCCGTTGGTCTCGGGGGAGTTGATGTTCTCGAAGGCCAGGGATACGTGGTAATCCATCTTGAAACCGCGCTGCGACTGGCGGATCAAGCCCAGGTAGGAGTTGTTCACAACAACGTGGATGTACGGCAGGTTGAACTGCGCGCCAACGGCCAATTCCTCAATCATGAATTGGAAGTCGTAGTCACCCGAGAGGGCCACAACTGTCGCTCCGGGCTTGCCGCGGACAACGCCCAGTGCAGCCGGTCCGGTCCAGCCCAAGGGGCCGGCCTGACCTGCGTTGATCCAGCGGCGGGGGCCGAAGACGTGCAGCATCTGTGCACCGGCAATCTGGGACAGGCCAATGGTGGAAACGTAGGTGGTGTCCTGGCCGAAGGCCGTGTTCATCTCCTCGTAGACACGCTGCGGCTTCATGGGCACGTTGTCGAAGTGAGTCTTGCGCTGCAGGCTGCCCTTGCGGGTGGCGCACTCATCGGCCCACTGGCTGTAGTCCGGAACGGTACCCGCCGCCATGCGGTCGCGGGCGGCTTCCAGCAAAACGTCCAGGGCTGCGCCGGCGTCGGACACGATGCCCAGGTCCGGGGAGAACACGCGGCCGATCTGGGTGGGCTCAATGTCAACGTGAACGAACTTGCGGCCCTTCGTGTACGTGTCCAGACCACCTGTGTGGCGGTTGGCCCAGCGGTTTCCGATGCCGATGACGGCGTCGGACTCCAAGAAGGTTGCGTTGCCATAGCGGTGCGAGGTCTGCAGGCCAACCATGCCGGCCATCAGGGGATGATCGTCCGGAATGGAACCCCAGCCCATCAGTGTGGGGATCACGGGGATGGAGAGCAGTTCAGCCAATTCCACCAGGCGCCCTGAAGCCTCGGCGCTGATGACACCTCCGCCGGCAACAATCAACGGGTGCTTGCCGGCCAACAGGATGTCCAAAGCCTTCTCGGCCTGCTTGCGCGAGGCGGCCGGCTTGCTGGGGGTCATCGGCTCGTAGGCGTCGATGTCGAATTCAATCTCAGCCATTTGAACGTCGATGGGCAGATCCAACAGGACCGGGCCCGGACGGCCGGAGCGCATCAAGTAGAAAGCCTTTTGGAAGGCTCCCGGGATCTGGCCGGGCTCCTTGATGGTCATGGCCATCTTGGTCAATGGTGCGGCAATGGTCTCAATGTCCACGGCCTGGAAATCTTCCTTGTGCAGCTTGGCAACAGGAGCCTGGCCGGTGATGCACAGGATCGGCACGGAGTCTGCCCAGGCGGCGTACAAACCGGTGATCATGTCGGTGCCTGCGGGGCCCGAGGTTCCGGTACAAACACCAATGTTGTCCTTGGCTGCGCGGGAGTAGCCGTCAGCCATGTGCGAGGCGCCCTCAACGTGGCGGGCCAGGGTGTGGTTGATGCCTCCGTGGTCGCGCATGGCTGCATAGAACGGGTTGATGGCTGCGCCGGGGAGTCCGAAGACCTCTGTGGCGCCTTCCTTTTCCAGGATCAGAATAGCGGCGTCAACGCTGCGCATTTTAGTCATTGTGTACTCCTTGAAAGTCTGTGGTGGGGCCCTGGTGGGCGGTGCTGCTTGAGGGAGTGGGCTATTTGCGCCCGGAGAGTGCGGCGGCCTGCTTGAAGAGGCCGGAATGGTCAAGGGCGCCGTCGCCCTGGGCCACCATTGCTGAGACGAGCTGTGCAACTGCTGCGCCGAGGGGGACGGTGACGCCGGCTTCGCGGGCGGCTGCTGTGACAATGCCCAGATCCTTGTTGTGGAGGGCCAGTCGGAATCCGGGGTCGAAGTTGCGGTCAAGCATTTTCTGGCCCTTCTGATCGAGGACCTTGGATCCGGCGAGTCCGCCGCCAAGGACCTTCAGGGCGGCGTTGGTGTCCACGCCGTAGGCCTCGAGGAAAACGATTGCCTCGGAGAGTGCCTGGATGTTGACGGCCACGATCAGCTGGTTCGCTGCCTTGACTGTCTGGCCTGAGCCGGAGGGGCCCACATGGACAATGGTTTTGCCCACTGCGCCGAGCACTTCACCGGCGTCGGCGAAATCCTTTGCCTCGCCTCCGACCATGATGGAGAGTACGCCGTCAATGGCGCCCTGTTCGCCACCGGAAACCGGTGCGTCCAAGGGCCGGATGCCCGCGGCGACGGCGTCGGCTGCCAGACGCTTGGAAACATCGGGGCGGATGGAGCTGGCGTCAATCCACAGGGCACCTTTGCGGGCGTTGGCGAAGACGCCGTCGGCGCCGCTGACAACTGCCTCTACGTCGGGGGAGTCCGGGACCATGGTGATGATCGCGTCGGCGTCCTTGACGGCGTCGGCGATGCTGGCGCCGCCCAAGCCGCCTGCGGCAACCAGCTTGTCAATGGCGCCCTGGCTGCGGTTGAAACCGGTGACCGTGTGGCCGGCCGCAACCAGGTTGATGGCCATGGGAAGACCCATGATTCCGAGTCCGATCACTGCAACGTTTGTCATGATGAATCCTTTGGGTGGTGTAAGTGTGTAGGGGAGTTTTAGGCGGGCTGGCGGATGGCCCAGGCGAAGGCTTCTGCCTGCGGTGACTTGTACTCCAGGCCGATGGCTCCCGTGTAGCCAAGTGCGCGGCTGCGGCTGATCCACTCGCCGAGGGGCAGCTCGCCCGTGCCCGGTGCGCCGCGGCCGGGGTTGTCGGCAATCTGGATGTGCCCGAAATCCTTGGCATGCTTTTCAATCACTGCGGCCACGTCGTCGCCGTTGACGGACAGGTGGTAGAAATCGGCCAGCAACTTGACGTTGTCGACGCCGGCTGTCTGGGTCTTGGCGATGACGGCCAAGGCATCAGCGGCTGTTTTGATCGGGTAAGCCGGGGTTCCGGAAACGGGTTCCAGCAAGACGGTTCCGCCAATGCTTGCAATGCCCTGGGCTGCTGCCACTAGGTTTGCCACGGCGAGTTCGTCCTGGGCTTCGGGGCTCTGGCCGTCTTGGCGGTTGCCGTACAGGGCGTTGAATGCCTTGCAGTCAAGTCGGCCGCCGATCCCTGCAACAACATCGATGTTGTCCTTGAATTCGGCGTCACGGCCAATCCAGGAGACCAGTCCGCGGTCGCCGCCCGGCATGTCACCTGCATTGAAGTTCAGGCCCGTCAGCTGCACGCCGGCTTCGGTGATGGAGCGCTCAAACGCGGCGACTTCTGCATCGCTGGGAACAGAGCTGGCAAACGGCCACCAAAATTCGACGGCGTCAAAGCCGGCAGCCTTGGCTGCGGCCGCGCGCTCCAGCAAGGGCAGCTCCGTGAGGAGGATGGAGCAATTCACTGTGTACGTCATCGTAAATCCTTCCGAAGGAACGTCCATGTCCCCTGTGTGCGTCATTCCACATTTTCACTCTATGGAAATTAGTTTCTGCTTTATGAAAAGTTTAGGCAAGGTGGGGCCAGTAGTCAAGAGGGCTTGGAGGGTTTGGGTGGCGCGGGACACAAAAGGCGCCCGGTCCCGCTTTTCGCACCCCGTCAACGGGGTGCGAAAAGCGGAACCGGGCGCCGCGATTGCAGTGCGCTGGCGCTTAGCTGCCGGAGATGGGGCCGCTGCCCAGCAAGCTTCGGGTGAGCGCTGCGCCGTCGTCCATGAGTTGCTTCACGGCACAGGCCAGGTGGGAGTCGCCGGGATCTTCACCCGCCAACGAGGCTGCCACCACTGCCCGCCGGATCAGTTCCTTCGCCAGGGAGGCGGTGGTGCCTGCCGTCTGCGCGGCAGCGGCCGCCAATGCCGGGCTGGAAAAGTTCAGCATGCGTGAATACAGCTGCAACAGCTCCAAACGTTCGTGCTCGGAGGGTAACGGGATCTCCACCGCCAAATCAACCCGGCCGGGCCGCTGGGCCAGCGCCCGCTCCAACATGTCAACACGGTTGGTGGTCAGCACAAAGGCAACATCGGAATCGCTGTCTAGGCCATCCATGGCATCGAGGACCTCAAACAACAGTGGTTGCGGGCCATGGCCAAAACTCCTGTCCTCGGCGATGAGGTCGCAATCCTCCAACACCACAATGGACGGGGCCAGGGCGCGGGCCAATTTGGCGGCCTCCGAAATGCGGGCCAGGGCGCCGCCGGAGAGGAGCACCACTGTGGTACCGGCACTTTGGCTCAACAGGTAGCGCACTGTGTGCGTCTTGCCGGTTCCCGGCGGACCGTAGAGGAGCAGGCCTCGCTTGAGATGCTGCCCGTGAGCCACCAACGCCGGTCCCTGGCGACCTATCCCCAAGGTGTGGTCCTCCACGCGGGCGAGCAGACCGAGGGGCAGGATGACGTCCGCGCGGGCCAGTTCGGGGCGGCGGATAAAGGTCACTCCGCCCATACTGGGGCCGTATTCACTGACTTGGAGGGAAACGATCTGGCCCTTGAACAGGCTTTCGTGTTCCATCCGACGGCGTACCTCGGCCAGGAATTTCGCTGCGGTCTCAGGTGTCGCGGCCATGACCTCGGCGGTGGCGAACTGGCGGCCAAAGGTGGGCTTTGCCTCGCGTTGGAGAACGGCAGCAGCTACGCCGTCGTAGTGGAAAAGGCGCAGTCCCAAGGCAACTGTTTGACGGTGCTCATCCGGGCCAACGGGCTGGTTGGTGTAGTCCGGCGGGGAAAGCGGGAAGGCTGCCTGCATGGCGGCATGCTGGACCATGTCGCTGAGGGACAGGTGGTTGCGCTGTTCACCGCCCCCAATTCCCACAAGGCGGGCCCTTGGGTCGCGGCTGGCGATGGCCTCCAGCAGGATGTCCAAATCCGCCTGACGGTGGGGAGGAGCCTGCTCCACCACTATGGGAAGGTCCACGGGGGCAACACCCAGATGGCTGGACAGCGTTCGCAGCAGCTCATCGCCGCCCTCGACCCGGTCAATACTGGCCAGCGCCAGCTGGGCCAGCGCGCCAAAATCCTTGATGAACATCCCCAGTTTTTCATCCATACGCTGACCCTAACAGGACTGTCAATGCCTCCTGCAGACATTTGCGGGGACAAAAGGCGCCCGCCTGCACCTTCCACACGCCGTTCGTCAACGGGGTATGAAAAGCGCAAGCGGGCGCCTTTTTCGTACCGGCCCCACGCGGTCGTAGTGGCGAGAGAGTTTGGCCGGAAAACTTCCTAGGTGAGGCGGATCTGCCGGTTCATGTCCTTGTACAGCAGGTAGCGGAACTGGCCGGGGCCGCCGGCGTAGCAAGCCTGCGGGCAGAAGGCGCGCAGCCACATGAAGTCGCCGGCCTCCACCTCAACCCAGTCGTTGTTGAGCAGGTACATGGCCTTGCCCTCCAACACGTAGAGTCCGTGTTCCATGACGTGGGTCTCCGGGAACGGGATGACCCCGCCCGGCTGGAACGTCACAATGTTCACCTGCATGTCATGGGCCAGATCGGCAGAATCCGTAAAACGAGTGGTCTTCCAGGCGCCGTCGGTATCAGGCATGGCAGTGGGCTCAACTTCAGCGTCACTGGTCACGAAGGACTTGGCCTCGTAGCCCTCGAGCCGCTCATAAGCCTTGCGGATCCACTGGAAGGAGACCACCTCGTCCGAGATGTTTTCCAGACCCCAGGTGGAACCGGCCGCCAGGTAGGCGTAGCCGCCTTCCTCCAGCGCGTGCAGTTCGCCGTCAAGGGACAGGTTGACCTTGCCCTTGGTGACAAAAACAACGCCTTCAACACCGGGCTCAAATTCGGCCTGGGGTGCGCCGCCACCCGCGCCGATCTCAACGATCAGCTGGGAGAAGGTGGTGGAGAACCCGGAGATGGGGCGGGCGATGATCCACGCGCGGGTCTTGTTGAAGCCCGGCAGGGTGCTGGTCACGATGTCAGTCATGACGCCCTTGGGGATGACCGTGTAGGCCTCCTTGACGATGGCCCGTTCCGTGGTGAGGTGTGTTTGCGGCGGCAGGCCGCCCTGTGGGGAGTAATACTTGCCAGTCATCGTTGACTCCTTACTTGGAAGTGGATAGTGCCAGCCGCGGGTGCGCCAAGACGGTCAGCTGGGGAATGTCGAGTCCTGTCAGTGCCGCAACTTCGTCGGCACCAACGGCGCCGCAGACTACTCCGCGCAGGACGAAATTGGCCAGCGCCTTGGCCGTTGCGGGCTCGTCCATGACGGCACCTGGGGTTTGTTCAACGTAGTTGCGCAAACGGGCAGCCGACGCCGGCAGGCCCTGACGGTAAAACGCGTAGGTGGCGCTGAAGCGGCTGGGCAACTGGGCAGCGTGCAAGTCCCAGCCCTGGTAGTAGCCGCGCTCCAGGGAACGGCGCACCAGGCGGCCGTGCAAGGCCCACGCTGATTCGACGCCGTCGCCCATGGGGATGATATTGGTTGACCCGTCGGAAAGCCGGATCCCGGTTCCGGCCACAGCCAACTGCATGACTTCCTTGGCGAAATCCGCAACCGGGTGTTCCATCGACTGGTACTCCGCGGAAACCTCCAAGGAGGCGCTGTAGTCATAGGTGCCGTAGTGCAGCGCGCTGATTCGGCCAGGAATCTCGTGAGCCAATCGTGCCACCGGAGAGGTGCCGTCCGCGCCGAGGATGAGCTGAGGGGTTTCCACCTGCACCTCAAAACGAAGCCGGCCGGCGGCAAGGCCGTGGATCTGCTCCAGGCGGCTGACGGCAAAGTCCATGGCCCGGACCTGGTCAACCGTGGTGACCTTGGGCAGCGTCAGGACCAACCCGTCGGGCAGCCCGCCGGTCTCCACCAGTGTGGAGACAAACAGGTCAAGGGTGCGGATGCCGCGGGCCCGGGTGGGGGCTTCAAAGCACTTGAAGCGGATGCCGATGAACGGCGGCGCCGTGCCCTGAGAAACTGCCGTGTTCACGGCGCGGGCGGCGGTGATGGCGGCTGCATCCTCCGCATCATCACCGCGATTCCCGTACCCGTCCTCAAAATCCAGGCGCAGATCCTCAATGGGCTCCGCCGCCAACTTGGTTGCGACCCGGGGGGCCACGGCGGCGGCCAGTTCGTCATCCTGGCCCAACAGGGAACCCAGACGCTCCAGCCCGCCGTGGTTGCTGGCCAGGGACCTGGCCTCATGTCCCCAATCAGCGGCAAGGGTGGGAGTGAACTTGTCCGCCGGCACATAGACGGTGTGCACGGGTTGGCGGCTGCCGTCGTCGCCCGGGTAATTGCGGTCCAGCAACGCATCGGTGGCGCTCAGTGAATCTTCAATGTGCGCCAGATCCGCGGCGGAAAGTGAAAGGTGGACAGCCATTTCTAGCCCACCAATTCGTAGGCGGGGATGGTCAGGAAGTCTGTGTAGTCCTCGGAGAGGCAGATGTCCGCGATCAGGTCGCTGGCCGGCTTGTAGTATTTTGCAAACGCTTCTTCGCCAACTTCGCCGCGCAACTTGGCCGTTTCCTCGCCGAGGATCCGCGCCACGAGTTCGCGGGTCACGGTGTTGCCGGTGTCCGAGAGTGTTACTTCGTTGCGGATTTGCTGCCAAACCTGCGAGCGGGAGATTTCCGCTGTTGCGGCATCTTCCATGAGGTTGTGGATGGCGACTGCGCCGTTGCCGGAAATCCAAACAGCCGTGTAGGCGACGGCGACGTAGAGGTTCAGGCGCAGACCTGCCTCGGTGGCATCCCCGCCAGCCGAGGCAACATCCAGAAGCTGATCTGCCGTGACGCTAACCTCGGGGCGCTGCTTGTCCAGCTGGTTGGGACGATCGCCCAGAACGGCGTCGAACACCTCCTGGCAGATGGGTACCAGGTCCGGGTGGGCCACCCATGAACCGTCAAAACCATCATTGGCTTCGCGGGTCTTGTCATTGCGGACCTTGGCAAAGGCGGCAGCCGTGACTTCAGGTTCCCGGCGGTTCGGGATGACGGCAGCCATGCCACCCATGGCGAAGGCGCCACGGTGATGACAGGTCTTGACCAACAGCTCCGTGTAGGCGCGCATGAACGGTGCCGTCATGGCCACCTGGGCGCGGTCCGGCAGGGTGAAGGCGCTGCCTGCGTCGCGGAAGTACTTGATGATGCTGAAGAGGTAGTCCCAGCGGCCGGCGTTCAAGCCCGAAGCGTGGTCGCGCAGCTCGTAGAGGATCTCGTCCATCTCAAAAGCGGCCGGAATGGTCTCAATCAGCACAGTGGCGCGGATGGTTCCCTGGGGAACGCCGAGGTAGTCCTGGGCGAAGACAAAGATGTCATTCCACAGGCGGGCCTCGAGGTAGCTTTCCATCTTCGGCAGGTAGTAGTACGGGCCGTGGCCGTTGGCGATGAGTGCCTTGGCCGTGTGGAAGAAGTGCAGGCCAAAGTCCACCAGTGCACCCGAGGTGGGTTCGCCGTCGACCAAAAGGTGGCGTTCCTCCAGGTGCCAGCCGCGGGGGCGGGTCACCACAACTGACAAGGGAGCGTCCGTGCGAAGACGGTATTCCTTGCCTTCGGCGGAGGTGTATTCCAGGGTGCCCAGGGCGGCGTCGCGCAGGTTGAGTACGGCGTCCACAACATTCGCCCACAGTGGTGTGCTGGCGTCCTCAAGGTCGGCAAGCCACACCTTGGCGCCGGAATTCAGGGCGTTGATGGCCATTTTTGCCGGTGAGGCGGGCCCCGTCATCTCAACGCGGCGGTCGGTGAGTGCTGCCGGGGCGGGGGCTACTTTCCAGTCACCCTGGCGTACCTCAAGAGTTTCCGGCAGGAAATCGAGCTTGCCGGTCTCGGCAACCTTGGCACGCTTGACGCTGCGCTCCGCCAGCAAGTTCTGCCGTGTCGGGTTGAAGCGGCTGTTCAGCGCGGCCACAAAGTTCAGGGCTTCGTCGGTGAGGATTTCCCCTGCCCGGGGAATGGGGGTTGGGTCCGTAACGGTGACGGTTTGCGTGCTCAAGACTGGGTCCTTTCGGTGGTGTTGCTTGCAGCGGCGGCAGCAACTGCAGAAGCGACGTCGCCGGCCACGTGCGGGTCGAAAACGCTGGGAATGATGTAGCTGGCGTTAAGTTCGTCATCAGAGACTCGGTTGGCGATGGCCTCTGCTGCTGCCACAAGCATATTCGGTGTGATGTCCGACACGCCGGCATCCAGGAGTCCGCGGAAGAAGCCGGGGAAGGCCAGCACATTGTTGATCTGGTTGGGGAAATCGCTGCGGCCGGTGGCGACGACGGCGGCGTGCCGGGCTGCGATGACCGGGTCAACCTCGGGCGTGGGGTTGGCCATGGCGAAGACGATCGCGTTGCTGGCCATGGCGGCAATCTGCTCTTCGCCCAAAACATTGGGTCCGCTCACGCCAATGAAGACGTCGGCGTCGGTCATGGCCTCGTGGAGGGTGCCGTCGAAGTTGTCCGGGTTCGTGTTCTCAGCCAACCAGGCGCGGTGCTCAT
Organism: Arthrobacter glacialis; assembly: GCF_002909445.1. Classification (GTDB taxonomy): domain Bacteria; phylum Actinomycetota; class Actinomycetes; order Actinomycetales; family Micrococcaceae; genus Specibacter; species Specibacter glacialis. The sequence goes on from NZ_PPXC01000005.1 coordinate 344,281, forward strand.
CGATGTGGGTCTCGTTGCGGTGAACGGAACCGTTGCGGCCACACGCCACAATGTTGGTGGCACCCTGGGCGATGAGCAGCTGGATGATGGCGTTGCCGGCAGCGCCGACGCCGGCGACGACGATCTTCACGTCCTGAATCTTCTTCTCCACCACCTTCAAGGCGTTGCGGAGGGCTGCCAGGGTCACGATGGCCGTGCCGTGCTGGTCGTCGTGGAAGACGGGGATGTCGAGTTCTTCGCGCAGGCGCTTTTCAATTTCGAAGCAGCGCGGTGCCGCGATGTCCTCAAGGTTGATGCCGCCGTAAACGGGGGCCATGGCCTTGGCAATCATGATGATTTCCTCGGTGTCCTGGGTGTCCAGGCAGACCGGCCAAGCGTCGACGTTGGCGAACTGCTTGAAGAGCGCGGCCTTGCCTTCCATGACGGGAAGTGCAGCGGCCGGGCCAATGTTGCCCAAGCCCAGGACGGCTGAACCGTCCGTCAGTACTGCGATGGTGTTGCGTTTGACAGTGAGGTTGCGTGCGGCTTCGGGGTCTTCAAAGATGGCCATGCAGACGCGGGCGACGCCGGGGGTGTAGGCGCGGGAGAGGTCGTCACGGTTGCGCAGTGCAACCTTGGGAACGACTTCGAGTTTGCCACCGAGGTGCATCAGGAAGGTCCTGTCGGAAACGTGCAGGACTTTGACGCCGTCGAGTGCGTCCAGGGCTTCCTTGACGCGGTCTGCATGGGCGTCGTCGGTGGTGTTGGCGGTGATGTCAACAACGATGCTTTCGTGGCGGGACTCGGTGACGTCCAGCGCCGTGACGGCCGCACCTGCGGCGGCGACGGCGGTTGCCAATTCGCTGGTGACGGTGAAGTTTGAGGGAGCCATGACTCGCAAGGTAATCGAGTTGCCGGGACTGGGATTCGCCATTGAAATTCCTTCTCTAGGGCCCGGGGAGGGCTGTCGACATTTACGATTGTTTTCGTATTATGGATATTATTATCTATCTGGTGGAATTTCAAGCCCATCGCCAATTTCCCTGCGGTGTGCCGCCATGCGGTAAGTTGGATTATTGAAATATTCGTGTCACCATGCGGATATCAGGCGGCACCATCAAATACCTAGGAGTCGGGCCCATGGCTGCAAAAGCGAGCGGCGGCGTACAGTCCGTGGAACGTGTCTTTGAACTGCTTGAACTCATCACCGAGGCAGGCGGAAACGTGACACTCAGTGAGTTGTCATCTTCGACTGACCTGCCGCTGCCCACCATCCACCGACTGTTGCGAACGCTGGTCTCACTGGGCTACATTCGCCAGCTCCCGAGCCGCCGCTACGCCTTGGGGCCGCGGTTGATCCGCTTGGGTGAAGGTGCCACCAAGCAGTTGGGGGCACTGGCGCAGCCGCAACTGAAATCGCTGGTGGACCAGCTGGGCGAAACAGCCAATATGGCGGTTCTGGATGACGACATGGTCATTTACATCGCCCAGGTGCCGTCCCCGCACTCCATGCGCATGTTCACCGAGGTGGGCCGCCGGGCGCACACACACGACACAGGTGTGGGCAAGGCCCTGCTGGCGCAGCTCGACGACGACGTGGTGCGCGGCATCATCGCCCGCCAAGGGATGCCCCGACCCACCAACAAGAGCATCGGGACCATCGAAGAATTGCTGGCTGACCTCAAGCTCATCCGTGAGCGCGGCTACTCCATTGACGAGGAAGAGCAGGAACTGGGTGTGCGGTGCTTCGCCATGGCTGTACCCAACTCGCCCACACCCACGGCCATCTCCGTCTCCGGTCCCGTGCAACGCGTGGATTTGGCCTTCTCCGAGCGTGCCATTCCGGTGCTGCGCCGGGCCGCTCAGGTGATCTCTGACGAGCTCAACCGGAACTAGTTTTCCGCAGCAACACAAAAGCCCAGCCGCTGATGCAGCTGGGCTTTTGTGTTGCTTGGTGGCGGGAAGCGCGCCATGAATTTCCCGTGCCAGACGGCGTCATGATTTCCCGGTTCAGCACTCTCTATGGATGTGTGGTGCTGCGGACAGCATTGCACTGTCCTGCCCTGCCGTTGTCCCCCAGCGACGGCAGAGCAGCTCCTCGATTGGCCCTAGGAAACGTGAGACCCCTCCTGGGGCTAATCGAATGAAGGCTGGGTCGCTGCCATTCCCCCGATATGGCACCGGCCCAGCCTTCAACCTTTTCACGGGAGGGCGTGGGAGGAGCTGGGGATCAGCCTTCGCCGCCTGTGTTGCCGGTGGTGCCGGCGTTGACGTTGAGGAGGTCGTATTTCGTGGCTGCCTGGATGGCT
>NZ_PPXC01000053.1 GCF_002909445.1 Arthrobacter glacialis
ACGCGTGATCAGTAGAAACAAGGCATTTTTTCATGAAGGACAAGCTAAATTCACTATTTTTGCCGTCTGAGCTCTTCAATGGTGGAACAGATCTTCATGATCTCAGCAAACTCTTCTTTCTTAATCCTTCCAGATTCGAAATCAATTCGTGCATCAATTCGGGCCCTAGACACCATGGCCTCCACCATGCTGGAAATTCCAACTGGCCTCCTATACGAACTGCTGGGGAAGAACTTTTCGAATAGGTTGCAGCACTTCTGGTACATCTGCTCGTCCTCAAGAATCCCCCTTTGGCTGGTGTTGAGAATGGAGCGGTTCCTCTTAGGAATCCACGAATGTGTGGTTGCAACGGCATCATACTCCATGCTTTTGGCTGGGCCATGAGCTGGCATCACCACAGCATTGTTGACTGAGTCAATTTCCTTATGACTAACAAATGGGTTCATAGGATTACACAACCTGCCTTGGTAGTCTTCATCCATCAATTCCCATTTCAAGCAGACCTCTGGAATGTGGAGGTTCCGGATATTGTACAGGTTTGGCCCTCCATCTGAAATCAACAGTCCTGCTTTCGAACGGGTCTGCTCCCACAGCTTCTTCAGTTCGAATGCTCTCCTCGTTTGAATTTGTGTATCACCCCTGTGACATCGGTATGTGTATCTGTAGTCTTTGATAAATAGCTGAAGGGCCATCTGGGCTGTTGCTGGTCCAAGATCGTTGTTTATCATATTGTTCTTTATTACTGTAACACCAATGCTCATGTCAGCTGACTCATTAATCCCGGACACTCCAAAACTGGGCAACTCCATACTGAAGTTAGCTACGAATCCATAGCGGTAGAAAAAGCTTGTGAATTCGAACGTTCCTGTCCGATTTATGTAGGACTTCTTCTTGCTCATGTTTATCCCAACTAATTTGCAGGTTCTATAGAACCTATCAACTCCTGCCTGTATTCCCTCATGATTCGGTGCATTCACTATGAGGGCGAAGTCGTCTGAGGATTGGAGTCCGTCCCACCAATATGTGGTTTTGGTGTATTTCTTCTGCCCGAGATTCAGAATTGAAACTCCTAAGACTGAAGTTAGCTACGAATCCATAGCGGTAGAAAAAGCTTGTGAATTCGAACGTTCCTGTCCGATTTATGTAGGATTTCTTCTTGCTCATGTTTATCCCAACTAATTTGCAGGTTCTATAGAACCTATCAACTCCTGCCTGTATTCCCTCATG
>NZ_PPXC01000060.1 GCF_002909445.1 Arthrobacter glacialis
CAAAAGCAGGTAGATGTTTAAAGATGAGTCTTCTAACCGAGGTCGAAACGTACGTTCTCTCTATCATTCCATCAGGCCCCCTCAAAGCCGAGATCGCGCAGAGACTTGAGGATGTTTTTGCAGGGAAGAACGCAGATCTCGAGGCTCTCATGGAGTGGATAAAGACAAGACCAATCCTGTCACCTCTGACTAAGGGGATTTTAGGGTTTGTGTTCACGCTCACCGTGCCCAGTGAGCGAGGACTGCAGCGTAGACGGTTTGTCCAAAACGCCCTAAATGGGAATGGAGACCCAAACAACATGGACAAGGCAGTTAAATTATACAAGAAACTGAAGAGGGAAATGACATTTCATGGAGCAAAGGAAGTTGCACTCAGTTACTCAACTGGTGCGCTTGCCAGCTGCATGGGTCTCATATACAACAGGATGGGGACAGTAACTGCAGAAGGGGCTCTTGGATTGGTATGTGCCACTTGTGAGCAGATCGCTGACGCACAACATCGGTCCCACAGGCAGATGGCAACTAGTACCAACCCACTAATTAGGCATGAGAATAGAATGGTACTAGCCAGTACTACGGCTAAGGCTATGGAGCAGATGGCTGGATCAAGTGAACAGGCAGCGGAAGCCATGGAAATCGCAAGCCAGGCTAGGCAAATGGTGCAGGCTATGAGGACAGTCGGGACTCACCCTAACTCCAGTACAGGCCTAAAGGATGATCTTATTGAAAATTTGCAGGCCTACCAGAACCGGATGGGAGTGCAACTGCAGCGGTTCAAGTGACCCACTCGTTGTTGCAGCTAACATTATTGGGATATTGCACCTGATATTGTGGATTCTTGATCGTCTTTTCTTCAAATGCATTTATCGTCGCTTTAAATACGGTTTGAAAAGAGGGCCTTCTACGGAAGGAATGCCTGAGTCTATGAGGGAAGAATATCGGCAGGAACGGCAGAATGCTGTGGATGTTGACGATGGTCATTTTGTCAACATAGAGCTGAAGTAAAAAACTACCTTGTTTCTA
>NZ_PPXC01000054.1 GCF_002909445.1 Arthrobacter glacialis
CGAACTGCGCAAGCTTCGCGCAGAACTCAAGCGCGTGACTGAAGAGCGAGACATCTTAAAAAAGGCCGCCGCGTACTTTGCCAAGGAGTGCAACTGAAGTACGCCTTCATCAAAAAGCACTCGACGCATTACCCGGTGCGGCGCCTTTGCCAAACCCTCAAGGTGCATCCCAGCGGCTACTACGCTTGGTTGGCCGAACCTCAATCTGCCCGAGCCAAAGAAGATCAGCGCCTGCTTGGCTTGATCAAGCAGGCCTGGTTAGAAAGCGGCGGCGTGTATGGCTATCGCAAGATTCACGATGACCTGCGAGAGCTAGGAGAGATCTGTGGGCGAAATCGAGTCGGTCGCTTGATGCAGGCAGAGGGGCTGCGTTCGCAAACGGGCTATCGCCGTCGTACTGGGTTTTATGGCGGAAAACCAACAGTGGCATCCCCCAACCATCTGGCCCGGCAGTTCAAGGTCAGTGAGCCGAATAAAGTCTGGGTGACCGATATCACCTACATCCGCACCTATGAAGGGTGGCTGTACCTGGCGGTAGTGCTGGATCTGTTCTCCCGCCAAGTCATTGGTTGGTCAATGAAGCCCAGAATGAGCAGCGACCTGGCCATCGACGCCATGCTGATGGCCGTGTGGCGACGCAAGCCACAGCAGCAAGTGATGATTCACTCAGACCAAGGCAGTCAGTTCAGTAGCTCAGATTGGCAAAGCTTCCTGAAGGCCAATAATGTGATCAGCAGCATGAGCCGACGGGGAAACTGCCACGACAATGCCGTAGCGGAGAGCTTTTTCCAGCTTTTGAAGCGGGAGCGAATCCGACGAAAGATCTACGCAACGCGTGACGAAGCCCGAAGTGATATTTTCGATTACATCGAGATGTTCTATAACCCTAAGCGTCGACACAGCAGTGCTATGCAGCTGTCTCCAGTAGAGTATGAGAAACGCTATTTCCTGAGCTTGGAGAGTGTCTAGGAAAGCAGGGGCGATTCACTATGCTACTTTTTGCTGGTCCCAGTGGCGCATGATTTCTTCGATCTGTCGGGCTCTACATTGTTCACGGTGCTCCTGGAATAGCGGCATGCGCTCTCGCAAATCATCTGCATAGAGATAAATTTCTGTACCGTAAGCTAGGGCGTCGTACATTTCGTCTTCGCAGAGAAAGCCG
>NZ_PPXC01000055.1 GCF_002909445.1 Arthrobacter glacialis
ACGTAATCGCCGACGCCGCCCTGTACCTGCCCTTAGCCCTGCTGGCCGGGGTTTCACCAACGCTGGTGGTGCTGCTGGTGCTGTGTGCCACCTTCAGTGAATACGCCGGTGTCATGGGCCCGCTGGCCGGTGCATCGCGGCGTTATGACGGCCCCATGGGCAAAAGCGACCGGGCCTTTGCCTTCGGCGTGCTGGGCACCGGGGTCGCCTTTGGCCTGCTGAACGGCAGCTGGGTCAATGGCTTGCTGCTGGTCATCCTCGCGCTCTCGCTCTATACCCTCTACAACCGGGTTCGCCAGGGGCTGGCCGAAACCCGCTGAGCCCAAAGCCGCCGCAAAAAGGACGTTGATCATGCGCCAAGCGCAAGCGCTGCACTTCTCCACCCATGACGGTGTCGAGTTGCACTACCGTCATTGGCCTGCCAACCGCAACGAGCACCAGCCACGCCGGGCCGTGGTGATGTTCCACCGCGGCCATGAACACGGCGGGCGCATGGCCCACCTGGCCGATGAACTGGACATGCAGGGCTATGACTTCTTCGCCTGGGATGCCCGCGGCCATGGCCAGTCGCCAGGCGCACGTGGCGACAGCCCGGGGTTTGCCACCAGCGTGCGCGACGTGCAAACCTTCATCGAACATATCCAGGCACATCACGGCATCGCCGAGCACGACATGGTGGTGCTGGCGCAAAGCGTCGGCGCTGTACTGATTGCCACCTGGGCCCACGACTATGCACCCAAGGTGCGCTGCCTGGTACTGGCCTCACCAGCGTTCAAGGTCAAGCTCTACGTGCCGTTCGACCGCCCGGGCCTGAAGCTGCTCAAGGCCTTGCGCGGCAACTTCTTCGTCAACAGCTACGTCAAGCCCCGCCTGCTCACGCACGACCCCGAGCGGGTCATGTCATACGTGGCCGACCCGCTGATCAGCCGGCCGATTTCGGTGACCATGCTGCTGGGCCTGTACGAAGCCGCTGACCGGGTGGTGGCGGATGCCCAGGCCATTCAGGTACCGACCCAGTTGCTGGTATCCGGGGCCGATTTCGTGGTCGAGCGCCAGCCGCAGGAACGCTTTTTCGAACGGCTGGGCAGCACGCGCAAGGAAATGCAC
>NZ_PPXC01000056.1 GCF_002909445.1 Arthrobacter glacialis
AAAACCAAATAACCAATTCAATATAAATAAATTGGTATCAATAAAACTTGGCACACTATTGAGTTCTCAAACAACAACCACACCCAGCCAACACACCCAAACCAACAAACAGTCCGCGATGATCAGTGCCGAGGCAACCCACCCAACACCAGTAAACCTGGCATCTTCTTGGGGGTTTTTCGTTCCCCCAACGAGCGGGGCAACTCGAAAAACAATACACACCTTTTAGCGAACACGCAAACCAGCTGGCCCCCTCCAGGCCCTCACAGGCTCCCGCAGCAGTCACCACCGGGAGTAACTTCCCCGAGTTCACACCAATTATGGGGCCTGGAATACCCGAAATGAGACCTAGGATACACCACCGAAAACACCCCCTCAACACCGCCCTGCAGGCACCCCACCACCACACAATCCCCCTCCCCGCTACCCAAAACAGCAAGCAACGCACCCCCCTCACTCCCCCGACCCATCAAAAGTCACCTGCCAGGCAGGCCCGCACACCCCCAGCAAAAGCGCCACCAGTGGCAGTGTTCCCACTGAGCACCGCTGAGCACTGCCGCCCCACTTCTCCCGTTGACCTCAACGACGCCGGCAGTCCCGGCATAGACACTGCCAAGCACCCTAGCCGAGTGTGTCATTGCTGACGTCCTCACCCACCACCACCAACCGCACTCCCCCGCCGGGCGCCACCAACCACACACCACCCTCATCCCCCACAAACCACAACCCTCACAACCCACACCACCACCACCAGTGCTGGCAGCAGGGCCAAGACCAGGGCAGCTCGCCCACACGGCGCAGCCACCACCGGGTCCACGCCTAGCCGTGCCGGCACACCCACCACCTAGGACCTAGCCGGCCGGCGGGTCGTGTGGTTATTGGACCGGTGGGTCTTGTGGTTAAACAGCAAGGGCCGCCCTGGAAAGGGCGGCCACAGCGAAGTGAGACGTGGTGAGGTGCGGCGTGGTGTTAAACGACGGTGGCCACCTTGGTGGGGTGGCCGTGAGGGTGTGTGGTTGTTAAAGCAAGGGAGGCCCCTCACCGTGGTGTGGGGCCTCTACCTTTTTTACGTGTTGTCCGGCGGTGTCCTACTCTCCCACATC
>NZ_PPXC01000057.1 GCF_002909445.1 Arthrobacter glacialis
GCTGTCAGCGTGGGTGGCGTTTGAGGTATCTGAGGATGAGGTGTTCCCGGCGGCTGGACGCGGGGTTGGTGAGCTTGGTGGGGTCGGGCCGGGTGGGGTTGAGTGTTTTGTTGAGGCGTTTCTTGAGCCATGTGGGGAACGCTGGCCGTTGTGGTTCACGGTTCTGGGGGCGGTGGTATTTCCCGGACGGTGAGATCCATCCGACTCGCCCGTCTGCTTCGATCAGGGGTGTCCAGCCGCGTAGCCGGATCTGGTGGCGGTCGGGGTCTTGATCGACGCGGTAGTTCCCGTGCCGGTCTTTGTCGTCCTTGAAGTGTCTGAGGAGGTGGTGGCGTTTGCAGGCCGGGCGCATATTCTCCGCTGTGGTGGCCCCGCCTTTCTCCCACGCGGTGACGTGGTCTGTTTCGGTGTCCATGACGGGGTTGGTGCAGTTCAGGTAGTAACAGCCCTGCGCCAGGGCGCGCAGCACAGCCTTCTCACTCTCGCGCATCCTGTACCTCTCAGGGTTTAACCCCAACGGTTCCCCACTGATCGGATCAGTGAGCACGCGCAGGAACGTGCCGGCATCGGCGGCAAGTTTCCGGGCAATGCTTTCTGGCACTGGGCCGGAGCTGGCACTGCTGCCCACCAGTTGCGCGGGTTCATCGGTGATGCCCAGCGCCCCCAGGAACGGCACCGTGAGCAAGATGGTGGCCCCGGGCATGGGCGGGTCAGTGATCAGTTGGTGCGCCCTGATGGCCGCCAACTGGTCCAGATAATCCCGTTCAGGACTGTCTGGGATGCCATCGACCACACCGTGAACATAGCCCGAACCATCACCGAGCAGCTCCCCGAAAAGCACTTCATCCGCACCAGTTTCACCCGCACTAGGGTCATCCACTCCAGGGCCACCATTCACCCCACCACCGGTTGCCGCGTTCTCACCCGTGAAGGGCAGAATCCCACCCCCGCACACCACCCCGAACAACAGCTGCGCCCCGCCGGCGCCTTCGGGAACAAAACCCTCTGCCAGCCCCGGACCGGTGCTAGGACTGTAGCTGGGACTGGGACTGGGACTGGGACTGGG
>NZ_PPXC01000058.1:0-283 GCF_002909445.1 Arthrobacter glacialis
GGGCCTACTCACCGTTGCTTATGAGGGTGATTGCGCCTGTGGGATGGCTGGAAACGACGGCAATATCGAATGGTTTACTCCTCCACACTGCCAAGCAAACTGGAAGCGCGACAGATCGCACCGCGAATTGGCGTTGGATCCTGCACGCAATCTGGTTACCCGCAGCCTCAGAGCAACACGCGCTCCGAATCCTGATTTTTTACGCCAGCCGGCACCGGCGGGAACTCGTTTTGTCTTCGCCACAGATGGGTTCTGGGCCGAGCTCACTGAATCGCAGCAAGCT
>NZ_PPXC01000058.1:293-1062 GCF_002909445.1 Arthrobacter glacialis
CAGCAAGCTGCTGCGATCAATGAGCCAGCTGGGGACATTGCTGTCGTGAGTGATGATGTCACTTGGATTGACGTGAGAATGTGAGTCCTGCCGAGCCAACTATTGGGTGGATCAGATAGGCCTTTCTCATCTGATCTTTGAAAACTGATGGGGGCTATCGCCAAAGAATGACCTTGAGGCAGCTTTTGCTGAGCCTGCAGAGTCACCATTTTCGTGGCTCTACAGGCGTGCCTCCCCTGCCCTTTGCTTCAAGCCCCTGGTTAAATGCCTTGCGAGTTACGAAACGCACGGAATCGCTCGCAGGCTTCCTGCGACGAATCACCCAGGTGCCACAGCGTGCCTTCTGACGCTAGATAGGCCGAAGTCTCCTCTTCCCATAGCACGGCAAAGGCAGTCGTCGAGATGAGAAATCCATCGCATTTGCCGTCCATGACAGCATTCTGCAGCACGTTTCTGTGACTCTCAATAAACTCTGAATTGAACGCGCTCAGTACGCCTCTCGCATCAGCTTTGTTAGGACCACTCACGACTTTCCCGACAGGGACCAAATCGTCCAAATTGAGGGCAATGATTCCGCCATTGTTGAACGGTGCCAGCTGCCTAGCAGCATGGCTGACACGCTTCTCAACCCCGAGCGTTGACCAGATCTTCTTGCATGCGATCGGGTAATCGCCCATGCCGAAGTCAACCAGGATATCTGGCTCTGCAGCTTTGGCCGTAAGCCCACGGCTCTTCAAGTCGGAAAGCAGCACCAGCTACCACAGAGCGT
>NZ_PPXC01000059.1 GCF_002909445.1 Arthrobacter glacialis
AAAGCCAGGCCCTGCTGAGCAGCTAGAGGGTATCCGCGCAGCAGTAAAAGCGGCAGAAATACCGATTTGTGGGACAAGGGATGGGTTTGATTACGTGTTGGAGTCAGACCTGATGGTTCACGACCCAAAACTGAAATTGAGCACGCTGATTCGGGCGGAGAAGTTGCCTACAGTCGAGGCTAAGCCAGGCGTGGTTATGGTGGGCATTCCGGTGGCGCCGTTGCAGCTGGACCTTTGATGAGCTGCCGGCTCTGATCATGACTCCCTGGCTGACATCAAGAAAGCCAGGGAGCCATGATCATTCGTAGGTCTGAGCGTACTGCTTTTCGCTCAAACGGCTCAGCAGTTTGAAATAATTTGCTCGCGTCGACCGATCAAATACGTCGGTTTGAACTGAGAGCATGTCCAACGCAGCTGCATCCTCTCCTTTGCCCGAAGTGAAAGGAAGTGGAGCTGTGGCATAAAACACATTCCCGTTGCTAGCCTGGGCCGCATCCAAGACGGCTTTAACTTCCAGATAGCGCGGGTAACGAGTAGCAGTAAGGAAATCCCCATCATAAACGTCGAGCTCGCCTGATTGGTCCTCGACCAACACAGCCATCAATGGCCAGTTGCGCGACCCGCCCGTATCTGGGCTAGCAAAAAAGATGACTTTACGAAAGGTGTTGGTGGCAAACACCTGCAGAAGCGCTGCCTCGTTAGATGCACTGTCCGTGCATGTCTTGCGGTTAGCCATAAAAAGTCCTCATTTAAAAGTCGCACCACGCGGTGCGTTATTAAACTACCACCCTTCATCCGAAAACCTCAAGAAATACTTGACAAATTGAAAAAATGTCAATTAAGAAAACTATTCGTCCGTGCCAGATGCTGCTTTACCACCTCTAAAGCCTTCTAACAGAGCGGCCTGTAGGGTTCTGTTCAGTTCACGCAGCTCCTTGTTCTGTGCTTCTAGAGCGCTCAGGTTCTGCTGGGTAACCTCCAGCCGACCGCGGGTTTCAGCGGCATCGTCAGTGGCCTTCGAGCGCTGGATCCGCAGC
>NZ_PPXC01000006.1 GCF_002909445.1 Arthrobacter glacialis
TCAGCGTATCCAAGGACTCCAACCATTCGGCAGTCTCTTCCGGATCGCGATCAGGCAGCTGGTTTGTCAACCCGCTAAGGATGTGGGAATTTTCGTCTCCTGCAGCCACGTCCAACCTCTCTTAAAAGCAGTGTGTGGGGCCCATGGCTGTGGCCGTGGGCGTGTACAAACACTCTAGACCGCTGGTGCGTCTTGTGCGTAGCTGCGCCCACTGCATGACCCGCCGCAAGGGGCTGGGTACCGTTCACTATAGGCCCCTTAAACGGGTGTTGGTAATGGAGATCACAATTTAATGGGCGGCATACCGGCATGTTTGTTGCATAGAGCCGCTAAGTAGAGGCAAGATGGGCGCAGCCCCTAGACTGGGGGTACTGACCAACAAACCAACGCGCAAGCGTTGAACGCAGGAGGAATCACGTGAGCGAGGCCGACGCCGGCACTGTAGCCAAGGTGGCAGGCATTTTGGGGTTCAAGGATGGGGATCTCATCCAAGAACTCGGATATGACGACGACGTTGATTTTGGCCTTCGTGACAACATTGAGGACCTCATCGGTTCGGAAATGTTTGACGAAGAGGACCACGACGTAGTTGACGCCATCATTTTTTGGTGGCGCAAGGATGACGGGGACTTGGTAGATGCCCTGGTGGATTCATTGACATCCCTGGACGAGGGCGGGATCGTGTGGATTCTGACGCCCAAGTCAGGCCGTGACGGCTATGTGCCGCCGGCAGAGATCCTTGAAGCGGCACCCACGGCAGGTCTCCATGTGACCACCACCGAGGGCGTTTCCGCGGATTGGGCTGCGACGCGACTGGTTCCACGCAAGCGCCAATAGTGCACGACGGCGGCACGCATCCAGGGTTGCAAGTGGGCGACACGGCCCCAGACTTTTCCTTGCCAAATCAATTTGGTGAGCCAATTTCGCTCGCTGGTTTGCGTGGTGCCCCCGTGGCAATTGTGTTTTATCCCTTTGCCTTCTCGGGTATTTGCACCGGCGAGCTGTCCGAGCTGCGGGACAACCTGGCCGACTTCGCCGCGGCTGGCGTGCGGCTTCTGGCCATATCCGTGGACACCAAATACACCTTGCGCGCCTATGCCAAGGCTGAAGGCTACAACTTTGACCTGCTGGCCGACTTTTGGCCTCATGGTGAGGTTGCCAGTGACTACGGAGTCTTTGACCCCGTTCGTGGCATGTCCGGGCGCAGTACTTTCCTTATTGGGGCGGGTGGGCTGATTGCCGATGCGTTCAGCACACCCACTGGCCAGGCCCGCTCTCTTGAGCGCTATTGGCAGGCCTTGGGAAGGCTGTAGCCATGGACCCCGTGCGCCCCGGCATTGGCCTCACGGCCCTGGTGACCCCCGGCTCGCCGCCGTCGGGCGCTCCTGAGAATGCGCAGCCCCTGGCACCCGCCCTCACAGCGCAACTGGAGCAGGTGGTGCAGCTGTGGCGCGGCAAAAAATTTGTGCTGCTCACAGGCGCCGGCCTCAGTACGGATTCAGGGATCCCGGATTACCGTGGGCCAACGTCGGTGCCCCGGAACCCGCTGACCTACCAAGAATTTGTGGGCGATGCCCAGCTGCGCCAACGCTACTGGGCCCGCAACCACATGGGTTGGCAATTCATGCGTCAAGCCGTCCCCAACGGCGGCCACTTCGCAGCAACTGTGCTTGAAGGCTATGGGTTGCTGAGCGGAATCATCACCCAAAACGTTGACAGGCTCCACGAGGACGCTGGCGCCGTCAATGTGGTGGACCTCCACGGCCGCTTTGACCGTGTTGCGTGCCTGCAATGCGGCACAACCTTCAGCCGGATTTTTGTGGCTACCCTGCTCAGTGATGCCAATCCGGAGTTCCTGGATGCTGTTGCCCGGGCCGGGGGAGTTTCCATGGGCCCGGACGCAGATTCCGATCTGGACCATGAAGTCCTGATCGCTTCCTTCAACGTTCCGGCCTGCCCTGTGTGTAACGGCATGCTCAAGCCCGACTTTGTCTTCTTTGGCGAGAACGTCCCCAAGGATCGTGTGGAGCGCTCCTTTGCCATGGTGGAGGAGGCTGCGGGGATAGTGGTGGCGGGTTCGTCGCTGACTGTCATGAGTGGGCTTCGTTTTGTGAAGAAGGCGGCCAAGGACGGCAAGCACGTCATCATCATCAACAGGGGCGCCACCCGCGGTGATGAGCTGGCAAATGTGAAGATTGAAGCGGGCGTCAGTGAGGCTATGACTCATGTCACATACGCTTTAAGGCCTCGATTGGCGCAACCACCAAAACATCGTGTACAGTAGTTTCTCGTTGGTCAGGCCAACAAGCGTAAAGCTAAAGTGGCCTGAGTGATGAATGGGTCTTTAGCTCAGCTGGTAGAGCGCCACGTTTACACCGTGGATGTCATCGGTTCGATCCCGGTAGGACCCACAGTAAAAGAACCCCGCGGATTCAAGGCATACAGTCTTGAAACCGCGGGGTTCTTTGCATTCCGGCCACCTGGAGGGTGGCTGATGGTTCACATCTTGAGGGGGATTGGATGCGCGGCATTTCCTTTACCGCAATCGACTTTGAAACAGCCAACAACTACCGCGCCTCGGCGTGCGCCGTTGGGCTGACTAAAGTCCGGGCCGGAAAAGTGACCGAGCAGGCCTCCTGGCTCATGAAGCCGTTGCCAGGCTATGAGGAGTTCCATTCGGTCAACGTGGGCATTCACGGCATTACCGCAGCGCAGGTGCGCAACATGCCCGACTGGCGCGGAATTTACGGCCCCATGATGGATTTCATTGGCGGCGACGCCCTGGTTGGCCACAACGTCAGCTTTGAAAAGTCCGTCATTTCCAAGGCCAACGAAGCTTGTGGGCTGCCCGCCCCCGACTTGGACTTTCATTGCACCCTGACGTTGGCGAAAAAACACCTGGAGCTAGCGCACTACACACTCTCCGACGTGGTGGGCGCCTTGGAGCTGCCAGCATTCAACCACCACGACGCCGGCGACGACGCACGCGCCAGCGCCCTGATTGCCCTTGAGCTGGCCAGGCGCAACGGCGCTACAACGATGGGGGAGCTATGGCCAGCTCCTGGCGCCAGGGCGGCCGCCAAGCAGCCCAGCTATCTCTCGGCCGGCTACACTCGCAGGCTGGCTGATCTGCCTGCCGCCAATGCCATGGCCAATCCCCATGGCCCGCTTTTTGGCCAGACAATTGTTTTCAGTGGTGACTTGAGTGCCATGCCGCGGGACCAAGCCCAGGACGTCGCAGCCGCCAAGGGCGCCACGATAGCCAACAGCACCACCAAGAAGGTCACCATGGTGGTGTGTGCTGGCCTTGGCAGTGGCGGACGCTTGCCCAGCGCCAAGGTCAAGCGCGCCCATGAACTGGCAGCGGCGGGGCAAGACATCCAGGTGGTCAGCGAACAGCAATTCCTGCGGCTCTTGGCCTTTAGATAAAAGACGACCACGGTGTAAACGTGGCACTCACCGTTGGGTGGCCGGGCCGTCCTGATTGTCAGAGCCTGCCCGTAGCGTGCGGGGTATGAAGTCTCCCCTGGAACATGTTGAGGTGCGCACCTCCTCGGCCGGCGTGCCGGTTGTTGTGCGGCGCAATGGCCATGAATGGGTGATTGGTGCCGAACCCGTGCGCTGGTTCGAGCGGACCCAGTGGTGGAAGTATTCTCTCCGGATGCCCAAAGGCCAAGGTCGCGTGGATGTCCAAGTGTGGCAGGTGCAGGCTCGCTTGGGGCGCAATCCCCGCAGTGACCTGGTCACCATGGAGTTGGAGCGCGAATCCGGTGACGGCGCATGGTGGGTGCGGCAAGGGGTTACTTAACGTAAAAGGTTCCCCGCCACAGCTATTGGGGGACGCTGTGGTGGGGAACCAGTAATAAAAATATAGCCCTTCAATCCACAGGATGCAAACTGACACGCCAAATTTCCAGATGGAGTTCAAAGGAGTTCAAAGGGTAGGGCAGGAGGTGGGGCGACGCCTGACGGCGACTCATTTTTTCAACGGAGTGCGGCCCGGAGCGTGCTCTGAAGACGGGCCTTAAAGTGGAGGACCCTCCACTGTGGCTATTGGGGGACGCCACAGTGGAAGGTCTGAAAAAAATATACATCCCTCGCCGGAAAAA
The DNA here is from genome assembly GCF_002909445.1 of Arthrobacter glacialis. Lineage (GTDB taxonomy): Bacteria > Actinomycetota > Actinomycetes > Actinomycetales > Micrococcaceae > Specibacter > Specibacter glacialis. The sequence goes on from NZ_PPXC01000006.1 coordinate 4,110, forward strand.
TACAAGACCGGACGTTCTACGTCTGCATATGGACAGTAGGATGGAGGTTGTCCACTGCAGTGAACCATTAGCTGTGGTGCCGTGACAGGCCCGCGGAATGCATGGGCCACCTCCTTCAGCGTCGAGGAAGCAATATGAGTGAAGTTCGCCCCGAGCCCCAGTACGTGGTCCCCCGGGATGGCGCCGCCATGGCAAAGAGTCACGATGCGCGGAGCAATGCTACGCCGGCTCCAGCTGTTACTCGGGCGGCCGCCGTGCTTGATGCCCTGGCGGAGTCAATGACTGGGCGCCTGACTCTTAGCGACTTGGCGCGTGAGCTGGGCATTCCAAAATCCTCCACCTCAAACCTGCTGCAGGCACTTGAGGATGCAGAGCTGATCACCCGGCTGGGCTCCGACTATGCGCTCGGTGTAAAGCTGGTGGAACTTGGCGCGGCCTACCTGAGCCGCCGGGATGAGGTGCGGGAGTTCTACCGTTTCTGTGAGCAGGCGCCCTTGCTCAAGGGCGAGACTGTGCGCATAGCCATGCTTGACGGGGACAACGTCATCTACCTAGCGCGCTATGAGGGGCACCCTGCTGTGCGGCTGACCTCCAATATCGGCGACAAGATGCCCGTGACGCTGTGTGCAGTAGGCAAGGCCTTGGTGGCCAAGTTGCACGACCATGACCTGGCGGAACTTTTTCCAGATGACGCTGCGCTACCCGTCATGACCCCCATGTCACTGAGAACGGGGCGGCAACTCAAGGCGGAGATTGCTCAGATTCGCGCACAGGGCTATGCCTTTGAGGATGAGGAGTCCACTCTGGGCGTGGTGAGTCTGGGTGTGGCTGTTCCGACGCACGGTTCCCACGGCCCCAGCCTTGCCGTTTCGGTCACTGCACTGAAGGCCACATTCTCGGAGGGGCAGCGCGAGGCAATGGTACGCGAGTTGCAGGATCTGACGAAGATGCTGGGTAATCCCATGGGTTAGTGACGTAGGAAACATTTTTCCTTGGCGAACCGTTCACTGTGATGTACGCTGTTCAGCATAGTGATCGACCTAACGGTCGTTGTCGCCTGCCTGGACCAATGGTGGTTCGGGAAGTTTCAAGGGAGAACCAGTGACTACACAGCCATTACGCCCCACGCGCACATCCGCTCCGCAAGCAGGTGACACTGTGGATCCGGACCAGCTTCGCCGGGCCACACTAGCCAGCTCCGTCGGGTCCGCGCTTGAGTACTATGACTTCTACATTTACGGCCTGGCCACCGCGCTCATTTTTGGCCCGCTGTTCTTTGCCCCACTGGGCGCAACGGGTGCCCTCATTGCCGCCTTCGCCACCTACGGAGTTGGATTCGCGGCACGCCCCTTTGGCGGATTGATCTTTGGTTACATTGGTGACCGATTCGGTCGCAAACAAGTCCTGCTGCTGACCATCGGCCTCATGGGAACGGCGTCGTTTGCCATTGGCCTGTTGCCCACGTACGAGCAGGCTGGCATGTTGGGTGCCATTCTTTTGGTCGTCATGCGCATCATTCAGGGGTTGGGAGCCGGCGCGGAGCAGGCAGGCGCCACCACACTCATTTCCGAGGTGGCGCCGCGCACGCGCCGCGGATTCTTCGCGGCCCTGCCGTTTGTTGGCATCCAGATCGGCACGTTGCTAGGAGCTGGCACGTTCGCGCTATTGGGCCTGGCAAATCCCGAGGTTCTGACGGGATGGCTGTGGCGGGTGCCGTTCCTGGCCAGCATCTTGCTGATTGCTGTCGCCATCTACATTCGCCTCAAGCTCAAGGAGACCCCGGTCTTCCAGGAGTTGGAAAAGCACAAGAACGTCAACAAGAACCCGTTGGGTGTCCTGTGGCGCACTTCCAAGAAGAATGTGCTGATTGGCATCGGCCTTCGCATGGGCGAAAACGGCAACTCCACCATCTACTCCACGCTCCTGGTCGGATTCATGGCCGCCAAGGGAGGCATATTTGAGGGCGACAAGTTCATTGGCCCCGTTGGCCTGCTCATTGCCGCAGGGTTCTCCGCCATTATGGTGATCACCTTTGGTGCTCTGTCGGACAGGGTGGGCCGCGTCAAGGTGTACCGCTACGGAGCCTTGTTCCAGCTCTTGTTCGCCTTCCCGGCGTTCTACTTGATCTCCCTGGGCAACGTCACGCTGGTCTGGATTGTCATGAGCATCGGCATTGCGCTGGGTGTGCAGTCCATGCTGGGTCCGCAGTGCGCCTTGCTGCCCGAGCTCTTCGGGTCCACCCACCGCTTCACCGGCGTTGCCATGAGCAGGGAGATTTCTGCTGTATTTGCCGGCGGCATTGCCCCGTTCGTGGGCGGCCTGCTCCTGGCTGTCACCCATCAGTCATGGGTTGTGCTCGCCGGCTACTCCCTGGTGTTGGCGGCAATCTCCTTCGCCACCACGTTCGTTACGCCTGAGACTGTGGGTCGCGACCTCAACCTGGTCGAGGACGCCACCTAACTCCAACCAGCCTCCAGCGGCGCCCGTCTCGACGGGCGCCGCTGGAGTTTAAGGTGGTGAGGCACGACGCCGGCCTGCCGCCATGCGCTGGGATCCGGCCGGCCGCCGTCGTGCAACATATGGTTGTGGGCATGCAAAAGGGGAGCCTCCGCGATTGGAAGCTCCCCTGATCGGTGGGTTTAGTAGAAGTGGACCGGGTCCACGGTGTGCAGCAGCGGTTCGCCATTCTGGAAGCGGGTGAGGTTTTCGCTGAACCGCTCGGCGATGAGGCGGTTCTCGGCGGCGCTCAGTGCCGAGGTGTGCGGGGAAACCATCACGCGGGGGTGGTCCCAAAGCGGGCTGCTTGCCGGCAGCGGCTCCACGGCGAACACGTCCAGGCAGGCGTAGGAGACCTGGCCGTTGTCGAGGGCTTCCAGCAGCGCGTCCTCGTCAATAACCGTGCCGCGGCCAACATTGACCAGCACGGTGCCGGGCTTCATGGCGTTGAAGATCTCCGCGTTGAGCATCTTCTCCGTGTAAGCGGTGCCCGGCAGAGTGTTGATGAGCACGTCGGCCGTTGCCACCAGGGCAGGCAGCCCGGCAGTGTCGGTGACAGTCTCGATGCCCTCGATGGCTTCGACATTGCGCTTGGTGCCGCTGACCTTCATGCCGAGGGCGCGGGCCAGGCGGGCGGTTTCCAGGCCGATCTCACCCAGACCCGTAATGACGGCGTGGGAGCCGCTCGCCAGCCGGGTGGGTGTGCGCAGTTCCGGCCAGTGCTTGGCGGCCTGGTCGGCGGAGAGCTCGGCAGTGCGCTTGAAGCCGTTCAACACACCCATCATGGCGAATTCAGCCAGCGGCAGGGCGTGGACGCCCGCCGAGCTGGTGATGGCAATGCGCGCCAGATTTGCGGGGGAAAGGCTGGCTGCCTTGACGGCTCCACCAGCACCTGCTGCCATGGCCTGAATCCACTGCAACTTTTCGCTGGCTGCGATGGCGGCCAGGCCGGCGGCGTTCTCGTTCGGGAATCCGTAGAGGATGTCGGCACTTTTCAGCAGTGCCCAGTAGCGGGTTTCCTGCTCGGGTGTGCGCGTGAAGGCGGGATCTCCGGCGTGGTCTGCGGGGAACCGCTCGGGCGGGAGCAGTTCCGGCTCGTACAAGACGGTGACGGCTGGATGGGCTGCCTTAATGGCTTCCACATGCTCAGCTTCGAGCGGGACGGCAATCGCGACGGTGAGATTCTGAGTGGTCATGATGTTCATCATACTGAATTGTGGTTAGAATACTGAACAAATGTGACAATGAGTCACCAGCAATACCCGCAACGTTGTGAGGACAGGTACGCCATGATGCAAGACCCACCATCTCCGAACACGCCCGCGCACACGGTTGGTTTTGTCGGCCTGGGTCACATGGGTGCCCCCATGGCAGCCAATCTGCTGGCGGACGGCTGGCCCGTGACAGTCTGGAACCGCTCCGCGGGCGCCATGGAATCGTTGAAAGCCCAGGGCGCCTCCTCCGCGGCAGGGGTCGCCGAGCTGCGGGACCACAGCGTCATCATCTTCATGCTGCCCGATCTGGGCTTCATAGACGCAGCCGTGGCACCCCTGCTCGACCTCTGGCGGGCCGCACCGCCCATGCCGGGGACCGTGGTCGTCGTGATGAGCAGCGTCTCGCCGCAGGCCGTTCAAGCCTTTGGCGGTGACGTGGCACGGGCGAGCTCCGGCAACGCTGCCGTCCTTGACGCGCCCGTCAGCGGCGGCACGGTGGGTGCGGAAAACGGGACCCTGGCCATCATGGCTGGCGGTGCCGATGACGATTTTCAGCGGATTTTGCCCGTTCTCGAGTCCCTGGGAACCACCGTGCGCCTACTCGGTCCGCTCGGCTCGGGTTCGCTTGCCAAGGCCTGCAATCAGCTTTTGGTGGGCACGACGACGGCGGCACTTGCCGAAGCTGCTGAACTGGCCGAACGCTCGGGCATGGACGTGGTGGCGTTGTTTGAGGTGTTGAGCGGCGGACTGGCAGGCAGCGCAGTGCTCAATGTTGTGGGGCCGCGGATTGCGGCCAAGGACTATGCGCCCACCGGGCCCGCCAAATTCATGCACAAAGATCTGGGGTTTGTGCTGGACAGTGCCCGGGCGGCGGGGTCGGCCGTGCCCATGGCCACGGCAGGCCATGCGCTGTATGGAACCCTGAAGGACCAAGGCTTGGGAGATCAAGACCTTGCTGTGGTGCGGGAGTCCATTGCCCGCTTGAGCCCCGCCACCTGATCCCGTCGCGCTTCGGCCGGGGCCCACACCCGCTCAAATCGCAATAATGCTGGGGCAAGGCGAGTGGAAACTTTGAGAAGAAAAAGGACTGACGAATGAGTGGATTGTTTGATTTGACGGGCAGGGTTGCCCTGGTGACAGGATCCAGCCGGGGCATTGGAAACGCGTTGGCACGCGGGCTGGCCGATGCCGGGGCTACAGTGGTGCTCCATGGTCTGAACCCGGAAAGGCTGGCCGCCGCCGAAGCCGCCATGGCAGCTGACTTCGCACCACACCAGATCCGCTCTCTGGCCTTTGACGTCACCAGCGACGTGGCCGCCGCCGAGGGCATCGCCTGGATAGAGAAAAATGTTGGGCCGCTTGAAATCCTCGTCAACAACGCCGGCATCCAGCACCGTGTCCCGCTGCTGGACATGGAGGTGAAGGACTGGGACAGGGTCATCAGCACTGATTTGACCAGTGCGTTCCTGGTGGGGCGTGAGGCTGCGAGGGGAATGTTGGCCCGCGGCCACGGAAAGATCATCAACATCTGTTCCGTGCAGACTGATCTGGCCCGCCCCACCATCGCCGCCTATACGGCCGCGAAGGGCGGGCTGCGCAACCTGACCCGCGCCATGACTGCTGAGTGGGCCGCCGGTGGCTTGCAGATCAATGGGATCGCACCCGGCTATATCCATACGGAGATGACCCAAAACTTGGTTGACGATGAAAAATTCAACTCCTGGATTCTGGGGCGGACACCGGCCAATAGGTGGGGGACCGTGGCGGACCTGGCCGGCCCGGCCGTGTGGCTGGCCTCCGATGCATCTAATTTTGTCAACGGCCAGACCATCTTCGTTGATGGCGGCATGACGGTAGTGGTTTAGAAAGATGGCGACAATGACAAGATCCTCAGCACTTCCCGCAAGCGCTCCCGCTGTTGTTGCCCACGGCAAGGGGGATTTGCGCATTGCGGACGTCCCGCTGGGCGAACCCGCATCCGATCAAGCCGTGATTGAGATTGCCTATGGGGGCATCTGCGGTTCTGACCTGCACTACTGGCTGCACGGTGCTGCGGGGGAGTCAATCCTCAAGGACCCCCTGGTGTTGGGGCACGAGGTTGTTGGCGTGGTGGCCCGGGCTGCCGTGGATGGCACGGGACCCGCCGTCGGGACACCCGTGGCCGTCCACCCCGCCACGCCGGGCCCCGGCGCGGCCAAGTACCCCAGCGACAGGCCCAATCTGTCCCCCGGGTGCACGTATCTTGGCAGCGCTGCCCGCCATCCCCATACTGACGGGGCGTTCCTGCGCTACGCCAACCTGCCCACCCGCATGCTGCGGACGTTGCCTGAAGGCCTGCCGCTGCGCCGGGCGGCGCTGGTTGAGCCCGCCAGCGTGGCCTGGCATGCCGTGGCCCGTGCAGGCAATGTTCGCGGCAAATCGGCGCTCGTGGTGGGATGCGGGCCCATCGGCACGCTGGCCATAGCGGTTCTCAAACGGGCCGGCGCCAGCCACATCACCGCCGTGGACATGTATGCCAAACCCCTGGAGATCGCGGCTGCTGTGGGCGCAGATGCGCTCCTGCAAGCCGCCGATGATGACGCAATTTCTGCTGTCGAGGCAGATGTTGTCATTGAATCCTCCGGGAACCATTTTGGCCTGGCGTCGGCCATCAAGGGGGCAGTGCGCGGCGGGCGCGTAGTAATGGTTGGGCTTTTACCTTCCGGTGCGCAACCGGTTGCCATTTCCTTGGCGATCACCCGCGAGCTGGAGCTTGTGGGTGCATTCCGTTTCAATGATGAAATTGACGAGGTCATTGCCGCTCTTGCTGACGGATCGCTGGTGGTGGATCCCGTCATCACGCACGAATACGCACTTCTTGATGGTCTAGAGGCATTTGAGATGGCAAAGAACTCGGCCATGTCGGGCAAAGTTTTGCTCAACTTCGGGGCTTGAGTTGACCATGTGGCATCCGGTTGCCACGATGGCTTACCCAATATGTCACATTGCGTATCCAAATCATGGAACCGGCTGGGGAACCGGCGCCATCCCCGATAAGCTGTAGGAAACTGTTCATTTCATTCTGGAGGTAGTATGTCTGCACAAATCGGCTCCGCACAGATCGGCGTGACCGGACTGGCCGTCATGGGCGCCAACCTGGCCCGCAACTTGGCCCGCAACGGTTACACCGTTGCCTTGCACAACCGCTCGGTGGAAAAGACCGACGCGCTGCTTGCCGCCCACGGCGACGAGGGCAATTTTGTCCGCACCGAGACCCTGGCCGAGCTGGTCGAGTCCTTGGAGAAGCCCCGCCGCGTGCTCATCATGGTCAAGGCCGGCGGCCCCGTTGACTCCGTGATCGATGCACTCGTGCCTCTCATGGAAGAGGGTGACATCATCATCGACGGCGGCAACTCGCACTACCAGGACACCCGCCGCCGCGAAGCTGCTCTGGCCGAGAAGAATCTCCACTTTGTGGGCGTTGGTGTATCCGGTGGTGAGGAAGGCGCTCTCTTGGGCCCGTCCATCATGCCCGGTGGCTCCAAGGAATCTTACGATGCACTTGGCCCGCTGCTGGAAAAGATTTCCGCCAAGGTTGATGGCCAGCCCTGCTGCGCTTGGATCGGCACCGATGGCGCCGGCCACTTCGTCAAGATGGTTCACAACGGCATCGAATATGCCGACATGCAGGTTATCGGTGAAGCTTTCGACCTGTTGCGCAGCGCCGCTGGCATCGAGCCGGCTGAGCAGGCTGAAATCTTCGGCAAGTGGAACGAAGGCCAGCTGGCCTCCTTCCTGATCGAGATCACGGCCGAAGTGCTGGGCCACGTTGACGCTAAGACCGGCAAGCCGCTGGTTGACGTCATTGTTGACTCCGCAGGCCAGAAGGGCACGGGCCGCTGGACTGTCCAGTCCGGCCTGGATCTGGGTTCGCCCATCTCCGCCATCGCCGAGTCCGTGTTCGCTCGCGGACTCTCCTCGCAGCGTGACCAGCGTGCCATCGGCCAGGAAGTTTTGGCCGGCCACGAGGTTGCTGTTGAACTCGGCGCCGACTTCGTTGAAGACGTTCGCCAGGCGCTCTACGCCTCCAAGCTCATCAGTTACGCACAGGGCATCGACATGCTCACATCCGCTGCTGGCGAGTACAACTGGGACCTGAAGCTGGATGAGATTGCCTCGCTGTGGCGTGGCGGCTGCATTATCCGTGCCGAGCTCCTCAAGGACATCACCAAGGCCTACGCTGCCGAGGACAAGCCGGCGAACCTGCTGTTCGCCCCGGCCTTCGCAGCCGAAATTGCTGAGGTGCTTCCGGCCTGGCGCCGCGTTGTCTCCACAGCCGTGCAGCTGGGCATACCCGTCCCGGTGTTCTCCTCCTCACTGGCCTACTACGACGGCCTGCGCCGCAAGCGCCTGCCCGCCGCATTGACCCAGGGCCTGCGCGACCTCTTCGGTGCCCACACCTACAGCCGTGTTGACGCTGAAGGAACCTTTCATACCCAGTGGAGTGGCGACAAGTCCGAGATCAGTGCAGTAGACACGCACTAGCCTCCCCGGCCCGACTATGACGCAGTTGGTGCTAAAAACGTATCTGTTTTTAGCACCAACTGCGTCATAGTTTCTTAAAGTTCGACGGCGGCCGGTGACTTCCCCAAGGAAGTCACCGGCCGCCGTCGAACTTTAAGACTATTTACTGGATCCGGCTAGATCCACATGGCCGGGTCAATGTATTCGGCCGGGTCCACTGCGGGAGCCATTTCCTTTTTGGCATCCCTGTGCCGAACGATCGCCGGGATGCCGGTGAGGATGGAATTGGCTGGCGCGTCCTTAACAACGACGGCGTTGGCCCCCACAGCGGAATCGTCACCAATGTGGATCGGGCCCAGGACCTTTGCCCCGGCGCCAATGGTGACCCGGTTGCCGATGGTGGGGTGGCGCTTGGTTTTGGCCAGTGAACGTCCGCCGAGGGTGACACCGTGGTAAATCATCACGTCGTCACCGATTTCGGCGGTCTCGCCAATAACAACGCCCATGCCGTGGTCAATGAAGAATCGTTTGCCAATGGTGGCACCGGGATGAATCTCAATGCCCGTGGCAAAACGCGTCAGCTGCGACAGCACCCGGGCGGGGAAGCGCAGCCCTGGGTTGGCCCACATCTTATGTGTCAGCCGGTGCATCCAAATGGCGTGCAGGCCGGAGTAGACAAAAAAATTCTCCATGGAACCACGAGCGGCGGGGTCATGTGACCGGGCCGACTCTAGGTCTTCACGTATTCTGCCGATAAATCCCACAGACTTCTTTCAGTTGGTCGCCGTCGTTCTTCTTCGGCGGAGTTCGCAATGCGGTCGGGCCCACAGACCAGAAGACCCGCATCATCGACGCTGCGGCGTCAATGATGCGGGAACAATCTGTGCTGTGCGGGCCCTGGTGTGGGGATTAGCCCCGGATATCGTCGTACAAAACCGTGGAAATGTAGCGCTCACCGAAGTCGGGAACCACGGCAACAATGAGCTTGCCGGCGTTCTCTTCACGCTTGGCCAGCTCCAGGGCTGCCCACACGGCGGCGCCGGCTGAGATGCCGCCCAGGATGCCTTCCTGGTTGCCCAGGGCGCGTGCCGTGGCCACGGAATCTTCCAAGGTGGCGTCCAGAACCTCGTCGTAGATGTCCTGATCGAGCACCTCGGGGATGAAGTTCGCGCCGAGGCCCTGAATCTTGTGCGGTCCGGGTGTGCCGCCATTGAGGATGGCCGAATCAATCGGCTCCACAGCAACAACCTTCACATTGGGGTTGCGCTTCTTCAGGAGCTGGCCGGCACCGGTGATGGTACCGCCGGTGCCTACGCCGGCAACCAAGATGTCCACTGCGCCGTCGGTGTCGTCCCAGATTTCCTCGCCGGTGGTGGCGAAGTGGATAGCCGAGTTGGCGGGGTTGGCGAACTGCTGGGCCCAGATGGAGTTCTCCGTGCTGGCCACAATTTCCTTGGCCTTCTCCACGGCGCCGCGCATGCCTTCGGAGCCCGGGGTCAGGACAATGTCAGCACCATAAGCGCGCAGCATGACCCGGCGTTCGGTCGACATGGTCTCCGGCATGGTCAGGATGACCTTGTAGCCGCGGGCAGCGCCCACCATGGCCAAGGCGATTCCCGTGTTGCCGGAGGTGCCTTCCACAATGGTGCCGCCGGGCTTGAGCTCCCCGGACGCTTCGGCGGCGTCAATAATGGCAACACCGATCCGGTCCTTGACGCTGTTGGCAGGGTTGTAGAACTCGAGCTTGACTGCCACAGTGGCATTCAAACCCGCCGTCAGGCGGTTCAGTCGAACCAGGGGGGTGCCGCCCACAAGCTGCGTGACGTTGTCATAAATCCGTGCCATGTAAGGTCCTACTCTCAAGAAGTCGTCACGAGCTCAGTTGATCCAAATGCGCGCGTGGATGGGTGCTAATTCACAGCGTAACCAGCGGTTCTGCCGGTTCCTAGGCCGTGAGCCACTGGGCGTAATGTTTTCTTACTTTTGCAATCTTGGGGTCGATAATAACCCGGCAATATCCCACTTCGGGACGCTGTGCGTAAAAATTCTGGTGGTCGGCAGTGGCCTGGTACACCTGGCCCAGAGGAGTCACCTCGGTCACTATGGGGTGGCGCCAATTGGGCTGGTTGCGCACAATGGCATCCCGGAAGGCGGCCTCATCCTCGGCATCGGTGTAAAACATGGCGGACCTGTACTGGGTTCCGGTGTCGTATCCTTGCCTGTTCAATGTGGTGGGATCGTGCTGGGTGAAGAACATGTCCAAGATGATGCCAGCGGGGATGACATCCTCATCGAACGTCACTGACACTACCTCAGCATGTCCAGTCATGCCCGAACAGATCTGATCATAGCTGGGGTTGGGCACCGCGCCGCCGGTGTATCCGGACACCACCGATTCAACCCCCCTGGTCATCTGATATACGGCGTCCAAGCACCAGAAACAACCGCCACCTAATACAAAAGTCTTCATGTCTATTTATAAGTCATCCAGCGCCGCGTCCATTCCCGCGCCGCGCAGGGGCTGCACGCCAGTAAAGTAGAAGCATGAGCATGGAACCAACTTTTCCCAAGCCCCACGTTGTTCCAGACGCGGAAGACGCAGACGCAGGACGCGAAGACGCGGAACGCCAGGAATCCCCGGGCGAATCCACTGAGGGCGTGGAGATCGCTGACACGGAACCTGACACGGAGCTTCTTGAGCCCGGCACTGCTGAGGGTTTGGAAACACCCGTGCTTGCCGATGTTTTGCTGGCGGTGGAAGAGCTCTGGCCTGAATCGCTTGCCGAAGACTGGGACCGTGTTGGCCTGGTGGTGGGCCGGCCCGAAGCCGAAGTGGACCGGATCATGTTTGCCGTGGACCCCACCCTGGAAGTTATTGATGAGGCCCTCGAGTGGGGTGCCCAACTGCTCATCACCCACCACCCCTTGTTGCTGAAAGGCGTTAATTCAGTAGCCGCAACGTCCGGCAAGGGGCGGGCCATCCACCGGTTGATCGAAGGCGGCTGCGCCCTGCTGACAGTGCACACCAACGGCGACAGCGCCGTAGGAGGTGTTTCAGATGTTTTGGCCGATGTCCTGGGACTCAGTGAGGTCCAGCCGCTGATGCCCGCAGCCCATGGCTTGGTCGAAGAGGGTATAGGCCGGGTGGGCCTGCTGCCTGGTGCTGAAAAACTGGGCGATTTGGCCGGCCGAGTGTTCCTCACCTTGCCAGCCGTGGCTGGCGGCGTCCGGGTTGCGGGGGACAGGGATGCCCTGGTCCGCAAGGTGGCCGTGTGTGGCGGGTCCGGGGACAGCTTGTTTGATGCCGTGCGTTCCAGCGACGCCGACGTTTTTGTCACGGCAGACTTACGCCACCATCCGGCGTCGGAAGCCCGTGAGGCCCGGGTGGACGGCAAGCCATATCTGATTGATCTCTCACACTTTGCCAGCGAGTGGCTCTGGCTGCCGGCGGCGGCCAAGGCGTTGGGCAACGTGCTTGCAGACCAAGGTTTTGAAGCCGAATTGGTTGTCAGCCAAACCAACACGGACCCATGGGACTTCATACTGACGCCCGGGAACTAGGCTGTCATAAGGATTGCACCACCCACTTGATGTAGCAGGAGGAATTACATGGCTAAGGCAGCACCGGCAGAGCAGATGCGATTGCTGGATATCCAAGTACTGGATGGCAAATTACGGGCTCTGGATGTTCAAGCCAAGGCCTTGAAGGAAGACCCCAGGCTTCCTGATCTTCACTCAGGTCTCACCGTGGCCAAGAGTGATCTGGTGGTCCTGGACACGGCCGTCAGCGATGCCCAGCGGGCACTGACAAAGGCTGAAGATGACGTGGCAGCCGTGGTGGCGCGCATTGAGCGCGACGACGCCAGACTCAACAGCGGCACGGGCCTGTCCAAGGATCTCATGGCACTTCAGAGTGAGCTGGTGTCGCTGAACAAGCGCCGCGGCGAGCTCGAAGACACCGAGCTGGAGATCATGGAGGCGTTCGAGGAAGCAACGGCACGCCAAGGCGCACAACTTGCCCTGGTGAAGCAGATGCAGTCGGTGCTTGATGAAGTAGTTGATGAACTACGCAGCAAACTCGGTGCCCTGAAAATGGAGCGCGATGCCACCTTGGCTGAACGTGCCGAATTGACCGCCACCTTTGCCCCTGAACTGCTGGCCATCTACGAGCGTTCCCTGGCCAAATATGGGGTGGGTGCCGCTCGGTTGTTCCACGGAAAATCGGAAGGATCAGGCATGCACCTCAGTGCCGGGGACTTGGTGGAGATCAAGAAGGCCGCACCGGACACGATTGTGTTCTGCCCTGATTCCGGTGCCATCCTGGTCCGCTCGGAGGAGTGGGGCTAGAGCCGCCTTGGCTGCCAACGGCCCCAGTGGCGGTCTAAGTCCCTCGTTCGGCGCCCTGGCGGTCCGTTGTATTGGCGCCATGAGTGACATCGTTGCGCCGAATGACCGGCGATTTAAGAGTCGGGGAAGGATCAGCGCAGCGGTTGCCGCGGTGGTGCTGCTGGGCGTCTGCGTGGCCGTGGGCGTCACACTTCTGTGGCAAGGGGGTCTGCTGAACAGGCCTATGCGCTCTCCCTGCCGGTGCTCGAGTCCTGGCTTGCGGAAGACTTCGCAAACTCTTGGATTGTCGTATCGAACACGCTTGAGCATGCCGCGCGCGCTCGGGAGGTGACCAAGCAGAAGCACAGGCTGCCATTAACCGCTGCTTGCGGAGGCACCGGGCCGCTATGCCCACACAGTGGTCGATCCCACACTGTCCGCGGACCCCTATGCCGAGGCATCGCTGCTGGAGCTTGACGCGACAATCTCCGCGGAGGATCGAGCCGCCGCCCGCCAAGCAGCGGCCGCAGCGGCCAAGCTGCATCTGGTGTTGGAGGATTTCCGCACGTGGCAGCTGTGAGTCATCTCTTGAGGCGCTGTTCCAGCCCACTGGCGATTGCGTACCCCAGCGACGATATTTGACGAACTCACCCGTGAGTAACACAACCGCGAATCGACCTTATCGTCGCCGCGGTGCGGCAGCGATCCCTACCCGGCCCCGCATGCTCAGGGTTTCACCTTGCAGGGCACACCCACGGAAGTTACGACGCCGGTCAACACCAGCGCGTGGAACCCCACCTGGGTCTGGACTGACGGACAGATGGTCTCCACGGTGGGGGACCTCTTGATCTATGGCCGGGCACTGGGCACGGGCCAAGGGTTGCTCGAAAGTGAAACGCAGAACGCCCGGCGTTCATCCTTCCCTGAGCCGGGTGTGGCACACCGGCGAGCTTCCCGGCTGCAACACTTCGGTATTCTATGACGCGGACACCCACACCACGGTTGTGGTGCTGGCTAATAGCGACATCCCTTCCGGCACGTGCACGGAGCCGAAAACGCAACCCGGCAGCCCGCCTGCGCTTCCTTGCAGGGACCCCGCTACCCGCATTTTCACGGCTGTGTCCGTCGCCCGGGGCCACAATCCACGCCAGTGCCCAAACAGTGATGCCCGGATGTACCTCATCCAGCGGCCGTCAATCACCCGCGTCACCAGCAACGAGCCGGTAGATTGGACTCCATGGCCCAGAAGGTACCGCGGTTAAAGCTTGCTAAGTCTCTTGACCGTTCCCTCATCGTCATCTTTGTCGCCGTAATTTCTTTAGCAGCCATGGGCTGGGCCCTGCTGCCCATTGCTGGTCCGATGGGCCATGTCATGATGCTCTTTCCGGTGGTGACAGTGGTCTATCTACTGGCCGGGCTGCGGGCCTGGCACCGACGCCCGGGTAACCGGCTGGGCCCCCTGATCCTGTTTGGTGGATTTGCCGTCTTCTTAAGCGGAATGGGCAACACAGACATACCTGTCTTTGTGGCTGCGTCTACAATCGGTGCCACCCTCATTTTGGCTGTCATTGTCCATATGCTGCACGCCTTTCCATCCGGCCGGCTCCAGGGCCGGATTTCAAAGTTCACCGTGCTGGCCGCCTATCTAAACTCGCTCCTGCTTCAGGCGCCGGGTTACCTGTTCCGTGCAGACGGCGACGTGCCTTTCCTAGCCATTGCCGACAGCCCGCCCATGGTGGCTCTTGCCCAGTGGTTGCAGGAATGGGTTGGGGCGGGGGTCATGATGGCCACGGCATTTGTGCTCATCAGACGACTGGTCCAAGCAGATAAGGATCAACGCCGAGTACTTGCTCCCTTATTTGCCTACGGTGCCTTTGCCGCGATTTTTGTTCCACTGGGCACTCAGGTGCTGAGCCCGTTGCTGGACATGAGCGTGGAGACGAACGCAATGCTGCAACTGATCGTTATAGGCGGAATCCCGCTTGCATTCGGGCACGGAATTCTCCGGGGTGGATTCGCCAAAACAGGGGAGCTGGAGGAACTGGGCTCCTGGCTGGGAGCCTCAGGAGGAGCCCGCTCCGCCTTGGCCGCGGCTCTGGTGCGCGCGCTGGGAGACCCCTCTGCCACCCTGTCCTTTTGGGTACCCAGACACGAGGTATTTGTCAACGACGATGGGTCACCGGCCCCCTTGGTGGAGCCAGGTACCAACCGGGGACAGGTCGAAATTGTACTGGGCAGCAGGACAGTCGGAGCCATCGCCTACGACGCCACACTTATTGAAGAACCTGCGCTGGTTCGTGCCGCTGGGCAGGTGGTGGCCATCGCTGTGGACAGGGAACGATTAACAGTGGAATTGCGGGAAAGTCACGGTGCCTTGCAACGATCCCGGCAGCGTTTGGTGGATGCCGCGGACCGGGAACGCCGCAGGATTGCCCGGGATCTCCACGACGGTCTGCAAATGCAGCTTGTCCTGCTTGCCCTCGAGGCACAGCAACTGGCCAAATCAGCAGGCTCGGATTCCGGCACCATTGACCGGGCTACACACCTGAGGCAGGGCCTAGATGCCGCCGCGGCGGAGTTGAGGCAGCTGGTGCACGCGGTCATGCCCGCAGCCCTGATCGAGCGGGGTTTGGCCGCAGCGGCGGAGGATCTGGCCGACAGAATGCCCATCCCCACCACGCTGGAACTTGAGATCACAGACGGCAGCTGCGCGTCCGCCGTCGAACATGCCGCCTACTTTGTCTTGGCCGAAGCCCTCAGCAACGCCTTGAAGCATTCGCAGGCCACCCAAATCCAGGTGCGGCTGCACGTTGAGGAGGGGTGGCTGCGCCTGGAAGTGCGCGACGACGGCAAGGGCGGGGCTGATCTTCACGTCGGCACAGGATTGCGCGGGATAGGGGACCGGGTGGATGTTCTGGGCGGCCTCTTTGACCTGGCCAGCGCACCCGGGGAAGGGACCCGAATCAAGGTGGATCTGCCATGCGCGTAGTCATTGGTGAGGACGAGGCCCTGCTCCGGCACGGACTGCAGCTGGTTTTGGAAGGGGGTGGATTCGAGGTGGTCGCAGCAGCCGGCGACGCTGTGGAATTGGAAAGTGCTGTTAGTTTGCACCTTCCAGAACTGGTTGTCACCGACATCCGCATGCCGCCGAGCCACAGTGACGAGGGCCTGCGGGCGGCGCTGCGCCTCCGATCCAAGTACCCGGAAACTGCCGTGGTGGTGCTGTCGCAACATATGCAAAGGCGCTACGCCAACGAACTCCTGTCCTCTTCCAACGGCAAGGTTGGCTACCTGCTCAAGCAGCGCATCGCAGACGTTGACACTTTTCTGGGCCAGCTGCGGGACGTTGCAGCAGGCGGCATGGCCCTTGACCCGGATGTCGTGGCGCTTATGGTGGCGCGCGCCAAACGCTCCAACGGGGCTATCCGGGAGCTGACGCCGCGGCAGCAGGAAGTCTTGGCCCTCATGGCGGAGGGGAGCAGCAATTCCCGGATCGCCGCGGAGCTGTTCCTCAGTGAAAAAGCCGTGGTGCAGCACACCTCCCGCATTTACGATTCGCTCAATCTGCCCCTGGATGGGGAGTCGCACCGGCGAGTGCTGGCCGTCATGCACTACCTCAGCGACAACTGACTGGCGGCTTGATTCTTCCGTCCTTCCAAGTGGCGACCTGGGTCTATTCCGGAGCGGAAGTTGGCTCACTAGCATCATTGAAGGGCGCCTTCGCCGGACCTTCGCCGGAGCCGAGCGGGGTCGGGGCGGCTTCAGCTAGTCCGACGATGAAAGCAGGAATCACATGGGCGCGCTCATACAGGCCAGGAATGGCCTGGTCTATGGCCTGGTGGCAGTGCTGGCGCTCGCCGGTTGTTCGATGAAACCAGCAGAATCACCTGTGAAGACTCTGCCTGCCACGGCATCGGTTGATATGAAACTGGCCGATCAGGTGCGGGACATCGTCACAGAACAGATGGGTGCCAGGCATCTGAGGTCGGTTCTAGTGCGGGTCACGATTGCAGGGGAGCCGGTGATCACTGAAGCGTTCGGTGAATCCATGCCGGGCGTGCCGGCGCGTACTGACATGCATTTCCGCAACGGCGCCGTCGCGATCTCTTACATGGCAACCGCCTTGTTGCAGCTGGTGGATGAGGAAAAGGTTTCCTTGGCGGATAAGCTGTCCAACTGGCTGCCCGGAGTGCCTAACAGTGACAAGGTGACACTGGGACAGTTGGTCCAGATGACCTCCGGCTATGAGGACTATGTGCCGGACGACGAGTTTGAGAAAGCGTTCTATGCGGACCCGTTCCGCAGCTGGACCCCGGAGGAATTGCAGGCTTTTGGGACCTCCAAGCCACTGATCTATGAGCCGGGGACCAACTGGAACTACGCGCACACCAACTACGTCCTGTTGGGCCTGGCTCTGGAAAAGATTGCGGAGATGCCGCTGGATGAGCTGCTGCAAGAGAAAATTTTGACTCCGCTGGGACTCACCGGCACTCGAAGTTCAGACACACCGGAAATTCCCGAACCAGTGCTCCATGCCTACACGGGTGAACGCAGGGATCCCCTAGGGTTGCCCGCAACAGCGAACTTCATCGAAGACAGCAGCTTTTGGAACCCTTCATGGACCCTGGCCCGGGGCGCCGTGCAAACCACGACCATCACCGACATGACCACCTCGGCCGATGCGATCGGTTCCGGGTCACTGCTCTCGGCGCAATCCCATGCCGCGCAGATTGATACCAGCCTTCGCGGCAAGACCACCAAGGTTCCTGGATGCATCAACTGTACAGAAATGGGTGTGGGGTTCAGTTACGGGCTGGGTGTGGTGCTCAGTGGCAACTGGGTGCTGCAAAATCCCATGTTTGGTGGGTATTCCGCGGTGGAAGCCTCGCTACCGTCGGAGAAGATCGCCATTGCAGTTGCCGTGACATACAACGAGGCTGCCTTTGATGATCCGGCGGGTGTCCCGAACCAGGCCTTGGAACTTTTCAAGATCATCGGCGCACAGGCAGCACCTGCAGACGCGCCGCCCACGAGCAGGTGAGCGGACGGGGGCTTTGGATGGAAGGGCGCCGCACCGACTGGGCGGGTTCTAGTCCGGCAGAATGATGTTCAGCGCGTGTGCCTTGCGGGCCGTGCCGGCAACCAACTCCACGGCCCATTTTTCGCCGGCCGCCTTGGCCAGCTGCGCCGGCGTTTCCGGGGCATTGCCGCGGCGGGTGATCAGGTGCCGCGCCAATTCCCCTCGCGTGTGCTTGGCAAAATGCGAAACCACCTTGCGGGTGCCGTCGCGTTCGGTGAAAACGTTGATGGCCACTGTGCGTGCCGCGTCCGGCGCCCACGCTGCCGCGTAGCTGCTGGAGCGGCAGTCCACCAGCAGGTGCCCCTCGGCGTGAGCATTGAGTGCTTGGGCCAGCTTTGGCTTCCAGTAGCTGGCCAACTTGCCCAGACCTGGCAGCCCAACAGACATCGACAGTCGGTAGGCCGGGATACTGTCGCCAAAGCGCACGGCACCCCAAAGACCTGAAATGACCATCACTGTGGAGTCGGCTTTCTTCTTTTGTCCTGCCGTCATGCTGCCGTACCCCAGGGCATCAAAGAGCACTCCCGAGTAAATGGTGTGGGCCGGGGCTGCCGGCTCCTGGACCAACCTGGTATTGCGGTGCACCTCGTGGGCCAACGTTGCCCCGACGCCCAGCTGGCTCAGCGCGTCGTGCTGTTCGGAGACGGCAGCCAACGCCAGCGCCACCTCAGTCCTTGCTGGTGTCAGCTCGGGGAAACTGAGTTCGGCCAGATCCACAGGAGTTCCTGCATCGGCGGGGGTCTTACCTTCGGAAGGGGGAAGCAAAATGAGCACACTTGAGCTTAGCGGCCGGTTCTGCGCTCACATTCCACACCGTGCGCCAGGTGAACGGGGAGCAGTTGTTGATGTTGGGCGCAAACATCAGCAACTACTGCCCGTTCGCGAGGCGGCGGCGGGTGTGGGCGTAGACCGGTCTAGTGAATTGAATCACTGAACTCGCGTGTAGCCTCGGCGCGCTGTCACACTGGTTTTGGCTTGAACCAAGGGTGTTTTGAGCTAGAAGAGGGTACTTACGTGGTGCAACAACTCGTGACAAACAACTGCGACACAATCTTGGATTCCTGGATTGGGCGTGAGTCCATGGCGGAAGCAATGATTCCGCTCATCGGCAGGCTCTACCGGGACAACAATGTTCTCACCAGCATCCATGGCCGGTCACTGATCAACCAGTCCGTCATCAGCCTGCTCAAGGCCCACCGCTTTGCCCGCCAGGTTGACGACGTGGAACTTCCCGTGGAAGAAACCCTGCCGCTGCTCCAGGTGCTTGGCACCTTGCAATTGGGAGCCGCCTCACTTGACCTGGCCCGGCTCCTTTCAAACTTCAAGGCCTCGGACGAGGGCGACCTTGAAACGTTCCTGCGCGCTGAACTGGCCGACGTCGTAAATCGCTTTGGCGCCGACGAGCGCACCAGCACTGACGTGGTTCTCTACGGTTTCGGCCGCATTGGCCGCCTGCTGGCCCGGATCCTCATTGAACACTCCGGCGGCGGCCACGGCCTGCGCTTGCGTGCCATCGTGGTGCGCAAGGGCGGCGACGCCGATCTCACCAAACGCGCCAGCCTGCTCCGCCGCGACTCCGTGCATGGCCCGTTTAATGGCACCATCACCGTTGACCAAGACAAAAACATCATCCTGGCCAACGGCACATCCATCCAGGTCATCTATTCGGACAGCCCCGCCACCATCGACTACACGGCGTACGGCATTCACGACGCGCTGGTGGTGGACAACACGGGCCGCTGGCGCGACGAGGAGGGCCTGTCCCAGCACCTGCAGAGCCGCGGCGTGGCCAAGGTCCTGCTGACGGCCCCGGGCAAGGGCACGCTGAAGAACATTGTGCACGGCATCAACCACGGCACCATCACCGACCACGACACCATAGTCACGGCCGCCTCCTGCACCACCAACGCCATCACCCCCGTGTTGAAGGTCCTCAACGACAAGTACGGCATTGTCCACGGCCATGTGGAGACGGTGCACTCCTTCACCAATGACCAGAACCTGACGGACAACTTCCACAAGGGTGACCGGCGCGGGCGCTCGGCCGCCTTGAACATGGTGCTGACCGAAACGGGCGCCGCGAAGGCCGTGGCCAAGGCCCTGCCCGAGCTTGAGGGCAAGCTGTCCGGCAACTCCATCCGCGTTCCCACCCCGAACGTGTCCATGGCTATCCTGAATCTGACCCTGGAAAACGGCACCACCAAGGATGAGGTCAACACGTACCTGCGCGACATGTCGCTGAATTCGGGCCTGCGCAAGCAGATCGACTTCATCGACTCGCCCGAAGTGGTCTCCAGCGACTTTGTTGGCTCACGCCGCGCCGGCATTGTGGACGGCCTGGCCACGATCAGCAACGACAAGCATTTGGTGCTGTATGTCTGGTACGACAACGAATTCGGCTACAGCTGCCAGGTGGTCCGCGTCATGGAGGAAATGGCCGGGGTTCACCCGCGCGCCTTCCCAGCACTCGACGCCGCTGCCCCGCAGGCAGCAGCACTGGTTTAGCGTTTCGCACTCAAGGCGGGTCCGGCGTCGAACATTCACGTTCGACGCCGGACCCGCCTTTTGCATGCCTGCCCACCGTGGGTGCGTTCCCCGCAGGGCGCCCAAGCAGCTAGCGTCCACAGGGCACCCCAAGCTCGCTGCGCTCGTTTGTGGCCCCTCGCCCTGTAGACTTGACCACTGGATAGGGCAGCTGGGCAACCGCGCGTCACGCAAGTGGCTCGAGGAACGTCCGGGCTCCACAGAACAGGGTGGTGGGTAACGCCCACTCGGGGTAACCCGCAGGACAGTGCCACAGAGAATAGACCGCCTGCACGGCAACGGCTGGAGCAGGTAAGGGTGAAACGGTGGTGTAAGAGACCACCAGTTCCCTAGGTGACTAGGGAAGCTAGGTAAACCCCACCCGGAGCAAGGCCAGACAGGGCATGTTTGAGGGCTGTTCGCCCGAGTGTCTGGGTAGGCTGCTAGAGGGCGTCGGCAACGGCGTTCGTAGATGGATGGTTGCCTCTCCGCCGCGGGTAACTGCGGCGGATGACAAAACCCGGCGTATCGGCTGCCCTATCCAACTTCATGGCGTGTTTTCCCTGTTTTTGTACGGGGCGGGCACGCCTTTTTTGTCTCCGCTCCGTGGCTTGGCGGGTCGGCCGCGAAAACGGTAGTGGGCAGCTTTTTACGAATTTTGTGCTGACCGCAGCCACAAAAACCCGTGTGTAACCATGCATCTCGCAGCTACGGTCAGTAGACGCGGAATCTCTTGAAAGATGGTTGGCCGTGGCCATTGTGAACGGGTTGTCTGCCAAGGATAAGAGGTCTGTGGATAACCGGCTCCACCATCGACCGCAACCTTCTAAACTTAAAGTGACCGAGTTACCGGCACTACAGCGCTCCGGCTGCCAAGACCCCCGCTGTCCAGGTTTCGCCGAATACGGAGGGACGGGGTTCATGCTGGGGCGGGTCAGTTGGTGAGGATGTCCCATGGCACGGCATGCACAAGAGTTCACTCAGCGGCGCACAGATAAGGCGCAGCGGGCGCCTGTGCGGGCAGCTGTCCTGTTGGCTGTGGTGGTGTTGGTGGTTTTGGTTGGCTGGTTGCACAGCGCGGGTCATTGGCCGTTCACACCGGATGCCGGTCCAGCGCCTGCTGTCAGCACGCCGTCGCCCGCATTGGGCCAGCCCATAGTGGTTTTGACGCCAGCAACGGCTTTGGCCGTCCTGGAAACCCTTCAGGTCAAAGGCAAAGCGCCACGCAATGATTATCAGCGCAGTGCTTTTGGTGAAGCGTGGCTGGATGCTGACGCCAACGGCTGCGACACCCGCAACGACGTCCTGCGCCGTGATCTGCAGGCAGTGCAATTCATTGCCGGATCGCCGTGTCTTGTGGCATCAGGCACGCTGAAGGAGCCGTACACCGGCACGACTGTGCAATTCCAACGCGGCAAGGACACCAGCGAGGCTGTCCAAATTGATCATGTGGTGGCCCTGAGTAACGCCTGGCAAACGGGAGCCACAGCCCTGACGCCGCTGCAACGGCAGAGCCTGGCCAATGATCCGCTGAACCTCTTGGCAGTGGACGGGGAGGCCAACCAGGACAAGAGCGACGCCGATGCCGCCAGCTGGCTGCCGCCTTCAAAAAAGGTCCGTTGCCACTATGTGGCCCGGCAAATATCGGTCAAGGCCGCCTACCAGCTCTGGGTGACTCCGGCCGAGAAAGGAGCCATGGAAAACGTTCTGGGCCGCTGCCCGACGCAAGCGGCACTGGCCAGTGGCTACCTCAACTAGCGCAGGCAGGCGCTACTCGCGCTTGGTGCCGATCTCGGTCAAGGGCAGTTCCGGGTAGTTCTTTTCGACCCGGCGCATAGCCCAAATGTCGTTGAACAGGGCCAGGAATTCACCATCACTGCGCTCCAGCACCTCGGCGCCGTGGACAGTGCTCAGCGTGGCTGCGGCGTCCGGCGTCGTGAGCCTGGCCAGGGTGTAGGGGAGGCGCTCCAAGCGCATGGGGGCGTTGAAGTCGTGGTGCATGCGGTCCTCAACAACCTCAAACTGCATGGGGCCCACGGCCGCCAGCACGGGTGCCTGGTCTCCGCGCAGGTCTGATCGGAGCACCTGGATGACGCCTTCGTGCTCCAGCTGCTCAATGCCGCGGCGGAACTGCTTGTACTTGCTGGGGTCCTTGGAGCGTGCCACCTGGAAGTGCTCGGGGGCGAACAGCGGAATAGCCGGGTATTCCACCGGCTCCTCAACAAACAAGGTGTCGCCCACGCGCAGGGTGGAGGCGTTGACCAGGCCAACAACATCGCCAGGGAAGGCTGTGTCAATGACTTCACGGTCGCGGCCAAAGACCTGCTGTGCGTACTTGGTGGCAAAGGACTTGCCGGTGCGGGTTTGGGTGACAACCATGCCGCGCTCAAACATGCCGGAGCATACGCGGATAAAGGCCACGTGGTCGCGGTGCGCCTGGTTCATGCCGGCCTGAACCTTGAACACAAAGCCCGAGAACGGTGCTTCCACGGGGCGGGTCTCGCCGCTCACATCGGGGCGCGGTGACGCTGGCGGGGCAAAGTCCACCAGGGTGTCCAAGATCTGCTTCACACCAAAGTTCAGCGCGGCAGAGGAGAACAGCAGGGGAGTGGCCTTGCCTGCGTAGAACGCCTCCAAATCCAGCGGTGCGTCGGTGTCGACCACCAGGCTGGCTTCCTCAATGGAGTCGTCCCAGGCGTCTCCTTCGGATTCAGCGGCCGCCTCGGGGGTCATGTATTCGGTCAGTGCGATCTGTGCGCCCGAGCTGTTGCGAGCAAATTTGGCAAACTCGTTGCGGCGGATGTCCCACACGCCACGGAAGTCGCCGGCAATACCGATGGCCCAGGTCAGCGGCATGGGTGTGAGCCCGGTGCGCTCGGTGATCTCATCCATCAGTTCCAGCGGATCCAGGCCGGGCCGGTCCCACTTGTTGATGACGGTGATGATGGGCAGGTTGCGCTGGCGGCAGACCTCAAAGAGTTTCATGGTCTGTGTTTCCAGACCCTTACCGGCGTCGACCAGCATGACGGCACAATCAACGGCCGCCAGCACACGGTAGGTATCTTCGGAGAAGTCGGCGTGGCCGGGAGTGTCGAGCAGGTTGATGACGGTGTCGCGGTAGGAGAACTGCAGCGCCGCGGAGCTGATCGAGATGCCGCGGTCCTTCTCCATCTGCTGCCAGTCCGAGACCGTGTCCTTGCGGTTGGACTTGCCGTTGGTGGCGCCGGCAGTTCCAATCACCTTGGCATGCAACGCCAACGCTTCCGTCAGCGTGGACTTGCCCGCATCAGGGTGCGAAATAACGGCGAAGGTTCGACGACGTTCCGCCTGGCCGGTAATTTCGGTGGCACGGGCGGGGGATTGGGCCGGAGAGGACACAAGACTACTTTCTAGCGGCGAAAAGAATGTTCAAGCAGAGGCAGGACACCAACTATCAAGTTTACCGCAGTGCGCAGGCAGCAAGTTGGCAGGGACGACGGCGGCGCCTGGCAACTCTCGCAGCGCCACGTTGGCGGGGCGGGTGTTAACGGACGGCGCCGGCTGGGTGATGCAGTCTAGCGGGGCAGTTCCAGGGAACCGAAGCCCAGCTGCCAAGCACCTCCGGCGTCGATGCGCTCCAGCACAATCCTTTGCAGCGCCGTGGCCCGCGGCAGGGCATCCAGGTTTTCCATGCTGCGGGTGCGGAAGGTGAAGTAGACGGCGTCAGTGGGCTCGTCGCGGGGTTCACCATACGGGGTGAACAGCGCTGCGAAGGCGGCAATGTTGGCACTGGGTTCCAGCTGTTCGGCCAGGTAGGGATCCAGCAGCCAGGACTCGCAGTTGGCTGTGGCGACCGGCTGGTCCGCGAAGTGTTCGGCAAAGAACGGACGGGCAAGGGCCAGGCTGTCATTGACCACCGCCGCACCCAGTCCGCCGCCCTCGGGGATGTGAATACCCAGGATCCATTCACCGGCAGCGACCCCGGGGATGGCGGCCGTGGGCTGGTGGATCAAGTACTGCAGGCGGCCCAACTGGTAGATGCGGCCGGAAAAAAGGTGGTTGAGCCATTTGTAGGTGTCCATGCCGAACCGGTTGTGGACGCGGCGGTTGATGGCCATGTTGCGGCCAAAATCGGCCAACGAGGCGCGGGAGACGGCGTCGGGAATGTTGCGCCCCGCGTGCCACTCCAGGATGGTGGGGACAAAGTCCAGCATGGCGCGCAGCCAATCCAGCTCTGTCACGGGGAGGTCATCGGTGCCCAGCTCCGGCACCGATTCATCTGCACTGCCAAGGCGCGCCACAAGGTGCTCATGCACTGTGGCCGCGGCCGGGCTGAGCGGGGCTTCCAACAGTGCAAGGCAGTCGGCCCGATCTTCTGGGGCAACGCCCAAGTAGTCAAGTGTCGGCTCTGGGCTCATGGCGGTGCGGGAGGTCATTGGGCTAGTTTAGCGAACCCTTGAGCACTGCACTGGCACCACTCAGTCTTACAGCCACGCATGGTTTGTGGCGCATGTGGCGTGAAATTATGCGTTGAACCCACCTTGGGTTCCGCGCAGAAGCACTTATGCGCAGAACCCAAGGTGGGTTCTGCGCATAAGTGCGGGGCAGCGGCAACGTTACTGTTCGGCCTTGGGCTTCTTCACAAACAACGTCTCGGCCTGTTCCAGGGACATGCCGTTGGTTTCGGGGATCTTGAACATGACGAAGAAGAATGATGCGGCAGCAAAGAGGGCGTACATGCCGTAGGTCAGCGGCAATGATGCGGCGGCCATGGCCGGGAACGTCAAGGTGATCAGGAAGTTCGCCACCCACTGGGCTGCGGCTGCCAAACCCAGGGCGCGGGCACGGATGCGTGAGGGGAAGATCTCGCCCAGGAGCACCCAAACCAGCGGCCCCCACGACGCGCCGAAACTGACCACAAACACATTGGCGGCAACCAGGGCAATGGGTCCCCAGGCGCCCGGGAGGCTGATGTCCGAGCCACTGCCGGTTGCAGCCGAGAAGGCAAGCGCCATGGTGCCCAGGGAGACGGCCATGCCAATGGAACCCGTGAGCAGGATGGGGCGGCGCCCGATTCTGTCCACCAGGGCAATGGCCACCAGTGTCACCAAAATGTTGACCACAGCCGTTACCACCGAGATGGTCAGTGAGTCCTTCTCCTGGAAGCCCACTGCCTGCCACAACGTGTTGGAGTAGTAGAAGATCACATTGATGCCAACGAACTGCTGCAGCACAGAGAGGATAATACCTATCCACACAACAGGCATGAGGCCAAGCCGCTTGCCTCGCAGGGAGCCCTTCTTGGCTGAGAGGGAATCTTCCTTGACGGCTTCCTTGATCTCGCGGATGCTGCGCTCGGTGTCGTCATCCGGGGCAATGGTTTTGAAGACCTTTGTGGCTTCTTCTTCCTTGCCCTGAAGAACCAGGAAGCGTGGGGACTCGGGGAGCACAAAGGCAATCCAGCCATAGGCAATTGCCGGGACAACGCCGGCCAGGAACATCCAGCGCCAGGCGGGAAGCCCAAGCCACAGCTCCTGAGCGGCACCGCCGGCAGCATTGGCAAACAATGCGTCGGAGAGCAGGGCGGCGAAGATACCAATGGTGATGGCAAGCTGCTGCAAGGAAGCCAGCCGTCCGCGGTGGCGTCGCGGGGAAATCTCGGAAATATAGGCTGGGGCGATCACCGAGGCCAAGCCAATGCCCAGACCGCCCACCAGCCGCCAGAAGATCAAGTCGATGACGTTGAAGGCCAGTCCGGTTCCCAGGGCGCTGATCAAAAAGAGCGCCGCGCCAAGTTTCATGGCGGGGATGCGACCCTTGGCGTCGGCGATCTTGCCAGCCATGAACGCGCCCACCGCGCAGCCAAGAAGTGCAATGGCTACGGCGAAGCCGGTGAGGGTGTCGCCCAGTTTGAAATCGCCCTGGATCGCGTCGACGGCACCGTTGACCACCGAGGAGTCAAAACCGAAGAGGAAGCCACCCACTGCGCCGGCTACGGCCAGGCCAATCACCTTGCGCGGAATGGCCTTGGGGCCTGAGTGTGGAGTGCTGGTGCTGGACATGGTTCCCCCTTGTGGCCGTCATTCATGAGGGAACTGGCCGGGTCGACAAAAAGTGCAGAATAATCTCTATGCCAAGCTACTCCATACCAGCCAATGGACAAACAAAATATGCAGTGCATAATCCCGTGAGATATGCCTCATGGGAGCTACGCCACATTTGGCGCACCGGCTGTACAGGGAGTTGGGGACTAGTGGCCGAACGGGTCCGGGTCCACACCGGGCATCCACGTCAGACCGGGCACGCCCCAGCCCTTGTTCTTGGCTGAACGTTTGGCCTTCTTGGCGTAGCGGGCGTTGAGCCTGTCCACATAGAGTTTGCCGTCCAGGTGGTCGTATTCGTGCTGCATGCAGCGGGCAAACCAGCCTGTGGCTTCAAAATCCAGGGGGTTTCCGTCTACGTCGAATCCGCGCACCCGCACCCATTCGGCCCGCTTGAGCGGGAAGTCGATGCCGGGCACCGACAGGCAGCCCTCTACTTCGTCATCGGGATCGGGGGTGTTGCCGGAGATCTTTCCCACCGTCAGCGTGGGGTTCACCACCACGCCGCGGGCAGGAACGTCGTCGTCGTTCTCCATTTGGTAGGTGAAGAGGCGCAGGCCCACACCAATTTGCGGGGCGGCCAGGCCAACGCCATTGGCCGCATCCATGGTTTCGTGCATGTCCGCCACGAGCTTCTTGAGGTCCTCGTCAAAAGCCTTGACTTCATCGGCGCGGCGGTGGAGCACGGGCTCACCCAAAATGGTTACGGGGAGGATGGTCATGACGGCTTCCTTTTCATGCTCGGGATTCAGGCTCACGAAATGCATCTTTGATGGCAATGAAAAACACCCCGATCAAATGACCGGGGTGTTTTTGCGATTCCTACAGAACCGCTTTTCGGGGTGAGATACGGGGGTTGAACCCGCGACCTCCTGGACCACAACCAGGCGCTCTGCCAACTGAGCTAATCCCACCATGTCCGCTTCAACCACAGCAACATCCTTTTGGAATGTCCTCTGCGCTTTTGGCAACGTCGAATAGTCTACACGAGCTGCGGGGTGGTCAAAACCAAAACAGGCTCTTTTGCCTTTTTTGTGAGCTAGATCGCGTTTTTGAGGCGGAAATCTCCCGGAAATACGGGAAATCTAGGCCTGGTAGTTGGCAGCGATCTTCTTGGCGGTGTTGGTATCGGGCCCCGGCGCCGGCACGAAGACGGCTTCACGGTAGTACTTGAGTTCGTTGATGCTGTCCTTGATGTCGCCGAGGGCGCGGTGTCCGCCGGTCTTGGGCGGCGACTGGAAGTAGGCGCGCGTGTACCAGCGACGTGAGAGTTCCTTGATAGTGGAAACGTCGATGACCCGGTAGTGCAGGTGCTCCACAAGCTCAGGCATGTCACGGCTGAGGAACACCTTGTCGGTGCCGATGGAGTTTCCCGCCAGCGGGGCCTTGTTGGGCTGGGGCACATACTTTTGGATGTACGCCAGCACCTGCGCCTGCGCATCTTCCATGGTGGTGCCGCCGGCCAGCTCCTCAATCAGCTTCGACGAGGTGTGCATGTCGCGCACAAAGTCGCCCATCTGCGCCAAGGCCTCGTCGCTGGGCTTGATGACAACGTCAACGCCGTCGCCCAAAATGTTCAACTCGGAATCTGTCACCAGCACCGCCACCTCAATCAGGGCGTCGTTGACGGCGTCCAGGCCGGTCATCTCACAGTCAATCCACACAATGCGTTCATTATTAATAGCCACGCGTCAAATGTACCGTGAACCCCGATATTGCCGCGCTTCTTTCGCCGAGTCAGCCGATCGGCTACTTTGGCGTGGCGGGCGAAGCGTCAGCCTCTCCCGTTGTGCCGGTCTTCGAAGGCCTGGGCCCTTCCCCGGCGGTACCATATGCGGCGGCACTGTAGGCAACCGCTGTGGCGGGCTCGGCGTCGTGCGGGGTAATCGGTGCAGGGATGCGTCCCAGCAGGAACAGCTGGCGCACGCTCCACACAAACAAGATCACCAACAGCACGTTTCTCGCGGTAAGAACCGCAGCCATGACGGGGCTGTTGTTGGAAAGTTCGTTGTAAAAGAGTGGAAAGACAAGGAACGTCAGCACGGCCACGCCAATGAGCATGGTGGCCGGAACCCGCCACGCCTTCCATTGGTAGGCCAGACCCACGGCAACAGCAGGCCCCAGCCACACCATGAACTGGGGGGAGCCCACCTTGTTGAACACCACGAACGCAGTGGTCAGGGCGAGCGAGCCGAAGAGCAGCAGGGATGTCCTGTCGGCGCCACCGCTACGCTTGCCAGTGTGCAGGGCCCAGAAAATCAGGCCCGCCACGAGCAGCGCCGCCGCCACCAGCAGGGGCTGCATGAGGAAACTCATGACCTCGGAGCCGGGTCCGTCCACCTGCATGGAGTTGATGTCCTGGTTCATGTACATGCGGGCGTCGCCAATGCCCAGCACGCTCATCCACAGCCATGGTGTGGTGAACGTGGCTTCGAGCTGCATGCCGCGGTCGCCCTGTTCCAGCAGGAAATTGAAAAGTTTGTGGCCTGAATTCATACTCATTGCCAGCACCACCACGAACGCCGTGACCAGCATGCCAGCCAGTACCACCCGGACCCGCTGCTTCGCCACAGTGAAAAGCGCCAGCACGACGGCGGCAGGCCAGACCTTGGTCCAGGTGGCCACACTGAGGATGAAAGAGGCAAGGAAGGGGCTGGCCACGCCGATGGACAGCGCTATGAGAACCACAGGTGCCGTGAGACCGTCAACCCGGGCAAAGCCCAGCCACGCCATCAAAGTAGTGAAGGAAATCCACCACAGGGCGGCCGGAATGGCTTCACGCTTCTTGCCCCAACTCGTGAGTTTGCCCACGGCCAGTGTGTTCAAGCCGGCAATCATCAGCACCCAGATGAACAGGAAGGGCCCCTCGCCAAAGATGTACGCCACGGCCATGGGGACCAGCGCCAAAATGGGGTAAACCCAGGGGCTCGGGCCAAGCACACGGGTCTCATCGAAGTCGATCGAAGCCCAGATCCGGTAGATGAACGTGTCGCTATATGCTTCCCCCCGCAGCGACAGCAGGACAGCAAATGAAAGGAACACCACATGGACCAGAGCAAAGACGCTCCACATGCCCACGGGGGTTTTCAGCCAGCTCTGGATCCGGGCGGGCAGTACCGCATCCCGTAGTCGTGCAAGGGCGGAGAAAAACGTGTCCGTGGAGATGATCCAGTCCTTCTTGGGTGTGGCGGTGGACCGAGCCGGGCACAGGTAATCCGTGGGCGGCGATTGGTGCTTGGCCCAGGTACTTAGGAGATGCTCAGCTGGAGTGGGTAGAATGCCAAGAACGGAGTCCTTGGCTGTTTTCATATTAGCGCAGCCGGTACTTATTCCCCGGGTTCGCCCGCCCATGTGAACGCCGAGCGGGCCTAACACGAGGGTCAAAGATAGTTCAGGAGTTTGTTGTTGACCAGCACTGACGTTGCCATGGCGGAGACGAGGAATAGGGTGTTCGCAAAACTGCCTTTTCGCACCGGCACCACATCCTCAGCCATCTGGCAGGGCTTTGCAGGCTCCGTAATGCTGCTGCTGGGCTCTTTGGGCGTTGGCTGGCTGGCCAGCAGTTCGGTGCTCATCAGGACGCCCCTGTTTATTCTGGCGCGGACCACCCCGGCAGCAGTCATCTGTGCAACAGTTCTGCTGTGCCTGGGTGCACTGCTGATGTTCAGGGCATGGCTGCGCCTGAGCCAACACTTGAGCGGCTGGAACGACGACGCCGGCCCTGTGTTGAGGAAGGCCCTCATATTGTGGGTGGCGCCCATGATGCTGACCTTGCCACTCTTCAGCCGTGACGCCTACGCCTACATTGGCCAGGGACGGCTCATGCAGCAGGACTTGGACCCCTATACCAACGGAATTTCCGCGCTCAACAACTACTTTCTGCTGGGCCCGGACACCCTGTGGACTGAAGCACCAACACCGTATGGGCCGTTGTGGTTGTGGCTGGAGCATTTGGCTGTCCTGATACCTGCCAACAGCCCCGAAATTGCCTTGATTCCGTTCCGGCTGGCAAGTCTTGCCGGCGTGGTTCTGCTGGCCATTTATGTGCCCAAACTGGCAGCCCGCCACGGATTCAACCCGCACCGGGCGCTGTGGCTTGCCGTTTTAAACCCCGTAACACTGATGAATTTCATTGCCAGCGTGCACAACGATTCCCTCATGATGGGTCTGGTGGTGGCTGGCCTCTACTACGCCAGCACCAAACGGGCCGTGGTGGGTATTTTGTTTGTCACAGCCTCCATCGCCATCAAGCCCATCACCTTGATTGCGCTGCCCTTTGTGGGGTTGCTGTGGGCCGGGTCCAGAGCCGGGTGGGTGCGTAAATTTGCTCTCTGGGCTGCAACACTAGGCATTTCCATGGCTGTCATGGGGGCCATGGGAGCAGTAAACGGTCTTGGGTTTGGCTGGTTGGCGGCACTTCAAACCCCGGGCACCATCTGGCACTGGTACGCGCCGGTGGGTATTGGCTCAGTCTCGCTGGGTTCCTTGGTGGACTGGTTGGGTGGCGACGGCACCCCCATTGCAGACGGCATTCAAAAAGTCGCCCAAGTCATTTCCATCTTGATTGTCATGGCTTTGGCCTTCGTTAAAATCCGGTTGGGGCCTTCCGGTGGGCTCGGCGCGGATCTGCCCGAACCTCAGCGCTACAGCCATGCCGTGATGCGCCGCATGGCTTGGGCGTTCACCGCGGTAGTTCTGCTTGCCCCCATGATTCAGCCGTGGTATGTGGTGTGGTTGCTGGCGTTTTTCGCCACGACAGGGATCAAGGACGGTTGGCCGCTGCGCACTGTTTTCTATCTCAGTGCGTTCTTCATCCTGATCGCACTCACCGACCAATTGAGCGTCTTCCCGTGGATTTCCATGGAAGTGGTGCGCAGCATTGCCGTTGTTGTTGCCGTGATGGGCCTGCTGTACCTCACGCTGTGGGACAAGAAGACCAGTGAACTTTTCAAGCGGAACAAGCCTGACCAGCATGCGTTCGCGGTAAAAAGCTGATCTCTACGGGTTCAGGTGTTTGAGCGCCTCTCGGCGTGACAGTGGGCTGAGCAGACTCTCATGCTGGGCAACGTAGCCGCGTACCCAATGCGGATCGGTCCTGGCATATTGGCGCAACGCCCACCCGATGGCCTTACGAATGAAGAATTCCGGCTCTGCCAGATTGGGTGCCATCAGGTCGCTGAGCAGCTGTGTGTCAGTGGCCGCCTTGGCGGGCAATTGGGCGATGACCGCTGCCCTCCGGAACCAGAAATTCGGGTGCTCGCTCCACTCCCGCAGCACCGGATCCATGGTTTGGCGGTGTTGTTGCAGAAGGTCGTTGAGTCGCGGGGCAACGGAATCCACATAGTCCCACCATTGCCCCGTCTCAATCACGACGGCGTAAAACGGCAGGAGCCCCAACTCGCCCCGGGCCAGGCGTGAGTCGGTGAGCATGATGGCCGCGTACCGTTCCTCCCGAAAGTGTGCGCCGTCCCACAGGATAGTGACGGTGGCGCGGAGTTGCTCTACGGAACTAAAGGGGTGTTCCTTGGCCAGTGCCCGCACGGTCTTGCGCACCGCGGGGGAGGGGGCGCCCAGATACGGCATGGCCGACTTCATGTATGCATCCATTCCTTCAGCCTTCTCTGCGATGGCCACTTCCGCCAAGGCTGGGCGCAGGGCGGTGAGGAACAAATTGTTGGGGGAGCCGGCGTCGAACGTCATTTCCTCAGCGTAGCGGCCTTGGGTACTGTGGTTTCAACACCGTCAAGAGCGAAGTACCGGGGGATCGCCATGGGCAAGATCAAGACAGCAGCAGAAATCGCGGCCATGCGTGAGGCCGGCCGGATAGTGGCCCGGGCCCTGGCCGCCGTCAAGGCTCATGCCGGTGTGGGTGTGAGCCTGAAGGAGCTCGACGCCGTAGCCGCCTCCGTGTTCAGCGACGCCGGAGCCGTCCCCGCCTTTTTGAATTACCACCCGCGCTGGGCGCCCATTCCGTTCCCTGGCGTGATCTGCGCCAGCGTCAACGATGCCGTGGTTCACGGCATCCCCCATGGGTACAAGCTGGCCGACGGCGACCTGGTCAGCATTGACGCCGGCGCATTCCTTGATGGCTGGTGTGGGGACGCGGCCATCAGCTTCACCGTCGGGGATGGTCGGCCGGAGGATGTGGCCCTCATCGCCGCCACTGACGCCGCCCTGGCCCGGGGCATTGAGGCGGCCCGGATTGGCAACACCATGGGCCACATTGGCCACGCCATTGAGAAGCAGGCGCGCCGGGAAGGCTACGGACTGTTGGCAGACCATGGCGGACACGGGATTGGCCGCGCCATGCACGAGGAACCGCCGGTCCCCAACGAAGGGCGCCCCGGACGGGGAATAAAGCTCACCGAAGGCCTGGTCATTGCCATCGAACCCATGCTCATAGCCGGCGGGTGCGATGACTACCAGCACGCAAACGACGGCTGGACCCTGCTCTCACTCAAGGGCAAGAGGGCAGCGCACAGTGAACACACCGTCGCCATCACCGCCGATGGTCCGGTGATCCTGACTCTGCCCTAGTCCCGGACCGGTTTCGCGCAGCAGTGCCACCGGGCGGCAACACCGAAGGAAGCCATGGAGCCATTTTCGCTTTTGGACACAGAAGGCCTAGTTGCAGCCCTGCGTGCTGCCGGTTGCGTGTACGCCGAAGATGAAGCCACCATCCTGGTGGACGCGGCCGTCAGCCCGCAGGAGCTGGCGGGGATGGTGGCGCGGCGGGTGTCAGGGATTCCGCTGGAGCATCTGGTGGGTTGGGCATCTTTCCATGGGCTGCGGATGGCCGTGGCGCCGGGTGTCTTTGTGCCCCGGGTGCGCACCGAATTCCTGGTGGACAAGGCCCTGGAGGTTCTGCGCAGCCTCGGCACGGTACCCGGATTGTTTAAGACAGGGCCAACGGTGGTGGACTTGTGTTGCGGCAGCGGCGCAGTGGGTGCAGCACTGGCGCACGAGTTCGGCGGCTTGGACTTGCATGCGGCGGACATTGATCCGGCGGCCGTGGCTTGCGCAGCCGAGAATGTGCTGCCCGCCCATGGGCATGCGTACTGCGGCGACCTGTTTACTCCGCTGCCTGAAAAGCTGCGCGGAACTGTGGAGGTCATAGTGGCCAACGCCCCCTACGTTCCCACAGATGAGATTGCGTTCATGCCCCCGGAGGCCAGGCTGCATGAACCGCATGCTGCTCTCAACGGCGGAGCCGACGGCTTGGACATCCAACGCCGGATCGCGGCCCTGGCCCCGGCCTGGTTGCGGCCCGGTGGATACCTGCTGGTGGAAACCAGCGTCCGGCAGGGCGCGGAGAGCGCCGCGATCATGACGTCCCACGGCTTCACTGCCACCCTTTCCCACGGCGACGAACTGGCGGGAACGGTGGTCACCGGCCGGCTCTGAGTGCGCCCCAAGGCGAGCCCAAGGCCTGCCGACCGGCGTTCCCGGGAATGGCTGGACTTGCGACGTCACGTCAAAATGGCACTTCCCCTTTGGTGCCCGGTGCATAAGAATGAGGGCATAACTTGAGCACTGTTGACGCCGAACGGAGAGGGAGTGAGTCCGTCATGGAACCTCTATTTAGCACAGGGGCGGTGCTGGTGGGGCTGTTGCCAGAGCAGGATCCTGCTGTCCTGGCTTGCGCCGTATCGTTGGCGAGAGCGACCGGCGTCAGTGTCATGGCCGGCTATGTAGACCCGGGCAGTTACCTCATCGAATGGGATCCCAGCGGCAACCCGATGGGCCGATCCTTGAACCGGGCACTTGATCCCGAGGACGAGGCGGCGTCGGCAGTGCGGGAACTTGAACCCATTCTTCGAACGGCG
Source organism: Arthrobacter glacialis (assembly GCF_002909445.1). GTDB lineage: Bacteria > Actinomycetota > Actinomycetes > Actinomycetales > Micrococcaceae > Specibacter > Specibacter glacialis. The sequence goes on from NZ_PPXC01000006.1 coordinate 38,158, forward strand.
GCACAATCCCAAGGGGTGGAGTATTCCTTGAGGGTTCTCGGCGGGGATCCGGCCATGGCCCTTGGCAGACTCGCCTTGGCCGCCTCCGCCTCCGTCATTGTGGTGGGTGCCCGGCGCCCCGGCCTGTTGGCCGGCGTCAATGAGGTCCTGACAGGTTCCGTGGTCCGCAAGCTCCTGGCCACCCAGCATGTTCCGGTGCTGGCCATCCCCCGGGTGGACGCGCACCCGCCGCTGCACGGTTAGGAACTCATCAGCACGTGATGCCAGAGGGTGCTGGCCACACGGGCCTTGGGGCATTCGCCGCGTCAGCAGCCAGTGAGACGCATAACTTAATGACCTTCCACGGTGGGCCACAGGCAAACTGGCACTCACCCCTATTCGCTTCAGCTGCGCGTGGACACGGCTGCTGCGAGTTGTGCCAGGCCCTTCTCGAAGTCGCCGCCCACCAGCTTGTCCATGTTCATGAACAGCATGAACACCCGGCCCAAGCCCTTGTTTTCGCCCGTCATGGTCCAGGTGACGCGGGTGCCGCTGCCCTCGGGGACAAACGTGAACGTGGTGGGGTTCACCGCCTTCATCGGCTTGCTGAATTCCAGCCGGATGTGAATTCTGGACGGTTCCGTGGCTTCAACAATTTCCATGGTGCCAGCCCCGGCCTTGCCCTTGCCTTTCCACGCGTACTTGGCGCCCACACCCGCAACGGGGCCCGAGTATGTGCGCTGCATGGCCGGATCCAGGCCCTCCCACGGTGACCAGTTGATCCATTCCCGGAAGCTGATCACCAACGGATAGATTTCCTCCGCGGTGGCCGGGATTAGTGCGCTGCGGGAAACACTGAAACTAGTCATGGTCACAGCTTATGCCGCCGCAGCTGCAGTGTCTCCAACGCGACGGCGGATTGCATGCTGGGCGGAACGTTCACTCGCTGCTGCCCTCGGGACCCTCGGCTGCCACTTGGGAATGCATGCGAATCTCCGGCATGTCCAGGCCGTCGGTGCCCTCGGCTGCCGTCTCGCTGTGTTCACGGGACGTGGCGGCTTCCCGGCCCCATCGGGACGCTTCCTCCGGGTCTATGGGTGCTGGTGGGTTGCTCATGGCTGTCTTCTCTCCGGCCACAAGGACTAAAGTGCCAAGGGCCTCACTCTCAGTGTGAACCTCCAAACAGGCTTTGTCATGGACACGATCCAAGGCAAGGCACACCGGCTGGGGCAGACCAGTTAGACTCAACGCACACGGGCATCGCAGGACACGGGGGACTGGTGAAACACCGCAGCAAACTACTGGCCACCTGGCTGGCGCTCACGCTGGTTCTTGCCATGACAGGTTGCCGCTGGGGCCCGAATGAACCGCCATCTAGCGTGCGCGAGGCCGGGGATGCCGCGGGAGAGTACGCCAAAGCCCTCGACGGCGTGGCAGGTGTAAAGGTGATCTTCAATCAGCCAGGTCATGACCCCAAGGACCACCCGCGCTCAGCCGATGATGTATCCACGTGGCTCGTCTCCATTCGACTGCGGGTGTCCAAGGGTACGGGCACCAATGTGGCAGTTGCCGCAGCGCAGGCACTTGCCGAAAACGTGGCCGGGCAGCGCCTTGGCTTTGCGTGGGAGGTTGGCATTTCCGACGCCGACGAGGCAACGGGCGCGGGGGCCGAGGCCGGGGTGTACAGCTCCCAGGGCCCGGCACCGATCACGGCGCAGTACTTTGCCGTTGCCCGGGAGATTGGCGCGCTCCCGGGGGTGGAGCGGGCCATGATGGATCATGACGGGGTGGCGGAGGTGACAACCACCGGATTTCAATTCCTGAAACCCGTGGGCGCCTACCTGGCTGCGAAACAACTTAACGTGGGTGCCTTGTTGGTGTCGCAGGGACGGGCACACATAACCACCGCAGGAAAAGCCCTGGGGGCCGGGCTCACGGAACTGGTGACACAACTCGGCACACAGTTCGCCGCACGCAGCGTCGACGTGGACACCCGAGTCCTATACGGGCAGCCCCAGCGGCGTTTGACGCTCACGGTGGAAGATTCCAGCCAATCCCAACCCATCCTTGAGTACCTGCGCAGCACACCCCTTGCCTACACCCCCGGCGAGGCCGTGGTCACTGACTTCTTCATTGCGGAGAAGGGCACGGGACTAACACTGGTCAGCGGCAAGCTCAACTATGCGGGGCCGCAACCGCCGCCACCGCCCATTGACGAACCAAGCGGCCCGCCCACCTACTCGCCGCCGTCGTACATTCCCGCACCTCCGTGCACGGTGGCGCAACTGACCGCCAGCATGAAGGGGCGGGTCGAGGCCGCTTTGGGGCACCGTGCCATGACCATCCTGCTGACAAACACCAGTGCCACGCGGTGCTCCGTTGAGGGGTATCCCGGCGTCAAGTTCTTCGCGGACGACGGCGCCCCGATTCCGGTGACGCTGACCCATGGAAGCTCCTACATGTTTTCCGATCCGGGACCGGCACCCATCAGCCTGGCGCCGGGTGCAACGGCCACGGCAATGCTGGCCTGGGGTGCCAACTCCACCACGCAAGGACACATCCTGCCGGCGTCCATGGCGGTGGCACCCAGGGAGGGTGAAGGATTTGTCCCCACCCAGGTCCTGACCGACACACCAGACATCATCGAGGGCAGTGAGCTGGAGGTTTCGGCATGGGATTGGCCGGACGCCCCGCTTTTTCGCTGACACAATTCGATGACCAACAATTCACCGCCAACTGCATTTCCGGGGCATCCGCGCCGGCAATGGGTCAGACTAGGTGTATGGAAAACGTTCTGAGCCGTTGGCGCAGAGAATTGCGCGGCACCTTCAGCAACAACTCAGCGGCCATCCCGCAGTGGGAACTTGACCTGGAACAGGGGAGCGACGGGGGCTACTTTGGGCCGGGCACGGCGGCGTGGGCTGTGCACGGCTCCATGACCACCCTGGTGGCGGGCATCCAGTCCCTGCTGCTCCAAGCGCTGCACCCGGGCGCGCTCGCGGGAGTACATGACCACTCCGACTATCGCTCAGATCCGCTGGGCCGGCTGGCGGGAACCATTCGCTGGATCTTCACAGTCAGCTACGGCGACACCACGGCAGCGCAGAACGCTTCGGCGAAAGTGTTGAGAATCCATAAGTATGTTCAGGGCACCTTCACCACCAACAGCGGTGAAGACCGCCACTACGGCGCCAACGATCCGGATCTGCTGCGCTGGGTGCATCTGGCCTTCACCCAGGCGTTTCTGGCGACCCACCAGGGCTACGGCGGTCCGATCCCCGGCGGACCAGACGCCTATGTGGCCGACTGGGCTGTGGCAGGGGCCCTCATGCAGGTGGAAAGCCCACCCGTAACAGTCCAAGAATTAAGGGCACAGCTGGCGGCCTACACCCCCGAGCTCCGGTACGACGCAAGGGTGGCTGAAACCGTTTCCTTCATCCGGAACCCGCCCCTGCCGCGTTCCCAACAGCTCGGGTACAAGGTTTTGTTTGCAGCGGCTGTTGCCACCTTGCCGCCGGAATACCGCGAGCTACTCAGGCTGCACACTCCACGGCTGGGTCCCATCCCGCTCCCGGTGAGGTGCCCCGCCAAGGCCGTGCTCGCCGTCGTCGGCTGGAGTTTGGGGGCAACAAGCCCCAGCGAGAAGTCCGCCCGGACCCGCCGGCGCCGGTTGGGCCTTGAGAGTTCTCCCAGCAATCACCGCTAGGCTGGGCATGGCATTTTTGCCCCTTGACGTCACCCCCTATCCGAGGACTGTAAACAGCCCATGTCGCCACGCACTTTTTACCGCACAGTAGCCATCGCCGAGGCCGTCACCTGGACGTTGCTGATCACCGGCATGATCCTCAAATATGGCGTGGGAGTAGGTGACTGGCCCGTCAAGGTGGGCGGGTTCGCGCACGGGCTGGTGTTCATTGGCTATGTGACCACGGCAGTGCTGGTGGGCCTGAACCAGCGCTGGCCCAAGCGCTTGATGGTTGGCGCCGCGGCCACTGCCTTTGTCCCGTACCTGACCATCCCCTTTGACAGGTGGCTGGAAAAGAATAACAAGCTCGACGGCGCATGGCGCACCTCTGCCACTGCCCACCCCCGCGACAGCCACTGGGTTCAGGTGGTATTGCGCTGGATGCTCAACCGCCCGGCACTGCTCAGCGTGGTGTTTGTGGTGTTCGTGGGCGGCATCATGGCAACCATGCTGTTCGTTGGCCCTCCCGGCGGCCGCTCCTAAAGTATCCCGGCTTCCAGTGCCAAGCCAACCCTCTTCGTCGGCATTGGCCGCATCCGTACCACCTCATCCAGAAGCGGTTTCAGCGCGAGTTCCTGGACCACGCACGACGGTGCATCAAAGTCGCTGGCAAAAGCCGTGCCAAGATCGAATGTCACCGCCAGGACCCGCTGGGCGAACAAGGTGCCGTCATGGGGCGCATGCAGGGGCGGCAGACTGGCTACCTGCAGGAGATTCCTGCGAGCCGCGCAGGATCAGTTCAGGCGTTGCCCAAGGTGCACAGTCACCAGCGCGCCGGTGCCCGAGGACGTCAGGGTGGCTTGGAAGGGTGTAGCCGCTTCCAAGGTGCCGTCCTTGCTGATGGGGCCGTGAAAGTGAAGGCCAGGGTCGGCGGAGGTGACACAGGCGGAGATAAAGTCCAGATCCGATCGCGCGAAGATGTCTGTGGTCCCGGCAAGAACGCCTTCGGGTCGGGCCCATTGTGTAGTGGCCCGCCGGGCCACTACGGCTTCGGGAGTTCAGCCTTGTGAAGGTCGTACTCATAGCGCGCTGCCATGATGCCCCGCATGTGCTCCTTGGTCCAGTCCTCCAACGCTTTCATGGGCAATTGCAGCGTGGTGCCAGAGTCAGTGAGCTCATATTCCACCCGGGGCGGGATCTGGGCGTACATGGTGCGCGTCACGAGCCCGTCGCGTTCCAAGTTGCGCAGGGTCTGGGTGAGCATCTTCTGGGAGACGCCGTCCACGCGTTCGGCAAGTTCCGAGAACCGCATCGGTCCTGCGGCGAGGGCACCAACCACAAGCACCGTCCAACGGTCCCCAACCCTGTCCAGCACCTGCCGGGACGGGCAGTTGCGGTCATAGGGGTCCCACTCTAAAACGGTCATATTCTTCTCCTTGGCATTCCCGGTCTCCTGAGTATATCAACGCGCCTAACTCTCCTTCGGTATGCTACTCTCTTTTAGTAACCATTGACCAGTCGGGTCAGTACGCTCACTCAGCAAGGAGAATTCATCATGGCAAAAGTCAAAGTCTTGGGTGGAACCGGATATGCGGGAAGCAACATTGTTCGAGTGGCGGTGGAGCGCGGCCATGAGGTGACTTCCTACAGCCGAAACTTTCCCGCCGACGCCGTGAAGGGGGCCAACTACGTGACCGGATCCGTCTTTGATCCCGACTTCTTGGCCCAGGTGGTGGCCGACGCCGATGTGGTGGTTGAAACGCTGTCGCCGCGCGGAGATCTTGAAGGCAAGCTGGAAGGTGTGGTTGCAGAACTCAGCGTGCTCGCCCAAGACGCAGGCGTGCGCCTTGGTGTGGTGGGAGGGGCCGGGTCGTTGCTGGTTGCCCCCGGCGGCCCTAAGCTCATGGATGGCGATTTCCCGGTCGAGTTCCTGGCTGAGGCCACCACCGGCGAGGCCCTGCTAGAGGCGCTGCGGGTCAGTGCGGGAGAGCTGGATTGGTTCTACGTGAGCCCCGCCGCGGCATTTGGCGCCTGGGTCCCGGGCGAGGCAACGGGAACATTCCGTATTGGCGGAGACGTTCTCCTGGTTGACGCCGACGGAAATTCGAACATCTCCGGGGCCGACCTTGCGGCAGCTCTGGTGGATGAAATCGAGAGCCCTGCGCACCGCCGCCAGCGCTTTACCGTGGCGTACTAGAGCGAGTCCGCCTTGATCAGGGGCCCGGCCGGGGAAACTCGGCCGGGCGCCTTTGCTTGTGGCTGGCATGCGCTGCTTCAGCCACAGCTGGACTAGGTGCCGCGTTCAATGGTTCCCACCAGGGTTCGCGGTGTCCGGTCGGCATGGATGGGGCGAATCCAGGAGACATTCCCCGTGGTCGGCAACGCGCCACAATTGCTGCAGGCCTCACCGCTGGAGCTCTGCGTCCCGGCGGAAGCACTGCTGCCAGCCGAGCGCGCCCGACGCCATCGGCGTCGCCGTGGGCCGGTGGCGCGCCCTGGTGGCTACCCTCCGGTCGGTTCCGGCAGGCCCAGGAGCGCATTTTCGACGAGCTCGCTCAGCGCCGGATGAATCCAGTACTGCCCGCGCGCCACCGAATGGGCGCTCTGGCCAAACGACATGGCGTGGATGAGTGGCTGAATGATCGTTGCCGCTTCCGGGCCAATGATGTGGGCGCCGAGCAACTGGCCGGTGACTGGATCGGCCAGCACCTTCAGGAAATGGTCGGTGTCTTCCCGGGCCCACCCCGCGGCTATGTCCGCGTACCTCTGGGTGTTCACGGCATAGGGAATCCCCTGACTGCCGGCCTGCTCCTCGGTCAGCCCCACGGAGGCAATTTGCGGATCGGCGAAGACCGCGGCCGGAATGAAGCGGTGGTCGGCCGCCATCATGGACCGGGGATGGGTCAGGTTGTGCTGGACCACCCGCGCCTCGTGGTTGGCAACATGCTTGAGCTGGTGGGCGCTGGACACGTCCCCCAGGGCGAAGATCCCCTCCGCACTGGTGCGCTGATACTCATCAACCACCACCCGCCCGGCGTCGTCCACGGCAATGCCGGCGGCCTCCGCGCCCAGACTATCGGCGTTTGATTGCCGGCCAGTGGCGATGAGCAGCAGCTCGGCAGTGACGGTTCGGTGTCCATGCGGGCCCTTGACCTCAAGAACGACGCCGGACCCGCCCGCCGTGACCTGTTCAACACTCGCCTCCAGCAGCACCTCATAGCGGGCCGCGGCTTCCTGGGTGAACTGTTCGGAGACGTCACGGTCCTGGTTGCGTAACAAGGCCGGACCCCGGGCAATTTGCGTGACGGCCACCCCGAACGAGGAGAAGACGTGGGCGAACTCGGCCGCGATGAAGCCGCCTCCCACTATCGCGATGCTGGCGGGAAGTGCGTCGATCCGCATGATGGTGTCGGAGGTGTGGACAGTGACCCCGGGGTCGAGCAAGCCCTCAATGTCAGGCACCACGGCACGGGATCCTGCCGCCAGCACAAACTTCTCCGCCGTGATCACTTCGGTGCCGCCGTCGTGCAGGGAAACGCTCAGGTGTTTGGGGGCAGTGAACCGGCCATGGCCGGCAAAAACACTCACATTGGCACAGTCGGGACCCTCACGGTAAGCCCTGCCTGCGGCCTCAATCGCATCGATGCGGGCAAAAATCCTGTCCCGGATTCCCTTCCAATCCACGGCGTTGAGTTGCGCGTCGATGCCCAATGCCCGGCCATGCCGTGCGGCATCGGCAAGTTCTGCGGGATGGACAAACATTTTGGTGGGAATGCAGCCAACGTTCAGGCACGTTCCACCAAAGAGGTTGTCCTCAACGATGGCTATGCGCAGGTGGCTCAGCTCGGGGCCGGGAATGGAGTTCCCGGAGCCCGTGCCGATGATGACAAGGTCAAAATGCGCCATGAGTTCAGTCCTTGGAGGTGGTTTGTTCGCGGGTGGTTCTGCCCTTGCGGCGATGCTTGCGCAGCGTCACGACGGCGGCCACGGCGGCCGCGGCGCCGGCCAGCCACAGCAGGGCCTTCTTTTCCGGGTTAGTGGCGGGCTCTTCAAATTCAGAGTCCGGAGCGAACTTTTCACGGAGTTCCTTGCCTTCGGTGACCAGTAGGAGCTCTTTCTCCTGCTTTTTCAGGCTGGCACTAATCTCGCGGGGCGGCAGCTGGATTTGGGCTTCGGCCTTGATGCCAGACTGGAGCTGCCTGCCGCGTTCAAGTTCGGCATCCACTTGGGCCCCCAGGAGCAGCGCGAGATTCAGGATCCACAGCCACAGCAGCAGCACTATGACACCGGCAATGGTGCCGTAGGTTTTGTCGTATTTTGCAAAGTTCCCCAGGTAGAGGCTAAACCCGGCCGATGCCAGCACGGCGGAAAGGAGCGCCACGGTGGCGCCCACGCTGATCCAGCGGAACTTGGGCTGCTGCACATTGGGCGTGTAGTAGTAAAGGATGGCGATGAGCGCAATGGTGAGCAGTCCAACCACGGGCCATTTGGCTGTGTCCCATATGGTCACGGCGGTATCGCCCACACCAATGGCATCCCCCAGCACCTTGGCAATGGGTCCGGAGACGACCAGCAGCAGGGCAATGGCAGCCACCAGTAGCACGGAAGCAAGTGTCACCAGCAGCAGTGCCGGGCGGAGCTTCCATACTGGACGGCCCTCATCGGTGCCGTAAATCCGGTTCATGGACCGGCTGAAGGCCCCCACGTAGCCCGACGCGGACCATAGTGCTGTGAGCAGGCCCAGGACAAAGGTCCACCCTGCTGCCCGGGAGCTTGCCAGCTGCTCTATGGGGTCCTGGATGGTCTTCACTATTTCCGTGCCGCCGAGCTGGCTCACCAAGTCCAGCAGAACCTTGGTGGTTTGTTCGGCCTGGCCCACCAGCCCCACGATGGAAACAAGTGCCAGGATCGCCGGGAACAGCGACAGTACTCCGTAGTAGGTCAGTGATGCGGCCATGTCAGTGCAGCCGTCGGCGCTGAACTTGGTCAGGGAGCGTTTTGCTATGTACTTCCACGACTGTTTTTTTAGTTCGTTGAAGCCCTGTAGTTTGCGCGCGTCGTCTGGATCCGGGGCTGCCACCTGCCCTGTCGCGGAGCCGGTGCTTTCGGGGGACTTCTCTTGCGAGTTCATACCAGATCACACTACCGCTTTGGTGGGGTGTTCATCCTTGAAGAAGTGCCAGGGCCGTGTCCACTGTTGCCAGCGCCTGGGCATTGTCTATTCGAGCCAGTGTCATGGCTGCAATAACCAATGAGGTGAGCACTGTTGCCAGTTGCTGACGGGCGTTCTCCTCAAGGCTGGGCTGGTGGGCTGCGATGCCACGAACCAAGGCGGCATTGAGCTCGTGCCGGTAGCCCGCAATGGCGTGGCTCACGGCGGACTCATTGGCGATGGGAGCGCCGGCAGCGTTCAGGAGCAGGCAGCCATTTCCGGCCGACAGCGAATCCCGCCGGGCAAGGGCGGCACGCAGGCCGGTGAAGTATTCGCTGAGTGCGCCCGGGGCGACGGGTTGGGCGTTGAGGGGGCGCAGCCGCGGCTCAATAATCTCGGCGAGGTAGCTCGTGATGGCGGCGTCAAAGAGACCGCGCTTGCTGCCGAAGGCGTGGTAGATGCTGGAGCGGCTCAGTCCTGTGGCACGCTCAAGGTCGGGGAGGGAGGCATCCTCGTAGCCATGTTCCCAGAACACCGTGCGCGCGGCGCGAATTGCTTCGTCAGTGTCGAAGGCCTGTGTGCGTCCCATCGGACCCCTCATTTTGTGAACCGTTCAGTCCAATATATAGTGGACCAGTCATTACATAATATGCCACGTTGATGCTCCGCGGGAACGCGCGGCGCCAGTTGGCAGTCGTTGCTCGTCAAAAGTCTCCACATGAAAGGTCACCTCGTGATCACTTCCATCAGTACACAAATTCAACTGGCTGCCCGTCCCGTGGGATGGCCGCGCCCCAACGACTTCGCGACCGTGCAGATTGAATTGGGAGAACTGGCCCCAGGCCAGATTCGCGTGGTCAATGAGTTCATCTCCGTTGACCCCTACATGCGTGGCCGCATGAGCGCAGCCAAGAGCTACTCGGCGCCCTTTGGCTTGGGTGAAACCATGACAGGTGGTGCCATTGGCCGCGTTGTGGAGTCGGCCAGTGACGCATTCCCTGTGGGTTCCGTGGTACTCCACCAGTTCGGGTGGCGTGATGTTGTGCAAGAAGATGCCGCCGGATTCAAGGTCGTCCCGGAAATTCCTGGCGCGCCCCTGTCGCTGTATCTTGGGATACTGGGCATGACCGGGCTCACCGGCTACGTTGGCTTGACCGCCGTTGCCAACATGGTGCCCGGCGACACCGTGTTCATTTCCGGTGCCGCCGGTGCGGTTGGCACGGCCGCTGGCCAAATAGCACGCCTCCTGGGTGCTGGCCGGGTCATCGGTTCTGCCGGCACTGATGAAAAGGTGGCCCTGCTCACCGAAAAGTATGGCTACGATGCTGCGTTCAACTACAAGAGCGGCCCCGTCCGCGAGCAGTTGGCAGCGGCTGCCCCCGAGGGAATCGACGTCTTCTTTGACAATGTGGGCGGCGAGCATTTGGAAGCCGCCCTTGACGTGTTCAACCCAGGTGGCAGGGCCGCGCTGTGCGGGGCCATTGCCGGGTATAACTCAACTGAGCGCAAGGTGGGGCCGGACAACATGGTTAACATGATTACCCGCGGACTATCACTCAAGGGTTTCACCTTGGGCAGCTACCTTGACCTGGCGCCGGAATTCAATGAACACATGACCGCATGGTTCACGGCCGGCAAGATCGCCTACGACGAAACGGTTGTTGACGGCATTGGGAATGCTGTTGATGCGCTCCTGAGCATGATGCAGGGTGCGAACACGGGCAAAATGGTGGTCCGGACAGCAGTCATGGCGGATGTGATCCGCTAAGCCGGGTGGCGGGTGGCTGGCCCGGGGACACCTGCGGCAACATCGGAGTTTTCCCAGCGGATGAGCAGGTCAGAAGCTACACTGACGGCAATGCTGGCTGGATCCTTGCCAGCTATGGCTGAAATGCCGATGGGACAAGTGATCCGGCTGATGTCGCGTTCATCGTAGCCCTCAACTTTGAGCTTCTTGCTAAAGCGCAACCATTTGCTGCGGGACCCGATGAGTCCAAGGTAGAAGACCTCGGCCCGCAGCGCGGCCTCACAGACCATGAGATCTTCGGAGTGGTCATGCGTGAGGACAAGCACCGTAGCCCCCGGAGGAAGATCCGGCATGACAACTTCGGGTGCTGGTTCGTGGCGGACAGTGATGGTTGCCAGCCCCATCATGAGGGGCCGGATGCGGCCGGGAGTGAGAGCCTCCGGGCGTGAATCGACAAGGACCAGGTTCAGCGGCTGCCGGGCGAGAATATGGGCTATTTCGTAGCCAACATGCCCGATCCCAAAAATCGCTACTGTCCGTCTCGGGTTGAGTACCTCAAGCAAGACATTGACTTCTCCGCCACAACATTGCACACCGTGAGCGTTGGCAGCCTTGTCGTTGAGCGTAAAGGTCATGAGTTCGGATGTGCCGTTGCCTGCCTTTATCAGTTCCCGTGCACGATCTATGACGCTGGCCTCGAAATTGCCGCCACCGATGGTGCCCCACAGCTCATCCAAGGAGATGACCAATTTGGCCCCAGGATTGCGGGGCGAATGGCCGCGCACCTGGGCGAGCGTGGCGATAACGCCCGTCTCGTTTCGCTCGCGCAGGCTCACCGCCGCTTCCAGCCAATCCATGATGACCCCTATGGCCTCACCGTGACAGGCCGAAGCCTCGCCGCGCTGAGGGCGTTCTCTTCAAACGAGGTGCCGGCAGCCTTGCATGATTCCTGGATGGCCCAAAAGACGGCCTCCGGCGTGGCTGGGGATGCCAGTTCAACGCTGTGGTGTGCCGGTCCGAACGAACTGATCGCATCACGAAGTGCTTCACGGGCACTGAACGCCAGCATGAGCGGGGGTTCACCCACCGCCTTGGACCCATAGACGGCACCCTCTTCTTCGGCATGCTCCATCAGATGCACGTTGAACAATTCCGGCATCTCGGAGAAGCTCGGAAGTTTGTAGGTGCTTGCCGATTGAGTCAGGAGCCGCCCTCGATGGGGGCCGTTGCTTTCGTCCCAACGCAGGTCCTCCAAGGTAAGCCAACCCACCCCTTGTACGTAGCCGCCTTCGATTTGGCCAACATCAATGATCGGGGACAGGGAATCTCCGGCGTCGTGGACAATGTCCACCCGGCGTGTGCTGTAGGTCCCGGTGAATCCGTCCACTTCCATCTCCGTGACTGACACGCCGCCGGCAAAGTATTTGAAGGGCTCGCCTTGCATGAGCTCGGGATTCCAATGCAGGCCCCCGGTCCTGTAGTAGCCGGCGGCCCACAGCTGCACACGCTGCAGATAGGCCTGCATGACAACCTCGGCAAAGGTAAAACTCTGATCCGTGACCCCCAAACCTGTAGCCAGGCCACCGGAGAAGCGCACATCTTGCGCAGGGACGCCGAGCATGGCACCGGCGACGACGGCGATGCGCCCAAGGATTTGTTCACAGGCGTTTTTGACCGCGCCGCCGTTGAGATCAGTTCCCGAACTGGCGGCGGTTGCTGAGGTGTTGGGAACCTTATCGGTGCGGGTGGGTGCCAGCCGTACACCGGAAAGCGGTATGCCAAGGCTGGTCGCAGCAATCTGCAGCATCTTGGTGTGCAGTCCCTGACCCATCTCGGTGCCTCCGTGGCTGATCAGCACCGAGCCATCCTTGTACACATGCACCAGGGCGCCGGCCTGGTTGAGCGCCACAAGATTGAAGGAAATGCCAAACTTCACGGGCGTGATCGCCAGGCCCCGCCTGCGGCCAGGATGGGCCGCATTGAACGCATTAACCTCGCGACGGCGTTCGGCAAAGTTGCTTCGCTCTAGTGCCTCCTCCCACATTGTTGTGACCCGTTCGGCGTGCCGTACGGGCATCCCATAGGGTGTGCTGTCGCCGTCACGATAGAAATTCCTGCGCCGCAATTCCTCCGGAGCCAGACCTAGAAGTGGTGCGCTGCGCCCCAGAATGTCCTCAATCATCAGCATTCCCTGCGGTCCGCCAAAGCCGCGGAAAGCTGTCTGAGAGGTCTTGTTGGTCTTGGCCACCCGGCCATCGAGATGCACATGGGGGATGAAATAGTTGTTGTCGACATGGCACAGTGCCCGTGCCAGGACCGCTTCTGACAAATCCAGGCACCAGCCGCCGTCGGCCGTCAGCAGGGCCTTGAGGGCCAACAGTTTTCCTTCCGAGGAGAATCCTGCCTCCCATGAGGTGTGAAACCCGTGTCTCTTGCCCGTCATGGTCATATCAAGGGTGCGGTTGAGGCGGACACGGACAGGTCTGCCGGTGAGCAGGGTGCCAATCGAGGCAATGGCGGCAAATCCGTGGGACTGCATTTCCTTCCCGCCAAAACCGCCACCCATGCGCAAGCTCTGCACAGTAATCTCGTTGCTTGCCCGGCCCAGCACGTGCGCAATAATTGCTTGGGCTTCAGAGGGGTGCTGGGTACTGCTTTGTACGAAGATTTGGCCGCCTTCATCGACAGTTGCCAATGCTGCCTGGGTTTCTAAATAGAAATGTTCCTGCCCGGAGAATTCCGTCACACCGGACATGACCCTGTCGGCGGTTGCCAGTGCCGCATCCGCATCTCCGCGGCTGATTGTTCTTTTCATCCCTTGGAAAGACTGTGCTTGGATCGCTTCCGCAACTGAGATGAGGGAGGGGAGGGGGAGGTAGTCGACGACGACTGCGGCGGCGCCCGCTCGCGCAGCGTTTTGGTCTTCACCGAGTACCCACGCTAGTGCGTGACCGTAGTACATGGCTTCGGAGGGGAACAGGGGTTCGTCGTGTTTGATTCCGCAGTCGTTGATGCCAGGAACGTCCTGTGCAGTGAGCACGCGGATGACGCCGGGGATTGCCAACGCAGCAGTGGTGTCCATGGAGCGGACCAGGGCATGTGCATGGGGTGATTGAACAGGCCAAGCGGTGAGCGCTCCAGCTGTGCGCTGGGCTAGATCATCGGTGTAGAGGGCCTGTCCGCTCACGTGCAAGCGGGCGCTCTCATGAGGCACGGATGCACCGACAGCGGGATCGGCTGGCCGGCGTGAAAGATGGCTCATGGTGTGGCCTCCATGATCAGATTGTTCTCTGTATACAGCTTGATGAGGGCGCTTGAAAGCATGATCGAGCGGTAGCTGGAGCTGGCGCGGTGGTCACTCATTGGCGTCCCTTCGGCGCCCAGGGCAGCGGCAGCACCCTTGATGGTGTCCCGGTTCCAGGGTTGGCCTGTGAGCATCTTTTCGGTGGCGTAGGCGCGCAGCGGAGTGGCAGCGACACCGCCCAGTCCAATGCGAGCTTTAGTGATCACCTCGTCATCAATGTGCAGGCTGAACGCGACAGCCACGCTGGAGATGTCATCGAAGCGGCGTTTGGTGATCTTGTGGAAAGCACTCAGATTCGACAGCGGCAAGGGGATGCGGACTGACTTGATCAGTTCGCCCGGTTCCTTGACCGTTGTCCGGTAGCCGGTGAAGTAATCCGCAAGGGGAAGGACTCTTTGCCTCTCCGCCGAGGTAAGAACAATCTGGGCTTCGAGAGCGAGCAAGGCCGGCGGGCTGTCTCCGATGGGAGAGCCTGTCCCGAGGTTGCCGCCTAGTGTTGCGCGGTTGCGAATGAGGCGGGATGCAAACTGGGGGATGAGCTGGGCGAGCAGGGGAATCCTGCCGTCGAGTACGCGCTCAATTTCTGAAAGTGGCGTTGCCGCGCCAATCTCTATTTCGGTGTCGGTGAGCAGAATTGAGTCCAGCTCTGGGATGCGGTCGACGGCGATTACCATCGGTGCCCGACGCGCCCGCAGGTTGACTTCGACGCCCCAATCGGTGCTTCCAGCGATGAGGATTGCCGTAGGGTTTTCGGCCAGCAACGTGGTGGCTTGTTTCAAGGTGGTGGCGCGAACGAACTGGCCGTCGGATCTTTTAAGATCAGTTGCGCGGTACCCGGGGGCAGGTTCATCGCGGCGCCGGGCCCATGCATCATCGGTGGGGGCTCCCAACGAATAGGCAGCATCTCGGATGGGGCGGTACCCGGTGCATCGGCAGAGATTGCCGCTGAGGGAATGAAGGTCGAACCCATTGGGGCCGCGCTCGCCGGGAGTGGGCTGCTGCGTATCCTGGGCCAGTGGCGTCCTGTCCCGACGATAAAACTCAGACGCCATGCCGCACACGAATCCGGGGGTGCAGTATCCGCACTGGGACCCTCCGCCGGAGGCCAGCGCCTGCTGGACTGGATGCATTTGCTCTGGCGATCCCAACCCTTCGGAGGTGACCATCTCCTGGCCGTCGAGTGAGGCCATCGGGATGAGGCAGGAGTTGACCGCCGTCCAGCTTGTTGCGCCATCCCGGTCGGTCTGGGCGAGCAGGATCGCACAAGCGCCACATTCGCCTTCGCCACAACCCTCCTTGGCTGCTGTCAGCCGGTTGTTGCGCAGCCATTCAAGGGCTGTTGTATGCGAGGCTCCCGGGCCGAAGGAGCGCCCCGCACCGTTGACGATGAACGCTGGCTCGGTGCCCAAGACGTTTTCGGGTGTATTCATTGTGGTGCCCCGGCTTCTTCGTCGTCGTAGATAGCGCTGGCTGGGTTATGTGAGGGTCTAGTTCTGCGGCATGGATAATTCCTGACAGTACTACAGGCTTTCGTTGGCATACAGGGGTGGAAGAAGGAAATGGGGGCGTGGCGGGTGCGGCGGGCACCAGTTTTCATGACCTCGACAAGCAATGCCCTGCGCATCGGCCCGATGTTAGTGTCTTGTCAAGATCAATTTGCTGCAGTGTCGTTTGCCAAGGGCGCCTTGGCAACGCCTATTTCTTGTACTTGCAAAGGAAGTGCCCCATGGAGCAACTGCAATCGCCTGCTTATTACCTTGCAAAAGCGGTGGAACTGGCCACGGAAAATGTGCGCAACAATGGCGGGCCATTTGGTGCCATCGTGGTCACGGCGGATGGCCGTGAGTTTGAAGGGTTGAATCGTGTGACAGCGAACCTTGATCCCACAGCCCACGCAGAAGTCACGGCAATCCGCAACGCATGCCAGGGCGTGGGGGATTTCGACCTGACAGGCGCCACCCTGTACACAAGTTGCGAACCTTGCCCCATGTGTTTGGCCTCTTCGCTGTGGGCGAGAATAGGCCACGTCTACTTCGCCGCCGACCGCCATGATGCCGCAGCCGCCGGCTTCGATGACGCACTCTTTTACGAATACTTTGAGCCCAGCAGCGACCGCAGGCTCATGCCGGTGGCCAAAGTGGCCCCTGGGAGGGGAGTCGCTGTGGACCCCTTTGATGCCTGGCGCGGCTATCACGGCAGGACTGCCTACTAGTCCCCAACTCCTCCCCAACCTCGTTCCTCGGTTGGGGCCCCTCGGAGTTGTGGGCCCACCCACGCCCGGAACCGCTATTTCCAGGCTCGGGCGGGCTGTGTTTCTTTGCTCAAGGCTGCTGCCGGGGCGCCCTGGACGACGCGGAGGTCCACTCGGCGTGCCCCGCACGGGGCTGGGCACACCATGTACAGGACGCGCCCTTCGCTGGTGGTGTGTGCCGACTCAACCGTCCACGTGTGCTCATGGTGTGAGTGTTGACTGGGGGATGTTTGCTGCTCGGCAGCGATGGTGAATGTCATACGGCCCACTATGCTGTAATGGTCTTATGCAACTCAACCCTTACGGTGAATACGCTGTTTTGCTCGCCGCCTCGCTGGCCAACGATTTTCCCTCGGACAGGATGGGCATCTTGGCACGAGTGCGGGAGTTTGGCATGACCATGGATTTCACGCCCGGGCAGCAGGACCATCTGTTGGTTCGCCGGGTGATCGAGGGCTGGGTGGCAGTTGTTGATGCGCCCAGCCGCGAGGAGCGGGCTGCCCTGCTCAACGCCCAGATGGCGGCCGCGGCCGCCTATCCAAGACTCACTGACCACAATGGTGAGGGCTGGCACCTGCACTACAGGGATGAAAATCAGACACTGGCCCACGTGTTGCGTGCTGTCATCAGCGTGGGCACCGCGCTGCATCTGACCACACGGGGCATGACTCGGCTGGGCAGGTGCGCCGCCGGCACAACGCCGGGGGATCCATGCTCCGCAGTGGTGGTGGATGTGACGCGTAACGGCCGCCAGCAATACTGCTCAGTGCGGTGCGCCAACCGGGCAGCAGTCCGTCGCCACCGTGCGCGGTCGGGAAGCACTTCGAGTGGGCGTGCCGGATAACCTGCCGCTGTCGACGGCAGGGTGACTGCATGCGGGTTCCGCTATTTCTTGCCCTTTTTGTCGTCAACAATGCCGCCAAGCAGGCCGCCGATGGCTCCGCCCAAGACGCCGCCGGCGGGGCCGCCAAGGAGCGAACCGATCCCCGCGCCGATCCCCGCAAGACTTGATCCGTAGCTGACCCGGGCCATGGTGACAGTGGTTGATCCGTCAGGATCGTCGGAGAGCTCAAAGGAGCCCAAAGCTGCTGACGCGACCACCAGGGCCACTGGGCTGGTCTTGGGCTGCGCCAGCATTTTGCTGTAAACATCCCGTGTTGCAAAGTAGGCGCGTTGCGGGTCACCCTTGGGCTCGCCGGCGTCGTAGCCTGTCTGGTAGAGCCCCAGGAGGGTCTCTGCTTCATTGTCAGTGATGAGATCAGCCGCGGTCAGCCTGGCGAGGATGGCCTTGTGTTCGGCAACATAGTCTCCTTTATGCTCCGCCATGACCTGCCGCGCTTCTTTGCGTACGGCATGCATCAATTCCGGCAGTCCCACAATGGTGGTTGGTGATAGTTCCATCATGCACCTCCTAGTTACGTGCTGATATCACAGTACGCCGGTGCGCAGCGCAACAGAATGGGCAGCTGATGCGACTTCCTGCCGCGGAAGTCGCATCAGCTGCACACTCACCGGTGGTTTAGCGCACAGACTTCCTCTCGTAGATCACCATGGACCAGAGGTACCCCGCAACAGCAATCACCACACACCACCCCACGGCCAAGGCGGCGTTCCATCCGAGCGGGGTTCCGAGGAGCAATCCTCGAATGGTCTCGATGATCGGAGTGAACGGTTGGTAGTCGGCGAAGCCCTGCATCCACGCTGGCATTGAATCGGTGGGCACAAAGCCGCTGCCGAGCATGGGCAAGATGACCAGCAGCAGTGGCAGGTTGCTTGCCGTCTCTACGGATTTCGCCTGAATCCCCATGGCGACGGCGAGCCAGCTGATCGCGTAGGCGGTGAGGACCATCAAGCCGGCTGCGGCCAGCCATTCGATGGCTCCGGCGTTCGGACGGAACCCGATGGCCAGGCCCACGCCGAGCACCAAGGCCACGGCGATCAGGGTTTGGATGGTGTTTCCCAAAACATGCCCGGCGAGCACCGATGCCCTCGAGATGGCCATGGTCCGGAACCGGGCGGTAATGCCTTCGGTCATGTCCATCGACACGGTGGTTGCCGTGCCGCCGGCCCCGCCGGCAATGGTGATGGCCAAGATGCCGGGCATGACGTAGGCCAGGTAGGCTGCCCGCCCGCCAGCCGGGTCCACTCCGGGCAGGCCGGCACCGAGGGTGCCGCCAAAGACAAACACAAACAGCAGCAGGATCACCACAGGGCCCATGATGGTGAACACCGACAGGCCGGGGTAGCGGATCATGTGCAGCAGGTTGCGTCGCAACATGGTGATGGAATCGGCAACAACGTGAGATTTTCCTCCGGCGCCCGCAGCGTGCGGGTGCGCGGCGTTGATGGTGGTCATGACTGGGCTTCCTTCGACTCGACCCGGCCGGTGAGTGCGAAGAACACATCATCGAGGTCCGGGGTGTGGATGCTGAGGTCCGCGACCTCAAGGTTGGCCGCATCGAGGCTGTCCAGCACGGTGCGCAGTGCGTGGACACCGCCGTCGCTGGGCACCGTGAGTGCCAGGTCGACGTCGTCCAGAGTGGACTCCCTGAGTAGGCCGGATGCGGTGTGGAGGGCAGTGGAATCGGCGAATCGGAGCTTGATGTGGCCGCCGGGCACCAGTCGCTTGAGCTCATCCGGTGTCCCGTTGGCGACGATCTTGCCGCCGTCGAGCACTGCAATGCGGTCCGCAAGTTCGTCGGCTTCGTCGAGATACTGGGTGGTGAGCAGCACCGTGGTGCCTTCGGCGACGAGGCCACGCACAATGTCCCACATGGTGTGGCGGCTGCGCGGGTCCAAGCCGGTGGTGGGCTCATCGAGGAAGATCACCCTCGGTGTGGCCACAAGTGTCATGGCCAAATCAAGGCGTCTGCGCATACCGCCGGAGTAGGTGGCGAGCGGTTTGCGAGCTGCTTCGACCAGGTCAAACTGCTCCAGCAGCTCGGTCACCCGTGTGGCGGAACGCTTCGCCCCAAGGTGGCGCAGCCTTGCCATCAGCAGGAGGTTTTCCTCGCCCGTGAGCAGGTTGTCCACGGCGGAGAACTGGCCCGTGAGGCCAATCTGGGCGCGCACCCCGTCGGGATTGCGCACCACGTCGCAGCCAGCAACTGTGGCGGCGCCACCATCTGGGCGGACCAAGGTGGAGAGAATATGCACCGTGGTGGTTTTACCGGCGCCGTTGGGACCCAGCAGGGCGGTGACGGTGCCGGCGTTGACTGTGAGGTCGACGTCGTCGAGCACCACCTTGGCGCCGTAGGATTTCCGCAGTCCGCGGACTTCAATAGCTGAGGTTGTCATCTTGATTGCTCCTTTTTCTCCTGCGTTTTTCGACTGCGTGCCCACCGCTAGTGGGCGCGTTGGATGGTGATGTCCCCGTACTGGGTGCGCGCACGCACCGCCACGCTTTGCTCGGAGGTGCCCGGTGCGTGGTCGCCGTCGAGCTGATTGCGCACATGTCCGTCCTTTGACGACAGGTCGAGCCAAGCGGGGACGCCGGCCCGTACACCGATGGTGACCTGCCCGTATCCGCTCTCCACTTCGATGGAACCGCCCGAGACTTCCCACAGCGAGATGGTGCCGTAGGCGGTTTTGGCGGCGACTGATCCGAGTGCCTTGGTGACTTCCAAGTCGCCGTAGGAGAGCTTTGCGTCAAGGCCGCCGCCGGACTCCCCAATAAAGATGGAGCCATGTGAGGCCTTGAGGATGGCGTCTCCGGTGAGCGTGCCGATCCGTATTTGGCCGTGGTCCGCGGTGATCTCGGCGCCACCCTCGACCGCGCCTACCCGCGCAGTGCCGTTCCCTGCACGCAACCACAAATCACCCGTGGTGTCGACGTCCACCGAACCCGTTGACGACTTGATCCGGGTGGCGCCCAGGCGGCCCGAGGTTCGCACTCCGCCCCCGGCGAGTTCGACAGTGAGTCGGGATCCTGTTGGCAGTTCGACTTTCACATCAACCGAGTCAAAGGGGCCCGGCCCGATCCAGCTGAGGCGTGGCCGCGGGCCGGTGATGGTGATCCGCTGGCCATCGAAGTCGACCTTTGTGTCTTCGGCGCCCCGCCGGTCAACGTTCTTTGACGGATTTGTGGCGGTCACGCTCACCACGGTGTCGGTGCGGTCGCTGGCGAAGACTTCGACCAGGCCCACCTGAACATTGATGGCGAGGTCGATGGGGCTGGGGGTGTTGTAAATGGGCATGGTGGAGCCTCCGGCGGTTTTGGGTGTGTTGGTCCGGCCCCGCGGGTCCGCGTGGCTGGTGTGTTTTTCTGTTGTGGGCCGGGCGGGCTAGCGTGCCCAGCCGGCGAAGTTGTCGCCTGTGCGCAGCGTGCGCGCCGTGATGCGTCGCTGCTTGGGTTGGAGGGCTGCCGCTATGGCGCGGACCAGCCAGGTGTTGACGGACGTGCCGTCGGTGGCCGCGGCCTCGTCCACCCGCACCTTGAGTGCGTCGGGCAGGCGAAGGGTGGTGCGGGAAGTGCTCGCGTCCTCGAGGTCCACGGGCGTGGTGGCGGCCGTGGTTGCTTCATCCTCATCTGATTCCGCATTTGGCGCGGACACTACGAATTCAACGTCGCGCCCGCGAAGCCGCAGGTCAACCGAGCCGGGGGCCATGTCGCGGGTGATTTCGCCGACGGCTGCCGAGAGTGCATCGAGCAGTACCAGCCGGGTTGCGGCATCCAGGCCAGCGGCGAGCCGCTCGGCGGCGGCACGGGTTTCCTCCGTGCCGTGCTCTGCGGTGTCCAATAGCTGGCGCTGCAAGTCGTTTACGTAGTGTCCTAGTTCCATGACACCAGCATGACACCACTGTGGTGTCACGTCAATAGTTTGTGGTGTCACATTTTATTTGGGGCACGGAACCAACCTTCAGTGGAGAGTTGTCCGAGCCACTGTCCAGCTGTCACTACCGGTCAAGGGCAAGTCATTTACCGCAAGGACATCCGCTTCCCTTGCTACAGTGGTCACCATGTCCAAGAAAGCGCTTTCCCGACCTGTCGTCGTCGTTAACGGGGCCCATCCGATTCGGTCCGTGGTCCGGTTGCTGCTGCGGCGGCCAGGGCGGATGACCGTTGCTGTGCTTGCCTTCGCCATGAAGGAGATCCCGTTGTGGTTTCTCCCGGTGATCACAGCTGCGGTCATAGACATCGTGACAGTAGGTGGCGCGGTGGAATCGGTGCTGTGGTGGGGCGTTGTGGCCGCTGCACTGCTGATGCAGAATTACCCGAACCACATCATTTACACCCGCAATTTCATGACAGTGGTGCGCGATACCGGATCCGAGCTGCGCAA
Organism: Arthrobacter glacialis; assembly: GCF_002909445.1. GTDB lineage: Bacteria > Actinomycetota > Actinomycetes > Actinomycetales > Micrococcaceae > Specibacter > Specibacter glacialis. The sequence continues at coordinate 59,558 of NZ_PPXC01000006.1, forward strand.
CGTTTTGGCCGCTCGGCTGCAAAGCTTGTCAATCGGTTACCACACCCGGGTGAACTCCTCCATCGTGCAGACCAAGGTGGTGCGTGATGTTGAGAACGTCGAGCTGATGCTCCAGCAGGTGACCCACCCGCTGTTGTCCTCGATCATGGTCATGACGGGTGCCATTACGATGACAGCCATTGCCGTGCCCCAGTTCCTGCCCGTTTACGCCCTCACAGTGCCGATCGCGATCGGGATCCGCTATGGAATGCGCAACCGATCACGTTCCCGCAATGAGACTTTTCGACTCGAGGTCGAGAGCTTCGCGGCACGAGTCGGTGAAATGGCGTCATTGATCCCCGTGACCAGGGCGCACGGGCTTGAAAAGACGGCGGTCACCCGTGTCTCAACCAGTGCCGACGGCGTGCGGCGTGCTGGCCTGCATCTGGACATGCTCAACGGCCACGTGGCTTCGATTTCATGGGTCACCATGCAACTGCTCGGGGTGGGGTGCCTGGTGCTGGCCGCCGTGTTTTCCCTGACAGGATTCCTTCCGATCACACCGGGTGAGGTGGTGCTGCTGTCAACCTACTTCGCGCTGCTCACCCAGGGATTGACTCAACTGCTGATGCTGATTCCGGTGGGAGCGCGCGGGCTAGAGTCGGTGCGCTCCATCGCCGAGGTGCTTCAGGATCCAGATCTGGAGCAAAATGAGGGCAAGCAGTCAGTTGAGAAGGTGGCCGGGAATGTGCGGCTTGAATCGGTCAGTCAGCGGTACCTGGACTCCGAGGTTGACGCAATCCACGAGCTGGAGCTCGACATCCAAGCTGGTGAGACTGTCGCTTTCGTTGGCTCGTCCGGATCGGGCAAGTCAACCTTGCTCAATCTTGTGCTCGGCTTCGTGCGCCCCACTAGCGGGCGGATCTTGCTCGACGGCGTCGACATGCAGCTCCTGGACATGCGAACCGCCCGCCGTTTTGTCTCAGTGGTGCCCCAGGATTCTGTTCTGTTCGAAGGTACCGTCCGTGAGAACATCGCCTACGGCCTGCCTCATCTGAAGGATGAGCGCATCCGTGCGGCACTGCGAGACGCCAACGCCTTGGATTTTGTCGACGCACAGCAGGACGGCTGGCACACCATTGTTGGCGAACGTGGTGCTCGCCTTTCGGGAGGGCAGCGCCAACGGCTGGCAATCGCCCGCGCCCTGGTGCGCGACCCGCGCATCCTGCTCCTGGACGAGGCAACCAGCGCACTCGACCCCGAGTCGGAACAACTCGTCAAGGAGGCATTGGGCCGCCTGATGCAGGGACGCACCACGCTGGTCGTCGCCCATCGCCTGTCCACCATCCGGCAGGCAGATCGCATTGTGGTTCTCGAAAATGGGCAAATAGTTGAAATCGGCACCCACGATGAGCTGCTCGCGAGCTCCGGACGATACGCCCACCTGCACGCAACCCAAATCGGTTCAAACAGCTGAGTGCCCCCTCGATGCACTGAGCGGTTGATAACCATGTCACTTGCAGCGAGATCCGCGCCGAGCAGATGGTTGGTTCCGATGACTTTGACGTGCCAGTTCAAGGCCGCAGTGGCCCACAGCGCCTCCACCATGGAAGATCCCCATGGCAAGGAGTCGCCAAGGAATGCCGGGACGGGAGCCGCAACGGTGCGACCGGCGGTGAACCTGCCGCCGGGACCAGCGGCGATATGGAAAACTTGGAGCCATGACGTTGCACACCCAAGATATAACCCGAGAGAGGGTTGCCACCGCAGCCATGGCCGGTGTGGGTGTGTACGTCTTCGTTGACGTTGTGCTCCAGTTTCTGCCCCCGCACTACAGCGTGATCAGCGACGCCGAAAGCAACCTGGCGGTAGGTCCTTTTGGGTGGATCATGAATCTGAATTTTCTTGGCCGGGCCGTGACGACCGGGTGTGCCATCGCCGCCATCAACCGGATCGGTCCGGCCTCCGGACTCCGGCGGACGGGGGTGGCGCTATTGGCAGCCGGTGGCCTGTGCTCGGCTGTCCTGGCATTCTTTCCAACCGATGTGGATGCCGGATCCGGGCTGGCGGTGGCGACGGCCGGGGGAGCCATCCATCTCTACGTGGCCAGCGCGGGATTCTTGGCCGCGCTGGCGGGTACTCTCGTGCTGACCCGCTGGATCCGCTGCGTCCCGGAGCTGGCAATGGCATATCGGTCCGCATTCACACTCGCGGCAATTGCCGCCGTCGGGCTCGCCTCGCTGGTTCTTGCTGCCTCCCTTCGCCCGGATCTGCTGGGTCTCGCGGAGCGGATCTGCCTCGCCGGAATACTTGGCTGGGTGCTGGTGGTGGGCAGGGCCATCAAAAGGTTGCCGCGGCGCACCAATTATGCCGCACCTGACTAGCAGCCGGCACCCATCGTTTCACCACTCGGGGGCGACGTCGATGCCTCTTTCAGGGAGCGTGCCCTGGCACTATTGTGGGTCACGGTGTTGGCGCTTCCGTACTGTCCTCAGCACGAGCGCGGCCACCAAGGTGAGCGCGAATCCTGTGGCCGTGGCCATCCAGAATAATGTCACGCTGGGACTGCCCGCCACAGTGAATGCTGCGTAGCTCAGTGCCAGCGGCGCAAGCAGCACTGTGAGGATCTGGATAGTCACGTTGGTCTGCTCTTGCGCCGCCCGCGTCAGATCTTGTGCCTTGGTGAGGGCCTCGTGGTGAAGACTCGCAGACAGTCTCGCTGCGTCCGCAGCATTGGCGGCGAGGGAATCCACTTGTTCCGCCAACCGCAGCTCGGCCTGACAATGGTTGAGAATGGTGTCTCCCGGGCTGGTGCGTTTCCCTGTCAAGTAGGACCACCAGATCCGACGCCGGAAATCGAGGACGGCTCCTTCCAACTCCCGCAACTTGAACACATCCGTCAATTCCGGCGAAGGGACCAAGGCAGCCAATTCGGTGGCCCGCAGTGCCTGTAATCGCGCCAGTAGTACCGCATCCAGATAGACAGAATGAAAATAGGCCTGCAAGCTTCGGGTGAACTCGTCGCTGGTCGCCATCACAGAAACACCATCGCGCAACACCAGAAGCCGCCAAGATTTGGATATTCGCAGGACCGGCAATGATCGACGACGGTGGAGGGAAATGCTTGCAGGACTGACTACCCGGGAAGAAATGGCCAAGTACATCCAATCTTCCTCCTGGAACCGCCCATCCTTCGCTGCGTCCCTCTGCATCAACAGGGTGCATACACCAAGTCTGGTCCCACGATTTGGTGGCTCCCAACCGGGTGGCAGAGCGGTTGCCAGAAAATCGCACAGCCCTCCCATACGAGAGTCTTCAGTCCCTCGTTCGCTCATGGTCTCGGTATTCCAGTAACTTAGCTGCCGAAGCCTCTCCAATGAGGTCGCAAGTGAGCTGCTGCTCTCATCATCACACGCAGGAAAAGTTAAGTGCAGGGCCAGAACAGCGCAACCGGGTCCGCTTTCCTGCTGAGCGGATGACCTGGGCAGTGCTAGAAATTCAAGGGCCACCAGAACCATTCCGCTCAGATCCAGCGCTGTTGGCAACAGGTGGTGCAACCGGCCTGTCGCTGCGGCTGGGGAATCATGTGTTTCCGCGGCGGACTGATAGAGCACCGACCCCGGGCCGGGGCTCACCAACGCGAGCCGATCCTTTTCATTCGTCACCGACTCGGCCCACGGTTCGAGTCTCTCCGTATGCATGGGAAGCACGATCCGCAGGACACCGGGCTGCCACTGAATCGTCGACGCGTGATACGTCAACGAGTGGTTGAGTGGCAAGATCAGGACTGCGCTGGAAGTATCGGGCGGGTCCCACACGTCCGCTTGGGCAAGGGGCTGATCCGCATTGTGATCTACGTCCATCTGAGCCCACCATCCGCAACGAAGATGCCATTGGAACACTTGGACCAAGGATAGTCCTTTGATGCCCTGTGGTCACGATTCAGGCCATGGAGCTGGGCCATCAAGGGCGGGATGGATGACTCAGGTTTTGCCCATCGTCAGCCACCCTGACCTCACCAACGTGGTGCATCGCTCCTTCGATAGTTGACCAAAGCCAGGATTTTCCGGCCCTAATGCGCCTATGCTGGGGAAATGTCAGAGACAAAAGCCAAGCCTCCGGTCCATCGCTGGGTATTCTGGCCAGCGGCCTCGATAGTCCTCGTTTTCGCATCGTTCGCCATGATCGCCCCCGACACCGCCGAGGCCCTGTTTTCCGGGATCCAAGGCACCATTGTGGGCTACTTCAACTGGTACTACGTGCTCCTGGCCACTGCCCTGGTGATCTTTTGCCTGTGGCTCGGCTTCGGCAAGTTCGGCGAAATCAAGTTGGGCAAGGACGACGACGAGCCCGAGTTTTCGCTCGGCTCATGGTTTTCGCTGCTCTTCGCCGCCGGCATGGGCATTGGTCTGGTGTTCTACGGGGTCAGTGAGCCGCTGAGCCATTTCGCGTCCCCTAAACCTGGCACCACGGGAACCCCCGGAGAGCTCGCCCAGCATGCCCTCTCGCAGACGTTCCTGCACTGGGGCGTTCATGCTTGGTCCATCTACGTGGTCATCGGCTTGGCCCTGGCCTACGCCATCCACCGGCGCGGCCGGCCGGTATCGATCCGCTGGACGCTTGAACCACTGCTGGGGAAGAGGGTGCGCGGCGGGCTGGGCAACGTTATCGACGTCATCGCCCTGGTGGGCACCATCTTCGGCGTGGCCACCTCGTTGGGACTGGGCGTGCTGCAAATCAGCGCCGGACTGGAAAGTGCCGGGCTGATCACGTCCTCCATGTTCATTGACTTGGTCATCATTGCCGTGATCACTTGCTTCGTGCTGTTCTCGGTGCTTTCGGGTGTGGGTAAGGGCATGAAATGGCTCTCCAATACGAACCTCATTCTGGCCGGAATTTTCGTGGTTTTCCTGCTGGTGGTGGGTCCCACCCAGTTCCTGCTGCGCAACTTTGTGCAGTCCACCGGCAATTACCTGCAGGATTTTGTGGGTATGGCTTTCAATGTCAGTGCCTTCTCCGGTGCTGAGGGCGAAGCCTGGCAGTCAACGTGGACCACGTTCTACTGGGGCTGGTGGATCTCCTGGGCCCCCTTTGTGGGCATCTTCATTGCCCGGATTTCCAAGGGCCGCACCGTGCGCCAATTCGTGGCCGGGGTTATCCTGGTACCCACACTCGTCACGCTCCTGTGGTTCAGCGTGTTGGGCGGCACAGCCCTGTACTCCGAACTCTCCGGCCAAGGCGGGCTGGTGGGTCCGGATGGAACGGTTGACACTTCCGGTGCCCTGTTTGCGATGCTGGCCCAGGTTCCTGCCGGCGGCGTGCTGACCATCGGTGCGATCTTGATGATCGTCATTTTCTTCGTAACCTCAGCAGATTCGGGCGCCCTGGTCATGGGCATGATCGCCAGCGGGGGAGACGTGGAGCCCAAGAACTGGATCCGCATCTTCTTCACGCTGGCCACGTCACTGCTGGCCAGTGCGCTGCTGCTGTCCGGTGGCCTTGAGGCCCTCAAAACGGCGGCGATCATCATTGCCCTGCCCTTTAGTTTCGTGTTGATCTTGATTTGCTGGTCTACCTACAGAGCCTTCTCCCGGGAGTCGCGCGCCTACGACAAGGCCAAACGTCTGGCCTTCGTGGACCACATTGGGGACTTTTACGGGTTGGAGGTGGAAGATCCCAACCAGGATTCGCCGCTGCTTAATTTGCGTGCACTGACTGCCCGGTTGCGCAGGGGGCTCCCGCCGGAGAAGCGCCAGCGCATCGACCCGTTCGGGCACCACGGCCACGACTCAAGCACTTCGTCGCCGGTTGAACCTCCAGAGCCCGAAAAACAGCCCTGAGGTTCCGGCAGGAGCGGGTTGGAGCGCCGCAGTGAGCGGCGCTCCAACTCGTCTAACCTGCGTTGGCTGCAGCGAGCAACTGCTCCAACTGCTCCGGTTCCACACCCGATCCCGGAAAGCCCATCATGCGCCCGATGGGTGCAGAGGCCAGCATATTCATCACTGACGGATCGGACATGAGTCCGGCGTTGCTGCCGCTGCCCATGGCGGCTGCGATGATGGGGCCAGCCACCGGGTGCGCCATGACCTCGCCAATGCTGGAATTGACGCTCAGTGGCACCCGGATCGGCTCTCCTGCAACGCCAACGGCAAGCGAGGCTCGAATGTCGCGGCTTGAGGCGCCCACTTCAACCGTGTAGCTGCCGCTTTCAACGGTCCACGCCGAAACTCTCGTGTCCCAGTAGGCCAGATCCTCGCGGCGGACCCGCAGCTGAACTTTTTGGCTCGCACCGGCAGCAAGGTGCACCTTGGCGAAGCCCTTGAGCTCACGAGGTGCGCGGGAAACCGCAGATCCGGCCAGCCCCGTGTATACCTGAACCACTTCGGCGCCATCGCGACCACCGGAGTTGGTGAGTGTCAGCGTGACGGTGATCCCGGCGTCGTCCGTGACAGCACTCGCATCGGAGTACTCGAACGTTGTGTAGGAGAGCCCGTGCCCGAACGGGAAGGAGACGTCAATGTCACGGGCGTCGTACCACCGGTAGCCCACGAGGAGGCCCTCGCCATAGCGGACATGGCCGTGCTCGCCCGGAAAATTCCCGTACGCTGCAGTGTCCTGGAGCCGAACCGGGATGGTCTCGGCAAGGCGGCCTGAGGGATTGACTGCACCGTACAGCACCTGGGCGATTGCCCCGCCTCCCGCCTGGCCCAGTAGCCAGCCTTCGACGATGGCAGGGACACGCCCGGCAAACGCTGACAGGCGGACCACCCCGCCGTTGGACAGGATCACCACAGTGCGGGGATTGGCCGCAAGCACGGCATCGAGCAGCTCAAGCTGAGCCGCCGGCAGCTCGATGTCCGCGCGGTCAAAGCCCTCGGATTCCTGCGAAGCAGGAACGCCCAGGAACAGGAGCACCGTTTCTGCAGCCGAGGCGGCGGACACGGCCTCGGCCTTCTGCCCGGCAGTGCTGGCGCCGTCCTCGCCATAGCCCGCAGCGAAGGGAATCTCGGTGCCGGTCAGGGCGCGGATTTCCGCCAGCGCGTTTTCCAGCTTGGTGGGGTTGATTTGCGAGCTGCCGGCGCCCTGGTAGCGCGGGTTCTGGGCTATATGGCCAATCACGGCCACCTTGGCATCCACGGCAAGCGGCAGCACGCCGTCGTTCTTCAAGAGGACAATGCTGGCCGCTGCAGCCTCGCGGGCCAGGGTGTTGTGCCCCTCGACGTCGTATGAGGTGCAGGGGTCGGCACCGGCAACAGCCTTCGCCACCAGCTCAGCCACCCGCGCGGCGGCGGTGTTGAGCACGGCTTCATCCAGGGTTCCGGCTTTCACGGCTGCCACGAGTTCAGCGTCTGTGCGGCCGCTGCTGGAGGGCATCTCCAGGTCAAGGCCCGCCGACAGGGAGGCAACACGGTCCACCACAGCGCCCCAGTCGGAGACCACCAGACCCTTGAATCCCCACTCGTTGCGCAGCACCGAGGTCAGCAGCCAGGGGTCTTGGGAAGCATAGACGCCGTTGATCCGGTTGTAGGAGCACATGACAGTCCATGGCTGTGCGTCCTGCACAACACGCTGGAAGCCGCGCAGGTAAATCTCCCGCAGCGGGCGTTCGTCAATGTCGGCCGAAACCCGCATCCGGTCGGTTTCCTGGTTGTTGGCAGCAAAGTGTTTCAGAGACCCGCCCACACCCTGGGACTGCAGGCCGTTGACCAGTGCTGCGCCCAGCACCCCTGAGAGCAGCGGGTCCTCAGACAGGTACTCAAAATTGCGCCCGCACAGGGGAGAGCGCTTGATGTTGATGCCGGGACCCAGGAGGACGCCAACGCTTTCGGCGCGGGCCTCCTCGCCCAGGGCAACGCCGACCCGAACCAGGAGTTCCGCGTCGAAACTGGAGCCGAGGGCCACAGCTGGCGGGAAGCACGTGGCTGGCACACTGCCGGCAAGACCCAGATGGTCCGAGGCCGCATCCTGCTTGCGGACACCGTGCGGACCGTCGGTGAGCATGATGGAGGGAACCCCAGGGACGTCCTTCGTGGTCCAGAAGTCGGCGCCGCTGGTCAGCCCCGCCTTCTGCTCAAGAGTGAGGGCCGCAACGATTTCTTCGGGGGTGGTGCCTGGGGTGGTCATGATGCTCCTATTTCTTTGGTTTTCATAGGTGAGGTGGTGGAGGTGGTTTTCCGGGGCCGGCGCACGGGCTTTCCCCGGTCCCGCTGCCACACCGTGCCGGCGGCCAGCAGCAGCGCAAGGCCAGTGAATAGCAGGCGGTTGGTGTCCGGCGTCGTGCGGGATGTTGGTGAAATCATCTAGCGCACTGCCTTGATGAACCAGACGGCGAAGGCGCCCAAGATGGACAGGGCAAAGCCGATCGGGAACAGGGCCACGTAGCCGCCGAAGGTGAGGATCACGAAGCTGGCAACACCCGGTGCCAGGGTCTGCGGCAGAGTTGCGGCGATGTTCACCACGCCTAGGTCCTTGGCGAAGGAGTCGGCGGAGGGAAGTACCTCACTCATGAGGGCCTGGTCCACGGCCTGGAATGCGCCGAAGCCCAGGCCTGAGATGACGGTGAACAGCAGCCAGCCGGTGAAGGTGGGCATGACCATGGGAATGATCAAGGCCAGGCCAACCAGCATCGAGGAGATGAAGACGAAGATCTTGCGGCGGCCGATCCGATCGGATAGCGGGCCGGCGATCAGGGTTGCTGTGATGATGCCGGCGAGGCTGGCCAGACCGAACAGTGGGATTGTTGCTGCGGCGCCCTTGCCCAGGCCGATGTAGTCCGCCAGGATATACAGCTGGAAACCTGTGACCGCGAAATAGCCGGTGTAAAGCAGCAGGCGCCCGGTGAAGGCCCAAAAGAAGTCGGGGTGGGCAATGGGGTTCACCCAGAAGGTCTTCAGGAACACCTTCGCGGAGAACGGCTCGCGCTCCATGGCGGCGCTGGAGCGGTCCGGGTTGAAGACCACGAACAGCGTGATCACCACAACGGCCAGGCCGGCAAAGAACAGGTATCCGAAGGGGATGTTCGTGGCGAACATCGAACCGACGATCTGACCGCCGATCGCTCCGAGCATGGCGCCGAGGCCCGCCAATGCGGAGAAGGTGCCGCGGGCTGCGCGGGGCACCCTGTCCGGCAGGATTGCGCTCAGTGGCCCCTGCGTGAAGTTGTAGGCGATCTGCACCATGACCCAGGCGATGCCGATCTGCAGAAGCGTATTGGCCATGGCCATGCCGATGAGCGCCAGGCCGCCGACCAGTGTGCCGGCCACCATCAACTGGGCCCGCCGCCCGAACTTGGAGCGGGTGCGGTCGGAGATGAGGCCCGCGATGGGCTGTGCCAGCATGGCGGCAAAGGCGCTGATCGTGGAGACCAGGCCCAGATTGGCGACCTTGTTGGCTGGGTCGATTCCCTCGACCTGCAGCGGGAGAAGAATGCCGGGAACTGCGCCCCAAATGATGAAAATGCTGATGTTGGCCGGAATGATCCAGCCCAAAAGCCGTTTTACGCTGCCTTTGACGAGTGGCGGGGGATCCACCTTACCGTCGAGGGTGGTGGTGTTCGGAGACGCAATTGCCATGTCGGTAGTCCTCTTTGAGGGGGCTCGTCATTGAGCCATATGCAAATACCGTACAACGCTCGGTTTCAAAGCACAAGGCTTTTTGTGTGCGTGAGGTGCGACGGCGGAGGCGGTTCCGTACTGCGTGGAACCCGGACCGAGTTGGGCGCCGTGAACTTATGCGTAGAACTCACCGTGGGTTCAGCGCATAGGCGTTTATGCACGGAACTCGGCATGAGTTCAGCGCATAATTTCACGGAATCAGGCGCGGGTCAGTGCTTCCCACAGATGCGAGATTTGCCCCGCCATGTCCACGGTGTCATCCAGTAACCAGTGGCTCTGGAGGCCGTCACTGCTTGCCATCAGGAGCAGGGCGATGGAGTCCGCATCTAGGGCTGCTGACAGTTGGCCTGTCTCTTGCTGCTCCCTGATGGCGCCCGAGACGATCTGGCGAAAGTAGGCGGAGCGTTCCTGGAAGTAGCCGTGGGCGGGATGGCTGGCCTCTGATGCTTCGGCTGAAAACTGTGTGTACAGGTGAACTAGTCCCGGGACATCCGCATTGTGCCGGATCACGTTGAGGATGCCTTGAATGACGTCGGTCTGGTTGGCGTCAGGGCCGTAGGTTGCCATGTCCACGTCGTCGCGCTTGCGCAGCACCTCGATAAACAGGTCCTCCTTGGTGCCGAAGTAGTGCAGCAGCCCTGTCTGGCTCAGGCCGACCGCCGCAGCCAATTCACGCAGTGAGGTTTTGCGGTAGCCGCGCTCGGCAATCACCCTCAGGGCGGTGGTCAAGATTTCATCGCGCTTGGCGATGCCTTTTGCGTAGGATCCTCGTGCAGCCATGGAGCCAGCTTAGGGCACATTGCCGCGGCGAAAACTCTTGACCACCAAAACAGAGCAAGATACTGTTTTCATAAATCCGCGACAAGGGAGTACGTGTGAACACTATTGATCCGCAAGGCCAATCCGTTGACGGGCCGTCCGTCGACCCCATGATCATGCCGCGTGAAAATGGGGAAAGGGAAACTGCAAACACGCCCTTTCCTTTCGGTCACGGGATCCAGCTGTGAGCGCCGATGCCTTGGTTGAGACCCAGGTTGAGGCAAGTACGACGGCGGGACTGGTCCGGGGTGCCTGGCGGAAGGAATGCGCTGTCTTCTTGGGTATACCCTTTGCCGAGCCTCCCATGGATCCGTTGCGGTTTGCCGCGCCGGTGCCGCACGGTCCCTGGGAGGGTGTCCGAGACGCGCTTAATATGGGGGCAACGCCGCAGCGCGGCAATGACGGCGGGATCACGCTAATCCCGGAGCCCTCCGTCCCAGGGCCCTCCACCCTCAACGTCAACGTGTTCACGCCGTCGCCCGGCATTGCCGCTGGGCTGCCGGTGTTGGTCTACATTCATGGCGGCGGATTCACGTCGGGATCCCCGGCCAGCACCTGGTACGACGGCACCGCCTTTGCCCGCGATGGCGCCGTCACGGTAGTGATTTCCTACCGCCTGGGCTTTGAGGGTTTTGGCTGGGTCGAGGGGGCACCCCACAATCGCGGTGTTATGGACTGGATGCTGGCCCTTGAATGGGTGCAGCAGAACGTGGCGGCTTTTGGCGGTGACCCGGGCCGTGTCACGATCGCCGGCCAGTCGGCTGGCGGCGGTGCCGTGTTGACATTGCTGGGCATGCCGAGCGCGCAAAACCTGTTCAGTGCCGTCTATTGCTCCTCCGGTGTGGCGGCCGACGTCACGGTGCAGAAGTCCCGCGAATTTGCTGCCAAGCTGGCCGAGCGCGCCGGCGTGGCGGCGACGCGCGCGGGCTTTGAATCGGTGGACGAGGAAGTGCTGCTGGAATTGCAGAAGAAGGCGACCACGCCGGAGGGCCCGCCCCTGAAGGCTTTGCGGTCGCTGGCAGACGATGGGCTGATTCTGGGCCCCGTCATGGACGGTGATCTCATCGTCCAGTCCACGATCGAGTCCATCAGGACCGGTGTGGGCGCCGACAAGCCGCTGGTGATTGGTGCCAACGACGACGAGTTCTCCATGATCTTCGCCGAAGCGAAAAACAAGCTCAAGTGGATCCCGGCAGGCTTCATGCTGGGGCGGATCGGCCTACGGGGGCCCAAACGGCGCGCGTACCTGCAGGCCAATGCGGAGGTGAAGAGCGGGGGAACCGCCGCTGTTATGGGCCGGTACCTGACCGACTCCATCTTTCGCGCCTTCATCCCGCGGCTTCTGGAAGCCCGCGGTAGTGCGTCCACCTGGGTGTACCGTTTCTCCTGGCGTTCCCCGGTGCACGACTGCGCCTTTCACTGCCTGGAGGTGCCGTTCTTCTTTGACCTTCTCGACACGGAGGGCGTCGCAGCCATCGCCGGTGACAACCCGCCCCCGGCAGTGGCCAACGAGTTGCATGCGGCCGCTTCACGTTTCCTGACCGACGGCGACCCCGGCTGGCCAGGCTATGGCACCAAGGGATTGACTAAAGTCTTCGACAGCCCCAGCACGGTGATGGCCAACGGCTACGCCGCAGTGGTGCCGCTGCTATAGGGCGCTTCCTTGCGCCGGTGGAGCAGCGCCAGCATCGGGAAGAGCAGCACCGACAGCATCCCGGCTCCAATGAGGGCGGTGGCGATGCCCGACGGCAGCAGGCCGCGCTCCAGTCCAATGGCCGTCACGGCCACGATGACGGGCAGCCCCGTGGCGCTGAAAAGCACCATGGCACGTTTGTCCCGTGGCGTGGCGCCGACGGGCGCGGCCAACAGATTTGGCAGGCCGCGGACCACCAGGAAAAGCACCAGGAACAGGGGCACCAGGGCCAGTGTCAGCGGACTGGACAGCAGGGCGTCCACATCAAAGACAACCCCTGTGTTGATGAAGAACACGGGGACAAGAAAACCGAACGCGACGGCGTCGAGCTTGTGCTCAACCACCTCCCTGTCATGCGGCGCCGCGCCGGATATCAACACGCGCCACAGGACGCCCGCGGAAAACGCGCCGAGCAGCATGTCCAGGCCAAAGGCCATGCTCAGCCCCACCAGTAGCGCGAGGATCAGCAGCACCAGGCGGACGGCGAACTGGCCGCTGGAATGCAGCGTGGCATTGACCATGCTGTGGATGACCTTGTTCTCGCCGCGCCCGGTGAGCCAAATGGCGAGCCCGGAAATGAGCACAAAGCCAAGCAACACAACCACCGAATGCCCCAGGCTGTGGCCGCTGAGGAACAGTGAGATCGCCAGGAGCGGGCCAAATTCCCCCACGGTGCCGATCGCCGTGACAGCCTTGCCAAACGGCGTCGAAAGTTCCTTGGCATCGCGCAGGACAGGCAAGAGCGTGCCGAGCGCCGTCGAGGAGAGGGCCACTGCAATGAAGACGCCGGCCGCCACGGTGGGTGCAATCAGGATGCCCACCAGCAGGCCGCCAGCGAGGGAGATGAGCCAAGCGATGCTGGCACGGTTGAGGGGGCGGCCCTTGATCGCGGCAAAATTGATCTCATTGCCGGCCATGAAGAACAGCATGGCCAGGCCCAGATCGGCGAGGATCTTGACGAACTCGGTGGGTTCCGCCCAACCCAACAGGCTGGGACCGATCATGATGCCCAGGGCGATTTCAAACACCACCAAGGGCACTTTGGCTACCTTGCCAATGGCAGCGGCCAACAGGGGAGCGGCGGCGGCAACCAGCGGAATGACCATCAAACTAAGCAACAGACCATCCACTGCGGTTCCTCCAGTTCAACGAATGTTGTGGCTCAGTCTTGCAGGACGACGGCCCCACCGCCACACCGTCTAACGATCGAGTCGACCGGTGGCAAGGGGCGGATGATAAGAAGGAGTAACGCGAAGTCCGTTTGGTTGGTCGTTCCGCAATCAACGCATCCAGGCAGTGCAGACAACTACGGATATCCGGTGCTGTCGCCTTCGACGCACAGGCCGTCATGGCCGCTAAGGGTCGGTTTCGGATCTAGTACCTGTCGCGCTCCGAGGCCACCCGAGACGGCGTCCCCACGGGGGAATTTTGGCGCACAGGAGGAGGTTCGATCTATTGGGACAGCTGCCACATGAGCTACCGGCACCCAGACCACTGAACATTATCGAAAGGAAGAGGAATGCCAACGCTTGGAATTATCGGAAGCGGCAACATCGGATCGGCAATCGCTCGATTAGCCGTTGCATCGAATATGAACGTGGTCATTGCGAACTCCCGTGGCGTGGAATCGCTTCGGGAACTCATTACCGAGCTCGGACCACTGGCCAAGGCTGGCACAGTTGAAGAAGCGGCCAATTCCGGAGACGCAATAGCGCTTTCCATTCCGCTAACCGCTGTCAAGGATCTACCCGCCGGATTACTGCGCGGCAAGATTGTCTTAGACACCAGCAACTACTATCCCTTCCGCGATGGCCGCATTGCTGACCTCGACACCGGAACGACGACCACTAGTGAGTTGGTGGCGAGATGGCTCGATGGAGCGCGCTATGTGAAAGCCTTCGGCAACATCCTTGCGCACCACATTCCCCTACTTTCCCGACCCAGTGGTGCTCCTGATCGATCCGCGCTTCCCATCGCGTCCAATGACGCCCAGACCAAAAGCCAGGCGGCGGCAATCATTGAACGCCTTGGGTTCGACACTCTAGATGCAGGTACGCTCGCGGAGACGTGGACGTTCGAACCTGAGTCCGCAGGATACACGCGCATATATCTCGCGGACCAGAGCACACCCGATGACCAGCTACTTTCCTCAACTCCAGGCCCGACGCCAGCGGATCAGGTCAAGGCCGCACTGGATTCCGCGACTCGTGTGAACGTCGCCGAACGCGCCTTCTAAGTTGCCCGACCTCGCTCCTGGGGTCCACGAGCGCCGCGGCAAGACAGCGAATCAGCCATTTTAAGAAGCGGCAGCGACTATTTGAAAGTGACCGGTACATTCCTTGTCCGCCAAGGGTTCCTTTTCCGGGCTGCTTTGGGGGTCTGCCCGGCAGGACGGCAATCGGGTTGGAATGCGCCTGTCGCAGCCTAAAGTCGTAAGGCCAGGGAAATCCCCGGAATCTCGTTGGCCTCAGGCCAAGAGGCGTCGTTCAGCGTCAAAAACCGTTCGATTCCGTGGAAACGCGGGTAGGCGGACCTCGTTGACATGTCACGGTTTGCCAGGGCTTTTGATGGGAGAACGTGAGTAAAACCGGACGCTGATCTGCCAAATATCGTGGAACCTCTTATTTGATGACCGTTCGCAGGTGTACCCGCATAGCTATTGGCATGTCGACGGTTGCGAGAGGAGGTCATTCTTCCTTCCGCAATCCGGGTGGTTCAAGGCGCGGGTTCGTGCCGGCCATCCAAGCTGTCTCCTCCGGCAGGAAAATCTGACTTTCGCTGCCATAGCTCAGGGAGGATGAGTGAAGATAGTCAAGAAAATGACCCCCAAATTGGGTCTGGTCGGCCGCCCACGCCGTCCTGAATCGGGCTCACTGTAGAGAGCCGAGCTGCGAATGATCGGTACGTCACGCAATACCCCCACTGGCCTGATGTGCATTGCGTGGACGACAACAGAATATTCGCCTTGCCCGCGCTACGCGATGGCCTATCGTAGCGTGGGTTTTCGATGATGACACCCGGAGATGCCGATCATCGAAGGTGAGTGTCGCCGTCGGGCAGTAGGCTGCATATTGTCCAGCAAATAGTTGAAGCTACAAGTAAATGGTGTATCTTTAGAGCATGGGCCGCGTTCTGGTTTGTGGTCACGATGAAGTCAATTACCCCAAGGAGTGCGAATGAACACCACCCTGCGCGACGTGCGCCCGCCCGGCTGGACCGAAAATGACGTTCCTGAGGCGATGGTACTTTTCCTGCACGGCTTCGGTTCCAATGAACTCGATTTGGCTTCACTGGTACCTGCGCTGGGACTCAAGCAGCCCTGGGCATCGCTGCGCGCGCCGCTTGATCTGGGCAACGGTGGCGCGGCGTGGTTTCAAATTACGACGCCTGGTGCCCCGGATGCGGAGCCCGTTGAACAAGCAAGCGAGGCGATCTGGGCTTGGATTGATGCGAACGTGGACCCCGCAACCCGCATAGTGCCCATCGGATTCTCGCAGGGCGGCCTCATGGCAAGCCAACTGCTTCGCACCCGGCCGGAGCGGGTGGTTGCACCGGTTGTGTTGGGAGGATTTGTTCTCGGAGCACCACAGCCCGGAGATGGTGTTCTTCTTGAGCAGCGGCCCGCCCTTTTCTGGGGACGAGGTGCCGAAGACCGAGTCATCGCGCCGGTTGCCATTGCCCGTAGCAGCGAGTTCTTTCCGCAGCACACCAGTCTCAACGAGCAGGTCTACCCTGGGCTGGGCCACGGCATCAATGCTGTCGAGCTCGGCGACGTGCGTGACTTCCTGGCCCTCGAGGTGGGTGCCCACGAGTCGGCCACGGCATGACCCTCGAGACGCCGTTCGAGATCGGCATCTTTACCTTCGGTGAGCGCACCCGCGACATTCTTGAGTGGGCCCGTGTGGCTGATGAGGCCGGGTTGGAAGTTTTCGGTGTCGGTGAGCACCACCGGGAGGACTTTGCCGTTTCCTCACCCGCCGTGCTCCTGGCAGCCGCAGCGGCGCAAACCAAGCACATCCGTTTGACCAGCACCGTGACGGTTCTTTCGAGCGCCGATCCCGTCCGCGTCTTTGAAGACTTTGCCATGCTGGATCTCATCAGTGCCGGGAGGGCCGAGATCACAGCCGGCCGGGGAGCCTACCTGGAGTCGTTCCCGCTGTTTGGCCAGCAGTTGGATCGATACGACGAGTACTTTGAGGACAGGCTCGAACTGCTCCTGCGGATCCGCGACGAAAATCCCGTCACATGGAAGGGGACTACGCGGCCGCCACTCGTTGACGCCGGGGTCTGGCCTCGGCCGGCCCAGGCTTCCCTGCCCATCTGGGCTGCTGTTGGCGGGACCCCGGGCTCGGCCGAGCGGGCAGGGCGGCTGGGCATGCCGCTGTACCTGGCCATCCTGGGCGCGCCGGAACGGTTTGGGCCGCTGGCGCAGTTGTACCGCAGTGCGGCTGTTGCTGCTGGCCGTGGGCCCGGGCGGATAGGTGTCACCTCCCACTTCTATGTTGCGGAGACCTCGCAGGGGGCCAAGGGCACTTTCTTTCCGCACTACTCTTCGTACATTGAGCAGAACATGCCACGGGCGGGCCGGCTGGACCGCCCCAGCTTTGACGCGTGGGCCGGTCCGCGGGGAGCGCTCTTCGCGGGCAGCCCTGCTGAAATTGTCGAGAAAATCCTGTGGGAGCACGAGATTTTGGGGCACACCCGGTTTCTCGCCCAGGTGGGACTCGGCGGACTGTCGCAGGCGGGAACCCTGCGCTCCATCGAATTGCTTGCCACCGAGGTCCTGCCGGCTGTGCGGGCGGCGTTGCAGGGATAATCACTGGAAATTCTGGCCGAGCCGGGTGAACAACATGCGGCACTGCCGTACCGCCCCGCGCCGCTCCAGGCAGTACAGGGATCCGCTTGTAGGACGGGATCACCGCTTCACCCTCGAGTCGAGGAATTTCGGGGGCAACCCCATATAAATCGCAGCTGCGGCAGGCATCTGCAGCGGTATTTTGAATGAGGCGTTGGCGGGATGTTGGACATGAAGCCCGGGGTTACGGTGACGTGGGGCGTCGTTCGCATGGTCCTCCCGCTATCTGGATTCTGATGGGTCTGGTTACTTGCCAAAATCCGCGTGTGTCCGTGGCCTTTCATTGTTTCCAAAGACCGTGGATATCGATGATGATGTCATCGAGATCGACCAGAACGTCGCCGTCCATCCCCACCACGACGGGGGTGTTCGCGGCAAGCCCAGACAGGAACCGGGGCGCTACGACTCCCAGCTGGCGGACGTGCCCGAACGTGAACGTGCGCAGGAACGAGCCCAGCGCCCGGGGTGCGTAGCAGTCGGCGAACAGCCTGCCCATCCCGCCGGCTGGCGCAGCCCCGCATCCAGGACAACTATCGGAGGATCGAGGTTCAGCCGGCCCGGGTGAAAACGCCGAGCCCGTGAGGCTCCTGCCCAGGCCCCGGGAACTTGTTGAAGTACGTCAGGGTGACCCCGGTGATCTGCCCATCCTTGCGGACGAAGACCGCCGAGGAGAGTGAACCGGGGAGCGCATTCTCACCGGTGGGCACGAAGGACAGCATGTCGCCGTTCCACGGATCGATCTTGAACGTGTAGCCGCCCTCGGGGCCGAGCGCGCCGGTGAGGGTACCGTTCTCCTCAGTCACGACGAATTTGCCGAAGTAGGGGCTCGTGTACGTGCCGACGTAGTCGCCGGCCGGACCCGCTGCCGCGGCGCCTGTGGGGGGCTTCTCGCCGACGAGGTCGCCCGCCGGGTCGGCGAAGTCCGCGAAGACGGTGGGCCACAGGTCCAACCAGGGGCGTGTCTCCTCACCGAACTGAACGAGGTCGACGAATTCCGCAACGACCGCCTCCGGAACTCCCGACGGCGCTCCGTTCGTGAGCACGACTATCCCGAGGTTCAGATCGGGGATCATCGTGGCATTGGTGGCGGTACCCCACCCGAATGCGCCGGAGTGGCTGATGTTGACGCGGCCGGTCACGGTGGCACCGACGTTCGTGCCGAAGCCGTAGTGCGAGGTGCGCGATGTCAGGTTCTTGGCATCGCCGCCGGTGATCGAGTGGGCGGAATAGGTCTTTGCGAGCACGAGCGGGTCGATGAATTCAGCGCCGTCGACCTCTCCGTTGGCCAGCACCATATTCATCCACTTCGCAATGTCGCCGGCAGTGGAGGCGACACCGCCTGCGGGAGCCTCGGCATCAGCGTCACGGTCGAACAGCTGCTCGTACTTTCCTTCTCCGGTCCGCGCGTGCATCGCCGCGCGATCATCTGCGGCGAGGTATTCGTCATGGACGGTGGTCGTCGAAGTCATGCCGAGCGGCTCGAACAGCAGTTCGTGCGCGGTCTGCGCCCACGTTTGCCCGCGCGACGCCGCGACCGCTTGGCCGCCCACGGTCAATCCGAAGTTGGAGTACTGGTATGTGTCGCGGAACGACGCCAGAGGAATCTGGTTCATGCGGGCCATGATGTAGTCGACATCGAAGCCGATGTCCTCGAGGTCATCGCCGCCACCGGTTGGAATGCCGGTGCGGTGCGAGAAGAAATCGGCGATCTTTCCATGCTCGGTCACATACGGATCCTTCAGTGCGAAGTCGGGGAGGTATTTGACGACCGGATCCTCCCACGACAGGTCGGCGTCTTCGGTGATCGCTTTGGCCGCAACGCTCGACGAGAGGGGCTTGGACAAAGACGCGATCTGAAACACGGTCTTGACGTCTACGGGTTCCTTCGTCGTTACGTCCCGCACACCGTATCCCTCTTCGAACACAACTTTGCCGTTCGAGACGACAGCGACTCCCGCGCCGGGCACTCCTGTCTGCTTGAGCGCCTTCTCGATGAACTGGGGAAGGGCAGCGACGGCCGCGGCCACTGCCGTGTCACGATCCGTGTAAAGATCGACGACGTCCTGACTGGGTGCTTGGCCGATGGTGACGGCGGGCCCGCTCGAGGACGCCGGTTCTCCGGTTGTACCCGCGGTGCACGCCGCCATTCCCAGCGTGAGTGCTGCCACCGTCGAGACGGCGACAATACGTGCGATGCCCTTGTTCGTGCTGCTCATGCCGTTCATGTCGCTGCCTCCGGTTGACTATCTGCTAGCGGAGTCCATGGCTTCCTACGCGCGCATACGAAGTTATGGCTTCCGGTGCCCATAGAGATAATTGTGCATGGACGGAAGCGGACACAACAACCACCTCTTCCGGACATGGCCTCTAGAGGGCGTCCGGATCCGGTCACATGCGCCATAATGGTTTCTACACGCGCTCCGGAGGTGGACATGGAAGATAGGGAACTGCTCGAACTGATCTACCGCAGCCGCCCTGAGACGGTGGCGGAGCTAGCCACCACTGCGCACGCGGATGAGGGCGAGGCCGCCGACGCCGTTGCGCGTCTCGCGCGCGGAGGTGCGATTTCGGTGCGCGATGGCATGATCGCGTACGCTACGCCGGCGATGTGGACGGCCGACGTCGTCGAACGCGAAATGCGTGCGATGCGGCAGACGGCGGACGAGGCTGCCTCGCGAATCGAGGCGCTCGTTGCAGACCTACCGGCTCTGCTGCGTCACTGGGCTGTGGGCGAGGCCTCCGGTGATCTCGTTCCCGTTTTCGTGCGACATGGGCCGCAGGCGGCAGAAGACCTCTGGTACGACATTGCGCGGGAGGGCAGCGACACGGCCTGGTCAGTGCTTCCCGATCTCGGACGCTACTTGCAGACCGATCCCGCGCGCGCCAGCCGTTTTGCGGAGATGTTCGCCGGCAAGCGATCGGTGCGAGCCATTCTCCCGCGTTCGATGGCAGGGGACGCCCGGCTCGTGGCGATCGCCGAGCGCTACGTGGCCGTTGGGGTGGAGTTCCGCGTTCTCGACGGCCTTCCGAGTTGGTTCTGGATTGATGGCGACGTGCTCGCCTTGCCGATCGAATGGGGCGAGGGGTGGCCGTCCAGCGTGGTCGGAGTCCGTAGCGCGTCCCTCGCCGAGTTGGGCCGAAGCCTGTTCCGCGAGCTCTGGCGACGCGGCGAGCCGGTCGGTGGTGTGGAGCAGCCGTGGGCGCCGCTTCTTGTGCTGATGAAGCAGGGCGTCACTCTCGACGCGGCATCTCGCAGGCTCGGGATCAACCCCCGAACGGGTCGGCGTCGGATTGCGGCGGCAATGGAGCAGTACGGCGTGTCCACATTGTTCGCCTTGGGTGTGGCGTGGGCCGCGGACGGGAAGCCCACCGCGCGCTGAGCGGTGGTGCCTTCGACCGCCGTCGTGTCAGGACGGATCGTAGAATGGCCTCATCATGACTGCGCCACACCTAGGCGCTCGAACCTGCGCCAGAGATTGCGCGAGCACCTTAGAGTCTCGTCGGTCTGTTAGTTCAGTGTGGTGTGGAGGATTTCATCCGCTGCACGGAGACCGGAGCGGATCGCGCCGTCCATGTAGCCGTTCCAGATTGAGGAGGTCTCCGCGCCTGCCCAGTGGATGCGGTCCACTGGGGCAGCGAGAGCCTTGCCGTATTGCGTCCAGGCGCCGGCACCAAGCCGTCCGCCGTAGCATCCGCGGGTGAATTCCTCAGCCGTCCAGTCCTGCTCCACGATGTCGAACGGATCAGCTGCCTTCTCTCCGAAGTACTTCACCAGGGCCTCGATGACGAGTCCGCGGCGTTCCTCTGCGCCCATCAAACTGGCGGTGCGGGCATGGGAGCCTTCAAGGAAGCCGACCAACACCCCGCAGGATCCGTCATTCGGGCTGTTGTCCAAGACGACATTGAAAGCGTCGTCGAAACTCCACACACTGCCGTTGAGTCCGTCCTCGCGCCAGAATGGCGTGTCATATCCGATGTGGAACTTGATGACGGCTCCGGCTGGCATCTGCTGGGTGAGCCCATCGCGCAGCGCGGGAAGGGGAGGGGAGTACCGTATCCGACCGGCCAGCGTTTGCGGTATCGCGACGATGACGTGCTGCGCTGTGACGCTACCGCCCTCATACTCGACGACGACGCCGGTCCCGTTCTGGTGGATGGTCCGAACCACGCTATTGAGCCTTACCGCATTGCCCAGCGCTTCGGCCATCCGTTCAGAAATGAGGTGAGTTCCGCCGACGACCCGTCTCTCTTGGGCACCTCCGGTGGTGTTCATCAGTGAATCCAGACTGGTCCCGGATTTGACGTAGAAAAGAAAGTGCAGGAGTGAAAGTTCGGGAGACTCGGCAGAGAACAGCGCAGGGACGAGGATGCGGAAGAACCGTCGGGCGAGGCTGTCTTCGGTGTGGGAGACGAGCCAGGAGTCAAGGGTCTGGCGGTCCAAGTCATGGGCCCCCTTGGTTTCCCAAGGTTCACCAATCGCCACCGTTGAAGCCAAGTCTTCCAGCTGGTCCCAGAGCCGGCCAACCTCCACGGCCGATTCAGGCGGAAGCCCGAACGTCCTATCCGAGTAGCGAACCAAGTTCCCGTCGAACATGGTCAGGGCTTCGCCCTGATCGAAGCTGTGGAAAGTCTCGAGTCCCAGCTCCTCGATGAGCCCAAGCACCGCATCCTGCGTGGGGCCGACCCATTGGCCTCCCATCTCCACGGGAACTCCGTTGCTGAGAAAGCCACCCATGTTTCGGCCTGCCACCCGGTCACGGGCTTCAAGAACGATCGCTGTCTTGCCTGCCGCTACCAACTTTCGTGCGGCACTGAGGCCGGCTAGGCCCCCACCCACGACAACTACGTCCACGTCAAACATGCCAAGATCCTCCACATACTCATTCAGTCACATAACTAAGGCTGGGGCTGTAGCGATACAGCCCCAGCCTTAGGTCAAAGGCATCTAATTGGTCAGGCTACTGGCGCGAACGCGGCCTGACCCTGCACGGCGGAGGATCCCAGGTCGCCCTTGGGCAGGGCGGCCCCGGACTCGACGGCGTGGATCCAGTCATTCGTGGTGGTAACGGTGGCAAAGTTGGAATGCAGCAGTACCATCAGCGTCTCGTGCAGCTGCTGCGCGCCGACCTGACCAGCCTCGTTCGCTAGGTGGACCGCGCCACTGGCATCGGAGAGCACTTCAACCTCGAAGCCAAGCGGTTCGGCGGCCGCTGCGGTGGCCAGATCGCAGTTGTTGGTCATGTAGCCCACCACTGTGATGGCCTCGATATCGTTGGATCGCAGCCAAGCTTCGAAGTCGGTACCGGCGAAGACACTGGCGTAGCTCTTGACGATATGCTTCCACGAATCCTTGCGGCGGGCGGAAATCTCCGGATGCAGCTTCCAGCCCTCCGAACCCTCGGCGAAGACCGGGGCCCCGGCCGGGTACTGGTGCTGAACCACGGCAACAAGCATCCCCTGCGCTTCGGCGAGATCTATTGCCTTAGTGATGTTGGCCAGGGACTCATGGCGATCTGGGTACTGGATCTCCAGCGGTCCCCCAGCGGTGAAGTAGTCATTCTGCACATCAATGATGACGAGTGCGCGGCGCAGTGCAGCCATGGTGGGCTCCCATTCGTTGTCTTTGGTTGGTGATTCCAGCATGTCATCGGACTCTCAGGTACAGTGAGTGGCGTATATGCACATCTTCGATGGAAATAGGCCAAGATGAAGATTGCCATCCACGCCTTCGACGGCATGACCATGTTCCACCTGGCGACCCCGCTACTCGTCTTCGGCGAAGTCGCGCGGCTTGGCCTGGGCGACGACTGGCAGGCGCGGGTTTTTACCGAGGTCGGCCAGTCGGTGCGCAGTGCCGAAGGGTACGTGATTGGGGACGTCTTCGGGCCCGAGGTTGCCGATGATGCTGACCTTGTGGTGTTTCCATCGTGGTTGTCAGGGTTGCCTGATCCCTCCGAGGCCCTCCTTCGACTGGTACGAGATTCCCATGAGCGGGGAGCCATGATTGCGGGCCTGTGCCTGGGTGCATATCCGGTGGCGTGCAGCGGCGTCCTTGATGGCCGCACGGCGGTGACGCATTGGGATGCCGCCCTGGCCGTGGCGGTCAAGGCGCATGCCGTGGCGTTTGACGACTCCGCGCTCTATATAGACCACGGTGATGTGCTCACCTCGGCTGGCACCGCTTCGGCCTTGGATGCTTGCCTGCATATTGTGCGAACACGTCTGGGTTCGGTGGCCGCGGCGGCCGTGGCGCGTCATATCGTCATCGCCCCGCACCGTGAAGGCGATCAGGCTCAGTACATTGCCCGGCCACTTCAGGATCCTGACATGGACGGGCCCTTGGGCAGGACAATTGAGTGGGCGCTGGCGAACCTGGACCAGGACCTTGAGGTGGAGGCCTTGGCGGCGCACGCCACCATGAGCAAACGGAATTTCACTCGCAGGTTCAAGGAAGTCACAGGGCTTTCACCGGCGCGCTGGGTACTGGGTCGTCGGCTCGACGATGCCCGGCAACTGCTGGAGACCACAAATTGGAGTATTGCCCGCATTGCAGAGTCCTGCGGCTTCGGCAGTCCGGTGACCTTTCGCCAGAACTTCGTCGCGGCCTATGCCACGACCCCGACTTCCTACCGAACCCGCTTCACCAGTCGCTAGGTTTCTCTCGAGGCTCATCCTTGAAGTGCCATGGAAGCGCCCAGGTCATCCGGCCGGAGACGTGTCCAGTTTACGGGCATAGGCGCGATTGGCCCGCTGCCTGGCGCCGCAGCGTTCTGAGCACCACTGCCTCCTTGCATGCGTTCGAACCATGAACCGATCACACGGTGCGGAGGCGCAGCTCGCGATGCGGTGCCCATCCGGGCCGGTCAACAACGCGGCGGCATCCTCGGCGATTTGAGCCATGGCGTGATCGACGAGCTGAGTCGTGGGGTGGTTCGCAACCCGCAGCAGCCCTTTAGTGAAGTCGTATTGCAGCAACGCCGCGCTGGGCACTGCCGTCAAGGCACGGTTGATGCTGTCCATCGACTCAGCGTTGGGCGCAACGCCTTCGGTGTGCGACTCCAGCACCCTGCGGAGGTTCTCCCTTAGATCCGTGAGCTGAAGTTGGCAGTAGGTCAGCAATCCGGTGTCAACGGGTGCGAGGTCGTGCATCACAAGCCATTCGGTGGCATTTTCCGGGTTGTTGAGCTCATCGACCCGGTGCCCGCCGGGCAGCGTTACGATGCTGTTAACCAACGCTAGGCACGGATGTTCGGCGGTGCCTGGGGCGGGGGGCAGGGGGACCTTTGTCATAGTACTCACGGTATCAGTTGCACTTTGGCGTGATAAACCCCTACAGTGGATTATCACGTCAAAAACAACATTATCCCGTGATAAGTGAGGTAGTTCATGAGCAAGCCAAGTCTTTCCGGCACCGCCCCCTTCGTTTTGTCGGTACTCGACAATGCACTTACTGGTGTCGGTGTTTCAGCCCAAGAATCCTACGATGAAGTTATCTCGTTGGCGCAGCTGGCCGATCGGCGAGGATACCAGCGGTTCTGGATGTCCGAACACCATGCCATGCCCGGCGCATCGATCCCATCGCCACAACTCATGATGGCCAGGCTCACCGGCGAGACCACCCGCATCAGGTTAGGAGCGGGAGGGATCATGCTGCCCAACCATGTGCCTCTGGTGATCGCGGAACAGATCGGCATGCTCGAGGCGATGGCCCCGGGGCGAATCGACCTCGGTCTGGGGCGGGCACCGGGCACCGATGGAGCAACCGCTGCGGCCCTGCGCCGCAACCACGCGGCAAATGACAGCTTTCCCGAGCAAGTCGCAGAACTGTTGGGATTCCTGGGAAATGATTTCCCCGAAGGTCACCCCTACAAAGATGTGCCCGCCGTGCCGGGTCCCTGGCAGGCCGAGCAAAACCGGGTCCCGCAACCGGAGACCAGCGCTGATATCTGGATTCTGGGATCATCACCCTACTCCGCACAATTGGCCGCCCAGCTCGGTCGACCGTATGCCTTCGCGCTGCAGTTTGGCAGTGCCGACATCCTGACCGCCCTGCGGATCTACCGCGAGAACTTCCGCCCATCGCGCTTCCTCGCAGAGCCGTACAGTCTAGTAAGCGTTGGGGTTGTCGCCGACGAGGACCGGGTCGAGGCGCGTCGTCAGTCCGCCTCCGGGGCCATGGCCATGTTGAGAATGTTCCAGGGCAAACCCTACTCTCTGCTTCCTCCGGATGAAGTAGAGGCTTATCAGGCCACCTTCCAGGAGCGACAGATTATTGAGGAATACACCGATCGAAACATACACGGAACCGCCGCCGAAGTGGCAAAGGGCTTGGAGAAGCTCCAAGCCCAAACCAGTGTCAACGAGGTGATGCTGGTTGTTAATGGGCATTCGCGCCGCGCGCAAGCGCGCACCGTGGAACTGATTGCTGACCACTACGGCATGCCCACCAACTAAGGCCCGGATTCACCGGAATTGATGGTGAAGGAAAACGGTTACATCACTCCGCGGGACTTGACCAAGTCGACCAAGTTGGACCTCAAGAGGCAAAAGCTTCTTGGGGCATGATCGCCGAATTCCGTGAGCTGGAAGGTCGATGAGACAGGTCGGAAAGCATTTGTTTCTACGGATAGTTCCTTGCTCACCGACGTTGCACGTGCCGGGAGTACGGCGATCGGAGGCTCAATACTTATCCACGCCAACCCTCAAGTGTCATGTCGTTCTAAATCCGTGGCATCTCGCAACCCATGCGCCCGTGAACGGCAAAAGGGGAGTAACTCTTCCGTGCCCTACGATGTCTTTCTTTTTGACTGCGCATCCATTGAAAGCAGGTTCATCAGCGATCCCATATTGCGCTTTGAAGACCACCGTCTGTCCCCACCAGTACATTCCCGGGATCAGGGACCGGTGACATCGGGCGACGCCCCGATAACCGAACGTCGTCAACGTTGGGACGGGACTTTCGTCCGGATAGGAGTCGTGGCCACGGGACTACCACCATGGCCCTTCGCGGCCATTTGTGCAGGTTGGCTAGTCGATGCCGTCAAAGCGACCGCTTCAGGGTTTGTTCGAGCGAGCAGGATTTGTCAGATTGGCCAACAGTGACGGCCGACGGCGGGGCTCACCCCGCGGTAGTCGGCGACATCCTGGTGGTTGAAGCCGGGACGCCGCACCAATTCCGGGCGGCAGGTAAGGCAAGCGGCGCATGGTGTGTATTCACTCATTGCACCGTTTCCAGCTGCCGTGCGCTGCGCCGTCGGACGTTTAGCCTTGCAGCAAGTGGTTCGGGAGCCTGTTCTCGGGTACCCGGCCACGAATTTCGAGCAGATCCCGGGCGTGGGCGTGAAGGCGCTCGTCCTCGTTGGTGACGGGAGCCCACGATGGGACAGGAACCGAGTTTCCGGCGGCGTCCCGTGTCACCATGACGGTCAGGCAGTAAGTGGTCAGGTGTATCTCGCCTCCTTTGGGATCTCCCGAAAGGGCATGCACGGCGACGTGCATGCCCTTCGTCCCGGTGTAAACCAGCCGTGCCTCGACTTCGACAACGTGGCCGATCAGCAACGGCCGGTAGAAGCGGACACCGCCTGAGAACACGGCCACTGTGGCATTTCCGCAGTATCTGGTCGCGCACACATAGGCGGCCTCGTCGATCCACTTCATGACAATCCCGCCGTGTACCTTCCCGCCCCAGTTCACGTCAGTGGGTGCCGCAAGGAACCTCAGGACAACGCGCTCGGCTGTTCCGGCATCGCTATATTCCTGGGCCTTCATGGCGTCCACGATTTCTTCGCGGACCCTAATTCGAGCCAGGGCATCATCGCGCTGTGAACCTCCAGAGCCGTGGTCGGCACAAAAGATATCACCGAGGTGGGCTTGCCGTCCGCATCCACGGCCACGAGAATAACGATGCACTGACTGCGCATCGTGGGGATGCCTCCCCTCGGATCGCCCGAGGACACCACAGTGGGAATATGCATCGAC
This sequence comes from Arthrobacter glacialis, assembly GCF_002909445.1. Classification (GTDB taxonomy): domain Bacteria; phylum Actinomycetota; class Actinomycetes; order Actinomycetales; family Micrococcaceae; genus Specibacter; species Specibacter glacialis. The sequence goes on from NZ_PPXC01000006.1 coordinate 86,496, forward strand.
GACCGTCCGGTGTAAACAACTGTCGCCTCAACTTCCACCATGTCGCCACTGTTGACGGGGTCCGCAAAGTGGATGTTACCTACGTAGGCCGTCACACAATAGGACTTGGCCCAGCCGACGGCGGCCGCGTAGGCTGCCTTGTCCACCCACACGAGCACGGTGCCGGCATCCACGGAGCCGCTGTGCCCGACGTCGGTGGGGGCGGCAAGAAAACGGAGGGTTGCGGAATTGGCGACGGTCTCACTCATTGCACGATTCTCTTTAGCTCGAGGGCTGTCGTTTCGTTCTTAAGTCTCATCAGGGGACTCTTGCGTCACAACCGACGTCCTTCCGTCGGGGAAATGAGACTCGATATGAATGTTGATGCGCAGTTAGTCGTATATTCATGACATCCGCAGGACTTGTTAAATCGGCCTTACTAAGTTGGCAGGCATGGATAACATTTCACGTAGAGCAATACTTTCCGCCGGCCTTGGCGCCGGTCTCGTTGTCGCAGTGCCGGGTGCCGCCTTTGCCACTTCCGTGGCGGACAACTCCGGCATTCGTAGCGATCCCTTCCTCCTAGGCATCGCTTCCGGCGAGCCGTGGCCGGATGGATTCGTGATCTGGACCCGGCTGGCGTTGGATCCGTTGGCCGAAGATGGCCTGGGCGGCATGCCCTCCCGGAACGTCGCCGTGGCCTGGGAGGTCGCGGAAGACGCAAACATGCGCACCGTGGTTGCACGCGGCGTGGAGCACGCGCGAATCGAAACCGCTCACTCCGTCCATGTGGAGCTGCGCGGGATGCGTCCGGGCCGCGAGTACTACTACCGCTTCCGCACCGGCCGCCACATCAGTCCCATTGGCCGCACCCTCACCAGTCCGGCCCGGCATGAAACGCCGTCGTCGTTGGCCATGGCATTCGCCAGCTGCTCGCAGTACGAGCACGGCTATTTCACGGCTTACTCAAGGCTGGCCCAGGATCACCCGGACCTGGTGCTGCACCTGGGCGACTACATGTACGAATACAAGAAGGGCAGTTACGTGATCGGCGGCGGTAACCCGCGCGACCACCAGGGGCCGGAGACTTCCACACTGCAGGGGTACCGGCAACGTCACGCACAGTACAAGTCCGATGCCGATCTGCAGGCTGCGCACGCAATCGCACCGTGGCTGGTGGTCTGGGACGACCACGAAGTCGACAACAACTGGGCGGATGAGGTTCCCGAGAATAAGGATGCCAACCAGCTCAACGACACCACTGAGCGTTTCCGGCAGCGCCGGACAGCGGCCTTCCAGGCGTACTACGAGAACATGCCGCTGCGACCCTCGTCCGTGCCGGCAGGGTTCGACATGAAGATCTACCGCACCATCCAGTGGGGCCAGCTGGCCAATTTTCACATGATGGATACCCGGCAGTACCGCGACGACCAGCTGGCCGGCGATGGCTGGCAGAAGAATGTGGCCGAGCGTTTGGCCGAGGATCGTAGCATCACCGGTGACGAGCAGGAGAAGTGGCTGCTGGACGGCTTCAAGAACTCCACACAGCGCTGGGACATTCTGGGCCAGCAGGTGTTCTTCGCGGAGCGGGACAGGAACAAGGCTCTCGATATTGACGACGTCTCCATGGACGGCTGGGACGGCTATGCCGCCTCCCGCCGCCGCATCACCCAAGGCTGGGTGGATGCGAACGTTCGCAACGCCGTCGTTCTGACCGGTGACGTGCACCGCAACTGGGCCAACGATCTCAAGGTGGATTACAAGGATCCAGCATCACCTGTGGTTGGCTCGGAACTGGTGTGCACCTCCATTACCTCCACAGGCAATGGCTCGGGTGCCACCACAGATTCGACCATGGGGTGGAACCCGCACCTGAAGTTCTACAACGACAACCGCGGCTACGTGAACACCAAGATCACCAAGGACGCACTGACCGCGGACTTCCGGACACTTGACTACGTCACGACGCCCGGAGCTGCCGTCAGCACGAAGGCGTCCTTCGTCATCCAGGACGGAATTCGCGGGCTTCAAGCGAAGTAAAAGCTGCAATCGAGACCGGAAGGCCGAGTCATGGCCTTCCGGTCTCCTGTGCAGCCGGAAACTCCAGACTTAAATGTCCATCGGAGCCACGAGTCCGTCAGGGTTCGCATGTGAACGCGCTGACGACTTCACCGGCTCCGGGTTTCTCGAGATTGGGGTTTCAGCCTCGCAGGCAGCGCGGGCACCGGTTCCAATACTGACAATGGCGCAGGTGTGGGTCCGTGTGTGTGTGTGTCGACACCGATGACGTGAGCGTACTTTTCTGCAACGATAGTCATGGCGGTGATCCTCCATTTCAAAGCGTTGATGACCGTTCGGCCAACCTTTTATCAAGCCACGGCAAGGGGCCAGGCTGATGCTGATCCTTCTTGGCGGACAAGCCATCTACAAAGCACGCTGGGTTCACAGCAGCCAGAGTCTCGTCGAGTCACCCATGATGGATCAACATCAATCCTGCCAGCGGGCACCAGGCCTGCCAATAACCATTAGAGAGTCTCGTCGCACTCTTGACCCTGACCCTAGACCTGAGGAACATGGGCGGTACCGGTGCAGCCTGCGCGCTTGTTGACGGCGCCGCCCGACCTAGCAGGGGCGTGATGTCATGTCGGAGTACCCAGAATCCCCATCCGCAGCCCGGCGCCCAATGATCCTGACTGCCATCCTGGCCTTGGTCCTGACCGGCTGCACCGGGGCCCCGCCGGCGCCTGAGCAAAGCAGCGCGGCGGTCGTCAGGTACAAGACCGATTTGGAGGATTTCAGTAGAAACCTGCTGGACCTTGGGGCTGGGGCAGTTTTGATCGAGGCACGGATCAACGGCGACGTCTGGTCGCACGCCGTCGGGGTCCGAAGCGTGGGCAGCCCGGACCCCGCCGAAGTTACGGACCCTACACATATCGCCAGTGTCACCAAGTCCATGGTGGCTGTTTCTGTGCTCAAACTGGTGGAGGAAGGCCTCGTGCAATTCAAGGACCCGGTGGCCAAGCACCTCCCGGAATTCGACAGCCTGGTGAAACCCCCGGGTCCCGTCACGGTAGAGCACCTCCTGCGGCATGAATCCGGGCTCCCCAGCTACGAACAGGCACTCTACACCTCACGTCCCATGCGTCAAGCGTTAACCCAGTCGATATCGGCGGCGGAGGGGCTGGCACTTGCAACGACAATGCCCTGGGTGCTGGCTCCGGGCAGCGGTTCAGACTACTCGAACTCGAACTACCTTGTGCTCGGCCTCCTTCTGGAGCGCCTTCGCGGCCAGCCGGTGGCCGAGATTCTGCGGAACGATGTTTTTGAACCGCTGGGGATGGTCAGCACGCATTTGATGAGCACCGGTACAGTTCCTCCCACGATGGTTCACGGTCATGTCGTCGTTGACGGTGAACGGTTGGACTCGGCCTACTTTGGGGGCATGATGGGCAACGCGGCGGGCGGTGTGGTCTCGACCGTCGCCGACGTAAACACCTTCTATGCGGCCCTATTGGGTGGGCAGCTCCTAAAGCCCGCCACGGTCCGCGAGATGCAGCAGGCCCCCTTTGGCATGGGGCTGATGCGGTGGGTGGACGTTTGTGGAGGCTTTTACTATGGTCATGGGGGCGAAGGGGCCGGGTACCGCACCATGGCACTGAACAGTGCGGACGGCGCAGGGCAAGTGACGATCGCCATCACGCATCCGCCGGAGTCATGGGACCCTGCAGATTTTGATCCCGTCAATCCCTTCGGCGGGGAGGCCCTGATGAGGGCCGCACGCACGGCGCTCGACCTCAGCTGTTAGCTGGACGACACGGGTAAGGGCCTCGGCCTTCTCCATCACTGTGTCCGAGGCTGGCCAGATCGCAAGACTCCGGCTGGGGTACACACCCGACTGGCCCAGGCTGCTCCGGCACGGGGAGTCTGCCCGTTGACCGGATCTTGGGCACCTTGCCAATGGCGTGCCCATAGCCGTGACCCGGTAGTAGTCCCCAGCACCGGCAAATTGCTGGTAGAGCACGCCATAGACCGCAACAAAAGCTACCAACCCAAGATAAAACAGGAGCTCCCTCCCGCAGGAGCGAGAGCCTCTGTCAAGGATGTCGTTCTACATCAGTCAACGATGTCGCGACACATCACATGGTGCCCGGGGCGGGAATTGACCCACGACCAAGAGAAACGCAGGACTCTCATGCCAACAGCCTCCGTTGGCCGCCAAAAACTGCTAGTTTCCACGGGTGGTCGTGACATCGGGGCCCCCTTTCGCATGCCAAGGATTGGCATGGGTTTTCGTTGAAAAACGAGAGCAAAACGTGACGTGCTTCGGCCAAACTTCACCGAAGCTCCTGGTGGTGGACTGTTCGCAGGTTTCGCTCGGGTTGGCCAGACTGCCGGGTGTGTCACGAGGTAGGCCTTCTGGTGCCGTTTTGCCCAGGGGAGTGGATGGAAAAGTCGGTCAATCTCCCTGTTGGCCGGAACGCGAATCAGTCGGTGTCAAGAACCGTGCCGTATGACCGCCCGCTCACCCGACAAGCAACCGGACGGGGCATACGGACACTCCGCGAGCTGATTAATCCCACAGGCAGGTTAGGGCACCACTTGTTTTGTGAAAGACCTTCTTGTGGACCCTCCGATCTGACGCGGGCGGCCGACGACAAGTGCGGCACGTAGGCGATGCCACGCGGCATTAATGCAACGTTGCAAATATCGTGCCAGTCGCTTCTTCCATACGAAAGTCGGGAGAATTCACTATCCATGCCTGAACATCGCTTCAGTCCCCTTCTCCACCAGTCCACGGCACCGTTCTCACACTTCGTGCGACACGGGGATACTGGCTACACCGCCGGAATCATCGGTCAGCGAACCGATGATGGTTCGCTTGTCTCAGACGACTTTGCTTTGCAGTGTGAGGCGATGGTGAACAACCTGAAAACGCTGCTGGGTGAACTCAGCCTGAGCCTTTCGAATGTCCTACGCACCACGATCTACCTGACTGCCTACAAAGATTTGGAAGCGATCAACGCCGCCTTGCCAGGCCCTTGCGTGAGCCGTTCCCGGTCCGCACCACAGTCCAGGTCGCGGCACTCCCGTTGGGTGCGAAGGATCAGATCGACACCATCGTCGGGTTCTAGAACGCATCCGCTCACCCTTCCAGTTACGGGCGGTTCGGTGTCAGAATGGGGCCATGAGCATTCAGGACTGGTGGCCACTACTTAACTCTTCAACCCAGCAATGGTTAATCAACAACAACGGTGACATCGTGCCGCCAAGTATTCTGGATCAGATCATGGCTGTGGCAGGACAACCAACGGCAGACACTTCTTGGGTTGGCGACGACGGGCGCGAAGGATTTTCCCTCTCAGATGAGGCAACCGACTGGATAGAGCTAATAGCGAACGATGAGGAATCAGAGAGCGAATAGCCAATCCGATTCCGCATCAACAATTCATGACTGCAAACGGGCCTATGATCCCGCTTCCGATTCCCGCAACGGACAGGTTGAAGCGACAATGCATCGTCTCGGCGTGGCACGCTACTTCCCGGGGAATCAGCGCTCCACAAGCCAACGCGTTTTTACGACGAAGTACTTGCGAACCGAGAAATCTGGGCCTGTTGGGGACAGGGTGACACACCCGGCGCCTCCAAACGGAATCGGGCAGCGCAGCACACCATTTTGATCGACGCCGATGGCTCCACGGTGTGGGACATCATCACGGACCACGGAAATTACACGGCCTGGCCCTTGGGCATCCTCCGGATTCAGGCCGAGGTCCGCCACGGCTGCACCATCAAGATCCGGACAACCACAGGCGGACGGCGTACGTTTCGCTTGCGCGTTCGTCAGGTTCCGGGCACGGTGATGACCTGGACTGGTGGTATGCTCCGGGGGCAACAAAGGCCCACTTTCGCTCATGACCGGTGGTCGATCCGGAGCCCGGAGGCCTTTTTCCGGGCTTTGATGTATTTCTTCTCCGCAGCGCGAGCGACGCGTTCCTCCACATCGTGGATACGGCGGTACACAAGAGTTGTTCCTTCGGGCAGGGCTGTATCCTCGCCCAGGCTGTCCAGGAATACACGGGCTACCACACTGTCCTGGTGGATGCCCAGAATCCTCTGGAGCCGATGGGCGGACCTGGACAATGTGCGGGCGCGCTTTCCATGGATTCCGGCAACGGATTCGGCGGCGTGCCGTAGCCGCTTGGCATCCTTGCGGACCTGATGGAGTGCAGCATCCCGGGCACTACCGGCTTTGGCGTGTGCAGCGGCCTGGTGTGAGCGGTCTAGGCTTTTGGCCGCCTTGTTAACCAGCCTGGCTGTCTCCTTGCGAGCGGGCCTGAAGGCCCGGGGCCTAGTGGGAGGATGGTCCCGGAAATGTTCGAGGCCGTCCAACAGCCGGTAGTAGCGGTCGGACTCAAGGGTCTTCAGCACCTCCTTGTAGCCGGCGTTGTAGGCGGAACCGAGGGCGTGTTCGACCGGCCCGGACACGGTTCTGGTCCGGAGCCCCTTGGGCAAGTTCCGGAGGTGCTGGCGGAGCCTTTCGCGCATGACCTCGGCATCGCGGGGGCGGCCCAGAATCCGGGCCAGCCATTTCAGGCCATCTTCGAGCGTCCTGACCTCGGTTCTGCTGAAGAGGCCGCGGTACGTGGTCAGGGTGGAGCGGAACCGACGGGTCGCGGATCTCATCCGGTGGAGGGCCTCCGGGCTCCCCAACCGGACCCCGGGGTCCTGAGCGAGTAGTTCGCTGATTTGCCCGTCCAGGTAGGCGGTCACGACATCGAGTACCGGCCCTTTCTTGTGCGACACGCCCGTGCCGGTGGCAACCTCGGGTGGGAAGGCATCCCCTAGCGCCCTAGCAAGTTTCGAGCCGTACCGGGAGCGGTCCGCGCCCGTGGCGGTGAGCGCGTCCGCTGCGGCGGCAAAGAAGTCACTGGTGCCGTGGACAAGTTCGATCTCCCATTCGCGCCAATCCACCCCCGGTCCGGGCGGGTGCAGTGCTTCGGCGTGAACCAAGTCGTCGGCGAAGTCTGCCAGGTGGTTCCCGCCGGGTCCGTAGAGCCGGTAGGTGGTGCGCCCGGTGCTCAGCCGGGCGACGGGCACCAGGTCTTCGCCGCGGGTGTAGACCAGTACGCGGTCAAGCAACTCTTCCGGTACGCTCTCTGGCTGGCCCAGCGGGGCATGGACCTCCTGCCGCCGGTCAAGTCCCACAGGAAGCTTGAGGTTCCAACCGTTGTCGGTACCGCCCGTGCGGCGCCGGAGGGTGATCCGGCGGGCTGCCAAGGCCAAGGTGGCGGTATCGAAGTAGACGGCCTCGAGACGGTCCTGCATCGGTTCCGCGACCCGTTCCACTCCCGGAATATCCAGCAGGGCCGGCAGGGCGCTTGCGGCGTCGGCCTCGTACTTCTGTTCGGTTTCGACGCCCCCCGGGGATGCCATGGCGCTCAGGAACCCGCCCCGGACGCGCCTTCTAGCCGCGCCGCGAAGACCGCAGCGGCGACGTCCTCGCGCAGATAGTAGCGACGGTGATCCGGGTGGGCCAAGGGTTCCAAACGGTCGCGGACTACGTAGTAGCCGCGACCCTCGCCGGGCCCGCCGGCGGCGCGGTCGAATGCATGAACCATGGCCCTGTCAAGGACCTGGTTCGGGCCGCGCTGACGCAGAATGGCCAGCTCCTCGGGCTGTAATGCGTCGATGAATGCCGGGATATTGGGCATGGTGAGCATCCTTTGTCGGCACCGCATCAACATGGGCTGGTCCCCCGTGGGCGTGTCCCGGGAGTGCCATAACCGTTTGCGTCCACCTCGATTGTAGAACCCGAAGGACGAGCCCGGCCAGACCCTGAAAACTCTGCCCGGCAAAGGTCCGGTCACTGTATCCTGCCATGCGATGGTGCAGCGGGTGCCCGTTAGCCGTTCCCCAATCGGGTACCCTTCAGTCTCTGAGTGAAGGGTGTTCGGAAGGCTTGGGTCAGCTGTTCAGGCGACTTCGGAAGCTGACAGCACTCGTGTGATTGCGTCTAACACGCGAGTCGCGGAGATTCCAGTATGTGCGAAGCGTGCGCGTCTCGGCTGGATCTACTCTTCGAGGCTCTGCTCACCGCTGCGAGGCCTAGGCGCGCCGGGCTTGCACGACCGTGGAAGGTGGTCAAGCTTTAGCCGCGGATCGCGGCCGCCACCGCCGTCGGCAATGTCCGCAGCTGTTCGGCAGTAAAGTCTCGGGCTGGGATGTTCGGCCGCTTCCTGAAGTCGGATTGCCGTACGAGGCCGACGGGGATCGGGATTCCGGGGATCGCCTCCACCCCTTGCGCGAGTGCCTCCCGTATTTCGGGCTGCCGTCGATAGTCGGGGAACCTCACCTCGACCTTCGCCGAGACCTCTTTCGAGGAAGCGAAAGCATACAGGGCCACCGGCCACCTCACGCCTCGAGGCGAGGTGATCGAGCAGTTCAAGGACGGGGTCTGTTCTCTGCCGCCGACAATATGGAACCCGGCGGACCGCAATGAGCCCAAAAACTCGAGGATCAGTGGCGTCGCCGGCGGGTCATTTACATCGCACCAGGCCAGGAAGTCTGCCTCTCCCCAGGTCCGCACGCTCGCGGCGGGCGCTGCGGCTTTAGCCTCGACGAGATCGGTACCGTACGCGGTTGGGATGAGGATCTCGACGTCCCCATCCTGAGCATGCGTGAATTCGACGACGATTACCCCCGTTGCGGGGACGGTTACGGCGTTGAGGAACTCAACGATCCGCTTGACGTCGTCGTTCAGATCGTCGACGGCGAGGACAAGATTAAACCGGCCGGATGTGTTAGCGGCCATAAAATCGCCTGCTACTCCTACGAAGGACAGCAGGGTTCCCAGAGTTGCGTGGACGGTCTTCCTGTCGGCTCCCATGCTTCATCCAAACACGGCAACGCTCCTTTTTTCGTTCCCCGTAAGGGAACCCTCTGCCGGACAGCCAATGAGTATTGAGGCCCTTGGCTGGGCTGTCGCTCGTGAATCTGGTGTTACGCATCGCAGTGGATGACAGTGGGTAGTCGGGTTGCCTGACGACGAGCCCTTGATCTGGGATTTGGTTCCGGATCTTAAGGATGAACGAGACCGGTGCCAGCTTCAAAGCCGCACCAGTCTCTCTCCAACGCGAAACGAGTCGTGCTGTTGATTACGGATAAGCCACGATCTGGCCACTGTCGAATCCCAGCTCTTTGACCGAAAATTTGTTTGCCCGGCGTGCCGTGGGCAGCTCAAGCCTTGGGGGTTCCGGATGGAGTGTGTGATCCGGTTCGGGGCTGGCTCCGGGATTTCAGGGCCGGTGCCGGAGGTCACACAGAAAGCCAATATGTGGGGAATGTTGATGGCTCATGCCCAGGTCCTAGCCCGGCTTCATGGGCCTGCTTCGTCAGCAGGGTTGGGTGGCCCGATAGGGTGCAACACCAGTTGGCTCTGCCGTGGCAAGGCTAAGTGGGCGAAGGCGGGTCGCCTCAATCGGTGCGGGACGCGGCCCGCATGGCATCCAGCGCCACCTGCCGTGTCGTGCCGGATCCGTCAATGATGTGCCAGCCCCTTGCCCGCGCAATCTCCAAGTAGGCCTCGCGCGACGATTTCAAGTAGGAAAGAGTCTCGCTGTCCTCCCCGCGCAAAAGGATCCGGGAATGGGCGAGGTCGGCAGAGACGTCAATGAGGATGATCGCATCAGGGCGCGGAAGCCTCGCCAGCAGCCACGGCAAAACGGCTCCTTGGGGCAGACCGCGGACGGACCGCAGGACCAGCTGGCACGCCACATGACGATCCATGACGGTGGTTCCGTGAAATCCGACGGCCCGGGTGTGGGCGAGCAGGACATTGGTGCATCGCACAACCGACTCGAGTCGGTTTGCCCAGGCCGGCGTCAGCGCCGTCCCGAACCGGGCGGCCACACGAGTCATCCAGCGGCGCCCGGCCGGGTTGCGCAGCAGCTGGGCGCGGGCCCCGGAATCGCGTATGGACGCCACGAGGGCAGTTGCAGTCGTGGTCTTGCCAGCTCCGTCGATTCCCAGCAGCACGATGGTCCGGCGGCGCGAGGAATCATCCGAATGGGCATCTGCAGGCTGTGGCTCGGGTCGGTCGGAAAGTGTCGGGGACGCGGCTGGACGGAATGAAGACAAAGGGCTCCGGTTGTTGAATCGGTGGGTGCTCACTCTGTTCCAACGAACAACAGATCGATTCGATGCCGCCGACGGGCTGTGTATTTGCCATGAATAGCACTGGGTCCGCCGCCAAGCGGAACAAATTCAGCTATAGGGGGAGTGAGACGCGATGAGCTGCGAGAGCGCGCGCACCTCCACCATGCCCTTGAATTCGAGTCAGATCTTTCCCAGGCCGCTGATCCACTTGTCCATGGCGGTGTCCGAGGTGGATCGGTACGGACATTCACGCTAAATGGTCATTCGGCGTCGCCAGCGCGTTTGATGGTGCGGTAGACGGTTGAGCGAGATACCGCGAAGAGTTCGGCAAGTTCACCCGTCGGGTGCGTTCCGGCCCGGTGAACAGAGACCAGGTGGGCATCCTGTGTTTCGCAAAAGCTTGGGTTGTTTACCCGGCAGGCGGCCAGCGCTTCCCTGGGTCCGGGACGATCGAAGGTCCTATTGTTGCCAGTACCTTCCCGACCGCGTTCGGGAAGGTGAGAACCACGGAATCTAGCCATTTTTTGCGACTGAATGTTGAAAAAGATGAGTGCCCCGTGCTGAAAAAGATGACCAGAAACTCAGGAAAATTTTGCTGAAAAAGATGAGTAAAAGTTGACTTGGGCAATTTTTGACCTTAAGCGGCTCTGACCTGCGGAACATTACCGCAGGTCAGAGCCATAACCGTGCCACGGGCGGGAATTGAACCCACGACCAAGAGAATCTAGGCGTCTCGATTCTGATGGGTGCTGTTGTCTATCAAAATTCTTGTATTTTCGCGAATTGTCGTCCCATTTTGCTACTACGGCATGTCAGCAATCACCGTAGTCCTCGGTTGAATTAGATGGGTAAAAGATGAGTGGCACCGCTGAAGCCTTGCCATTATTGCGGCCTGACCGCGGCCTCAGTGAAAGGAGGTTCGTCAGCGATCCTCCTCGGGGCAGTACAGGTTTACCGTCCGTGGTTACCATTTGACGCCTGATGCCTGGGCCTGGGCTCTGGTGGGTGGCCTCGAGATTGGGGCGCCGTCAACGCTGGGGAGCCTTGAAGTTCGGCCAGTGCGACGGCTAGATCAGAATGGGGGATATTTCACAGTTGGGAAATGGCTGTTTTGTGTTCCATTATGGAGAACCTCAACTGGGAATACACGCCGGCTCGATTCTCAACAGAATAGAGGACGATCCCTATAGCTCGTGATGCCCGGTGTCTTTGCCTCGTCCGCGCCAATAATCATCCCGCTTTTTCCGCATGAACCACACGAGGTAGACCACCATCGCCACCGTAAGTAGGACTTGGATGATGATGATCGACTGCCATTGGTCGCGAAACTCCGCTGAAAGCAATGTAGGAATCAGGAAGAACGTCACGGATATGACCAAAATAAGTATTTCTGGGACAAGCGAGGGCTTCCGTTGTTGCGGAGAATTCATGGCTCACCCTATCGATTTCAATATAGAAAGATGATCGCCTATTGAGGAGGGTTCGGCTATGGGACGCCGGTGCGTTGGAGTCGTTCCGGTGCCTGCCAGGTGAGCAGATCTAGCGCGACTGGTGGGGATTGGAAGAGACTTTCAACGCGGGCATTGTGTAACGCGATGTGGGTCCTTTAGCATGACGTTATTATGGACGTACCGACAGGTAGCGGCCCGAAGTTGCGTCCGATTCGAAAAATGCTACTAGCTGGTCCTCGGGCTCGAGTAGTGCAGCCTGGAGGCAAACAGTGATTGTGCTAAGTCAAGCTCACGGATGCTGGCTCTGAGCGTCGATGCTACGGCAGCAGTGAGTCCGGCGGGTGCCCGTAGCCAAGCGATATGCAACCCGTCCAGATCCCCGTGCGAGGGGGCCTCGACGTCGACGGACCAGCCACTCGGCGTCGAAAGGCCCTGCTCCGCTGGTCCCAGATGCAGCCGTCGGGGCTCCACGGTCAGACCGTGTCCGTGGACTTTCAGTGCAGCTTCCTTGGCCACCCAGAGCCGGATGCGAGATTCGATATCGGAGCAAGCCAAGCCCGCCTGCTCCGTGGCTGATAGCGAGAAGTCGTCGAATCCCGCATGCAGACTTGCTGGCACTGATTCCAGATCGGCACCAAGAGGTATACCCGCAGGGCCGGATGCAACCAAGACCGTCTGCCCGGAACGCGAAAGGCTCAGGCTGGTTCCCTCTATCATTGGTTTGCCGTGCGGTCCGCCACAGCTGTGGCACTTCCTGTGGACAGCTAGCCCGGAGGATTTCTCCATGGGGATGCCAAGTACGTTTACGGCCATGGAACGGAACAGGATGTGGGCTCCGATGTATGCTCGGCCGTCGGCTGGGTTCCTAAACCTATCGGCAGTGTCGAGCTCGGCTCGAGGCAGCAGGGCGGTGGCACCGCCCCAGCGCCCTGCATAGTCGAGGACCCGCTTCGCGCTGGTGATCACAAAGTCAATCCCGGAGGGGCTGCTGCCCTCGGTCACCGCTTGCTGATCCTTACGTATTGGGAGATGGCCAAGGGGGCGAAGATGGCGATGATGGCTACGCAGCAAAGCACTGCGTAGAGCAAGGCGTTGTCCGCCGGCCAGCCGCTGGGAGGTGCGAACCCCTGAGGTTCGGCGTTGCCGAACAACTCGCGCACGGATGTAGCAACGGCCGTTACCGGGTTCCACTCCGCGAAGTTCCGCAAGGGGCCCGGCATTGACTGGACCGAGACAAATGCCCCGGAGATAAACGTCACCGGAAACAGCCAGATCAGGCCCAGACTTTGCGCCACCTCCACACTTCGTGCTGTTAGGGCGATCACGGCACCCACCCACGACACAGCAAAGGTGAACAGCAGAAGCAGTCCCATGGCTATCAAGGCAGGACCGAGGCCGTTCGTCATGCGCCAGCCGATTGCCAATCCGCACAAAAGCGTCACGGCGATGGAAAGCAAACTAGTCACGAGGTCAGCCGAGGAACGGCCCAGTATGACGGCGCCACGCGACATGGGCAGCGAGCGGAACCTGTCAATCAATCCCAGCTGCAGGTCTTTGGCAAGATAGACGGCTGTAAATGAGGCGTTAAACGTCAGCGTCTGGGCCAGTATGCCGCCGATCAGAAAGGTGCGGTATTCTGCACCTCCCAGAGTGCCACCAAAGACAAACGCCAGTAACAGGACAAACATAATGGGTTGTGCCACGCTGGTCACCATGGCACCAGGGGTGCGGATGACGTTGCGTAGATTGCGCCCGGCGATGACCGAACTGTCGCGCAGGGCTGCGCTAAGGCTGCTCATGATAGTAGTACCTCTTGGTCCTGGCCTACGCCGCTTGATGCTACATCGGTGGTGTTGGATGCTGCCGCAGCTTTGGGTCGCTGACCGGTCAACTGGAGGAAGACATCATCCAGGGTTGGTCGGCGCAGGGCTGCCTCGACCACCTGTAGCTGGGCTATTTCAAGATCTCCTAGGGCGCGAACCAGCATGTGGTGGCCGTCAGGGGCGGCAACGCTGACCTTGCTGGTCTGCCGGTCAATTTCCGGCGCCGCCCCGGCGATCCTGCCTAGAATTGCCGCGGCGCTGTCAACGCTGTCTTGTCGAACCAGCACAACGTCTATCCGTTCCGAACCAACTCGGGACTTCAGTTCGCTGGCGGTTCCCTCCGCGATGACGCGCCCGGCGTCAATGACAGCTATGTTGTCGGCCAGTTGATCAGCTTCCTCCAAATACTGGGTGGTCAGCAATACGGTGGTTCCGTTTCCGACCAGCGAGGAGATCACGGCCCAGGTGTCCAGCCGCCCGCGGGGATCTAGCCCGGTTGTGGGCTCATCGAGCACAACAACGGGCGGCCGTGCCACCATGGCACCGGCCAGGTCCAAGCGGCGTCGCATACCGCCTGAATATGCGCCGGACCGTTTACCGGCAACGTCTGAAAGGCGGAATTCATCCAGCAGTTCCGTGGCCCGGGCAGCCGAGGTTTTGCGGTTCATGCCATAGAGCCTGGCAACCATGACGAGGTTTTCGTATCCGGTTAACTTTTCATCAACGGCCGCATACTGCCCAGACAGGCCAATGGAGCGTCGAACGCTGTCCGGGTCTGCCATGACGCTGTGGCCGGCGACGGTCACCTCGCCGGCGTCCGGAGCCAATAGGGTGGTCAGAACCCTCACGGTGGTGGTTTTGCCGGCCCCATTTGGTCCCAAGAGTCCAAGCACCTGCCCAGGGAGAACATCCAGGTTCAGCTCATCAAGAGCCCGGAATGCACCAAAATTCTTGCACAGTCCGCGGACGCGGATCACTGAGAGGCCGCAAGTTCGGCAACCGTGCGCGGTGTCATGTCTGTCCAGCTCCGGGAGACGAAATCAAGACATTCTTGCCTACCGTCTGGGCCAAACATGACCATCCAACCCTTGGGAACATCGGCGAAAGAGGGCCACAGTGAGTGTTGCTGTAAGTCATTGACTAAAATACGGAAGGTTGCGTTCGTGTCATCAAATGGGTTCGTCACGTAAATTCCCTCAGATTCCTTGCTAAATTTCAACTGACAGGAAAGGGTCACGGAAGATTGCCGAAACAACCTTGCCGTGCCCCCAACCACTAATAGCTATTCGGTGCCCTCACCCAACCGGATTGCCAGAACAGGCATGATGTGAGCCAGTGCACCTTCGCTGAGCATCGCCGAGTGTCTGGCAGCCACTGGGGTGTCGTGAATCTGGCCGCTGACGAACGGCGTCCAGGACGCTGAGTTCGGTGAACCTTTCGGGACGTCCTCTGTAGCCCGGAAGACGTGTAAATCCCCGTCGAAGCGTTGCACCTGAGCTTCACGGATCATGCGGGCCAGGACCGAGAAGTTTTCCACCATGGCATTGAGGGACACCAGGGGAATACTGCCTAGGGCGTTGTGGTTCTCTCGCAGCACCTCCAAAACACGGGCGCCGTCCAAACTTGCCGCTTCATCTTCCGGCACAGGGAACCCGGCCGCGTGCAAGTAGTTTTGCCACAGTGCCGGGCCCGTGCCAACCTCGGCATTGCCTTCCTGCCGTGTCGGGAAAGCATCCAGTATGGCCAGAAACGCCACCTCGTGGCCCAATTCTTGGAGCCTCGTGGCGAGCCGGTGCACCAGGTTGCCACCAAATGACCAACCGATCAGGTGGTAGGGGCCTTCCGGCTGCACGTGGCGGATCTGGGCGATGTAGTCATCTGCAAGCTCCGTGAGCGTTGTGGCCCGTAACTGCTCATCTCCGCCAGGGAGCATGCCTGGCATCTGTAATCCGTACAGGGGCCGGTCCTTGTCCAGGTGTCGCAGCATGGCAGCGAAGCCCCAACTCACCCCGGTGGCCGGATGTACTGCAAAGAGGGGGGCCTTGCTCCCGGTGCTCCGTAGCGGCAGCAGCTGTCGCAGGCTGTCGGCCACGTTTTCCGTGGCACCCTTGGATGCTTCGGCTAACAACTGTTCCACGCTTGGGGAGCGGAACAATGCTTGGACGGGCAGCTCAGTACCCAATGCGTCGTTGATCTGGCTGACCAGCGGCTGCGCCAAGAAGGAATGCCCGCCCAATTCAAAGAACGACTCGTCGACCCCGACCTGCGGAAGATCAAGCACCTGCGCAAAGATCGCTGCAACAGTGGCCTCCCGGGGCGTCCGTGGCGCCCGGCCCGCACGGCGCTCCTGCCCGGCCGGGTCCGGCAGCGCCGTAAAGTCCACCTTCCCGTTGGTTGTTAAAGGGATGCGAGCCACGACGCCGACGGCGGCAGGAACCATGTAGCCGGGCAGCACCTGCTGCAGTTGGGAGCGGACCCGCTCAGATAGCTGCGCTGCATTGGGGGACTTCTTGTCGGTTTCCGTCTCGGCCACCACATATGCCACGAGCCGGGGAGTGCCGGGAAGTGCCGGATCTGCCGCTGCGTTGTGGACTATGGCCACAGCGGCGACCACGCCGGGCACGTCTCGCAGGGCACGTTCAACCTCGCCGAGCTCCACCCGGAAGCCACGGATCTTGACTTGCTGGTCGTTGCGGCCTTGGAAGCGGACTTCACCGGCAGCACTTCTTGTGACCAAGTCACCAGTACGGTACATCCGCTCGCCCGGCGCCCCGAAAGGGTCGGCGACAAATCGTTCGCTCGTCAGGTCGGTCCGGCCACGGTAACCGCGGGCCAGCTGGGCGCCGGCCAAATACAGTTCGCCGCGAACCCCGGCAGTCACATGCTGCAGGGAATTATCCAAAACGTATGCGCGTGAATTGCGGGTGGGCGATCCAAGAACAGGGTGCCTTGTGCCGGACAACGGGGCAAACAATGAGTCGACAGTCGCCTCGGTGGGGCCGTACAGATTCCAGGCACGAACCGTTCGGAGCAAGGAGAGCTCCTCCCAGAGTGCTGCGTCGAAAGCCTCCCCTCCCAGAGCAAGCCTCAGGATAGGGCTGCCGGAGGCGTCCCGGTCCCGGAGCATCGAGGAAAAGGCAGGCTCGGCCAACAACTGGCGCAGATAACCGGGGGTGGTCTCCCAAGCACCAATGCCATGGTCGGCGAAGTACCCGGCGAGCCGCTGGGGATCCAGACGCACCTCATCGGTGATGAGGTGCAGTTCATGGCCGTCTATCATCCACAGCATTGGATCCCAGGAGGCGTCAAAGCCGACGCCCGTCGTGTGGGCCACCCGCACCTGCCCCCGGGCGGTCCGCTCAGCGGCGTCGGGAAACAGGGTCTCCTGGTGCGAGGCCAGCAAATTCGCCAAGGCGCCGTGGCTGATTTCCACGCCCTTGGGACGTCCCGTGGAGCCGGAGGTGAACATGACGTAGGCAAGTTGCGACGCCGTCGGCTCCGACAAGTCCGCAGGGACACCGGCCGGGAGCGACTCCATAAGAAGGACGGCGGCATGGGTCAGTCCGGCCACCGCCAGGCTTGAACGCAGGGACCTTTCCAAGGAAGCCGTCGTGACAATGACGCCGGGGCCGGCGTCTGTCAGGATGGCCGCCACCCGCTCGGCTGGGTAATCGGCGTCGATGGGGTTGTAGACCGCACCGGCCCGCAGCACTCCGAGGGCTGCCACCACGGTGTCCACCGAGCGGGGCAGGTACACCGAGACTAGGTCTCCGGCCGCGATGCCTTGGTCACGGAGGATGCCAGCCAGCGTGCCGGTAGCGGTGTCGAGAGCGGCGAAGGACAGCGAGTGGGTACCGCAGGTCACGGCAGTTAGGTCCGGTGTCCTGGCAACAGTCTTGGCAAAGACTTCCAGTACGCTCGGGGCCGGGTGCGTGACGGCACCGGCCGTGGTGGCGACCAAGGCGGTGGTTTCCTCCGGTGACTGGATGTCTAACCGGGACAGGGAGCGGTCCGGGGACTGCACGGCCAGCCGAGCGAAGGTCTCCAACTGCGCGATCAGGGTGGATATCGCTTCACTGGTAAACATGGCCGCGTTATAGGCCAACGTGGCGGCCAAGCCTTGCTCGGGGCCCAATTCGCGGAAGGTAAAGGACAAATCGAACTTTGCTTCCCCGGTGGCTGTCTCGGGTTCGGGCAGGACCTGAACGCCGGGAAGTTCGACGGCGGCACGATCCATTGTCTCCACGGCCAGCATGGTCTGGAAGAGCGGGTGCCGGCCCAGTTCGCGCGGCGGATTAAGCGCCTCCACGAGCCGCTCAAAGGGCACATCGTCCTTGTCAAAGGAGTCTAAGACACTGCGCCGAGCGGTGGAGAGCAGTTCACGGAGGGTGGGGTTTCCTGAGGCGTCAAGGCGGATCGGTACGGTATTGACGAAAAAGCCAATCAATTCGGTCAGGGCAGGATCCGTGCGTCCTGCCGTCGGCGAACCGATTACCAAATCGTCTCCTGCCCCCAGCCGTGAGAGGAAACCACCCAGCATGGCGTGCAGAGCCATGAAGAGGCTGGCGTTCTGTGCCCCTGCCAAACCGGCCAGTGCAGCCGTGGTTTCGCTGCCAAGGGTGAAGGATTGTTGTCCGCCGGGCTGGCGGGCACCGGGTGCGCGTGAGCCTGCGCCAGGGAGCATCAGCTCGGAGGGAGCCCCGGCCAAGGCATCCTGCCAGGCCCGCAACTTGGCCTCCAGAGCACGCGCCGGCGCATCGGCTCGTAGTCCAGCAACAACTTCGTCCGGCACAGCCGCAATGGTTTCCGGAGCACCTTCCTGCACATGCCGTTGCCACAGGGCGAAGTCTGCATACTGCAGCCCCAAGGGGCGCTGCAGGGGGCTGGCCCCGCAGCAGCGCGCCGTGTAGGCGGTGGAGATGTCTCGGGCCAGGGGTGCCAAGGATGCTCCGTCGCTGGCAATGTGGTGGATCACCAGCTGGAGCACCCATTCGTCGTCGTCAAGGCGAATCAGAGTGGCGCGCAAGGGCAGCTCATGCAACAGATCAAAGCCACGGGATGCCCCGTCGGCGAGCAGGCGCGGCAATTCGCCAAGGGCGCCGGCCTCCTGGACCTCAAGCACTTTTGACACCGCAGAAGCAGGATGGATCAACTGTTCGGGGGTGCCATCGGTCGCGGGGTAGCTGGTGCGCAGGACTTCATGGCGTGCCACCAGATCATCGAGGGCTAGGGCAAGTGCTTCCTCGTTCAGGTCCCCGGTCAGCCGGACGGCGAGGACGATGTTGTAGTCGGCTGCGCCCGGGTCCAGCTGGTTGAGGAACCACAGCCGGGACTGGGCGTAGGAGAGCGGAATTTTGTTTGGGCGGCGATCCTTGGTGGCGCGGGTCCAGGCATCCACAGTTTGGCTGGGCACCTGGCCAGTGCGGACCGGGCCGCCGTCGGGGCGCGAGACCAGGCTCCCCAGCAGGGCTGCGGGGGAGGAGGACTCGAAGATGGCCCGCAGCGGCAGCTCAGCGCCGAATCCCTCGCGAATGGCGGCGACCAACGCAACGGCCAACAAGGAATGGCCACCCAAGGTAAAGAAGTCGTCGTCCATCCCCACCTCGTTGACGCCCAGCACAGTCCCGAAGATGGCGCACATCTTTTCCTCCAGGGCTGTGGTGGGGATTCTGGATTCGGTGCTGGCGGTGGCCGGGGCTGGCAGGGCGCGTTTGTCCAACTTTCCGTGTGAGGTTAGCGGGATCTCCGCCAAGGGGATCAAGGCCTTGGGCATCATGTACTCGGGGAGGCGCGCGGCAGCAAACTCGCGCAATTCTGCGGGGTCCGCGGTGCCGACGTAGTAGCCAATGATGCGCCCGGTGGCGCCGGAGTCCACCACAACCGCGGCACGCTCAACGCGGTCGTGGCTGGCCAGCACGCCCTCAACCTCGCCAGGTTCCACCCGGAAACCGCGGATCTTGAGTTGGTCGTCAGCCCGGGCCACAAATTGCAGCTCTCCACCTGGCAGCCGCCGGACCAGATCGCCGGTGCGGTACATCCTGGCGCCGTCGCGGTATGGATTGGCGATGAAGCGGCTGGCCGTCTCGGCAGGACGGTTGACGTAGCCGGTGGCCATGCCCGCCCCGGCCAGATAGAGCTCCCCGGTGACACCGTGGGGTACTGGTGCCAGAAAGTCATCCAGGACGTAGCTTTCCACGTTGCGGACCGCCCGGCCAATGTGGGGAACGGTGCCACTGATGCGGGTGAGCACCGAATCCACAGTGAACTCGGTGGGACCGTAGAAATTGTAGGCGGCGACTTGGTCGTTATCGCAGAGTTCCTGCCACAGCCCAGCCGGCACGCTTTCACCTCCCAGAACCAGCACCAGCGGTGCGCTCCGTGGGCTGTCCAGAAGGCCGGATTGCAGCAGGGCGCTGATATAGGATGGGGTGCTTTCCAGCACGGTGATGCCCTTGGCGGCACAGAAGGCCACGAGGGCCTGGGCGTCCGTGCGAATGTCATCGGCCACCATGTGCAAGGTGGCACCGGCGACAAGCCACAACATCGGGTCCCAGGCGGCGTCGAATCCCAGACCGGAGATGTGGGCGACGGCCGTGCCCTCCCCGTCTCCGTCGCCGAAGGTCTCGGCGACGATCGTGTGCCTGTGGTGCAGAAACAGGTTGGCCAGGGCGCCGTGCGTGACCTCCACACCCTTGGGAGTGCCGGTGGAGCCGGAGGTGTAGATGACGTAGGCCGGGTCGGCAGGGGCTATGCCGCTTAGCGGCACCGGAGGGTTGCCCCGCGTCCCGGCGGCCCGCAGCCCGTCCAGGTTTCCGGCGCCAATGGTCAGCCGTGGTGCGCTGTCGTCCAGGATCAGGCCGATCCGCTCGGACGGGTAGCTCAGGTCCACGGGCACATAGACGGCCCCGGCGCGGAGTACGGCAAGGGCTGCGCACACGACGTCGTTGCCGCGGGGGAGAGCTACGGCTACGCGGTCGCCGGCGTCCACCCCGGAGGCTACCAGGCCCGATGCCAGCAATTCCACGGCGGCGGACAGTTCGGCAAAGCTCAAGGTTGAGTGTCCGTCGCTGACAGCTGCGCGGCCGGGGTGGCGTGCCGCGGTGGCCGCGAATTCGGCAGGCACGGTCACTGCCCCGTTGTCCACCACGGGCCCGCTGCCCAGCTCACGTGTCTGTGCCGCCTCCAGTGGGGTGGACACGTGCAGGCGGGAGAGGGGTGTGTGGGGGTTGGCAGCAAATTGTTCCACTACGTGCTTGAACCTGGCGGCGATCAGGGCCGCCGTTGCGGGTTCAAAGAGGGTCGGGTCAAAGCCCAGAGAGCCAGTCATCCCCAAACCGGGACCGGTTTCTGCCAAGTCGAGGAGTAAATCAAACTTGGCACCTCCGGGCGCTGTTGTCCTGTCCGCGACGGCGTCCAAGCCTGCCATGGAGAGCTGTTCCGAGGCAGTGTTGGTGAGGGTCAGCATGACCTGAAAGAGGGGGTGGCGCTGTTGGGAGCGGGCGGGGTTGAGTTCCTCCACGACCCGCTCAAACGGGGCGTCCTGATTAGCGTAGGCGCGTAGGTTGGTGAACCTGACCGTGTCGATGAGTTCCCCGAGAGTGGGGTTGTTGGCGGTGTTGGTGCGCAGCACAAGAGTGTTGACGAAGAATCCAACGAGTTCATCCAGTGCTGTATCCGGCCGGCCGGCCACCGGGGTGCCGAGGGGAATGTCGGTCCCTGCGCCGAGCTTGGTGAGCAGGGCTGCGAACGCGGCCTGGAGCACCATGAAGAGGCTGGCGTTGTGATCCCGGGCTAGGGCGGAGAGCCGCTCATGAGTGGTGCCGTCGATCTCCACTGGGACAGCGTCTGCGGCCCATTGGCCTGTGCGGGTGCCACGGACGTGGTCGAAGGGAAGGGGTAGTTCCTCGGGTGATCCGTCCAGTTCAGCCTTCCAGAAGGCTAGCTGGCGGGCGAGCGGACTTTGCGGATCGTCTTCACTGCCAAGTTCATCGCGCTGCCAGAGGGCGTAGTCGGCATATTGCACGGGCAGTGGGGTGAATACCGGCAGTGTATTGCTGACTCGGGCTGAGTAGGCCGTGGACAGGTCGCGCGCCAGCGGGGCAAGCGACCAGCCGTCGGCGGCGATGTGGTGCAGGGTCAGCAGCAACACGTGGTCCCTGGCGCCGAGCTGGAACAGCGCGGCGCGCAGGGGTAGCTCGGTGGTGAGTTCAAAGCCACGGGCCGATGCGGCGCGCACCGCGTGGTCAAGGTTCTCCCGGGTGGTCTGCACTGCGGCGAGAGGCACGACGGCGTCGTCTACAGCCAGGATGCGCTGTTCCGGTTCACCGTCGGAGAAGGCGAAAATGGTGCGCAAGCTTTCGTGGCGGGCCACGACGTCGTTGAGGGCGTGTTCGAGCGCAGCCACATCCAACGGGCCAGATAAGTTCAGTGCAATGGGAATGTTATATGCGCCAGAGGATGGGTCGTAGCGGTTCAGGAACCATAAGCGGCGCTGGGCGAAGGAGAGCGGCAGCGGGTTGGGCCGGTCCTGGCGGGCAAGTGGATGGCGTTCCGGCGCGGGTGTGTCCAAAGTCCGGGCGATTCCGGCCACAGTGGGTGATTCGAAGACGGTGCGCAGCGCTGGTGCGGATCCGTTGCTTGACCGGAGCACTGCCACCAGACGGGTTGCCAGTAGGGAATGGCCGCCAAGTTCAAAGAAGTCGTCGTCGCGGCCAACCCCGTCAAGCCCCAGCACTTCCGAGAAGGCAGCGGCCACGATCCGCTCCGCGTGGTTGCGTGGGGCCTCAGTCATGCCGGCTGTTTCCGGTTCCGGCAGTGCCTTGGTATCCAGCTTGCCGTTGGTGGTCAGCGGGATCTGGGGGATCTGCACGATTGCCGAGGGGACCATGTAGTCGGGCAGGTTGTGGCGCAAGTCAGCGCGGATAGCAGCCGTGTCCAGTCTGTCCGTGCCGGTGATGTAGGCCAGCAGTTGGTCGTAGCCGGCACGGTTCTTGGCCACGACGACGGCGGCATGTCTCACGCCATCGGTGGCGCGCAGGGCCTCTTCGATTTCGGCCGGCTCGATTCGGAATCCCCTGATCTTGACCTGCTGATCGATCCGGCCGAGGAATTCTACGGCGGTGCTGGGTAGGCGTCGGACAACATCGCCGGTGCGGTACATTCGGGAACCGTCCGCAGCAAAAGGATCGGCGATGAACCGTTCGGAGCTGAGCTGGGGTTGGTCAAGATAGCCCCTCGCCACGTTGTGCCCTGCCACATAAAGCTCGCCAATGGCATTGCTGGGCACAGGGTTCAGCCCAGAGTCCAGGATGTAGTGGCGGCTGTTGGCCACTGAGGAGCCCAAATGTGGGGTGGACCCGGGTTCCATGATGGCCGTCATGCTGTCCACGGTGGTCTCGGTCGGGCCGTAGAAATTGTAGGCGGTGACACCCTTGGCTTGTGCCAGCAGCCCCCACAACGTCGGGTCCACCGCTTCGCCGCCCAAAGCCACCACGGAAGGGTGGAACTCGGCGTCGAACAACCCTTCGGCGAGGAGGACCTTGGCGAAGGACGGTGTGGTCTCAATGCTGTCGATTCGGCGCTCGCTCAGATAACTTGCCAGTGCCTGCGGGTCCCGGCGCGTGAGGTCGTCAACCAGGTGAAGTTCGTGCCCGGCCATGAGCCATAAGATCGGGTCCCATGAGGCATCGAAGGAAAGTCCGGCTGTATGTGCTACGCGCAGGGTGCGCCCTAGCCTCGCCTCGGCGGGGCGAAAGATGTCCTCATTGTGAGAGGTGAACAAGTTTAACAGGGCGCGGTGTTCCACGCCGACGGCCTTGGGGCGCCCGGTTGATCCGGAAGTGAAGATGACATAGGCGAGGTCATGCTGGCCCGCGGCAGTGTTCCTCAGAGGGTGATGGGGGAGCCGGACCAGCACTTCAGACATGGCTTCTCCATCAAGCACCACCTCTGGGCAGGGGCTATCGATGTGTCTAGGTGACTGAGAGTCGGAAAGCTCGACGACGGTCAGCAGCAGAAGAGGCTCGGCGTCTTCGAGCATCCCGCGCACACGTCCCGCGGGGTAGTCCGGATCGATCGGGACATAGGCGGCACCCGACTTCAGGATGCCCAGGATGGCTACGCCCAGCTGCTTGCTGCGCTCAAGTCGAACGGCCACAGCGGTGCCAGGCCCGGCACCGCGGCCACGCAGGTAATGGGCCAATTGGTTGGACTGCTGATCAAGTTCAAGGAAGCTGAGATGGCCGTCGCCTGCGACTATGGCATGGGCATGGGGTCTCGCAGCCGCATGGACCAGGAATTCTTCGACGATTGTGTGTGATGGCAGGCTTCGGGATTCGGACCCGCCCATGGCCAGCAGCTCTTGCTCTTCCTCGGGTGTGGTGACGGTGAGGGACGCGGCAGTGGAGTCCTCGCCGCTGGTTATGCGTTCCAGCAGTAGCATGAATCGCTGCAGGTGGTCTTGGAGGGTCTCGGGTGTGTAGAGGGCGGCATTGGCCTCGAACTGGATGGTTACGTGGTTTTCCTTTCCAGCATTATGGCCGTGCTGAAGACCATGGATGATGATCGACAGATCGTCGATGGGGCCGGTAGAAAGTACATGCATGGTCCCGGCCGAGGTGCCGAAGTTGATGTCATCAATGATGGGAAGGATGTTTACCGACGGTCCAATGTAGCTGGGGCGTCCGGCTAAGTCTTCCTGGCGGAAGCGCTGGTGGATCAGCGCATTGCGTAGTGCCCCGCCGGCTTTCATGACTGTGCCTTCGATGGTGTCATGGGGCTTGAGGTGAATACGGACTGGGACGATGTTTGAGAGCATCGATGGTACTGACTTCGCCAGGGCACCGCGCCGGGCCGTGACCGGGAGAGCTAGAGTGATGTGCCGTTCGGCTGTCATCTTGTGCAGGTAGAGGGCTACAGCGGCAAGAATGACGGCCGGGGCGCTGGCGGCGCCATCGGCTAGTCCACTGACAACCTGCTGGGGGAGTTCGCCAGTAACCCGGAGAAGTGCCGAGGCATTTCGGTTGGGCCGCCCATGCAGACCAGTCGGAGGTTCCGTCACGGACCGTTCCCAAAAATCTTGGTCGGCCACGGCTTGACGAGAACCCGGATAGCCCGACTCTTCCGCCAAGAGAGCATCAAGTGGTGGGAAGGGCGTGGAAATGTCTGGGCCGGAAGAGTGCACCAGCATTTCGTTGTAGATCAGAGCAACGCGTTTGAGCACCAGGACAGCAGAGTATCCGTCCAGCATCAGGTGATGGACGCGTTGATAGAAGAAGTACCGGTCGTCCGTGAGTCGGAACAATTCCACCCGGAGTAGTGGGTCTGCGGCCACATCACGCGCAGTGGCGAGATCCTTGTCCATTACGCTCCGGGCATGTGCCTCAGCGGTTCCTGCATCACCCTCCAAGCCGCGCAAATCAGTCACGACCAGATGCGCCGGCGACGGCGAGATCACCTGATAGGGACCGCCGTCGTCCTCGGCGAACAGCACATTCAAGGCATCCGTTTCAGCAATGGCAATCAGGACGGCTTGACCCAGCAGGCGGGCGTCAACGTCACCGCAGATGTCTACAAACTGCGCAATCTGGTACATCGAGTTTTCCGGGTCGAGGTTTTGGGCGTACCAAATCCCCCTCTGAGCCGTGCTAAGTGCACGGCGGGTGCCGGTGGCGGACGAAGACTGGGAATTCGAATACTGAGGCATAGTCCTTCTCGCGATGGCGGTGGTCCGGCGAAGCGCCGGGGAATGCTGTGGATCCTTGCCGTTATTGGAACTGGCCCAATTGGAAGGGGCCGAACGGAATGGAGAGCAGCGGGCCGTTGATGAGGGGAGCGGTCAGCAGCGGTCCCGAAATGAGAGTGCCATTAAGGAAAGAGAACGAAGGACTGTCAATGGCTGACGCTGAGGTGGTGGGTTCGGCGATGGTTGTCGCCGCGCTCGCAGGAACAGCACCGACGGTCAGTGCGCCAATGATCATTCCACCGGTGACGGTAAGAGTTCCAAAGTTTTTAATTGACTTGTGCATAGTTGATCTCCTGGTGTTGTCGTCAAGTTTCTCTCGCTGCGAGCGTTGAACTGCTAGAGCGCGTTACTAATGCATTCGGAGCCGCCGCAGTTCTGGATGGGTGCGGATGCCCGGAGGCTGAGGTTGGGTGCGGCGCTACTGGGTGCGATCCGGGGCAGCAACATTCGCAGCTGAGCTCCAGGACATCGTCTTATGGTGGGCACTAGGCGAATGAGTCCGCGAGATTACTTGACGGCTATAGCGCTGTACATCGGCTGATTGGAGGTTCAATTCCGGCTATCGCCAGGGGTGTCTGGGTAGGTGTTCCCTCTCTGGATCCCGTGTTGCTGCGGTGGCGAGGGTGGCAGCGACCGTGCGGCAGTGGCGAATATGGCAAATATCAGCAGGTGAGGCGGGATCTGCAGCCACCATTTGACCAGAACGAGTTCGTGGCTAGGGCCGAGTAGGCGTATGACGTCACCCGCCAGTTTCATCTCAGGACGCCGACGGTGAAGTTGAATAGAGACCCCGGGTAACGGCTTGTGAAGAGAATTGCGAAGCCACCAATAGTCGTAGTGATAAAGACGGCGAACCACAGCCCGCGAGACAACTGTGGGTCCAATTGTCAGGAGAGCCTTGCAGGATAGTGTCCCTTCGGCACAACTCTGGTGGGGAGACTCGCCGTCGTCCTTGCCAAGATGTTGGGGGCTCCTCTGCGGGCATGAGGCTCAATTCAGTGGGTTCTGCAACTTGTCTCCCCCCCGTGTCCTAGCTTCGACGACGGGACTCGTCGGCCCAGACCGATGGCTCTTATGACAATCAACCCGCACCAAGGATCAGGGATGCCATGCCGCCAATCAAAGAGGCAGCCGTGAAGGCTCCAAACAATTCTGAGGGGAAACCTGCCTGCGTGTTCACATTGGCATTGGCGTTCGCGTTCATGATTACAACGACCCAGACACCACTGCGCAAATCCATGGTGATTTGCTGCGTGCCGGCTCCGGAAGCAGACTCAGCCCAAAAGCCTTGCTCTGTTGGTGGATTTGGTACTGCAGGTCCTGGTACGTCGTCGTAGCTCACCTTGAACGCTGACGTTTCGATACCGTTGATTTTGCTTGCGTGGACGCCCCGGAGGTACTTGTCCATTGCAGCCCGTGGCCCAATACCAATGAACACCTGACCGCCGAGTGCAGTGGATGCGAAGCTAAGACGGATGGCGCCAAGGTCAAAGTGAACCTTGTGGAGCCCGATACTGGGACGATCGAAGGCCCTACTGTTGCCCGAAACTGTCCGGCCGTGTTCGGGAGAGTGAGAGCCGCGGCACCTAGACACTTTTTGTGACTGAATCGTAAAAAGATGAGTGTCACGGGCTGAAAAAGATGACCAGAAACTCAGGAAAATTCTGCTGAATTAGATGAGTTGGGGCATTTTTTACCCCTCAGAGGTCCTGATCTTTGGGGTAAACTCGCAGGTCAGAGGCCCTTTTGTGCCCCGGGCGGTGTGTGATTTCAATACATCGTTGACTCATGTGTCGGGACATCGTTGACAGCTTCGATGATGGGTAATGTCATCCGTGGATCAGAATCGTGTCATCGTGCTCGCCGTGCTTCAGATGGGCTTGACGCCCAGTGAAGCAGCCCGTCGCTTCCACGTCAGCCGGCAGTGGGTGTACGTGTTGCTGGCCCGCTACCGAGAACGTGGTGAGGCAGGGTTGGAACCCGGGTCGCGACGCCCCAGCCATCATCCTGGCACCGTTTCTGAGGACGTCCGAGGCAGGATTCGTACCCTGAGAGCTGAGTTGGAGACAGCAGGACTGGATGCTGGTGCGGAATCCATCGCTGACAGACTCCAACGCCAAGGCATCAATCCTCCAGCGGTTTCCACGATCTGGCGGATCCTGCGCAGCGCAGCCCTTGTGGTGCCGCAACCCCAGAAAAGACCACGATCGTCATGGCACCGCTTTGAAGCGGCGCAACCCAACCAGACCTGGCAGTCCGACGTCACCCACTGGACGCTGGCAGAGGGCATCGACGTTGAGGTCATTTCCTGGCTTGATGACTGCTCCCGCTACCTGCTCCACATCAGCACCCATCCGCGTGTTTCCGGGGTGACAGTGACCACCACGCTCACCGCCACGGCCCAGGAATACGGGTATCCGGCCTCGACTCTGATCGATAACGGCATGGTCTACACCACCGGCTTCGCCAACGGTAAAGGCGGGCCGAACGCCTTCGAATACCTAGTCAAAAAGTTAGGGAACACCCAAAAGAACGGCTCGCCTTATCATCCGCGCACCCAAGGGAAAATTGAGCGCTTCCACCAAACACTAAAGAAATGACTCGCCCAGCAATCCCCAGCAGACAGCTGCTACGACCTTGATCAGCAACTGGCACGCTTCCAACACATCTACAACCAAGAACGACCGCACCGGGCCCTGGGCCGCAAGACACCGACCGAGGGTTACACCTCACTGCCCAAAGCTGCACCAATGGCATCAAGTGAACGTCACTGGCGGGTTCGCTACGACAAAATTGACGACGTTGGCACGGTCAGCCTGCGCTACGAAAGCACGATGCGCCATCTAGCCATTGGACGAGCCCATAAGGGTAAACACGTCATTATTCTCATCGCCGGAACCGAAGTCATGCTCGCCGACACCCTCACCGGCGAACTCCTTGCAGAACACACCATCGACGCCAGCAAAAGCTACCAACCCAAAAAATAACAGAAGCTCCCTCCCGAAGGAGAGAGCTTCTGTCAAGTATGCCGCGACACATCACATTGTGCCCCGGGCGGTGTGTGATCTCAGGACATAGTTCCCAGGTGATACTTCCCCGCTGTCTCGCGACATACTTCCGACCATGTCGATCGGAGAATAAGCACAATCGTCATGGGCCCTCACCGGTGCCAGCGCCCCATGGCAGGGGGATGTTTCTGGGCAAGCATGGTGTGACCCCAGGGCCGTATCACCAGCGATGACAGGCAAGAGACCATGCTGCCTCCAGGCTTGCCAGACGGCAAAAAGAAACACCCCGATCCGAAGACCGAGGTGTAACTATTTTGTACTCACATGAAGTGAGAACGATGTCGCGGGACATTGTGGGAACTATGTCCCGCGACATCACATTGTGCCCCGGGCGGGAATTGAACCCACGACCAAGAGATTAGAAGGCTCCTGCTCTATCCGCTGAGCTACCGAGGCGCGGCCATAAAGACTGGCCGGATCTAAATTATCAGGTTTATTGACTTATCTCTTCCTCCACAGGCCCAGCCAGCTGCCAATCCGTCCACAATTCCCGCTTTCCCACTGGTTCAGGCCTTGGCAAAGGCGTTTGCTGGATGCAAGGGATCACCGCCGCAGCTGCGGCCTAGAGAGAGGTATTGCCATGGCCAACACAATCACCATCAGAGGATTCGCAACGACAGGGATCGAGCTGCGCACCACGCCCGCAGGCCTGGTTGTTGGGGATTTCCGCATGGGTTCCAACGAGCGCCGCCCCGATCCCATCACCAATGTGTGGGCAGATGGGCCCACCAACTGGTTCCGCGTCAGCGCTTTTCGCGCACTGGCCCAGAATGCGGCGGCAAGCATCCACAAGGGCGACCGCATCATTGTCGTGGGCAAGCTCAAGATCAGCACTTTCCTGCGCAAGGACGGAACGCCCGGCACCAATGTGGAGATCGTGGCCGAAACCATTGGGCCGGACCTTCTCTTTGGCACCGCCCACTACATTCGCGTGGCCAGCGCCCATCCTGTAGGCCGAGACTATTCCGGGACCGACGCCGATCCCTCCGCCGCGGGCAGGTTCACCTCCGGCGGTGGAGCGGAGGTGGTCCATTTTCACGACGAAGATCCTGGGCCGGACAATGCGACCCACGATGGTGACGATCAAGGCGAGGGTTCCGAAGACACCGAGGATCCTGCAGCCCTCGCGGACGATCAGGAAGCAACGGAAGACGGTGAGGTAGTCAATACGTCCACGGGTGAGCTCATTAAAGAAGACGTGCCCTTCTAGGGGAAATGGACGAGCGCGTAGCCGGTCATGGCAGAATGGCGTGGTGACTTTGGAAAAGATGACACCCCGCCACTTGCCAGCAGCCCGTCGTTTGAATGGGCGTGCTGTCGGAGTATCAGTCCTACTGGCTGCTTCCATGGCTCTGGGCGGATGCTCCTTACTGCCGTCGGGCAATCAGGGCAATCAGGGCACGGAACCCAAACCGGCCGCAAGCACTGCAGCTCCGGCTGAGCAGGACGTCGCAAAGCCACCAGCCAAGCCCGCCGAGCCACTTTCTGCGGCGCAGGAGCTCTCGGACAAAGTGAAGGCCTCACTCACCAAGTTGGCCACCGTTACCAAGGCTCCCAACCGTGAGCAAATGTTGGCAGCCATGCTGGAGGCCGGTGCCGTCAAGGAGCAGGTTGAGCTTTCCGTTGACATCACGCCCACAGGCCTTGCCGTTGATGCAGTTGAGTCCGCTACGCGTGTAGCCGAGGAGTGCGTCATTGGCCAGGTGCGCGATGGCAATGTCGCAGTGATGGTTCTTCCAGTGCTGGCATCCGGGCGTTGCTTCGTCGGCGACATCCACTAATCCACACACCACCTGACTCGGCGTCGATGACGCCTTGCTCACTAATGTCGTAGCGAATGTGAGATATGCGCCTGCACCCACTAGCCTTGGGGGTATGGCGGAATTTATTTACACGATGTCCAACACCCGCAAGGCTGTTGGCGACAAACTCATTCTTGACAACGTAAGCATGTCCTTCTTCCCGGGTGCCAAGATTGGCGTCGTCGGACCCAATGGTGCAGGTAAGTCGACCATTTTGAAGATCATGGCTGGTTTGGACACTCCCTCCAACGGCGAGGCTCGCCTGAGCCCCGGCTACACTGTGGGCATTTTGCTCCAGGAGCCGCCGCTGAATGAGGAAAAGACCGTCCTGGGCAACGTCCAGGAAGGCGTTGGTGAGATCTACGCAAAGATCAATCGTTACAACGAGATCTCTGAGGAGATGGCCAGCCCCGACGCTGACTTCGACACCCTCCTTGAAGAGATGGGCAAGCTGCAGGAAGCAATTGACGCTGCCGACGCTTGGGACATCGACTCCCAGCTGGAGCAGGCCATGGACGCACTGCAGTGTCCGCCGGGAGACTCCGACGTCACCGTCCTGTCCGGTGGTGAGCGCCGCCGCGTCGCCTTGTGCAAGCTCCTGCTGCAGAAGCCTGACCTGCTGCTTCTGGATGAGCCCACTAACCACTTGGACGCCGAGAGCGTGCAGTGGCTCGAACTTCACCTGAAGAACTACGCCGGCGCTGTCCTCGCCGTGACCCACGATAGGTACTTCCTCGATCATGTCGCGGAATGGATCGCCGAGGTTGACCGCGGCAAGCTCTACCCCTACGAGGGCAACTACTCCACCTACCTGGAGAAGAAGCGCGCTCGTCTGGAAGTCCAGGGCAAGAAGGATGCCAAGCAGGCCAAGCGCCTCACCGAGGAACTTGACTGGGTTCGCTCCAATGCCAAGGGCCGCCAGACCAAGTCCAAGGCTCGTCTTGCCCGGTACGAGGAAATGGCTGCCGAGGCCGACCGCACGCGCAAGCTCGACTTCGAAGAAATTCAGATTCCGCCGGGCCCGCGCCTGGGTGGCATCGTTCTGGAAGCCGAGAACCTCAAGAAGGGTTACGGGGACCGCGTCTTGATCGACGGGCTCTCCTTCACTTTGCCCCGCAACGGCATCGTTGGCGTCATCGGCCCGAACGGTGTTGGTAAGTCAACGCTCTTCAAGACCATTGTTGGCCTTGAAGAGCTCGACGGCGGCAACCTCAAGGTGGGCGAATCGGTTAAGATCTCCTACGCCGATCAGAGCCGTGGCGGCATCGACCCGGACAAGACCCTGTGGGAAGTTGTTTCCGACGGTCTTGACTACATCCAGGTGGGCAACGTTGAAATGCCTTCCCGCGCCTATGTTGCAGCCTTTGGATTCAAGGGCCCGGACCAGCAGAAGAAGGCGGGTGTGCTCTCCGGTGGTGAGCGCAACCGCTTGAACCTGGCGCTGACCCTGAAGCAGGGTGGAAACCTGTTGCTTCTGGATGAGCCCACTAACGACCTTGACGTGGAAACCCTCAGCAGCCTGGAAAATGCACTGTTGGAATTCCCCGGCTGTGCCGTAGTGGTATCGCACGATCGCTGGTTCCTGGACCGTGTGGCCACCCACATCCTCGCCTACGAAGGCACCGATGAGAACCCGGCCAACTGGCACTGGTTCGAGGGCAACTTCGATTCCTACGAGGAAAACAAGGTTGAGCGCCTGGGCGCCGATGCGGCCCGTCCGCACCGCGTCACACACCGCCGCCTGACCCGCGACTAGAAGTACATGAAGAATGGCCGGTCCCTTCAAGGGGACCGGCCATTCTTGGTCTAGGGGCTGGATTGCGCGGTTTGGCTGCTCTGACTGGACAGATAATGCCGCTATAAAATGTCATAGCGGCATTATCTGCCCAGTCACGGCGGTTGGCGGGTCAACGCGTGCCCGTGACGGCCCAAGAACCGAACAGTTAGTCCGCCAGCGTACCTTCTGGCACTCGCATCATGCCTTCCTGGGCAACTGTGGCGACCAGTACGCCGTCGCGGTTGAAGAAGCGGCCCAGGTTCAGCCCGCGGGCCTCGGAAGCGCTGGGGGATTCGGCTACATAGAGCAGCCAGTCGTCCACCTGGAGCGGGCGGTGCCACCACATGGCGTGGTCCAGGCTGGCCACACTGATCCCCGGCATGGCCCAGCTGATGCCGTGGCGGCGCAGGGACGGTTCCAGCAGCGTGTAGTCGCTGGCGTAGGCAAGGGCGGCCCGGTGCAGATTCTGATCCGTCGGCATAGGACCCAGCGTTTTGAGCCACACGGCCTGATGCGCCACTTTCTCGCCCTTGACGTCAAAGTAGATATTGGCCCCTACATGACGGATGTCGAAGGGGCGCTCGTACGCCCACGCCTGGGCCACGGGGTGGTCGATCGCACCCAACAACTGGGCCGACGTCGGCAGCGTTTCAGGGGCGGGGATGCCCTCGGGCATGGTGTCCTGATGCTCAATGCCCTGGTCGGGACGCTGGAATGAGGCGATCATCGACAAAATGGGCGCGCCGCCCTGGTACGCGTGCGCCCGGCGGGCCGAGAAGGACCGGCCGTCCCGCAGGCGCTCAACGCCGAAGGTGATGGGGGAGGCGGCGTCGCCCGGGCGCAGAAAATACCCGTGCATGGAGTGCATCAAGTGTTCGCTGCCCACCGTGCGTGAGGCGGCAACCAGCGACTGAGCCAGAACCTGGCCGCCAAAAAGGCGCGGCTGTGGCGCGTTGGCGTTGCCCAGGCCCACAAAAATATCTTCATCTGTCTGAGCTCCGCCGGCGTCGGAAAGCTCCAAGATGCGCAGAAGGGTTTCCATGGGGTCAGCTGTTGGTGGCTTCGCATTCATAAACGTGACTCTATGTGTCCGCGGGCCGTAGCGACAAATGGTCTTTCGGGCATGAATCAGCCCGCTCCGGGCGGCTTTGCTGTGACCTTGCCAACTTCGATTGGTGGCGCCCCTGCGGCTTTGACATGATGAAAGCATGGCATCAGGCATCCAGATCTCCCAGCAAATACGTTTCGGCGACATTGACTCGTACGACCACGTCAACAATGTTGTCTTCCTGCAGTATTTGGAGGATGCCCGCGTTCAGCTGACCTACTCTGAATTGCCCGGCGGAGGCACCTTCCAGGACCTGGTGGGCCAGGACCTGTTCACCCTGGTGGGCCGCAATGAAATCGAATACCTGGCCCCCATCAGTTTCCGCCCCACACCGATCTACGTGAACATTTGGATCACCAACATTGGCGGCTCCAGCTTCGACTTCGGCTACACGGTCACCGAGGCCGACACCTCAGTCATCTACGCCCAGGCCGCCACCTCCATGGTGCTGGTTTCACGCAGCACCGGCCGCCCGGTCCGGCTCACCGATCCCCAGCGCAGCGCCCTCGAGGCGTGGCGAGGGGACCCCGTGCCGTTCAAACGCAGCCCCGCCCGCCCCGCCGCCACAATTGAGGGAACCCACTGATGTCCACCGCCACCCACACCGATGAACTGGTCCTGGCCGACGCCGGAACCCTCGCCGATTTGCGCACCTTTGTGACCCGAGCCCGTGCCGCGGACGACGGCGCCATCCGGCTTCAGGGGGCAGGTCACGTCCTCGCGGCTTATGTGTGCGTCATGCGTGCCAAGCTCCTGGGCGAAGGAACCCCCACCATTCTTGGCCTGCGCACCATGGGGTTGGCCTCGGCGTCGAACGTTGATGTCACAGTCTCGCTGTCCTCGGTGGCCGACCGACTGGCCCGCATGGACAACGACGACGTCCGGCTGCCCGTTCCGCCCATGACCGTGAACGAATCGTGGGCTGCCGTAAGCGCACCCCGCAGTGCATGGGAGGAGGTGGCCACTGTCTCCGCCGACACCCTGATTGCTGTGGCAAAAGCAGGCGTGCAGGAAATTGGCCAGATCATCCCAGTAAATCCGGGTGCCCTGCTAGTGAACAATGTTCGCGCCTCGGTGTGGGGCCGGCCCATGGACGCGGTGCCCGGCGATGTTCCCGGTGGCGCGGCGTTTGCGGCCTACGCCCTCGGCTTTGTGGCACCTGGCGAATCCGGAACCATTTTCCGCTCCCACAAATGGCTGCGCATCAGCACCAACCGCGGCCACATCCTGGTCCGCCCCAAGGCAGTGCTCTAACCGTCCGCCCCAAACCGGCCCAATCCGCCTGCCGAACGGGCAGTAGTTGTTGATGTTGCCGCTAAACATCAACAACTACTGCCCGTTCGCGGGGCCGGATTCTAGGCGGAGTTGACCAGTGAGTGCGCCGCCCGCTCCAGATAGTCCCAGAGCGTCGCCTCATGCAGGGGGGAGAGCTCCGCTGCGTCCACGCCCTTGCGCATTGCCGCCAGCCAATGGTCACGTGCCTCGGGAGTCACGGCGAACGGGACGTGGCGCATGCGCAGGCGCGGGTGTCCTCGTTCCTCCAAATAGGTGCGCGGACCTCCCCAGTACTGCTCAATGAACATCAGCATGCGGCGCTCTGCCGGGCCCAGGTCCTCTTCGGGATACATGGCCCGCAGCAGCGGATCGGCCGCAACGCCCTGGTAAAACACATGGATGATCTTCGCAAACGTCTCATGCCCGCCAATCTGGCCGTAGAACGTGTCAGAGTAGTCGGCCGGTTCCGCTTCCTCAACTCCCTGAACAGGACCGGCGGGCAGCTGCTGTCCCATGGTGGTGAGAAGGGGAAGCGTGCGTGGCCGCGGTTCACCAAAGCTGGGCGGAAGGGGGGTGCCGGCGGGATTGTTCCCTGCGGCGCCACCGGTGTTGGAAGCTGAAAAGTTGTGCTCGGAACTCATGGCGTTGATGCGCTTTCTATTCTGAAGATTCTGAGGGTTCGTTGGTCAAGGGCGTGGACGGCGCCGGAACGAGCCCCGGTGCCGGCGCGGCACCGTTGCCCGGGGTGCTGGGGGAGTCGGGCGCCTCGGGTTCTGGCGCCGGTTCCTGGTAGGTGCCCTTGGAACGGTTGCCCAGACGCAGGATTTCACCGTTGCGCAGGTACCACAGCGTGCCGTCCTCGGCCATCACGCGGGTGATGCGCAGGCCCAGGTATTCAACCGTGCCAATGACCTCGCTGGTTTGGATGACATCGCCAATCCCATACTGGTCCTCGATGGTGATGAAGATCCCGGCCAGGAAATCGCGGATCAGCTGCTGGGCGCCAAAGCCAACAGCAATGCCCACCACTCCCACGCTGGCCAGCAGCGGGGCGATGTTCACCCCAAAGGCCAGCAGGAGGTAGAAACCCGTCACCACGACAACAATGCTCGTCAGGATTGAATTCAACAAGGTGCCAATGGTGTGGGCCCGTTGCACGCGGCGCTCATGGTCAAGGGCGCGAATCATCGGATCTATGCCGCGCAGCATGGGCGCGGCCCAGCGCATGGACGTCTGGCCCATCGGGGCCCGATCAGACTTGGCATGTTTGAGCAGGATCCGGATGAAATAGTGCAGAACCACCCAGACCAGCAGTCCAACGACTATCGCGATGCCTGCCTCGAGCAGGTTGTCCCAGAGGTTGTCGCCGGGGTTGTCAATGTTTCCAATACCTTGCACGCTGTGTTTACCTTGCATCTGTGGGGGACAGGGGGAACCCTTCCACCCTAACGCGGTCACGCGCGGGAGTCAGTCCTGTGTGGGCGCAAGCACTTCGGGCACGTGGTGCACGGGGAAGTTGACGCTGCGGGCAATGAAGCATTTTGCGCCAGCCTCGGCATGCAGGCTCAACGCCAACTCTTCCGTGGCGGGATCGGCCACGGCGATCCGCGGGTGCAAGGTTACCGATTCAAATTGGCCGCTGCCATCGGGGTTCAGTATCAGTGTGCCGGTGGCGGTGTCCTCGTACTTGGTGACGACCACGCCGTGCAGGACAGCAACGTGAAGGTAGGAGAGCATGTGGCACTGCGAGAGCGCAGTGACCAATAGCTGCTCGGGGTTCCACCGTTCACGGTCCCCGTGAAAGGTTCTGTCGGCGGAACCCAGCAGGGTGGGCAGGCCAACGGCCGTGACGCTGTGGTCGCGGCCGTAGTCCCTGTAGGCGGATGTCCCGGTGCCCCGGTTGCCCGTCCAAAAAACATTTACCTCGTAGTGGTGAAGGTTCAAAGCCATGGTGCCAAGCCTAACTCCCAAGGGACCTCGAAAGGCCCAAGGAGGCTACGCGCTTGCCCCCTACAGGAACACCTTCAGGGCTGAAGTGTATCCGGACACGTATCCGGCAGCGTTTGGGTGGAACACAAACGGGTTTGCTTCGCCTGGCCCCACAATCCACTGTGCAGGTCCCGAGGGGATCCCATGGCCGGCAAAGGCCCACGCGACGGGAACATAGCGTGCACCGTTGCTCAGTGCCGAGATGGCGAGGGTGGTGTTGAGCAGGTCCGCGGCGCCATTCATCAGCTTGGCTGTCTTAACTTGATCGGCAGGGTACCCCAGTTGGGCCATGTTGCCTGGTTCAAACAGTCTCGGATAGCCCACAAAGGCGATCTTCGCCGACGGGACTTTTGCCTTGATGGCCTTGACCAGCAACTTGATCTTGCCGGGCAGCAGCGTCAATTTCTGCAGCGAAGCCTTCAACGCCGCCGTGCAGACGGCGCTTTCCGGTGCTGCCAGGCAAGCCGCAGAGACATCTCCCGTGCCAATGTCATTGCCGCCCACTGTCAGCGTGACCAGTTTGGTGGTGGTGGGAATCAGTGGCACCTGGTTGGTCTGGACGTCTTCGGTCTTGGCGCCGTAGCAGGCAAGGTTGAGCATGACTTTGCCCGTTGCGGCCGCGTAGGCGTTGCCGTAGCCGTTGGGGCTTTGCAGACAGGGCAGCACCTCAGCGCCGCCGCCCGTTCCTGCAGAGTAGGAATCGCCCATCACTGTGTAGTTGACAGGCGGTGCCGATTGGGCTGTGGCCGGTACTCCGGCTACTCCCGCGATGAGCCCCAGACTCAGCAACGCCGCTACGCCTGTGCGCGCGGCCAACTTCCTCAAAGATAGCGAGTTCATGCCCTGAAGCTACCCCTGAATCCGCTGCGGCGGTAGGCTTTTGGGCACGATAGTTTTCACCGCTTCCGCGGCTGTGGAAGCGTAAATAAACACATGCAAAACGCCTCCCGCTACCGGCAAAAACTGCTGGCCGCGGGAGGCGTTTTATCTGCGGGGATCCAGGGGACTAGTGGTCCGCTGCCTGCGCCTTCAGCGCCCGCACCACACCGTCCCGGCTTTCCACCAGCAAGCGTCGCAATGCCGGCGTTGAATCGCCCAACGCAGCCAGGAACGCATCCGTGGCCGCCACCGTGGATTCCTGGACAAGCTGGGAGGGGTACAGCCCAGTGATGATGGTGGAGCTGATCTCGTAAGACTTCTCCGCCCACACCCGCTCAATTGAGGCAAAGTACGCAGCCACGTACGGTTCCAGCAGGGCTGTATCCCAAACTTTGGTGAACCCGCCGATGGCTGCGCGCTGAATCGAGTTTGCCGCATCACCCTGTACGACGACGGACTCCCAGGTCGCAGCCTTGGCCTCGGCTGTGGGGATGGCAGCGTGTGCCGTGGCTGCCGCGAGCTGGCCGGTCTGGGTGTTGTCCAAGGCCAGGGCGGCGTCAATGACAGCACCAGGTGCCCGGCCGCCGGCCGCCAGGGAGGTCAGGAATTCCCAGCGCATGTCGGTGTCCAGCGTCAATGAATCCAGTTCCTGGTCCCCGTCCAGCAAGGACTGGACCAGATCCAGTTGCTCACCGGACTGGGCGTGGGCGGCAAAAGCCTTGACGAATTGCAGTTGAGCGTCGGAGCCCGCGCCTGCCGACTGCGCCAGCGCCCAGAGGGAATCGGCGGCAGCAACGGCCGTGGCTTTCTGGTGCCCGGGGGCAACGTAGAGGCTCAGTGCGGTGGCCAGTTGGCGCAGCAGCACCATGATGACCGTCGAATCGGATTCGAGGCCAATCGTGGCCAACACAAACTCGACATATTCGCGGGCGGGGGTTTCGCCGTCGCGCGTGGCGTCCCAGACGGACGCGGAGACGAGTGTCCGGGGCAGCGATTCCTTGAAGTCCTGCAAGTGCGTCTTGGCCGTGGTGAGCGAGGCGGCATCGAGGCGGATCTTGGCGTAGGCGAGGTCGTCGTCATTGAGCAGAATCAGCGCCGGGCGCTTCATGCCGACCAGCTCGGGGACCGAGGTGACGGCCCCGTCCACATCGAGTTCAACCCGGTGGGTGCGGACCAGCTTGCCAGTGTCCTCACCGTCAGTTGCCAGGTTGTAGAAGCCAACGGCTGTGCGGTGCGGGCGAAGCGTGGGGTGCTCGGCAATGGCGGACTGGAGGATCGCAAACGAGGTGATGACGCCGTCGTCCGTCACTTCAAGAGCAGGCTTGAAGGTGTTCACGCCAGCCGTCTCAAGCCACTTCTCCGTCCACGCAGACAGGTCGCGGCCACTGGCGGCTTCCAGCTCCACCATGAGGTCCGGCAGCTCGGTGTTGGACCAGGCGTGCTTGCCGAAGTAGGCGCGCACACCGGCCATGAACTCCTCCTGGCCCACCCAGGCCACCAGCTGGCGCAGAACGGAGGCACCCTTGGCGTAGGTGATGCCGTCAAAGTTGACCAGCACGTCCTCAAGATCATTGATCTCTGCCTTGATGGGGTGGGTGGAGGGCAGCTGGTCCTGGCGGTAGGCCCAGCTCTTTTCCAGCGAGGAGAAGGTGGTCCACGCATCCACGTACTTGGTGTTCTCGGCGGCGGCCAGGGTGGACATGAACTCGGCGAAGGACTCGTTGAGCCACAGATCGTTCCACCAGCGCATGGTCACGAGATCGCCAAACCACATGTGGGCCAGCTCGTGCAAGATGGTGATGGCGCGGCGTTCCACCATGGCGTCGGTGACCTTGGAACGGAACACGTAACTTTCCAGGAACGTGACGGCGCCGGCGTTTTCCATGGCGCCGGCGTTGAACTCGGGGACAAAGAGTTGGTCGTACTTGGGGAACGGGTACGGGGTGCCGAACTGCTTCTCAAAGAACTCAAAGCCCTGCCTGGTCAGCTCAAACACGT
The DNA here is from genome assembly GCF_002909445.1 of Arthrobacter glacialis. Taxonomy (GTDB): domain Bacteria; phylum Actinomycetota; class Actinomycetes; order Actinomycetales; family Micrococcaceae; genus Specibacter; species Specibacter glacialis. Next base: position 125,543 of record NZ_PPXC01000006.1, read on the forward strand.
TCTCCGCATCCATGAATTCCATGAGCGACTTCCGCGCAAACACGCCCAGCGGGATGATGCGGCCATCGGAGCTGGTCAGTTCGCTGCGAACGCTCGCGTAGGGTCCGGCGATCAGCGCCGTGATGTAGCTGGACATGGTCAGCGTGGGCTCAAAATGCCAGCTGGACTTGCCCTCTCCAGCGGATTCCGGGGCAGGGGTGGGGGAGTTGGAGATGACGTCCCAGTGCGCAGGCGTGGTCACGTGGAAGGTGAACGCTGCCTTCTGGTCAGGCTGTTCAAACACGGCAAACATGCGGCGGCTGTCCGGCACCTCAAACTGGCTGTACAGGTACACCTCGCCGTCCACGGGGTCCACAAATCGGTGCAGGCCCTCGCCGGTGTTCATGTACAGCGCGTCGGCTTTGACGGTCAGTACATTCTCGGCGGCGAGGTTCGGAAGTTGGATGCGGACGCCGTCGGACACCTGTGCAGGGTCCAGCTCGACGCCGTTGAGGGTCACCTGGTGCACAGCGGCGGTGACGGCGTCAATGAACGACGCCGATCCCTCCTTTGCACTGAACTCCACCGTGGTGGTGGAGGCGAAGATGGTGTCCGAGGTGGTCAGATCAAGTGTCACGTCATAGCTTTTGACGGTGAGGGTGGCCGAACGCTCAATGGCTTCGGCGCGGGTCAAATTCATACCAGGCAAGGTGTTGCCTTCCATTCATTGGGTGGGTGGAGCATGGCCGCGGACCCTGTGTGAGCATGTCCGGCGGCACATTGAAGTGATTCTTATACGTTACTGCTCCTGAGCCTGCCGGGACGGGAACATGGCCGCATTTGATCAGTGCGAGCGCTTCGGGCAGGGTTGGCAGGGGGCTGTTAGCGCCCTGATGGGATGACTAGATCGATTGTCTGAAGGTGGGCCGTTTTTCGTGGGGGAGCAAGTGCGTGGTGTTGAGGCGGAGAAAACGTACAACCGGCAGTGGTTGATTGGCCTGATCGTGGGGCCATTGCTGCTGGGAGTCCTGGCCGCGGTGTGGATGCTCACGGTGGCGGACAGGCTGCCGGCTGAGCTGGCCTCCCACTGGAACGCCAAGAATGAGGTGGACGGCTGGATGTCCCTGGCGAGTACGGTGTTGATGGCTGTGGGCATGGGCGCCCTGGGCGCGTTCATTGCTCCGCTGGCCTTATTGTTCCGTGCGCAGTCCCTGCTGTTGGCCCGCGTTGGCGTGGGCAGCGGGGTGGCTTTTGGCGTGGGCCTGGTGGCGCTGTCCGTAGCGGTCGTTGCGGGGCAGCTCGACATTGTGGACACGTCAAAAGCCGAACTTAGTGCTCCTGTCATGGCCGTTGGTGTGGGGCTGGCGTTCCTTGGTGGCTGCGTGGCAGCGTGGTTGTACAAGCCGGGCGAGGTGGACCGCGAGCAAAGCCCCGAGGTGGTGGCGGCCAATCAAGCTGCCGCAACTGCCGGTTCAGCCGGTTCAGCCGGTGCCCTAGCGGCGGCACAGGCCGCGCGTGGGGAAACCCTGCAGATCAAGGTGTCCATGGGTGCGTGGAGCTGGGTGCTGAGTCTGAGTGTTGGCACAATCACGGCACTGAGTACATATTTCATCTTCCCGGCTCTTGCCCTGCTGGGTGTGGTGCTGGCCGCCATCCTGTGGATCTTTTGCCACGGCACAGTGGTGATAGGGCCCGACGGCGTCAAGGTGCTGGCTGGCGGGTTCGTCAAGGTCATGCCGCTGCAATGGAAAGAAGTACGTGCCGCTTCTGTGGAGGATATCAAGGCCATGGACTTCGGCGGCTGGGGCTACAGGATGACTGGCGGCAGCGTTGGATTCATCATGGGCAATGGCCCGGCAGTGGTCATTAAGTCCGGGTTCCACCAAACGTTTGTTATCTCCATGCCCCATGCCGAAACAGCCGGCGAAGCTGCCGCGCTCATTAACGCTTACGTCCTTGCCGGAACAGTGAAAAACTAAAGCCATGGGATACGGCAGCGGAGAGGGCACCACGCACGAGCGGCGCATGGACGCGCGGGCGTTGCGGTTTGCCATCGTCTTTGCCGTGCTGCTCTCCGCAGCGTTGCTCCTTGGCGGCTTCCTCATCAGGGCACAGCTGCCCCATGGTGTGGTGCCGCCCTTGGGAGGCAGCCCCCTGCCGGTTCCGACGTTCCTGGGGATAGGGGTTGCGCTGATCTTGCTGCTGGGTGCCGGTCTGGGCAGCCAGGGAGCCCGCATTTCCCTGCCTTCCACTGCACGGCGCGTGCTCCTGGGTGTTGCCGTGGCGCTGCAATTGGCGGTCTTTACCCTTTTCGTGGCCACACTTCTGGGCCAAGGGGCACAAGGCGGGTTGTCCCCAGTGCGCGTGGATGGCTTTGTGCTCCTCATGGGGTGCGGTCTTGCTGCCGCCATGGGGGTGGTGCTCTCCATGACCTTCAAACCTGTTGAACAGTGGAGCGCCGCCGATGACAGGGCCATGGCGCGGGCGTTGGAGGCCGCGAAGGATCCAGCAGCCAGCAATGACAAGCTGGCCTACTTCCTGCACCCCCGTAGTTCTGTGGTCATCATGATCTTGCTGACAGGCATCCTGCCGGGAACGTTTCTGGCCCTGATCAACCCCTGGATCTTCGTCGCAGCCGCCGTGCTTGCCTTGCTCGTAGTTGGCATGCTCTGTGCCACCGTGGAAGTGGACAGGGCACAGCTGAGCGTGAAACTGCTGGGATTGGTGCCCGTGCTAATCGCACCGTGCGAAGGGCTGGATGCGGCGGTTTCGCTGGACATCGTTGCCAAGGACTACGGAGGGTGGGGCCTGCGCAAGCACAGCGGCTCCGCCACCTTCCTGACACACTCGGGCGCCGCCGTCGTACTTCGCCAAAGTGACGGCGGGACAGTGGTTGTCAGTGCCCCGGACCTGGACATTGCCGACGATCTGGCACAGATCCTGAACCGTCGGGCGGGCAAGGCGCCGGGCCAGCACTGACCGGTCCCGGACGTGGCACCGTCATGGGTAGGCTTGAGCGTGACGTAATCACCCGCACAGACGAAGGAATCCTCATGCGCGTTCACATCGCAACAGACCACGCCGGCATGGAGCTCAGCGCCCACCTCATCACAGCCTTGGCCGCCAAGGGCTACGACATGGTTGACCACGGCCCACAGGCCTACGACGCCGAGGACGACTACCCCTCCTTCTGCATCAACGCAGCGCTCGCAGTGGTTGCCGACCAGGCTGCCGGCGTTGACGCACTGGGCATTGTGCTGGGCGGGTCCGGCAACGGCGAGCAGATTGCCGCGAACAAGGTCAAGGGCGTCCGTGCGGCACTGGCGTGGAACCTTTCCACGGCAAAGTTGGCCCGCGAGCACAACGACGCCAACGTGGTTGCCGTGGGCGGCCGCCAGCACAGTGTTGAAGAAGCCACGGAGATCATCGAAGCTTTCCTGGCCGAGCCGTTCAGCGACGCCGAGCGCCACGTGCGCCGCATCGGTAAGATCGCCACGTACGAGACCACCGGCGAAGTCGTCGACTAGCTTTTTGGCTCCCGCATTTGGGGGCCACTCTGTTCCGACCGTCCTGTTCCGACCGCCATGTCTGATCGTCATGCCTAGGAGAAGCCATGCCTGAGGGCCATTCAGTGCACCGTTTGGCCCGGCAGTTCCAAGACGTTTTTGGTGGGGCCAGGCTGGCCGTCTCCAGCCCGCAGGGGAAGTTTGCCGCTGGCGCCGCGAAGATTGACGGGCACGTCTTGGACACTGCACAAGCCCACGGCAAGCAAATGTTCCTGTATTTTTCGCACGATCTGGTGATGCGCGTGCACCTTGGCCTCTACGGGGCGTGGGATTTTGGCGGCGACTCCACCTTTGCAGGAGCCTCCAGCATTGGTGCGCCGCGGCGCATCGGCGAGCAGGAAGTCGCCGATGACGATCGGGGAGGACGTGGGGACTACGCCGGGCCTCCGGAACCCAAGGGTGCGGTGCGTGTCCGGCTGGTCTCGGAGCATGGCTGGGCTGATCTGCGCGGCCCCACCGCCTGCGAAGTGGTCACACCGGCCGAAGCGATCGCGGCACGCAACAAATTGGGCCCCGATCCCCTAAACAACGGCCCAAGTGACTCCGCGGAGTTTGTTCGCAGGATCCGCAAAAGCAGCACCAGTATCGCCGGGCAGCTCATGAAACAGGATGTCCTGGCCGGCGTGGGCAACGTCTACCGGGCAGAAGTCCTGTTCCGTTTGGGTCTTGATCCGATGCTCCCCGGCACCAGCTTGCAGGGCGAGGAGGCGCAGGCGCTCTGGGATGACACGGCGCTCATCATGGCCGACGGTGTGCGCGACGGCCGCATCATCACCACCGAGCTGTCTGACCGGCCATCAGGCCTTGGCGTCGACGTGGGTCACGCGGGTTCAGGCGCAACTTCTGTCGCAGCGACGCCATCGCGCCCCAACCAGGACGTCCCGGTAGAGGATGCCCACTATGTGTACAAGCGTGAGGGCCTGCCCTGCCGGCATTGCGGCACTGAAATCGCCATGAAGGAGCTGGGCGGCCGGAAGATGTATTGGTGCCCGGCCTGCCAAGGCGACTGAGTGTGAAAATGCCGCCGTTCCCGCATTTTGCCGCCCGTACACCTGCGGCAAAATGCGGGAACGGCGGCATTTTTCAAGGCAGCCGTCCGTCGATTTGCAGGACCGGCAAAATGGTTGATACTGTTACGGAGTTGTTCGGCCGCAAGCCGAAAAATTCGGGGGCGTAGCTTAATGGTAAAGCCTTAGTTTTCCAAACTAATGACGCGGGTTCGATTCCCGTCGCCCCCTCCAAATAAACGAAATCCCTGGCCAGTCGGCCGGGGATTTTTTCATGCCGTCCATTTCCCTGGGCTCTACGCAGTGCTGGACGCCACGACGGCGCATAAGCAAGGGGCTGCGGTTGGCTGCAAGAACGTTGGGCAAAATCGCACCAATACTGCGAGAGGGTTTGGTGGCGGGTGCGGTGAAAGCGAAACCTAGGCAGCCGCCGTCGTACGCAAAAACAGGCAAACGGCGCGCGGGGGAGTGCCGATTGTGCATCTGAGAACTTTTGCCCGTAGACTGTTCCGGGCAACTACGGGGCGTAGCGTAGTGGCTAGCGCGCCTGCTTTGGGAGCAGGAAATCGCAGGTTCGAGTCCTGTCGCCCCGACTTCAGCATTATCCGGTTCACGTTTGGTCAGTGACTGCCCATGTGCTGGGCCAATATATCCATCAACAGACCATCAGGAGTACCACGCTGTGAAGAGCGCTGTCGAAAACCTCACACCTACTCGGGTAAAGCTCGATGTTGAGGTTTCTTTTGAGGAATTGAAGCCCAGCATTAAAGAGGCTTACAAGACTATTGGTACGCAGGTCCAGGTGCCTGGCTTCCGTAAGGGCAAGGTCCCCAACTCGTTGATCGACCAGCGCGTTGGCCGGGGCTACGTTCTGGAAACAGCCATCAACTCCGGCCTCAACGGCTGGTACCAGGAAGCTGTTGTCGAGAACAAGCTCGTGCCTTTGAGCCGTCCCGAGGTTGAAATCACCGAGGTTCCCGATCCCACAGGCACCGACGGTGTCGTCAAGTTCCACGTTGAACTCGACATCCGCCCCGAGATCGAACTGCCTGATTACGAGGGCATCGAGGTTGAGGTTGCAGCTGTTGAAGCTGACGACGCCGACACCACCAAGGCACTGGACGAGCTGCGCGCCCGCTTCGGCACCTTGATCGCTGTTGACCGCCCGGCTGTCGAGGATGACTTCCTCACCATCGACATCGCCGCCAAGATCGAAGGCGAAGAGGTTGACTCCGCGTCCGACCTTTCCTACCAGATCGGTGCAGGCAACATGCTTGACGGCTTGGACGAGGCAGCAACAGGCCTCTCCGCCGGCGAAGAAGCAATCTTCAACACCAAGCTTGCCGGTGGCGAGCACGCTGGTGAAGAAGCACAGGTCACCGTCAAGGTTTCCTCCGTGAAGGTCCGCGAATTGCCCGAGGCAAACGACGACTTCGCTCAGTTGGCTTCCGAATTCGACACCATCGCTGAACTGCAGGAAGACTTGGCCAAGCAGGCCGCCGAGTCCAAGACTGTTGAGCAGGGCGTTGAAGCTCGTGACAAGGTCCTCGAGAAGCTCGTTGAGCTCGTTGAGGTTCCCGTTCCTGATTCCGTGATCGCTGATCAGCTGGAGCAGCACTTCAAGCCTGAGAACGCACACGGCACCGAAGAGCACGACACCGACGAGCACCGCGCCGAGGTCAAGGAAAACACCGAGAAGGCTTTCCGCAACGAGATCATCCTCGATGCGATCGCTGAGAAGGAAGAGATCAGCGTCAGCCAGGCTGAACTGATCGACTACATCGTTTCCTCCGCCAGCCAGTACGGCATGGACCCGAACCAGTTCGCTCAGATGCTGGACTCCTCCGGCCAGGTCAACATGATTGTTGGCGAAGTTCGCCGCCGCAAGGCTCTGGCAGCTGTTCTGGCCAAGGCATCCGTCAAGGATTCCGCTGGCGCTGCAGTAGACCTGACTGACTTTGTCTCGGTTGCTTCCGATGAAGACGAGACCACCGAAGATGACGTCATTGAGCCCACAGCAGTTACTGATCCGGGCGAAGTTCGCATCTAGTGTGCTCCCCGTTCAGGGGTAAATAGTTTTTCCAACCGTTGCCGGTTCCTTCTCGAAGGAGCCGGCAACGGTTTTTTTCTGCCCTCACCCAACTACTCCGAAAGCTGGGTCCACGGCCCCGGTTTATTCCCGCCGACCGCCCCTCTTCGGGTATCGTGCGCCGACAGCGAACAGTGTACTGATGGACGCCAAAGCGCCGCCAAAAAGGGCTACTGTCCAAGTAGTGAACATTAGTGATGGTTACGTTGGGCTCGCCCGGCGGACCGCACGAAGGAGAGGTAAACCCACCATGGCACAGCACACCACCCCCACGATGGCTAGCGCGGACCCGTCCGGTTCGGACCAGTACATCTACAACCGCCTGCTCAAAGAACGCATCATTTGGTTGGGTTCAGAGGTCCGCGATGACAACGCCAACCTGATCTGCTCGCAGCTGCTGCTGCTCTCGGCTGAGGATCCTGAAAAGGACATCTACCTTTACATCAACTCACCCGGTGGCTCGGTGACGGCCGGCATGGCCATCTACGACACCATGGAGTTCATCCCCAACGACGTCGTCACGGTCGCCACAGGCCTGGCCGCCTCCATGGGACAGTTCCTGCTCTCCTCGGGCACCAAGGGCAAGCGCTACGCGACACCCAACGCACGCATCCTCATGCACCAGCCTTCAGGCGGCATTGGCGGAACTGCGTCGGACATCAAGATCCAGGCCGAATTGATCCTGCACATGAAGAAGGTCATGGCTGAACTGACAGCAGAGCAGACCGGCCAGAGTGTTGAGAAGATCCTCATCGACAACGACCGCGACAAGTGGTTTACGGCCGAGCAGGCTCTGGAATACGGCTTCTTCGACAAGATCGCCCGTCACGCAGGAACCGTTGCCGGTGGCGGCGGAACCAACGCCAAGTAAAGCAAGCCAAAGAGAAACTAAGATTTCAGGAGCAACCGATCATGACTTACAACTTTGGCAGCACAGCTTTTGGCCACACTGCCGGCAACCTGCCCTCCAGCCGCTACGTGCTCCCGCAGTTCGAGGAGCGCACACCTTACGGCTTCAAGCGCCAGGACCCGTACACCAAGCTTTTCGAGGACCGGATCATATTCCTCGGTGTCCAGGTTGATGACGCATCGGCCGACGACGTCATGGCTCAGCTTCTCGTGCTGGAAGCCGATGACACTGACCGTGACATCACCCTCTACATCAACTCTCCCGGCGGATCGTTCACGGCCATGACGGCCATTTACGACACCATGCAGTTCATCCGCCCGGAAATCCAGACCGTCTGCCTGGGCCAAGCTGCCTCCGCAGCAGCCGTGCTGCTCGCGGCCGGTGCCCCCGGCAAGCGGTTGGCCCTGCCCAACGCCCGCGTGCTGATCCACCAGCCGGCACTCTCTGGCGGCCAGGGCGGCCAGGCTTCTGACCTGGAGATCCAGGCGAACGAGGTCATGCGCATGCGTGAATGGCTGGAGAACACCTTGGCGGATCTGTCCGGCCGCACACCGGAGCAGGTCAGCAATGACATTGAGCGTGACAACATTCTTACGGCCGCCCAGGCCAAGGAATACGGTCTGATCGATGAAGTATTGGCGCCGCGCAAGATGAAGGCACCAGCGATCACACGCTAGATTCCGTGGGGACAACCGCCGGGACAGGGGACACGACATTCCCTTGTTCCGGCGTTTGCTTTCCACTCAATGTCCATGGCGTGGATTAGAGTAGAACTTAGCTTGTAGGACGTTTCCGGCACGAGCCGGCAACGAATAGAGTTTCAGAGATAACAACGCCCCCGGCGGGTTATTCGCGGAAGGACACATCGATGGCCAGGATGGGCGAAAGCACCGATCTGCTGAAGTGTTCTTTTTGTGGAAAGAGCCAGAAACAGGTTCGCAAACTCATTGCCGGCCCCGGTGTCTATATTTGTGATGAATGCATTGAATTATGCAATGAGATTATCGATGAGGAACTGGCAGAAGTAGCCGATCTGGACGCCTTCGACCTGCCCAAGCCTCGGGAGATCTTTGACTTCCTGCAGGAATACGTCGTTGGTCAGGAACCCGCCAAACGGTCGTTGGCCGTTGCCGTGTACAACCACTACAAGCGCATTCAGTCCGGGCACGCCGTCAAGAGCAACACCATTTCCAGCGGCGTCCACGATGACGTCGAGATCGCCAAGTCCAATATTCTTTTGGTGGGCCCCACCGGCTGCGGCAAGACCTACCTGGCGCAGACCCTGGCCCGACGCCTGAACGTTCCGTTCGCCGTCGCCGACGCCACCGCCTTGACTGAGGCCGGGTATGTGGGTGAGGACGTTGAGAACATTCTGCTCAAGCTCATCCAGGCGGCCGATTTTGATGTGAAGAAGGCCGAGCAGGGCATTATTTACATTGATGAGATTGATAAAATTTCGCGCAAGTCCGAGAACCCCTCCATCACCCGTGACGTTTCCGGTGAGGGCGTGCAGCAGGCTCTGCTGAAAATTCTTGAAGGAACAGTTGCCTCCGTACCGCCGCAGGGCGGCCGCAAGCACCCGCACCAGGAATTCATCCAGATCGACACCACCAATGTGTTGTTCATTGTGGCCGGTGCCTTCGCCGGTTTGGAAGAAATCATCGGCTCACGCGCAGGCAAGAAAGGCATCGGCTTTGGTGCCCCGCTCAGTGCACTCAAGCAGACGGAGGCCAGCTACGCCGACGTCATGCCCGAGGACCTCCTCAAATTTGGTTTGATCCCGGAGTTCGTTGGCCGCCTGCCTGTCATTACCACCGTCACCCAGCTGGACCGCCCCGCACTGATTCAGATCCTGACGGAGCCGAAGAACGCGCTGGTCAAGCAGTACCAAAAAATGTTCAGGATCGACGGCGTTGACCTTGAGTTTGACGACGAGGCCCTGACGGCCATCGCCGATTTGGCGCTGGTGCGTGGCACCGGAGCCCGCGGCCTGCGTGCCATCTTGGAAGAAGTGCTCCAGCCGGTCATGTTTGACCTGCCCAGCCGTGAGGATATTGCCACCGTGGTGATCACTGCCGACGTCGTCGGGAAGAAATCGGAGCCCACGCTGATCCCTCATGAAGTGGCCGCCAAGCGCAGGAACAAGTCAGCCTAAGGCGCTCCCTGCTGCTGCGGAATAGACCCGTGGCCATTCTGGTTGTTGGAACTATGGGCTCATTGCCCTCATGGCCTTTTGAATCCACGAACCACCTAGGAGATTTAACGTGTCCGAGAACGTTGCAGTTGCCCCTGAAGCCGCCGATTTTTGGTTTGACCCCGCCTGCCCGTTCGCCTGGGTGACCTCACGTTGGATTGGCGAGGTGGAGCAAGTCCGCAACATCAAGGTTGACTGGCACGTCATGAGCCTTTCGGTGCTCAATGAAAACAACCAGGACCTGCCCGAGGCGTACAGGGAGCGCATGGATAAGGCATGGGGCCCGGTTCGTGTCATTATTGCGGCCGTGCAAGAGCACGGGGAGCAGGTCATCAAGCCGCTGTACGACGCCATGGGTACCCAGATCCACAACAATGGCAACACGGACATGGCTGACGTCATCGCCAAGTCGCTGGCCGAGGTGGGCCTGCCCGCCGAACTCGCAGCAGCAGCCGCCACAGATGCTTACGATGTGGCGCTGCGCGCCAGCCACGCCGATGGCATCAGCAAGGTGGGCCAGGACGTGGGCACACCCATTGTTTCCTTCAACGGCACGGCGTTCTTTGGCCCTGTCATCACCCGCATCCCGCGCGGTGAGGAAGCCGGCAAGCTGTGGGACGCCACCGTCACGTTGGCCAGTTTCCCGTTCTTCTTCGAGATCAAGCGCAGCCGCACCGAGGACCCCCAGTTCGGGTAATTTGTGCAGCACGGGGCCGGAGCAAATTACACTAAAGTAATTTGGGTCCGGCCCTTGTTTTGTCTTCTTGGCAGGCGCATACTGGTTCTTACCCAATCCGCCAAGGAAAGGGCTAGCAGGTACCAGAAATTCAGTGACTGAACCATCTGATACATGAGATACCGTTTCGACGGGATGCTCGCATAGGTTCATTGACACCGGTGACGCGGTGAAAAGTCCTGAAAGTTAATGGCACCCGTTAGACCGCTAATCGTCACGTAGCGGGATGAAAGTCGAAGCCCCACCGACGGCAACAAGCCGATGGGGCTTCCCCTTTGCCCAAAAACGAACCGGCCATCAGCCTGTTCACCCACTCTTCACCGCAACGTTTCGCCAGCGGCCCACGGCGTCAACCTGGACCGGTCATGGTTGAACCGTGAAGGTTGCAATAGTTGCTGAATCGTTCCTGCCGGATATGAATGGGGTGACCCATTCACTACTGAAGATCATGCAGCACCTGGATGAGCGCGGTGATACTGTGCTGGTCATAGCACCATCCACCTTGGAGAATGCCCCGGGAATGGTTGAAGGTGCAACAGTCAGGCGGCTGCCTGCGGTCCCCTTGGCAGGGTACCGAAACATCCGTGTTGCCGTTGGCGGCGTTGCTCGGGTCAAAACACTTCTGGCCGAATTTGGGCCGGATGTTGTGCACCTTGCCTCGCCCTTTGTCCTTGGATGGAGGGCTGTGAGGGCAGCGGCAGCGCTGGACATTCCCTCGGTGGCCGTCTACCAAACCGACGTCCCCGGTTATGCAGCCAAGTACGGGCTGCCGTTCCTTGAAAACTGGGCGTGGCTCCGCGTGGAACGCATCCACATGGCAGCCACCAAAACACTGGCCCCCTCCACGGACTCCTTGAACCAGCTGCGCGGCCATGGCATCCCACGCGTGGAGCTGTGGCGCAGGGGCGTGGACACCGAGCGTTTCCACCCCAGCAAGCGCAGTGTGGCTTTCCGCCGGAAAGTGGCGCCTGCGGGCCACAAGATCATTGGCTATGTGGGTCGGCTGGCCTTGGAGAAACAGGTTGAGGATCTGGCTGTGCTCGCCTCCGTCCCCAATTCCAGGCTCGTCATAGTCGGCGACGGGCCGCAGCGCGAAATGCTCGAATCGGTCCTGCCCCATGCGTACTTCACCGGATTCCTTGGGGGAGAAGACCTTGCTACAGCCATGGCGTCCTTTGACCTTTTTGTGCACCCTGGTGAGTTGGAAACTTTTTGCCAGACCATTCAAGAGGCCATGGCCTCGGGTGTCCCCGTCATAGCCACCGGCAAGGGCGGCCCCGTGGATCTGGTTGATTCCTCCCGCACGGGCTGGCTCTACGCCCCGGGCAATCTGGGTCAACTTCTGGGCTACGTCAGCGACCTCATCGGCGACGATGCGAAGCGTGCCGCCTTTGGTGCGGCAGCGTACGAGCAGGTTCAGGGCCGCCAGTGGTCCGTCGTTTGCGAGCAGCTGATGGGCATATACAACCAAGCCATTGCAGACCACCCGCGGCTCACCGCCGCGCTGAAAGGAATCAAATGAAAATTTCAGTCATTGGCGCGGGCTATCTGGGCACGGTACATGCGGCCACGCTGGCCTCCATGGGTCACCATGTGATTGGCCTCGACACAGACGCCGCCCGGATCGAGACGCTGGCCCGCGGCGCGGCCCCGTTCCACGAGCCCGGCTTGGCTGAGCTGCTTCAGGACGGGCACAGCAGCGGCCGGCTCACCTTCTCCACAGACCCGGCCCGTCTGGCGGATGCCGATGTTCATTTCCTCTGTGTTGGCACACCCCAATCCAAGACGGGCAATGATACCGACCTGAGTTTCCTCCTGTCCGCCGTATCAGCCCTGCTCCCGCATGTGCGCCCCGGTGCCGTGGTGGTTGGCAAGTCAACAGTGCCTGTCGGAACTGCAGCCATCGTGGCGCAAATGCTCCTTGGCACAGGAGTAGCCCTGGCCTGGAACCCGGAATTTCTGCGCCAGGGAACAGCTGTTCAGGATTCTCTGGCTCCGGACCGGCTGGTCTATGGAGTGCCCAGTGATGCCAAGGGCACCCAAGCTTGCTCAATGCTTGACGTCGTCTACGCACCACTGCTGGCACGTGGCACCCCACGGCTGGTCACCAACTTCGCCACAGCGGAACTGATCAAGGTGTCCGCGAATGCCTTCTTGGCCCTGAAACTTTCTTACGTCAATGCAGTGGGTCAGCTATGCGAGCAGGTGGGGGCCGACGTCATACAGCTGTCCCAGGCGCTGGGGCTGGATGAGCGCATTGGCGGGCGCTACTTCCACGCAGGGGTTGGATTCGGCGGCGGCTGCCTGCCCAAGGATTTGCGTTCCTTCAGGGCACAGGCTCATCGGAATGGGGTTGAGTCCCTTGATGAGATGCTGTCCCTGGTCGACGGCATCAATGCCGATGCCCGCTATCACACGGCCGAGGCGGCGGTCCGGCTGTGTGGTGGTTCGGTCCGGGGACGGGCCATTACGGTTCTCGGCGCCACCTTCAAACCGAACACGGATGACATCAGGGATTCCCCCGCGTTGGATGTGGCCAGCCAGCTTGCGGCGCAGGGTGCGCACGTGACAGTCACCGATCCGCAGGCGGGGGACCACGTATGGCTGCAGTATCCGCAACTTACCTTTCAAAGCGACGTCAGTTTGGCCCTGCGTGGCGCCGACATGGTGCTGTTGCTGACGCAATGGCCGCAATTCCTGTCGCTTGATCCGGCGCTGACTGCCGCACTGGTGCAGCGGCCGGTGATGCTGGATGGGCGCAACGCACTCGATGCCGCAGCGTGGCAGGCGGCCGGGTGGGAGTATCACGGGATAGGACGCGGCCAGGTTCTTGCCAAGAATGTGCCCTCCGCTGGGTTGTCCCAGGCCGCTGCGTAGGGACGCATGAACCCGAACGAGCCTTGGCTCCCGAGCGTCCCGGGACGGTACGTGGCACTTGGCGACTCGTTTACCGAAGGCGTGGGGGATGCCAGCGTCCATCTGCCCAACGGGGTTAGGGGCTGGGCCGACCGTGTGGCCGAGGCACTTGCGCGAGAAATGCCCGGATGGGAGTACGCCAACCTGGCCATCCGCAGCAAACGGCTGCGGCACATCATCGCCGAGCAGCTGGAGCCGGCAGTCGCCATGGAGCCTACCCTCATCACCCTCTACGCCGGTGGCAATGACGTGATGGATGTGGGCACCAGGGTTGCTGACATCCTGGGCCGCTATGAAGACCTTGTGGCGGAACTTGCTCGGACGGGCGCCACCCTGCTGCTCTTTACCGGATACGACGTGGAGGTTTCGCCTCTTCTGGGCCCGTTGCGGCGCAAGAACCATGCCTACAATGACGGGGTCCGGCGCATTGCCGCAAAGCATGGTGCGGTTTTGGTGGACTACGCAGAATTAGGGGCGTACGCCAATCCGCGCATGTGGGGACCGGACAGGCTCCATATGTCCAAGGCCGGGCACAAGTACCTTGCCGCCCAAGTTCTTGACGCTTTGGGGGTGTCGCACGGAATCGTGCACAAACATGGACGCAGGGCGCCTCGGGGAGTCAGACAGCGGACCAGTGAGCAGTACCTGTGGGTCACCGACTGGGTGCTGCCCATGTTTGGCCGCAAGCTCCGGGGCACCACCTTGGGGGATACGTTGAATCCGCGCTGGCCGGAGCCGGTTCGGGTGCCGCCAAAAAAGGGCCTGAAGAAGTTGGTCCGCCGCCAACTGAACTCCCCGATTAAACACATCTGACCCGCAGAAAACGACGAAAAACACACGTAAAACGTGATTTTTCGGCGTTTTCTGCGGGCCAGTTGGAGGGGGCTAAGCCTGTACGGGCTCCTCAGCGGGCGCCAGCTCGACGTCGCTCACGGTGAGTTCGCCGTCGCCCACGGCAATGGTGATTTCAAGGGCGTTGGAGGCAGCCTTCAAGTCACCCAGGCCGGCCGTCAACTGCGCGGCCTGGACCTCGCGGGCTGTAACGGTGGCGCGGAGCACCTGGGTGCGCTGCTTGACCTTCGCCTCGGACTTGGCCTTGCGGATGCCGCTCAGCGCGTCCCCGACGGTGGCCAGCAAGGTGGTGTCGCCGTCGAGCACTTCAACGGCAACCGGCCACGCGGCGCGGTGCACCGAATCGGCACGCCACCAGCTCCACACTTCCTCCGTGGCGAACGGCAGGAACGGTGCGAACAGGCGCAGCAGCGAATCCAGCGTGGTGGCCAGGGCAGCCAAAACGGAAGCCTGTCCGGCGTCGCCCTCGGCACCGTAAGCACGGTCCTTGATGAGCTCAACATAGTCGTCCGTGAAGTGCCAGAAGAAGCTCTCGCTCAACTGCAGGGCCCGGGCGTAGTCGTACTTCTCAAACGCGGCCGTTGACGAGCGCACAACCTCGGCCAGCTGCGCCAACAGGGCGCGATCCAGCGGGTTGCTGAGAACTGCTGTGTCGGCACTGAGCACATTGGCCTCGGTGGCGCCAAGGTTCAGCACAAACTTGGAGGCGTTCAGGAGCTTGATTGCCAGGCGGCGGCCAATCTTCATCTGCGCAATCTCGTACGCGGTGTCGGCGCCGAGCTTGGCGGAGGCTGCCCAGTAGCGGACTGCATCGGCACCAAAGTCGTTGAGCACGTCGGTGGGAACCACCACGTTGCCCTTGGACTTGGACATCTTTTTGCGGTCCGGGTCAAGGATCCAACCGGAGATGGCGGCGTGCTTCCACGGCGCGTTGCCCTGCAGGGCGTCGGCGCGTACGGCGGAGGAGAACAGCCAGGTGCGGATGATGTCGTGGCCCTGAGGGCGCAGGTCGAAGGGGTAAACCTTCCCGAACAGGTCCTCGTCAACGCCCCAACCGCCCACAATCTGCGGTGTCAGGGACGACGTGGCCCAGGTGTCCAGCACGTCGGCGTCGCCAACGAAGCCGCCGGCGACGTTGCGCTGATCCTCGGTGTAGCCCGGAGCTGCATCTGCTGCGGGGTCAACCGGCAGCATTTCCGTGGTGGGCAGGATGGGGTGGTCGTAGTCCGGGTTGGCATCGGCATCCAGGGGGTACCACACGGGAACCGGCACGCCGAAGAAGCGCTGGCGTGAAACGAGCCAGTCGCCGTTCAGCCCGGAGATCCAGTTGTCGTAGCGTGAGCGCATGAAGGCCGGGTGGAACTCAATGTCCTTGCCGCGGTTGATCAGGCGTTCGCGGCGGTCCTCGTCGCGGCCACCGTTGCGGATGTACCACTGGCGGGAAGAGACGATCTCCAGGGGCTTGTCGCCCTTTTCGAAGAAGTTCACGGGGTGCATGATCTTCTTGATCTCGCCGTCGAGCAGATCTGCCTCAGTGAGCATTTCCACAACGCTTTCCTTCGCGCTGAAGACTGTCTTGCCAGCAATCTTGGCGTAGTTCTCGCGGCCTTCCTCGGTGGTGATCCACTCGGGGGTGTCGCCCAGGATGCGGCCGTCACGGCCCACAATGGCGCGGGTGGGCAGCTGCAGTTCACGCCACCAGATGACGTCGGTGAGGTCACCGAAGGTGCACACCATGGCGATGCCTGAGCCCTTGTCGGCCTTGGCCAGGGCGTGCGGGCGAACCTCCACCTCAACACCGAACAGGGGGGAGGTGACCTTCTTGCCAAAGAGCGGCTTGTAGCGCTCGTCGTCCGGATTCGCTACCAGCGCCGAGCAAGCAGCCAGCAGTTCCGGGCGCGTGGTCTCAATGTAAATCTTGGTGCCGTCTTCGGCGTAGAACGGGTAGCGGTAGTACGCGCCGGGCATTTCGCGGTCTTCCAGCTCTGCCTGGGCAACTGCCGTGCGGAAGGTGACATCCCACAGTGTGGGCGCTTCAGCCATGTACGCGTCGCCCGCGGTCAGGTTCGCCAGGAACCCTCGCTGGGAGACGGCACGGGAATGGTCATCAATGGTGCGGTAGGTCAGGTCCCAGTCAACGGACAGGCCCAAGGTCTGGAACAGGTGCTCAAAGACCTTCTCGTCCTCCACGGCCAGCTCTTCACACAGTTCAATGAAGTTCTTGCGCGAGATGACGTCGAAGTCGCGCTGGTTCTTGGCGGGGGTCGCCGGTGCGCGGTAGTCGGCGTCGTAGGAGATCTTCGGATCGCAACGGACACCGTAGTAGTTCTGCACGCGGCGCTCGGTGGGCAGCCCGTTGTCATCCCAACCCATGGGGTAGAAGACGTTCTTGCCGTTCATGCGCTGGAAACGGGCCAGCACATCGGTCTGCGTGTAGGAGAACATGTGACCCACGTGCAAGGATCCGGATGCCGTGGGCGGGGGAGTGTCAATGGAGTACACCTGCTCACGGGTGGTCTCACGGTCAAACTTGTAGGTGCCCTCGTCCAGCCAGCGCTTGGTCAGAGACTCCTCGAGTCCCTCCAAAACGGGCTTGTCGGGAACGTTGTTTGTGGTGGGTGCGGGCGTGTCTGTGCCCGGAATGATTTCAGCCATTTTTCGATTCTTTCATGAGTTGACCCGGAAGCAGGATTCTGCAGGAGAATGGTGCTCGTGAAAATTCCTGAGAGCGCGCAGCAACAGTGGCACAAGGCGGGTCTGGCGTGGGCCGATGTGGTCCCCGAGACGGAAAGCGCCGAGTATTGCGCGCATCGGCTGACGTTGGGCGGCCGGTCCGCCATTTTTCGTGTTGCCAAGACCACTCCCACCAAGGCGGGACAGTTTGTCACCCTGTGGCAGCGTTCCCTGGAGGGTCCCATCCGCCCCTTTGACATGCACGACGGCGTTGAACTGTTCGTTGTCCAGGCCGCCTTGGGTGCGGGGCTGGGTGAGTTCGTGTTCCCCCTGGGCGCGTTGGCTCGCCATGGTGTGGTGTCAGTGGACGGGAAAGGCGGCAAACGGGCCATGCGCGTCTATGCGCCCGATGTGGTGACCACCAGTGTCCAGGCCCGGCGCACCCAGAAGTGGCAGTGCGAGTACTTCCTGCCGCACGATGCCAGTGTGGCGCAGGCCAGGGAGCTGTATTCGGCCTGACGCAGCACGCAGGCACCTCCGAAAATTATGCGCGGAACTCATGCTGGGTTCCGCGCATGAACACTCATGCGCACAACCCAACGCGAGTTCTGCGCATAAGTTCAGTCGACTGAACTCATGCGCAGAACTGGCGGCCGATTTGGTGCATAAGTTCATGGCTTCAGTCGGGGATGGCTGGACGCAGGGCTATGATGCGGTCATGGGCACAGTGCGGATATTGCGTGTTTATGAGGAGCCGGATGCGGGGGAGTACCGCGTTCTGGTGGACAGGCTGTGGCCGCGCGGAGTCAAGAAGGACAAGATTGACCTCTGGCTCAAGGACGTGGCCCCCAGTGCACAAGTGCGGAATGACTTTGACCACGTGCCCGAGCGCTTCGAAACCTTCACACGTGACTACACCGCCGAGTTGCGAGCCAACCCGGCCGTGGCACAGCTGCGTGACGTCATTGCCGGCCACCAGCATGTGGTGCTGCTCTATGGTGCCAAGGACACGCAGCATAACCAGGCGGCGGTGCTGCTGGAATTCCTCAAACACCCAGCATGAACCAGGAGCCCGTCCCCGGCACGCTACATTTAAGTCATGGCTGAAAACACTTCCAAGCATGCAGTTGTCACCGGCGCCAGTTCAGGCATAGGAGCAGCAACTGTCCGTAAACTTCGCGCCGATGGCTGGACAGTCGTTGCAGTAGCCCGCCGTGCCGACCGGCTTGAAAAGTTGGCCCAGGAGACAGGCGCCCTGGCGTTTGCCGCGGATGTGACCAGGGACGAAGACGTCGCGGCCCTCGTGGATTTCGTGGCTGCCCATGGCGGCCTGGATACACTGATCAACATTGCAGGCGGCGCCCGTGGCACCGACCATCTGGCCACCGCCAAGGCAGAGGACTGGGACTGGATGTATCAGGTCAACGTCCTGGGCACCATGAAAATGGTCCAGGCCTTCCTGCCGGCCCTACGCGCCCACGGCCATGGCACGGTTTTGAACCTGACCTCCACCGCGGCACTGGCAGCTTACGAGGGCGGCGCCGGCTACAACGCGGCCAAGTTTGCCCAACACGCCATCACCAGTGCCCTGCGGCTGGAAGAGGTGGCAAACAACCTGCGCGTCATCGAGGTGGTACCGGGCCTGGTGCAGACCGAGGAATTCGCCCTCAACCGTCTGGCTGGTGACGCCGAAGCCGCCAAGAAAGTCTACGAAGGCGTGGCAGCGCCCCTGACCGGTGCGGACGTGGCAGATGTGGTGAGCTACGCCGTCGGGCTTCCCCACCACATCAACTTGGACCAGATTGTGGTGCGCCCCGTGGCCCAGGCCGCCAACCACAAGCTGATCCGCAGCTAACAAACACAGACAGCGGCCGCATCTAGTAGACTTGCCAGCAAAGCGTTGACCCGGCCATCACCGGTGAGCTTCCGGAAGAACACACCCTCATGGAAGGTGTCAGTAGAACCGGACGGGTAAGCCCGTCACAGCAGCTAATGAGCGGCCGCACCCGGGGTAAAGAACGGGGGTGGTAAGCGAGGTGGTACCGCGGCGCAAGCCGTCCTTGCATCCTGATCAAGAACACCCACAACCAGGATGATGTGATGACCCACTTCCCGAAGGCTTCAGCCGCCGCCGGCCTCCACGCCGAATCCAAGCATGTTCCCTCCTCCGTGAATTTCCCGAAGGTGGAAGAACTCGTCCTGAAGTACTGGGATGAGGACGGCACGTTCCAGGCCAGCATCGATGCGCGCGACGCCGGCGAGAATGGGTCCAACGAGTTCGTCTTCTACGACGGCCCTCCCTTCGCCAACGGCCTGCCGCACTACGGCCACCTGCTCACCGGCTACGCCAAGGATTTGGTGGCCCGCTACCAGACCCAGCGCGGGCGCCGCGTGGAGCGCCGCTTTGGTTGGGACACGCACGGCCTGCCCGCCGAGCTGGAAGCCATGAAGCAGCTGGGCATGACAGACAAGGCCCAGATCGAGGCCATGGGCATCGACAAGTTCAACGACGCCTGCCGCTCCTCCGTCATGAAGTACGCCGGCGAATGGCAGGAATACGTCACCCGCCAGGCCCGCTGGGTCGACTTCGACAACGACTACAAGACCCTCAACGTTGAGTATATGGAGTCCGTCCTCTGGGCGTTCAAACAGCTCCACTCCAAGGGCCTGACCTACAACGGCTACCGCGTGCTGCCGTACTGCTGGAAGGATGAGACACCCCTCTCCAACCACGAGCTGCGCATGGACGACGACGTCTACAAGGACCGCCAGGACCAGACCGTCACCGTCACCTTCCCCATCGTGGCCGGCGAGTCCGCGCTGTCCCAGGAGCTGGCCGGCGTTGGGGCCATCGCCTGGACCACCACGCCCTGGACCCTGCCCACCAACCAGGCCCTCGCCGTGGGGCCCAAGGTGAGCTACGCCGTCGTGCCCGTTGGCCCCAATGGGGTTTCGCTGGGCGCAACAGCTGAGAAGTTCCTGCTTGCCGCTGACCTGGTGGGCGCCCACGCCAAGGATCTGGGGTACGACGACGCTGCTGCCGCGACTGCCGCTGTCACCGCCACCTACGCGGGCGCCGAGCTTGAGGGCCTGAAGTACGAGCCGCTGTGGGACTACTTCGCCGACGACGAAAAGTACGGCACGGCCAAGTCATGGCAGTTCCTGCTGGCCGACTACGTGACCACCACCGACGGTACCGGCATTGTCCACCAGGCCCCCGCCTACGGTGAAGAGGATCAAAAGGTCTGTGAGCAGTACGGCATCCCGGTGGTCCTCTCCGTCGATGAAGGCGCCAACTTCCTGCCGCTCTTTGCCGAAGGCCCGCTGAGCGAGATCGCCGGCGTACAGGTCTTTGACGCCAACAAGGCGATCACGAAGGTGGTCCGCGAGGCCGGCCGCCTGGCCCGCCAGGCCAGCTACGTGCACAGCTACCCGCATTGCTGGCGCTGCCGCACACCCCTGATCTACCGCGCCATCTCCTCCTGGTACGTGGAAGTCACCGCGTTCAAGGACCGCATGGTTGAACTGAACCAGGACATCAACTGGATCCCCGGCAACGTCAAGGACGGCCAGTTCGGCAAGTGGCTGGCCAACGCCCGCGACTGGTCCATCAGCCGCAACCGGTACTGGGGCAGCCCCATCCCGGTGTGGCAGTCCGATGACCCCGACTACCCGCGCACCGACGTGTACGGCTCCATCGCCGAGATGCAGGCTGACTTTGGCCGCCTGCCGCTGAACAACGAGGGCGAAGTTGACTTGCACCGCCCGTTCATCGACGAGCTGACCCGGCCCAACCCGGATGACCCAACAGGCAAGTCCACCATGCGCCGCGTGGAGGACGTGCTGGATGTTTGGTTCGACTCCGGCTCCATGCCGTATGGCCAGGTCCACTACCCGTTCGAGAACGAGGAATGGTTCAACACCCACAACCCGGCGGACTTCATCGTCGAGTACATTGGTCAGACCCGCGGCTGGTTCTACATGCTGCACATCCTCTCCACTGCACTCTTTGACCGCCCGGCGTTCCGGAACGTCATCAGCCACGGCATCGTGCTGGGTTCCGACGGGCAGAAAATGTCCAAGAGCCTGCGCAACTACCCGGACGTCTCCGAGGTCCTGGACCGCGACGGTTCCGACGCCATGCGCTGGTTCCTGATGGCCAGCCCCATCCTGCGCGGCGGCAACTTGGTTGTTACCGAGCAGGGAATCCGCGACGGTGTCCGCCAGGTCATCCTGCCCCTCTGGAACGTCTACAGCTTCTTCACCCTCTACGCGAACACGGCCAACGGCGGCAAGGGCTACGACGCCAAGCTCCGCTACGACGACTACTCCGACCCCATGGACCAGTACTTGCTGGCCAACACCGGCGACCTGGTCCGCGAACTGACGGCCAAGCTCGATGACTACGACGTCTCCGGCGCGTGCGAATCCCTGCGCGTCTACTTCGACATGCTCACCAACTGGTATGTCCGCCGCAGCCGCACCCGCTTCTTCGATGAGAACGTGGACGCCTTCGACGCCCTCTACACGGCGCTGGAAACCGTGTGCCGCGTGGCTGCTTCACTGCTGCCGCTGGTCACCGAGGAAATCTGGCGTGGCCTGACCGGCGGCCGTTCGGTGCACCTCACCGACTGGCCCAACGCCGATCTGTTTGTGCCCAACACCGCACTGGTTGAGCAGATGGATAAGATCCAGCAGATCTGCTCCACTGGCTCAAGCCTGCGCAAGGCGGCCAAGCTGCGCGTCCGCCTGCCCCTGGCGGAACTCACCGTGGTGGCCCCCAATGCCGCCCTGCTGACCGACGGCGCCGGCGTGGTGGCGGACGAGCTGAATATCCGCTCGGTGCGCTTCGTTGACGCTGCCGACGCTACTCCGGAGGAGTTTGGCATCTCGCAGAAGCTGGTTGTCAACGCCCGTGCTGCCGGACCTCGCCTGGGCAAGAACGTCCAGCTCGCCATCAAGGGCTCCAAGTCCGGCGACTGGTCGCTCACCAACGGCGTTGTCACGGCCGGTGGCTTGGCGTTGGAACCGTCCGAATACACGCTGGAGACAGTTGTTTCTGACGGGCACGACGGCGGCGCCAGTGCGGTGGCGATGCTGCCCGGCGGCGGTTTCGTGGTGCTCAACACCGAGCTGACACCCGAGCTCGAGGCCGAAGGCACGGCACGGGACATGGTCCGCGCCATCCAGCAGGCCCGCAAGGACACCGGCTTGCAGGTCAGTGACAGGATCCGCACCATCATCAGCGCCCCGCAGGACATTGTTGATGCCCTGCACGCCAACGCCGAGCTGGTCAAGACTGAGACCCTGACGCTGAAGCTTGAACTCATCCCCGGTGACGTTGAAACCACCATCACTGTTGAACGGACCGTAGCCTAATGACTGCCAATCACGACGAATTCTCTGTGGAGAGTGTCTACGCCGAACTTCTGGGCCGCGCCCCAGAGAACAAGATGGAGCCGCGGCTTGCTCCGCTGTTCCGAGCCATGGACATCCTGGGTCAGCCGAACAAGGCGTTCCCGATCATCCACATCACGGGCACCAATGGAAAAACTTCCACGGCCCGCATGATCGAGGCCGGCCTGCTGGCCCACGATCTGCGCACCGGCCGCTACACCAGCCCGCACCTGACAAAGGTGACGGAGCGCATCAGCATCGACGGCGCACCCGTCAACGACGCAACGTTCGTGCGGATTTGGGATGAGATCCGCCCCTACCTGGACATTGTTGACGCTGAGCTGAGTGCTGCCGGCGAGCAGCGGCTCACGTACTTTGAGTGCCTGACCATCTTGGCGTTTGCCATTTTTGCTGACGAGCCGGTGGATGTTGCCGTCATGGAAGTTGGTTTGGGCGGCATTACCGACGCCACCAACGTGGGCGACGGCCAGGTAGCTGTCATCACCCCGATCTCCTTGGACCATGTGGAGCTGCTGGGTGACACCACAGCCCTCATCGCCACCGAAAAGGCCGGCATCATCAAGGAAGGCGCGTTCCTCATCAGCGCCGCCCAGCCTGCTGACGCCGCCCAGGTCCTGCTGGACAAGGCACGCGAAATGCACGCCGACTTCCGCTTTGAAGGCATTGAATTTGGTGTGGAAGCACGCACCATCGCCGTGGGCGGCCAAATGTTGGACCTGCAGGGCCTGGCCGGACGTTACCCGGGCATCCTGCTCCCGCTTCACGGTGAACACCAAGCCCAGAATGCCGCCGTCGCACTTGCCGCGTTGGAGGCATTCCTTGGCGGGGGAGAGAAGGAACTGAGCCACGAGCTGGTTCAGGAGGGCTTTGCCGCCGTCACCTCCCCGGGACGTCTTGAAGTCCTGCGCACCTCGCCCACCATTGTGGTGGATGCGGCCCACAACCCGGCCGGCATTGCCGCCAGTGCCAAGTCGCTGCAGGAATCCTTTGCCTTCAGCAAGTTGGTGGTGGTCCTGGGTGTCCTGGTTGAAAAGGATGCGGAGGAGATTCTGCGCACCATCAAGGAATCCTACGGTGATGAGGCTGCGGAGATTTGCTTGACGCAGTCCAACTCTCCCCGCGCCATTCCAGCCGCCGAGCTGGCCGAGATGGCAGCCGACCTGGGCTGGTTGGACGAGGACATTCACATTGCTGAAAGGCTCGACGACGCTATTGAGTGGGCTGTTGAACGCGCCGAGTCGAACAACGACCTGGCCGGCGGTGTGCTGATCACAGGGTCCATCACGCTGGTGGGGGAGGCTCGCATCCTGCTGGGCCGCCCCGGTGAAAAGGAAGGTGCCTAAGCCATGGCGAAATTGACCAAGGCGCAACGCGAGTGGAAGCCCAATACGCCTAAAAAGCTCCGCTCCACCCGCATGATGTTTGCCTCAGTGGTGCTCATGCTGGAAGCCTTCGTGGCGCTCTTCCTCGGTTTGGGACTGTTTGGCCTCAAGGACAAGAACCCGCTCTTCCTGGTGGCGGCAGCAGTCCTGGCCGTCCTGTTCATCGCGGCCTGCGGAGTGGTTCGCAAGCCGTGGGGACCGGCCTTTGGCTGGGTCCTGCAGGCGGCACTCATTGCCGGCGGCTTCTGGGAACCGTCCATGTTCGTTGTGGGCATCCTGTTTGCCGCAGCCTGGTGGTACGCCCTCTACGCCGGTGCCAGGATTGACCGGGAGAACGTTGACCGGGCCAAAGCGCAGGCGCGGTGGGACAGCGAACACCCCGACATCAGCGGCGACGGCCCAGCGGCCGCGGCCAAGTAAACTGAATCTGAAAACACTTTTCACCTATTTTGTTTGGAGTTACTGTGAGCATTGAGCGCACTCTTGTCCTGGTCAAGCCCGACGGCGTGGCACGCAACCTCGCCGGTACCATCCTGGCCCGCGTTGAGGCCAAGGGATACACCCTGGCAGAACTGAAGAAGGTCACTGCCACCCGTGAGCAACTCGAAGCGCACTACGCAGAGCACGAGGGCAAGCCGTTCTACGAGCCCCTGGTTGAGTTCATGCTCTCCGGTCCCGTTGTGGCGGCCATCTTTGAAGGCAACCGTGTCATCGAGGGCTTCCGCGCCGTAGCCGGAACCACTGACCCCACCACGGCAGCGCCGGGCACCATCCGTGGCGACCTGGGACGCGACTGGGGCCTGAAGGTTCAGCAGAACCTGGTCCACGGCTCCGACTCGGTGGAGTCCGCTGAGCGCGAGATTGGCATCTGGTTCGCCTAAGCGAACTACGTTTGAAGGTACGACGACGAAGGGCACCTCCCGCTGGGAGGTGCCCTTCGTCGTCGTCCATGAAAATCTGTGTCGCAGTTGTTGCATCAAATGGGCCCCGGAAAGCGCTACCCAAGGCATCTACTGCTACATAGATGGTGGGGGCTAGGCGTTGGAGGGGATGATCAGGTGCATGAACCTGAAGAAGATGGAGGCAAGAACAGCCACGTAGAACAGGCCCATAATGACCCAGGCCCAGTCGTTGATGAACTTGGTCAACGCCGGTGTGGCGGGGATGACCCCATGGTTGATGTTCCGCACGGTAGTCCAGACGAAGATCGGAATCATCATGGCCCAGACGATCATGCAGTAGGGGCACAGGACCGCCAGGGTGTAGAGGGCCGTGAACCAAAACCAGGACACCAGGGCCATGCCGGCCGTGATGCCCACCTGCAAGCAGATCCAGAACCAGCGCTGCATGTGTGCCCCGGCGAGCAGGACAACCCCGACGGTGATGAGCACTGCAAAGGCCACCACGCCGATGAACGGGTTGGGGAAGCCGAGAATTGCGGCCTCGGGGGTCTTCATGACGTCACTGCAGGAAATCCATGCGTTGAAGTCGCAGCTGGCGCTGGCGTCGGGATTTTTGTAGAGTTCCAACCGCTCAAGCACCAGCGTGAAGGACGCCACCCAGGCAATGGCGCCTGTGATGATCAAGAACCACCCGAACGATTTGGCCCGTACCAGGGCTGGCTTGTCGATGTCCGCTGGATCGCTGGTGGAAACTTTGGTGCTAGGCATTGTGTCCTTTTCATCGGGATGAGGTGAATGTGTCCTGATTGTAGCTTGAGTTTCTTGGCGCGCCATGGAGAAAACTGCTCCATGACAGGGCTCGTATGAGACAATGGTTTCGGCTGACTGGCGATCCACGTGCGTCTTTCAGTCCAATGGCACGCCCACGGGTTGCCGGTGACGACGCTGCCAGTGTGTGCAGCCATCCACCGGACTCATTCCGTAAACCATTGGCTTATCAGAGCTTGCGCACCCAGAAGTTGGTGCCGCCTGAGAAGTAATTAGACGACTTCCGTCGACGCCTGCGGGTGTTGGCACATTAGCCGATTTCGGCGCTCGATGTGGGTGCGCTGTTTTGGCGCGAAAGTAACGCCCACTATGAATAATGAACAGCCCACATTTGATGCAGCAGAGGCTGCTGTTGCAGCCCCCGCCAAGGCCAAGGCTCCCCGTTCGCGCCGTGCCACGGCCGCGGTAACCAGCCCGGCTGCGGCCCCTGCCGCCGTTGAAAGCACTACTGCTGAAGCCAACACAGTTGAAACAGCCGTGGAAACAGCAACAAGCACAGCGCCAGCCGTGAAGGCCCCCGTCCGCCGCAGCCGCGCCAAAAAGGAAGCCGCTCCCGTTGATGCCGAGCAGCCGGCCTCGCTGCTCGATTCCCCTGAAGCAGCAGCGCCGGAAGCAGCGCCGGTCAAGCGAGCTGCCCGCCGTCGCGCAACGGCACCTGTTACTGCACCCGCTGCGGTTCAGGGTGAATTAAGCATTCCAGGTGAGGAAGCCGCAGCGGCGCCCGCTGCCAAGGCGCCTGCCAGGCGGACCCGCACCACCAAGGCTGCAGCCGTCCCAGCCGCCGAAGAAGTAGTTGCAGCAGACGTGGTTGACGCAGCGGAGCCTGCGCCCTCGGCCAAGGCCAAGGCGCCCCGCCGCGCCACCAGGAAGGCTGCTGCCCCTGCGGCCGAGGTGCCGGAGCAGGGCGCGCAGGAAACCGCCGTGGATTCTGTGGCACAGGAAGCAGCAGTACAGGCCCCCTCAGCGCCGAAGACCACTCGGAGCCGTCGCAAGCCTGCCACCCAGACCACTGTCCCCGCCGAGTCCGCCTCCGTCCCCGCCGAGGCCCCCGCCGAGGAGCCTGTGGCAGAGGAAGTGGTGGAAGCCGCAGCGGCCCCCGTGGCTGAGGCCTTGTTCTCAGCACCGACAAGCGGCATGTCCACGCTGTTCCTGGCCCCGGACATGAGCATGGCGGTGCCTGCCGTTGTTGCCCAGGATGACAATGATGACCGTGATGACGAGCAGGACGGCAACGATGGCGATCGTCGCGGCCGGAACCGCAGCCGTAACCGCCGTACCCGCCCCGCCGAAACGGATGTGGCCCAGTCCGACGACGACTCAGCCATTGAGCAGGACACTGATGCGCCCGACGACGGCGTGACCTCGCGTCGCCGTCGTCGTCGCCGCCGTGGCGATGCTGACCTGGAGCTGACGGGCGGCACCGATGAGGACCCGCCCAATACCGTGACCCGCGTGCGTGCCCCGCGCACCCCCGCCGAGCCCAGCGCCAGCGCATCCAACCGGGTGACAAGCCTGCGCGGCTCCACTCGTTTGGAAGCTAAGAAGCAGCGCCGCCGCGATTCCCGCGACTCCGGCCGCCGTCGCACAGTCATCACGGAGGCTGAATTCTTGGCCCGCCGCGAATCGGTTGACCGGGTCATGGTCGTTCGCCAGAGCGATGACAGGATCCAGATCGGTGTCCTGGAAGACGGCATCCTGGCCGAGCACTTTGTCTCCAAGACGCAGCAGGATTCCCTCATCGGCAACGTGTACCTGGGCAAGGTCCAAAACGTGCTGCCCAGCATGGAAGCTGCCTTTGTTGACATTGGGCGCGGCCGCAACGCCGTGCTGTACGCCGGTGAAGTTGACTGGGACGCCGCCAACCTCAACGGTCAGCCGCGCCGCATTGAGAACGCGCTGAAGTCCGGCGACTCCGTCCTGGTTCAGGTCTCCAAGGACCCCGTAGGCCACAAGGGTGCCCGCCTGACCAGCCAGATTTCCCTGCCCGGGCGCTACCTGGTGTTCGTGCCGGGCGGTTCCATGACAGGCATCTCCCGCAAGCTGCCCGACGTCGAACGCAACCGTCTCAAGCGCGTCCTGAAGGACCACCTGCCCGAAAACGCCGGCGTCATTGTGCGCACGGCTGCCGAAGGTGCCAGCGAAGAAGAGCTCACCAATGACATCAACAGGCTCCGCGCCCAGTGGGAAGGCATCAACAACCGTGCCTCCTCCCACAAGACGCTGGCCCCCGAGATGCTCTACGGCGAGCCGGACCTGACCATCAAGGTGGTCCGCGACGTCTTCAACGAGGACTTCTCCAAGCTGGTTGTTTCCGGCGAGGACGCCTGGGACACCATTGAAGCCTATGTGACCTATGTAGCCCCGGATCTGCTGGACCGCCTGGAAAAGTGGAGCAAGAGCGAGGACATCTTTGCCGCACACCGGATCGACGAGCAAATCTCCAAGGCCCTGGAACGCAAGGTCTTCCTGCCCTCCGGTGGCTCGCTGGTCATTGACCGCACGGAAGCCATGACTGTGGTTGACGTCAACACCGGTAAGTTCACCGGTTCCGGCGGAAACTTGGAAGAAACAGTCACCAAGAACAACCTGGAAGCTGCCGAAGAAGTGGTGCGCCAGCTGCGTCTGCGCGATATTGGCGGCATCATTGTCATTGACTTCATCGACATGGTGCTCGAATCCAACCGCGACTTGGTATTGCGCCGCCTGGTGGAATGCCTGGGCCGTGACAGGACCAAGCACCAGGTTGCTGAAGTAACCAGCCTGGGCCTGGTGCAGATGACACGCAAGCGCATGGGCACTGGCCTGCTGGAAGTCTTCGGCGAACAGTGCGGCACCTGCTTGGGCCGCGGCATGGTCACGCACGAGATCCCCGTTGAGCACCGCCGTGTGCACACTGTTGCCGTGGAGTCGCCGCAGGCACATGCTGCCAAGGTGGCGCAGGAACAGCGCGACGGTGACCGCACCACAGCCAACAGGTCCACACGCAGCGAACGCAAGCGCAACCGCAACCGTTCCAAGCCTGAGTCCGAGCAGGCTGAACACGCCCCGGTGGAGCTGCATGAGGAACCCACTGATGCTCAGAAAGCTCAAAAGGCCCATGAAGCCCGTGCCGCGTTGGCCAACATTGCAGCCGCTGCTGCAGCCTCGCACCATGAGCACGACGCTCCCGCAGCTCCTGTTGCAGTGCCGTCAGCGCAGCAAGACAATGATGCGCCCGACGCCGCAACACTCACCCTGGGTGGGGAAGCCATTGAGCTGCCCCGCGGCCACCGCAGTGAAAGCTCCGGTTTCGCCGAGACCAGCAACGCCGACCAGGCCGCGGCCTTGGCTGGCTTGACCCAAGCGCTGGATCAGTTGACCAGCCCGGGCCAGGACCAGTCAGCGCCGGACACTGCCGAGGCAGGTGGCAACAACCGCTCGCGCTCACGCCGTGGACGCCGCAACCGTAGCGCCCGCAGTGCACAGGGCGGAGCCGACATGGCGGTGGAAACTGCCGAGTCGCAGGCCCCGGCCCAGGGTTCGGTGCAGCACAGCAGTGCTGCCGTGGACTTGCCGGCGGCAGCCAAGCCGGCCAGGAGTTCCGAGCCGATCATCCTCGGTGTGGGAGTTCCCGCCTCGGAGCTGTAGCCAGCCTCTCAACTGACCCGCAGTAAAGGTCGAAAAAACGCGTTTTCAGCCCGTTTTTCGACCTTTACTGCGGGTCAGTTTGGTTTAACCGCTGGGGCGGGGTCTAGGGTTGAGAGCGACACGGGGTGCCTGGACAAGAGGTCCGGCTGAGAAAAGACCCGTTGAACCTGCCCGGCTAGCACCGGCGAAGGGATGTCCATGGAAACCTTGCTTTCTGCCCCGCCACTTTTGGATTCACCACCCCCGGCCCGTGAGGCCAGTCCCGGTTCCCGGCAACAACGGGGCGTCAGTCACCCGCGCGTTCTGAGCATTGCCGGTTCCGACCCCTCAGGGGGTGCCGGCATTCAGGCAGACATCAAGGCCATCAGCGCCCACGGCGGCTACGCCATGGCTGCCCTGACAGCGTTAACGGCTCAAAACACCACAGGTGTGCACAGTGTCCATGTGCCGCCCGTGGCCTTCCTCGCGGAGCAACTGGAGGCCATTTCTGCCGACATTGACATTGATGCAGTGAAAATCGGCATGCTCGGCACCGCGGAGGTTATGACCGTGGTGGGGGACTGGCTGGCAAGAACCCGGCCGCCCGTGGTGGTTCTTGATCCTGTCATGGTGGCTACCAGTGGCGATGAGCTTATGGCGCCGGCAGCGCGCCAGGGTTTGCTGCGGTTGTTGGAAAGCACTCACCTGGTTACACCCAATATTTTGGAACTTGCCGTGTTACTGGGGCAACCCCAAGCCAAGAACTTTGACGAGGCGCTGGGCCAAGGCCTGCAGCTGGCCGCTGCGCACGGGGTCGCCGTTCTGGTCAAGGGCGGGCACCTCCCGGGGGAGGAGTGCTTGGACGCACTCGTACAACACGACGGCACCGTTGAGGTGTTTACAGCACCCAGGGTGGATACCCCCAACACCCATGGCACGGGCTGTTCACTGTCTGCCGCAGTGGCCACCTTGCAGGCGCAGAAGGGTGACTGGGCCGTCAGTGTGCGCCACGCCAAGTCCTGGCTGAGCGTCGCCCTGGAAACGGCCCATGAGTTGAATGTGGGTGAAGGCGCCGGCCCCATCAACCATTTCCACGCGCTGTGGGACAGTGCGGCACCGACCCTTGATGCCTTCAGTCAGCAGTTGTGGCAGGAATGCGAGGTTCAGCGTGAAGCCATTTTCGGTCTTGATTTCATCAAGGAGTTGGCGGCCGGGACATTGCACAGCGACCACTTTGCGTACTATCTTGCCCAGGATGCGCTGTATTTGAGTACGTATTCGCGTGTTCTGGCCAGGGCCAGCGCCCTGGCGCCTACAGAGGTGGAACAAAAGTTTTGGGCCGGGGGTGCGCAGAATTGCTTGGAGGTTGAGCTGGCCCTGCACCGCGACTGGCTCAGCCACTACCCCACGGACATGCGGCAGGGCCCCGTCACCAAACATTATGTTGACCACCTCCAAGGTGTCGCCTTCTCCGGCAGCTACGGGGAAGTGGTGGCCGCCGTACTGCCTTGCTATTGGCTTTATGCAGAGGTTGGCCGGGTGCTGCACCAGGACTACCTGTCCTTCTCGGGCGAGCACCCCTATGGGACGTGGCTGGCGACCTACGCCGATGATGACTTTGCCCAGGCCACTGAAACGGCAGTAGCCATCATGGATGCGGCCGCGCGGCGCGGCTCAGCAAGGGAACGCGAAGGCATGCGGGCCGCTTTTGCCCACTCGGCCCAGTATGAGGTGGATTTTTTTGCCGCCCCACACAGTTTCTTTGACGGTTGGGCCGCCAAATCCGCGCCAATTGGGGCCTTGGGTGATTAACGCCACCAGCTCTGAGGCAGAATCGCGGCGCGTCATGGGGCGAAATGGCAAAAACTCTCCGCATCCACGCTAAAGTTGGTGAGTACGGTTTCCCGCTCCTCTATGGCAACTGGGCAAATTTAGGTTTGTTCTGTCGTCCACTGTGAGTGTGGGTAATCAGTGTCATTTGCGCCCGGAGACAGAGTTAGCGTATTCTTGATCTTCGGTGCTTACGCCAACACCTAGGGCAACCACTCCATGGCAGAACTCCATTGAGGTCCACGGCGTTGAGGCACGTAGTATGCACCCCGTGCCCGTTCTATTCTGAACAGCGGGCGCATACGGTTGGTAGATGTCAATCATGATTCCTACCGGCACAAAAACTTTGTAATAAACGTCGAGAGAAGTGAGTTCCCCAGTGGTGTACGCGATTGTCCGCGCAGGCGGCCGTCAAGAAAAGGTTTCCGTCGGAGACCACGTGACCATGAACCGCGTCCCCGGTGGAGTTGGCAGCACGCTTGAGCTGCCCGCTTTGCTCTTGGTTGATGGTGACAAGCTCACCACAGCCGCGAAGGACCTGGCTAATGTGAAGGTTACGGCTGAGAAGTTGGAGGATCTTCGTGGACCGAAGATCGTCATCCAGAAGTTCAAGAACAAGACCGGCTACAAGAAGCGCCAGGGTCACCGTCAGGAACTGTCCAAGGTCAAGATCACTTCAATCGCTTAATAAGCGTTTTTGAAGTTCGATCCACTTTAGAATCTTTTAGTAAAAAGGCAGGCATTTTCAAATGGCACATAAAAAAGGTGCGAGTTCCTCTCGCAACGGTCGTGACTCAAACGCCCAGTACCTGGGCGTAAAGCGCTTCGGCGGTCAGGTTGTCAAGGCAGGCGAAATCATCGTTCGCCAGCGCGGCACCCACTTCCACCCCGGTGAGGGTGTTGGTCGTGGCAAGGATGACACGCTGTTCGCATTGGACGCAGGCGCTGTCGAGTTCGGCACACGTCGTGGACGTCGTGTTGTGAACATCGTCGCTGCGGTCTAATACCAAAGCTTTTCCAGTGGAGCGGGCCGCATGGCTCGCTCCACTGGCTTTTAACACAGATACATTTTTCGGCCGGTATCAGGCCCTAGTTCAGCAGTGGACTAGAATTGGTGCGCACAAACTAAGTTCTATTCAAGGAGATTTCAGTGGCCAGCTTTGTTGACCGGGTTGTTTTGCACGTATCCGGCGGGACTGGCGGCCACGGCTGCGTCTCAGTTCACAGCGAAAAATTCAAACCGTTGGGCGGGCCCGACGGCGGCAAGGGCGGCGATGGCGGTAGTGTCACCTTCCGTGTCAGCGACCAGACCACCACCTTGCTTGACTTCCACCATGCACCCCACCGTCGCGGTGGCAACGGCCAGCCCGGCATGGGAGACTGGCGCGACGGCAAGGACGGGAATTCGCTGATCCTTGAAGTTCCCGATGGCACTGTCATCAAGGACCGGAACGGCAATGTCCTCGCCGACCTCGTTGGCATCGGCACGGAGTACGTCGCTGCCGCCGGTGGCCTGGGCGGGCTCGGCAACAATGCCCTTTCCTCACTGAAGCGCAAGGCCCCGGGCTTCGCTCTGTTGGGTATTGCAGGCTCAGAGGCCGACATTGTCCTTGAGCTGAAGTCCATTGCCGACATCGCGTTGGTGGGCTTCCCGTCCGCCGGCAAGTCCAGCCTCATCGCTGCCATGTCTGCGGCCCGGCCCAAGATTGCCGACTACCCCTTCACCACCCTGATCCCCAACCTGGGCGTTGTCCAGGCCGGCGACGTCCGCTTCACCATGGCCGACGTGCCCGGCCTCATCGAGGGCGCAAGCGAAGGCAAGGGCCTGGGCCACAACTTCCTGCGCCACGTGGAGCGTTGCGCCGCGATTGTGCACGTCCTTGACTGCGCAGCACTCGAGGCCGACCGTGACCCGGTCACCGACCTGGCCGTCATTGAGCGCGAACTCGACCAGTACGACGTCGACATGAGCTTCGCAGGAACCGACGGTGACGTGGTTCCCCTGAACGCCCGTCCCCGCCTGATTGCACTGAACAAGGTGGATTCACCGGACGGCCGGGACATGGCCGGATTTGTCCGATCTGACTTGGAAGCCCGCGGCTACCGTGTCTTCGAAGTCTCCGCGGCAAGCCATGAGGGCCTGAAGCAGCTTGGCTTCGCGATGGCAGAAATTGTCACGGAAGCACGCAAGGCCCTCGCCGATGCTCCCGTCAAGGCCACCCCGGTGGTTCTGCGCCCCCGTGCTGTCAACGAATCATCCTTCACCATTCGCCGCGAAGAGCGCAACCTTTCTCCGTTGTTCCGCGTTCGCGGTGAAAAGCCCGAGCGGTGGGTTGAGCAGACCGATTTCCAGAATGAGGAAGCCATCGGCTACCTGGCAGACCGGCTGGCGAAGGCCGGCGTCGAGAAGGAACTCTTCAGGATCGGTGCCACACCCGGCGACACTGTCGTCATTGGTGGCGAGCATGGCATGATCTTCGACTGGGAGCCCACCATGATGGGTGGCGCCGAGCACTTGGCAGCCCCCCGCGGCACCGACCTGCGCCTGCTGGATCTTGGTGACCGCCCCACCCGTGCGCAGAAGCGTGAGGAACAGCAGGACCGCCGCGACGCGAAGGCTGCTGCCCGTGCCGAGCTGGAGTCCGAGCGTAAGGCAGGCATCTGGACCGAGACAAGCACCCGCAAGGCTGAAGAGGCCCGCGTTGTTGCAGCCGAAGTTGCTGCCGACGACACAGGTGCAGCGCAGAACTAATGGGAAATATGGGGCAGGATCAGGTGACCTCGCTGAGTTCGCGGCGGGGCATTGCCACCGCGGCGCGCATAGTTGTCAAAGTTGGTTCGTCGTCGCTGACGTCAGTGGCGGGCGGCATCTCAGAAGATGCCCTCGTCAAGCTGGTGGCTGTGCTGGCGCAGCGCCGGCTGGCCGGAACGGAGATCATCCTGGTCTCCTCCGGTGCCATCTCAGCGGGATTGCTGCCGCTGGGCCTGAGCCGCCGCCCCAAGGATCTTGCCACCCAACAAGCTGCGGCCAGCGTGGGCCAAGGCCTGCTCATGGCGCATTACAACCGTGCCTTTACCTCTCACGGTGTCACGGCCTCGCAGGTCCTGCTCACGGCAGAGGACCTGACCCGGCGCCACCAGTACGTCAATGCGCACCGTGCCCTGGAACGGTTGCTGCTTTTGGGCGTGGTTCCCATTGTCAACGAAAATGACACGGTGGCCACCCACGAGATTCGTTTTGGTGACAACGACAGGCTGGCCGCCCTGGTGGCCCACCTTGTCAAGGCCGACGCTCTGGTGCTCCTCTCCGATGTGGATTCGCTCTACGACGGCCCACCGGCCCAAGGGGCAAAGCGCATCAGCGAAGTTGCCTCGCCCGAAGACCTTGAAGGCATTGTCATCGGCAGCGCCGGCAAGGCAGGCATCGGCACCGGTGGCATGGCCACCAAGGTGCAGGCTGCCTTGATCGCTGCCGAGACGGGAATTCCCGCACTTGTCACTTCCACCGGGCAGGCGGCTGCCGCTCTGGCGGGGGAGGATGTGGGCACCTGGTTTGGCATCAACGGCAACAAGCGCCCCGTGCGCATGCTCTGGCTGGCGCATCTGGCTGACATTCGCGGCCGTTTGGTCTTGGACGACGGCGCCGTCCGGGCAGTGAGCGAACGGCACAAGTCCCTGCTCCCGGCCGGTATCACGGCCATCAGCGGTGACTTTGATGCCGGTGATGCCGTGGAGCTCAGTGACTCCGCGGGCAGGGTATTCGCCCGCGGACTGGTCAACTACCGGCACTCGGACCTGCCCCAAATGCTGGGTCGTTCCACCAAGGAGCTGGCCAAAGACTTGGGCAGGGAGTTTGAACGCGAAGTGATCCACGTTGATGACCTGGTGCTCCTGAACGGTTAGCTCACAGCGCGATCTGCACCTGTGCCATAGACTTGGGGCATGACCGAGCAGATTGTTGAACAAGATATTGCCGCCGAAGTTCGGGCCATCACTGACCGCGCCCGCAGGGCCGCGCGTCGCATGGCCGGAGCAAACCGTGCCTGGAAGGACAAGGGGCTTCGTGCCATTGCCAAAGCCTTGTTGGAACACCAGGACAGGATTTTGGCTGCCAACGCCAAGGACCTTGCAGCTGGCAAGGAGAACGGCACCTCCGTTCCCATGCTCGACAGGCTCACGCTCACCAAGCCACGGGTGCAAGGCCTGGCCGACGCCCTGGAAAAGCTTGCCACCCTGCCCGACCCCGTAGGCAACGTGGTGCGAGGTCAGACCCTTCCCAACGGACTGCGCATGCGCCAAATCAACGTTCCCATGGGTGTGGTTGCCGCCATTTATGAGGCACGTCCCAACGTTACCGTCGATATTGCCGGGCTGGCCCTCAAGAGCGGCAATGCGGTGATCCTGCGCGGCGGAACTGCCGCCGCACACACCAACCAGGCCCTGCTGGGCATTCTGCGTGACGCTCTGGAAACCGTGGGGCTGCCCGCTGACGCAGTGCAGTCCGTTGACCAGTTTGGCCGCGAAGGTGCCAACCTGATCATGAAGGCCCGCGGCGCCGTTGACGTGCTGATTCCCCGCGGCGGCCGCGACCTCATCCAAACTGTGGTCAACAACTCATCAGTGCCTGTCATTGAGACCGGTGAAGGCAACGTCCACATCTTCATTGACGCCAGCGCCAAGGAAGAGATGAGCGTGAACATTTTGTTGAACGCCAAAACTCAACGCCCCAGTGTTTGCAACACCGTGGAAACACTGCTGGTGCACAAGGATGCCAAGGTGCTTGCCGCCGTGCTCACAGCACTCAACAAAGCCGGCGTACGCTTGCACGTTGACGAGCGGGTTCAAGCAGTGCTGCCCGCCGGTATCACGGCAACGCTTGCCACCGACGAGGACTGGGCCACCGAATACATGGACCTTGATTTGGCTGTGAAGATGGTTGACTCCCTGCCCGAGGCCATCAAGCACATCCGCACCTGGAGCACGGGCCACACGGAAGCGATTCTGACCAACGATCTTTCCAATGCGGAGATTTTCGTGGCCGAAGTTGATTCGGCAGCCGTCATTGTCAATGCGAGCACCCGCTTCACCGACGGCGGCGAACTGGGTCTTGGCGCAGAAGTGGGCATTTCCACGCAGAAGCTGCACGCCCGAGGGCCCATGGGCCTCACCGAGCTGACAACCACCAAATGGATTGTCCAGGGCGAGGGTCAAGTCCGGGGCTGACACCCACTCGCGATGTGAGTGTTTTTGCACGCAAATGTGGTTCCGTTCACAACACTGTGGACGGGTCGGTGTGCCAGTGTGGGCAGATACCACGTACCATTAGAGGGAATTCAAGCCAACAAAGGTCCGGAATCGGTGAATAGCTCACCCCGGGCACGTACCCAAGGGGAGAAATAATGCTGACCCAGTTTGCCGGCGTCGTACTAGCCGCTGCAGAGGAACATCATGAGGAACTGGCGCCGTTGATCGCGCCGCCGTTTGTGATTGGTGGCATCATGCTTGCGGCATTGTTGCTGCTCATGTTCGTTTGCGTGTCCTTCATGAACATGGGCAACCGCCACGCAGCTGTTGAGACCACTGACGATCCCCACCGCCAGCACACCAACAAGCACCCGCACGGCGACGGTTCGGCGTCCTCCAATCACTAAGGAAACGCGCCGGGTGCCTGCACTTGACGGCACCCGAGATCGTCTCCGTATTGGAGTCATGGGTGGAACGTTCGATCCGATCCACCATGGTCACCTTGTTGCAGCCAGTGAGGTTGCGAGTGTTTTTGAACTTGATGAAGTCATTTTTGTCCCCACGGGCGAGCCCTGGCAAAAGGTAAAAGGTGAAGTCAGCGCGGCCGAACACCGTTACTTGATGACTGTCATTGCAACGGCGGCAAACCCGCAGTTCACTGTGAGCCGGGTGGACATTGACCGCCCGGGCCCCACGTTCACCATCGACACCTTGCGTGATTTGCGGCGAATGCGCCCGGATGCGGACTTGTTCTTCATCACAGGTGCTGACGCCATGGCCCAGATCATGTCGTGGAAAGACAATGACGAATTGTGGGACCTGGCCCATTTTGTGGGTGTGACACGCCCCGGCCATGTGCTCGATAACAGGGGGCGCAAGGACGTAAGTTTGTTGGAAGTGCCCGCAATGGCCATTTCCTCCACTGATTGCCGCAAGCGAGTGGCTGAGCACAATCCCGTCTGGTACTTGGTGCCCGACGGCGTGGTGCAATACATTGCCAAGTACGGGCTTTACGTTCAACCGGGCACTGATGCCAGTGCTGGCATTGTGCCGGTGACTTCGAGAACTGAATGAGTAATTGATGAGTAAGGAAAAGGAGCCGATTCGTAGCCGCAGGGAACTGCGGGAACAATCGGTAAACGCCGCAGGCGCCACGGAACAACCGTCGGTGCCCGTTCGCCCTGCCCCCAGCACGCCGCCAAGTAGCGCACCGGTTCCACCTGCTGACGCCGGCAGCGACAGCCCTGCGCCGCGTGAACGCCAATCGCAGACACGAGCCCGTGACAGGGCCGCCCTGCGCGCCTACAAGGAACTCATCGATCCGCCGGGACTAAGCCCGCTGCCCTCACGGCGCACCCTGCGACAGGCCCAGCTCGACGCCGAACGGGCGCCCGTTACCGCTGTCAATCCTGTGGTTCAGGTCCCCAAGAAACTGGCCAAGCCTGCGCCGGCCGCTCCTAGTGAAGCGCCGACCGCCCCGGCTGCACCCAGCGAAGCGCCGACCACCCCGGCCGCGCCCAGCGCAGCCGCACCCAGTGAAGCGCCGCCCGTGACGGCCCAGGCACCCACAACGGCTCCCAAGAACGCCGTGCCCAAGAACGCCGTGCCCAAGAAAGCTGCTGTCAAGAACCCACAGCCCGCAGCAAAACCGGTTCGCGAACCGTCCGCTGCTCCCCAGCAGCCCAGCGCCGCTGGAGCCCGCAACCGTGGGGGACGCCGGGCAGCAGCCATGAACTCTGCGCTCGAGCCGCAGCCGGCAGCAGCCGGGGAGGTTGTTGCCCCGGCGCAGCCAGGTGAGGTGCAGGCTGAGTCGCCGGAGCATGCCGGAGCAGTCATTGAACCGGCACCAGGGGCAAGCAGTGCGGAACCAATCGCACAATTGCCTGAGGCCGCAGCGGTTGCCAACGGGTATTCTCCCCTGCCTGGGCTGGTCCCCGGCGGCAGCTACTACCCCATCTCGGCGGGACCGCCGCCCGCCACAACGCCCAGCACGGAAGAGTTGGCCGTACTGGCTGCGCAAAAGGCCGAGGACGAGCGCACGGCAGTTCTGGCCCTTCGCGCCCAGGCACGTGAACGCTTGGCGCAGGAAAGCGCCAAGAGCCGGCGGACTGCTGCCGATCCCACGGCAACCAACAACCTGGCCATGGTGACTCCCTTGGAGTTCATTGAGGTCCCAGGGGTGAGCCGGCCCGTGCTGCGCCCGCCCACCACCACGCACGTGCCCATCGTGACGCGGGCAACTCCGCGCCAGACTCCGGCTGGGAAAAACCGGGCCGGGCAGCAACGGCAGAACTCTGCCGCTGGTGGCAGCGCCGCCTCAGCAAGTCCTGCAACTGCCAGCAATGCCGTTGTCAATGCTCCCGAGGCTGTCGAGCCAAGCGCCCAGGCACACGGCAAGGGCTCGGCCACCGTGCCAAATGTCAGCGCCGAGCGCTTTGATGCGGCCCTGGCTGCTCGTGCAGTGCACAGGCCAGGACCTGGCAACAGGCCGTTGACCGGAGGTCGCAGCAGCACGCTCAAGCGAGCCGAAGAAATGGCCACCGGGGGGCACCCAACCATTGCTTCCGGCGTCGAGCAGGTAGAAGTAACACGCTCACAGATGCCGCCCATGCCGGCAGACTACGCCCACGGCCTTGAGCCGCTGGATGCCATGACTGCCGGGCTGGGACGCACACAACGGAACATGCTGATCCAGTGGGGCAGCATCATTGTTGGTGGTGCAGCATTTGTGGTTGGCGCCATCATGTTCATCACCACACTTACACGCTAAATTTTCACCAATCAAAGGAAACAGCAGTGACAGCAACAGAACAGTCAGTCGAACTTGCACGGGCAGCAGCCCGCGCGGCATCGGACAAGCTGGCCCAGAATGTAACAGCCATTGACGTCAGCGAACGCCTGGCCATCACGGATATCTTCTTCATCGCCTCGGCAGCCACCGAACGCCAGGTCAACTCCATTGCCGACGGCATTGAAGACGAGCTCCACAAGTTCGACCTGCGACCGGTTCGCCGCGAGGGCCGCTCCAGCGGTCGTTGGGTGCTGTTGGACTACGCCGACATCGTCTTCCACATCCAGCACGAAGAGGACCGGGTGTTCTACGCACTCGAACGCCTCTACGGCGACTGCCCCGTCGTCGACCTGCAGCTGGCGGCATCGGACCCCTCGGCCAAGGCTGTTGACGCCGACGTTGAAACCGAAGAATCCGCTCACGAAGACTAATCCCTTTTAGGGCTCAGGAATGGAGAGTGTCTCTTGATGGCTTCCACCGAACCAGAGCGCTCAGTGTTGCAACCCGCCGGTTTACGCCGGCGGGTGATTTTTTGGCGACACGGGCGCACCTCCTGGAATGCTGCACGGCGTTTCCAGGGTCAAAGCGACATTCCCCTGGACGAGGTGGGAGCTTCCCAGGCGAGCCGTGCCGCGTCATTGCTGGCTGGCAAGCTTGTGCGTCACGGCCCTGAGTTTCACGGCAACGAGCCGACGATGCAGATCTTGTCTTCTGACTTGTCCCGGGCCTTTTCCACTGCCCAGCAGTTGGCCACCCTGACCGGCGGTGATGTGCTGGTGGATCCCCGCCTGCGTGAAACGTTCGGCGGGGACTGGGAAGGTAAAACCTTTGACGAGATCATCGAGCAGTTTCCGGAGCAAATCCAGAAATGGCAGCGCGATGAGCCCGGTGTCCGTGCCGGCGGCGGGGAGACCCGGGTTGAGGTTGCCCACCGCATGGTGGCGGCTGTCCTGGAAAACGTTGAGG
The DNA here is from genome assembly GCF_002909445.1 of Arthrobacter glacialis. Taxonomy (GTDB): domain Bacteria; phylum Actinomycetota; class Actinomycetes; order Actinomycetales; family Micrococcaceae; genus Specibacter; species Specibacter glacialis. Next base: position 165,432 of record NZ_PPXC01000006.1, read on the forward strand.
CACTGCCCGACGGCGGCACCTTGGTGGTGACTACCCACGGCGGTGCCACCCGGGTGGCCGTCGCACAAATGTTGGGCCTGCCCGAGCATTTGTGGCGCACGCTGTCGGGGCTCTCCAATTGTCATTGGTCCGTGTTGGAGGCGTCCCAGTCAGCTGCCGCCGGCAACGGGATTGGCAACTGGCGCCTGCTTGAACACAACGTTGGCACGCTCCCGGAGCCCTACGAATTACCCGAAGATTTGGCCGAGCCGGTGGAGGATTAGCCCCGGAGAAACCCCCGATTTGTCAGCGGGGCAAATCGTGTTCTAGTATAGTCAAGTTGTTCCGGCCAAGACCGATTGGTCAAGCTGGGAAAACGGTTTGGGGCTGTGGCGCAGCTGGTAGCGCACCTGCATGGCATGCAGGGGGTCAGGGGTTCGAGTCCCCTCAGCTCCACCAAAACAATGAAAGATCCGCTCATCCGTGCAACGGGTGGGCGGTTTTTTTGTGCCCGGGCCGTCCGCAACGACGCCCCGAGCAGACAGTTTTGCCTCGCACAGGTCACGGGTGTTGGCCCGGCAATGGGACAATGGTGGGGTGTCCATGCCAGATTCCCCCCTCATCCCCGCCGCCCGCAGCTACGAGGCGGTGCTGAGCCGCATTGAAGCCGAGCTGCGCGACGGCAAGCTCAAAGTGGGCGACCACCTGCCCGGTGAACGGGCCATGGCGCTGGCACATGGGATTTCCCGCGCGTCCGTGCGGGACGCCATCAGGGTTCTGGACGTCATGGGCGTGGTGCGGACCTCGGTTGGTTCCGGCCCGCAGTCAGGCGCCGTGGTGATTGCCAACCCCAGCGCCGGCCTGGCATCCACGCTTCGCCTGCACATGGCCACAAACCATTTCCCGGTGGCTGACATTGTCCAGACACGCATCATGATGGAAACCTGGGCCGCGGTGGAGGCGGCCCAACACGTCCACGACACGGCCAAGGTGGCCCAGCTGCAGCAGTTGCTGCTCGCCATGAATGCCACGGATCTTGGTCGGGAAGAATTCCACGTCTTGGACGCGGCCTTCCACGTGCTGCTGAGTTCCCTGGCGGGCAACGCCGTGGTCACGGCCATGATGGAATCCCTGCGCTCAGCCATCCAAAGCTACGTCAGCGCTGCCATTGACAGCGAGGAACGCTGGGACGCCATTGTTCCTTCCTTGCGCCAGCAGCACGAAGCGATCGTCGCAGCGGTTTTGGCTCACGACGGCGGCGGGGCAGCTGACGCTCTCAAGGAACACATTGAGTGGTTCCACGCACAGACCCATCCGCTGCCATGAGATGCCCCTGCCAGAGCGGTGAGCACTTCGAAAGCTGTTGCGCCAAGTACCTTGCGGCCACTGTTGGCGGTCAGCGCAGCTTTCCGCCAACGGCTGAGGCGTTGATGCGCTCACGCTTTAGCGCGTTTGCGCTCGGTGACGCAGGGTACTTGCTGCACACGTGGCACCCGTCAACGCGCCCGGAGTCCCTTGAGCTGGATCCCGATCAGCAGTGGTATCTGCTGGAGATCCTGGACACCCGGCAAGGCGGCTATTTTGACCAGGAGGGTGTGGTGACTTTTAGGGCCCACTACCGGTCGGCGGCAAACCGGAAAATCAAGGACTCGCTGACCGAAACCAGCAGCTTTGTGCGGGACGGAAAGCAGTGGCTGTACGGTGACGCGTTGGAGTTTCATTAGCCACAGCTTTCATTGACCACAGCGTGTGAAACTGGGCACATAGTTGCAGGTGGCCAGTGGGGTGCAATTTGCGGCACTGTAGAGTGGCTCGGTGGAGGAAATTAGCGGAAACCCGGTCAGTGACTTTGATTTTGCGCAGCTGCGCCGGTTTCCAGACATTGAGGCGGAGAATCTCTTCGCCCACGACGCCACGGATGAACTGATTCTGCGCGAAGCCGAACAGGCGCTGGCCTTGGCTGGTCATGGCGAAGTGGCCATTGTGGGGGAGCGGTACGGTGCCTTGACCCTGGCCACTGCCACCGTCCACGGCCTGCACGGGCTGCGGGTGCAGCAAGACGGTCTCTCCGGTGAAAACGCATTGGCCGCAAATGCGCTCCGGGCCGGATTGCGCGAGTCTTACACGTCCATGCCGCTGAGCGCTGAGCTCTTTGACCGGGTCAAAGTGGTCCTGTGGCAGCTGCCGCGCAGCCTGGACGAAGTGGCCGAAGTGGCCGAACTCATCGCCGCCCATGCCAACCCTCAGGTGCAGATAATTGCCGGCGGCCGCATCAAGCACATGACCCTGGCCATGAACGCTGTCCTGGCGCAACATTTTTCGGCTGTGACGGCGGGCCGGGCCTGGCGCAAGTCCCGCCCGCTCCTGATCAACGGCCCTGTCAACGACGGGACGGCGCCGAGCTTTCCACGGCGGGAGTTCCACGCGGACCTTGACCTCTGGTTGTGCGCTCACGGCGCCACCTTTGGTGGCAGCAAAGTTGACGTGGGCACCCGTTTCCTGTTGGAATTCCTGCCGCAAATGCAGCCTCAGACTAGTTTCGCCATTGACCTGGGCGCGGGCAATGGCACCATCGCCGCGGCGCTGGCCAAGGCCCGGCCAGACATCCATGTCACAGCCACTGATCAGTCGGCTGCAGCGGTGGCATCAACAACCGCCACGGCAGCGGCCAACGGACTGGCGGACCGCATCGAGGTTGTCCGCGACGACGCGCTGGGCACCTTTGCAGATGAGTCAGCGGAACTGATCCTCCTGAACCCGCCGTTTCACATCGGCGCCACGGTCCACGCCGGAATAGCGCACAAGCTCTTTATCGCAGCAGCACGAGTCCTTGCTCCAGGGGGTGAGCTCTGGTGCGTGTACAACCGTCATTTGGACTACCGGTCAGCCTTGGACAAGCTGGTGGGCCCCACCGAGGTAGTGGGGCGCAACAGCAAGTTCACGGTGAGTGTTTCACGCAAGTCTTGAGCAAGTCTTGAGTAACCCCTAAGGAACTCTTAAGCTCAAGATCGGCTTCTCCGTCGTGGCGGTCACACCCAGCCGCCCGGCGCGGGGTAATCTGACAGCTGGGTATTGGGGGCCTACTTGGCCCGTATCCGAAATTAATCGCCTCAAGGAGAAAATGTTGGCTGTTCCCGATATTGCTTTGCCGCAGCGGCGCCGCGGCACAAATCTCCCCAAGATGGGCGATTTCAACCAAGCAGTCATCCTGGACTCCATCCGCCGCTCCGACGAAGGCCTCAGCCGTGTTGAGCTGGCAGCCTCGGCGGGCCTGGCAGCGCAAACCGTTTCCAACATTTGCCGCCGCCTCCTGGACGCCGAATTGATTGTTGAAGCCGGCAAAGAAACGTCCGGCCCCGGAAAACCCAGAACCATTTTGCGCTTGAACCCGCGCGGCATGTACGCCGTTGGGCTCCACATTGACCCCGCCTTGACCAGCTACGCGCTGGTGGACGCCGTTGGCACGGTCCTTGTCTCGGTGGATGAAGCCACGGACCTCATCAGCAGCCCGGGCGACGCCGTAGCCGCCATGGGTGCCAAGATCCGCAGCATCATAGCGGAATCAGGCGTTGACGAGCAGCGGATAGCCGGTGTTGGCGTGGCCACCCCGGGACCGGTTGATGCCGCCAGCGGCACGGTGGTGGACCCTCCCCACATGCCCGGGTGGACGCGGGTTCCGCTGCAGGAAATTTTGCGCCAGACCACGGGGCTGCCCGTCGTTGTGGACAAGGACGTGACGGCCGCCGCCGTGGCCGAGCTATGGGCCGGTTCAGCCGCCAGCTCCACCGACTTTGTGTTTGTTTACATCGGCACGGGCATTGGTGCCGGCTTGGTGCTCAATGACGAGGTGGTCCGCGGGGCGTCGGGCAACGTGGGTGAAATTGGGCACATCATCACCGATCCTGCAGGTCCGGAGTGTGACTGTGGCCGCCGCGGCTGCGTCAAAGTCACCTGCATGCCCGAAACGTTGGTGGCGCAGGCCCGCGAGGCTGGAGCCTTGGCCCCGGCTGATCCAAAGAAGCCAGCTTCCCTGCCCGACGACGTCGCAGCCCTAGCCCAAGCTGCTGCCGACGGCAACCCTGCGGCACGGCAAATCCTGGCCAATTCAGCCCAGCTCATGGCCGGGGCAGTCTCGGTCCTGACCAACCTGCTCGATGTGGCACGGGTGGTCTTTGGTGGCCCGTTCTGGCCGCAGCTGGCACCCACCTACCTGGCCCAAATGCCGGCGCTGCTGGCGCGGCTGAGCGTCACCACCAGTGTCCACTCGGTGGATGTGGTGGGAACCATTGTGAACTCGGGTGAAGAAGCCTTCGGTGCCGCTTGCCTGGTCATGGAGAAGACCTTCAGCCCCAAGGCTGCTCATCTGCTCCTGGACTCAAAGCTCTAACCGGCTCAAGGTCCACCCGGCGCAAACGCCAAACGCCCGACGTTCAGTCAACGCCCTCGCGGATCTCTCCAAAGGGGACTGTGCTGTCCGTCCTGGCCTGGACCACATGCGGATTGATGATGATCCGGACGCCGTGATTTTTCTCGGCAACAGATTGCTGCAACACTGGCAGGACCGTGGCAACGAAGTCCTCGTCACGGCCTTGCAAGTACTCTTCATAAGCGGCTGGCAACTGGTTCATGAACCATACTGTAGTCCCCAGCCCGCGTCAGGGACAGGGAAAATGGGAAGTTCTCCCCATTGCGGCAAAGCCCGCCATAGGGTGAGCTGGCCACTAGGATTTTGCCGCGAGCCGTGCCATCGAAAGGCCCAGACACAGTGTTACCCACAACCGTCAGTTCCCGCATCGAGCCCGCAGAACTGGAGCGTGCCCAACGCATAGTGGGCAGCATCTCCCGCAGCTTTGAAAGTAAAGTGGTGGGCCAAGCAAGGCTGCGCGAAACCCTGCTGATCTCGTTGATGACAGGTGGGCACGTGCTGTTGGAGTCAGTTCCCGGTTTGGCGAAGACCACAGCCGCTCAAACCCTGGCAGATTCCATCAGTGCCCTCTTTCACCGCATCCAGTGCACGCCGGACCTTTTGCCCAGCGACATTGTGGGCACCCAGATTTACGACGCCGCCAAGGGCAGCTTTGTCACCCAGCTGGGACCTGTCCACGCCAATATTGTGCTCCTGGATGAGATCAACCGCTCCAGCGCAAAAACACAGTCAGCCATGCTGGAGGCCATGCAGGAACGCCAAACCACCATTGGCGGCCAGGTGCACCCCCTGCCCCAGCCCTTCATGGTCATGGCCACGCAGAACCCCATTGAGCAGGAAGGCACCTACCAGCTGCCCGAAGCGCAGATGGACAGGTTCATGCTCAAGGACGTGCTGGACTATCCCAGCCCCGTGGAAGAGGCGGAAGTGATCCGGCGCATCGACGCCGGAGTGTTCCTGGCTGGCTCAACGCCCCACCCCGTGGCAACCCTTGATGAGGTGCGCGCCCTGCAGGCCACTGCCAGGAAGGTCTACCTGGACCCGGCACTGGTGAACTACATTGTGGGACTTGTCTATGTGACCCGCCATGCCGGCGCATACATCGACCCGAAGCTGGCCGGGCTGATTGAGTTTGGTGCCAGCCCCCGTGCCAGCATTGCCTTCACCCAGACGGCGCGCGCCCTGGCCCTGCTGCAGGGCCGCGACCACGTCATCCCCGAGGACGTGAAGGCACTGGCTGAGCGGGTGTTGCGGCACAGGATCATCCTGGGCTTTGAGGCCGTGGCGGAAAACATCCGGGTGGAAAAAATCATCGCCGCCATTGTTGACTCAGTGCAGACTCCGTAGGGACACGTGGGAACTCTCTTGACGGCGGTGAAATCAAAGATGTACATCTTTGCCCACCGCCGCGCCCGCGGAATGCTCGACGGCGAATACGCCGCCATTTTTCGTGGCCGCAGCCTGGACTTTGACGACCTCCGCGACTATGTCCCCGGGGATGAGGTGCGGGACATTGACTGGAAGGCCACCGCCCGGGTTGGCACGCCCCTGATCAAGCGCTATGTTGCCACCCGCAGGCAGCAGCTGCTCTTTGTTGCCGACACCGGACGGAACATGGCCGCCGCGGCCCTGGGCGGCGAGATCAAGAAAGACATTGCGGTCATGGCCATGGGGGTCCTTGGTTCTTTGGCTATTCGCCACGGCGATTCCGTGGCCCTGGTCCACGGCGACGGCGCATCCTCGCTGGCGCTGCCGGCCAAGGGGACCGAGAGTCATCTTGAGCAGGTGCTGCAACGCATGGACGCGGCAACCCTGGGCAACGGTCCCAGTGACCTGTGCGCCAGGCTGGAGTACGTGGCCGCCCACTACAAGCAGCGCATGCTCCTGGTGGTCATCGCTGATGATGTGAACGCCGATGACCGGCTGGCCACGGTGCTCCGGCGCCTCCGCGCCCAGCACGAGATCCTGTGGGTGCAAGTGGCCGATGCTGAGCTCGCGGGGCCGGCAGCGGCGCACAGTGCCGCCATGGACGTGGCGGGGATGGAAACGCTGCTGTTGCTCCTGGCCCAGGATCCAGAGCTGGCTGCGAGCTACCTGGATGCCACGGCAGCGCGCTCCCGGGCGCTTGCGGAGCTCTTGAAGTCCAACGGCATCGCCGCCACCAGCATTGGCTCCACCACCTTGGTTTTAACGAAGGTCTTCGCCCTGCTGGAAAGGCACCGCCGTGCCCACTGACGCAACGTTCTATGCACCCGTGGGCTATTCGCCGTGGTGGCCGCTGGCCGGTGCTGCGATCCTCATCCTCTGCCTGGGCTGGTTCGCCTGGGTGTGGAACTCCACCCGTGCCGGCGCCCAGGCGGGCGTGCCTGATTTTGTGGCGCCCAGAAACCCGAATTCCGTCAGGGCAAAATACTGGGCCCTGATCAGCTCCATTGAGGAAAATCACGACGCCGGGACGCTCAGTGCGCGTGCGGCCCACCTTGAGCTGAGCATGGCCGTGCGGACCTTTGTCCACGAAATGACCGGGCTGAAGACCCAGCGCATGACCCTGGCTCAGCTGCGTGAGCATCAGCTTCCCCTCGTGGCTGATGCGGTGGAGTTGTACTACCCGGGGGAGTTTGCCGCGCACAGCGAGCACCTCACCGTGGCCGGATCTGCCGCGTCCGCGCGAAATGTGGTGGGATCGTGGCGTTAAAATATTGGTGGCTGGTGCCCCTGGGCCTGGCCCTGCTGGCAACTGTTGTGGTGGTGCTGTGGCGCCGCCCCCGCGCAGCACAGGAACTCATCCCTGTGGCACATGCAGACCGGCTGACAGCCCTGCCCTTGTATAAGAATGCCTTGGCACGTCACCGGACGTGGCTCGTGACGGCACTCGCGGCGCTCGCAGTCCTGGCGGTGTCCTTGATTGTGGCTGCCGCCCGCCCGGTGAGCGAAAGCACCAGCATTCCCGAACAACGCAACAGGGACATCATGCTGTGCCTGGACGTTTCAGGCTCCATGCTGGACACGGACGAGGCCATTGTGAGCGTCTTCGCTGACCTTGTGGGCAATTTCAAGGGCGAACGCATAGGGATGACCATTTTTGATTCCAGCGCCGTCACGGTCTTCCCGCTCACGGACGACTATGACTTTGTGGCCGAGGAACTCACTGTGGCCAAGAAAGCGTTGAGCGCCGACGCCACCACCTTCGAGTACCTTGCCGGCACTTATGAAGCGGCAGGTTCATCCCTGATCGGGGACGGCCTGGCCAGCTGCGTCAACGGCTTCCCTGCAACAACTGACACAAAAAGGTCCCGGTCCATTATTTTTGCCACCGACAACATGCTCTCCGGCAAGCCCCTCTTCACCCTGGCCCAATCAGCCACCCTGGCTAAAACCGCCAACACCCGCGTTTACGCATTGAACCCCAATGACTACGGCTCAATTCCGTCCTTTGTCTCCGCCGCACAAGGATTGCAGGACACGGCAAGAGCCACAGACGGCGCCTACTACCCGTTGGAATCCGAGGCAGCCGTTGCCTCCATTGTGAACAAGGTGCAAGCCACCGAGGCTGCACTGCTCAAGGGCGCCCCACGCCTGACAATCGTGGACCACCCAGAGTTTGCCCTGGGTGCTGCCCTGCTGGCCTTGCTGGTCTTCGGTGCTGCCAGCTGGAGGTTGCGCCGATGACCTTCTTGCCCATTGTCACGCCCTGGGTCTTTTGGCCCCTCGCGGTGCTGCTTCTGGCAGCCGCGGCTTACCTGCTGTTCAAGGGCCGCAGCGCCGCGCGGTGGCGCTACGCCCTGCTGGTGGTGTTGGTGCTCGTGGCCGGCGCCCGGCCGGGCCTGGTCGGCGCCTCAGCCCCTGTGGCCACCACCGATCTCAATGTGTTCTTCGTGGTGGACACGACCCCCAGCTCCTCCGCCGAGGATTACAACGGCAAGGATCCGCGACTGGAGGGCATCAAGGCCGACATCAACGCGCTGGCAACCGAACTGGCAGGAGCCCGATTTTCACTCATCACCTTTGACAGCAACGCCAAGGTGGTACTGCCGCTGACCACTGACGCGACCGCCTTGCAAACGCTGACCCAGGTGCTCACGCCGAAATCCTCCTACGCGTCCCAAGGCAGCAGCATCAGTGTGGCCGCGCCCTTGCTGGCTGACCGCCTGGCAGCGTCCCAAAAAGCGCACCCCACCCGGCCGCGGCTGGTGTTTTATTTGGGCGACGGCGAACAAACAGCCAGTAAGGCCCCCGAACCGTTTGCCAAGGGTACAGACTTGATCGACGGCGGAGCTGTGCTGGGTTATGGCACCACAGACGGCGGAAAAATGCGCGACTACACCTTCAGTGCGGACACACCCGGGTCCTACATACTGGACAAATCCGCCGATTACGCGCCGGCCACGTCACGGATTGATGAAAAAGCCCTCAACACCATCGCCCAGCAACTAAAGCTGCCCTACGTCCACCGGGGTGCCCCGGAAAACATTGGGGCGGCACTGAGTGATTCGGCACCCAAGACTGCGGCGCAGTCAGCGGAGCCCGGAGAGCAGGCCGGTGCTGGCCGTTGGGAAGTCTATTGGCTTTTTGCACTGGCGGCCTTCGGGATTGTGGTGTGGGAGGCGGTGCTCCTGAGTGTGGCCTACCGCCAGCTGCAGCGTCCCCGAAAGGAAAAGCCATGAGCATCGACAATGACCGGGCAGCGTCCCTGCCGGAGACTCTGCTGGAGACCTTGCCGGAAACCCTGAGCCCCCGGCTGCGCAGGCGGCGCAAACTGTTGCTGGCATCCGCCCCGGTAGCGTTGGCGGCTCTGGTGGTGGCCGTCAAGCTGCTGTCGCTGCCCATCTCCGCCGGCCAGGCAGAAAATGCCTACGCCGCAGGACAGGGCGAGGGCACGCTCAAAGCCGGCCAGGCCATGGGTGTGCTCAACATGGTGGAACGCTACAAGGCGCACTTTGCCCAAGGTGACGGCCATGTTTTGCGTGGAGACTTTGTTGCGGCCCAGGAACAGTTTGCCGCCGCGCTTGACCTGGCGCCGGTCAATGAGTCCTGCAAGGTGCGCGTCAATCTTGTGCTGACCCTGGAAAAGTTGGGTGAGGCGAAGGAAAAAGCCGGGGACCCGGCGTCGGCCCAGGCCTTGTTTGCGCAGGGCAGTGACGTGGTTGCCCAGGCACCGCGCGACTGTTTCACGCCCAATAGCGAGAACAACAAGGACGGCGAAGGAGACGCCCTCAAGGACGCCCAAAAACGGTTGGCAGAGAAGCAAGCGGCCGTCCAGGGTGATGGGCAGGAACCGCCGAAAAGCGGCGGTGAGGCCCCGGCTCAGGAGCCGGCGCCAGCGGGAAAGCTGGAGCAGCTACAAAAGAATGGCCAGCAAGCCCAGAAGGAACGCAGCAAGAGCGACAAGCTCAGCGACGAGCTTTCCAACAATGAACCGGAGCAGTTCGCCAAGCCCTGGTAGTGGGAGCTGGACGTCCGAAACGACCCGACTGCGCCATTAATTCGACCAAAGGGCCAGTTTGTGGGTGCTGACCGAACAAATTTAACGAAATATTCCGTAAAGTTGCGTCGTAATTCGATGCCAGCTTGGTATCGCAAAAAAATAGTGCCTAATATTGGAGAAACGTTAGTTCCTCAACGTGTGTCAGCGACCCTTGGTTGAATCGAGGGTGTGGGTGCCCCCATGTGGGCCTGACATTTGCTGGCGGATCGAAGCGCCTTGGCAACTGCAGTGGCTGCAGTATGCAAGGTTGCGTCCGCCCCCCTTTAATGAAAACGCGACTATTCCGGCCAGCAGTGTTCTAGACACCAAGGCAGGGATGCTCGACCATCCTCAAGGACCAAGCAAATGTCTCCTCCGAGCCTTATACAGGCATCGGCGCCGTCGACACACAGTGCGCCGATTGCCCTTTCCTATGAACTCTTTCCGCCCCGCAACGAATCCGCCTCGGCGTCACTGTGGGACACCATTCGCGAGCTGGAATGCACCAACCCGGACTACGTCTCCGTCACGTACGGTGCCAATGGCAGCAACCGGGACACGGCCGTGGAACTGCTCAACCGCCTCCTAACGGAAACCTCGCTGCGCCCGCTGGCGCACCTGACCTGTGTGGGCAATACGGCCGACGAGCTGGCCGAGATCATCTCAGAACTCCTGGACCATGGGGTACGCGGAATTTTGGCACTGCGCGGTGACCTGCCCCAGGATGCCCCGTCGCAGCCACGGGCCGGATCGTTGTCCTATGCGCAGGACTTGATTGAACTGATCCGCCGTGTGGAGCAGCGCCGTTCAGCTCTGCTGTGTGCTGGCAAGGTGGCCATTGGGGTGGCAGCCTACCCGGCACAGCATCCCGAATCGCCCTCCATTGAGCATGACGTTGAGGTGCTCTTGGCTAAGCAGCGCTCGGGCGCCGACTTTGCCATCACCCAGGTGTTCTTCCACGCAGACCAGTACAAGGACCTTGTCAGCCGGGCCCGCCGGGCCGGTGTCAGCATCCCCATCATTCCCGGTGTGATGCCCTTGACCAGTTTGCGCCGCGTCCAGCGACTGGGCGATCTGACAGGTGTTGCGCCGTCGACCAAGCTCCTGGACGCGCTGGGCAGGGCTGATGACGCCGCCGAAAGCCGCCGCATTGGTGTTGGTGCAACCGTCGACCTGGCCCGTGCAGCCCTGGACGCCGGCGCCCCCGGCATCCACCTCTACACGTTCAACGAACACGCAGCCGCCTTGGAAGTTTTGGACAAGCTGCAACTGCTCCGCCCCGCCCGCCCGCAACCGGGACTCCGCGGCGCCTCCAGCACCATTGGCACCACAGCACGCCTGGTCAGGGCCTGAACCCGCCCCTGGCTTCACCGTTTTGAATAATCTTCGCTTCAACATATCTAAGGAAATCTCCATGTCAAACACACCTGTTTTCCCCGCCGCGTCCCTGTTGGGCTACCCGCGCATTGGCCGCCGTCGTGAATTGAAGAAGGCCATCGAAGCATTCTGGGCCGGCAAGATCGACGCCGTTGAACTGGACGCCGCCGCCAAGGAAATCCAGCTGGGCACGGCCCGCCGCCTGGTTGAATTGGGCCTGACTGAGGCAGCTGCCGTCCCCGGCACGTTCTCCTACTATGACCAGGTGCTCGACGCCGCAACCCACATCGGTGCCGTACCGGCCCGTTTCGGCGATCTGCGCAACGCCGACGGCCAGCTCGACATCAACGCCTACTTCACCCTGGCCCGCGGCACGGTTGAGCAGCAGCCCCTGGAAATGACCAAGTGGTTCGACACCAACTACCACTACCTGGTGCCGGAAATTGGTCCGGAGACCACCTTCTCCCTGACCTCCAACCGCATTGTTGAGCAGTTCGAATACGCGTTGGCCAACGGTTTTGAAACCCGTCAGTACCTGGTGGGCCCGGTGACCTTCCTGCTCCTGAGCAAGGCCAGCGACGACGCACCGGCTGGCTTCTCACCCCTGTCACGCTTGGAAGATGTTCTGCCCATCTACGCTGAGCTGCTGACCCGCCTGGGCGCTGCAGGAGCCAGCTGGGTTCAGCTGGATGAGCCGGCACTGGTTGCCGACCAGGACGTATCGCTCGCCGAGATTCAGGCTGCCGTTGCCCGCAGCTACGAGGTTCTTGGTGCTGCTGCCGGGCGCCCCTCCATCCTGGTTTCCACCCCGTTCGGAGCCCTCGCCGAATTGCTGCCCACCCTGGCTGCTGCCCCGATCGAGGCACTGCACATTGACGCGTTCAAGGGTGCTGTTCCCTCCGCCGAGGAATTGGCACTGCTGGCCGGCAAGACCATAGTTGCCGGTGTGGTTGATGGCCACAACATCTGGCGCAACGACCTGGCCAAGTCCGCTGCCCGGCTCGATGTTCTCAAGGCTGCCGGCCTGAACATCACAGTCTCCACCTCCACCTCCACCCAGCACGTCCCGCACGACGTCACCGAAGAAACCCAGCTCTCCGCCGAACTGCGCAGCTGGTTGGCGTTTGCCGACCAGAAGGTCACCGAAGTGGTGACGCTGGCCGCCCACCTGGTGGACCCGGCGTCGTCCGCTGCCGCCATCGCAGAGGCTTCAGCAATCATCGCCTCCCGCGCAGCTGCCCCCGGTGTCAAGCGCCCGGAGGTTCGTGACCGCCTGGCCGCCTTGACCGCTGCCGACTTCAACCGCTCCGCATACTCGGTCCGCGAAGCCGCCCAGGAAGAATCATTGGCTCTGCCGCCGCTGCCCACCACCACCATTGGCTCCTTCCCGCAGACCAGCGAGATCCGCTCAGCGCGTGCCCGCGCCAACAAGGGCGCCATCACCGGGGACGAGTACACCACGCTGATGAAGGAAGAGATCAAGCGCGTTGTGGACCTGCAGGAGGAACTCGACTTTGACGTGCTGGTGCACGGCGAGCCCGAGCGCAACGACATGGTCCAGTACTTTGCCGAGAATCTGGAAGGCTTTGACGTCACCGTCCATGGCTGGGTCCAGTCCTACGGCAGCCGCTGCACCCGCCCGTCCATCCTCTGGGGCGATGTGACCCGCGAGAAAGCCATCACCGTTGAGTGGGCCGAATACGCACAGTCACTGACCGCCAAGCCCATGAAGGGCATGCTCACGGGCCCCGTCACCATCCTGGCGTGGAGCTTTGTGCGTGACGACCAGCCCCTGGGCGACACCGCCAACCAGGTGGGTCTGGCGCTGCGCGACGAGATCGCTGATCTCGAAGCTGCCGGCATCAAGATCATCCAGGTGGACGAGCCCGCCCTGCGCGAGCTGCTGCCGCTGCGCAAGGCTGACCAGGCAGCGTACCTGGACTGGTCCGTAAACTCCTTCCGCCTCTCCACCGCAGGTGCTGTTGACGGCACCCAGATCCACACCCACCTGTGCTACTCCGAATTTGGTGTCATCATCGACGCCATCGACGGCCTGGACGCCGATGTGACCTCCATCGAGGCTGCCCGCTCCCGCATGGATGTTGTCAACGACCTCGAAGCCCACGGCTTTGGCCGCGGCGTCGGCCCGGGCGTATATGACATCCACAGCCCCCGTGTCCCCGGCCAGGCCGAGGTTACCGAACTGTTGGGCACCGCCGTCAAGCACGTACCGGCCCGCCAGCTCTGGGTCAACCCGGACTGTGGACTGAAGACCCGCGGCTACGCCGAGACTGAGGAGTCCCTGCGCAACCTGGTCAACGCCACGAAGGAAGTACGCGCACAGCTGGTCTAGTCCCCGCGCCCTCCCTAACCTCGTTCCTCGGTCAGGGTCCCTCGCAGCTGTGGGCCCATCCACGCCCTCCCGAGAGCCAGCCGCTGGCGCGTCTGACTCTGGGGCCCCTCGGGCGCGTGGGCCCACCACGCCCTCCCGAGGGCCAGCCGCTTTACGCCAGAAGGCGTTCCTTGTCTCCCTCATGGGGAGGCAAGGAACGCCTGCTGCGTTTAATGCGGGACTGTGGACAACAAGGCAGCGTGTGCGGAGGTGAAGTGCTCGGCGCTAGGGTTTCGTGCGGAGGCGCTGGAACAGTGCTGTGATGCCCACTCCCAGCATCGCCAGTGCACCCAGAGCGAAGGTCAGCAGTCCCACGTTGGTGCCCTCCACAATCCAGGTGGGAGCATAGCCCGGCTGAAGTCCCTGATCTTCGGCAATTCGGTACTGGACCCCCGAAATTACCTGAAAGGCAAGGGCGGTAAAGAAACCCACGGCTGCCGTGATCCCGGACCCTAGGGTCATGTACTTGATCACTGTCGCTTGTCTTCCTCTTCGCTTGGTCGCCCTGCACCCATGGTCGCAGATGCTGCATGTGCGTCGTAGAGCAGCAGCAGTATGTTGCGTTCCGACCATCGGCGTGAGTAGCCTTCTCGCGACGTATGGTTGGACACTAGTGCCGTGCTTGAGTGGGCCGCATTCCGCCACGTTCCACCAACTTCGAATATGTGTTCGAATTTGCTTGAATTGGAATATTGGGCACAAAACGCAGTCTCGCCGCCAACGTGCGTGAGAGGGGGCGGCCCACGGCTACCCCGGAAGGCATACCCTCTACGCGTGTGTGGCGGAGTGAGAGAACCGGTGATACTCGCCGTCGGACGGACTAAGATGCGAGGGAACGCCTGATCGCGGGTGACAAGCGAACCGCGCCGGGGGAGTAGATTGGGGCCATGAGCGCACAGAACCTAGACACCCTGGTACAAACCAACGGGACACCGAACACCATCGAAGCAACCGTTGAGGCGGCCCGCCAACTCTTCAACACAGGCGTGACCAAACCGCTCGACTGGCGGCTGGCACGCCTCACGGCCATGAACCAGATGCTGGTCGACCACAAGGATGACTTCACGGCAGCGCTCGCAGCCGATCTTGGCAAACATCCCACCGAAGCGTGGCTGTCGGAGATAGGGTTTCTCACCGCAGAGATAGCCCACACAGTCAAACACCTTCAAGACTGGTTGAAACCCCGCAAGGCGTCAGTGCCGCTCAAGTTTCAACCAGCCGCGGCAACCATCGTGCTGGAACCATTGGGCGTTGTCTTGGTTATTGCACCCTGGAACTATCCCATTCAACTTCTTCTGGCACCGATCATCGGTGCGCTCGCAGCCGGGAACACCGTGGTGGCGAAACCCAGCGAGATGGCACCGGCCAGTTCGGCAGTGCTTGCCCGCTGGGTTCCGGAGTACCTTGCTGGCGCCGTGACCATCGTGGAGGGCGGGGTGCCCGAAACCACCAGCCTGCTTGACCAACGCTTCGACCACATCTTCTTCACGGGCAACGGCCGGGTGGGGCGGATTGTCATGAGTGCAGCCGCCAAGCACCTCACGCCAGTGACGCTGGAGCTGGGCGGGAAGTCACCCGTCTACATTGACGACACCGTAGAGATGATTACAGCGGCGCGCAGGATCGTGTGGGGCAAATTCATGAACGCAGGCCAAACCTGTGTGGCCCCCGACTATGTTTTGGGCACGGACTCCGCCCTGGCCAAGCTTGCCAAGGAATTGCCCGAGGCCATCGAGGAACTCTACGGTGCTGAGCCTGCCCACAGCCTGGCCTTTGGCCGCATGATCAACGACGCAGCCTTCTCCCGCGTTGCGGGCCTGCTCGCCATGGACCTGCAGGAGGAGAGCGGTTCGGCGCTTGTGACTGGAGGGTCAACGGATGCTGCAACACGATACATTGCGCCCACGGTAGTTCATGTGGACGCCGAATCCGCACTGATGGACGATGAAATCTTTGGCCCGGTTCTGGCGCTGGTGACCGTGGAGTCGGCGCAGGCCGCCATTGAGTTCATCAACCACCGCGAAAAGCCACTAGCGCTCTATGTCTTCAGCGAAGACGCAGGGGTGCGGGAGGCATTCACCGTACAAACGTCGTCGGGGGCGTTGAACTTTGGTGTGCCTGCGGCGCATCTGGGCATACCCGGGCTGCCGTTCGGAGGAGTGGGCGAGAGTGGCATGGGCCGCTACCATGGACAGCATTCCATTGACACGTTCTCGCACCACAAGGCAGTTTTGGACAAGCCCCTGTCGCCTGACACGATGAGCTTGATCTACCCGCCGTTTGGGGCCATCAAGAAGCAGGTCATCAAGCGCTTCGTGGCACCGGCCAAGAAGTTCCGCAAGGGCTAACGGGGCTTATGCGCGTCGCTGGAAGCTAGTGAGGCGCATACACCCAATTCTGGGCTCGGCGACTTTGGTTATGCGCAACACCACGTAGTCAGCCAGGCGCAGCTCTTTCACTGGCGCCACGCTGAGTATTTGCAGAGCGCATGGCCAAAGTGGCCGCGCCAACCCAAGCTACTTTCGTGTTTGCGCTGTGGGTTCGCCCAGGTGGCTGGTGCGGTTCAGCTCTGTCATGATGCCCGCCAGCTTGTCCACGAACACTTCGATGCGGGCTGTCCGCTTGTCATTGATGAGCAGGGCAAAAATGTTCCGGGCCAGCCGAATTTCCGGCACGTCCAGGACCACCACGTTGTCCGGCTTGTTTTGCAGGGCAAGCTCCGGGACCAGGGCTGCGCCCAGGCCTACGCTGGCCAGTTGCAGGCTGGCGTTGAAGTCATCGCTGTAGGCCGCCACGCGCGGGTGCAGATTGCAGCTGGCAAAGAGCCTTTCAATCACGGCAGCGTCACTGGTTCCGGGGTGGTGCATGATCCATGGCATGTCGGAGAGGTGCGACGCCTCCATCACCGAGCCAGCCCGAATACCCCAGGCCTTGGGTAGAACCACCCTGAAGTTGTCATCGCCAATCCATTGCCGATTGATGGTGTGCGGCCACGCCAGGCCGGACTGGCCCACCTGATACACCAGCGCAACATCCAATTCGCCGCCACTGCGCAAGCCGCCAATGGTCTGTTGCGGCTCACCGACCGACACGTGAAGGTTGATGCCCAGCCCCGGCCATTCGGGACTACGCAACAGCCGGGGGAGCACGTACGTGGCCAGTGAGGGAAAGATGCCCAATCGCAGCTCCTGACTGGTGCCTTCCTCCGTGCGGGAGCTGGCCGCCAGCAAGGCATCAATGTCGGTGAGCACCTTCGCCGCATGCCGGGACATGACCAAGGCGGCGTCAGTGGGCAGCACGCTGCGTGCGGATCGCTTGAACAAGGCGACTCCGCTGTCCCGCTCCAGTGTGGACATTTGCTGCGAAACGGCCGACGCCGTGTACCCCAGTTGGGTGGCCGCGGCCGCAAAAGACCCGCGCCGGACCACCTCCAACAGGGTTTGCAAATGCACGGGGTTGATCACGTGGGCCCTCTTTCTCATGGCTAGGCTCGTTCTTAGCAAGCATAGGTGTCAGCGTCATGTAACGCGGTGGTGACACAGCTGCGGGAGTCGTTATGTACATTTGTACATAACGACTTTTTGATTGAAGGATGGAACCCGCCATGACGCACCCATATTTTGCCAACGACCCCCGCAGCATGCGCCAGCGCATGGAGGCCGGGGACCTGTACCTGGCAGAGGATGCCGAACTGGCTGTGGCATCACAGCGCGCCATCACCGCGTCCCACCGTTACGGACAGGTGTGGCCCGAAGACCGCGAGGCGGCCGAAGTGATCCTGGCGGAGCTGATCGGCTCACTCGGGGAGGATGTGGAAATTCGTCCGCCGCTGTTCGTGGACTACGGCAGGTACATCACCATTGGCCCCGGAACGTTCATCAACTACAACTTCACAGCCCTGGACGTTGCCCCCATCACCATCGGCGCCGACGTCATGATTGGCCCCAACGTCCAGCTCCTGACACCCACGCACCCGCTCGAGTCCTGGTTGCGCCGCGACAAACTCGAGGCAGCCAAGCCCATCACCATTGGTGACAATGTTTGGCTCGGCGGCGGCGTCATTGTGCTGCCCGGCGTGACGATTGGCGAGAACACTGTGGTGGGTGCGGGTTCCGTTGTCACCCGCGACCTGCCGCCCAATGTGGTGGCCGTGGGCAACCCGGCACGCATCAGCAAGCAGCTCGCGTGAGCAAGCAGCCAGTGAGGGCCCGGCCCGAGCCAGCAGAAGGCAAGCCGCGCCGCCGCTATGACCCGGACCGCCGCGCGAACATCAGCGCCGCCGCCCTGGACGTGGTGGCCAAGCATGGGGTGGCCGGGGCAACGTATCGCAAGATTGCCGAACGTGCAGGTGTTTCCTTGGGCTCCTTGACGTACCACTTCGAGTCACTGGATGAGCTGCTCGGCGAGGCGTTCACCACGCTGGCCAATCGCACGGCAAACGGATTTGACGCAGCCATGGCCGAAGTGGGCGATGAGGCAGCAGCCCGTGACGCCGTCGTCAGTCTGATCACAGGCGAACTCCTGAACGACTCCCGCACCATGGTGCTCTCCTACGAGCTATACGCCTTGGCCACCCGCCGTCCGGACATGCGCCGTGTGACGGATGCGTGGATGGCGCGTAGCCGTGTGGCGCTCGGCAAATTCTTTGACCCGGAGACCACGCTCATGCTGGACGCCCTGATTGAGGGCCTGTCCATGCACCGGGCCCTGTCCCTGGCCCCCATGCCCAGAACCACAGTCGAAGCAGCTGTTGAACGAATCGTGGGAAAACCTTGAGCTTGAAAACAGCAGAATCGCCGGCGCTTCCCCTTCACATTCGCCGCGCCAGGTGGGCCGTGGCGGCCCTGTTCTTCACCAACGGGGCACTCTTTGCCAACCTGCTTCCACGATTCCCCGCCATCAAGGAGGCGCTGGGCCTGAGCAATGCCGAGTTCGGCTTTGCTGTGGCTGCCTACCCGCTGGGTGCGCTCTCGGCCGGGCTTGCCGCCGGGCTGCTCATCAGGCGGTTCCATTCCGCCAAGGTTGCCGTGGCCGGAACGCTCGGAACGGCGTTGGGGCTGGTCATTGCCGGCGTCACACCCAGTGGGAGCCTGTTTGCTGCGGCCTTGCTGCTGGCCGGGGCCTTCGACGCCATCACGGATGTGGCACAGAATTCCCATGGTCTGCGCGTGCAGCGCCTGTACGGCCGCTCCATCCTGAACTCCTTCCACGCCGTGTGGAGCATTGGTGCGGTAACCGGAGGCCTCATGGGTTCCGCAGCGGCTGGCCTGCAGTTCCCGCTCTGGCTCCACCTGCTGATCTCAGGTGTGCTCTTCGCCGCGGTTTCGCTGGCCAGCCTGAGATTCCTGCTGCCGGGGCCTGACGCTGCGGACGCTGTTGAGGAGAAGCACGACGTCGTTCCTCGCCGAAGCGCTGCCGGGCTGGGCAAGTACTTGGTCATCATGGCGCTGGTGCTCATTGCCGCCGGCGGCACGCTGGTGGAGGATGCGGGCAGCACCTGGGCTGCCGTGTACTTGAGTGGTGACTTTGGTGCCGCCGCTTCGGTGGCCGGGCTGGGCTTTGTGGCCTTGGTGGGTGCCCAGTTCATTGGCCGGCTGGTAGGGGATTCCTTGGTGGACCGCTTTGGCCAGCGGCTGGTGGCGCAGGCCGGGGGAGTCATTGTCACTCTGGGCATGGGGCAAGCCTTGCTGTTCCCCACGGTGCCCGGCACCATTGCCGGTTTTGCCCTGGCTGGCTTCGGGGTGTCCACGCTGGTCCCGGCGGCGATGCACGCGGCGGACAACCTGCCCGGGTTGCGGGAGGGCACCGGTCTGACGGTTGTCAGCTGGCTCATGCGGGTGAGTTTCCTGCTCTCACCGCCCATTGTGGGTGCTGTTGCCGATGCCACCTCACTGCGCACGGGGCTGCTGGTGGTGCCCGTGGCGGGCCTTTTAGTGGTGCTGCTCTCACCGGCGCTGACCACTAGGGTCGACACGCCCAAGGAACAGACACGCCGCCCAGATTTTTGTGACTAAGTACTCCACAGCCTGTGGATAGTTCAGTTTAAACCTTGAGTTTTAGCGCTTTTAAATCTCCCAGCCTGTGGACTACCGGTGCATAAAATGACATACTTGTAATACATCATGTAGGGGTCAACGACGGGACCCTGCACTACATGTAGTATCTAATACAGAATTCAAGCGGTCCTTCGGGAAACCGCTTTGAACAGCTCGAATAGCTGGCGAGACCGTGGCGCGAACCGTGGTTCCCACCGACAGCGAGTGTGCCGCTAGCGGCAGCCATTAGAAGTTATAGACAAGGGGAACTCGATCATGACCGTCACGGTTTACACCAAACCTGCTTGCGTTCAGTGCAACGCCACCTACCGCGCCTTGGACAAAAAGGGCATCACCTACAAGAGCGTTGATATCTCCACTGATCCGGAAGCGCTGGAGCACGTGCTCAGCCTCGGCTACCAGCAGGCTCCGGTTGTCATTACCGACGCTGACCACTGGTCAGGATTCCGCCCGGACAAGATCGCCGAGATCAACCAGAATGCCGCCGTCAGCGTAGCCTGACATTCGGCGGGATATCCCGCCACCGCATTGCTGTGCACAGGTGCACAACGATGGGGCCGGCCATTGCTGGCCGGCCCCACGCCCGCAAGTAAGTAGTTGGAAAGCGATTGTCATGTCAGCCGTAGCAGCACAACCCGCTGTTGGTCAGATAGCCTCTCGAACCACCAGCAGCCGGTTGATTTACTTCTCGTCAACGTCTGAGAACACCCACCGCTTCGTTGAAAAACTTCGGATGAACGCGGCGCGGCTGCCGGTCTACACCTATGAAGACACACTCTTAGCTCAAGAACCCTATGTTTTAGTCCTTCCCACCTATGGGGGCGACGAAGGGCACGGGGCAGTACCAAAACAGGTCATCAAGTTCCTCAACGTGGCGGAAAATCGCGATCTGATTCGCGGCGTCATTGGCGCCGGGAACACAAATTTTGGCGAAACATATTGCCTAGCCGGAGACATTGTTGCTGCGAAGTGCAATGTAAAGCATTTATACCGTTTTGAACTGATGGGCACGTCGGAAGACGTGGACCGCGTTCACGAAGGATTGGAAGAATTTTGGACACGATTGCCACAGAGCCAGGCACAGCAGTGAAGGCTTCTAAGAGCATGCCCGCAGCATGGGAAGGCATGGGCTATCACGAGCTCAATGCCATGCTGAACCTCTACAACGCCGACGGCGAGATCCAGTTCGACGCCGACCGCGCCGCTGCCCGCCAGTACTTCCTGCAACACGTGAACAACAACACCGTGTTCTTCCACGACCTGGAAGAAAAGCTGGACTACTTGGTGAAGAACGAGTACTACGAGCGCGAGACGCTTGACCAGTACACGATGAACTTCATCCGTGACCTGTACAACCACGCGTACAAGAAGAAGTTCCGCTTTGAAACCTTCCTGGGCGCGTTCAAGTTCTACACGTCCTACACGCTGAAGACCTTCGACGGCAACCGCTACCTGGAGCGCTACGAAGACCGTGTCTGCATGGTTGCCCTGCACCTGGCCCGCGGCGATGAGGCCCTGGCCATGAAGATGGTTGATGAAATCATCGGCGGCCGCTTCCAGCCCGCAACCCCCACGTTCCTGAACGCCGGCAAGCGCCAGCGCGGCGAGCTGGTCTCGTGCTTCCTGCTGCGCATCGAAGACAACATGGAGTCCATTGGCCGCTCCATCAACTCCGCCTTGCAGCTCTCCAAGCGCGGCGGCGGTGTGGCGTTCGCGCTGACCAACATCCGCGAAGTGGGCGCCCCCATCAAGCAGATCGAGAACCAGTCCTCCGGCGTCATCCCCGTGATGAAGCTTCTCGAGGACAGCTTCTCCTACGCCAACCAGCTTGGTGCCCGCCAGGGTGCAGGTGCTGTGTACCTGCACGCCCACCACCCGGACATCAACCGTTTCCTGGACACCAAGCGTGAAAACGCTGATGAGAAGGTTCGCATCAAGACCCTTTCCCTGGGTGTTGTGGTTCCGGACATCACCTTTGAGCTGGCCAAGCGCGACGAGGACATGTACCTGTTCTCCCCGTACGACGTCGAAAAGGTTTACGGCATGCCATTCTCCGACATCTCGGTCACCGAGAAGTACTACGAGATGGTTGACGACGCCCGCATCAAGAAGACCAAGATCAAGGCGCGCGAGTTCTTCCAGACGCTCGCCGAGATCCAGTTCGAGTCCGGCTACCCGTACATCATGTTTGAAGACACGGTGAACCGAGCCAACCCGATCGACGGCAAGATCATCATGTCCAACCTGTGCTCCGAGATCCTTCAGGTTTCTGCGCCCACCACGTACAACGATGACCTGTCCTACGCCGAGACCGGCAAGGACATCTCCTGCAACCTTGGCTCGCTGAACATTGCCAAGGCCATGGACTCACCGGACTTCGCCAGCACCATTGAGACCTCCATCCGCACGCTGACGGCTGTCTCTGACATGTCCAACATCACCAGCGTGCCGTCCATTGCCAAGGGCAATGACCAGTCCCACGCCATTGGCCTGGGCCAGATGAACCTGCACGGTTACCTGGCCCGCGAGCGGGTCCACTACGGCTCCGAAGAGGGCCTGGATTTCACCAACATCTACTTCTACTCGGTGGTGTACCACTGCATCCGGGCCTCCAACCTGATCGCCATGGAGACCGGCACAACGTTTGCCGGCTTCGAAAAGTCCAAGTACGCCAGCGGTGAGTTCTTTGACAAGTACACGGATCAGGAATGGGTTCCGCAGACAGCCAAGGTTGCCGAAATGTTTGACGGCATCCACATCCCCACCCAGGAAGACTGGCGTGCGCTGAAGGCCTCCGTCATGGAGCACGGCATCTACAACCAGAACCTGCAGGCTGTCCCGCCCACGGGCTCCATCAGCTACATCAACAACTCCACGTCCTCGATCCACCCGGTGGCTTCGCGCATTGAGATCCGCAAGGAAGGCAAGCTGGGCCGTGTGTACTACCCGGCCCCTTACCTGACCAATGACAACCTTGAGTACTACAAGGATGCCTATGAGCTCGGTTTCGAAGCGACCATCGACACCTACGCTGCCGCCACGCAGCACGTGGACCAGGGCCTGTCCCTGACGTTGTTCTTCAAGGACACCGCCACCACGCGTGACATCAACAAGGCGCAGATTTATGCCTGGAAGAAGGGCATCAAGACCATTTACTACATCCGTCTCCGCCAGCTCGCGCTGGAAGGGACCGAAGTGGAAAATTGTGTCTCGTGCATGCTGTAGCACCACATTACTGAAGAGTACGACGGCGGGTGCGTCCCGCCGTCGTCCCTTTGGCTTAAGATTGATCTGGCCCATGCGGCCACCAGGATTTTTACAAGGAGAGAAGCAGCCATGACACCGGACAAGCTGAAGTTGGCGAGCCATGTAACGGCCATCAACTGGAATCGGATTGAGGACGAGAAGGACGTAGACGTCTGGAACCGCCTGGTCAACAACTTCTGGCTGCCGGAAAAAGTGCCGCTGTCCAACGACATCCAGTCCTGGGCCACGCTGACGCCGGACGAGCAGTTGCTCACCATGCGCGTGTTCACCGGCCTGACCTTGCTGGACACCCTGCAGGGTACGGTTGGCGCCGTTTCGCTGATCCCGGACGCCATCACCCCGCACGAGGAAGCCGTCTACACGAACATTGCGTTCATGGAATCGGTGCACGCCAAGAGCTACTCCTCGATCTTCTCCACCTTGTGCTCCACGAAGGAAATCGACGAGGCTTTCCGCTGGTCGGTGGAGAACGTGAACCTGCAGAAGAAGGCCCAGATCATTGAGTCCTACTACTACGGTGATGATCCCCTCAAGCGCAAGATTGCCTCCACCTTGTTGGAATCATTCTTGTTCTACTCGGGCTTCTACCTGCCCATGTACTGGTCATCACGGGCCAAGCTGACGAACACCGCTGACTTGATCCGTTTGATCATTCGCGATGAGGCCGTACACGGTTACTACATCGGCTACAAGTACCAAAAGGGCTTGGAAGGTGTCTCCGCAGAGCGCAAGGAAGAACTGAAGGCGTGGACCTTCGAGCTCATGTTTGAGCTGTACGAGAACGAGGTTCAGTACACGCACGATCTTTACGACTCCGTTGGCCTGGCCGAGGACGTCAAGAAGTTCCTGCACTACAACGCCAACAAGGCGCTCATGAACCTGGGCTACGAGGCCATGTTCCCGGCCGCCGTCACCGACGTGAACCCGGCCATCCTGTCCGCGCTCTCACCGAACGCCGACGAGAACCACGACTTCTTCTCCGGCTCAGGTTCCTCCTACGTCATCGGTAAGGCAGTCAACACCGAAGACGACGACTGGGACTTCTAACTCCAGCAACTTGATGCGCGCAGCCTGACCGACTCGGTCGGGCTGTGCGCATTGTGCGTTAAGGCCAATGCGGTTCCGAAACCGGCAATATTTTACCGGTGTGGCTTGATCCCGGCCCTTGGGCGCTGTGGCCAGCTATTTTCGGCAAAATATTGCCGAAATGACAATTGTGGTGCACGATGGCAAGTACAGATGCCGAAATCGGCATTATCTTGCCGTTCGGAGGAGTGTCGTGGAGAGTATTACCGCCGTAGCTAACAGCATTCGCCGTGCACGCAAGGATGCAGGGCTGACCCAGGAAGACCTGGCCAACCTCGCCGAGACCTCGGAGCGCACCATCCGGGCCATCGAAACGGGGACCGGCAATCCCTCGCTGCGGGCTGTGGCGGCGGCGGCCAACGTCCTGGGGCTGCGCCTGACGGTGACCAGATGACTCAGGATCTACAGCACCTCAAGCTCATTCGGGACGCTGACGTCTACAAAGGTGGAGCCTTGGCTGGCAGTCTCTCGCGCACAGAACAAGGGGGCGTTCGATTCGCCTACCGGGATGGCTACTTGGCTGGCGGAGAAACGCCCGTGGCATTCTCCCTGCCCCTGTCAGCAGTGGCGGTCGACACCCAGAACGGGGCGCTGCCGCCGTTCTTCACGGGACTTTTGCCCGAGGGCCACCGCCTGACCGTCTTGAAGAACGCTGCCAAGACAAGTTTTGACGACGAGCTCTCCCTTCTGCTGGCCGTCGGAGCTGACATGCCCGGCGATGTCCAGGTGGTTCCGGCCGGAGTTACTCCCACCGAACCCGAATCGTTGGCCAACACCTCGCATCCGGAGGAAATAGACTTCGCGGCTCTGGCGAATTCCGTCGACCTTCACGGACTGCCTGGTGTCCAGGACAAGGCCAGTGCGTCCATGCTGACCACCCCGCTGGCACTGCGTGGAATGCGCTACCTGCTGAAGTTGGATCCGGCAGAGAATCCGCACCTTGTGGTCAATGAGGCGGCACACCTCGCCGCAGCCAAGGGGCTGAAGGTTCCCGTGGCGAAGAGCAGGGTCATCAGCGACAGGAACGGTCTGGCCGGCCTGCTCGTGGAACGTTTCGACCGCGTCAAGGGTGACGGCGGGAGCTGGCTGAGATTGCCCCTGGAAGACGGGACCCAGGTGCTCGGGCTGCCGCCGGCCTCCAAGTACAGTGTTGCCTCCGAGGACGTAGTCGTGGCATTGGCCCGGCATTGCCACGCCCCAATTCTGGCCAAACGCAATATGTATCTGCAGTTTGTCTTCGCGTGGCTGACCGGCAACGGAGACCTCCATGCCAAGAACCTATCGATTCTGGGCAATTCCGAGTGCGCTTTCGCCATGGCCCCCATCTACGACGTGCCCTGCACACTCGTCTATGGTGACAACACCATGGCATTGTCCATTGCGGGCAAGTACAAGAACCTCAAGGCAAGGCATTGGGCTGAATTTGCCGCTTCCCTGGGGCTGCCTCCGAAGGCTGCGGCAGCCGCCAACATGCTCGCCTTGGACGCCGCCAATTCCATCCCGCTGGAGAGTCTGCCGTTTAGCGGTTCTCCGCTGCGTGGTGCAGAACGGGAACTCCGGTTCAGGCGGATGGAATTCATGGACTAGGCGGCACGGTTCGGCGGCGTCCGCCACTGCGTTGTTGATACCGTGGAAGCCATGGATGAGGAAGATTCCCACACGCACTCGAGTTCTGCGGCCGCGGCCGCCCGATTCGTTCGGGATGCCGCGGCTGCTGTGCGTCCGGGCAGGCTTGGCAGCAACCGTGACCCCGGCGACGCCTGGGTCGAGGGGGAGCAGGGCAAGTTCTGGGGGAAGTTTGGCTCCGCCGGGTTGCTGGTGTTCGACGCCGGCCGCGGAGTCCTGCTGCAGCACCGGGCCATCTGGTCCCACCATGGCGGCACGTGGGGCCTGCCCGGCGGTGCACTGCACCATGGTGAAAGCGCCGTTGACGGCGCGTCGCGTGAGGCTTGGGAAGAAGCCGGGGTTCCGCGGGCGAACGTGGAACTGCTATTCACCTCCGTCTACGACGTGGGCTACTGGAGCTACACCACAGTGGCCGTCGAGGCCGTGGTGCCGTTTGAGCCCGTCATCAGCGACCCCGAGAGCCTGGCCCTGGAATGGGTGCCGCTTGGTGCAGTCTCCGCATTGCCGCTGCACCCGGGGTTCGGAACAGCATGGCCGGGGCTGCGAAATCGTCTTGAGGGTGGCGGTTAAAGGCAACCATGCGTGACGGCGTGCCAAACGGGCCGCGGCGCATGAAATTTCATGGGCCCTCGCCAGTTTGGCAGACTGTCGGCGCGGAACGGCTAAGTTGGCACGCCGTCGTGCCTCCTAGAGCCCCAGCAGCTCCGTCGTGGCGGCGCGCATGTCCATTTTGCGCACCTTGCCCGTCACGGTCATGGGGAACTCGTTGACCACCAGAACGTAGCGCGGCACCTTGTGGCGGGACAGCTGGCCCTCGCAATAGGCGGCCACGGCGGCCTGATCCAGCGGCACTGCATCCGGCTTCATCATGATCCAGGCGCACAGCTCCTCACCGTACTTTTCATCCGGCACCCCAATGACCTGCACATCGGCAACATCCGGGTGCTGGTAGAGGAACTCCTCAATTTCGCGCGGGTACAGGTTTTCCCCGCCCCGAATCACCATGTCCTTGATCCGGCCCACGATGTTGACGTATCCGTCGCTGAACATGACCGCAAGATCACCCGTGTGCATCCACCGTTCAGCATCAATGGCGCCGGCCGTCTTCTCCGGATCATTCCAGTACCCCAGCATGACCGAGTACCCGCGCGTGCAAAATTCGCCGGTGGTGCCCCGCGTAACCGTAAGCCCGGTGGCCGGATCCACAATCTTGACCTCCAGATGCGGGTGCACCCGGCCCACGGTTTCGGTCCGATGCGCCACATCGTCGTCAGTCTGCGTCTGCATGGATACCGGTGACGTCTCAGTCATGCCGTACGCTATGGACACCTGCGCCATATGCATCTCCGCCATGCACCGCTTCATGACCTCCACGGGGCAGGGCGAGCCGGCCATGATCCCCGTGCGCAGGCTGGAGAGATCGTAGCTGGCAAAGTCGGGCAGGTTCAGTTCCGCAATGAACATGGTGGGCACGCCGTACAGGGCTGTGCAGTGCTCCTTCTGCACGGCCGCCAGCGTGGCTGCAGGATCGAAGGCCGCCGCCGGAATGATGATGGCGGCCCCGTGCGTGGTGGCACCCAAATTGCCCATGACCATGCCGAAGCAGTGGTAAAACGGCACTGGCAGGCAGAGCCTGTCCTGCTCGGTGAACTTGATGGTCTCCGTCACGAAGTAGCCGTTGTTCAGGATGTTGTGGTGGCTCAGTGTGGCACCCTTGGGGTAGCCGGTGGTGCCCGAGGTGTACTGGATGTTGATGGGATCGTTCGGGTTCAATCCCTCCATGGCATGTTCGACGGCGTCAGCGGCCACCGCCGACCCGCCCGCCACGAGTGCGTCCCAGGACTCAGTGCCGATGTAAACAACGTCCATCAGGTCTGCACATTCGGGCAGGACGGTCTCAATCATGGCGGCGTAGTCTGAGCTGCGGAACGCCGGCATTGCCACCAGCAGGCGCATGCCCGATTGCTGGGCGGCGTACTTGAGCTCGTGGGTCCGGTAGGCCGGGTTGACGTTGACCAGGATGGCTCCGATCTTGGCCGTGGCGTACTGGATGAGCACCCATTCGGGCACATTGGGCGCCCAGATGCCCACCCGATCACCCTTGCCCACCCCGGCGGCGAGCAAACCGCGGGCCAGGGCATCGACGTCGTGATTCAACTGCGCATAGCTCCAGCGGCGCCCCGACGGCACGTCCACCAGCGCCTCCCTGTCCGGGAAGCGGCCGGCTGTGCGAACAAAGTTGGCGCCAATCGTCTCATCCAAGAGGGAGGT
The DNA here is from genome assembly GCF_002909445.1 of Arthrobacter glacialis. Lineage (GTDB taxonomy): Bacteria > Actinomycetota > Actinomycetes > Actinomycetales > Micrococcaceae > Specibacter > Specibacter glacialis. The sequence continues at coordinate 193,376 of NZ_PPXC01000006.1, forward strand.
GGAGGAGGGGCCGGACGTCTGGGACGGCTGAGCATCGTTGGTCATGCACTGATGCTAGCCCCGAACCGCTCAACTGTGCGCCATCTCACGCAGCTGGCTAGGGTGGTGACATGAGCGAAAGTTACCAGCGGCCCAGCATTGCCGCTACCGACTTCACGGCAGACGACGGCGCTGTCATTGAGTATGGGAATCGGTGGGGCATGGCCACCAAGCCGGACGAGGCGTACGGCCGGGTGAGTCATCCGGAGAGGTTCGCGGGCCTGCATGCGGTGGCTGATGCGCTCCTTGGGCATCTTCGTGCCAACTACGGCTGCGTGATTGAGGAAGGGCTGGCGCTCGTACCGCAACAAGGTGGCATGGGGAACCAAGAGGTCACCTCAGTTCGCGCCGTCAGGATCACCCCGTCAACCCCGGACGCGGCCCCGCTCATCTTTGAATACCTGGATTTTCCGTCCGTGCAGGTCCACGCCGGATTGTTGCATGCTGCCCCGGCGCCAACCTGTGGCTGTGATGCCTGTGATGAAACGCTGGACACCGCAGCCGATGAACTGGAACGGGTGGTCCTTGCCGTTGCCGCCGGAGAGTACAAGGAGTGGTTTACGGGCGGGTTCAGCCCGGCCCTGCACATGAGCATCACATTTCCCGGGGGTAGCAGCAGCTCGGCCGGGCCGCTACGGTTCAGCAGCCTGCCCAGAGAGCGTATCAAGGCAGCGCGGGCTGTGTTCAAAACGCTTCCCGGCGGCTGGCGGCCGTGGCCCGCGCGAGCAGTGTCACCCCACTGAAATTAACCCAACCGCGCTGCCCTTCGATAAGCTAAGGTAAGACTAATAGCTCAGGATTCTGTAGCTATATTATTTTGATGGCCCAGGAGGTAGCACGCGCTCATGATGGACAGCATCGTCTCCCTGCCTTTCATCTGGGCCTTTCTGATCCTCTTTGCCATTGTCATGCTGCGCTCCAACGCCACGTATTGGGCAGGCCGTGGCCTGGCCGCCGGCGGACGCAAGACAAAGCTGCAAAAGCACCTGGACTCCCCGGCAGTCTTGCGGGCAGAAAAAATCATTGCCCGCTGGGGCGCTCCGGCCGTGAGCGTGAGTTTTTTGACCATCGGCGTGCAAACAGCCATCAACACTGCTGCCGGTCTGGGCCGCATGCCCCTGCGCCGCTACATCCCGGCCACAGTGATTGGTTCCATAGCCTGGGCCACCATCTACGCGACCATTGGCCTTGCCGCCTTTGACGCGGCCCTGGCCGCAGCCGCCGGATCACCCCTGGCCCTCATTGGCCTGGTGCTGCTGGCCGGCGTGGCTGTCTTGAGCATTCACCTGTTCCGCGTATCCCGAACCCGCAAGTTGGACAAGAGCGCCCTGGAAGATTGCCCCGCAATCACACCAGAAGCTGTCAACCCCGCAACACAGCAGGCCTAACCACCCATTTGGGTTACCCGGCAAGGCTGCCGGTAGAGTCATAGCCATGCCGGAGAACACAACGCAGTGCGCCGCTGAGGTGACATCGTACTACCGCCATCTGGGTGAAAACCGCTACGAGTCAACCATTCACGCCCAAGGTGCCTGGAACACGCACGAACAGCACATGGCCCCCGTGACGGGCATCATGGTTCATGCCCTGGAACAGTTTGAGCCCCGCGCGGACATGCGCCTGGCCCGCTTGAGCTTCGACATCCTGGGGCTGATTCCGGCCGGTGCATTCACCATTGACACAACACTTTTGCGTCCCGGAAAAACCATTGAACTCCTGCAGGCGGAACTGGTTGCCGAGGGGCGCGTAGCGGTCCGTGTCACGGCCTGGCGGTTGCAAACCAATGACACCTCAGCCGTTGAAGCCTACGAAGATGAGCCCATGGACAGCTTGGAAAGCTCAGTGCCCTGGGACGGGTTGAGCAGCTGGCCCGGCGGCTTCATCAAGTCCGTGCAGGGCCGCTCCCATCCCGACCACCGGCCCGGTCGCGGACGTGCCTGGCTGCACAGCCCCTACACCATGCTCGACGGCGGTGAACACTCCTCGGCGCTGGTGCGCCTCCTGGGACTGGCCGACAGCGCCAATGGCGTGTCGGCGCGTATGGCTCCGGTTCCCGGGGGCTTCATGTTTCCCAACGTTGACCTCTCCATCCACATTTACCGTGAACCTGTGGGTGAGTGGCTGGGACTGGACACCCATGTGACCATTGCCGGGGACGGCATCGGGCTGACGTCTTCAGTGCTCAATGACATCAATGGCCCCTTTGCGCGAACGGAACAGATCTTGACCATCCGACCCATCCCGCACCGCCCATGAGCGCCATGATGGCCCCGTTGCTGGAAGTCCACCGCCAGCTGCATAATCTGGGCGCCGAAGCCGATCTCAATTACGCCCTGGAGCTGTTGGCCAGAGTGAAAACCGGCGACCAAGCTGACATGCTCCGGCTCTACCGCCCGGAGCCCACAGTGGCCTTTGGGCAGCGCGACACCAGGCTTGAGGGGTTCAGTCACGCCGAACAGGTCTCCCGGGAACACGGCTTCGTGCCTGCAGTGCGCAAGGCAGGCGGCCGGGCAGCCGCCTACCACCAGGGCACACTGGTGGTGGATCACCTGCAACGCGAGGATGACGCCATTGCCGGGGCCAAGGCGAGGTTTGGCTTCTTTGGGGACCTGTTTGCCCAAGCTCTGCGAAGTCTGGGCGTGGATGCCGCCGTGGGCGAAATTCCAGGGGAGTACTGCCCGGGCGAATTCAGTGTGTACGGCAGCGGCCCGGCCGGGCGGATCAAGCTCGTGGGCACGGCCCAACGCGTGGTCTCGGGTGCGTGGCTGTTCAGCTCGGTGATTGTTGTGGAGAATTCGGCACCCATACGCAGCGTCCTCACCGGCACCTATGCTGCCCTCGGCTTGGAATGGGATCCTGCCACTGCCGGCGCTGCGCAGGATCTGATTCCAGAGATCACAGTGGACGATGTGGAAGACGCTGTGTTGGCCGCTTACGCAGCCCACACAGCGCTTTCGTGATTCCCGCCAATAAGTTACTGCCCGGCAGTCAAGATCCCTGGAGTTTCGGCGGCAATGGTGGTTGAATCGCCGTGACCGGTGTTCACCACCGTCTCCGGTGGCAGGGTCAGCAACCGCTCCTTGATGGAGGCAACGATGGTGGGGAAGTCGCTGTAGGAGCGCCCTGTTGCCCCGGGCCCGCCGTTGAACAAGGTGTCGCCGGTGAAAACAGTGCCCAGCGACTCGGCATAGAAACATGTCGACCCGGGGGAGTGCCCGGGAGTGTGCAGGGCCGTCAGCACGGTGCCCGCCACCTCAAAGGCGTCGCCGTCGGCGATGGTGGCATCCGGGGCGGTGCCTGGGAAAATGTGCTCCCACAGCATTTGGTCCGCCGGGTTCATGAACACGGGAGCCCCCACCAGGTCGGCAAAGTCGCGGGCGAAGCGGATGTGGTCGTCATGGCCGTGCGTCAGCAAAACCGCCTTGACGGTGCGTTCCCCCACAGCCTCCTTGATGGCGCCGGGGTTGTGGGCGGGGTCGATCACATAGACCTGCGCGTCGTCACCCACCAACCACACGTTGTTGTCCACGTCCCAGGTGCCGCCGTCGAGCGAGAAAGTTCCTGAGGTCACCAGGCGCTCAATGCGGGCGCTCATGCGAACTCCACCACCGATCGCAGCACTGAGCCCTGGCCCATTTTGCTGAACGCTGCCTCAATGTCGTTGATGGTGATGCGTTCGCTCACAAAGGCGTCCAAATCCAGTTTGCCCTGCTTGTACAACTCAACCAGCATGGGGAAATCACGCGAAGGCAGGGCGTCGCCGTACCAGGACGACTTCAGGGACCCGCCGCGGCCAAACACATCCAGCAGTGGCAGTTCCAGCGTCATCTCCGGGGTGGGCACACCCACCAGCACCACGGTGCCGGCAAGGTCGCGGGCGTAGAACGCCTGCTTGTACGTTTCGGGACGTCCGACGGCGTCAATCACCACATCTGCCCCGAACCCGCCGGTGTGGTTCTGAATGGCGAGCACGGCGTCCTCCTGGGAGGAATCCACCGTGTGCGTGGCCCCGAGTGCAAGGGCGGCTTCCAGCTTCTTGGGATCGCGGTCAACGGCAACGATGGTGGTGGCGCCGGCAAGTGCTGCCCCGGCAATGGCCGCCGAGCCCACGCCGCCGCAGCCGATCACGGCCACGGAGTCGCCGCGCTTCACGCCGCCGGTGTTGATGGCCGCGCCGATGCCTGCCATGACGCCGCAGCCCAGCAGACCCACAGCTCCCGGGTCAACGTCCGGATCAACCTTGGTGCATTGCCCGGCCGCCACGAGGGTCTTCTCAATGAAGGCGCCAATGCCCAGTGCGGGGGAGAGGACGGTGCCGTCCTCGAGCGTCATCTTCTGCGTGGCGTTGGCCGTATTGAAGCAGTACTGGGCCTGGCCCTTGGCGCACGCCCGGCAGGTGCCGCAAACAGCGCGCCAGTTCAGGATGACCCTGTCGCCTGGAACCACGTTGGTGACCCCGGCACCCACGGCGCTGACTACACCTGTAGCCTCATGGCCCAGCAGGAACGGGAAGTCATCGCTGATCCCGCCCTGCTTGTAGTGCAAGTCAGTATGGCAAACACCGCTGGTCAAGATGTCCACGAGCGCTTCACCCGGTCCCGGATCCGGGACCAGGATGGTTTCGATTGTGACGGCCGCGTCCTTGCTCAGGACTACTGCGCCTTTGACCTTGTGCACCATGGAAGAGCTCCTAGAATCCGTTGATGTTCCGCCTTGCGGAACATCAAAATGAGGTTCCTGACAGGCTACACGGCTTCATGAGCCGGCTGTGACTAGGCGGCAAGCCTGGCTACAACATCCTTCAAGGAGGGGTTGGTTGCTGCTGAGCCGTCCGGGAACAACACGGTGGGGACTGTCTGGTTGCCGTCATTGAGGCTTTCAACGAGCTCGGCCGTACCCGGAACATCTTCGATGTTGATCTCGGTGTAGCCGATTCCTTCGGCGTCCAGCTGCTTCTTCAGGCGCTTGCAATAGCCGCACCACGTGGTGGAAAACATGGTGATGCTGCCAGCGTCGGGGGTGAAATCCACGTCAAATACTCCTTGAAAGAAAAGTCTTGTTGAATGCTACTGGTGACAACGCTACCGGGTGGAGGGGATATTCCTCATCTTGTGTCACATGCATGGCCTGCGCCGCCGGAACAGTCTGTGCCACTGGTCTTGCCGCGCTGCTTGTGGGCAGGTTCTGCGCCGAAGCGGCAGTTTGTGCCACCATGGATTCCATGTGTGGACGATACGTAATGGCCAGGGCAGTGGGCGATTTGGTGGCGGAGCTGGAAGCGGAGGCAGAGGCGTCCCTTGAGCTGAGGGCCTCCTACAACGTTGCCCCCACCACGGATGTGCCCATTGTGCTGGAGCGGCTCATTGACGGCGAGGTCCACCGGCAGATCCATGTTGCCAAATGGGGGTTGGTGCCGGGCTGGGCCAAGGACCCAAGCGTGGGTGTGCGGGCCTTCAACGCGCGCAGTGAAACCGTGGCGGAGAAGCCAACGTTCCGCTCAGCCTTGAAATCGAAGCGGTGCGGCGTGCCCGTGCAGGGCTACTACGAATGGAAAAAGTCGGCCGACGGGAAGAGCAAGCAGCCGTATTTTGTGCACAGTGCGGACGGCTCACTCATTACCTTTGCCGGGCTTTATGAATGGTGGAAGGACCCCAGCAAGGAAAACGGGGCGCCCGATCAGTGGCTGCTGTCCGCCAGCATCATCACCATGGCATCGCCACCTGAGGGTGAACTGGCCACATTGCACGACAGGCTGCCGGTGCCTCTGACGGCAAAAGGTCTGGCCGAATGGCTCAACCCGCAGGCAGAAACGCCGGCACAACTGCTGGAGATGGTCTTGGCGGATGCCTACGGGCAGGCTGCCAGCTGGGTGCTGGATCCGGTCGGCGCCGCTGTGGGCAATGTGCGCAATGACAACCCCGGACTCATCGAGCCCATCGAGCCCATCGCGCTCCAGGGGCCGGGTCCCGGCTAGACGGTGACGTTTCCGGCGTCGTCCACGGCCCAGGTGGGATTGAAGGCAACTTCCCAGCGGAAGCCGTCAGGATCGGCAAAATAACCGCTGTAGCCGCCCCAAGGCTGCTGCGCGGCAGGATGGTCCACGACGGCGCCCGCCGCAACCGCCTGCGCCAAGACGGCGTCGACCTCGGCAACACTGCCAACGTTGTGGCTCAGTGTGATGGGAGGGACGCCGTCGGAAGGCTCAACACCCAATTCGGCGGCCATGGCTTCACGGCTCCACAGCGACAAAATGAGCCCATGGTTCAGCTGCAGGAAGATGACCTGGCCTGGCACCTCCTGATGCGCCGTCCAGCCCAAGCCTGTGAGATAGAACTCACGGGAGCGTTCCACTGTGTGGACTCCCAAGGAAATAAACGTCAGCCGCTGCTCCATGGTGAAGCTTTAGTCCTCGGTGTCTTCGGGAGACCAGCGGTGGAAGTCCAGAGACAGGTACAGGGCAAGGGCTGCGGAATTGGTGGCTTCCACCCGTAGGGCCACATCTGCCTTGCCCTCGTTGAACAAGGTGTCCATGGTGGTAAGTACCAAGTCCTCGGCCAAGCCCCGGCGGCGGTGCTCACGGTCAGTGATCAGTTCAATGATGAAAGGTGCATCGGGAGTGTCGTCACCGATGGCGTGTTCCACCACCAGCACCGCTGCAACGATTTTGCCGTTTTCATCCAGTGCCACGTGGGAGGCATTGGGGAGGAAATGGCCGTATTTGCCGGCCCAGGATGCCTGGATGTCCGCCAAGGCAACTTCGATCGAATCGCCGGCGGCACCGGCGTCGTAGGCGGTGAAGTACAGCTCACCGAGGCGTTGGAGATCTGATTCCTGCACAGTACGGGAAGCCATCTTGAGCTCCCGTTCCAACGGATTGGTCTTAGCGATGAGGGTGACCATGTCAGTCATGGAACGCTCCTTCAAAAATCGTGGTGACGCCGTCAGGGAGACTAGGCCAATGGCCATAAGGCCATGCTAGACGCCAGTTGCGTTGTCAGCTATCTACATAACGCTTTAAGCGCAGAACAAATGTCCGCGCAGGCGTTTCTTCCCAATGGGCGGGTTACGTTCCGCGTGAAACTGAGCGTACACTTAAATCTATTCGGATATATGTACTAATAAGCCATTCGGATCAAGAATATGATGCTGAGTTGGTATTGCCGGGTGGAGGTGGAGTGCACGCATGGGCACGTTTAGCGAGTCAGTCAATGTGGTGCGCTCAGCCGAGGGGGCGCTGGTGCAGCTGTGGTGGCGCGGACGGCTCTATGACCTGGCCGCCGAACCATTGTGTTGGTATGAACGGCGGCCCTGGTGGGAAAGTGAGACCCGCATGCGGCCTGGCGAGGGAGTGGGGTACGTGGACACCCAAATGTGGCGGGTGCAAGTGCGTCAGGATGGCGCAACGGAGTTGTTGACCTTGGATCTGGTGAGGTACCGGCCCAGTGACCGTTGGCGCGTCATAAAAATCCATGACGCGCTGGATGAGAAATTTAAGGAGCTGCAGGAGGGTGCGTAACTTTGTCCATTTGCACTGCGCCTCAGCCTTCAGCGCCCACTATGGGGTTTCCTGGCCTGATGACTTGGCCCAGGCTGCGGCGGCAGACGGCGCCAACGCGCTTGCTATCACCGACAGGGATGGGCTCTATGGCGCCGTTAAACATGTCAAGGCCTGCAGGGCTGCCGGGATTGACCCCCTTGTAGGGGTTGACCTTGCCGTGTTGGAAGAGGGGCAAAACGGTCTGGAAGTGGCGGGGCGTGTGGTGATCCTGGCCCACGGCGGGGGATTCGTGGCTCCGGGCGCAGGTTACGGCGCCCTGTGCCGCCTCATTTCGGCCGCGCATGACCAGCCCCGGGGGCTGGTGGGCATCACCCTGGCCCAACTGGCTGCAGCCGTGCTGGATCCGGCTTCCGGCAGGGCAGTCTTAACAGTCTTGCTGGGTCCTGGTTCTCCCGTGGGCAGGGCGCTGAACGGGCGCAAGTATCTGCTGCCGCGCACCAAATTCCTTTCGTGGCGCAATGCCATGCCAGTGGGATCCCTTGTGGTGGAAATCCTGAGCCGCCTGAGCGCTCCCGGTGCGCCCATGAGCACATCCCATGCTGTGCGGATGCTGAAATTGGCGCAGGAGTTTGATGTGCCGGCCGTTTTGAGCAACGCCGTGCGCTACAGCTGTGAAGACGATGCGCCAACGGCGGATGTCTTGGATGCTGCCAGGAACATCTCGCCCCTGGAGAAGCTCAATGACTTGCAACCCACGGGGCAGGCCTGGCTTAAAAATGCTGCCCAGATGCAGTCCGTGGCGCAGGAGATTGTTCACCAGGGCGGCTATGGCAGTGCCGAGCTGAGGCAGTTGTGGTCCAACACGGAACAATTGGCGGACAAGTGCAGGCTTGACCCTGCAGCGGATCTTGGCTGGAAGCAGCCCAAAACCCCCGAGTCTCAAGTGTTGGGTTTGACGCAGCCAGCCGGCATGGAGCTGCGCCAACGCACGGAAGCGGGGCTGAACCAGCGCTTTGGGGGACTCCCGGGCAAAAAGCTGCTGGAGGTGCGCGGCAGGCTCGAGACGGAGCTGGCCACCATTAGTGGTCTGGGTTTCGATTCCTACTTTCTTACTGTGGCCGAGGTCTCGGAGATGATCAAGGACATGGGGGTGCGCCGGGCGGCGCGAGGGTCCGGGGCGTCGTCCCTGGTCAACTATCTGCTGGGCATCAGCGCGGTGGACCCCATAGCCAATGACCTGCTCTTTGAACGGTTCCTCTCCCTGGACAGGTCAACGCTGCCGGACATTGACCTTGATGTGGAAAGCGCGGAACGCCACAACGTATACAGACGCATCTTTGAGCGTTTCGGCTCAAAACGGGTCACCCTGATGAGCATGCAAAACAGCTACCGTGCCCGCGGCGCTGTCAGGGATGCCGGGCTGGCGCTGGGCATGGACAAGGCTGATATTGACCAAATCGCCAAACAGCTGTGGCGGTTTTCGGCAGGATCCTTCAGGGAGGCGCTGGAGGAGAAGCCTGAGCTGCGCGATTTTGCCGCACAGGTGGAAAACTCCCGCCATGCGCAAGGAGGCGCCCAGCTGGATCTGCTGGTTGACCTCACCGAACGCCTGGACAGTTTGCCCAGGCACATTTCCATGCACCCCTGCGGGGTGATCCTGGGGGATTCGTCCTTATTGAACAGGACACCTGTGCAGCCGAGCGGGCTGGGCCTGCCCATGAGTCAATTTGATAAGCACGACATGGATGCCATGGGCATGCTCAAACTCGATGTGCTGGGTGTGCGCATGCAAAGCGCCATGGCCTATGCCGTGCGGGAAATCATCCGGCTGCACCCTTCCAAGGAGGCCGTTGCCGCTGAGGGCGGGCACCACCCGGCGGCGCCGTTCATCAACGAGGGGGGTGGCATTGATCTTGATGCCGTCCCGTTCGACGACGAACCCACCTTTGAGTTGATCCGCAGCACCCACACGCTGGGGTGTTTCCAGATTGAGTCCCCGGGCCAGCGTGAACTGGTGGGCAAGATGGCGCCCACCGAGTTCAGCGATCTGGTCATTGACATTTCCTTGTTCAGGCCCGGCCCCATGAAATCAAATATGGTGAAACCGTTCTTGGAAAACAGGGCGGGCTTCACCCCCGCCCACTACGCGCACCCGGATCTGATACCGGCCCTTGCGGAGACACACGGGGTGACGGTTTTTCATGAACAGGTGCTGCGAACCTTCAGTGTCATGACCAAATGCACCCTGTCCCGCGCGGACGAGTTTCGGCGTGGGCTGGGAAAGCCCGGCGTGGAACCAGCCATCGAAAAGTACTTCAGGGAACACTCCACTGCGCACGGTTACAGCACGGCTGTCATTGATGAGGTGTGGGAGACGCTGAAGGCTTTTGGCAGTTTTGGCTTCTGCAAGGCCCATGGGGCTGCCTTTGCTGTTCCCACCTACCAGTCGGCCTGGCTGAAGGCGCACCATCCAGCCGAGTTTCTGACGGGGTTGTGGGAGCACGATCCCGGCATGTATCCGCGGCGCCTGCTGGTGGCTGAGGCCAGGCGCCTGGGCATCCCCATCCTGCCGCTGGACATCAACGCCAGTGGCGGCCAGTACAGTGCCGAGCGGACAGCCAGCAACGTGACAGGTATTCGCATGAGCCTGGCCGGGGTGTATGGGCTCTCCGGGACGGAACTGAAAAGGATCCTCCACGGCCAGCCTTATGACTCGCTGGCTGATCTGCGTGATCGGGCCAAGCTGAGCCGGCCCGCGTTGAAGCGGCTTGCCCAGCTCGGCGCCCTGGATTCCCTGCACCACCAGGCACAACGCCTTACCGGCAATACGGCAAACCGTGCCGACCTCATAGCCCACGTCAACAGCCTCCCTGCCGGCAAGGGCAGCAAGCGCAACCATCCCATTGCGGGCCAGTTGCACCTGCCCCTGGAGGATGTGGAGTTAGGGGCGCTGCCGGCTGTGCATCCGGCGGCCAGCATGGCGGAGACGGTACGCACCGAACTTGACCTGTTGTCCATGGACGTGAGCGATCACCTGATGGGAAGTTACGCACCTCTTCTGGAACACTTGGGGGTCAGCCGGGCTGACCAGCTGCTGGGCATGCGCAACAACAGTGAGGTTTTGGTGGCAGGGGTGCGGGTGGCCACGCAAACGCCACCCATGCGGGGCGGGAAACGGGTGGTGTTTATCAGCATTGACGACGGCACCGGGTGTGTGGACGCCACCTTCTTTTCCGAGGCGCAGGAAAAGTCGGGGCCCCTGCTTTTTGGCACCAGGATGCTCCTGATCCGGGGGTTGACGCGGCGAACAGGACCACGGGGAATCACTGTTCAGGCGTTGGAGGCCTGGGATTTGCAAAACACACCCCTGCTCCCGGCGCCGCCCGTGTTGGAAGGGGTCCCACCAACCCGATACCATCAAAGAGGCTCACAGCAACCCCCGTATGTTGCTTAGACATGGAGCCACACAGGACAAAACAAGGAGTTAAACGTGCCAGTGGATACACAAATCACCATCAAGGTCGAGGGCGTCGCGACTTCGGTGGCCACCGGCACCACCGGCGCGGAGCTGTTCTTTGAACGCCGCGAAGTAATTGTCATGCGCGTGGACGGGGTCTTGAAGGACCTCTCGGCAGTGCTGGAAGCAGACGCTTCCGTGGAGCCCGTTGCCATTGATTCCCCCGACGGCCTGGACGTTTTGCGTCACTCAACAGCCCACGTCATGGCCCAGGCCGTGCAGGCGTTGCGCCCCGACGCCAAATTGGGCATCGGGCCGTACATCACCGACGGTTTCTACTTTGATTTTGACGTAGCCGAGCCCTTCACACCCGAGGATCTGAAGACCCTTGAGAAGATGATGCTCAAGATCGTCAACCAAAACCAAAAGTTTGCCCGCCGCGTGGTCACCGAGGACGAAGCCCGCGTTGCCATGGCCAACGAGCCGTACAAGCTGGAGCTTTTGGGCAAGAAAAACGATGACGCTGCCGACTCCGCCGAAGGTGTGAACATTGAAGTGGGTGCTGGCGAGATCACCATCTACGAAAACGTTGACCGCAAGAGCGGCGAGGCAGTGTGGTGCGATCTGTGCCGCGGCCCGCACCTGCAAAACACGAAACTCATCTCCAACGCCTTTGCGTTGACCCGCACCTCCGCGGCCTACTGGCTGGGCAACCAGAACAACCAGCAGCTGCAGCGCATCTACGGCACGGCCTGGCCCACCAAGGAAGCCCTGAAGGCTTACCAGGAGCGCATCGCCGAGGCCGAGCGCCGCGACCACCGCAAGCTGGGCGTCGAGCTGGACCTGTTCTCCTTCCCCGACGAGCTGGGCTCCGGCCTGCCGGTGTTCCACCCCAAGGGCGGAATCATCCGCAAGGAGATGGAAGACTACTCGCGCAAGCGCCACGTCGAGGCCGGCTACGACTTCGTCTACACACCGCACATCACCAAGGGCCACCTCTACGAGGTCTCCGGCCACCTTGACTGGTACCGCGACGGCATGTTCCCGCCCATGCACGTTGATGCTGAGCTGAATGAGGACGGCACGGTGCGCAAGCCCGGCCAGGACTACTTCCTCAAGCCCATGAACTGCCCCATGCACAACCTGATCTTCCGCTCACGCGGCCGCTCCTACCGCGAACTGCCGCTACGCCTGTTCGAATTCGGCTCGGTGTACCGCTACGAGAAGTCAGGCGTGGTGCACGGCCTGACGCGCGTGCGCGGCATGACACAGGATGACGCCCACATCTACTGCACCAAGGAGCAGATGAAGGATGAGCTCACCGAGACGCTGAATTTTGTCCTCTCACTGCTCAAGGATTACGGCCTGGAGGACTTCTACCTGGAGCTCTCCACGAAGAACCCGGAGAAGTTCGTCGGCGACGACGACGTCTGGGACGAGGCCACGCGCACGCTGGCAGAGGTTGCCGAGGCCTCCGGCCTGGAACTCGTCGCCGATCCCGGTGGAGCCGCGTTCTACGGCCCCAAGATCTCCGTGCAGGCCAAGGACGCCCTGGGCCGCACCTGGCAGATGTCCACCATCCAGCTGGACTTCAACCTGCCCGAGCGTTTTGAACTGGAATACCAGGCAGCCGACGGCACCCGCCAGCGCCCCGTCATGATCCACCGTGCGCTGTTCGGCTCGGTGGAGCGTTTCATGGGTGTTCTGACCGAGCACTACGCCGGCGCCTTCCCGGCCTGGCTCTCACCCGTCCAGGTGGTGGCCATCCCGGTTGCCGAGGCGTTCAACGACTACATGTACGACGTCGTCGCTCAGCTGAAGAAGGCCGGCATCCGTGCCGAGGTGGACATCTCCAGCGACCGTTTCCCGAAGAAGATCCGCACCGCCAGCAAGGACAAAGTTCCCTTTGTACTGATTGCCGGTGGCGACGACGCCGATGCCAACGCTGTGTCCTTCCGTTTCCGTGACGGCAGCCAGGACAACGGGGTGCCCGTGTCCGAGGCCGTGTCCCGCATTGTTGAAGCCGTTAGGAACCGCACGGCGTGAGTGAAATCGGTGGGGCGCCCGAGCCCGTTGTGGACAATTTTGAACTCCCCGGGGTTCCGGATGCCTTTCAACGTCTGTGGACGCCCCACCGCCTTGCCTACGTCAAAGGCGGGCAGGACCATGTCACGGGCAGCCACAACTGCCCGTTCTGTGAGGCCCCATCGCGCAGCGATGAGGATTCCCTCATCGTCCACCGCGGCGAACTAGCCTTTGTGGTGCTCAATCTCTACCCGTACAACCCGGGCCACCTGCTGGTGTGCCCCTACCGCCATGTGCCTGACTACACGGACCTGACCTTGGCGGAGACGGCCGAGTTTGCCGCACTGACGCAGCAGGGCATGCAGGTAATGCGTGCCGTGTCCAACCCCTCCGGCTTCAACCTGGGCATGAACCAGGGTGTCACCGGCGGCGCCGGCATAGCCGCCCACCTGCACCAGCACATTGTGCCGCGGTGGGGCGGGGATGGGAATTTCATGCCCATCATCGCCGGCACCAAGGCCATCACACAAACTCTTGATGACGTGCGCCAGCAAGTGTCTGCGGCGTGGGCAGCGGCTGGAAAATACACGCACACGCCCGAAAAGGACAGCGATGCTAAATAAGTACGCTCGCGCGCTTTTTGCCGCGATCTTTACCCCCGTCGCCGCCTTTTTGGTGCGCTTGAAAGTTTCCCCTGACGCGGTCACCATCATCGGCACCCTGGGTGTGGCGGCCGGCGCCTTGATCGGCTACCCACTGGGCGAATTGTTCTGGGGCACGGTGGTCATCACTGTGTTTGTCTTCTCGGACATCGTTGACGGGCTCATGGCTCGCATGCTGGGCCGCTCCGGCCCGTGGGGGGCCTTCCTGGACTCCACCCTGGACAGGGTGGGGGATGGGGCCGTCTTTGCCGGCATCGTCATCTGGTTCTACACCGGTGGCAACAACCATTTCATCGCCGCCATGGCGCTGACGTGCCTGGTGCTTGGCTCCATCGTCTCTTACGCCAAGGCGCGGGCCGAAGGTCTGGGCATGACCGCCAACGTTGGCATCGCGGAGCGCTCGGACAGGCTGGTGGTGGTGCTGGTGGCGACCGGGTTGGTAGGCCTGGGCATCCCCGAAACCGTGCTCGCCGTCGTACTTGTTTTGCTGGCTGTGGCCAGCCTGGTCACGGTGGTCCAAAGGGTGGGAACGGTGCGCAGGCAGGCCCTGGCGCAGGACCTGCACAGCGGACAGTAACACTCGTTTAAAAGGCGGGAAACCCCCGGAATAGAATGATCCTGGCTGTGCGACGCATCACGTGCACAGTGACTCTTTTTTCATTCCTTTCCAGAGGGGTTTTTTGTGTCTACACCCGAAGCAACACCCGTGACCGGCAGCAGCCGTGTCAAGCGCGGCATGGCCGAAATGCTCAAGGGCGGCGTCATCATGGACGTGGTCAACGTTGAACAAGCCAAGATCGCTGAAGATGCCGGCGCCGTGGCCGTCATGGCTTTGGAGCGCGTCCCTGCGGACATCCGCGCCCAGGGCGGCGTTTCCCGCGCCAGCGACCCGGACATGATTGACGCCATCATTGCCGCCGTGTCCATCCCCGTCATGGCCAAGGCCCGCATTGGCCACTTCGTTGAGGCCCAGGTCTTGGAGTCCTTGGGCGTTGACTACATTGATGAGTCCGAGGTTCTGACCCCGGCCGACTACGAGCACCACATCGACAAGTGGAACTTCAAGGTTCCCTTTGTTTGCGGTGCAACGAACCTGGGCGAGGCCCTGCGCCGCATCAATGAAGGTGCTGCCATGATCCGCTCCAAGGGCGAGGCCGGCACCGGCGATGTTTCCAACGCCACGGGCCACATGCGCAAGATCCGCACCCAGATCGCCCAGTTGGCTGCCCTGCCCGAGGACGAGCTGTACGTTGCCGCCAAGGAACTGCAGGCCCCGTACGAGCTCGTCAAGGAAGTTGCCGCCACCGGCAAGCTCCCCGTGGTCATGTTCACCGCCGGCGGCATCGCCACCCCGGCCGACGCTGCCATGATGATGCAGCTCGGCGCCGACGGCGTCTTCGTGGGCTCCGGCATCTTCAAGTCAGGCAACCCGGCGCAGCGTGCTGCAGCGGTAGTCAAGGCAACCACGTTCTTCGACGACGCCAAGATCATCGCCGACGTCTCCCGCGGCCTCGGTGAGGCAATGGTGGGCATCAACGTTGCCGACATCCCCGAGCCGCACCGTTTGGCTGAGCGAGGCTGGTAACACCCGCTGTTTGATTCACCGCACCGGTGACCGGGCCTGCTTTTCCGGTGATCGAGCCTGTCGAGATCTTGTGATCTTGGCAGGCTCGACGCCGTTAAGGGCTCAACTTACGCGGCAGGGGAGGATGCCGTGGCTACTGCGTTGTCCCGCTTTGGACACCCAGTTGCGGGACCTGGAACCACCACGTCTGGCCCTTGCCGATGAGCTCAAAGCCATATTTTCTGTAGAGTCGCTGGCCGTCAGGGGTGGCGTTGAGCAGAAGATGCTCGGCGCCGGCGTTGAAGGCCGCCTCGGAGAGCTTGTTGAGCAGGGACGTGCCAAGCCCCGTGCGGCGGAATTCTGCCTCCACCGACATGTCGAAAATCCCGGCCAGATGTTTGGCGCCCTGCTCCGGCGGGAAGTACGCATAGGACTGCCCCGCCACATCCAACCCGACGTGGGCAGTGGCGAGCCACACCTGGTTCTCCACGGCGGTGTTGAGGCTGACTCGGTCATCAACTGACTCGCTGGCCGCAGCTACGGCCTCCACATCAAGGCTCCGCGTCATCCACCACGGCTGCCAGCCAGGTTCAAAACGGTAGTTGGCCAAGTGCCCCGCCCGGACGGCAGCGTTGAGCCAGATGCCCACAGTTGCCGCACCTCGGCGCTCAGCCTCGGCCAAGGCAGGAAACAAGCCGGCCTCGGTGACGTTGGTGGGGAACATGCACAGCATTTCCCGTGTCTGCGGAAGCCACACCCAGTCCATCTGATGCGTGGTAAACGACCGTCCGCCCGTGGCCTCGGCAAGTGCCCTAAACCAGGCGTGTTGGGTGCGCTGACAATCTGCGATCGTCACCATGAGGTATCTTCCGTTTGTGAATGAGCTTTGATTAAACAAGACGAGACGCGATACAGGCGAAGGGGCCTGTATCGCGCCTCGGCGCCAGGTACTATTTCTGCGTGAACACCAGAGACATGGGTGTTGTCTCGGTGGTCTGACCCTGCGGGTTGTCGCGGAAGATGTTCTCCAGGACAGCCTTGGGCAGTGCGGTGTCGTGGCCCAGGGCAACCACACCAAGATCGTTGGCGTCCATGATGGCTGTGCCGGCAAACGTCGCCGCAAACTCGGCCGGAACAGTGGCCCGGACCAGGGCGCTGAGGCGCGCCGCCACGCCGTCGGGGTCGATGGGCGCGTACTTCACCGAGTGTGTTGAGGTACCCACCTGGTAGCCGGCTGCGCCGTCGATCGCGTTGATGTTGTGGCCAACAACCTCATAAAACACACCGGACTTGCCCTGCAGCTTGCCAATGACGCTGCGCGCGGAGGCGTACATGATCTTGGGCAGGCCCACCTCATCGATGGCCAGCTGCATGGACCAGGGACTGGCCAGGCCAATGCCGCCGGGGTTGCGGGTGACGAACTTGCTGAAGATGCGTGCCGCGTTGGAGACCTTGATGTCCCAGACCGGGATGGAGCGGCCCTGGGTCATGGCAACGATCTTCTCCGAGACGAACAGGTACCACGGGGTGTCGGCGGTGGCTTCGCCGTGGTCCCCGCCTGCTGTGGGCAGGCCGTCAAAGTAGCGCTTGACGTAGGTCATGACTGCCGGGTCAAAGTCGGTTTCCTTGTAGAAAACCTCGGTGCGCAGCGGGTAGCGGCGGAAGGTGCCGGCGTTGTCCGGAACCGTGATGTCCAGGTTCTTGTCGGCGTTGGGGATGTAGTCGCTCTTGCCCTCGATGCCAGCCTTGACCTCGGGCTGGTCAAAGAACTCGCGCAGCCACAGCTCGGTGTTGATCAGGCGCCAGAAGACCATGGTGGAGCCGGCGGACTTGCCGCTCAGGTATTCCTCGAACGCGTAGATGACGGCGTCCTGGTTCCAATAGGGCCGTGAACCGAAGGAGGAGGAAAGGAAGATCTCGTAGATCTTTTCCTGCATCAGGCCAAACCACTCGGCTTCAGGTGTGGTGAAGCCGATCTTGTTGCGGCGGTTGCTGATCATCTCCGGCAGCAACTCGCGGGTGGCGTCGCGCAGGATGCGCTTGTTCCAGCCGCCCTTGATGATGGACTCATCGTCCAGGCTGAACAGGAACTTCACCACTTCCTTGTCCAGGAACGGCACGCGGCCCTCCAAGGAGAAGCGCATGGTGTTCTTGTCCTCATAGCGCAGCACAGCCGGCAGGGACTTGTGGAAGAGGTCGTCAATGAGACGCAGCTTCAAGTTGTCCGGGATGTTGGAGAACGTCTCGCCCTTGTGCGCGGCGGTGAACTTCTTGTTCAGCAGCGGGGTGATCCCGGCGGCCTTCTTGAAGGTCAGCGCGCCCTGGATGCGGAACCGGGCGAGCCGGAACAAGATATCGGAGCTGGAGACCAATTCCTTGGCCAGCTTGGCGTTCTGCCCGTTCTTCTTCAACTGGCGCAAGTAAGCGAAGTAGTACGGGATGTAGCCGGCCATCATCTCATCGGCACCCTGGCCGTCCAGGAGCACTGTGACGTGCTTGGACGCCTCACGCATGACCTGGTACTGGGCGTACGGGCCGGAGGAGATGATGGGCTCCTCCATGGTGCGCACAAAGTCCTCCAGGTCCTCCACGAATTCGGTGGCCTGCGGGCGGATCTTGTGGCTGATGACGTTGCCTTCGCAGCGGGCCAGCACGGCGTCGGCGTACTTTTCCTCGTCATTGAGCGAATTGGGGAACACTGCGGAGAAGGTCTGCTGCTGGGCACCGAGGGAATCGGTGGCTGCTGCCTTCTCCTGCATGAGCTTGTTGATGGTGACCACGACGGCGGAGGAGTCCAGTCCGCCGGAAAGGGCCGTGCCCACGGGGACCTCTGACTGCAGACGCAGGCGGACACCCTCGGTGAAACGCTCCCGGTATTCGTCAATGACGGCCTTGGAGTACGGGGTTTCAATCTTGGCCAGCTCGGCCAGCTCTTCCTTGAAACGCGTGTAGGAGCTAATGGTGACGGTGCCGGCCGGGCCAGCCTCGCTGTCAACCGTGTTCACCACCAGTTTCTCGCCGGGCATCAACTTCTGCACGCCGTCGAAGAAGGTGGCGGATTCGTCGTCGTGAATCCGGAACTGCAGGTAGCGGTACAGGATCCGCTCGTTGACGCCGGTCTCAATCTTGTTGGCAGCCAGCAGGGGCTTGATTTCCGAGCCGAACAGCAGCGTGGGGGCCTGCGCGGTGCCGGCGGTGGCGTAGTACAGCGGCTTGATGCCGAAGTGGTCGCGGGCCAGAACCAGGCGGTTGTTCTTCCTGTCATGGATGGCAAAGCCAAACATGCCGTTGAACTTGTCAAAGGCGGCGTCGCCCCACTCCTCGTAGGACTGCAGCACAACTTCGGTGTCCGACTTGGTGGAGAACGTCCGGCCCAGGGCTTCCAGCTCAGCACGCAGGTCCAAGTAGTTGTAGACCTCACCGTTGTAGATGAGGACGGTTTCACCGTCGGCGCTGTACATCGGCTCCTGGCCGTGGGCCACATCGATGATGGAGAGACGGCGGTGGGCCAGGCCCACGTTGCCGTGGGTATAGATACCCTCACCGTCGGGGCCGCGGTGCACAATGCACGCGTTCATCTCTTGCAGGAGCGTTTCGTCTGCTCCATAACCGTAATAACCAGCGATTCCGCACATACTACTTACCTCATCTTTAGCACGTCAGTCCTCGCACAATGCTACTTGGTGTAGCTCTTCAGTGCTGCCAACCGTCACGGCGCGTAGGTGAAGTAATCGATGTGACTTTGCGCCCAACTAAGATGTAAATGTGACTAAGACTTTCCATGAAACCCTTGATTCCGCAGCGCCCAAACAGCCCCTGGTGGGTGTATTGGCACTGCAGGGCGATGTGCGCGAACACGCCCGTGCCGCCGAGGCCGCCGGCGCGCGTGTCATCAGTGTTCGACGCCGGTCCGAGCTGGACGCCGTCGACGGACTGATCCTGCCGGGAGGGGAATCGACAACCATTGACAAACTGACCCGCATCTTTGAGCTGCGCGAGCCCCTGCGTGAGCGCATAGCCGCCGGAATGCCCGTGTACGGCAGCTGCGCCGGCATGATCCTGCTGGCCAACGACATCGCAGACCCCGCCAAGGATATGAAAGGCGAGGCACAACAGACCCTGGGCGGGCTGGACATCACAGTGCGGCGCAACGCCTTCGGGCGCCAGGTTGACTCCTTCGAGACTGAATTGAACTTCGCGCAGCTGGCCCTGCCCGGCGAGCCGGAAACCCCCGTGCATGCGGTGTTTATCCGGGCGCCGTGGGTGGAGCGCGTGGGGGAGTCCGTGCAGGTCCTTGCTAGTGTTGAACTCCCTGCGGATGAGCAAACCGGTAGAATCGTCCCAGAAGTCCGTGCAGTAGCCGTTCGATCGCAGCATTTGCTGGCCACCTCCTTCCATCCGGAAGTGACGGGTGAGCGCCGCATCCACGAACTGTTTATACGAATGATTAGAGGGGAAGCGTAACCATGTCAGGCCACTCCAAATGGGCAACAACCAAGCACAAAAAGGCGATTCTTGACAGCCGCCGCGCAAAGTCGTTTGCCAAGCTCATCAAAACCATTGAAGTTGCCGCCCGCGGCGGCGGAGCTGACCTCCAGGGCAACCCGGCGCTGGAATTGGCCGTCTCCAAGGCCAAAAAGACCTCGGTTCCGGCAGACAATATTGACCGCGCCATCAAGCGTGGTGCCGGCCTGCTGGGCGATGCCGTTGACTACCAGACCATCATGTATGAGGGCTACGGCCCCCAGGGCACCGCGATCCTGATCGAGTGCCTGACTGATAACAAGAACCGCGCCGCCTCTGAGGTCCGTCTGGCCGTGGGCCGCAATGGCGGCAACATGGGGGATCCCGGCTCGGTGGCCTACATGTTCACCCGCAAGGGCATTGTGGGCCTGCCCAAGAACGGTCTCAGCGAAGACGACCTGCTCATGGCGGTACTGGACGCCGGTGCTGAGGAAGTCAAGGACGACGGCGAAAACTTCGAGATCATTTGCGACACCGCAGATTTGCCTGCCGTTCGTGCGGCTCTGGCGGAAGCCGGTATCGAGTACGAAACCGACGATGCAGGCTTCGTCCCGTCCATGCAGGTTGAACTCGACGTCGAGAATGCTCGCAAGTTCATGAAGCTCTACGATGCTTTGGAAGACCTGGATGACGTCCAGAACATCTACTCCAACGCTGACATGAGTGCCGAGGTTCTCGCGGCGCTCGAAGAGGACTAACACCTGCGTGTAATAGGAGTTGACCCGGGCTTGACCCGGTGCGGGCTCGGCGTCGTTGACGTTGCCCCCAACCGCACGGCCACCTTGGTGGGTGTTGGTGTGGTGGGAAGCTCACATGTTTTAACGTTGGACGCCCGGCTGCTGGTCATCGCGGAAGCGATCGATCAGTGGCTGGACGCGTTTAAGCCCGATGTTTTGGCCATTGAACGCGTGTTCGCCCAAACCAACCTCAGCACCGTCATGGGCGTGGCACAGGTGTCAGGTGTTGTCATGGTAGCTGCCGCCCGGCGCGGCATACCCGTTGCCATGCACACGCCGTCGGAAGTCAAGGCTGCCGTGACAGGCAACGGCCGCGCGGACAAGGCCTCGGTCACCGCCATGGTGACCCGGTTGTTGCGTTTGTCCGAGCCGCCAAAACCCGCCGACGCCGCCGACGCCCTAGCCCTGGCCATAGCCCACGCTTGGCGCAGCGGAAGTGCTTTTTCGCCGGCTTCCGCCGGTACGACGGCGGCCCAACAGTTGTGGCGCGACGCGGAGACCAAGTCAAAGGTCCAAAAGAACAAGGAAAAGCCCGGAGCCACCTGGCACTAGTTGTTAGTACGTATGTTCTATATACTGGCTGTAATTCTATTGCCAGTCAGTTACGGTTTAGTTCCAGTGTGTTGTCAGGAGCAGTTGCAATGATCAGTTTTGTTCGGGGACCAGTGGCCCATCTCTCGCTGGCCCAGGCGGTTATCGACGTCAACGGGGTGGGCATGCTGGTTCATGCCACACCCAAGACGCTCGGCAATCTCCGTCTGGGGGAGGAGTCCACGCTGACCACCACCATGATTGTGCGCGAAGACTCCATGACCCTGTACGGTTTCGCCGATGCGGACGAGCGCGAAGTCTTCGACGTGCTGCTCAGCGTCAGCGGCATCGGCCCCCGCCTTGCCCTGGCCGTTTTGGCGGTGCTGGAACCGGAAGCCATCCGGCGCGCGGTGGCTGACGGCGACGGGAAGGCTTTCACGAAGGTTCCCGGCGTTGGGCCCAAGGTGGCCGGGCGCATAGTTCTTGAACTCAAGGGCAAGCTGATCCCCACCGGTGCCCCTGTCACTGCGTCAAAGCCGGCAGCGGCCATGGCCTGGAAGGATCAGGTTGTTGCCGCCATGACCAGCCTTGGGTGGAATGAACGCGACGCCCTCAAGAGCATCGATGCAGCAATTGCTGACGATCCGGAACTTGGTGAGAGTGCCAATGTGCCCGCCATTTTGCGGGCCACGCTGCGCTGGCTGGGCCAGGACAACTCCCGGCAAAGCAACAGGGTGCGCTAGGCCATGGCAACTACCGACGGCGCCGGCGGGCTGCCCGGACAAATCAGCATCGGTGGCGGCCCGGCCGGCCCGGGCCGGGTGAAGGCAGCCGATTTGGCTGTGCCCGCACCGGAGCCTGGGGATCGCGAACTGGACGCTGCCCTGCGCCCCAAAAACCTTGATGACTTTGTGGGGCAGGAGCGGGTTCGCAAGCAGCTCTCCCTGGTGCTGGCGGCGTCCAAGATTCGCGGGCGCAGTGCCGACCACGTCTTGATGTCCGGTCCGCCCGGCTTGGGCAAGACCACCCTGGCCATGATCGTTGCCGCTGAGATGAACGCGCCGCTGCGCATCAGCTCCGGCCCCGCCATTCAACACGCGGGGGACTTGGCCGCCATTCTCTCCTCACTGTCTGAAGGTGAGGTTTTGTTCCTCGATGAGATCCACCGCATGTCCAGGCCGGCAGAAGAAATGCTGTACATGGCCATGGAGGATTTCCGTGTGGACATCATTGTGGGCAAGGGTGCTGGTGCCACCGCCATTCCACTGGAACTGCCGCCGTTTACCTTGGTGGGCGCCACCACACGCGCAGGCTTGCTCCCCGGTCCCTTGCGTGACAGGTTCGGCTTTACCGGCCACCTGGAATTCTATTCCGTGGGGGAACTGGAGCTCGTGTTGCGCCGTTCAGCCGGCATGCTGGACTTGAAATTGACCAGTGCAGGATTCGCCGAGATTGCCGGGCGGTCCCGCGGCACACCCCGTATTGCCAACCGCCTGTTGCGGCGGGTGCGGGACTGGGCGCTGGTTCACGGCATCGAAACCATTGATGCGCGCACCGCATCGGCGGCTTTGGACATGTATGAGGTGGATGTCAGGGGCCTTGACCGCCTGGACCGGTCGGTGCTGGAAGCCCTCGTCAACAAGTTCAACGGCGGGCCCGTCGGGTTGTCCACCCTCGCCATTGCTGTTGGGGAGGAGTCTGAGACGGTGGAAACCGTTGCAGAACCTTTCCTGGTCCGCGAGGGCCTGTTGGGGAGAACACCCCGTGGGCGCATAGCCCTGCCCGCGGCCTGGGAACATCTTGGTTTGAAGATGCCGCGAAATGCTGTGGCGGCGGCCATGCTGCCCTTTGATGAGGACGATGACGAGCAATAGCAGCCGAACAAGCAGTGATCTTGGACAAGCGGATCCGGCACTGCTTGTGCTACGGCAACCCTGACTTCTAGCGGCTGGGCGCCAATGCCGCCCGGCGTGCCAGGCAAACAAAGACACAATGCGCTACGTTGTGTGTATTTGTGAGCAATTGTGGGCGGTTTATCATCCAACGTTCAGTTTTACCCTCTAGACTGGTATGACGTCCGGCACGTTTGCTCCGTGTCTGGATCCACATGTACTTAAAAGAATGGAACCCTAGCTGTGTCCTTCAGCAGTATTTTAGCCGCCGATGCGCCCGCCGCACCAAGCCTGTTCAGCGGCACCAACCTCCTTTTGTTCGCCATGTTCGGCTTGCTCATCTTCATGATGATGCGCAAACAAAAGAAGACCAAGGCAGCTGCAGCCGAACAGCGCTCCAAACTTGCCCCGGGTGTTGAAATGATGACCAACTTTGGTCTGTTCGGCAAAGTCCTCTCCATTGATGAGGACGAGAACAAGATCCTTTTGGAAATCTCCCCCGGCGTCACCGCCACTGTTCACCGTCAGACAGTTGCCAAAATCATTGAGCCTGAGACGGTTGAGGCGATTGTTCCCGATGACGCTTCGGCCTTGACCCTGGATCTGGAAAAGAAAGCGCCCGCCGGGGAAACCGTTGAGGAATCCCTTGAGCGCCTAAAGAACGAAAACAAAGACAACTAGCCTTATGCGGGTTGGCAGCTGCTGTGCCGGTGAAATCCTGCACAGCAGCATTGCCATGTTCACTACACCCGTGACCAATAGAAGGATCCCTTGATGGCACGAACAGGTCCGACGTCCACAGCTCGCAGAACTCTTCTGTGGCTTGCGGCGATCATCATTGCATGCACCCTGGCAGTAGGTGGCGGCGTCCTCGCCGGAGCCGCCTCATGGTCGCCAAAACTGGGTCTTGACCTTGAGGGCGGTACCCAGATGATTCTGGCGCCCAAGGTTGAAGGCGCTGGCAGTATCACCAGCGAGCAGTTGGACCAGGCCGTGTCCATCATCCGTCAGCGCGTTGACGGTTCGGGTGTTTCGGAAGCACAGATTTCCACCGAAGGCGGTAACAACGTTGTTGTGAACATGCCTGGCAAGCCCACGGACGCAGAGCGCGAGCTCATCAAGGCCTCGGCCAACATGAACTTCCGCCCCGTGATTGTTGCCACGCAGGTTCCCAGCGGCGCAGTGCCTGAAGCCGAGCAGACGCCCGCGGACAAGTTGCCGGTCCCCACAGCCGCCCCCGTGAACGCGAGCGATCCCAACTGGGTTGATGCGGCGTTGATGAAGCAGTTCGAGGCAACCAGTTGCATTGCCCCGCTCACCGACCGTCCCACAAGCTCTGATCCGGCGAAGCCCCTGGTGAGCTGCGAACCTGACTCGGGCATCAAGTACATCCTTGGCCCGGTGGAGATTCCCGGCAAGTGGATCAAGACTGCCAGCTACGGCCTGCAGGCCGGTGCCCAGGGTGCAACGACCAACGAATGGTCGGTTCAGCTCACGCTGACCAAGCCCGAAGGCGCCCAAGCGTTCAAGGAAGTCACCCAGCGTCTGAACTCAAAGTACCTGGCCAACCCGGAGGACCCGCAGTCGAGATTCGCCATTGTCCTCGATGACAGTGTCATCTCGGCCCCGGCGTCCATGGCGGTCATTACAGACGGTCAGTCCTCCATCACGGGCCAGTTCACCGAGGAAAGCGCCAAGTCACTCTCTGACAAGCTCAAGTTCGGTTCACTGCCCATCAGCTTCGAGATCCAGAGCGAACTCCAGATCTCGGCAACGCTTGGTTTGCAGCAGCTGGAAATGGGTATGCTGGCCGGGTTGATCGGTCTTGGTTTGGTGGTTATCTACTCCCTCTTCCAGTACCGGGCTCTTGGCCTTGTCACCATCTCTTCCTTGGTGATCGCTGGTGTCATCACCTACCTGGCTATCATCTTGCTGGGTTGGGCCGAAAACTACCGGCTCTCCTTGGCTGGTGTGGCGGGTATCATCGTGGCCATCGGTCAAACCGCTGACTCGTTCATTGTTTACTTTGAGCGTGTCAGGGATGAACTCCGTGATGGCCGCGGACTGGTCGCCGCCGTTGAAAATGGTTGGGCCCGGGCCAAGCGCACCATCTTGGCTTCCAAGGCCGTGAACCTCTTGGCCGCCTTGGTGCTGTACTTTGTCTCGGTTGGAAACGTCAAGGGCTTCGCGTTCACCCTTGGTCTGACAGCCGTGGCTGACCTTATTGTTGTCTTCATGTTCACTCACCCCACCTTGCAGTTGCTGGCCCGCACCAAGTTCTTCGGTGAAGGCCACCGCTTCTCCGGCCTTGATCCGGTTCAGCTTGGCGCCATTCCCTTGTACCGCGGTGCAGGCCGTTTGCGGACGCCTGAAGAGACCATGGAAGTAGTCAAGGGCAAGAATGCCCGCGCGGCCGGTGAAGCCGAACGTCGCCAGACCATTGCCGAACGCCGCCTGGCCGCCAAGGAAGCTGAATTGGTTGGCAGCAGGGGTGCCGGGGCTGCAAAGTCCGAGTCCAACGAAGACTCGAAGGAGAACAAGTAATGAAGAGTTTCGCCACTTTTGGTAATGAGCTTTACACCGGTGAACGGTCCTACGAGTTTGTTGGAAAACGCAAGATCTGGTTTGGCATCACGGGCCTTGCGGTTCTGGTGTCGCTACTGATTCCCATGCTGGGCGGTGGCTTCAACTTCGGTATTGAGTTCCGCGGCGGATCGCAGTTCACCATCTCCGAAGTTGCCCACACCGACGCCGTCATTGGTGAAGAGGCGGTTGACCAGGCTGTTCCCGGCACGGCAGCCGTGGTCACCAACATCGCCGGCAAGACGATGCAGGTCCAGACAGACAGGCTCACCGATGACGAGACCTTGAAAGTCAGTGACGCGTTGAAGAGTGCCTATGGTGTAACGGATGACCACATCACCTCAACGTTTGTTGGTCCCACCTGGGGGCAGGACGTTTCTCGTCAGGCGATCATCGGTTTCATTGTCTTTGTGCTTCTGGCAACGGTCTTGATGGCCGTGTACTTTAGAACTTGGCGCATGTCCATTGCCGCAGTGGTGGGCATGCTGGTGGTCATGGTGGTTACGGCCGGCGTCTATGCGGCATCCAGATTTGAAGTCACTCCGTCAGCCATCATTGGGTTCTTGACCATTTTGAGCTACTCGCTCTATGACACGGTTGTGGTCTTTGACAAGATTCGTGAAAACACGGCCGACATCACCAAATCGGTGCGCAGGACCTTCGGTGAGGAAGTCAACCTGGCCGTCAATCAGACCCTGGTGCGCTCCATCAACACCATGATGGTTGCAGTACTGCCGGTTGCTTCCATTTTGTTCATCGGCGCCTTCCTGCTCGGCGCCGGTACCTTGCGTGACCTTTCCTTGGCGTTGTTCATCGGCATTATTGTGAGTACTTTCTCCACCATTTTTGTCGCCGCACCGTTGTACGCCTGGTTGCGTGAGCGTGAACCGGAATTGGCCAGGCAGGCCAAGAAGGTCCATTCGCGTCGCGCCAGCGAGGCAAACGAGACTGCCAAGACTGTTAACGTCTAGCAGCACTCGAGTTTGACCCGTAGCCGGGGGAGGGTGCATAGCATCCGCCCCCGGCTATCCTTTTGGTCAAAGTTCCCCCATCTGCGCCTTACACTGGATAAATGCTCCGCAGTGGGAGCGTGTGGCCGCAAAACGAGGGAGGAAATGCGTTGAACGATGAATCGCCCTCGCATAAGATATTGACCGAATCCGGGGCCCCAGTCCCGGGCGATGCCAGTGTTTCCAAGCCACGCCCGCCGGAGCTGCGCCCCACCTTTCCTGGCCGTCGCGAACGCACCCGATCCCGCCTGGCCCGTCTGACCGGCTGGTCCAATGAGAGCTACTCGCCCATCCTGGAGCCCTTGCTGCGGATTGTGCGGGCCAAGAACCCCAAGGAAGACTTTGAGCTGATCCAACGCGCCTTCTCCGTCGCTGAGAAGTACCACGAAGGTCAGAAGCGTAAGAGTGGTGACCCCTACATCACCCACCCGGTTGCCGTGACGACGATCCTTGCCGAGCTGGGCATGAGCGGCAGCACACTGGCAGCTGCCCTGTTGCACGACACGGTTGAGGACACCCCGTACACCCTGGCCGAACTGGAACGGGACTTTGGGCCCGAAATCACCATGCTGGTGGACGGTGTCACCAAACTGGACAAAGTTGAGTTTGGTGACGCGGCACAGGCGGAGACAGTCCGCAAAATGGTCATCGCCATGGCAAAAGATATCCGGGTGCTGGTCATTAAACTTGCGGACAGGCTGCATAATGCCCGCACCTGGCGGTTCGTCTCGGCAGCGTCTTCGGAGAAAAAAGCCCGGGAAACCCTGGACATCTTCGCGCCACTCGCGCACAGGCTTGGCATGAATGCCATGAAATGGGAGCTGGAAGAACTTTCCTTCGCCGCCTTGTACCCCAAGGTGTATGAAGAGATTGTCCGGATGGTTCAAGACCGCTCTCCCGAGCGTGAAAAGCAACTGAGCATTATCCGGCGTGAAATTGCCGAGTCGATGCGGTTGTCCAAGATCAAGGCTGAAATCACCGGCAGGCCCAAGCACTACTATTCCATCTACCAAAAGATGGTGGTGCGCAACAAGGACTTCGATGACATCAACGATCTCATCGGTGTCCGTGTCCTCGTGGATACCGTCGGTGACTGTTATGCCGCCCTGGGTCAAATTCACTCACTCTGGAACCCCCTGGTGGGGCGTTTCAAAGACTATATTGCCCTGCCAAAGTTCAATATGTACCAGTCGCTGCACACCACAGTGGTGGGCCCGGGCGGCAAATTGGTTGAAATTCAGATCCGCACCATGGAAATGCACCAACGGGCGGAATACGGTGTTGCGGCCCACTGGAAGTACAAGACCGGCAACAAAACACCCGTCACCAGCCAGGACGACTTGAACTGGTTGCGCACTTTGGTTGATTGGCAGCAGGAGACCAAGGACCCCAACGAGTTCCTGGAATCACTGCGCTATGAGATGAACGCCAAGGAAGTGTTCGTCTACACGCCCAAGGGTGCCGTCGTGGCCCTGCCGGAGGGTTCCACCCCCGTGGACTTTGCCTACAGTGTGCACACCGAGGTGGGTCACAGGACCATTGGGGCGCGCGTCAACGGCAAGCTGGTGCCGCTCAACAGTGAACTGGCTCATGGTGACACCGTGGAGATCTTCACCAACAAGGCAGAGGGTGCCGGCCCCAGCCAGGACTGGCAAAACTTTGTTAAGAGTGCCCGCGCCCGGAACAAGATTCGCCAGTGGTTCAGCAAGGAACGCCGGGAAGAATCCATTGAAAAGGGCAAGGAACTTCTCACCAAGGGCATGCGCAAGGCAAACCTGCCTTTGCAAAAGATGATGACCCATGACGCCCTCATGGCCGTCGCGGAGCATTTTCACTACACGGACATTGCTGGACTCTATGCCGCTGTGGGGGATGGGCACACGTCCACCCAGTCAGTGGTTGAGCGGCTTCGTGAAGTTCTCGGCGTCCACCACGACATCGACGACACGCCAGCGCCGCTGGATACCCACGTCTCTACCAGCCGCCCGCGCATCTCCGATTCCGGCGTGGTTGTCCACGGCATTGGCGACGTACTGGTGAAACTCGCCAGGTGCTGCACCCCCGTGCCGCCGGATCCCATCTCCGGATTCGTCACCAAGGGCTCAGGGGTGTCCGTTCACCGCCAGGATTGCCCCAATCTGCTGAATCTTCAAAACGAACCGGACAGGCTGGTTGAAGTTGAATGGGCCCAAGCGCAGAAGGGCGTATTCCTGGTGGAGATCCAGGTGGAAGCCCTGGACCGCAAGAGTTTGCTCTCCGATGTGACGCGCGTGCTGGCTGAATGCCATGTGAATATTTTGGCAGCCAGTGTCAGCACCACCCGCAACCGGGTGGCCATGTCTAAATTTGCCTTCGAGATGGGCGATCCGAAGTACCTCGACAACGTGCTCAACGCTGTGCGCCGCATTGACGGAGTTTACGACGTTTACCGGGCCACCGGATCACAACGGCGCGCTTAGGGCTGCTGACCGGCGTCGAGCATGGTTTGCACGAGCCGCTGGGCCCGCAGCTTGCCGGGCACATGCGTGGCAGTGGCCAGGGCCTCCTGCAGGCCCGCCAAGGTGCATGCCAACGCAGCTTGGCCGGCCATGGCTGCCAAGATCGCCCGCGCGGTGCCCTCCGGGGCGGAACGGGCCACATCCATGGCAGTACGCAGGGGGCTCGTCACCAAGGTGCCGCCCACGCTCTGCACATCAACCGTGTCAAGATGAACTTGACGCAAAGTGCAGCCGCTGTGGGCCGGCAGAAATGCCGTGTTGCCATCATTGTCAACCAGCAGTGAAATGACAAGCGGCGGGGGAGCGCAACCGTAAATCCATGCCGCCGCGAGCTGTCCCAGCACGGCCCGTCGTTCCAATGCCGCAGGAATGCTGAGCCGCAGCGCCCCGGCCCGCAATGCGGCCGTCTCGGCAACCTTCCGGGGGCGGAACGCATTGCCCACGACGGGGACCAGCACGCCGTCGAGCTTCATGGCGTGAAGTTCGGCCAGGATGAACATGTCACCGGGAACCAGAGGTGCGCCGAAGCTGTTGCTTGATTCGATCATGAACCAAGACTGCACCTGCCCACGGCAAAGCAGAAGGCCCCAGCGCCGGATTGTGGACAACCCGGCCCTGGGGCCTTGTGACTTGCTGAAAATACTTGCTAGGAGAAGTCCGCAGCAGCCTTCTGGATTTGCTCCAACCACAGTTCACGGGCTTCCAAGGCTTCAGTTGCCTTGGCCACCTTGCGGGCATCCCCGGCCTTCTGGGCCTTGGCAAGATCTTCCTTCAGGCCAGCAATGGTGGCTTCAAGCTGGCTCAAGGCGCTGCTGGTGCGGGCTTTGGCTTCGGGGTCGCTGCGGCGCCAGTTGTCCTCATCGGCGGCACGAACGGCGTCCTCAACCTTGCGCAAGCCGGTATCAATGCGCGCCATGTCATTGCGCGGAACCTTGCCGGCTTCCTCCCACCTGTCACGAATGGACTGCAAAGCCTTCTTCGTGGCGTTGAGGTCCTTGATGGGCAGCAGTGCCTCGGCTTCGGCAAGCAGGGCTTCCTTGACCAGCAAGTTGGCACCGAATTCCTCATCGAGGGCGTTGTTGGCGTCCTGGCGGGCAGCGAAGAACTTGTCCTGCGCGCCGCGGAAGCGGGCCCACAGGGCGTCGTCGTCCTTGCGGCTCGCGCGCGGTGAGCTCTTCCACTGATCCATCAAGCGGCGGTACTCGCCAGCGGCGAAACCCCAGTCGGTTGACGTGGCCAATTCCTCGGCGGCCTCAATCAAGGACTCCTTGGTGTTCTTGGCTGCGGCGTTGTTGTTGTCCAGCTGCGAGAAGTAGGCGCGGCGGTGACGGTCAAACACGGTGCGGGCGCTGCGGAATCGCTTCCACAGGCCTTCCTCCGTGGCGCGGCCAAGGCGCATGCCGGACTTCTGTGCCTGCTTCCAGAACTCGAAGAGTTCGTTCATGCGGGCGCTGCTAACCTTCCACTGAATGGCTGCGGGGTCTTCGGCTGCAATGGCCTCGGCCTCGGCCACAATGGCCTCGCGGGCCGCCAACTCAACGGTGCGGGCAGCCTCGTGGGTTGCGCGCTCCGCGGCGGTCAGGGCCTTGATGCTCTCATCCAGTGCCACCAGACGGGCCAACGCCGTGTTGACGTCACCCACGGAAGTGCGTTCGCCAAGCTGTTCGCGCAGGTGCGTGACAGTCTTGTGCATGTCAGCGGTGGGGGCCTTGGCCTCAACACGCTGCTCAAGCAACGTTACCTGGGCCAGGATGTCCTCGAACTTGCGGGCAAAGTAGGCCAGGGCCTCATCCTTGCTGGCGCCGGGGTACTGGCCCACAGGGAACTCTTCGCCGTCCAGCAGCAGGAAAACGTGTCCGTCTTCTTCAGCGCGGCCAAACTTGGCAGCTTCCACCAGATTCACCGCCGGGACAGCCGCCACAGGGGCAGCAACGGGGGCAGCAGGCGCTGCGGGAGCCTTGGGCCGGGCAGCAAAGGCCGCCGGTGAAGGCGAAGGCGAGGGAGCTGGAACGGGGGCCTGCGCCGCGTCGGCAACAACTGGTGCAGAGCTTTCCTGGGCAGGAATAGCCGGCTCGGTTGTTGAGGCAAGTGTTTCGTCGGATTCTTGACTGTGTGTCACCGCTAAAAGTCTTTCGCTGGAGGGAACTGATGGGTGGAGCAAAGCGATCTGGCCGTGATCGCGCTGGAGCGTGGTTTCCGTGGTGGGCGCTAATGCGTTCCGCCAAGAATGGCCTTATGAAATCTAATCAAGCTTGAACGAGTCTATCGTCACCTTGGTCTTGGGTGCGCCGTCGGTGGCGTCTGCCTCGATGCCGCCGCCAGCAATTGCGTCCACAACATCCAGGCCGCTGGTGACCTTGCCAACAATTGTGTAGCCGCCGGTGTCCTGCGGAAGGACCGTGTCCTTGAAGGTGATGAAGAACTGCGTGCCATTGGAGAACGTGGTGTTTGCGCGGGCTACGGCAATGGTGCCGGCAGGGTATTTTCCGTCAGCCGGGGTGTTTTCCACCGGGCCCCACAGGTAGCTGGGATCGCCCTGGCCGTCGCCGTTGAGCGATCCGCACTGCAACACACCGAAGTCGGGCGCGTCGGCCAGGCGGTGGCAGCTCTTGCCCGTCATGAAGCCGGAGTCTGCCAGGGACTTGAATACGGCCGCGGCTTGGGGTGCGGCGGTGCCGTCCAGGCTCACGCCAACGGGCTGGCCGTTGAGGCTCAGTGATCCAGTGAAGGTCTTGCCCGCGGCGGTGTCAGCCTTGGGAACCGTGGGACTGTTGGTCTCTGCAGGCGCAGCCGTTGTGGGGGCCGGCGATGGTGCCACCGTAGCTGTGGGCGTTGGTTCGGTCTCAGCCGATGCGCTGTCCTTGGGTGTGAACACAGTCAGCGCCAGCACAATGGCAACCACCAAGGCAACAGCGATGGCGATGGCCGCGATCAAGTTGTCGCGCTTGCGGCGTTGCTGTTGCTCCTGGTGCAGGGCCTGGTTGGCCTGCATGCGTGCAACGCGTGCCTTTGCTTCGCGGTTGGACTTATTGGTGTTGACCAACTGTGCCTCGCCTTCATGTGTGAGCTTCAACGTGAGCGGTACGTTTACCCGCGCCGTGTGAGCGTGGCGGGGGTAGGTTAGGGGTGGAGTGCCAAACCTTATAAAATGGCATTCGGTGTCAGTTTACTCATGTATGTGCCGCAAAGCTGCGAGCATGACAGGGCCACGCTCACACCATTACGTTTACCCGCGACGCCACTTCTCGTGATCGAACACCTCACGTGGCGCATGTTAGGAGAGCATTACCCATGGCACGCAACGCCTCCTTGTCCGGTTTTCCCGAGTGGCTTCCCGAGGAACGGCTGGTGGAACAGCATGTGTTGGACACCCTGCGCCGCACCTTTGAACTTCACGGGTTCAGCTCTGTAGAGACTCGGGCGGTGGAGACTGTGGGCCAACTCCTGCGCAAGGGTGAGATTGATAAAGAGGTGTATGCGCTCTCCCGCCTGCAGGACGACGACGGGAATGCGGCCGCAGCTGCCAAGGCCGACCCCAACCAGCTGGCCCTGCACTTTGACTTGACAGTGCCCTTTGCCCGCTACGTGGTGGAGAACGCCGGATACCTGTCCTTCCCGTTCCGCCGCTACCAGATCCAGAAGGTGTGGCGCGGCGAGCGTCCCCAGGAGGGCCGTGCCCGCGAGTTCACCCAGGCGGACATTGACGTAGTGGCCGACGGTGAGCTTCCCTTCCGCTATGACGTGGAACTTGCGCTGGTGATTGCCGAGGCACTCTCCGCCCTGCCCATTCCCGCCTTCAAGTTGCGCATCAACAACCGCAAATTGGCTGAGGGTTTCTACCGGGGGATTGGCCTGAGCGACACCGCAGGGGTGCTGCGCAGCATCGACAAGCTGGAAAAGATTGGCGCGGAAGCCGTTGCCAACCTGCTGAAGAACGAGCTCGGCGCCACTGACGAGCAAGCCGCCAAGGCCCTTGCCTTGGCATCCATCCGCACGGAAGACACCTCCTTTGTGGCCGCTGTGCGCGCACTGGGTGTCACCGACGAGCTCATGGAAGAAGGCTTGAGTGAGCTGGAGCAAGTTATTGCTGCAGCCGTGAAGAGCGCCCCGGGTTCGGTGGTGGCGGACCTTTCCATTGCCCGCGGCCTGGACTACTACACAGGAACCGTCTACGAGACTGTACTGGTGGGCCACGAGGCGCTGGGTTCCATCTGCTCCGGTGGCCGCTATGACGCCCTGGCATCCAAGGGCAACCGCAAGTTCCCCGGCGTCGGGCTCTCCATTGGTGTCACCCGCCTGGTGGCCCGCATCCTCAGCCAGGAATTCGCCAAGGCCTCGCGCAGCGTCCCCACAGCCGTTCTGGTCACCCTGGTGGATGAGGACAGCTGGTCGGACGCCCAGGACGTGGCAGCAGCCTTGCGGGCCCGCGGCATCTCCACCGAGGTTGCCGCCAAGGCGGACAAGTTCGGCAAACAGATCAAGTACGCCGACAAGCGCGGGATTCCCTACGTCTGGTTCACCGACGAGTCCGGGACCCACCAGGTCAAGGACATTCGTAGCGGCGAGCAGGTAGTGGCGGATCCCGCCGTCTGGATGCCACCGGCTACGGACCTGGTGCCGCAAATCGTTCAGGCGTAGTACCAGCCGCACGAGCACTCTCACGAGGTAGGGGCTGGTGCCCGCACCGCGCCACACACGACTCCGTCGGTGTGTCCGCGGTGGCACCCACCACACCGCCAGCCCCTACGCTCGCTGCGCGCTCGGGTGCCTGCCTGATCACGGTAAACTTCTAGACAAATCATCTTTGCGGCTCGGATCCCGGGCTGTTCACCACCATTGAAAGGAATGCTGTGCTGCGCACACATGACCTGGGCTCCTTGCGGGCCGAACATATTGGCCAGACCGTCACACTCTCGGGGTGGGTTGCCCGCCGTCGAGATCACGGTGGTGTGGCTTTCCTTGATCTGCGCGACGCCTCGGGCGTGTCGCAGATTGTGGTGCGTGAAGAGGATGTGTTCCATTCACTGCGCAACGAATACGTTTTGCAGATCACCGGAATGGTTTCCCGCCGCCCCGAGGGCAACGAGAACCCGGCCCTGGCAACAGGTGAGATTGAAGTCATGGCGGATACCGTCGTCGTCCTCAACGAAGCCGCACCGCTGCCGTTCCAGGTAGACGAGCACGTTGAGGTTGGTGAGGAAGCGCGCCTGAAGCACCGCTACCTGGACCTGCGCCGTCCGGGCATGCAGCGCAACCTGCGCCTGCGCTCGGAGGCCAACCGCGTGGCCCGCAACCTGCTGCACGAGCAGGGCTACACCGAGATTGAAACCCCAACGCTGACCCGTTCCACCCCTGAAGGCGCCCGCGACTTCGTGGTGCCGGCACGGTTGGCACCGGGTTCCTGGTACGCACTGCCGCAGTCCCCGCAGCTGTTCAAGCAGTTGTTGCAGGTGGGCGGCTTTGAGAAGTACTACCAGATCGCCCGCTGCTACCGAGATGAGGACTTCCGTGCGGACCGCCAGCCGGAATTCACCCAGCTGGACATCGAGGCAAGCTTCGTGGACCAAGATGACATCATCGCCCTGGGCGAGAAGATTGTCTCCGCATTGTGGAAGCTGATCGACGTCGAAATCCCGATGCCCATCCAGCGCATGACGTACCGCGACGCCATGGCCCGCTTCGGCTCGGACAAGCCGGACCTGCGCTTCGGGCTGGAATTGACCGAGATGACGGAGTTCTTCAAGGACACCGAGTTTGGCGTGTTCAAGGCTCCTTACGTTGGCGCAGTTGTCATGCCCGGTGGCGCTTCACAGCCCCGCCGCCAGCTCGATGCTTGGCAGGAATGGGCCAAGCAGCGCGGCGCCAAGGGCCTTGCCTACGTGCTGGTCAAGGACGAGGGTGAGCTGACTGGTCCGGTTGCCAAGAACCTCACGGACACCGAGCGTGCCGGCCTGGCCGACGCCGTTGGCGCCAAGATCGGTGACTGCATCTTCTTCGCCGCCGGCGATGTTTCCCCCTCACGCGCACTCCTGGGTGCAGCCCGCGTTGAGATCGGCCACCGCACCGGGTTGATCAACCCGGCCGACTGGGCCTTCGTGTGGATCGTCGACGCGCCCATGTTTGAGCCAGCATCCGACGCCGTCGCCTCCGGTGACGTTGCTGTTGGTGCCGGCAAGTGGACAGCTGTGCACCATGCGTTCACCTCGCCCAAGCCCGAGTTCATGGACACCTTTGACACCGACCCGGAAAACGCGCTGTCCTACGCCTACGACATCGTGTGCAACGGCAACGAGATCGGTGGCGGTTCCATCCGTATCCACC
Organism: Arthrobacter glacialis; assembly: GCF_002909445.1. Classification (GTDB taxonomy): domain Bacteria; phylum Actinomycetota; class Actinomycetes; order Actinomycetales; family Micrococcaceae; genus Specibacter; species Specibacter glacialis. The sequence continues at coordinate 228,717 of NZ_PPXC01000006.1, forward strand.
GCAGCGATGTGCAGGAACGCGTGTTTGAGCTCATGGGCCTGGACAAGGAGTCCGCGCAGACCAAGTTCGGCTTCCTGCTCGAGGGCTTCAAGTTCGGAGCCCCGCCGCACGGCGGCATTGCCATCGGCTGGGACCGTGCCGTGTCCCTGCTGGCCGGGGTGGATTCCATCCGCGACGTCATTGCGTTCCCGAAGTCCGGCGGCGGCTACGACCCGTTGACCCAGGCCCCGGCGCCCATCACGGCGCAGCAGCGCAAGGAAGCCGGCGTTGACTTCAAGCCGGAAGCCAAGCCCGAGGCCAAGTAGCACCTGCTCCACACGTAAATGCCGGTCTCCCGCCCAGGGAGGCCGGCATTTTTGTGGTGAGTGCGCAGCTAATGCGAGTTTCGGCGTCGGAACTCGCATCAGCTGCGCACTCACCAGAGCCGGTGACCTTGCCTCCCACGGTGATCGAGTCGAGCGCACCGTCAGCGCCGCCCGGCTACGATGAAGCGTGTGAATGACTCTGTCGGGCGAGACTGTACCGTGGACGCCCTTGAAGTGTTGATGAATGAGTCCTGGCCTGCTCCGGAGGCGATGGATCGCGATGGGTGGGTGCTGCGATCAGCCAGCTCAGTGACCCAGCGGGCCAACTCGGTGTGGCCTCGACAGGCGCCCGCTGATCTTGCGGTGGCACTTCGAGATACCGTGAGCTGGTACGCCACACGCCGCCAGCCCGTCATCTTCCAAGTGACCCATCGCCCGGAAAACCGCGCTTTGGAACAGCTGCTGGACCTTCAGCGATATTCTCGGCAGTCGGAGACGCTGATCATGACAGCTGTTGGCAGCGTCAATGGGGCCCCTGCCACGCCGGCCGGCATCACCCTGACGTTGAGCGGTGCGCCGTCGAAGGAGTGGATTGATTTGTGATGGCGGATAGACGGTAGGGGAGCGGCCGCCGAACGCGAGGTGGCCCGGGGGATCCTCACGGGAATCCCTTCGCTCTACGCCTCGGCCGTGAATGGCGACGGCATGGTGGTGGGAACCGGGCGGGTGACGCTGCTCAACGGGTGGGCCGGGATCTATTGCATGAGTGTCCATCCGGGCTTTCGCCGGCAGGGCATTGCAGCGTCCATTCTTCGCCAGCTCCTTGACGCGGCTCACGAGCGAGGCACTGCCCAAGCGTGGTTGCTGGTGACGGCCGCGAACGCAGGCGCGCATGCACTCTATAAACAAGGTGGATTTAGAGAAGTTGGCAGGTATCACTACCGCCAAGCGCCTCTGCGCCGGGCACCCATGGCCTGCTGACCGGCCACTGCCGCCGCTACGCCTGCTCGCCAATGCCCTCGGATGTGACCTAAAGAATCAGCTTGAACCCCACGTGAGACGCTGTGAAGCCCAGCCGCTCATAGAATCGATGAGCGGCGTCTCGAGATTTGTCACTGGTCAACTGGACCAAGGCGGCGCCCCGGTGCCTCCCCTCTGCGATGGCCCACTCCATCATCGAGGATCCCAAGCCGTTGCCACGAAGCCGCTCGTCTACCCGGACCGCCTCCACCAGCAATCGCGTCGCGCCCAACCGGGCCAGGCCGGGGATAACTGTCAACTGCATGGTGGCCACAACAGTTTCCAGGTCATCCACGACGGCGACCAGCAACTGCGCCGGGTCCGCGTCGATCGCCTGAAAAGCAGTCAAATACGACACGTGATTCTCAGGCGCAGTCGAATTCTCAGCCTGGCGGATGGTGTCGTTGGCCATAAGTTCAACAATCGGGACAACGTCGGCTTCAACGGCCCTGCGCAAGTAAAAACTTTTACCGGACAAGACAATGGTTTCGAGGATCATGAACTGATCCTTTCACGCCCCGCGAGTACGTACCTCAGAGATCTCCGGCTATAGGCTGGGTGGATGCCCGGCAGCTCAGAATTCAGCGCACGCCGTCCCGATGTCACCGATGTGGAACTTATCGGCGGCGTCGAAAAGCGCAGCCTCACCATAGTGGAGTACGACCCGATCTGGCCAGCCATTTTCAACGTCAGTTCCGGGGCTTGCGGCGAAACCGATTGTCGACATCCTCGTAACGGTTGCTGACATCACCGCAGAGGAGGATTACCTCAGCCCTCTTTTGGATGTTGGTTATGAGCTTCGGATCCGTGAGCCTGGACATCGTATGGTCAGGACACCGGCACTCGATGTTCATATCCACCTCCTCGAGGTCAAGCATCCAAGTGTTAGTGCCTACCTCGAGTTCCGGAACAGGTTGCGGAAGCATGCCCAGGATAGAGACCTCTATGCTCGGACAAAACGTGAGCTCCTGACGCAGGACTGGCCAGACATGAATGCCTATGCCGCTGCCAAGGCCGAAGTCATCACAGATATCCTGTCACGAGCGCGCCCCAGGTAGCGCTTCATCAGGCATCCTGGTCGTGCAGGATTGTTTGGTAGAGGTTGTGGTCCTGCCAAGTCCCGGCGATCTTGAGGTACTCGGGCGCCAGGCCAATCTGCTCGAAGCCAGCCTTCAACAACACCCGCTGCGAGCCAATATTGTGCAGCAGTGTGCCTGCTTCTATGCGGTGCAGCCCAAGTTCGTCACGGGCAGTTTCGACGAGCACCTTGACCGCAGCGGAGGCCAGGCCACGACCTGCGTACTGTTTATCCACCCAGTAGCCCAACCCCGCGCTCTGGAAGGGGCCGCGCACTATGCCGGTCAGGTTGAACCGGCCCACGAGGACATCGCCGGCAAACAACCCGAAGGGAAACCCCTGGCCAGCCTCTGTGGCCGCAAGGCGGTTCACCATGTCAGCGGCCTGCCAGGCCTCCGTGTAATATTCCTCGGGACGTACCGGTTCCCACGGAGCAAGATATTCCCGGTTGCGCAGATAGGCGGCAGAAAGTGCCGCCGCATCGTTCGTTCGCAGTAAACGAATATGGACGTCTTCACTAAGTTTTCGTGATTCAAACACCCGTCAACACTATGCCAAGCGTGTTTCTTGCGGCTGGGAGTTGTCAGCAAGATCCAGCAGCATGAATACACTGTGCGGATCAGGAACATAGGGCCCAAAGGGTGGGCACTCGGTAAATCCGTGCCGTGCGTAGAGTCGCCGAGCCGGGGCGAAGAACTCATGGCTGCCCGTCTCCAGGTACAGACATCGGTAGCCGCGGTTCCGGGATTCTGCAACAATCCTCTCGAGAAGCAAGGCAGCAACACCACGTCCACGCGCAGCAGGGGTGGTGCGCATGGACTTGACTTCGGCATGGAAGGGGTCCATTTGTTGCAAAGCACCACAGCTGAGCAGCTGCTCACCGTCGCGCGCGGTCCAAAACGTTACACCCTGTTCGGACAGCGCCGAATGGTCCAAGGCATGGACACTGTCGGCTGGCGAGGTGGCAAACATGTCGGCCAGGTGCTCCTCGAGCAGTCGCCGAACCTCTGCCTGTTGGGGGTCGTCAATCTCAATCAAAATCATGGGTAGACCATATCCTCAATTGTTGTTCGACTGTGGAACATTGGCGACGGCGAATGCTCCTGCAGGGTTCCGCACCGCATATGCTCTGGTCGCCCCATGGCAGCCCATGCCACACTGTGAACCAGCGGGCCCTCCACGGTGCTGGTTTCAGTGCCCAAATCCCTCCCAGGAGGCCGTGAGCATGTGGGACTGGATCAGCTGCCGGGCACTCATTCTGGCTGTGGTGCCGTTCGTGATCGCAGGCTCACTCTGGTTCCTGTCCCAGAAGGCCGGAGGTTGGTACGAGCCGGGGTTCTTCCTCATCCTGATACTCTCGAGGCCCGTCCTGGCGGGAATGGCTGCCTTCGCTGTCATTTTCGCCTTCCGAAGGGAAGACGGCATTCGCAGGTTGGAAGGAGTATCAAAGGTCGCCAGTCTTTCCGCACTCGTTGTATTCGGCGGAGTGGTCCTCACTGGTTCTGCCGGCATCATCTAGTCCCTCTGGATCTAGCTTCCGGTCTTGGAACCTGCCGGGGCCCCGCGATTCAAGTCAAGCAGGATCAAAGAAGCGCCGTCGTCCCGCTCGGCCTACAGTGGAAGCCATAAAGCAGCCGATAGAAAGGAACTGATCATGAACACCACTTTCAGCAAAGAGGAAAAAGCAGCAATGCGTGCAGCCGCGGCCGAAGCCAAGGCCGCACAACAGGGCGCCGACCTGGAAGCGGCATGCCTGGCTGCAATCGCCGAGATGACGGGTACGGACAAGGAGTTGGCTGAGACGTTGCATCACCTGGTCAAGACGCACACTTCCTTGGGGGCAAAGACTTGGTACGGCATGCCGGCGTACACAAACACCAATGGCAAGGTGGTGGTGTTTTTTCAAGGCGCCACAAAGTTCAAGACGCGGTACGCCACCATTGGCTTCCAGGATGATGCAAACCTCGACGACGGTAATTTCTGGCCTAGCTCCTATGCCGTGAAAAAGCTGACGGCCGCCGATCAGAAGCGGTTGGTGGCGCTGCTGGAGAAGGCTGTCAGCTAGACATACCTGCTGCTGCACCCTCCGAACGGTCTACCGCTGCCTGATCCCCAGTGCCGGCTGCGACCGGCGACGATGGATGCACGGGGGAGCGCCTGCTTCCGGTCCGGATGGTCAACCAGGCAAGGACAGCCAGCATGGCCGCGGTCGTGGTGAGTGCCAGAGCATTGACGCCTCCCCACCCCAACAGTTGGAGCAGGCCCGCGGCGGCGAAGGAGCCCGCAGCCGAGATGGCGGCAGTTGCCCCGTCAGTGAAACCCTGAAGTTTGGCTCCTCTGCCCTGAGGGTACGACTGGAGCAGGAGCGCCGAGCCTGCGACGAACAAGATATTCCATCCCACGCCCACCAGGGCCAACGTCACCGTCATGGCCCATCCGGAGTGTGTGATTATCCCGAGGGCGCACCCGCTGGCCATGATGAAACCACCGGCAACATTGGTTTTGAAGACGCCAAACTTCTTGAGAAATAACGCGCTCAGTGCTGATGGGGCAAACATGCCGATGAGGTGCCACTGGATCATGGTTGCGCCCAGGGCAGGGGAGTGCCCCACATGGTGGTTCGCCAAGGGGCCTGTAGCCATGACGAGCGTCATCACGAGTCCGGAACCGGTCAAAACGAGCACCGCCTGCTGGAACCGGGGATTACCCGCCCGGTCCCGAATCTTGATGGCGGGGTCATTGATTTCCATGCCGCCGCCAGTGGACGGCGGCATGCTCGATGCCAAACACAGGGCGCCAACGCCCAGAATGGCTATCAATACGCACGAACCCACAAACGGTTGTTCGGCGGCTTTCGATGCTGCAACGGCGGCGAACGGCCCCAGGGCGGCAGCAATGATCCCGCCGTACATCACCAGAGCCAAGGCCCGTTCGCGTCTGGCTGGTGGAGCAAATTCGGCAGCAACAAAACGCAGAAACCCGCCCACGGCCCGGTATCCACCAGTCAGTGCAGTCCCGAGACAAAACAGTGTAAATGACTGGGATGCGACGGCGACGGCCGAAAGGACTCCGCCGACGACTGCTGTCAGGGATCCGGCCATCATGACCGGCCGGTACCCGAAGCGTGCAGCGGCATGTCCGGCAATGAAGGAACATGCCGTTCCAACCACCACAATCAGGCTCAGTGGAAGCGTCATCAACATGGGTGTGGGGGCCAGTGACATGCCCACCAAGCCGGTGAGCGTCAGGTCAATGCTGACAATCATGTAGTAGCAGGCCTGGGCAGCGATGAGGCGAGGCAGTAGATTACGAAAACTGGAAGCGTGGTGGGTCATGCTTCCACAATTCCATTGAGAAAGCTGCGCGGACAGTGGCAAGATAGCCACTATGCAAAAGTATCCTGCCACACGTGCCGGAAGCGGCGCCCACCCAGATACCGGCAAGGGCCGGATCAAGGTTGCAGTCCTGGCCTTGCCGGAAGTCCTGCCTCTGGACTTTGGCATACCCTTCCAGGTCCTTGGGCGGAACACTCCCGGCCTCTACGAAGTGGCCACATGTTCAGCTGGTGGGCAGCCCGTCCCTGCAGTGGGAGGCTTCTCAGTGGCCCCGGACAGGGGCTTGGAACTGCTCGCCGAAGCGGACACCGTGATCATTCCGGGCTACACAGCGTCCCGGGAGCCGCTCCAAGCGGAGGTTCACGCGGCCTTGCGGCAGGCCCATGGGCGAGGAGCCCGCATGGTCTCCATCTGCACGGGAGCCTTCGCCCTGGCCCAGGCCGGCATCCTGGACGGGCTGGCAGCCACCACCCACTGGGGATCCGCGGCAGATTTGGCCGCCCGCTACCCGCGCATCGCTGTGGATGAAAATGTGCTTTTCGTCGACAACGGCCAGGTGCTCACGTCGGCAGGAGTGGCTGCCGGGATTGATCTTTGCCTGCATTTGGTTCGCAGCGACTGGGGGTCAGCACAGGCGAATCTGACGGCACGCTCGATAGTTTCTGCGCCCCGCCGGGAAGGCACGCAATCGCAATTCATTGAGCACCGTCCTGTGTATGGGACCTCGGATCAGCCGCGCGACGTCGCAGCCGCCATGGAGTGGGCCGCCACCCACTTGCACCGGCCCATCACACTGGCGCACATCAGCGCGGCAACGGCGCTTAGCGAAAGGACCCTCGCCCGCAGATTTGAGACGCATGCCGGAACTACACCCATGAAGTGGCTGGCGATGCAACGCGTGGAACGTGCCAAGGAGCTATTGGAGACGACGGCGGCCCCTATTGACAGGATTGCCGCGTCCGTGGGTATGGGGACCGGTGCCAACTTCCGCACCATCTTCAAAAAATCGACATCCCTTACTCCCAGTCAGTACCGGCATGCTTTCAACGCCAGCCACGGCAAGTAGTCATTCCGGGACGAGTGTTGTCGCAACTTCGATGAGTCGCGTCCAGGTGTCCGGGTCTTGGGGCTTGAATTCGCGGCCGAGGGGCGTTCGCCCGAGAACAGCCAATCTCGGCCACCAGCCGGTCCAGAATCTCGCCCTTGACCTTCTTTGAAATATCCCTCCAGCACACCAAAGCGCCCGAACATGCACCAGAGATTTCGCCAGCATTTATCACTTCAGGCACGCCCCCATTTCGAGAGCATCATGAGGCACCGCGTGGGCTTTGGTGGCCAACTTTGTCGGCCGCATGAAGCCACTCAATGCCACGTCCTGTGAACTACGCCAAAAAAGACATTGACAGCGTGCTGTCATTCGAAGGAGAATGACAGTACGCTGTCAACTTTGAAGGTAGGGCAACAAATGAAAACTGTGATTCTTTACGCGACGGACACCATGGCGGACTGGGAGTATGGCTATCTCCTGGCCGGATTGACGATGGCTGAGCAGGCTGCGCCCGGCCGGTTCAAGCTGATGGTGGCTTCCGAGGGTCCGGGGGAGTATGTAACAACCATGGGCGGCTTGCGACTTCACCCCGATCTGCAGCTCAGCGAGCTGGACCTCGACAACGTTGCCGCGCTCATTCTCCCCGGAGCCGATACCTGGGGCGCCGGCCATGACGCCATTCTCCGCGTGGCCGGAGATCTGTTGCTGGCGGGCACGCCAGTGGCGGCAATTTGTGGCGCCACGCTTGGGCTGGCACGAAGGGGGCTTCTCAATGACAGGCCCCACACCAGCAACGCCCCCGAATTTCTGCTCGGCGCTCACGAGTACCAGGGCGCGGCCCGCTACCTTTCACAGAAGAGCGTCACTGACGGGAACCTCATCACGGCGCCCGCAACGGCTCCCATCGAATTCGCCAGAGCCGTTTTTGAGCGGCTCGAACTCTTCCCCCAGCCGATGATCGACGCGTGGTACGGGCTGTACACCACCGGAGACAAGAAGTACTTTGACCAACTGACTGGCGCCGCCGAATGAGTGAACGGTCCGCCGGCGGCGATGCGCTGACAAACCTGGTCCTGCCGATCTTCGAGCTCAACGGCGAGTTTCTTGCCGCAGCACGCGACATTGCAGAACCGGCCGGACTCACCCCCGCCTGGTGGCAAGTCCTTGGCGCAACGCTGGATGAACCGCTGACGGTCTCGGAGATTGCGCGCAGGGTCGGCTTGGGGCTGGCCCGCCAAAGCGTGCAACGAAGTGCGGACATTCTCGTCGAAAAATGCTGGGCCGAGTATCTGGCGAACCCGCACCATCAGCGAGCCAAGCTTCTGCAACCCACCCCGGCCGGCCGGGAATCAATCATCGGGTTGCGCCATGCGCAGCACCAGTGGGCCGATGCGGTGGGGAATGCCGTCAGTGAAAGTGAACTGCTGGCCGTGCAGGGAATTATTCAACGCATCATCGCCGCGTCCCGGGCATACCGGGGGGATTCGGTGTCGATCCCGGATGAAGAATTGCCGGGCGGCCCTGGCTAGGGGCGTGGACTGGGCGGTGGCATGTCCAGTCACCTGGCCGTGCGTCCAAGACCTTGAAAGGAGGCGGATCTCAACCACCAATTCCGCCACGGCACTTAGCGCGGACGACGGCGAAAGACCCGCCACGCACGGCTTGTTCCAATGAAGGCAAGGGCTGCCAGTCCCAGGGGGAACCACAGCGCGGCGTCTCCGCTCCACCCAATTCCGATGCCCTCAGCTGTGGAGAATACCAGGACGTCTACAAAGAAGAAGTGTGAGCTGAATTCCCCGCCAGCCTGGTGGGCCACTGATAGCATCCCCAAGGTGTAGGTGAGCCCGAGAATCCAATACACCATCAGTGCTGCCAGTCCAGCCGCCACTCCTGCAGTCCACAAAACGCGTTTCTTGGACGTGCCCTCGGCATAGCTGGCGGCCAATTCGCGGGGCTCGCCGAGTCCTGAAATGGCCTCTTGCAGCGTGTGAATGTCAGCTTCGGCGTCGATGATGTTGCGCAGATCGTTGAGAATCTCCTTGCGGCGGCGGCCGGGGACGCGCCCGTCAAGGAACAGGTCCACCTTGAGCAGGTACCATTCGCGCCGCGCGGCGTGGGCCAGTCCGCGTCCTCGTGATGTGTTGGTAGCACGCTGTTCTTGCTGGGGATCGCGCGGGCCTTCCGCATCCAGTTTCTGGTGGCTTGAATTCATGACTTGTTCCGATCTGTTGGCTGCTGTGAAGTTTGGCTGGCGGGGGAGAGGCCGCGCTCGGCCACGTCGGCAAGGTCCCGCCACCTATGTGCCGCATCGACCCGGGCCAACTGGCCTTGCTCAGTCAACAGGTAGTACTTTCTGGCCGGTCCCGACTGGGATTTCTGGGTGTAGCTGTTGAGCAGGCCATCGCGCTCGAATCTGCTCAGCACGGGGTACACGGCGCCCGTTGCCAGACCGGCCAGCCCCAGGGCCCGCAGGCGTTCGACCAGGTCGTAGCCGTAGGACTCCCGCTCACCCAACAACGCAAGAATGAGCATGGGCAACACGCCGCGCAGCAGCTGGGGGTCGTGTGGTTCGGGAGATCTGTCCATCCTGGTAGTCTGCCACAGCTATTAGTCAATGAGTAGTAGTTGTCAGGTTATAGATGGCCAATGGATCAAGAGTGTGGTTGCCTCAAGGGTGAAGTGACGAGGAGGGAACATCGTGGTGGAAATACTTGAGTTTTCCCAGGCAGCCGAATGGGAGTCGTGGCTGACCGAGCACCAAGACCAGCAGGTTCAGGCGTGGCTGCGGGTCGGCAAAAAGCGCTCGGCCATCGCGCTGATCACCATCGCCGAAGCCGCAGACGTTGGCCTGTGTTTCGGCTGGATCGACGGCCAGCGGAAGGGCCTTGACCAGGACTCCTTTCTTCAGCGCTACTCACGCCGCAGGGCAAGAAGTTCCTGGTCCCTCATAAATGTCCAGAAGGCCGAGGCGCTGATGGCCGCCGGGCGCATGCACCCGTCTGGGCTCGTGGAGGTCGACGCCGCCAAGGCTGACGGCAGGTGGGCGGCAGCCTACGAGCCGCAGCGCACGGCCAGTGTTCCGGCTGAGCTGACTGTCGCGTTGGAGAGTGACCCGGTTGCCCGCGCGGCCTTTGAGGGCCTCGGTCGATCCGAGCGGTACCTGCTGATACTGCCGCTGCTCAGGAGCGTCACCGTGGAGGCCCGGGCGAAGGCCCTGGCCCGGATCCTTGCGCAGTTGAGCGGCTAATCCAAAGCGTCGGTGATTCTGATGCGAAGGGAGCAAAAATCCGCGGCCGCCCGCGTCAGCACATCCATTTTCGGATCCACCACGGCCAGGGGTGCCAGCCGGGGAAGCCTTGCATATTGGCGCAGTGCCGAGGCCGCCAAGGCGGACTCCACCAGCAGTTTGTCGCCGCCGGTGGCTAGATACTCAAAACGGTGGTCGCCAAAGATGCGTGCAGCCTCCTGTGCGGCACGTTCGGCCACGGCAGCACCGGCATCCCCGCCGCGGGACCGGGCCGAGGCGCTGCCCACCTTGTGTGCCAGCAGTTTTCCTGCCACGGCAACGCCCACGGCAAAGCCGCCGCGGCGGGCCAGCAGTATGCCGATCCGGCGTTCCTGCGCGGCCACGGACACCACCCGCTCCAGCAGGTCCGCCCCGCGTCCTGGGCGTCCATCGTCAGGCCAGGGTGCGCTGAGCAGCGCGGCTGCGCCGTCGCACATGCGCAACTCCACGCCGTCGTCCGTGTCCTGGGCTAGCTCCAAACCGCCGTGGGCGGCTGAAAACCGCTCCACCCAGCCGGGCATGCGGGCGGGCGAAACGAATGCAGTGCGGTTTGCGGTGTTCACGCAGCAAGACTACCGGGGGATAGCCTAGAGGGGTGAGTGACCTTTTTAGCAGTGTAAATGACGGCGATGACGACACGGACGACGCCGGATCCCTCACCTTTGGGGGTGGCACCAGCACCCAGGCTGCCCGGCCCCGCAGCCCCCTGGCGGTGCGCATGCGCCCACGCAGCCTGGCTGAAGTGGTGGGTCAGCAGCACCTTTTGGGTCCCGGCTCACCGCTGCATATGCTGGCAGCCGGCGGAAGTGCCGGCGGTCCTGCCGGGCCCGCCTCCGTGATGCTGTGGGGACCTCCCGGAACCGGAAAAACCACTCTGGCGCATGTGATTGCACGCGGTCCGGGCCGCAAGTTCGTGGAACTCTCAGCGATTACGGCCGGTGTGAAGGATGTTCGCAGGGTCATGGACCAGGCACTCACCGACAGGGACCTGCACGGCCGCACCACCGTTTTGTTCCTCGATGAGATCCACCGTTTCAACAAGGCCCAGCAGGACGCCCTGCTGCCCGGGGTGGAAAACCGCTGGGTGGTGCTGATTGCCGCCACCACCGAAAACCCGTCGTTCTCCGTGGTGGCGCCGCTGCTGTCGCGCTCCATTTTGCTGACCCTGCAGCCTTTGACCAATGCCGACATTGCGGGCTTGCTGGAGCGGGCCATTGTTGACCCGCGCGGCCTGGACGGACTGGTTTCGGTGACGGATGAGGCCATGGACCACCTGGTGCGGCTGGCCAGTGGCGATGCCAGGCGGGCATTGACCACTTTGGAGGCTGCGGCCGGCGTAGCGCTGAACGAACTGGATCCTGAGGCCACCACCGCCGACGGGCCGGTGGTTGTTGACCTGGACATAGCCGAGCGGGCCATTGACGCTGCCGCGGTGCGCTACGACAGGGCAGGGGATCAGCACTACGACATCATCAGCGCCTTCATCAAGTCCGTGCGCGGCTCCGATGTGGACGCGGCGCTGCACTATTTGGCCCGCATGCTCGAGGCGGGGGAAGACCCGCGCTTCATCAGCCGGCGCATCATGATTTCCGCGGCCGAGGATGTTGGCATGGCGGACCCCACCGCCCTGCAAACAGCTGTTGCGGCGGCCCAGGCTGTGGCGTTGATTGGCATGCCCGAGGCTCGGATCATCCTTGCCGAGGCTGTGGTCCATGTGGCAACGGCGCCCAAATCCAATGCCGCCTACCTGGGCATCAACGCGGCCATCGCCGATGTGCGGGCTGGCAAGGGAACCATGGTTCCGTTGCCGCTGCGCGACGCCCACTACTCAGGCTCCGCGGGGCTGGGACACGGCAAGGGTTACCTTTACGCCCACGATGCACCCCACTCCATAGCCACCCAGCAATACCCCCCTGATGACCTGGTGGGACGCAACTACTACGTTCCCACGCAGAACGGGCATGAGCGCGACCTGGACACCCGCGTGGCACGGCTGCGGGAGTTGATCCGTGGCACGGAACCCGGTGCCAAGCGCTAAAGCAGCACCCGACTGAGTCGTTGCGCGGAAAAATCGGCAGGCTGACACGGGAGGCAACTTGGTGCCCGTGTTGGGTGAAGTGGTAGAGTTGATGCTGCACTGGCAAGCCTTGGCTCCATGCACAACATCACTGCTGAAAAAGCGCGAATCTTCGCGCCCTTTCACGAGCTTGTTGCGCATGCCCAGGTGCTGTAGCGATGGGTTGCAATAGCCCCAACTCTCCACAATGGAGGCCAGAACAAATACTTATTGCAAATATTGGAAGGACACAAGTGGCTAACAACACACGTGCCCGCCGTCAGGCCCGCCTTTCGCGAGCCCTCGGCATTGCTTTGACCCCGAAGGCTGCCAAGTACCTGGAACGCCGCCCGTACGGCCCCGGTGAGCATGGCCGCGCCCGCAAGAAGCAGGACAGCGACTACGCGGTACGCTTGCGCGAAAAGCAGCGTCTGCGCGCCCAGTACGGCATCCGCGAAGCACAGCTCACGCGTGCCTTCGAAGAAGCCAAGCGCACCAAGGGCATGACCGGTGAAAACCTGGTTGAGATCTTGGAAACCCGTTTGGACGCCTTGGTTCTGCGTGCAGGCTTCGCCCGCACCACCGCCCAGGCTCGCCAGCTGGTTGTGCACCGCCACATCATGGTTGACGGCGCCCGCGTGGACCGTCCGTCATTCCGCGTTGCCGAGGGTCAGCTGATCCACGTGCACCCGCGCAGCCAGTCCATGGCTCCTTTGCAGCTTGCTGCAGCTGGTGCTCACCGCGACGTGCTCCCCGCCGTCCCGGCCTACTTGGATGTCAAGCTGGAGAGCCTGCAGGCTCGTCTGGTTCGCAAGCCCAAGCGCGCCGAGGTTCCCGTAACCTGTGAAGAGCAGCTGGTTGTTGAATTCTACTCACGCTAAATTTCATTAGCGTCAGTAGAGCTTACGATCATACGTAGCTTGAAACACAAAACAGCCCGCGGCACGCGCCGCGGGCTGTTTTGTAACCAAAGCACCTTTACTGTTCGGTAGGGTACTTAGGAGTGAAACTTACGTCCACGAGCAAGGAATTGAGGCAGCCCTCCATGAGTGGTGGCGATATTGCAGGATTGATAGCGGCGGGCGTCTTTGCCGTCCTGGTCGCGATACTGGCTGTTCCCATTCTGAAATTGGGCAAAGTCTTCGACGAAATGCGCGTCACCATCAAGCAAATCAGTGACGGCACCACGCCCCTCATTGATGAAGTCACAGCCACTGTGGCCACCACCAATACGGCGCTGGGCAAGGTGGATGGAATTTCCAACAATGTTTCAGACGCCACAGCCAACATTTCCGCTCTCTCGGCTTTGGTGGCCGCCACCATCGGCTCACCGCTGATCAAGGTGGCAGCGTTTTCCTACGGCGTGCGCCAGGCTTTTGCCGGCCGTGGAAAACCCAAACGCGGCAAACGCAGCCGCTAAAAGAAGCCACTGAAGGAGAAACTCATGAAGAAGATCTTTTGGCTCGGGGTGGGCATCACCATAGGGGTCATTGCCGCCCGCAAGATTTCCGCCGCACAAGGCGCCCTTGGGCCCGCGGGCCTCAACCGCGCGGTAGGCCGTGTCAGCGACTCGATTCACGACTTTGCCGACGCCCTGCGTGAGAACATGAATGAGCGCGAATCGGATTTGCGCGTGGCACTGGGCGTTGACCAGGCCAGCAGCTCCGAACGCCGCTAACCACTTTTCACGCACTTCGCCCATGTGAAGTACATTTTTGCCCGCTAGAACGCTAGAACTATTGAAGGAGCCACCAGGCTAATGAAATCGCACGACATTGCAAGCCGCTGGGTAGATTTTTTCGCCAGCAAGTCACACACCCCCGTGCCCTCAGCTTCACTGGTGTCCTCCGACCCGTCACTGTTGTTCACAGTTGCCGGCATGGTTCCCTTCATTCCCTACCTCACCGCCCGTGAAGTTCCGCCGTTCCAGCGTGCCACGAGCGTGCAGAAATGCATCCGCACCGGCGACATTGACGAGGTGGGCAAGACTGTCCGCCACGGCACCTTCTTCCAGATGTGCGGGAACTTCTCCTTTGGGGACTACTTCAAGGAAGGCGCCATCAGCTACGCATGGGAGCTGCTGACAAGCCCCCTTGATGCGGGCGGCTACGGCCTCCCGGCCGAGAAGCTGTGGGTCACCGTCTACCTCGACGATGAGGAAGCCCTGGAAATCTGGCGCGACAAGATCGGCGTCCCCGCTGACCGCATCCAGAAAATGGGCAAGGCAGACAACTACTGGTCCACCGGCCAGCCCGGCCCGGCCGGCCCCTGTTCGGAAATATTCTACGATCGCGGCCCCGAGTACGGCATTGACGGAGGCCCGGCCGCTGACGACACCCGCTACATTGAAATCTGGAACCTCGTCTTCATGCAGTTCCAGCGTGGCGAAGGCACCGGCAAGGACAATTTTGAGATTCTGGGCGAACTGCCCAAGAAGAACATCGACACCGGCCTGGGCCTTGAACGCCTGGCCATGATTCTCCAGGGCGTGGAGAACATGTACGAGACCGACCAGGTCCGTCCCGTCCTGGACAAGGCAGCCCAACTCGCCGGCAAGGACTACACCTCCACCGAGGATCCCAAGGACCCGCACCACACCGATGATGTGCGTCTGCGCGTTGTGGCCGACCATATCCGTTCTTCGTTGATGCTGATTTCCGACGGCGTTTCACCCTCCAACGAAGGCCGCGGTTACGTGCTGCGCCGCCTGATCCGCCGGGCCGTGCGCGCCATGCGCCTGCTGGGCGTGGAAACCGCTGTGCTGCCGGATCTGCTGCCGGTCTCCCGCGACGCCATGAAGGGCGCCTACCCCGAGGTTGAGACTGACTTTGCGCGCATTGCCCGCATTGCCTACGCCGAGGAACGGTCCTTCCTGCGCACCATCGCCAGCGGCACCGCACGCCTGGAAGAGGCGGTCAAGGAATCAAAGGCCGCCAACACCCACCTCACAGCTGCCGAGGCCTTCGCCCTCCATGACACCTACGGTTTCCCCATTGACCTGACACTTGAAATGGCTGGCGAAGCCGGCCTGGCAGTGGATGAGAGCGGCTTCCGGGCCCTCATGCTGGAGCAGCGCCAGCGCGCCCAAAAGGATGCCAAGGCCAAGAAGAGCGGCCACGCCGATCTCACGGTGTTCCACGAACTGCTGGCCAAGGGCGAGACTGTCTTCACCGGCTACAGCGAATTGGAGAGCCAGGGCCGTGTGCGCTCCGTCCTCTCCAACGGGGCACCCGTGGCCTTCGCCTCCACCGGCCAGGAAGTTTCCCTGGTCCTGGATGAGACACCTTTCTACGCAGAGGCAGGCGGCCAGGCCGCCGACACCGGCCTGATCACCGGCGACGGCTTCGTGGTGGAAGTTCTGGACGTCCAGCGCCCCATCAAGGGACTGAGCGTCCATCACGCAATCGTTCGTGAGGGCGAACTGCCAGCCGACGCCATGGTGCGCGCCGCCGTCGACCGTGAACGCCGCCATGCAGGCGAGCAGGCCCACACAGGTACGCACATTGTGCACGCGGCCCTGCACCAGATTCTCGGCCCGGAGGCGCTGCAGCGAGGCTCTTACAACAAGGCCGGCTACCTGCGCTTTGACTTCTCCTGGGGTGAGGGCCTGAGTGCGGCAACCCGCTCTGAGATTGAAGAAGTGGCGAACATTGCCATTCGCAACAACTACCGCGTGGACACCAAGGTCATGGACCTGGACGCCGCCAAGGCGCTGGGTGCAACGGCTTTGTTCGGCGAGAACTATGGTGCGCAAGTGCGTGTTGTGGAGATCGACGGCGCATGGTCCCGTGAACTCTGCGGTGGCACCCATGTGGACAGCACGTCCCGCATTGGGTCGCTGACGTTGTTGGGCGAGCAGTCGGTGGGTTCGGGAAACCGCCGCGTGGAGGCCTTTGTGGGCATGGATGCGTTCCGCCACCTGGCCGCCGAGCGCGCCCTGGTCACCTCCCTCTCGGACATGCTCAAGGTTCCCTCCAGCCTCCTGCCGGAACGCGTGGCGGCAACCCTGGCCAAGCTCAAGACGGCCGAGAAGGAACTGGAGCGCCTGCGCAAGGAACAGCTCGGTGCGGCCGCAGCCAAGCTTGCCGACTCCTTTGTTGATGCCAACGGCGTGCGTGTCATTGCGCACGACGCCGGTGACGTCAGCAGTGCTGACGACCTGCGGGCCTTGGCCCTGGATTTGCGCGACCGCCTCGGTTCGGCACCATCCACCATTGCCATCGCCGGTGCCGGCAACGGCCGCCCCATCATCTTGGTGGTCACCAATGAGGGCGCACGCGAGGTAGGCATCAAGGCTGGCAACCTGGTCAAGCTGGCCTCGGGCATCCTCGGCGGCGGTGGCGGCGGAAAGCCGGACATGGCCCAGGGTGGCGGCAGTGATGTCAACGCCATCGGTGCCGCACTGGCTGCTGTCAGTGACGCCGTGAAGAACCGGTCATAGGGCTCCGGTGCCGGAGAACAATTTCCCGCAGGGAATCAAACTTGGTGTGGACGTTGGTATGGTCCGTGTTGGTTTGGCCTCCTGCGACCCCGACGGGATCCTCGCCACACCCGTGAAAACGTTAAGTCGCGATCTGAAGAAGAACAGCGACATCAAGGTTTTAGTCAAGGAAGCGGCTGCGCGCGGCGTATGCCAGATCTTTGTGGGCTTGCCGCGGACCATGAAGGGCGAGGAAAAGGCTTCGGCACAGATGGCGCGCAGCTATGCGCAGCTCCTGACGCAGGCGCTGGCAGCGGCCGAGCTGGCAGTGCCAGTGATGCTGGTGGATGAGCGGCTGACAACTGTCAGTGCCCATACTGCCCTGCACAATGCTGGCGTCAGCAGTCGTGAACACCGTAAAGTAGTAGATCAAGTTGCAGCTGTTGAAATATTGCAACATGCTATCGATATGCAAAAAGCGCGCAACGCCAATGTTGGAGAGCAAGTGCGCGTACATCAGCCGAGCGTTGTGGGGACTGCCGGTGAATCTGACCACGAAGAGGTTTCCACCATTTCTACGCCAAGCAGTGTGCCGGATGAATCGACAAGGGCCCGATGAATAACGTACTCCGGGACGGCACAAACGCCCCGCACGACGAGCACGCCCCGCACGACGACGCTGCCGAGCATTTTTGGGAGCACGAGCACGATTCCGCGGAGCACGCCGGGGAATACGTTGCCGAGCCCCCTTACCAGGACCATGGGGAAGCCTTGCCCTCGCGGCGGACCAGCCGCGTGTCCAAGCGGGTCCGCAAGCGCCGTCGTAGCCTGGTTTTCTTGATCATTTTGGTCATGTTCGCGGCCGTTGTGTACTTTGCCGTTCAAGCAGTGCGGCCCATGCTCGGCGGCTTCACGGTTGCTGACTACCCCGGCCCGGGTACGGGTTCGGTGCAGATTGTGGTCTCGGCTGGTGCCACGGGACGAACCGTGGCGGGTGAGCTTAAGACCAAGGATGTTGTTGCCAGTGAGCAGGCGTTCCTGGATGCCCTGACGGCAGCCGACGGCTCCGGCTCCTTGCAGCCGGGCACCTTCTCCATGAAGTTGCAGATGAAGGCCGCCGACGCTGTCACGATTCTGCTGGCGACCAGTGATGAGAAGGTCCACTACGCAGCAGTGGCGCAAAACCTGCGCATCAATGACACGCTGGCTGTTTTGGCCAAGAGCACTGGCATTGCCCAGGCCGATTTTGACGCCCTGGCCAAGCAGCCCCAACTCTTTGAGCTGCCCGCACAGGCCAAGAACCTGGAAGGCTATCTGGCCCCGGGGGAGTACCGCTTCCCCATTGAGCTGGACGCCAAGGGAATCCTGACCCAGATGGTTACGGCCACCAAGAAGTCACTCACTGACACGGGGATCACCGATCCGGCTGAGCAGTACCGGGTTTTGATCATTGCCAGCATCATTGAATTCGAAGGCAATGAGGCAAACTACGCCAAGATTTCCGGTGCCATCGAGAACCGCATCAACAACCCCAACGGCGAAACCGGTGGCCGGCTTGAATCCGATGCCACGGTGGCTTACGGACTGGGCCTGAAAACTTACAACCTCACGGCTGAACAAAAAGCTGACAAGACCAACTTGTACAACACCTTTGCCCTGCCCGGTCTGCCGGTGGGTCCCATCGGCTCACCCGGCATCAAGGCCATCGAAGCAGCAGCACACCCGGAAACAAACCCTTACTACTTCTGGGTGACAGTGGATTTGAAGACAGGCGAGACGCTTTACGCGGCCACGTTTGCCGAGCACCAGATGAATGTGACCAAATACGTTGCCTGGTGTGAAGCGAACCCGGGAGAGTGTAAATAATTGACTGATCCGCTTCGCGGCGCGGTGCTGGGCCACCCCATTGGCCACTCCAAGTCACCGGCCCTGCACAACGCTGCCTACGCCGCCTTGGGCGCCGAGCTTGGCTACTCAGCCATTGATGTTCAGGAGCCCGCCCTTGAGGGCTTCCTGGCTCAAGTACGTGCCGAGAAGCACTGGTACGGGCTCTCCGTCACCATGCCGTTGAAAAACGTGGCTGTGGGTTTGATGGATGAGCTCACCCCCACAGCCCGGGCCTTGGGCGCGGTCAACACCATTGTGTGCACCCAAACGCCCGCCGGTGTAACGCATTTGCGCGGGGACAACACGGACGTGGCAGGCCTGGTCAATGCCCTGCGCCATGCCGGGGTGGCGGAACGGCCACGCGCAGCCATCCTCGGCGGTGGCGGGACAGCCGTCTCAGCGGTTGCCGCGTTGGTTCAGCTGGGCGCCCCTGAGATCACTGTTTTTGTGCGCAACCTGGCCAAGGGATCCGACGTGCTGGCGGTGGCGGCCAACCTCGGTGTTGCCATCTCAGTTGAGCTCTTTGACGGCGCGGCGGACGCTTTGGCGGGGTTCGACGTCGTAATTTCCACCCTGCCGCCACGTGGTGCCGACGCGCTGGCGCACGCCTTCGCAGCTCAAGGCGCCGCTGTGGCCGGTGCCTTGTTGCTTGACGCCGCCTACGACCCCTGGCCCAGTGCGCTGGCCCAGGCGTGGGAGCGGGCGGGCGGCGGTGTGGTTGCTGGAATTGAGATGCTTTTGTATCAGGGTGTGGAACAAGTCAAGCTGTTTACAGTCGCGGCAGGATACAGTGCGCTGGATACAGAACAAGTCGGGGACGTCATGGATGTGATGTGCGACGCAATCGGCGTCCACAGGCGAGATCCCCACGAACAGAACATGGCAGGATAGAGAGTATGTTGCGTTGGTTGACCGCCGGAGAATCACATGGCCCGGCTCTCGTGGGAATTATTGAAGGCGTGCCTGCCGGAGTGGAGCTCACGAGCGCCCACATCCGCGACGCCCTGGCCCGGCGTCGTCTGGGCTACGGCCGTGGCGCCCGGATGAAATTTGAGCAGGACGTGGTGACCATTTTGGGTGGCGTGCGCCACGGGCTGACCCAGGGTGGCCCCGTAGCCATCCAGATCGCCAACTCGGAGTGGCCCAAGTGGGAGCAGATCATGTCTGCTGACCCCGTGGACGCCGCCGAGCTGGAGGGTCAGGCCCGCAACGCTCCCTTGACGCGTCCGCGCCCCGGCCATGCCGACTTCACCGGCATGCAGAAGTACGCGTTCAGCGAGGCCCGCCCCGTTTTGGAACGCGCAAGCGCCCGCGAAACAGCCACGCGTGTGGCCCTGGGTGTTGTTGCCGCCCAGATGCTGGCAGCTGTTGGCGTTGAACTGGTCAGCCATACGGTGCAGATTGCCGGTGTTGCCTCACCCGAGGACGCGGCCCTGCCAGTCTTTTCAGACGTGGCAGCCCTGGACGCCGATCCCTTGCGCTGCTTTGACGCAGCCACCTCAGCCGCCATGGTTGCCGAAGTTGACACGGCCCAGAAGCAAGGCGAAACCCTGGGCGGCGTCGTCGAAGTTTTGGCCTACAACCTGCCCCCCGGATTGGGCAGCTACGTGCACTGGGACCGCCGCCTTGACTCGCGTCTGGCCGGTGCCCTGATGGGCATCCAGGCCATCAAGGGCGTTGAAGTGGGCGACGGCTTCGCCACGGCCGCCCGCAGGGGATCTGCTGCCCATGATGAGATTGTGCGCGACGCCGATGGCCGGATCATCCGCACCTCCAACCGCGCAGGCGGCATTGAGGGCGGCATGAGCATTGGTGATGTGTTGCGTGTTCGCGCGGCCATGAAGCCGATCGCCACCGTTCCGCGCGCCTTGAAGACCATTGACGTTGCCACCGGCGAACCCGCCAAGGCCCACCACCAGCGTTCGGACGTTTGTGCCGTGCCCGCGGCAGGTGTTGTGGCCGAGGCCATGACGGCGCTTGTGCTGGCGGAGGCCCTGATGGAGAAGTTCGGCGGGGACTCCATCATGGAGACCAAGCGCAACATGGGCAGCTACCTGGTTGCGATTCCGGCGAATCTGGACACGCTGGCGCACTGATGGCAGCTGGCAAGGAACCGGGCGCGGCACAGCGCTTTACGCCACACCGGCCCATTGTCATGATCGGCCCCATGGCCGTCGGAAAATCAGTGATTGGGGCGGAGCTGGCCCGCGTCCTTGGTGTGGAGTTCATTGACTCCGACCACAAGATCGTGGCCAAGCACGGCCCCATTCCACGGATTTTCGATGCCCGCGGCGAGCACCACTTTCGCCAACTGGAAGCACGGGCCATTGCCGATGTTTTGGATTCCCAGCAACCCAAGCCGGTGGTTTTGTCCCTGGGTGGCGGGGCGGTGCTCGATTCGGGCACCCAGCAATTGTTGGCCCGTGCCACAGTCGTTTTCCTCAACGCCGACGTGGAGACTGTCAGGGAGCGCATCCTGCGCAACACTGGCCGCCCACTGCTGGCAACTGACCCCGTAGCCACCTGGCAGCGTCTGGCAGGGGTTCGTGGCCCCGTTTACGCTCGCCTGGCAAATATCACTCTTGATGTGAGCAACTCCAATGTGCCGCAACTTGTTGCGCGGCTGATCGATCTGCTGGAAGCAGAATCAAGGAAAGAGAATTCCGCACAGTGAATACCGAAAATGTAACCGCAACCCCCAACACCGTCATCAAGGTCACCGGCGCTTTGCCCGGTGAGAATTACGACGTCGTGGTGGGCCGGGGGCTCTTGAATCAACTTCCGGCACTGCTGGGGGAGCGCGTCAAAAAAGTTCTGGTCATTCACCCGCGTGCACTTCGCCTCACCGGTGACACCGTGCGTGACGATCTGGAAGCCGCCGGATTCACCACGCTGACGGCCGAGATTCCTGATGCCGAAGAAGGCAAGCACATCCAGGTTGCGGCCTTCTGCTGGCAGGTGCTGGGGCAAAACGACTTCACCCGCTCCGACGCCATTGTGGCAGTGGGCGGCGGCGCCGTTACCGACGTCGCAGGATTTGTGGCAGCAACCTGGCTGCGCGGCGTCAAGGTAGTCCACATGCCCACCTCCCTGTTGGGCATGGTGGACGCGTCTGTGGGTGGCAAGACAGGCATCAACACGGCAGAGGGCAAGAACCTGGTGGGCGCATTCCACCCGCCCGCCGGCGTGCTGGTGGACCTGGACACCCTGGACACCCTGCCGCCCAACGAGCTCATCTCAGGCATGGCCGAGGTCATCAAGTGCGGCTTCATTGCCGACCCCGTGATCTTGGACTTGATCGAGGCGAACCCGGAGGCCGTCAAGGATCCGCGCTCACCCATTCTGCGTGAACTCATTGAGCGTGCCATAGCCGTCAAGGCAAAGGTGGTGTCCGAGGACCTGAAGGAATCGGGCCTGCGTGAAATCCTCAACTACGGACACACCCTGGGCCACGCCATTGAATTGACCGAGCGCTACTCGTGGCGCCATGGTGCAGCCGTTGCTGTTGGCATGATGTTTGCCGCCGAACTGGCCCGCAGCGTGGGCCGCCTCAGTGATGAAGAGGCAGACCGCCACAGGACCATCCTGGCGCAGCTGGGGCTGCCCCTGAGCTACCGCAAGGACCGCTGGCAGGCGCTGCTGGACGCCATGCGCCGGGACAAGAAGACCCGCGGGGACCTGCTGCGCTTTGTGGTGCTCGACGGCGTGGGCCGGCCCGGGATCCTCGACGTCCCGGACACGTCACTGCTGTTTGCCGCCTACCAAGAAATTGCGTCATAAATGGGGTTGAAGGATTGGCCCTCAGCCGGATTTCCGGGCACCGCACTCAACCCTGACACGCTGCTGCCGGAGGTTGTGGATGAGGACGTGTGTGCGGAAGCTCTCACGCTTTCCAACGATGCCGGCGACGCCATCTTTGTCCTGTTGGCCCGCGGGCTGACGAGCGAGGCTGCCGAGGCAGTGGCGATTGCCCGTCTGGAGGACCCGGCATCCATCAGGCTGCAGGTGCTTGACGCCGAAGTGCTGCGTGCCTCGAAACACTTTGTCAGGGCTGAAAGACTGTTGAAAGCCCTCCTTCCGGAAGTGAGCACCACATCCCTTGAGCCGTGGGTGTTCCAGCAGCTGGGGAAGGTGTACTTCAGCAACGGCCAGTTCGTGGCTGCCGCACAAAAGTTTGCTACAGCGTTGGAGTTGCGGGTGGCTTCAGGGGCTGATGCCACGGCCATCTACTCCTCAACCGTTTCCCTGAAACGGGCCCTGGATCTGGCTGAACAAACCGAGGACTACAAATAAGGCAGTTGTGCCGTGCCGGGAATTGCGTCATGGTGGCGAGGATCATGCGGCGCGGCCCGGCTTAGTGCGGTAATATGGTCAATGGATTTTTGATAACACTTATACGTAAGAGGCTACTGTGGCAACGACTAACGATATTAAGAACGGCACTGTTCTCAAGCTTGAGGGCCAACTGTGGAACATCATTGAGTTCCAGCACGTAAAGCCCGGCAAGGGTGGCGCGTTTGTTCGCACCAAGATGCGCAATATCCTCTCCGGCAAGGTTGTTGACAAGACGTTCAACGCGGGCCTGAAGATTGAAACTGCAGTCGTTGACCGCTCCGATTACCAGTACCTGTACCAGGATGGCGAAGACTTCGTCTTCATGGACAACCAGAACTTTGACCAGCTGACTGTTCCGGCCAAGACTGTTGGTGACGCCACCAACTTCATGCTCGAAAACATCAACGTCACCATCGCCCTGCACGAAGGCACCCCGCTGTACATTGAATTGCCCCCGTCGGTTCAGCTGCGCATCACGTACACCGAGCCTGGCCTGCAGGGCGACCGTTCCTCCGCCGGCACCAAGCCCGCCACGGTGGAAACCGGCTACGAGATCCAGGTTCCCTTGTTCGTTGAGAACAACACGCTTGTCAAGGTTGACACTCGTGACGGAAGCTACCAGGGACGTGTAAGCGAGTAGTGGCAAGCCCCCAGACTAGCCCCACGGGCAAACCGAATTCGGCGCGCAGCAAGGCCCGCCGCCGTGCCTTGGAGATTTTGTTCGAGGCAGAACAGCGGGATGTGAGCGCCATGTCCGCGCTGACCGCCCGCCGCGAGAAGATTGATCAAATCATCAACCCTTACACGGTGGATTTGGTTGAGGGCGTCACGGCCATGGCTGAGAGCATCGACGAGTTCCTGCAGACGTATTCGCAGGGCTGGACGCTTGAGCGCATGCCTGCCGTTGACCGCATCATCTTGCGCATTGGCAGCTGGGAGCTGCTGTACAACGACGACGTCCCCGACGCCGTTGCTGTAAGCGAAGCTGTTGAACTGGCCAAGATTCTCTCCACGGATGAGTCCCCGCAGTTCGTCAACGGCCTGCTGGGCCGTTTGCAACAGATCAAGCCAACCCTCCTGGCCTAAGGTTTTTCCAACTGACCCGCAGAAAACGCCGAAAAACACGTCAAAAACGTGTATTTTCGCCGTTTTCTGCGGGTCAGTTGTTTAAGCGGGCTAGTAGTGCGGGGGTTGGGCGTTTTGCCCCTGTATGTTCTGCCCCTGGAGGTACTGGTTCTGATGTTGGATGTGCTGGGCCAGCTGGGCCTGTTGAATTTGCTGGGCCGCCCACACTGTGTGGGCGTGCCGGCCCAGCAGCTCATTGCGCACCGCCGTGATCTTCTCCAGCAGCCTCAGCTCCAACACCTGGCCGGTGGCGAAGCGTCGTGCCGCGCCGCTGCCTGGGGCGCCCTTGGCATCCACCAGGAGCCGTTGCCGGGTGAAGGCCAGCCGCGTGGCCAGCCGGATGAACTCCTTCATGACGGGGCCGGCCGCGAACGTCTTGGACCACGCCATGGCACGACGCCGGCCGGCGCCTGTTGCGAGCATCGGCACCTCCGGCTCGGTGAACCAGCCGGACGGAACGTAGTCGGCAAGGCGTTTGCGCGTCAGTTTCGCCTCGGAGCGACGCAGCCAGATGATGCCCAGAATAAACACGATGAACAGCGGCACCTGGAGCACGCCGTAGACAAGGAAGAAGTTGGCGCCCAGGAACGATGTGCCGTTCCACAGCCCGTGCAGGAGCATGGCCGGGATCAGCCCCACCACCCAGGCGCCCAGTACCATCAACGTCCCGCCGTTGCGGGCGGCGTACCCCACACAAAGCCCCAGGGCGGCCGTGAACATGACGTGGGCAAACGGCGACATCAGGCCACGCATGACAAAGATGGCCACGAGTCCGCCGGCGGCGCCCTGGGATTCCTGGAGTTCGTTGCCGAAATAGAGAATGTTCTCGGTGAAGGCGAAGCCTGCCGCGATGATGCCGGCATAGACAACGCCGTCAACCGGGCCGTCAAAGGTGCGCCGGCGCAGGAAGAACAGCAGGAGCAGGCCAACACCCTTGCAGAATTCTTCCACCAGCGGGGCCTGGATCACGGCGCCCACCATGTCGGCGTCCGCTTCGCTGCCTCCCGACATGAGCAAGGGCTGCACCCAGCTGCCCAGCACCAAGGTGGTGATGACTGCCATGCCGGCGCCCCAGCAAAAACCCAGGACCAGGGCTGGAATGGGTTCCGGCTCCCACCTGTCTATCCAGAGCAGGGTGAGCACACAAATAGTCAGCGGGATCAGGGCCAGCAGGCCGCAGATCAAGAACACGCTCACGCCCAGGGAGAAAGCAAAGAACACCAAGGTGCCCATGGCAACCAGCCCAAACACGCACAGCAGGATGATATTCATCACCTTGGTGCCGGTCCCGGCGGCACGCTTGGGGACCGGGGCGGGGGCGGGGTGGGCCCAATAATCAGGCCTATAGTTCAGAGCCGTGCCCGGCCCCTGGGCCTGGGGCAGGGGTGGCTGGGCGTACTGTGGCTGCTGATTCGGGGCGCCGTCGACGGTGTTTTGCCAGTGGCCAGGTTCACTCATAGTTCTCAGACTAGAGCCAGCCGCTGTGCTGTGAAAGATGGCGCGCGCAAAGACCCTGCAGCGGGCCCTTCGGCGCGGGCGGCCGGCACCTGTTGTGGTAGTTTTGCTTCTAAGCAATCAACCTTTTAATTCCGTCCTGTGAGGCGGGGAAAGGGGACGCGAGAAAATGAATAATTCCTCTTCAGCTTTTGAGGACGTTCACAACAGCTCAGCGCCGCTCAATGTGTCCCGCGTGGTTCTCACCGCAGCAGATATTGAACGGGCGTTGACTCGTATCGCCTACGAAATTCTGGAAGCCAACAAGGGCTCAGCAAATTTGCTGTTGCTCGGTATCCCGCGACGCGGATATCCCTTGGCCCAGCGACTGGCCGCCAAACTGGCCGCCAGCGATCCCGCGATCGATCCGGCCGCCATTGTGGGCCAACTCGACGTCACCATGTTCCGTGACGATCTTGCCCACCAGCCCACCCGGGCCCCGCAACGCACCGAACTGCCTGTCTCCGGCATTGACGGTAAAACCATTGTGCTGGTTGATGACGTGCTGTACTCAGGACGCACCATCCGTGCAGCCCTTGACGCCCTAGTGGACCTTGGCCGGCCACGGGCCGTGCGCCTGGCCGTCCTGGTGGATCGGGGTCACAGGGAATTGCCCATCCGGGCTGATCACGTAGGCAAGAACCTGCCCACCTCCTCGAGCGAAAAAGTGCGGGTGCACCTTGCCGAGATCGACGGCGTGGATGTCCCGGATGAAGTTGTCATTGAGTCAGGACCAGTTGTTATTGAGGGCGGCGCATGAGGCATTTGTTGGGAACCGAGGCGCTCAGCCGTGAAAACGCCATCCAAATTTTGGACACAGCCCAGGAAATGGCTGCTGTGGGGGAGCGGGAAGTCAAAAAGCTTCCGGCCCTGCGCGGACGCACAGTTGTCAACCTCTTTTTTGAAGACTCCACCCGCACCCGTATCTCCTTTGAAGCCGCGGCCAAGCGCCTCTCGGCCGATGTCATCAACTTCAGCGCCAAAGGCTCCTCCGTGTCCAAGGGCGAATCGCTCAAGGACACGGCTCAAACCCTGCAGGCCATGGGGGCCGACGCCGTGGTCATCCGCCACTGGGCGTCCGGTGCCCCGGCCCGCCTGGCCAACTCGGGCTGGATCGACGCTGCCGTCATCAACGCCGGGGACGGCACCCACGCCCACCCCACCCAGGCCCTGCTGGACGCGTTCACCATGCGCGCCCACTGGGCCAAGCTCAGCGGCACTTCCTCGGTGGGCGCAGACCTGACCGGGATGCGCGTTGTGATTGCCGGGGACGTGCTGCATTCCCGCGTGGCCCGCTCCAATGTGTGGCTGCTGCGCACACTTGGCGCCCACGTGACCCTCGTTGCGCCGCCCACCTTGCTGCCCATCGGCGTCGAACATTGGCCCTGCGAGGTCAGCTACGACCTGGACGCCACGTTGGAGGCCGGTGTGGACGCGGTCATGATGCTGCGCGTGCAGGCCGAACGCATGAACGCCTCCTTCTTCCCCTCCACGCGCGAGTACGCCCGCCGCTGGGGCTTTGACGATGCGCGGCTGGCCAAGCTGGATGCGCTCAACCTCAAAGACACCATCATCATGCACCCCGGCCCCATGAACCGCGGCCTGGAGATTTCCTCCGCGGCAGCAGATTCGCCCCGCTCAACAGTGCTGGCCCAGGTTCGCAACGGCGTCTCCGTGCGCATGGCCACCCTGTACCTGCTGCTCGCCGGGGATCTGCGCGAGAACACCACCACGTCCACACCTGCTGCAGTGAATAACACAGTGCCGAACGCTAAGGACCCTTCATGACTTCCTCCAGTTACCTGATTCGCTCAGCCTCCCTGCTGGGCACTACCACGGCTGACATTCTGGTTGCCGACGGCATCATCACAGCCGTTGGTGTGAACCTGGGCTCAGAGGTTGTTGGCGAGGCAACCGTCATCGACGCCGCGGGCCTGGTGGCGCTGCCGGGCATGGTTGACCTGCACACCCACCTGCGCGAACCCGGCCGCGAAGACGCTGAAACGGTGGAGACCGGCACCCGTGCGGCCGCCCTGGGCGGGTTCACGGCCGTCCACGCCATGGCCAACAGCTCACCCGTTGCCGACACGGCTGGCGTTGTTGAGCAGGTTTACTCACTGGGCCGCGAATCCGGCTGGGTCGATGTTCGCCCCGTGGGTGCCGTAACGGTGGGCCTGGCCGGCAAGCAACTTGCTGAGCTGGGAGCCATGGCTGATTCCAAGGCCCGTGTTCGCGTGTTCTCCGACGACGGCATCTGCGTCAGCGACCCCGTCATGATGCGCCGGGCGCTGGAGTACGTGAAGGCGTTCGACGGCGTGATCGCCCAGCATGCGCAAGAACCCCGCCTGACGGAGGGCGCGCAGATGAACGAGGGCGTTGTCTCCGCCGATCTGGGCTTGGCCGGCTGGCCCGCAGTGGCTGAAGAATCCATCATTGCCCGTGATGTTTTGCTGGCACAGCACGTGGGTTCACGCCTGCATGTTTGCCACGTCTCCACAGCAGGTTCGGTGGAGATCATCCGCTGGGCCAAGGAACGCGGCATCTCCGTCACGGCCGAGGTCACCCCGCACCACCTGCTCCTCACCGAGGAACTCGTGCGCAGCTACAACCCGGTGTACAAGGTCAACCCGCCGCTGCGCGCCGACGCCGATGTGCTGGCCCTGCGTGCGGCCCTGGCCGACGGCACCATCGACATTGTTGGCACCGACCACGCACCGCACCCCAGCGAAGCCAAGGAATGCGAATGGGCCTCAGCGGCCATGGGCATGACGGGTTTGGAAACAGCCCTGTCAGTGGTGGCGGAAACC
Source organism: Arthrobacter glacialis (assembly GCF_002909445.1). Classification (GTDB taxonomy): domain Bacteria; phylum Actinomycetota; class Actinomycetes; order Actinomycetales; family Micrococcaceae; genus Specibacter; species Specibacter glacialis. The sequence goes on from NZ_PPXC01000006.1 coordinate 256,912, forward strand.
ATGATTGAAACTGGCTTGATGACCTGGGCCGATTTTGCCCGCGTCACCTCCACCACCCCGGCACAGATTGGCCAGCTCGCCGATCAGGGCCGGCCCCTGGAAGTGGGCGAGCCCGCCAACATTGTGCTGGTTGACCCCGCAGCACGCTGGAACGTTGACCCGCACGCCATGGCCACCAAGGGACGCAACTCGCCGTTCGCCGGGCTGGTGCTGCCGGGCAAGGTTATGGCCACGTTCTTCAACGGCCACCCCACAGTGCTCGACGGCAAGCTGAACACCCCGTACAACCACGGAGTCAACTAGTGGATGAGCGCATCCTGCCGGGCGTCCTGACCCTGCTGATTGTTGCCGTGGCCTTTGCCCTGATGTGGTGGGGCTGGCGCAACAAGCTCAAGCGCCAGGGCAGTGTTGGCGAACTGCCTGCTGTTCCGGCGGATCTGGGCGCCGCGCTGATCAGTGTTCCCGGGCAATATGTTGTCACCACCACAGCGGGGGACTGGCTTGACCGCCTGGCCGTGCACGGCCTGGGCATCAGGACACCCGCTGTGGTGCACGTCTACAGCACAGCCGTTGTGGTGGAGCGCAAGGGTGCCCAGGACTTGTTCATTGCAGCCGGGGAGCTCACCGAGGTGGGAACCAAGGCCGGCATGGCCGGCAAGTTCGTGGAGCGGGACGGGCTGGTGGTCATGAGCTGGCTGCTGGCCGGCACCGAAGTGGACACAGGATTCCGAACAGCAGAGGCCGGAGCGAAGCGTCCACTGCTGGACGCCTTGACGGCGTTGTTGCCCCGGAACCATGGCGGCATGGCTGAGAATGATGTAGAAGAAGTACAAGGAACGCCTTTGACTAAGGCGCCTCTAGATGGCGAAGAAACACCAGCCGCAGATAGCAACGGAAAGAACAATTGAGAATGAGTGATGCAATTATGCCTGCACAGGCACTTTTGGTCTTGGAAGACGGCCGCACTTTCCGTGGCGCCAGCTACGGAGCGCAGGGCACCGCCCTGGGCGAGGCTGTCTTCACCACCGGCATGACCGGCTACCAGGAGACCCTCACGGATCCCTCCTACGCCCGCCAGCTGATTGTCCAGACGGCCCCGCACATCGGCAACACCGGTGTGAATGCGGCAGACAACGAGTCCAGCAAGATCTGGGCTGCCGGCTATGTTGTGCGCGACGCCGCCCGCCGCCCCTCCAACTGGCGCTCGGAGGGATCGCTCGACGACGAGCTCTCCTCCCAGGGCGTTGTTGGCATCTCCGGTGTTGACACCCGCGCCATCACCCGCCACCTGCGTGAACGCGGCGCCATGAAGGCAGGCATCTTCTCCGGTGCCGACGCAGACCGCACGCCCGCCGAGCTCCTGGCCGAGGTTCTGGCCCAACCCTCCATGGAGGGCCTGCAGCTCGCTGAAGAAGTCAGCGTGAAGGAAGCCTACGTCGTCGAGCCCTCAGCACACGGCTGGGAAGGCGAGCCGCTGTTCTCCATCGCGGCCCTTGACCTGGGCATCAAGGCCATGACGCCCCAGCGCTTCGCCGAGCGCGGCGTGCGCGTCCACGTGCTGCCTGCAACCACCACCTTCGAGGAAGCTGCGGCGTTGAACCCCGACGGCGTGTTCCTCTCCAATGGCCCCGGCGATCCCGCCACAGCCAACCGCCAGGTGGGCTTTGTGCGCAGCTTCCTGGATGCCGGCGTACCGTACTTTGGCATCTGCTTCGGCAACCAGATCCTGGGCCGCGCCCTGGGCTACGGCACCTACAAGCTGCGTTACGGCCACCGCGGCATCAACCAGCCCGTCATGGACCGCAGCACGGGCAAGGTGGAGATCACCAGCCAGAACCACGGCTTCGCCGTTGACGCCCCGCTGGATGGCCCCACTCAGGCTCCCGAGGAGCGCTTTGGCCGGGTTGAAGTAAGCCACATCAGCCTCAACGACCAGGTCGTGGAAGGGCTTTCCTGCCTGGACATTCCAGCCTTCTCCGTCCAGTACCACCCCGAGGCAGCAGCCGGCCCGCACGACGCCGCCTACCTCTTTGACCGGTTCATCGCCTTGATGAGCGCCACCAAGAACGCACAGACTGAGGAATCCAAGTAATGCCGAAGAGAGAAGATCTTAAGTCCGTACTGGTCATTGGATCCGGTCCCATTGTGATCGGCCAGGCCGCAGAGTTTGACTACTCCGGCACCCAGGCGCTGCGCGTGTTGAAGGAGGAGGGCCTGCGGGTCATCCTGGTCAACTCCAACCCGGCCACCATCATGACCGACCCCGAATTTGCGGATGCAACCTACGTGGAGCCGATCACCCCCGAGGTCGTTGAGAAGATCATCGCCAAGGAACGCCCCGACGCCATCTTGCCCACACTGGGCGGGCAGACGGCCCTGAACACGGCCATCGCCCTGGACAAGAACGGCGTACTGGCCAAGTACAACGTTGAGCTGATCGGTGCCAACATTGCCGCCATCGAGCTCGGCGAAGACCGCGAAAAGTTCAAGGGCGTTGTTGAGCGTTGCGGTGCCGAATCGGCACGCAGCCACATCATCCACACCATGGATGAGGCATTCGTCGCGGCCGAAGACCTGGGCTACCCCATGGTCGTTCGCCCCTCCTTCACGATGGGTGGGCTCGGCTCCGGACTGGCCTACAGCCCAGAGGACTTGACGCGCATTGTGGGCCAGGGCCTGCAGTACAGCCCCACCACCGAGGTCTTGCTGGAAGAGAGCATCCTGGGCTGGAAGGAATACGAGCTGGAGATGATGCGCGACAAGAACGACAACGTCGTTGTGGTCTGCTCCATCGAAAACTTTGACCCGGTGGGCGTCCACACGGGCGACTCCATCACTGTGGCCCCGGCCATGACGCTGACGGACCGAGAATACCAGAACCTGCGCGACATCTCCATCGCCGTCATCCGCGAGGTTGGCGTTGATACCGGTGGTTGCAACATCCAGTTCGCCATCGAGCCGGACACCGGCCGCGTCGTCGTGATTGAGATGAACCCGCGTGTGTCACGCTCCTCGGCACTGGCCTCCAAGGCAACAGGCTTCGCCATCGCCAAGATCGCCACGAAGCTCTCCCTGGGCTACACCTTGGATGAAATCCCCAACGACATCACCCAGAAGACGCCGGCCTCCTTCGAGCCGAGCCTTGACTACGTGGTGGTGAAGGTGCCCCGCTTTGCGTTCGAGAAGTTCCCGGCGGCGGACCCCACGCTGACCACCACCATGAAGAGCGTTGGCGAAGCAATGGCCATGGGCCGCAACTTCACCGAAGCCCTGCAGAAGGCCCTGCGTTCCCTGGAGCAGAAGGGCGCCAGCCTTGACTTCTCCTCCGTCAACGCCCTGGATGTCCCCGATCTGATCGAGGCCGCCAAGCGCCCCACCACGGAGCGCCTCTCCCAGGTCCAGCGCGCCCTGTTGGGCGGCGGCACCATCGAGGAGCTGTACGCGGCCACCGGCATCGATCCCTGGTACCTTGACCAGCTGGTGCTGTTGAACGAAGTTTCGGCCACCATCCGCCAGTCCACCGCACTGACACCGGAGATGCTCAAGCTGGCCAAGCGCCACGGCTTCTCCGATGCCCAGATCGGTGCCCTGACCAACAACTCCGAGGCAGTGGTGCGCGGTGTGCGCCAAGCCTTGGGTATCCGCCCCGTGTACAAGACGGTGGACACCTGCGCGGCCGAGTTCAACGCCTACACCCCGTACCACTACTCCTCCTACGATGAGGAAGATGAGATTGCGCTGCACGAGAAGCCGTCCATCATCATCCTGGGTTCCGGACCCAACCGCATTGGTCAGGGCATCGAGTTTGACTACTCCTGCGTGCACGCCTCCATGGCACTGCGCAAGGCCGGTTACGAGACCGTCATGGTCAACTGCAACCCCGAAACCGTCTCCACCGACTACGACGTCTCCACGCGCCTGTACTTTGAGCCGCTGACGCTTGAAGACGTACTGGAAGTCATCGCCGCTGAAGAGCGCACCGGCGGCGTCATGGGTGTGTTCGTCCAGTTGGGCGGGCAGACCCCGTTGAAGCTGGCCCAGGAACTGGCCGACGCCGGTGTCCCCATCCTTGGCACGTCCCCCGAAGCCATTGACCTGGCCGAGCACCGCGGCATGTTCTCCCGCGTGCTTGATGAGGCCGGCCTGATTGCGCCCAAGAACGGCACCGCAGTGTCCTTCAACGACGCCAAGAAGATCGCCGATGAGATTGGCTACCCCGTCCTGGTCCGCCCGTCGTACGTTTTGGGCGGCCGCGGCATGGAGATCGTCTACGACGAGGCCAACCTTTCCCGCTACATCAAGAACGCCACGGAAATCACCGAGGCGCACCCGGTCCTGATCGACCGGTTCCTGGAAGACGCCATCGAAATTGACGTGGATGCGTTGTTCGACGGCAAGGACATGTACCTCGGCGGCATCATGGAGCACATTGAAGAGGCCGGTATTCACTCCGGTGACTCCGCCTGTGTGCTGCCTCCCATCACCTTGGGCAAGGACGTTCAGGACCGCGTGAGGGCAGCAACCCGCGCCATCGCCGAAGGCGTGGGCGTGCGTGGCCTGATCAACATCCAGTTCGCCCTGGCCGCTGACATCCTGTACGTCCTGGAAGCCAACCCGCGTGCCTCGCGCACCGTGCCGTTTGTTTCCAAGGCAACAGGTGTTCAGATGGCCAAGGCCGCAGCCCTGATCGGTGTAGGTGTGTCCATCGCCCACCTGCGCAGCGTCCACCACATCCTGCCGGAAATCGGCGACGGCGGAACCCTGCCGGACAGTGCGCCAGTGTCCGTCAAGGAAGCTGTGATGCCGTTCAACCGATTCCGCACCCCCGAGGGTCACGTTGTTGACTCCCTGCTGGGCCCGGAAATGCGCTCCACCGGCGAGGTCATGGGCATTGACAAGCACTTTGACACGGCGTTTGCCAAGAGCCAGGCCGGCGCCAACAACGCCCTTCCCGTCTCCGGCAAGGTTTTTGTTTCGGTAGCCAACCGCGACAAGCGTTCCATCATCATGGCCGTCAAGCGCCTTTCCGACCTGGGCTATGAAATTGTCTCCACCGGCGGCACGGCCGATGTGCTGCGCCGCAACGGCATCGCCTCCACCATTGTGCGCAAGATCGGTGAAGGCACGTCAGTGGACGGTGAGGGAACCATTGTCGATCTGATCAACAACGGCGACATCGACATGATCTTCAACACCCCCACAGGCGGTCAGGCCCGCGGTGACGGCTACGAGATCCGTGCCGCAGCAGTCTCCAACGGCAAGCCCTGCATCACCACGGTTGCCGAGTTCAACGTGGCCGTCCAGGCCATGGAGGCTCTGCGCACCTACGAGTGGGATGTGACTAGCCTGCAGGAGCACGCCAAGGTGCTGGCAGCAGGTCAGGCCGAGCAGCACAAGCTGGCCGAGCAGCATGCCAAGTAGCAACGAAGCCAACGGCTTCGGAACACGCCTGGCAGAAGCCATGGTCGCCAAGGGTCCGCTGTGTGTGGGCATAGACCCGCACCCGGGGCTCCTGGCGGCCTGGGGGCTACCCGATTCGGCCCAGGGCCTGCGGACGTTCTCCCAGACCGTCCTGGAGGCTGTGGCCCCCTTGGCAGCGGCCATCAAGCCGCAGGTGGCGCTCTATGAGCGCCACGGCTCGGCCGGTCTGGCTGCGCTGGAGGAGCTCCTTGAGTCCTCCGTGCAGGCCGGAGTGCTGACCATTGCCGACGCCAAACGCGGCGACATTGGTTCCACCATGGCCGGCTACGCCGATGCCTGGTTGCGGGATGGTTCGGCACTGGCGGCGGATTCAGTAACACTGAGCCCGTACCTGGGGTTCGAGTCGCTGCGTCCGGCGCTGGACTTGGCGGCAAGCAACGGGCGGGGAGTTTTTGTTCTGGCTCTGACGTCCAACCCCGAGGGCGCCTCCGTGCAGCATGTGGGCGGCAACGAGTCGGTGGCCAAGCGCATTGTGCAGGCGGCAGCCCTGGAAAACCAGCGGTATGCCAATGAGACGTTGGGCTCAGTTGGTTTGGTGGTGGGTGCCACAGTTGGCACCGCATTGACCGAGCTGGGCATAGACTTGGCTTCCGTCAACGGCCCCATCTTGGCGCCCGGGCTTGGTGCCCAGGGTGCCACCGGGGCGGATATGCGGGCCACGTTTGGTGCCGCCTATCCGGCCGTGCTGGGCACTTCCAGCCGCGGCATCCTGGCCGCCGGTCCGGATATCTCCGCCTTGCGCCAGGCCACGACGGAGACCCTGAAGGGTTTGTAGTTTTTTGACGGATTGATTTGATCCCCTGGTGCGGATAGGTTCAAAGAATTACTTTGTTCCTGTCCGCACCATTGTTTGTCATCGCTAGGGGAGTCTTTTACGTGAATTTGCCGGCACTTTCACTCCAAGATCGCGCCGATGCACGGCTGAAGGCAATAGCGGCACGGGGCATCAGGTCGCGGATCAAGGCTGATCTAAAAAATGGCCAGATCACAGTTGGTGCTGTTCTCGCTGCGGCGGCACAGGAACCAGCCGTGGACAGGCTCAAAGTTTGTGAATTATTGGAAGCCCTTCCGGGCATTGGAAAGGTACGTGCAACTGTGATCATGAGCGAGCTGGGGATTGCCCCAACCCGCAGGGTGCGTGGCCTGGGCGTGCATCAGCGCCGGGCCTTGGTGGACTATCTGGGGCAGGGATCATGAACGAGGTCCAGGTACCCAGCGAGAACGTCACCCGCACCAAGTCGCGCAGCGGTGTAACAGTCCTGGCAGGCCCCACGGCCGTTGGCAAGGGAACTGTTTCCACCTTCATCAGGGACAACTACCCTGTGGTGTGGCTGTCAGTTTCGGCCACCACGCGCCCGGCCCGTCCGGGCGAGGAAGAAGGAATCCACTACTTTTTCAAGACTGCCGAAGAATTTGATGGCCTGGTTGCCGACGGCGATTTGCTTGAATGGGCTGTGGTGCACGGCGTCAACCGCTACGGCACCTTGCGCAGCACCGTTGAGGCCGCCGTGGCGGCAGGAAAGGCAGTGCTGCTGGAGATTGACCTGCAAGGGGCGCGACAGGTTAAAGAGGCCATGCCGGAAGCCGATTTTGTGTTCCTGGCACCACCCAGCTGGGACGAATTGGTCCGCCGTTTGGTGGGACGCGGCACAGAAACGGCCCAGGAACAGCAGCGCCGCCTAGAAACAGCTAAACTGGAACTTGCTGCCGCGCCGGAGTTTGACTACATCATCGTCAATGACGATGTCAGCCGTGCTGCAGCCGCGCTTGTTGACCTGATGGGGCTCACACCCCACCACATTATTTGATCCGTCTTTGATTGATCTGCAAGACCCCTTTACAAACTTTTTGGAGAAGTAATTGACTACACAACCCGAAGGCATCATCAATCCCTCGATCGATTCGCTGCTTGAAGCCGCTGACTCGAAGTACGGACTGGTCATCTTTGGTGCCAAGCGCGCACGCCAGATCAACGCTTACTACGCACAGCTCCACGAGGGCCTGTTCGAGTACGTTGGCCCCTTGGTAGACACCAAGCTCAACGAGAAGTCCCTCTCCATCGCTTTCCGCGAAATCGACGAGGGTCTGCTGGTTTCCACTCCCGTAGAGACCGTTTAATTAACGCGTAAAGAACACTAACGGTGTCACGACTAAACATTGTTTTGGGGGTAGGCGGCGGCATCGCCGCCTACAAGTCGGCTTTGTTGCTGCGCCTTTTTACCGAGGCCGGACATGACGTCACTGTCATCCCCACCGACGCGTCCACGAAGTTTGTGGGCGTGGCCACGTGGGAGGCCCTAAGCGGCCACCCCGCCACTAACAGTGTTTTTGACGCCGTTGATACTGTCAACCACGTTCGGCTTGGCCACGAGGCCGATCTCATTGTGGTGGCACCGGCCACGGCAGACCTTCTGGCCAAAGCAGCCGGAGGCCACGCCAACGATCTCCTGACCACCACCTTGTTGATGGCCCGGGGACCGGTTCTTTTTGCCCCGGCAATGCACACAGAAATGTGGCAGCATGGCGCCACGGTGGCCAATGTGGCCACCTTGCGTGCCCGGGGCGTCCATGTCATGGATCCTGCCGTGGGCCGGTTGACCGGCCCCGATTCGGGTCCCGGACGCCTGCCGGAACCGGCAGACATTTTTGCGGCAGCCACGGCCCTGTTCAAGCAGCCGGAACCGGCCTTGGCCTCAGAAAGTTGGGGCTCAGAAACTTTGGGTTCAGAGCCTGCGACCGCGGAGCCTGCTGTGCAGCCTGCCGGAGAAACCAGCGGGATCCTGGCCGGCAAACGTGTCCTCATCACTGCCGGTGGCACCCGGGAACCCCTGGATCCGGTGCGCTTTTTGGGCAATAAGTCCTCGGGCAAGCAGGGTGTTGCACTCGTTGAGGCCGCCCTGGCTGCGGGAGCAGACGTGACCTTGATCCACGCGCCCATGGACGTGCCGGCTCCAGCCGGGGCCAAACTGCAGCCCATTGAAACAGCACTGGAATTGCGGGCCGCCACCTTGGCTGCCGCGGCAACAGCGGATGTTGTCATCATGGCCGCTGCCGTTGCCGATTTCCGTCCGGCCAACATCTCCACGGGCAAGATCAAAAAGCGTGACAACACAGACGACCCCGTGATCACCTTGGTTCGCAACCCTGACATTCTGCTGGAACTGGTGGCCCACAGGGCGGCACAGAACCAGCAGCAGTTCATTGTTGGCTTCGCCGCCGAAACTGGTGACGAGCAAGCCGATGCCAGAACGTATGCACAGGCAAAATTGCAGCGCAAGGGCTGTGATCTCCTGGTGGTCAACGAAGTTGGCCCCGGGGACTCCGGCTCCGAACGGGTATTTGGGCAGGACACCAACCAGGTTGAAATTTTGGCCTTGGACGGTGCCGAGCCCGTGCAAACCGGTGGGAGCAAGCGTGAGGTTGCCAACGCCGTCGTACATCTTATTGCGCAGCGGCTGGGCGGCCGCTAATCCGTGCGTCAACGCAATTTGTGTGACAATCCATGTCTGCCGCCAATGGAGCGCGGCACTTTCCCCAGTAAAGTAGAACAGTGACTTCAGCAAACCCCCTGCGCCTATTTACCTCCGAATCCGTGACGGCAGGCCACCCCGACAAGATCTGCGACCAGATCAGCGACGCCATTTTGGATGCGCTGCTGGCCGAAGACCCCGATTCCCGGGTGGCCGTGGAAACCATGGCCACCACCGGTCTGGTCCACGTTGCCGGTGAGGTGACAACCAACGCCTATGTGGAAATCCCGGCCATTGTGCGCAACACCATTTTGGACATTGGCTACGATTCCTCAGCCAACGGCTTTGACGGCGCCCGCTGCGGTGTTTCCGTCTCGATCGGCCAGCAGTCCCAGGATATTTCCGACGGCGTTTTCAACGCTTTGGAGGTCCGTGAAGGCACCGCCGTGGACAAGTACGACACCCAGGGTGCCGGAGACCAGGGCTTGATGTTTGGCTACGCCAGCAACGAGACCGCCTCCTACATGCCCACGCCCATCTTCCTGGCCCACAGGCTCTCGGAGCGCTTGACCGACGTGCGCAAGTCAGGACTTCTTTCCTACCTGCGCCCCGACGGCAAGACCCAGGTGACCATCGGGTACGACGGCGAAACCCCCGTCTCAGTGGACACCGTAGTCATCTCCAGCCAGCATGCCGAGGGTGCCGCGTTGGCGCAGCTGCGTGCGGACCTGCAAGAATTTGTGATTGCACCTGTCATGGACGCCTCCGGCCTGGATGTCTCAGCCATCAAGACGTACCTGAACCCCGCCGGCCCATTTGTGGTTGGCGGCCCCGTGGGCGATGCCGGCCTGACCGGTCGCAAGATCATCGTTGACACCTACGGAGGCATGGCCCGCCACGGTGGCGGCGCGTTCTCCGGCAAGGATCCGTCAAAGGTTGACCGTTCGGCCGCCTACGCCATGCGCTGGGTTGCCAAAAATGTGGTTGCTGCGGGCCTGGCCTCGCGGGCGGAAATTCAGGTTGGTTACGCCATTGGTGTGGCCAAGCCGGTGGGTGTCTACGTTGAGACGTTCGGCACCGAGACCGTTGACCCGCGCCGCATCGAGGACGCCATCGCGGCAATCTTTGACCTGCGCCCCATGGCCATCATCGACAGCCTCGACCTCAAGCGACCCATCTACGCCAAGACCGCAGCCCACGGCCACTTCGGCCGCGACGAGCCTGACTTCACCTGGGAAAATCTTGACCGCGTTGATGCACTGAAGGCATTCTTCAACGCCTAAACCTAGAGTTATCCACAGCTAAGCACGGCCCGCTGACTTCTTTGTCAGTGGGCTGTGCTTAGCTTGTTTTAGGCCGCTTTATTGTGTGGCCGTCCAACCGGGCCACTGCCCCACGCCACTGAAGGAGGACGCCATGGAAGAAGACCAAAGCCATGGCGTGCAACTGAGCCTGCTCAGCGGTTTTGTGGCCAAGGAACGCGTGCCGGATCCGCACAGCGGCGTTGTCCTGGCACCGCAGCTGCCCGTGGCCCACGTGGTCATTGATTCCCCCTTGCCGCACTTGGACAGGATCTTCGACTACTCGGTGCCCCTGGAACTGGACGCCAGCGCCCAGCCCGGGGTGCGGGTTCGGGTCAAGTTCTCCGGCCAGGACCTCAACGGATTTCTCGTGGCCAGGGTCGCCGAGTCGCAGAGTGACCGGCTGGTGCCGCTGAACAGGGTCTATTCCGCCGTTCCGGTGCTGACACCGGCCGTGCTGGAGTTGGCCCACAAGGTCGCCGCTCGCTATGCAGGCACCGTGGCCGACGTGCTGCGGGTTGCCATCCCGCCGCGTGTAGCCAGCCTGGAGAAGATCTACCTGGCCAGGGACACCGGTCCCGCCAAAGATGAACTGGAGCCAGCCCCCGCAGCCCACCCCGGCGCCTCCCTGTTCGGGGACTATTCCCATGCCGAGGACTTCCTGACCCAGCTGGCCATGGGAGCGTCACCCAAAGCGGTATTAGGGGCACTGAGCGGTTTTGGCAGCCACTCGTGGCAGCATCAATTGGCCCAGGCCGTGGCATACTGCCAGCTCTCGGGCCGCGGGGCCATTGTGGTGGTCCCAGACCTGCGAGACCTGGATTTGTTGGAGCGCGCCTTCGCCTCCGTTTTGCCGCCCGACAGTTTTGTAAAACTGACTGCCGACGACGGCCCCAGCCTGCGCTACGCCAACTACCTGCGCGTCCTGTCCGGGGATGTGAAGATTGTCATTGGCACCCGCTCGGCCGCCTACGCTCCCGTCGCTGACCTGGGCCTGGTGTGCTGCTGGGACGACGGCGATGAACTGCACGTTGAGCGCCGGGCCCCGTACCAGCACAGCCGTGACGTGCTGCTGTTGCGCTCGGAAGTGGAAGGCACGGCAGTGCTGATGGCCGGGCACAGCCGCAGCAGCGAGTCCCAGCGCCTGGTGGCCACCGGGTGGGCCCAGGAGCTGGTGGCAGGGCGCGCCACCGTGCGCAAGGCTGTGGCGCGAGTCATCAGCACCTCTGATTCCTACGAGCAGGAGCGCGACCCCGCCGCCGCGTTGGCCCGACTGCCGCACAGGGCCTGGGAAACGGCCAAAGCTGCCCTGAAATTTGGTCCCGTGCTGGTGCAGGTTGCCCGGACGGGCTACGCCCCGGCTCTGGCGTGCCAGCGCTGCCGCGAGGTTGCCCGCTGCAAACACTGCACGGGCCCGTTGATGCAGTCGCGATCCCCAGGTTCCGCCTCCGTCATGGTCACGTGCAAGTGGTGCGGCCAGGCCGAGACCGCGTTTAGCTGCAGCACGTGCGGAAACCATGAACTGCGCGCGATCTCCGTGGGGGCGCTGCGCACCGCCGAGGAGCTGGGCCGGGCATTCCCCTCGGTGCCAGTCATCTCTTCTTCGGGGGAAAATATCAAGGGGACAGTCCCCGACAAGTCCGCCATTGTGGTGGCCACCATTGGGGCCGAACCCGTTGCACCTCATGGCTACTCGGCCGCCTTGCTGCTCGACGGCGACTCCATGCTGCGCCGTGAATCCCTCCGGGCGGGGGAGGAGACCTTGCGACGCTGGATGAACGCGGCAGCCCTGGTCCGTTCAGCGAAGGACGGCGGGATTGTTGTGGTGACAGCGGAGGAATCGGTCGAAGTGGCGGCTCTGGTTCGTTGGGATCCGGCCGGACATGCCGAACGGGAGTTTGCCCTGCGGCACGAACTGGGGCTACCGCCTGCCATGCGCCTTGCCTCGCTGACGGGCAGCGAAAAGGATGTTGAGGCGTTCCAGGCAGCCTTGAAACTTCCGGAGGCGGTGCGCACTATTGGCCCGGCGCCCGTGGCAACGGGCCGTAGTGCCGTCCCCGGGGATGAAGCACCCGACTACCGGACAATCTTGCTGTTTCCCTACTCCATGGCCAATCAGATCACCGGTTCCATGCGTGCGCTGAAGGCAGCCAACGCCGCCCGGCGGGTTGGTTCGCCCGTACAGGTTCGTTGCGACGGCGTTGACGTGCTCTAACGCTGCTGCGCTTCGCCTGAACATGTGACGGCCTGTGCATCGAGGGCATGCAGTAGAATATTTGTTCGTGAGGCTATTGCGTTGTGGTAACGGTTGGCGTATTCTGAGGGTATGAGTATTCCGGTGATTGTCCCCGGAGATCGGGGCGGTGAGGCCACGCAGGATGTGGCCC
>NZ_PPXC01000061.1 GCF_002909445.1 Arthrobacter glacialis
AAAGGATTGGTGGATCAGGTCCAGGAAGCAGTCGGCCAGGTAGTTGTTCAGGCTGCGGGAGGGCCGCCCGGTGGGGGTCAGTGCGGTGGAGGGCTCGCCGTCACGCTGGGCTTGCAGGGCCCACGTTTCCAGGGTTTGGAATAGGGCTAGGGCGGGTGTGGCGGGCAGGATGGCGCCCAGTTTTGCCATGCCGTCGGGCAGTGGGGTGAACCAGACCCTTCTTTGCGCGCGGGCCCTGTGAAAACGTTCGGTCAGGGATTCGGGGTTGTGTTTTTGTGCCAATCGCCGGATCTTGCGGGTCAGTCCGGCCGGATTCATCCGGGATGCCCCGGGCAGGAACAGCGGTTCCAGGACCGGGAAGAGGTCCTCGGGGACGTTTTCCAGGCCGCGACGGATGGCGTGGATCCGGGTCTGATCCAGCAGTCCTTTCCTGAACAGTGTCCCGGTGGATGGCAACGCTGCCAACGTTGCGGCGTCATCGAGGCGATGCTGGGCAGTGCCCGCACTGATCGCGTACACGGCCATGAGTTCCCCCGCGGCCCACAGAGACACTTCAGGGTGCTGCTCCCTGGGTGTTTCCTCGTTCAGGGGTGGTCGGCGGGTAGCGAACTCGGCCAGTGCCTCCATCTCCCTGGCCTGGGCAAACGCCGCCAATCGGTTCGCCGCGTGTAGGTAGTCCAGCAAGTCGTTATCGCTCAACGTGTCCGGCTCCAGCCGTGTCAACGCCTCAGCGCCGGTGGCCGGTGTCCATGTCACGCCCGCAGGATTGTTCTTTCTTGGCGCCTTTGGATGGTCCGGAACCGAGGCCCTGATCACGCGCACCAAGGAATCGGCCTCAAGGCCAGGCACTGAAAGGAAGTGACCCACGGAACTACCCGAGCCGCTCCCGGCTACACCGCCTGGGCCGCTCCCGGCGACACCCTCTGGGGCGCCCGCGGAGCCGCCGTCGCCGTCAAGCGTCTGGACCAGCGTGGCCCATTCATCCGCCGAGATCGTCCGGGATGGGCCCACCCACGTCAC
>NZ_PPXC01000062.1 GCF_002909445.1 Arthrobacter glacialis
TGACGTTGGCACCTGAGGGACGTAAGTTGTTGCGGATTGAGCAGCGTAATGCTGCTGTGCCGGTGGAGCGGAAGCCTGAGTGGATGAAGGCCAAGGTTTCGATGGGCCCGGAGTACATTGCTATGAAGAACCTGGTTAAGGGTCAGGGTCTGCACACGGTGTGTGAGGAGGCGGGCTGTCCTAATATTTTTGAGTGCTGGGAGGACCGTGAGGCTACGTTCCTTATTGGTGGTTCCGAGTGCACCAGGCGGTGTGATTTCTGCCAGATTGATACGGGCAAGCCGTCACCGATCGATCGGTTCGAGCCGACCAAGGTGGCCCGTTCCGTGGTGAAAATGAACCTGCGCTACGCGACCGTGACGGGGGTGGCTCGTGATGACCTCGCCGATGAGGGTGTGTGGTTGTATGCCGAGACGGTCCGCAAAATCCATGAGTTAAACCCGAACACCGGGGTGGAGTTGTTGATCCCTGACTTCTCCGGAAAACCCGAACACATCACGGCTATTTGCGAGTCCAAGCCTGAAGTGTTTGCGCACAATGTGGAAACGGTGCCCCGCATTTTCAAGCGCATCCGTCCCGCGTTCCGTTATGAGCGTTCCTTGGATGTCATTACGCAGGGCCGGGATCATGGCATGGTGACCAAGTCGAACCTGATCTTGGGCATGGGTGAGACTCGGGCTGAAATCAGCCAGGCCTTGCAGGACTTGCACCAGGCAGGTACTGATCTGATCACGATCACCCAGTACTTGCGTCCCTCCGAACGGCATCTGCCGGTGGATCGTTGGGTCAAGCCACAAGAATTTATGGAACTGAACCAGGAAGCAGAAGAAATCGGCTTCCTCGGTGTCATGAGCGGGCCGCTGGTGCGTTCTTCCTACCGGGCCGGAAGGTTGTGGGCCACGGCCATGCGTAAGAAAGGCCGCGACATCCCCGAACACCTCGCCCACATCGCCGAAGGCATCGAAGACTCCGGCCACACCCGCCAAGAAGCAGCCTCACTCATAACAGC
>NZ_PPXC01000063.1 GCF_002909445.1 Arthrobacter glacialis
GCACCCGTGTCTCTTGGCGATAGATCGTAATCGCGTAGCCCAGAAACTTTCGCTTCCAAGGCCGTGCTACTGCGCTTTTCTGCTCGTTGATACGTAGCTTCAGATGACCCTCCAGGAAGGCTCTGATGTTCGCCATCGCCCGTTGCCCTGCGCCTTCACTGCCGATGTAGATATTGCAGTCGTCAGCATATCGGCAGAACTTCAACTGCCGCCTTTCCAGCTCTCGATCAAGATCGGTCAGCAGGATATTCGACAGTAATGGGGACAGCGGCCCACCCTGAGGCGTACCCTCGCTGCGGGGTTGAATCACGCCATTAGCCATCATCCCCGCCTCTAAGAAGCGCCGGATCAGCTTGAGTACGCGACCATCCCTCACTCGATAGGCGAGTCGAGCCATCAACACGTCGTGGTTGACCCGGTCGAAGAATTTCTCCAGGTCGATGTCCACTACCCAGTGCTTTCCTTCGGCCACATACTCTTTCGCCTTGACGACCGCATCGAGCGCACTTCTCTGCGGACGAAAGCCGTAGCTGCCATCGGAGAAGGTTGGCTCGAAGATCGGTTGCAGTACTTGATGGAGCGCCTGCTGGATAAGCCGATCCACCACCGTGGGTACGCCGAGTGTTCTAACCCCGCCATTAGGCTTGGGAATGTCCACTCGGCGCACCGCCCGTGGCAGGTACCGATCCTCCAGCAGTGCCGCCTTCACACTTGGCCAGTGCACCAACAGCCAGTCCTTCAGCTCCTCGACCGTCAGGCGATCAACGCCCGCTGCGCCTCGGTTCTTCAGGACGCGCTTGTACGCTCGTCGCATGTTGCTGGGTTCGACCACCTGCTCCATGAGCCGGTAGTCCTCCGATTTCGTTCGCCCAGCCGTCGCCGCAACCCCCTCAGCACCTTGCGGGCTTCTTTCCGGATTCCGTCCGGCCATGGCAGGCAGGCCTCCCGTGCCGGGAGCTTTTGCGTCTTCGGGGGTTGTCGAGATACGCTGTCCTACTCTCGGTTTC
>NZ_PPXC01000007.1 GCF_002909445.1 Arthrobacter glacialis
CCCCCACCGGGCGGCCCTCCCGCAGCCTGAACAACTACCTGGCCGACTGCTTCCTGGACCTGATCCACCAATCCTTTTTACACCCCGCCACCACCTGCACCAACTGCTCCTGCGACAACTGCTCCAACAACAACCACCCCAACAACAACTCAGAACCAGCCCCCAGTGAACCGAACAGCACCGCCCACGAGTCCTGGTTCCGGAACCGCATCCCCGCGAAGGTCAGTGTGAGCATCCCGTTCCTGACCCTCTTGAAGGACTCCCAGGAACCAGGCATGCTCGAGGGCTACGGACCCATCCCGCCCGAACAAGCCCGGGAACTGGCAGCCGGGGCAACCTCGTGGCACCGGATACTCACCGACCCCGAGAAAGGCACCCTACTGAGCATCGGCCGCCAATCATACAAGCCCCCGGCAGACATGGTCCGGCTCGTCAGACTCAAGGACCCGGTATGCACCGGGATAGGCTGCGACACGCCCGCACGAACCTGCGAGATCGACCACACCATCCCCTTCCACCAAAACCACTACAGCCCCGACGGCACCCTCCTGCCCAAAGGTGAAACCAGCGTCGAGAACCTACGCCCCCGGTCAAAGTACTGCCACCGCCTCAAGGACGACCCCAGCACAGGATGGACAGTCGAGCCTGAAGGTCTTGGCATCACCAAAACCACCACACCCACCGGCCGCGTGTACCTCCACACGCAAAACGAAGAAGACCTCCCAGCACCCTTCTAGTGTTACCGCATCAAACGCACGGCGGCGACCCACCCCCAGGTGAGCCGCCGCCGTGTTGTCCATGTAAGCCGTGCCGGGCAGGTAAATAGCCTCTAGTGCATGAACTCCAGCTCATCGTCAACGGATTCATTCCCGGCAGCCGGTTTGTTGCTGTGAGTAGCAACGGGCGTGGCTCCCTGACTGGGATCCTCAACAGCAGGCGCACCGGCCATCATGCCCTGCAGGAGGCCGATAATGTCCAATCCAGTGGAGTCCTTGATCAGCTGTGTTGTTTGCTGAACGCCGTTCGAGACGTTTTTGCTCAACTGGCTGGCACCGTCGTTGGAGACAACAGTCATGTTCTTGATGGCGGACATGGGCGCCGCAACTTCACGGGCCATGGCCGGGAGAACTTCCAGGACCTTGCTAAGGATTGCAGCCTCATTGAACTTCTCATAGGCTTCAGCCTGCGCGGCAATACCGGCCGCTTCAGCCACGCCCTTGGCCTCGGTGGATTCAGCCTCGGCCTGGCCCAGAGACTTGATGACTGCCGCATCGGCACGGCCCTTGGCCTCGATCACAGCAGCCTGGGCTGTACCGCGGGCAGTTGAGGCAGCCGCATCAGCCTCGGCCGCAACCCTGTCACCCTCGGCGGTGAGCTTGCGCTTGGCAAGTTCCACGGTTGCCTCAATTTCAGCGGCCTCTGATGCACGACGTCGTTCCTCAAGTTTTGCGTCTGCCTGCTGAATGAGCCGGTACTTCTCGGCGTCGGCCGGTTTGCGCACCTCGGTGTCGAGCTCCTTCTCACGCAACTCCGCCCGGCGCAGGGCCACCTGCTGGTCTCGGAGGATAACCTGCTCCTGCTGCTCGGCGGCAGCCAGGGGTCCAGCCGCATCGGCCCGCGCCTGCCGGGCGTCAGCAACTTCCTTGAGCTCGGCACGTTTGATGATCAATTGCTGCTGGGCCAGGGCCACTTGCTCATCGGCCAGGGCCTTGGCCTGCTCGGCTTCCTGCAGGAACTGTGCTTCGGCAATCTTGGCGTTCTTCTCCGCCAGCGCAGCTTCCGGGCGGCCCAGGTTGAGCAGGTAGCCCGAATCGTCGTCAACCGACTGGATCTGGAAGGTGTCAATTTCCAGCCCCTGATTGTGCATTGAGTGTTCGGCCTCCTCCTTCACGCTTTTGGCAAAGGTGGCGCGGTCCTTGATGATTGATTCCACCGTCAGGGTGCCCACAATGGAGCGCAGGGAACCGGAGAGCGTCTCCTGCGTGTAATGGTCGATGGCGTCCTGTTGGTTCAGGAAACGTTGGGCCGCCTTGCGCACCGAATCGGCGTCCCCGCCCACCTTCACCTGGGCAACACCTGTGAGATGGAGCTTGATCCCATTCATCGAGATCGCCTCAATCTTCAAGGAAACCTGCCGGGATGCCAGCGAAAGAGGG
The DNA here is from genome assembly GCF_002909445.1 of Arthrobacter glacialis. Taxonomy (GTDB): domain Bacteria; phylum Actinomycetota; class Actinomycetes; order Actinomycetales; family Micrococcaceae; genus Specibacter; species Specibacter glacialis. The sequence continues at coordinate 2,157 of NZ_PPXC01000007.1, forward strand.
TATGCGCGTTGCGTAAAGGGGTTGATGAAGATGCGGCCAAAGACCACACGCTGACTGTTGGGATCGGGCTGGCTCTTATTATCCTTGGAGGAGATGACGAGCGCTTGGTCCGGGCTGGCAATATGCAGGGCCATCCGGGAAACGACAGCAGCAATGATGGCAATCACCACCACTGCGCCTAGGGCAACAATCCAGGGAATGAGGGTCAGTAACATGAGACCTTTCGGGTTTCACGGCGGCCTGTTCTGAGACTTCCAGCCCGCCTACTCCTTACGATCCTACGGAACTCAACCGAATTCTCCACATGATGGAGTAAAGCTGGCGCACAGAGTCGACGCTTGAGGAGTACATGAGTCTTTCCCAGACGCTTCACAGAAACCGTACAGTGGCCCATCATGAAGTATGGACAATCCAGTTACTCGGAGGAACCCGGATCATGTGGTCATTTTGGTTCATGGCATGGGCAAAGCACTCAAGGGTGGAACCCTGCAGGAGTGGACGCAGCCGCTGTTGCAGAGTTTGAACGACATTGCTCTTGACTACAGGGATCGCGACGAAACGGACCCGGAGTTCCGGACGCTGCCACCGCTCATCATCGACTCAGCAGACGCCGTCCGCGAATCACCAAACACCTTCATCAGAGTGCTTCGCGCGAATCCCAGATACAAGGACGACTACGCCTCGATATTGATTACGGAAGCTTCATGGGGGAAGGATTTTCTGCCTGCAACTGCAGGTGCCACCTATGGTTGGGCATGGCCCAGCGCTGTCAAGGTCATTTTCCGCGCCGCCCGGCTGGTCTCCTGGAACATGGTGCCACAAGTGGCGGCCAAGCACGTGAGTGAGCATATGCCTTGGCTGCGGTGGATCTTGGCTGTGCTGGTCACGATACTGGCGTCTCCATTGATTGCTGTGGGCCTGATCGTGCTGGGAGTGCTGATCGTGCTGACCCCGATACCCGCAGTAGGGCGCCTGACTGGTAGCTTCATTTCCCTCTTTGCCGACTTTTTGGGTGATCCTGAAACGTGGCAGCGCAAGCCCCTGCAGGCTGCCGCCATGCGCGAGAGAGTTAGTCACGCCCTTCTGAAATGGTCCGGCGACCCGGAGAAGAAGGTGAAGGCCACGCCAGTCACCGTCCTGGCGCATAGCCAGGGCGCTGCCATCAGCGCCCAAGTTCTTTTACAGGGCGGCGTGCACGCGCAGAACTTCATTTGTGTGGGGAATGGGCTTCCCTTGCTTGGGTATGCCCGTTGGGGTGACTTCATCCTTCGCAAGCACCACAAACATGACGAATCAATTTTTGGGGCGATTGGCCTCAGAAAAGTCACTCCAAATCCTGAACAGGATCCGATCCGGGACTGGAAGAACCATGCCTCGAATCTGCGGTGGGTCAATCTCTGGGCCAAGTTTGATTTTGTTCCTGCAGGCCCCGTGGGTGGCACTGCCGGGCAAGACAATGAGGAAGCCTTCAAGAATATGTCCACAGGCACCCTGGGCAGCGATTATGGCCCGGAAGAACACGCCATCTACAACAGCTCCGCATTGATCAAAGATCATATTGTTTACTCCAAGAATAGGATTGAAGTCATTGATCCGGTGGCGCAGCTCATTTTTAGAGATTGTGCCATACCGCCCGAAAAGATAACCGGTGACCTTTGGCTGCCGCCCTTGGCAACCGGCAACCCGATAATTGACACCCGCATGAGAGTGCACCAGAGGATGGTGAAATGTTTAGGCCTGGGCAGGGTGCTGGCGTTCACGGCGGGGGCGTTGTTGAGTTGGCAGTTACTCAGCAACCCTGCTGTCACCGAAACACTGTTCCGCTTACCTCTGGTGAATATGCCGCAGATGCAGTGGTTCCGGCAGAATGATGAGTTAACGTGGCTTACAGTGACTGCGCTCTTGGGAGTGATCATCCTGCAAATACTCAACAGGTGGCTGTGGGTGTTGCTGCATGGGAGAGTTGAACGGCGTCGAACTAGTGACGGGAAACCTGTGGAAGCAGTGGGGCAAGAGTGCTTGGTCCTGAACCTGGCGGCCGTTTTCCTGTTGAGCGTGGCCGTTCCGGCGGCTGTGGTGACCATGTCCGCGGCACCGGTTCTGGTGGGACTGCCCCTGATCTGGATTCTCGGCTACGTGGGGCTTTTCGCCGTGCTTGTTGTCATCTCACTTGCAGGGCGTCCAGTGAAACCACTGCCTGCCCGTGTTCCCCCGCCGCCTGCGAGCAAGGTCAATAAATGACGGAAGTAGATTCGGTGACAATTATCATTGAGGACGACGGGCCGGTGCTGGTCATCTTATTTCTTGTCATCGCCCTCATTTCCATTGGTGTGCAAGTACTGGAAAATTCGCGGCAGCGCAGGAAGCTGGTGGTGGAGGCCGGACACAATCAGGAGACTCGCCAGAAAAGTCGACTGTTCTTTTATACCGTCCTGGTCCTTGGCCTGATCACGGTGGTGGTCAACTACATCACCGGGATCACCTCCAGCATGGCCGCCTCACACTTTGATGACGTCACGGACCCGATCAGTCTGCTGTCGCTGCCGGGAATTGGATTCACCGGACTAACACTGAGCATTTATGCCGCATCCATCGTGGTGATCGCAGCGCTGTTCCTGAAGAACGAACGCATTGAGCTCCCCGAACTTTTGGCCGACCTCAACGACGCCAGAAAATTCGGGGCTCTGGACAGCCCCCGGCAGATCGCGCACTACTCGGCCGAGCTGGAGCAGTTGCGGCAAACCCGAGATGGGGATCGAGCCAAACAATTCACCGACGGCGACTTTGACCGCTGGTTCACAGCACAGGAGGCGCAGGAGCGGCCTCGCATGCGCCAGCAGATCCGCTACCTCAGGAACCACCCGGAACGCCGCGCGCGAACCACGTACCTCCACCGCAGGCTATTTCTCAACTACCGGCTGGCGGCGGGCAAATGGTTGCTGCCCCTGGGTCTACTCGCGGGGCTGTCGTTTGTTCTTGCCGCCAAGGAGCTGGTGGCTCCCGGCGACGGCGGGACCGACGATTCACTGGCGGTGGCCTGGGCCGTTGCCAGCCTCTTGGGCATTGCAGCTTTTGCCGGGCAGTACCGCTGTGATGTGGGCAAGGTCTTACTCAAGGCCCGCAAAGAGTACATCGCTGACCAGACCGAGGCTGAATGCCGCTCCATCCTCGAGGAAGCAAGCGAAGACTTGCCGGATCCCGCTCCCCGGGGATCCGACGCCGGGTCCGCGAGGGAAGGGTTAGGGGCCCCGCTGTTCAGCATGGGACCCTGGGCAGTCTTTCGGCGTAAGGCAATAACCCGCCCCAATGGCGATCCGGCGCCGACACCAGAAGGTTAGGGCTCCATCCCTGCCTGAACGGGAACAAATTCCACGGCGTTCCTGCGGTGGATCTTCTTGTCGTGGCGGTCGAAACCTTTGGCGTCCATGTTGTTGTGGAGCCTGAAGTCTGCCAGCGCCTGATCGTACAAACCATTGAGTCGCAGCCCCGTGTACTCACCCTCGGTGCCATCGGCAAACGTGATGGAGATCAGGGTTTTCGACGGAAAATGCCGGCTCATGCGGACAAAGCCTTCAGCATCTTGCTTGAGTCTAATCATGAAATTGTTTCCTCTTTAGCAGCACGCTTCATGGTCAATGAGAGCCCGCTGGTGTCCCCCGCATTCATGCAGGGCTGGAAGTCAAGACTCTCATAGAGATGGCGGGCCACCGCATTGTCAGTGTTGACCGAGAGTTCAAGGGCAAGCCCTGCCGCATCCGCCGCATCGCAGAGATCAGACATGATGCCCCGGCCCAGACCTTCACCACGAAGGCCGGGAGCCACACTCAAATCCACGACGCGGACACCCGAGGCGCCCCAAGCCACCCAAATTCGGGCCACCGGGGCGCCGTCGCGCTCCACTATTGATTCCCCGTCTCCCCAATGGCTGCTCCACTGCTGGCGCTGAAGGTGTTCCTGCAGCTCCAGCATGTCGTGGGGCAGATGCTCGCGTCCTGGTGATGCCGACGTGAACAGGGCGAGCAGCCACTGCGCATCGGTGGTTCGTGGCGCGCGGTACAAGATGAGATCATGCAACAGTCGTCACCACCTCGAAGGGAAGATGCCCTCCAAGGCAATGATGAAGTTCAAAACTAGGCTTGGTTGTGTGTTGTCAAACGGTTGATTGCTTCCCACCACTAGGTCCGGTGCCATGACAGAGTATGAGGCAACTGGACCGTAGGATCCGCCGGGCGCGGGTGCGAGGCCGACGCCCGGCTTGTCGGAACTCTGGCCGTCTGCTGAAGGGACCGCATGAGTGTGCGCGGGCATATTGGCTTGGGTCAGAGATACAGTATTCTGACCGAACTGGTTACCCAGAACCTGCGCCGCTGCGCTTGCGCCTGTGTACGACTGGTGCACAGGAACCCGCCCCTGGAGGTTGGGGAGCTGGAAAGTTACTTGACCGTCGCCGCCGTACGTTGTGCCCAGGAGCGAGAACAAGGCCGAGTTCTGCGAGATGGACATCATCTGGCCATTACAAAGCGCCCATCCTCTGGGCGCGAAATTGCCGGCAAACATTCTGATTTCGGCAAGAAATGGATCTGACATAGTTATCCCTTAAGTTCTGGGGACAGCCACTCGGCGCCCCTGCGGTCGATGGACGCCACGGCCGTGGCGGTTCCTTGAGTGGTAAATAGGACTACGGGCCCTGCTTGGGGGTGCTGCACGGTGATCAGCTCGGCATCCAAGACCCCGGCCACCACTGCAAAATGCAGCCGGAAACGGTCGGCGCTGCTGTCGACTTCACCTTTCACGGCCGGCTTGCGAAGATCAACCACCTGCTCCACGCGCAGGGTTGCGCCGCCGTCGACCATCACCTCCTTGCCTAGAAGATTTGACCAGGCCTGAAGAGAGTACGGTTCCAGGGCGGTGGCGGTTGAGATTTGAGGGGCAGTCACCAGCAGTGCCGCAGCACCCAAACCGCCGGCGATGAGTGACCGCCTGCTCAAATTCTGTACGTTGCCCATGACTAGTTCCCCTTGAAGGCTAGGGAGAACCGCAAGTTGCGCACGGGCTGACCCGTCGTGGTGTTTTCAACTTTTACTGCCACATTCTGCTGCGCGGCAATGGGCGCCTCCAAGACTGCACTGTTACAGCTGGTGGCACTGGCGGCGATGGTGCACGTAACGGGAGTAGCTACGCCATTCACGACGATTGTCAGCTTCACGGCGGGACCTGCACTGATGTTGGCGTTCAAGCCGCTCAAGGTGCCACCCTGAGGCAGAGTCACTGCCGCGTCACCAACCGCTGGCGACACACTTGAACTACCTGCCAAGGGCAAGAATCCAACCCCGTCGGATGGATCCACAAACTTCACTGACCCGGTAAAGATGCTCTGTGCCGCTGCCACGCCTGCGGGGCCTGCAGGACCAACCGGTCCCGTTAGTCCGGTGTCACCCTTGTCACCCTTGAGCCCGGCGGCACCAATGCTGCCCTGGGCGCCAACAGCACCAGTGAGGCCTTGGTTTCCCGTAAGGCCTTGAAGGCCCTGTGGCCCAATGGCGCCCTGTGGGCCAATCAAGGACTGACTCAGCAAGGGCCACGCGCCCAAAGCCTTGGGACCGTACATCTTGTAGGTAGCCCGGTCTAAGTAGAAGTCGCCATTGGTTCCCAGCGCATCATTCGGCACGCCGATAGCGTTCAACACAGAGTTGCCGTTTGTCCCGGCGATGCCCTGGGCGCCAGTGGCTCCTTGAGCGCCCGTTGCACCCATTGCGCCTTGGGCTCCAGTGGGACCCGTGGGTCCGGCGTCGCCCTTGGCACCTGCAGCGCCGGTCAGCCCAGCGTCACCCTTCGAGCCTGTGAGCCCTGTATCGCCCTGGGCACCTGCAGCGCCGATTGCACCCGTGGTTCCGGTGTCCCCTTTGGCACCGGTGGCACCTGTGAGCCCTGTATCGCCCTTGGCACCGGTGGCACCATCGGTGCCGTTGCTGCCATTCGAACCAGCTGCCCCAGTGGGACCTGCGGCGCCTGTATCACCTGTGGATCCGGTGGCTCCCGTTGCACCCTGGGTGCCGGTATCGCCCTTGGAACCGTTAGTTCCTGTGTCGCCCTTGATGCCTTGTTGGCCAGTTGAACCAGGAACACCGTCCTGGCCATTCTCGCCGTTAGCGCCAGGTTCACCGGCGGGACCCGTTGCGCCGGAAGTTCCAGCTGGTCCTACGTCGCCATCCTTGCCCGCTGTTCCATCTTGGCCCGTCTTGCCGTCGACGGCTGCGGCAGCTTCTTTGCCCCAGGAAACACGCACGGCTCCGTCCGCGCAATCGGCGGCAGAGTTGCCACTGGCAATCTGGGTCAACGTTCCTGCGGTGTCGAGGCAGCCAGAAATAGTGCTTGCGTTGGCGTTGCTTGCCGGCGTGCAACCACTTGCAACTACACCAACCAACAGGGCCAGACCAACAGCGGGCAGGATGGTTTTGCGCGAACGTAGGGTCCGGGCAGTGTTCGGATTCTGGGCAAAGTCTTGCGACATGGATTCCCTCTGGGTCTCTGCGCGGCTCACACAAGAGGCTGTTCCGCAGGGGTGAATTCTAGGTTCCGTGAATACGGGATTTCAGGTACACAATACGTGGGAATTCGCATTCCGGCATTCTTGCGTGCGTAATCTTCATAATATGTCCTGATTCATCAGCCAGTGGACAACACAAAGGCCCGCACCGTGTGAGCAACTCACTATTCCCGGTGCGGGCCCCGTCAATCTTTATTTGCCTGTCAACAGATCAGACGGATTGATATTCACACTAAATGGTTGCTGATTCGTGGATTGTTACGCCAGACGCTTGCGCACCATTTCAGAAATGGCTTTCCCGTCAAAGCGTCCGGCAATTTCGGCAGTAATGGGCTTCATGGCCAGACCCATCTGTTTCATGGAGAGTTCACCCTGCTCAGCTTCAAGTGCAGTGATGATCCGGTCCACGATGCCAGCCGCCTCGTCGGCGCTCAGCGGCTGCGGCAGGTAGGCCTCGATGACCTCAGCCTCGCTGATCTCCGCTGCAGCCCGGTCCAGCTCATTCGCCTCAGTGTAAATCTGGGCAGTGTCGCGTCGCTTTGCAGCCTCTTTTTGCAGCAAGGCGGTAACCTGGGTGTCGTCGAGCTCAATGGGGGTCTTGCCTGACTTTTCACGCGTTTCTATTTCACCCAAGACGTTGCGCACGGTGGTCAAGGCCAGTTTGTTGCCAGCCTTCATATGGACGACGACGTCGGACTTCAGTTGCTGCTTCAGCTTGGACATGAGCTCCCTTACGGTTTGAAAACGTTGCGACACGAACGCCGCGGTAGTAATTATCCTCCCCCCTTCCCGCAGCACCTGCACGCACCCGTCAACGCCGCCTTGGATCGGCACCCAAGGCCATGGAGGATTCCTTGGCAGCAGGCAACGGCTGGCCCGGTCCATCAGTTTCTGTGCCCAGGCAGAGTTTCTGGACCCAACATCCTTTCTCGGTGCCGGCATGATGCGGGTATTCTCGTACGTTTTGTAGGGCGCACCCGTGCTGGAAAGTTGGCGGAACTGTCCAGCAAAGGCGCCTGTAGGGGCGTAGAATTCTTTCTAATTCACCGGCAGAAATCAGGTGGTTCTGGTGCGAACCGAAATCAGCGAAAAATGGGTGCGGGCCATGGTGGGCGGCACGGCAATAGTGGACACCCGCACGCCCATGCTCTTCTGGGAGGATTCATTTCCCGTCCCCTCCTACGCCTTCGCGGCAGCCGATGTCCGCACGGACCTGCTCATCCCCACGGAGCAAAATCCGGCATCGCACAACTTCTTTCACCTGCCCAAGGGTCCCGTGGCCCAGTGGTTCGACCTCCATGTTGACGGCAAGGTCTTCAACAATGCAGCATGGATTCGCGATGACCCGGCCGTGCATGACCGGATCGTTTTCACCTGGCAGGCAGGGGTCCTGGACCACTGGCTTGAGGAGGACGAGGAAGTCCACAGCCATCCCCGCGACCCCTACAAGCGGGTTGAAGCGCTGCATAGTTCACGCCATGTGCGTGTTTCGCTCGACGGCGTGACCCTCGCCGAAACCAGCAGCCCCGTGCTGCTCTTTGAAACTTACCTGCCCATCCGCTATTACTTCCCCAAAGCGGATGTGGACTTGAGCAAGCTGCGCAGCAGCCACAATCGCAGCCAATGCCCGTACAAGGGGTTTGCCGACGAGTACTGGGATGCGCCAAATACCCCAGGCGTCGCCTGGTCCTACCCGCATCCGTATCCCGGCGTTCAAGCCATCGAAGGCAGAGTGGCGTTTTACAACGAGCTCGTCGACATCGCCGTCGATGGCGTGGATCTGCCCCGCCCCGAGAGCGTCTTCTCGCTGAAGAAGCACCGGCCAGTAAACGATTGAGCGGAACGCTACCTGGGATTCAGCACCGAAATGGCGATCTTGCCGCGCACTCTGCCCTCGGCCAGATGCCGCATGGCCACCTGCGCCTGCCCCAGCGGGTAGACAGTGTCCACACACGGCGCAACGGAGCCCGCCTCCATCAGAACAGTGAGCTTCTCCAAGTCACTGACGCGCTGCTTGGAGATAAACATGATGAGCCGTTGGGAAACCAGGGGAGAAAGTAACGCCGCACGCAGCTGCTTGCTGATGCCGGTGATGGTTTCGCCTTGTTCCCCGCCGCCGACCACCAAGGTGCCCCGCTTCGTCAGCATGCGCCGCATGCGGCGCACCGGGGTGTTGCCAGCAAAGTCCAGAATCACCTCATACCGCTCGGCAGACGTGCTGAAATCTTCGGCCGTGTAGTCGATGACGTGGTCGGCTCCGAGCGAGCGAACCCAATCCATTTTGGCGGTGCTGCACACACCAGTCACCTCTGCCCCGGCGGCCTTCGCGATTTGCACGGCAAAGCTGCCCACTCCCCCTGAGGCACCCGTGATCAGCACCTTTTGGCCGGCACTGACGCGGCCGGCGTCGTGCACAGCTTGCAAGGCCGTGCCGCCCGAAATGGGCACCACTGCTGCCTGCACAAAACTGAGGCTGGCCGGCTTGGCAGCCAGCTGGTTCTCCTTGACGGCGGCAAACTCAGCAAAGGTTCCCTTGCCAAAACCGAACACCTCCACACCGGGTTCGAAGCGGGTGACGGCGGGGCCCACAGCCACCACCGTACCGGCCAGGTCGATGCCGGAAACGGGGTTCCTTGGTCCGCGAAAGCCGAATCCCAGCCGCAGCAAGTATGGCCGGCCCGTCATCAGGTGCCACGTTCCACGGTCAAGACCAGCCGCATGAACCCGCACCAAGACGTCGTCGTCTGCCAGCGTGGGCCTGGAGACCAGCGCCACGTGCAGCACCTCGGCGTCGCCGTATTTATCCTGCACGACGGCGTTCATGAACTCCCCTGCCTGACTGGCAGTCTCGCTTGCACCGCCTGCATCCTGCGTTTCTTCGTTGACCATGACTGGAGTCCTTTGCTTCCGTGATCCCCAATGACGCATTACCTTACTTAGTAAGTCACCTTATCTTACAATGTAAGGCAATGCGATAGGCTGGCGTCATGTCAGCGGAAGAAATCGCCCAAAACGGCCAAGTTCGCGAGCCCCTGAGCCGGGAACGAGTCCTACACTGCGCCGTGGGTATCGCCGATGCCCAAGGCATGGCGGCCGTGACCATGCGCTCCATCGCCGCTGAGTTGGGGGTGAAACCCATGTCCCTCTACTACTATGTGGCCAACAAAGGCGCCCTTCTTGACGGGCTCATTGACATAGTTTTCAACGAGGTTGAGCTACCCACCAACACGGGGCACTGGGAGGCGGCCATGCGGGTTCGCGCCCACTCTGTCCGCCGGGCGCTGGGTCGCCACCCCTGGGCCATTGGCCTGTTGGAGTCGCGTACGGAGCCCGGACTGGCCACCCTGCGCCACCACAACGCCACCTTGGGTGTGCTGCGCCAGGCGGGATTCTCCATTGCTCTCAGCGCCCACGCCTACGCACTCATCGACAGCTTTATATACGGCTTTGCACTCCAAGAGAATTCCCTGCCCTTTACCGGCGACGGCGACGACGTGGCGGAGATTGCCGCTCCCATGGTGGAACAGTTTTCCGGAGGGGAGTTCCCGTTCTTGGTGGAGATTGCCATGGAGCATGTCCTGAAACCCGGCTACAAGTTTGGTGACGAATTTGAGATTGGCTTAACACTCATCCTCGAGGGCTTGGCCCGGTGGCTCCCGCGCTAGCGGCTCATCGTAGCGGCCGGCTGCCAGTTCGCTCCCACAGCCCGTTGTCCAGGGCAAACAAAGTGGCTGCAACCCGGTTTCCAGCACCAATCTTTTGGTAGATGTGCTCAACATGGTTGCGCGCCGTTTTTGGTGCGATGACCAAGGACTCGGCAATGCCCTTGTTGTTCATCCCTTGGCACAACAGCCTGAGCACTTCAAGCTCCCTGCTGGTCAAGCCGGCCGGCAAGCTGCGCCGTAGCGCCTGCCGTTGGCCGGCCGCCACCAGAACGGCGTCGGCGAGATGTCCATCCAGGCGTCCGCAGCGTACCTCCTCGCGCAGCCGCAGCTGGGCCTGCAGCGGGGTCATCTCGGGCCGGTGCGGGCGAGGTTCCAAGTACGTTTGATAAGCGTCAGCAGCAGCAAGAATACGGTGGCTGGTACTGAGATCAGCACCGCTGATTCCCCGGGGATACCCGGAACCGTCCAGGCGTTCATGGTGTGCGCCAGCCAACTCAGCCACTTTCCGCATGCCCGGAACCCGGCCCAGAATCCGTTCACTCAGGTACGGGTACATCTGCAGCCGTTCGCGATCAACTGCCGACAGCGCCAACTTCTTATCCCAAATTGCATTGGAGACGCCCATCCTGCCCAAGTCATGGGTCCAGCCGGCCCGGCGAAGCGCCTGTTGCTCGGCCGCGGTGAGCCCGCACTCCCCCGCAGTGGCCGCGGCCAGCGAGGCAACGGCCCGGGAGTGTCCGGCCGTGAAAGGGGATTTGAGATCGGCAAAGTCACCAATGGCCGCCAGCACGGCATCCAGCTCAGCATCGGTCAAGGGGGCGTCATGGGGGGCCGCGGCCAAGGCAGCCGGCCAGGGATCCAGCTCGAGCAACCCCGCGGTCAGCTCCTTGGCCCGCTCGCAGAACAGGTCCGCCACGGCCGGATCAAACTGCGTTCCGCGGCGGTCCGCGACGGTGGCAGTTGCTGCCTCCAATCCGGCCGTGCGCAAGAAGACCTCGGCCGTGTCCGCGAGCTGGGCAATCCGCATCTCGAGCGGAATCTGGACACCGGATTTCCCCGCGGGGAGCCCCTTTCCGTCCCAGCGTTCAAAGGTGTTGTTCAAGATGGCCGGCATGCCATGATCCAAACCCACCCTGTTGGCGAGCTGCCCGGCGGATGTGCAATGCGAGCGGATCAGGGATTTGACAGCAGTATTTGCTGTTGCCGCAAATTCGGAACGGCGGACGGCACGTTGCCAGCGCGGCAGCTCGGCTCCCGTGTGTCGCAGCATCAACGAAAGCATGGGCAGGCCGTGGGCGTCGAGGAGGTAGTAGTCGGATCGGAAGCCGATGTCGTCGCCAAACAGGGCTGCCAGTTCAAAGGAGTCGGCGTGGCAGCCAATCCAGGCCAGCAGATTGGCGTAGTAGATTCGCCCCCGCCCCGCTTGGTCAACGCCCATCAATTCCGCTATCCGCAAGCCCAGCAAGGTGGCTCGGAGCATGTGTTCCATGGGCTGGCCCAGTCCCAGATCGATGGCCAAAGACAAGGCGGCCAAGATTTCCGGACGGCTTGGTGCCGCGGTATTGCGCAGCGAAGGACCCGCTGGCCCGGAGGCTGTGGGTGGCTGGTGAGAGATGCCTGAGCTTTGCTCCGCCACACACCCATTTTACGGCTGGCTGGGACCTAACGGGACATCAGGTCCTCCGCCACCATGAACGTCAGCGACTTCTTGCCGTTGGCCAGCTGGTCATCGGCGTAAATCTGGGAGCCACGTCCTGTGACCAGGATTTCTGGGATGGGTTCTGCGATGCTCATGACGCCCGGCTTTCCTTGCGTGGCACAGCAGTTGTTGGTCCTTCAACCGAGGCGGTCGAGGGGAATCGCAGGTCCAGTTCTGCCACGAACAGCCCGCGTTGAGGCAGCCAGAAGTCCGCCAGCCTGTCCTGTTGAGGCAACGGCCGCGGCACACCTGCGTCAACGCCGCCGATTGAGGCACGGCTTGAGGCGACAGCCCACACCCGCAACGGCTTCGCCTGGAAGGATTGGCCGTTGGGGACCCGCCCGGCGAAGGACAGCTTTCCCGTACCCAGCACAGGTCCCATCAGCGTGCCCATGGCACCAAGTACGCGGTCATTGCGCCATAGTGACGGGGGCATCCGGCGGGCCATCGCGGTGACGGCGGCTGTGCTCACGGTTGCTCTCATCTCAAGCTCCCAATGGACCACACCGGGCACCCTCACCGTGAGCTGACACGGACCGATCCACTCGGCTGAGACCGGCGAGTACTTGGTTTCCGTCAATGCGGCGCCAAAGTACCTGGCACAGCTAAGTTCTGGCGGGGCATCGGCATAAACGCTCCACTGCTGCTCCGGGCTGCGCAGCCACACGGCATGATAGCCGGGGCCAATGGAGCTGGCAGGGAAGCGCCGGAAGGCCAGGTAGGAGCCGGAGCTAAATGGCATGCCCATGACTGCATAGCCGGCGAATCGTTCGGCCGTATCGTTGAGCAGTGAATTTGGCACTGCTGCCGGGGAACGTAAGGCGTCAGACTCCGCCTGGGCTGCTGCCGTTTGTGGTGTTGTGGTTTTCATGTGGGGCTCCTTCACGGTATGTGATGAGCCTAAAACCGCAGCCGAAACATTGCATGGGGCAGATGCCCCATCTTTTCGGGATTGCTTGGCAGCGGGCCGCAGTCAGGGGGCGTTTGGATCCGATGGCGCCATGGGGTCCTGCGGGAAGCTGGGATCCGGCGGGAACGGCGGAGGGAAAGGCTCCCCGGGTGGCGGGGGCCGGTTGGGATCGGGTGGCCGCGTTGGATCCGGTGTTATGGGTGGTCGGCTGGGATCCGGAATGGTGGCGTGCAAGGTTCCGGCCAGCGGCAGCTCTGGCTTGGTCACAATATTCACCCTCTCTTGTGTTCGATGCTTGCAGCCCGGTACTTAGGACCCTGTAACGCGGGGCTCAATGTCGGGGTCGGTGGTGGATTCTTCTTCGAGCAGCTCGGGCGCCGGGACTATGAGACCGATGAATTCCTCCAGGGGTGACGTGTCGTCGCCGTGGGTGGAATCGCTGCCCGACTGGCCATGGGCTGGTTCTTTGTTCATCTTTCGACCCTACGCCCATCCACCAGATTCGTGAACCCCTCCTGCTGGCTTGCCTGCCTGCCTGCCTGCCTGCCTCATGGTGCGAGACTCCGGAAGACACACTGCCCACATCGGCACAGAATCCTGACAGAGTGGTCACAGCTCCCGCTCAGCTCGCACCGGCAGAATTCCAAACAGAGAAGGTGCGTCCAATCAAGGGGAAGACCATGCGAAAAAAGTTGATCGTCATAGGAATTGCACTGGTGGTGCTCATCGCCGGCGTGTGGGGCGGCAGTGCCATCTACGCTTCGCTTGAGAACGACAGAGCTCCAGAGCAGCTGGCCCTGTCCACGCCCACCGCCGCGGCAAGCAGCACCGCCACCGAAAGCACCACTTCCGGGGACACCAGCACCCAAACCCCTGCAAACCTTGCCGGTGACTGGAAAATCAGCTCCGGCTCGCAGGCTGGCTACCGAGTCAAGGAGGTCCTGAATGGCCAGGATGTCACAGTGGTGGGCAGGACCAACGACGTCGAGGGCCAGGTGACCATCGACGGGACGAGCTTGAGCGCCGCCCAAGTCACCGTGTCAATGACGAGTGTTGCCACTGACAACAACAGCCGCGACTCACAGTTCCTGGGCATCCTGAAGACCTCGGAATTCCCTACGTCAACCTTCACCTTGACCCAGGCCGTGGACATAGCCGCCATCAAGGACGGCGTCGCCTCGGTGAGCGCGGTAGGTGAGCTGACGGTGGCGGGCGTCACCAAGTCGGTGACCGTGAGCCTGAATGCGCAAACCACCGCTAGCGGCGTGGAGGTTCAGGGATCCATTCCCATCACCTTCTCCGATTTTGGCATCGCCGCCCCCAACCTGGGCTTCGTCAAGGTTGAGGACTCCGGATCAATTGAAATGTTGCTTCAACTGAACAAGTAGGAACTGGCTAGTCGCCGTCAAATGCCAAGCCGCGCAGCGTTAGCTCCTCACGCAACAGGCGGATTGCCTTGGGTCCCACGCCATGTAGTTGCAACAGTTCCGCCGCACTGACATCGACCAGCTGTTCATAGCGGGTAAGGCCAGCCAAGGCCAAGGCCCGCGTGGCAGGCTGACCCATGGCGCGCGGGAACTCCATGGCGGGTTGGGGGCTTGGCTCCGGCACGATTTTTCCTCCCAGATTTAGATGGTGAGTCCATTGTTGCCCAGTGGCGCCCGTCAGTGCGTTTCCGCCAGCAAGTCCAACACAAACTGGGCCATCTCCAGCCGCCCTGCCATGAAGTCGCGCAGCGAATCCGAATCAGCTTCCCCCAACCGCTGACTCGCCACGGCTGACAGGCCCGTGAACAGTGCCATGGACAGGGCGTGGCCCCGCCGAACCACGGATTCTGCAATGGCGGCGCCAGACTCGGCCAAGCCGTCGCAGTAGGCTGTCAGGCAGAGCGGCTCCAGCCGGTACAGGTCGCGCCCGCGCATGGCTCCCTCATTCACCCAGCCTGACAACAACTGGCCAAGATCAAAGCCGGCGCAGGCGCCCCCGTACATGCCCCAATCAATGACCACGAAGCCCGTGCGACCGTCGGGCCCGGTGGGTATGTTCTCGATCAAGAGGTTCTGTGGGCTGGCATCGCCATGGGCCGGGAAGGTGGGCAGCAGCACAATCTCATCGGCCAGCTCGTAGGCCCGTCCGGCCAGTGCCCGCAATCCGCTAATCAGTCCGGGGGTTGCAGCACAAGCCACGGCCGGCACCTGCCACAGGTCATCGCCTTCAATGCCGGGAATGAACACGTTTCTACCAACGCCATCTAGGTAGAACCGCAGCCTGTCGGCATCCCTTGCCGCAGAAATTTGCGGGCCCAAGCCCGCGACGGCGCGGCTTCCGGCCAGACACCCCAACCAGTACGCGGCGTGGGTGAATGTGGCGTCAGACCACGTGGCAGCTGGGTGCTCCTGGACATCCTCCATCCAGATGGCGGTGCGCTGCGGATCAACCTCGATGATTCGGTAGATCTCAGGAAGCCGGCCGCCCGGGGGCAGCACCTGTCCCAGATCCGAGGCGTAGACCTGCACTTCAGTGCGCCACGGGTACCGCAGGGCGAGCTCCTCCCGCATATGCGGTGGAACTTGATCAATATGCTGCCACAGCAGTGGTGATTGAACCAGTTTCACGACGGCGCTGAACGGCACCTGCGGCTCAGCAGAACCAGCCAACGAGGCAGTCCCCCGCACCCGCCACAACCCACCAGTGGTCATGTTGAGCACGGGCATCTCGATGGCCGATGCGCCAGCCACTACTCCTGTCACGGATGGTTGCTGCAGGGCAGCTTCGGCTATGCCTGCGAGCGCTGTAGGGTTTGGTGCGGCTGGGCCCAGTTGGTCCAGGCTTGCCAGTCTTGGTGCTTCCACGACTGGGTCCCTTCTTGTGGCGATGGGCGTTCACCAGACTCAGAAGGGGTGAACGTGCTTTAGCTGTAAAGCTAGAGTTCCACTCGGTGTGGAGTCAATGCTTTCGGGTGAGCCCATCGCAGGCTGTTCCTGGCTGCGAGTCCGGCTTCACCCTTACTCCGGAGACTGGAAGCCAGCCAATCCCCTTGTTCGAACATAGATTCGAACGTTGATCCGAATAAGCGTCCTCTATGAGCCTCCCCACAGATCTTTCCCCTGCGGCGGCGCCCACGCGTGGATGTCACGGGCTTCCCCTAGGCTTGAATCAGCAGGTTTTGTCCACGTATCACGGGATCAGAACATCAGAACCCGAGTATGCAAGGACGTGCCCTCATGATGGGAGCCCATCACGCTGCCAGCGGCGCCGCCGTATGGCTGGCCCTGACCACACAATTCAACGTTAACCTGGGCGCCGTGCACCAAGTCCTGCCGCACATACCCGAACAGATCTCCCTTGGCATGGGGCTCCTTGATCTCACCCCCACAGCGGTGGTGGCCGGCGCACTTGTCACGGCAGGGGCGGCGCTGGTGCCCGACGCCGACCATCGGCATGCCACCATTGCCCATTCGCTGCCTCCGCTCTCCAACATCATGTGCATTCAGGTGGGCAAGATGTCCGGCGGGCACCGTCATGGCACCCACTCCATCCTGGGCCTGGCGGCTTTCGTGGGTATAGCTTGGCTGGCGGGGATGTGGACTGTTGAGGTGGCGAACCTGGGCACGATTTTTCCGGGCGCGGGCCTACTGGCGGTTCTCCTTGCTTCCTTCGCCGCCAAGTCACTGAAGTTCATTCCTGACACCATGCGAAAGTTCCCGTGGGTGGTGGGGCTGGCTGTGGGCACCTTTGTCACCTTGTTTGCCCCGCAGGAACCATATTGGTTCCCCTTGTCCATGGCTTTGGGCGTGAGCATCCACATTGTTGGAGACATGCTCACCACCGGCGGCTGCAACCTCCTATGGCCCTTGCGCATCAGGCCCCCGCGGATGCTGCGCAAAATACCGCTGGTGAAGAACATCTGGCGACCCAGCGGAAACATAGCCATCCCCCTGCTGGGCAATGCCGGATCGGTGCGCGAATGGCTGGTTCTGATACCCGTGAGCGGCTATGTCATCTGGGCCATAGCCGACGCCGTCTTCAGCGCATAACATCCTTCGCAGACATGGCTGTTAATATGGGAGCAGGCCCCGCACTTGTGAGTGCCGCCCCGGAGCGATGTCGAGATGAATGGACCGAAATTCAAAAATGTACATCAAGATCTGTGGCCTGCAGACTGTCGAAAGCGTTGCAGCCGCTGTGGAGGCCGGCGCCAACGCCGTGGGATTCATCTTCGCCCCCGGCAGCCCCCGGACCATCACGGCCGCGCTCGCAGCCACATTGGTGAGCAGCGTCCCCGAGGGCATTGAAACCGTGGGCGTGTTCCGCGATCAGCCCCTTGACGAGGTTCTGGCAACCTCCCGTGAAGCGGAGTTGACAACCGTCCAGCTCCACGGGAATGAACCACTGGCAGATGTCACGCGATTGCATGCGGCGGGTTTCCGTACCTTGCGGGCATTTTCAGTCGCCGCCTACAATGCCTTGAATCCTGAGGACAAGCGTGCGTGGAAATCCGAGCGGATCTTACTGGACGCCGTCGAACCTGGCGCAGGAGAGACCTTTGACAGCAGCGAACTGGCCCAGGGGGCGCCTCAGGGATTCTGGCTTCTGGCAGGCGGACTTAACCCGAGCAATGTGGCGTCCCTCGTTGGGGCTTTGCATCCTCATGGCGTGGATGTGTCCAGCGGCGTGGAATCCAGCCGGGGCGTGAAGGACTCAATGCTTATTCGGGATTTCATTCAGGCAGCCCGCAGCATCAGCTAGGACTGGCCCCGCGCAAGAACCGCGTGGCGCGTGCTCAAAACCTCAATAAAACAATAGACTTTACATAAGCCGTCATGGCCGATTGGTCTACAACTCAAGGAGGCGGACTTGCTGACACCCGATGACAGCGCATTGCAGGCGGTGCGGCGTCGGCATGAGCTCCGAGTCCTGGATTCCCTGGTGACCCACGGCCACCGGACCCGTCGCGACCTCGAGACTGACACCAAGCTGTCCCGCACCACACTCTCGGCCATCGTGGGGGATCTGCGCCACCGCGGCGTGTTGACCGAGTTTGATCAGGAACGCATCGGGGCCGCCCGCAATGGCCGCCCCACCAAGGTGCTGCAACTGAACCCCGGCGCAGGAGCCGCCGTGGGCATCGAGCTGGGACGTCGCCGCCTGAGCATCTCGGTGGCAGGTTTTGACGGTTCAACGGTTGCCCATGAACATTGGGAACTCACCGAATCCATTGACCTGCAGGGAAAAGTTCAACTCGCAGCAGACATGCTTGGCGAAATGATCCGGGCCGGCAGGATCACCCCCGAGACGGCCGTAGGCATGGGTGTAGGAATTGCCAGCCGCCACGCAAACCCCAACTCCCTCTCCGACGGCGAGGAGCACCAGCTGGACCCCGACGGCGCCACCTTGGCCCCGCTGCGTGAGGCCCTGCCCATTCCCCTGTTGTGGGACAACAACATTCGCCTCGCCGCCCTGAGCTACGCCAAGGCCAGCGACAATGTCCTCTATGTGGTCCTTGCCGCCGGCGTCAGCTCAGCCATGGTTGTCGATGGCGCGCCTTTGCGCGGCGGAAACGGCATCGCCGGTGAAATGGGGCATATCAGCGTTGACTTCACCGGCCCCCACTGCTGGTGCGGGCGACGCGGCTGCCTGGAGAGCTTCCTCAACGAAGCCAGTGTGCTGACCGAGGCTGCGAACCGCGGACAAACCTTTGAATCCATTGCCGCCATTGCCGCAGCTGCCGCAGCCGGAAACGAAATCGCCACAGCAGTCGTGGCGTGGGCCGGGGAACTGCTGGCCCGCGCCACCGTGGGCGCCTGCGTCCTGCTGGACCCCAGCCGCGTGGTGTTTGCCGGTGAACTCTCGCAATTTGGTGAACAGCTGCTGACTCCCGTCCGCAGCGCCTTGGCAGAACAGCATCTGGGGTTGGGGCCGCGCACCACCAGCATCACCACCACCCCCTTCGCGCCAACCGCAGGCAGTGACGGCGCGGCCCAAATGGCACTCAAGCACTGGGCCATGGCAACCCTCAGCTAGGGACCTCACCCAACATCCAGCGCACGCACCACCCCAGCAGGATGCAGGGGAAGCAAGCTCAGGCGCGCCAAAATAGCGCAGGGTGAGCCCTTGCTTCGTCGTGCAAAAGTACCCATTCGGCGTAAAACTTAACGCAAACCCTACTTATGTAAAGAGCCTTGACAATGTGTGATCCGTGCCATAAGTTTTATCCATGGCACCGAAAGATACCCTCAGCTCCGTGGCGGACCCTACCGCCCGCAGAGAGCGCAGCGCACATCATCAAGCACCACGTAAGTCCCCCGCGCCAGCAAGCAAGTCGGCAAGCAAGAAGTCCGCAACGGGCACCGGCAAGCTCAGCCGCAAGGCCCTGGTAGCCATCAATTTTGCTTCGGTCGCGGCCGGTCTGGGCGCGTGGGCCATCGTTTCCAGCGCCGGAATTGTGGGACTGCCTGGTCCCGGCGAAGTCCTGATTCGGGGTGGGGAGCTTCTGGCGGACGGCACCCTCGCAGAGGACACAGGCGCCTCACTGGCCCGAGTTCTCAGCGGATTCCTGATCGGCAGCCTGCTAGCCGTCCCGGTTGGCTTCCTGATGGGCTGGTACCAAATTGGCCGCGCCATCATTGAACCGTGGGTGCAGTTCTTCCGCACCATTCCCCCACTGGCCCTCCTGCCACTGGTCATGGTGACCATGGGAATCGGCGAAACACCCAAGATCTTCGTGATCTTCCTGGCAGCTTTCCTTTCCTGTGTGATCTCCACCTACCAGGGTGTGGTCAGCGTGGACAAGACCTTGATCAACGCGGCCCGTGTGCTTGGGGCCAACAGCATGGTCATCTTCCGCCGCGTCGTGGTCCCGGCGTCCTCACCGTTCATCCTGGTGGGCATGCGCATTGGTCTCGGCGCCGGTTGGGCCACGGTGGTGGCCGCCGAGCTCCTGGCCGCCCCCAACGGTCTGGGCATGCGCATGCAGCAGGCGCAGCAGTTCTACGACATGCCCACCATCTTGGTCAACGTCATCGTCATCGGCATCCTGGGCCTGCTCATGGACCGCCTGCTCTTGATGATCGAAGCCCACCTGACCCGCTGGCAAGAACGCCGCTAAGGACCACCCATGACAACCACAACTCAAAATGCCATGATCCGCTTTGAAAACCTGCGCAAGGAATTCACCCTCTCCGGCACCACGTTCACCGCCTTGAATGGCGTCAACTTGGACATTGCCGACGGCGAATTCGTCACCGTGGTGGGCCCCTCCGGCTGCGGGAAGTCCACCATGCTCAATGCCGCCGCCGGCCTGCTGGATCCCAGCAGCGGGCGGGTCATGGTTGATGACCGCGAGGTGGACGGACCCAGCACCCGCACCGGCGTGATCTTCCAGCAATACGCACTGTTCCCTTGGCTTACTGTTCGCAAGAACGTGGAGTTCGGCCTGGAGCTGAAGAAATTTCCCGCCAAGGAACGCCGTGTCATTGTGGACCACTACCTGGAACTGGTGGGCCTAACCCGTTTTGCCGACGCCCTGCCCAAGGAACTCTCCGGCGGCATGAAGCAGCGCTGCGCCATTGCCCGCGCCTACGCCGTGAACCCGGAAATCCTGCTCATGGACGAACCCTTCGGCGCCCTCGACGCACTGACCCGCGTCCACATGCAGGAACAGCTGCTGGAGACCTGGACCAAGGAACGCCGCACGGTCATGTTTGTCACCCACGACGTGGACGAGTCAGTCTTCCTGGCCTCCCGCGTGATTGTCATGGCTGCCCGGCCCGGGCGCATCTTTAAGGAAATCAAGATAGACCTTCCCTACCCTCGCACCGAGGAAATGCGGCTCTCGGATGAGTTCACCCGCCTCCGCGCCCAAGTTTGGGAAGCCGTCTACCACCAGCCAGGCGTGGCAGAAGCCCACCAGTAACACAGCTTTCCGCGTCATCCCCTTCATACCCCCTGCCCCGAGACGGGCAACAACTCTTCAGGAGACACCATGTCCTCAACATTTTCCCGCCGCAACGTCCTGCAACTGTCCATGGGTGCCGCAGCCATCTCCCTGCTGGCCGCCTGCGGCGCAAAAACTGACGAGGCTGGCGCCAACGCAGCCGTCAAAGAGGCTGTGGAGATCAAGGTTGGCTACATCGCCGACTACAACGGCGCAGCCCTGATGGCCGTAGCAGACCAAGAAGGCTACTGGGCCAAGGCAGGGCTTACGCCCAAGTACCTCCCCTTCACCAACGGCCCGCTGGCCATCCAGGCACTGGGCACCGACAACATTGACGTGGCCTACATCGGCTCCGGTGCACTGTGGCTGCCGGCGTCGGGCAAGGCAGAGATCTGGGCCGTGAACTCCGTCTCCAACGCAGACCGGATCATTGCACAGCCCGGCTACAAGACCCTGGCTGATTTGAAGGGCAAGAAGGTGGCGGTTCCGGCCGGCACCTCGGGCGACCAGCTGTTCTCACTGGCCCTGAAGAAGGAAGGCCTCACCCGCGAAGACTTCGAGGTCACTGCCATGGAACCGCCGGCAATCGTGGCAGCCTTCGCCTCCAAGCAGGTGGACGGCGCAGCCCTCTGGTACCCGCTGATCGACAGCGCCAAGAAGGGTCAGCCGGACCTGGTGGAGCTGTACTCCAACGAAGACTTCATCGACCAGCTCACCTTCCCCTCCACCTTCGTGGCAGGACCGGGCCGTGCCGCCAAGGACAAGGAGCTGGCCACCAACTTCATCTCCGTGGTCAAGAGCGCCAACGACTACCGCCACGCCAACCAGGACACCACCATTGCCCTGACCGCCACGTTCCTCAAGCTCAAGGAAGAGGACATGAAGGCCCAGGCCGGCGTGGCCAAGCTGTTCACCTCCAAGGAACTGGAAACTCTTTCCTCGGAAGGGACCGTCTACACCTGGCTGAACGCCCTGCAGGAACAGTTCAAGACGGCTGAAAAGATCAAGGAAGTTGTGGACCCCAAGACGTTCTACAACTCCGAACTGTTTGTCAGCGCACCGAAGGTATAGCTCTCCATGACTTCGCCAACACCGTCGAGCGCTCCAAACAAGCGCCAAAACATGCTGTTCCTGATGACGGACCAGCAACGCATCGACACCCTGGGCTGCTACGGCAACACCTCACAGCACACACCCAACCTTGACAGGCTCGCAGCGCGCGGGACAACGTTTGACCGGGCCTACACGCCCACGGCCATCTGCACCCCCGCACGCGCCAGCCTGCTCACAGGCCTGCAACCCTTTGAGCATGGCTTGTTGGCCAACTATGAGTGGAACTCCGGGCACCGGGAGGAGCTTCCCGACGGGTTGCCCACCTTCTCCTCAGCCTTGATTGACCAGGGTTACCGGCTGGGTCATGTGGGCAAATGGCATGTGGGCAAGGACCGCGGTCCCGAGCATTACGGTTTTGAGGGAATCCACCTGCCCGGGGCACTGAACGTGTTCGATGATCCGGGCTATGAGGACTGGCTCAAGGCCAACGACCACCCGGACTTCCGCATCTCCTCCCCCGTGTACACCACACGTGCCGACGGCAGCCAGGGCCACCTGATTGCCGGCGTCACCGACCAGCCCACGGAAGCCACCTTTGAGGCCTTTCTGGCGGATCAAACCATCGCAAAACTGCGTGAATTCGCGGCCGGGGCGTTGCAGGGGGAAGACGGCACACCGTTCTTCCTCTCCTGCCACATTTTTGGCCCGCACCTGCCGTACCTGATCCCGCAGCAGTGGTATGACATGGTGGATCCGTCCACGGTGGAACTGCCCGGCTCCTTTGCCGAAACGTTCCAAGGCAAGCCCCTCATTCAGCAGGCCTACGCCGAATACTGGTCCACCGACTGCTTCACGGTGGATGAATGGAAGAAGCTCACAGCCGTCTACTGGGGTTACGTCTCGATGATCGACTACGAGGTGGGCCGCATCCTGGCTGTTCTGGATGAGCTTGGTTTGACTGATTCCACAGCTGTCATGTTCACCGCCGACCACGGCGAGTTCACCGGCGCCCACCGGCTCAACGACAAGGGCCCGGCCATGTATGAGGACATTTACCGCATACCCGCCATCCTGGCCCTTCCCGGCGAGATTGAGCGCCGTGAAGACCGTTTCATCAGCCTGCTGGACTTCACCGCCACCTTCCATGAGATCGCCGGCGCTGACGCATCCGGCGTTCAAGGACGGAGCCTGTTGCCGCTGGCCACCGGCGCGGAGGTTGAGGGTTGGCGCGAGGATATTCTGTGCGAATTCCACGGCCACCACTTCCCGTACGCCCAGCGCATGCTGCGCAACAAGGACGTGAAGTACATTGCCAACCCAGAAGGCATTGACGAGTTCTACGACATGGTGGCCGATCCCGATGAGCTGAACAACGTTATCAACGTCCCCATCTATCGGGAACGAGTTTCGGCCATGCGCCGGGAAATGTACCGCCAGTTGGTTGAACGGGGCGACAAGTTTGCCCAGTGGCTGGCCTTTGCCGGTGACATTCCCGCGAATGAGCGCGTACGCCCAGTGACCGCCGTCGAACGTTTCATCACTCAGTAGCACCACCCGAATCGGATGCCTCTTGCGGTCCCAAGAGAAGTAAAGCGAGTAATCGATTGAAAGCACTTAGAAGAACGACGACGGCCGGGCTCGCCTGCGCCGCCGCGCTCGGCCTGTTTGCTGCTGTCTTGCCCACAGCCTTTACAGCCCCGCAAGCCCAGGCAGCCCCGATTGTGGTGCCTGCGCCGGCACCGGCGGCAAGTCCCATCAATATTGCCAGGACAGGCACCGCCACTGCGCATATTGTTGAGGCCGCCATCCCGGGCAACGTTGCCGCAAACGCCCTGGATGGCAACACCGGCACGCGCTGGTCTTCATCAGCCGGTGACGCCGGCTGGTTCCAAGTAGAGCTGGCAGCCAGCGGCCCGGTAGACAATGTGAGGATCAACTGGCCCGCCGGCGCTGCACGTCAATTCACCTTGCAGACCTCGGCGGATGGCATCACGTGGACTGATGTCAAGTCCGTGACCAGCACCACCGGTCCGGCACGCATTGACGAAATCCTGGTGGGTGCTGCCAACGTTAAATACGTACGGGTGATGTTGGCCAAGCAGTGGGCGACGTTCGGCTACTCCATTTCCGAGTTTGAGATTTATGACAAGCCCCAGCCCGTGGTGCCTGAGAATCTGTCCTTGGTGCCGTTGCCCGTGGCCTCCGCCGTGACCGCGGCGGGAACATTCCGGTTGACCCCGTCCAGTCGCATTATTGCCTCCGGAGCAGCTGTTGACGCGGCCAACTACTTCGCCCAAAAAGCTCGCAAGAGCACAGGGTTTGCCCTGCCTGTGGTGGCCGGAACCGCCACCGCCGCCGACGTATCCTTCACCGTGGCGCCCGACAGCTCCGAAGCCAAGCCGGAAAGCTACACCATCCAGGCCGATGCCAACGGAGTCAAGGTGGCGGCCAATACCTCAGCCGGTGCGTTGAACGGCGTGCAGACCTTGCGCCAGCTGTTCCCGCAGTGGATTGAATCGGACATTGTTGTCAACACGCCGTGGACTGTGGGCGGTGCGGTCATCAGTGACTACCCGCGCTATGAGCACCGCGGCATCCAGATCGATGTGGCTCGCTCCTTCTACACCGTTGATGAGATGAAGGAGCACATCGACAACGCAGCCCAGTTCAAATACAACAAGCTGCACCTGCACCTCACCGATGACCAGGGTTGGCGCATTGCCATTGACCAGCCGGCAACCAGCCCTGCCGGAATCAAGTACACGGATCTGACGGACATCTCCGGCAAAACCGCCATGACCTACAACGATGCCGGCGTTCTCCAGGGCACCGAGCTGGGCCACACGGGTTTCTACACCAAGGCTGACTATAAGGAGATTGTCCGCTACGCCGGTGAGAACGGCATGGTGGTGGTTCCGGAGATTGACATGCCCGGACACACCACTGCCGCGCTGCATGCCATTCCGCAGCTGAACTCAGCCGGTTCGGCACCCAAGCCGCTGGCTGGCCAGACCACCGCACCTTTCCAGGGCTCCGGCAATGTGGGCGCCTCCACCTTCGACGCGGACAGCGCAGCAACTTATGAGTTCACCAAGGAGGTCCTGACGCAGATTGCCGCCATGACACCCGGCCCGTATTTGCACATTGGCGGTGACGAGTCGCATTCCACTCCTATTAACAAGTACAAGGCGATGATTGAGGCCTTTGCGGCTCAGGTCAAGGACCTGAACAAGCAGGTCATCGGCTGGAACGAGTACTCCCAGGCCACGCTGCCCGCAGGCGCCGTGGTTCAGTACTGGGCCGGGAACCGTCAGGAAGTTGCTAACAGGGTCCTGGCAAACAACTCCAAGGTGATCCTCTCCCCCGCAGAGAAGACCTACATCCCGCAGAAGCAGGACGCCAGCCAGACCGCCGGCGGCACCTGGGCCTGCGGTGGTGGTGGTTGCACCCTGCAAAACCACTATGACTGGGATCCGGGGACGTACCTGCCCGGTGTTGGCGACGACCGGGTGCTGGGCGTGGAAACCGTGCAGTGGGGCGAATGGATCCGCGGCATGGACCAGACCGAAACCTACCAGTACCCGCGCACCCTGGCCACGGCCGAGGTTGCCTGGTCACCTCAGGCCAGCCGCAAATACACCGACTTCAGCAAACGTGCCAGCACTCTTGGCGGGCGCATGGCCCTCCAGGACTTGACTCACTTCAAGACAGCCGGCATCAACTGGAGCACTGCTCCTGCGGCCCCCGCAGCCAAACCGGCCATTGTGGATCCGGCGACCTTGCCGGCCACCTCACCCGTCAACTTGGCTGTTCCGGGCACCGAACTTAGCGGCGGCGAATACCTCACCCTGAAGAACCTGCCCGCAGACACCTGGTTGCTCGCAACAGTTCACGGCGCAGGGATCAACCCACGTACCGCCAGTGGCGAGTGGGTTCGCAGCAATGCCGCCGGCGAGGCACCGTTAGTCATTCCCACGGGACTTGCCGCTGGGGCCCACATTGTGAGTGTTCAGGGCGCCACCGGGACCCTGACGGGGTTTGGCTCGGTGGCCATCGCTGCAGTGGTTCCGCCGACCACCGCGCCAGCAACGACTGCTCCCGCAACAACGGCTCCGGCGACAACGGCACCAGCAACAACGGCACCAGCCACGACAGCACCGGCAACTACGGCGCCAGCCACCACTGTGCCTGCGACCACGGCACCGGCAACACCGAGCGCATCAGTCACTCCTTCGGCAACACCGTCCGCAACGCAGAGTGCGTCGGCTCCGGCTGGTGGCATTGGCTTGAGCGCGGACAGTGTCTCTGCCGGTGGCAAGCTCACGATTACCGGCAAGGGCCTCAAGCCGGGGACGAGTGCAAGTTTCACTCTGCATTCCACGCCGGTGAACTTGGGTACTGCCACGGTTGATGCCCAGGGTGTTGTGTCCTTGAGTGTGAGCCTGCCGGCGGATGTGGCTGCTGGCCAGCACTCCATTGTGATTGATGGTGTGGGTGTTGACGGCCAGGCCCGTCAGCTGAGTGCTGCTTTGACCATCACGGCTGCAGCAGTCACCCCGACAACCACCCAGGGAACCGCTGCAACAACCACCCCGGCTGAGGATGACTTGGCAAACACCGGGGCCAACGCCACCGTGTTTGGCGGACTGGCAGTGTTGCTGCTCCTGGCAGGTGGCGCCGTGTTCGCGGTGAACCGTCGCAGGACGGCCAGCCACTAACCACAGTCAGTAGTTAGCAGTCAGTAGTTAGCAGTCAGCTTGTCCTTGGGGCGGGCACCGGAAACCACTTCCGGTGCCCGCCCCAAGTTCTTGGTCCCGATTCCGCAGCAGCGTCCAGGGCTGAGGGAGCGAAAGACTTTAGTGCGCGGCGTTTCCCAGCAGGGCGAGAACTGCCAAGGCCATTTCAGCTGTTGAGTCTTCTTCGCTGGCATGGGAGGTGTCTACGACGGTGCACCCGTTGGCCTCAGCAAGCTCTTTGTATCGAGCAATGTAGTGGCGGTGCGCGGCCAGGGATTCTTCGGGCTCATCACGTTGCGCCAGTCTAGCCAGCGTTGTGGGAAGGTCGGTCCAGCACAAAATGGTGGGGATCCACAACGTCCAGTGGTCCTGGAAAGCCTTGCCATCCACCAGCGAAGCCACAGTCATCCACGACCTGTCCAAAATGGCAGGTCCAGCTTGGCTCGCTGACTCGAGGGCGTGTTCCAGCGCTGATGCGCCAATGCGGAGCACCTCAGCAGTGTCTCCCGACTCGCTGGCTCGGGTCAGTTCCTGCCCACGGCTCCCCCCAAAGGGACGCAGGTAGGACATGCCCAACTGGGCAGCGACGTTCTTGGCAATGGTGGTCTTTCCGGTGCCATCATGGCCATCGATGCCCACCACGCCCCGAATGACCTGCCCATCAACTACCCCCATGGATGCAACGCAACGGTGTGCGACTCGTCATCCAATTCGAAGTAGAAATGCCGCTCCTTGCCGCCTTCGAGTACCTTCAAGGCGTCCCCACGCACCTCCATTTGGCCGCTGGGCGAAACCCGGAATCCGCCGTCGGCCGTTGCCGGGGCGAGAAGCACAACGTCTCCCTTAACAGCAACTGTCACACGGGAGCCGGTTTTGGGCTTCATGCCCAGGGCCTTGCGCGCAGACACCGGCAAGGTGATGACACCCCCGGGCGAAACCTTTGTTCTGGTGTTCTTGATGGTTAACGTGCTCATGACGGAATCTCCTTTGCGTTATTGCTGGTGGCTGGTGTGTGATGGCCCAAAAAGCATGGAATGCAGGCGGGCATAGCGTTCAAGAATCGAGTCCGGACCGCCGCCGCTGCGCCATTGATCCTTGTCGAGAGCGTCAGCGTCATCCGCGGCATGGGTTCGCACCCGCATGCAGTCAGGGCTGATTTCCCCGTAGACAGTGCCGCTACTTTGATCGATGAAGAAGCAGATGTCGATGAGCTTCAGCCCTCCGGCCGTGAAAAAATCTTCCAGCCAGCCGAAAGTGTCCCGAGCAAGGTGTTTTGCCCGCTGCACGTCTTTGGTCCACAGCGCGGCGTAGTCGTCTGGCAGCGGTTCGTCAGCCAGACGGTTGCCCTCACGATCCGTCAGGGGGTGCCGCCAGTCGAAACAGACGATTGGATCAGCGAAGCGGTCCCAACGCTGCAGCGCCGGGCCGGAGACAGTGGGGTGTTCGTCTGTGAAAAGATACCTGTGGATCGGAGAACCAATGTGGTACCGCTTGACGCGCGTCTCCAGGTTGCACACCTCCACCCGGCGCTCCGCCAGCAGCGGACCTGCCGGTGACTCCACCAGGGCAAGAAAGGCCGAGGAGAGGGTATAGGCTCCCGGTGACAACGCCATGGCCCGGAAGACTTCTGCCGAGAACCGGGCCCGAATCTCCTCGGTGCCCTCCACCACCCCATAACGGTTGTTGGTGAACGAATACAAAGTGGGCAAGAGCTTGGCCAAGGCAATCTTGGGGGTCAATAGGCGAATTTCCTTGCTGTCGCCAAGCACCAGGAGTGGCAGAGCCCCAAAATCAAACGTGATTTGCTGCAGGATCTGGTCCATGAAGGAGTGCCGTGGGTGGCTCAGGTCCACCCGCAATTCCTCACCGCTGGGCCCGCTCAGGACTACCTGCGCCGCGGTGGAGGCAAGGAGTTCCACCTCCAGCTCCACGTCAAGACATTGGTCAAGGATGAGGCTGGCGGCCGGACTCCGGTGGAGGGTGGAGGTGGGCATGGGTGATCTCCTTTTCTCGGTTCACGCTTGCTGGCGGACAACGCTAAAGCGCTCGTTCAGGGCACGCAGCGCGGCACCTGTTGCCACCGCTGATTCCGCCAACGCCAGTCCGGGGTCACCCTCGCCGACAAGTCGCTGCATCTCGGGGGTGCGGAAGCCGCAGACCGACTCCAACCACTCATGTACCTGGTTTTTGGTGAGCTTGTGGTCCATGGCACCAAAGGTTCCCTTGGCGATGTTGGCTGGAATCTTCACAAAATACTCAAAAAGGTTGTGCAGGTCATCTCCTGAATCCGGCTGATGCGCCAGGGCAGCGCCCACCATCCCCAGCTGCTGGCGTTGCCGGACCATTCCGAAGCTGAGGTTGCGCATCATCAGATCCGGCGTGGATTTGGCTGGCACCCTTGCCTCACCGTAGATGCAGAGGCCGTAGCTGGCCAGATTGTCGCCCGAGAGACACTGCATACGCCACAGTTCCTGCGCCGAGTAGATGCCAACGTTCAATTCCTTGCCGGCAAAGCTGGGCGAGGTGCCATGCAGTTTCCGCAGAACTGTTTCCGGATGTTTCACCACCAGGACCAGATCGTAGTCGGCAAAGTTCTGGCTGTTCACACTGGAGCCATACACCACCACACACTCGAGCTCAGGGCCGAGCCGTTCTTTAAGGTCATTCATGAATGCAAACCGCGGCCGCAGCTCCAACGGGACTTCGCCGTGCGACAGGCGGACTTCGGTGACAGTGCCCGGACCGTCAAGATGGTTGATGATTTCTTCAAAACAGCGGCGGATCCCCAGAAGCCTGTCCAGATCCGCGATGTCGGAGCTGTGGGCCATAGCATTCACCTCATCCGTCAAGGTTTGGCCTGAAACACCGGGAATCAAACCCATGGAAGCGTACCTGCCTGCCTGCCAGAGCCGGTCGTACTTGCTGCCCAAGGTACCGGAGCTGTAGCGGGATTGGACCACGGCGGCGGAAAGCGTCACCGAGGCCAGAAACATCACCGACTCCAGCCACAGCCGCTGCAGGGCGCCATCGCCGAACTGGCCCTGCGTGGGTGCCATCGGGGACCCGGCGGAGATCCCTGACCGGACAGACGCCTGGTAGAAACGGGGGTGAAAAACTGAAGCCCACTGCAGTGAGAACGGTGAAATGACGCGGGGGTTTTCAAGGTGCTCCTCGGCCGCCCACGTATGGATGCCCAGGAGTTCGGCACCGGAAACTTCACGGTCAGTGTAGATGTAAGTGACTCGGAAGGGTGTCCCACGCCATGTGGGCGGCCGATCGACGGCCATCACCTCGCGGACAGCGGCTGGAACTACTTCCGCCAATCCAGCAGACATCACAGCCCCCTGCCCCAGGCGGCCTACCGCTCCCCAGCGCCCCACAGCCACCTCGCCATTGTTACCCCAATGTTCCGCCCGGTGAAAGCGGGTGTCAATTGTCCAAACGGACAATGAAACGTATGCCACGCATTGCCGGGCACCGACGTCAGGGCGCAGCCACCAGGCGCTCACGCAGGAACGAGCGGACACCGGCAATAGCTTCCCCGCTGGCCGAAGGTCCGGTGAGGGTGGAGTGCTTGCGTTCTTCGGATCCGCTCAAGGGAAACGTCTGCATTCGCTTGTCTCCGAGCAGTTTCTGGGCGGCCGTGAGCTTGGCGGCAGGTGATATGAGGTCACAACGGAAACGGTAGCCCTGGACCTTCAGATTAGTGCGATTCTGCAAATCGTCACGGTCCTTACGGGAGAGCCCCAAGGCGCAGGGCCAAACCGGAATGGCGGGCTGGGCCATCACAGCCGCCGCCACACGATGATCGACGGCAAGCGCAAGCGCAAAGTTGCCGGAGAAGCACATCCCGATCACACCGTATGGATCATTGCGCCGACGCGCCACGTGTTCGTCGGCAAAATCCCTGAGCCAGCCCACATCCGCGCTAACCCCATGCCTGGCCATGACATGCACTTCGCGGCGCACGCATATCTGCTTGAGCGACTGCAAGCCCTTCGGTTCACCATCACGCCCAAGGATGGACGGAACAACCACCCTGAAGTCCTGGGACAGTGTGTCGACCAACGGTACGAGGTTCCGCTTGATTCCAGGAAACTCGTGCATAAGCATGACGCTCGGCAGCTCAAATTCAGCTCGGCCATGGTCGATCACATAGAAGGCATGGGCATGGTCCAGGTGCGGAAAGGAATGCTCTTGCCAATGGTCCGGGGGCCATTTCGCCCCGGCGCCCGCCTCAGTCATGTGGCCCCCATAGCTTCAACCCGATGGAATGCTGCCCCATTGCGCCTAGTGTAGCCGCGGCTGGCTCCCGCGCGCCAGACGTTTTAGGGGCCGCCGTCGTGTGCGGGAAAGCATGGACGCGGCGGACAGCGAGGTCTACATTGAGAGCTGCGGGCAAGTGCCCGGCACAGTCTCCACGGAAGGACAGCTGATGAGCTACACAGTGGGAGTTTTTGTTGGCAGCACGGCATCAGATTCCATCAACAAGAAGTTGGCAAAGGCCTTGGTGAAACTGGCGCCGCCGGAACTCAAGCTCGTGGACATTCCCATTGGCAAGCTGCCGCTGTACAGCCGCGACTACGACGCCGATTTCCCGGCCGAAGCCCGCGCCTTCAAGGCGTCCGTGGACGCAGTGGATGCGATCATTTTTGTGACCCCGGAGTACAACCGCAGCATTCCCGGCGCCTTGAAGAACGCCATTGACTGGGGGTCGCGGCCGTGGGGTTCCAATTCTTTTGC
The DNA here is from genome assembly GCF_002909445.1 of Arthrobacter glacialis. Lineage (GTDB taxonomy): Bacteria > Actinomycetota > Actinomycetes > Actinomycetales > Micrococcaceae > Specibacter > Specibacter glacialis. Next base: position 33,446 of record NZ_PPXC01000007.1, read on the forward strand.
CAAGAAGCCCTCAGCCGTGACCGGCACCTCCCCCGGCCACATCAGCACGGCTGTGGCCCAGCAGCACCTGCGCAGCATCCTGTCGTTTGTGAATTCGCCCGAATTGGCCAACCCGGAGTGCTACATCCATTTCACCGAGGGCCTGATCGACGATGACGGCAACGTCACCGTTCCGAGCACCGAGGAATTCCTGCGGCACTGGTTGCAGGAGTTCCACATTTTTGTTGTCAAGGTGGTGGGTGCGCAAAAGATCACCGTGTAGGCCGGTGGCCGAGCTCAGGCACCGAAGGGCGCCCCTGGAGCGAACGCCAGCGCGGCGAAGCGCTCCCCGATGACGTGATGCGTTGTTTCATCGGGGTGCAGGGCGTCAGGGAGCGGGAGCTCGTTCTCATCGTGCGCGCCGTAGAGTGCCAGCCCGTCCAGATAGTGGATGTTGACATCGTCTTGGGCCCGCTGGCGAACGATCCGCTCCAGCTCTTGCCGAATCACTTGGAGCGTGAGTTTCCCGGCAGGAATATCAGCCGGGTCCCCTGTTGCACAGAATCGAATCTCACCGGATGACAGTGCCGCCAGGTCAAAAGCCCCGGGGCCCGGAGTTCCCTCATGGATGGCACAGTGGATGGGCGACACCACCAGAAGAGGCGTGGTGGGGTGGCCGTCACGGATGGTGTCCAGGAAGCCATGAACTGCCGGCCCAAAGGCACGCAGCCGCATCAAGTCCAGGTTAACGAGGTTGATGCCAATTTTCACGCTGATCAGATCGGCAGGGGCATCGCGCATGGCCCGTGCAGTGAATTGGTCCAGAAGTGCACTTCCGCGCAATGCCATGTTGCTCAGCTCCACACCGCCCAAGCGCGCAGCAACGGCCGGCCAAATCGCCGTAGGCCGGGTGGCATTGGAGCCGTGGCTGATGGAACTGCCGTGGTGCAACCACACCGGCAACCCGGTTGCCGGAGCCAGCTCCACGGAGGCATCCGTGCGCAGCGCCACGACCTCCGTCTGCTCATTGTGCGGCAGCCACAGTTCAATGGAGTTGGTGCCCTCCGGCAGCCCAGTGAAGCGACTGGTGCACACCGGGCCCGCTGCCTGGCTGACGGCACCGGTGGCCATGTCGATGGTGGTGGTGTTGCCGCCGCGGGTGGCGGAGCTGGCCATCACTGCGCCATTCACCACAAGTTCAATCACGCCGTCGGGCTGCGCCGGAGCACCGGAGTAGGAAAGTCTGGAACGCACTGTGTCCAGCTCCACCGTGCTGGCGCTGCTGCGAAAGGCCAGGCGCACCCCGGAGGGCTGGGCTTCCGCCATCACTAACTGGGCGTCGTGGTTCGCTTGGGCCAATGCCTTTGCCGGGAGCCGGTGCGGCACAGTGCCCCGGCCTGTTTGTTCAAGCTCCTGCGCACCTTTGAAGAAGCCTGCCGGGATGGGTGAGGTGGTGGTCCAGTTCAAGATGGCAATGCTCCCGTTCTTCACCTGCACCGTCTGGGCGCATGGGGTTGTACGTTGGGTCCCTCGTGTTGGGCTCGACCGAAAATCCGGCCAGGAGACCAGCCTAATACGCTAGCTTGCCAGTCATGCAAGGAATGACGACGAACGGCGCCAAAGCAGTCCCGGCGGGGCAAATACGCTGGGCCGGGTCGCCGCTCTGGAGCCGCTTAGGCGGCAGCCAGCTTCCGGCGTCGTACGGCTTTGATACGGGTGACCAGCAAGCCATGACGCGGACTGAACAAGTAAACCAGGGTAAATGCTGCGCCCTGAGTCAGGACCACCATGCCTCCGGAAGCGGCGTCAAGGTAGTAACTGGCGTAAAGGCCCACCACGGCGCAGACTGCCGAGATGCTGGGGGCCAGGATCAGCATCCGACCGAAACGGTCGGTGAGCAGGTAGGCCGTGGCCCCGGGAATGATCAGCATGGCCACCACCAGCACCACACCCACCGCCTGCAGTGCCACCACCGAGGTCAGCGCCAGCAGCCCCAGCAGGAACGCCCCGAGCATGCGTGGATTCAGCCCGATCGCGTGGGCGTGGGTGGGGTCGAACGCGAAGAGGGTGAAGTCCCGGCGCTTGATGACAAGGATGACCAGGGTGATGGCGCCCAGCACCAGCACCTGGATCAGGTCGGAGTGGCTGAGCCCCAGCAGGTTGCCGAAAATGATGTGGCTGAGGTCGGTTTGGCTGGGCGTGACGGAGATGAGCACCAGTCCCAGGGCAAACAGCGTGGTGAACACAATACCAATGGCTGCATCCTCCTTGACCCGGCTGGTGTCGCGTACGGCGCCGATCAAGGCTACGGCCAGGACGCCGAAGATCACGGCCCCAACGGCGAAAGGCGCGCCAACAATGTAGGCCAGGACAACCCCCGGCAGGACTGCGTGCGAGACGGCGTCGCCCATGAGTGACCAGCCAATGAGCACCAGCCAGCACGACAGGACGGCGCAAACCACAGCAGCTATGACTGTCACGGCCAGTGCCCGCTGCATGAAGACGTAGTCGAAGGGTTCCAGCAGGAAATCAAAGATGGTCATGGGGTGCTCTCGCTTCGGGTGGCGATATCCAGGCCAAAGGCAAGCGCCAGGTTTTCTGGCTGCAATACGTCGTTGGGCGTTCCATGCAGCAGAACCCTGTGCATGAGCAGCACGGCTTCATCAGCCAAATCGGGCAGCGCATGGAGGTCGTGGGTGGAGACAAGAATGGTGGCACCGTCCCTGGCCAGTTCCCGCAGGAGCTCACAGATCGTGGCCTCGGAACGTTTGTCCACACCGGCAAATGGCTCATCGAGCAGGAGGGTGGTTGCCTCCTGGGCAATGCCGCGGGCCACAAAGGCACGCTTCTTCTGACCCCCTGACAGCTGGCCAATCTGGCGGTGCGCGTACTTGGCGAGCTCAACACGGTCCAAGGCCTCGGCCACGGCCAGCTTGTCTGCCTTGCGTGGCCGGCGGCTTGGCCCCATGTGTCCATACCTGCCCATCATGACAACATCCTGCACCGAGAGTGGGAACTGCCAGTCCACGTCCTCGCTTTGGGGAACATAGCTGACGACGCCGGACCGGCGGGCTTTCGCTGGCGTTGCACCGTCGATGGTGACGGTTCCGGCGTCGGGCTTCACCAAACCCATGATGGCCTTGAACAAGGTGGATTTGCCCGAACCGTTCATGCCCACCAGGCCGCAAATCCGCCCTTTGTCAAGGCTGAGGGTGGCCTGGTCCAGCGCCAGCACATCCCCGTAGTGGACGGTTACAGCCTTAACATCAATGGCGACGCTCATGATGTGCCTCCTGGCTGGGTTCCTGCGGGTGCGCCGGTGAGGGCGGTGGTGATGACCTTGGCGTCGTGCCGAATCAAATCCAGGTAGGTGGGGACGGGGCCGTCGGCTGCTGACAGCGAGTCAACGTACAGCGTTCCACCAAAGCTGGCATGGGTGGCCTCCACCACTTGCTCCATGGGGGCCGCGGATACGGTTGACTCGCAGAAAACAGCCGGAACCTTGTTGCTGCGGACAAATTCAATCACCCCGGAGATCTGCTGGGGTGTGGCCTGCTGTTCTGCATTGACGGCCCAGATGTACTTTTCCGTTAGTCCAGCATCACGGGCCAAATAGGAGAAGGCACCTTCACAGCTGACCAGGGCACGCTGGTTTTCCGGCAGGACCGCCAGATCTGCCACCAGGTCATCCTGCACCCCCTGAAGCGTCGCGTTGTAGGCGGCGCCGTTGCTTTCATAAACGGAAGCGTTGGCCGGATCCAGTTTGGTAAAGGCCTTCACCATGTTGTTCACGTAGATCTGCACGTTGGCCGGCGACATCCAGGCGTGCGGGTTTGGCTTGTCTTTGTAGGCGTCCTCTGTGATGTTGATGGACTCCACACCGTCGCTCACCACAGCGTGCGGCGCCTTCACGTCCTGCACAAATTGTCCAAACCACGCTTCAAGCCCCATGCCGTTGTCCAGGATCAGATCCGCTTTGCTGGCCTTGCGGATGTCCGCCGGGGTGGGCTCGTAGCCGTGAATCTCCGCACCGACCTTGGTGATCGATTCGACGCGCAGCTTGTCTCCAGCCACATTCTGGGCAATGTCGGCCAGAACCGTGAAGGTGGTCAGCACCACGGGGCGGTCATTCTGGCCGCCACCGTCTGGCAGGTCAGCAGCCCCGCACGCCGTGAGGGTCAAGGCGAGAAAAGCGGCACCGGCCGCCAGCGCACGACGAAGGAGTTTGGGTCGCGTGGAGGAAAATATTGCCATGCCCTGAGAATAGTTTAGGCGCGCCGAAATTTCAAATGTCGGAGCGCCGTAATATACGACTCGTGGCATGTTGTGCGGCCATGTGCACCTCCTGTCCCCGTCCACGGCAAGCAGCCCGCGGAACCCGGCGAAGATTCTCTCCTTTGACCTGATGTTCGGCGTTTTCAGATGGCTGCTTGGGACAGAATCGACCTATTGACCGGGGCTGGTGCTTCTGCCAATGTGGAGTGTGTGACACCTCGTTCATTGCTGGGCGTTGGCCGAGTTGCCCGCATAATTGTCCCGCACAATCGAAGGGGTTGGACATGAGAATCAACAAGGCAATCCGACTGGCAGTACCGGCCGCGGCCGCTACAGTGTTGCTGGTGCTCGGAGCCTCCGGGCCAGCACTGGCCGACCACACCCACGTCAAAGTTGTCGGCAACGGCGAATGCATCACTGTGGCCGCAGGCTCAGGTGAATCGGAGGTCGACCTTCCCACAGCCGTGTTCCAGGGCAACCCCAACGTCGACATCATCGAGGCGGACGGCCTGACACATCCCCTGCACGTGCTGGTGCACCGTGGAGTGCCCGGAGATCACCTGTCTCTCTACGTGCTGGGCAGCCCGGCAGCCCTCGCGGCCTGCCCGGGTGAATTGCTTAACCACTAGAGGCACGGCCCAGAAACCCGAATCCGGGGCCAGACCGGAGCCCCAACGTCTGATCATTCAGGCCAATAACGACCGCACGTGGCGACAGTCATCGTGTTGGCATCCGCGCTGCGTTCTTGGTCGGCAACAAGCGCTTCGTCACGTGCTGCCGCAAGCCCAGTTGGCCACCTCGTTGCGTCGGGCCACAGCCAATCAGCCGTGCGGCCCGGTCCGCTGCCGTTCGGTGCTGCCCCATGTTTGGGCGGACGTCTCGGTTACGCAGGCTGTCGCCGGTTGGGCCGGCTCCACCGCTACCGATCGTCGTTGCGCCATGAATGCTGGTTTGGCCGACGACCAAGACCCAACGAAATGTCCGTCACGCATGCACATGCAAAACGTGGAATGAGTCACAGGGAAAAATGGAAATCGAGCACTGCGTCGACTGCCAGCTGGCGTTGGCCGGGAAATCTACCGCGTGGGTAGGGCTGCAACGAAGGGAATCATCATGACTGACATCAATTTGGGCCCGGTGGGGCAGATCTCCCGGAGGGTGGGCAACATTGACCAGGCCGTTGCCTGGTACCGGGACGTCCTGGGCTTGACGCACCTGTATACCTTTGGCGAGCTTGCGTTCTTTGACCTGGCCGGCACGCGGTTGTACCTGACCACTGCGGATGAAGACCCCGGGAATCCAGGCGAATCAGTCCTCTACTTCAAGGTGCCGGACATCCACGGCGCCCACCTGGCGCTGGCGGCGCGAGGGGTCACGTTCGCAGCCGCCCCGCACATGATTTTCAGGCACGAATCCGGTGCTGAGGAGTGGATGGCGTTCTTCACCGACCCCGACGGCCACACTCTGGCCATCATGGCGCAAACCGATCCGGTTCGGCCCTGACGTCAGCCGCGCGGTGCAGGAGGTACTCGCGCACTGCGGGCCGCCCAGTCAGGGCAGCTGCCGTGGCGAAGGCAGCCTGGGCTTCTGCACTTCGCCCGGCCCGGTCCAGAAGCTCCGCCCGTGTGGCGTGAAAAGGCTGGAAATTCTCGACAGCGGATGCTTCCGTGCGCTTGTCCGTTGCCGCCATGGCCTCCAGCTCCGCGAGCCCTGCCGCCGTTGACTCGGCCCGCCCCATGACTGCCGCCAGGGCGACGCGCGATCCAAAGCTGGGAGCCACCACCAATAGCGCAGAATACAGGGTGCGCAGTGCAGCCCAGTCGGTCTGCGCAGTGCGGAACCTGTTGCAGTGAACGGCCTGGATGGCTGCCTCCAGCTGGAATCGCCCGGGCGTGCCCGCCGACGTTGCCCGGCGCAGGAACTGCTCCCCTGCAACGATGAGGCGCGCATCCCACAACGTTGTGTCCTGCTCATCAAGGGGAACAAAGCCGTGTACTGATGCGTGTGTCCGGGCCAGGGAGAGCGTGATGAGCGCGGCCAGGCCCCACGGTTCCGGCTCCGAGTCCAACAAGGCAGCCAGTGTGATCGCCAGGTACTGTGCTTCGCCGGAGAGATCCCCACTGTCCTTGCCGTGATCGGAGAAGCCGATGGCGTAGCAGCCGTAAATGGCCTCCAGCACTGCCGGCAGCCGTTCCGGCATGGCGTGGCGGTCCGGCACGGCAAAGGGAATGCGGGCATTCTTAATCCGCTGTTTGGCTCGTACCAGCCGTTGCGCCATGGCAGTGGCAGGTACCGCGAACGCCGCAGCTATCCGCGAAGCGTCAAAGCCAAGAACCGTTTGGAGCATCAGCGGGGTGCGCACGCCAGGTTCTATGGCGGGATGGGCGCACACAAAGAGCAACTCCAGCCGTTTGTCGCCAATGGCGTCAGGATCGACGGCACCCAGAGGGGACACGGCGTCGTATGCACTGTCTGCGGCAGCATCCAACGGCGCAGAGGTGCGCTGAAACGAGGACTTCCAAAGGTCGCGCTGCCGGTTACGGGCCACAGTCAGCAACCACCCTTCCGGATTGCGGGGAACACCGCCGCCGGGCCACTTCACGAGAGCCTGCTCAAACGCTGAGGCAAGGGCATCCTCGGCCAACGCCACATCTCCGGTGGAAGCGGAGAGCAGCGCAATGAGGCGTCCGTAGGAGGCCCGGGCCACGTGCTCGGCAGCGACCCGGGCCTCCGCAGAGCTCAGGTGTTGGGCTGCCACGTTCCGTCAACCGTGTACGTCGCCCCCGGCCGCACCTCCACCGCACCCCACGCAATGGATGGCGCCTGCCTGCCCCAGCCGATGGCGACGTCCAGATTCTCCACGTCGATCACGAACGTCCCGCCCAACTGTTCCTTCGTGTCGGCGAACGGCCCATCCTGAACCTGCAGGACGCCGTCGGGCATGCTCAGGGTTGTGGTGCTCCCCGACGGTTGGAGAACCTCCGCGCTGACCAGGACACCGGCTTGCTGGAGTGCCGTGGCATAGCTGGCGAAGGCGCGCTGGCCCTCCGCCATCGCCTCGGCACCGATCGATTCAACATCACCCTCCGGGTAGTGCAATAACAATGTGTAGCGCATGACGTAAGTCTCCTACTTCCTCGTGGCGCCGTCTAGGGAACGGTGCTTCATAGCCATGACGATTGACCGCGACCCCAATCGACGCAGGATCAACTACACGAGCTCGACGGCGCGGGGAACCTCTACGTGGCCGCGGAAGAGATGATGGCGGCCACTCCCAAGGCCAGAACTAGTGAATGTCCCGCCATGTTCAGCAGGCGCTGGGCACGGGAGGTGATCCGGCCGCGCAGGGCATGTCCCACCAACACCAGGCCAAGCTGCCAGTCGAGCGAGGCCACGGCAACGCCCAGGACAAAGGCCAGTGCGGCGCCAGGTGAGCCCAGAGCGGCGCCCAGACCCACCGTCAACGCGGCAAAGTAGACAAGCGTTGCTGGGTTGATCGCGGTGAGGCCTGCAAAGATCAGAAATCTGTGTCCCTTGGCCGGCGGTGAAGTCAGCTCGTGGCGTGAAGGATTGGCAGCGAGGGTTTTGAACAGGCCAGTTCCGCCCAAGGCGATGAGTGCCAGTCCGCCCAGCAAGCGCGGAATGCTGCCCCACGATGCCGCGATGGGTGCCGCCATTGACCCCACGGCCACGGCCAGGGCGCAGTAGCTGGCGTCCATAAGCCCCACGGCAAGGGCGGCCGGTGACGCTCTCTTGAAACCGACGGTGAGCCCCTCCCGGATCAGAAGTATGCCGATGGCTCCCAGGGGTGCTGCCAGTCCGATCCCGGCTAGCAGTCCCCCGGCGAAGGCATAAGTGATGTCCATGGATTCACTATCTGCCACTGCCATCGCGTTCACTGAGAATCTGACGGCTCAACGGATAGAATCGCGGCATGGACAGTACAGACGAGACTATTCTCAGCATTTTCCGGCAGGAAGCGCGGATTTCCTTCAGTGAGCTGGGTGCCCGCATAGGGCTGAGCACCAACGCGGCATCCGCCCGGGTGCGGCGGCTTGAAACGAGGGGCGTAATTGTGGGCTATCAGGCCGTTCTTGCCGGTGACGTGACCCAGAACGGACCCCATCTTGAAGCCTTCATCGATGTACGCCTGAAGCCTGACGGGGACTCGACCGCATTCCTCGCCTGGACCAGCGCCGAGCCCGCAATCCGTGATGCCGTCCATGTCACCGGTCCCTACGACTACATCCTTCACGTGGTGGTGCCGAGCACCAAGGCCCTTGACCAGCTGCTGCGCAAACTCAAGGCCGACGGCGGCGCCGCTCAGACGCAGACTCGGCTGGCCCTGCGTTAGAACCTTCAGACCATGGGAAAGAATGTTCCAAAGCCCGGGAATAGATACAGTCAGTTCAGCGCTTGCAAGGAGTGAGTCGGCAGCGCAAGCGGCAACCCAGCACTGCGGCGCCTCGGCACCACCACATTTTCACATCCAGGATCAGGAACCATTCATGTCAAAACCCAGCACAACCGTGCCTGAACGGCTCTCGGCGCGGGACCGCACCACTATTACAGTGCTGCTGGTTTCGGCGTTCGTGGTGATCTTGAACGAAACCATCATGAACGTGGCTTTGCCGCGCCTGATGCATGAGTTCGACGTCTCCGCCTCCGCCATCCAATGGCTGGCAACCGCGTTCATGCTCACCATGGCAGTGGTGATCCCGGCAACGGGCTACCTGCTGACCCGTTTCCCCATCAGGACAGTTTTCATCCTGGCCATGGGGCTGTTTTCCGCCGGAACTTTGCTTGCCGGTCTGGCTCCGGGCTTTGAGGTTCTGCTGGCAGCCCGCGTCATCCAGGCATCGGGTACGGCCATCATGATGCCCTTGCTGATGACCACCATTTTGGATCTGGTTCCCTCCCACCGCCGCGGCGCTGTGATGGGCAACGTGTCCATCGTGATCTCGGTGGCTCCGGCCATTGGCCCCACGCTCTCCGGGATCATCCTGCATTCCCTGTCCTGGCGCTTCATGTTCTTGTTTGTGCTGCCCATTGCGGTCATTGCACTGATCCTGGGCTCACGCCTGCTGCCCACCACCTCCGAACGGGCTGCTTCAAGGCTCCACATTCCTTCCGTGCTGATCTCCATCCCGGCGTTTGGTGGGCTAGTCTACGGGCTCAGTGGCATCGGCTCGGTTGATGCAGCCACCCAGCAGCTGGCCATAGTTGCCCTTGTTGTGTCACTGATTTCCCTGCTGGCATTCGTGCTGCTCCAGCTCCGCCTGCAGCGCAACGACGGCGCCCTGCTGGACATGCGCCCGTTTGTCTACCGCCAGTTCACGCTGTCACTGTCCCTGATGGTCATGGCCATGGTGGCCTTGTTCGGTGTGATCATCTTGCTGCCCATGTACCTGCAGAACGTGCGCGGCTTGGAAGTCCTGAACACGGGATTGCTGATGCTCCCCGGCGGGCTACTCATGGGCCTGCTGGCACCATTTGTTGGAAAGCTATTTGACAAGGTAGGCGCCCGACCGCTCCTCATCCCCGGCGGCATGCTCCTCTCCGCTGTCCTGTTCGGCTACACCCGGCTGGATGAAAACACCTCGCTGGTCATCATTGTTGGCCTGCACCTGCTGATGTCCATTGCACTGGCGTTCATCTTCACCCCGGCCTTCACCGCCGGACTGAACCCGCTGCCGCATTCGCTGCACTCACACGGCTCCGCGATGCTCTCAACCCTTCAGCAACTGGGTGGCGCAGCGGGCACGGCCCTGCTGATTGGTGTCATGACGGCTGGAACGTTGTCAGCCGCAGAGGCAGGCAAGGATGCCATTGCTGCACAGGCCAGCGGATTCAGCAACGGATTCATGGTGGCAGCGTTCGTTTCGCTGGGAATCGTGGTGATCGCAGCCTTCATGGCCCCGGCCAAAAAGGCCAAGGCCGAAGCGGCTTTGGACAACCATGAACTGTCCAGCCAGGGAGTTCACTAGCCTTCTCTAGATTGATCAACAAGACGCTCGGCGTCGAAGGGTAGTCCCCACGCCCTCCCGTTCGAGAAATGCGCCCCGTTCCGCTTGTGGCACCCGGTTAACGGGGCGCCACAAGCGGAACGGGGCGCATTTTTCATGGGCCCTGCTATTGGGTTCCGGCTTGGGCGTCAATGAGCAGGCTGCAGAGGCGAAGCAGGCGATTTCTTGCCCCTGACTGGACAGATCATGCCGCTTCAGCGGATTTTGGCGGCATGATCTGCCCAGTGACCACGCAGTCAGGCCACGTGACGCCGCATCGCAGCGCTATCCACCGGCGCCACCGCCTGCGGCAGCCCGCGTCGCGTATGGAGGCGGCGCCCATCGAACCCACACCAAAACCCCACGGGACAGCAAAAGGCCCCTTCCGCCGTCGTGAGCGAAAGGGGCCAAAGGCAAAGAAGCTACTTGTTGCGGCCTGTCAGCTTGTTCCAGCGCGCAGTCAAGCCCCATTTGGTTACGTTGACCATGGCTTCCTGGACAATGTTGCCGCTCATCTTGGAGGCACCAAATTCGCGCTCCACGAAGGTAATGGGAACTTCCACAACCTTCATGCCTTTCTGGCAAACGCGCCAGAGCATGTCCACCTGGAAGCCGTAGCCCACCGACTCAACAGCGTCGAAATCGAGCGCTTCAAGAGTGCTGCGACGGAAGGCCCGGTAACCGCCAGTCACGTCGCGGATCGAGATGCCCAAGATGACGCGTGAGTACAAGCTGCCGCAGGTGGAGATCAGCTTGCGGTGCAGCGGCCAGTTAACCACCTTTCCACCGGGAACCCAGCGCGAACCCAGGACCAGGTCTGCGCCTTGGTCAATGGCATCCAACAGCAGGGGCAGTTGCTCGGGCTGGTGGGAGCCGTCGGCATCCATTTCCACCAAAACGTCGTAGCCGGCGTCAAGGCCCCAGGTGAAGCCCGCCAAATAGGCAGCCCCCAGGCCTTCCTTGCCCGCACGGTGCAGCACATGCACAGCGGGATCGTGGGCAGCGAACTCGTCAGCCCATTGGCCTGTTCCATCGGGACTGTTATCATCAGCGACCAGCACATCCGCGTGCGGGACGGCTGCACGCAGGCGAGTCAGCGTTTTAGGCAGCGACTCAATCTCGTTGTAGGTGGGAATGATTACAAGGACACGCAACAATTGGTGCCTTTCCGTGGTGAATGTAGAAAAGAGTGGAGAGCCCTGGTCAGCAACCGCTGGTGCCAGGTCATGGCATATTCCACACAGCGGCGGGGAAGTCAGCGCCAAATGACCATTATAGGCGAAGCGGCTGGGGCAAAGATAAGTCCACGCACCTTCGGACCAATTAAGACACGCGCCAATGGCACCATGCTTAGTTGTTTTCTAGTGGCGCGTGAACCTATCTCCCTAGCGTCGGTCAAGCTGAACTTAACACCGACCGGGACTCTCCCAAAGGAGGTTCTCCGCTCCCCTAAAACTAATTGCCCAAGACCTGCCTGTCAACACGTTCCTGACCTGCACGGATAGGTGTTTGTGCAGGTCAGAGTACTTGTTACCGCGAGGTAATTGCTGGTGGGCAGTTGAAAAACCTCCCAATACTAGGGCTGTGTGTCTGCGGTGCTGAAGTCTTCGCTGGAGTACAGTTCACGGCCCAGGTGCACCGTTTGCAGGCAACGTGGGTCGTTCCCGGTATCCAGGGCTGGCAGCAATGGAGTGCGGGCGCGCGGATCCGTGGACCAGGACTGCACCCTGTCATCGGCCACCTGAACCATGAGGGCATCCACATCCCAAATGGCAAAGCTGGCCGGGGCGCCCGGAGCCAGCTGGCCAAGGAATGGATTCTCGGACTTTGCTGCCCTCCACCCGGCACGGGTGTGGCCAATAAAGGCTGCCCGCGCCGAGATGCGGGAGGTCGACTCATGGTGATTCAGCGCAGCCCGGACACTGGCCCAGGGGTTCAACGGTGTCACGGGAGCGTCCGAGCCGAAGCACAGCGGAACACCTGCCTCATAGAAGCGCGCCAGTGGGTTAAGGTCACGGGCCCTCTCTACACCAAGACGTTGGGCATACATGCCTTCCGGGCCGCCCCAGAGGGCGTCAAAACCCGGCTGCACGGAGACCGTGACAGCGTGCTGTGCCAAAGTTGCCATGGCCTGCGCGTCAACCATTTCAGCATGTTCAAGACGGTGGCCGGCAGCCCGGATCTTGTCGATGCCTACCCGCGCAGCAGCAATCTCGAGGCCTTCAAGGGCAAGGTCCATGGCGCCGTCACCGATGACGTGGAAGCCACCGGTCAGGCCTAGTTCAGAGGTTGCAGCAAAATGGTCCGCAACTTGTTCAACACTCAAATGTGCAGCACCGATGGAGTTGGGGGCATCGGCATAGGGAAGTCGCAGGAGTGCTGAGCGGGAACCCAGTGAGCCGTCAATGTTGATGTCGCCGGCCAAGCCCAGCACTGCCGGGCCCAGAAGGGCCAGAAGCTCACGCGCCTGGTCAACACTGGAGACCAGTTCGCCCCAGTACGGCAAAATTTGCGGCAGCGCCTCGGCGGCATCGGCTGCGGTCAACGCTGTCAGTGCAGCCAGATCATCAATGGAGCCCACATGCGGCGCACTCATTTCGGCCAAGGCCACATAACCGTTGGCAGCAGCGTGGCGCAGGGCCCGCTGCTGGGTCGCCTGGCGTTGTTCCGGAGTCAGGGAACGGGCCACTTCTCGGGCCTTGATGTGCGCGGCGCCACTGACCAGGCCCTCACCGTCCCAGCCCGCCAAGGAACTCAGTCCGCAGCGCTGCGCCAGGGCGGAGGAGACAACACCCGAGTGCACGTCCACGCGGGCCAGATAGACCTCGCGGCCTCCTGTAGCCCTGTCCAGTTCGGCAGCAGTGGGTGGCCTGTTCTCCGGCCAGTCTGTGCTGTCCCAGCCATATCCGAGCACCAGTCCCACGGTGTTCCCCGCGGCTGCCGCCACACTGTCCAGCAAATCCTTCACCGAAGTGGCCCCGGCCAAGTCAACGGAGTCCAGGGCCAAGCCCGTTTCCGTGACGTGAACATGTGAATCCACAAATCCGGGCGCCACCAGTGCCCCGGCAAGATCCACCTCCCGCATCCTTGAATCCAACAGCGACGTGGCGGCATGTTCGGAGCCGACCCACGCCACCACGTCCCCGTCCACCAGCATGGCCGTGGCGAGAGGATCGGCTGCGCTATACACAGAACCATTCCTGTACAAAGTCAATGACATGAGAAATGCAGTCCTTTCAACAAACTGTTCACAATCTTTTTTCCAAGGGGCATCCGCGCAGAGATGCCGGGGTAGGGGTTTTAGTCCACCACGGCCGTGTAAGTGACAACGCCACGGCGGAGCATCTCAATGGCCGATCGGCACACGGGCGCAAACCCGGCCGGTACGGCGGGGACCTGGGCCAGCTGGCCCAGCAGGTCAATGACTTGCTTGGTCCAGCGCACAAAGTCGCCCGCGGCCAGCTCTGTGCCTGCCAGCGAATCCTGCAGGCTGCGACCCTTGGCCCACTTGTACATGGGCCACACCAAACCCATCTCAGGCTCACTGGTCAGCGGCAGTTTATGAGATTCCTCGGCGTCTTGGAGCCTTGACCACGCGATGACAACATCTTCCACCGACTGTTCCAGGCTCACACTGGGCATCCGGGGACGGGACCCTTCGCCGTCGCGCTTGGCCTGGTAGACCAAAGTGGTGACAAAGGCTGCCAGCTCGGCCGCGTCCAGACTTGAAAACGCGCCCTGTCGCAAAGCCAGGGCAATCAGCAGATCCTTCTCGCCGTACACTCGGCGCAGGCGTTGGCCGTCCTCGCTGGGCACTAACTTTCCGGAGCCGTCGGCAACCACAAAACCGTAGCCAGCCAGCAAGTCAATGACCCTGTCAAAGGTGCGGGCGATGGTGTTGGTGCGCGCCTGGATGGCCCGCACAATTCCGTCAGTCTCGCGCCGCAGCTTCCACCAGCGCTCGGACCAGCGTGCGTGGTCCTCCCGATCGCTGCACCCGTGGCAGGGGTGGGACCGGAGGTTCCTGCGCAAGGTGGTGATGGCGGCATCCTCGCCCGTGGCGGCATATTGGAAAGCAGCAGTCCGGTGCGGGAGCTGCGCTGATGTTTCGGCCAACTTGGCCTCCAACGCTGCCAACAGATTGCGTTTGTCCTTGGGCACCTTCGCATTGAATCCCTTGGGCAGGCGCAGCTGCGCGGCAACCTCCACCGGTCCGGTCAGGTCGTGCAGGTTCAGTTTCCGCAGCTCCCGATCAACCGTCAGAATGGTGGGCCGCGGTTCGCGCGTGTTGCTGTCAGGACCAACCACGACGGCGTGCCCCGGGTTGCGTCCGCCCGGCACCAAAATCACGTCACCGGCACGCAGGCTGGCAATGGAATCAACCACCGCGTTGCGGCGCTGCTTGGACTTTGACGCGGATGCCCCTGACTCGTGGTCGGAGAGCTCGCGGCGTAGTTTGGCGTACTCGTTGAAGTCACCCAGATGGCAGGTCATGGCTTTTTCATAGCCGGCCAGGGACGCTTCCCGAGACCGCACCTGTTTGGCCAGGTCCACCACCGAACTGTCTGCCTGGAACTGCGCAAAAGACGATTCAAGGATGTCGCGGGTTCTGTCCTGGCCAAATTGTGCCACCAGGTTGATGCTCATGTTGTAGGTGGGACGGAAGCTGGAGTTCAGGGGGTAGCTGCGCTTTGAGGCCAAGCCGCCCACGGCAGTGGGGTCCGTGCCCGGCTGCCACAACACCACCGCGTGGCCCTCAATATCGATCCCGCGGCGTCCGGCACGGCCCGTCAGCTGGGTGTACTCCCCCGCTGTGATGGCAACATGGGCTTCACCGTTGTACTTTTCGAGTTTTTCCAACACCACTGTGCGGGCGGGCATGTTGATGCCCAGGGCCAGGGTTTCGGTGGCAAAGACTGCACGCACCAGTCCGTCGACGAACAGGTCCTCCACCACCTCCTTGAAGCTGGGCAGCATGCCCGCATGGTGGGCTGCCAGTCCGCGCAACAGGCCGTCCCGCCAGCCCCAAAAACCCAGCACGTCCCTGTCCGAGTCGGGGAGTTCGGCGCAGGCCGCGTCAACGCGCCGGGCAATTTCAATGCGCTCGGCATCCGTGGTGAGCCACAGCCCTGCAGCGGCACACTGGTTGACGGCCGCGTCGCAGGCAGCGCGGGAGAAGATGAAGGTGATGGCGGGGAGCAGGTTCTGCTTCTCCAAAGCGCGAATGACTTGGGGCCTGGAGGCGGCGCGGGTCATGCCAAAGCCGCTGGTGCGCCCACTGCCGTACTTGCCGCCGCCTTGGTACCTGCCACCTGCGCGGTCGGAGCCGTCCCGGCGGCCGTTGCGTGAATGGCCGTTGGCGCTGACGGTTTCCGAGCGCGCCAGCTTCAACAGTTCGGGATTGATCTTGGGGGTGCGGGAGTTATCCACGGTGTCATTGCCGGGGGCAGCTTCGTCAAAGGCCACATTCTCGGCAAACAGGTCAACCAGGTCCCGCTGGACCATCACGTGCTGCCATAGCGGCACGGGCCGGTGCTCAGAGACCACCACAGCGGTGTCGCCCCGGACGGTGCCCAACCAGGCACCAAACTCTTCTGCGTTGGAGACCGTGGCGCTCAGGGAGACCACGGCAACCTCACTGGGCAGGTGGATGATGACCTCTTCCCAGACGGCGCCGCGGAAGCGGTCAGCCAGGTAATGGACTTCATCCATGACCACATAGGCCAGGCCGTTGAGCGTGTTCGAGTCTGCGTAGAGCATGTTGCGCAGCACTTCGGTTGTCATGACAACCACGGGAGCTTCGGAGTTAACGCTGGTGTCGCCCGTCAACAGGCCCACGTTTTCTACACCGTACTTCTCGCAGAACTCTTGGTACTTTTGGTTGCTCAGGGCTTTGATGGGAGTTGTGTAGAACGCCTTGTAACCGCGGGTGAGAGCCAAGTGCACAGCAAACTCACCAACAATGGTTTTGCCGGCGCCGGTGGGGGCTGCAACTAAAACACCGCGGCCGGCCAGGACGGCACGGCACGCGGTGTTTTGAAAATCATCCAGCTCAAAGGAGAGGCCTGCCTTGAATTCTCCCAACTCGGTGCCTTGGTCTCGAACTCGATCCTTGGCTGCCAGGTAACGTTCGGCAGGGCTTGTCATCTCGGAGCTTGGCATACTACAAGCCTACGTCAGCTCAGAGCACTTCCAGATCCGTTGAGGGCGTGGCCACATCGGCCATCGACTCTGATTCCTTGACCTTCTTCGCATCACGCCGGTCGCGGCGCTTGTCGTTGAGAACGCACAGTCCAATGGCACCAAAATACAGAACCAACAAGGGGGCGCCCAGGAAGAACATGCTCATGACATCCGAGCCCGGTGCTGCCATGGCAGCAACGATCGTGACACCCAAAATAGTGAAACGCCAGGCCTTCAGATACGTCTTTCCACGCACCATGCCGATTGCATTGAGCGCAAAGAGCAGAACCGGTACCAGGAAGGCCACGCCCATGAAGAGCATCAACTGCAAGGCAAATTGCAAGTAGTCAACTGCCTTCATGATGTTGCTGCCGCCCTCGGGCGTGAAGGACGTCAGTCCACGCACAATGTTGGGCCACATCAACCAGCCCGCGTAAATGCCGGCAAGGAACAACGGCACGGAGGCGAACATGTACGACAGCGTGTAGCGGCGTTCCTTCTTGGTTAACCCTGGGGTGATGAAGGCCCACAGCTGATAAATCCAGACGGGGGATGCCAAAACCAGGCCAAGAATCAAGGAGATCTGAATCTTCAGGTCAAAGGAAGTGGTGACACCCTCAAAGTTCAGGGCAGCATCAATGTTCCGGGATTGGCTGATGTCACGCAGCGGCTCAGTGATGGCATACATGAGCGGATCATAAATAATCCAGCCAATGATCACGCCGGGGATCATCGCCAGGGCGCTCTTGAAAAGCCGGTTGCGGGCCTCAATGAGGTGCGCTTTAAGCGGCATCCTGCCTTCAGGATTGGCTTTACGGCCCTTTGTGGCGCCCACCGGCTCTTCGACCGTTTCTATGACTGAGCGCCAGTACCGGTTCCGGTACCGTCGCCCGAGACGTTGCCCTGTGCCGGGTTGTTAACGATCTTGCCTTCCATGGGGGCCTCAGGGGCGGCCGTGGCCGAAGGGGCCGCTGACGCGGTCGGCGTGGTTGAGGGCTTCTCGTCCTTGCCGTCGTTCTTCATTTCCTTGACCTCGGACTTGATAATCCGCATGGACTGTCCCAGGCTTCGGGCCATGCCGGGCAACTTCGGGGCTGCGAAGAGCAAGAGAACAACAATGATGATGATGGTGATAGCCCAGGGGCTCTCAAAAAGTCTTCCCACGGTAACGCCTTTCCTTTTGGTTCATCCTACGTCTAGTAATGCTTCGATGTCGCGCAAGGATTGGAGCTGTCCGCGTTCTTTCCTGCGGGCGACGCGCCGCTGAAGTCGGGCAAAACGCCGTTCCTCCTTGGTAGCTAGGTAATCATCCTTCATTTCTTCAGGTGACGCAAAAACGGCGCTGCCGGGAACCACCGTTCGCTCTTCTGTGACGTGCTCCACTGTGGCTTTCGACAGTTGCTGGTCCCAGTACGCTGCCCGCTCATCACTCACATCTGTGAAAGTGCGCATGGTTGCCGACGCCTGGCGCCAGAGCTTGAGACCCAAAAAGGCCATGAAAAGCAGGGACAGCGCAATCAGCGCAATCCAGAGAAGGATCCAAAACCACCAAGGCATTTTTTGAGTCTAGCCGTCCAGTCTGGGAACAGCCGGGGTGTTTTCGCCCACAGCGTGATAGCTGGCCGCGGCCTGCGCTAGCCAGGCGGCCGTTTGAGCAGTGGCCGCTGGCGGACCCACCACGCGCGCCTGCCCGCCCAGCCTGGCCATGAGCGGGGCGAGTGTGGCAATGTCCCCCACCAGCAGGCGCATACCCACCTCACCGCCGGCCAGGGCAAAGAGCGAGGCGTTGTAAGCCGGCCCCAACCGTTGCACGGCGGCGGCGCTTGCCACCACCTGCACAGCGTGGTCGTTGCTGCCGGGATCATAAATGCCGGTGTTGAGCTGCCACGGGAGCCCCGCCGCAGGCACATGGTCTTGCGCTCCGGCGTCGGCCAGTTCCTTGATGGCATCCACCCGGAAACTGCGCAGCTCCCCCGCCTTGTGGCACCAGGCACGCAGGTACCAGAGCGAATCGAGCGAGAAGAGCCGAATGGGTTCCACCCTGCGTTCGCCCAGTTCATCACGGGCCCGGACCAGATAGGTCATGGTGCAGGCACGCTTGTTGATGATGGCGTCTTGCAGCACAGCTATGGTTTCCACCTCGGGGCCGGTGATCAGTTGAAGCCCGACGGCGTTGGCCAGCCAGGCGTCCTCCCCCGCCACGGCGCGCAGCGATGTGATGGCAGCGTTGAGTGTATGGGCCTGCTCGGTGCCGGGCAGCGCCGTAAGCGCCTGGAGGCCCACCAGAACTGAGCAGGCTTCTTCCTGGGTCAGGCGCAGCGGGTTGGACAGGGTCTCGGCATCCCTGATGAATACGTGCCCGGCCTCCGTGGTGACATCCATCAGATCGCCGTGGAGGTAGCCGGGCAGGCCGGAGACGGTCAGCGTGTCCCGGTCCTTCTCCCACTCCTTGGCAGTGATGTTGAATTCCGCCAAGACCTCAGCTTCTTCCACCCCCGGATTGGCCACCAAATACGGCACCATGGACAGCAGCCGGATGAGCCGGTCCCGTGAGTCCTTTTTCTTGGCCGCGGGGCCCGGCAGCGGGACGGTCCAGTCAAGGGGACCCTGTTCGGAATCGGCGGCCACTGCAGCGCGCTGCAAGCGGGCGGCCACGGCGTCGCGCAAGGCGGGCGGAGCAATAACCAGCGCTTGGGCACCCATGGCGGCGACGTCGTCGGCCATCAACTCCGGCTCACGATAGCTGACCTCCAGCACTTCCCAGCCCTCACGGTGCCAGGCGCCGTCGGTGACCCGTTCGGTGTCTTGGCGGCCGCGCAACCAATGAGCAGCATCGCGCGGCACAGCAATCTGGGCCGTGTGCGGGGTGCCGGTGCCCAGGCTATCCAACACGGAGGCGATGGTGAACTCTTCGGGACGTTTGAACGTCTCATGGGCGTGGACGCTGACCTCAGAGGCGATGCGCGAGAGCCGGAAACTGCGCTGCTCTCCCCTGTCCAGGTCAAAGCCTGAGAGGTACCACTGGCCATACTTGTTGCCAAGGCCCCAGGGCTGAACGGTGCGCACAGTGGTGGTGGCGGCCCCGGCAGCGCTGTAGCCAAAGGTCACGGGGTGATGGCTGCGCAGCGCTGTCCAAAGAGGCTCGAAGGAAGGATCGGCGGTTCGGATGCGCGACTGCGAGGTGGCGGCATCCTCATACCAGCTGGTTCCTGCCCGGGTGGCAATCTTGCGCAGCGCTGACTGGGCCGCGGCACCAAAACTTGCTTCGGCCCAGACATTGGCGGCAACTGCCAGCAGCGTCATGGCCGACTCGTCGAGGCGGACCTCGGGAACCCGGTAGTCCACCGGATCAATGCGGTACAGCGATTGATCCTGGGCATCGGTGTCATAGTTGGTGGTCACAGTCATGGGAATGCCCAGCTCCTGCAGGGTCTTCTTGTCCCGTTCAAACATCCGCTCAAAGGACGCCTGGACCTTCTCTTCCTCGGCAGAGGTTGAAGCCACCGGCGGGTAGCCGTTGATTCGTTCCCGGAGGTAGCTCTTGCTGTGGCCGCGCCGGGTCCCCAAAAGGGCAATCACCAGATTCAGCAGGCGTTCAGTGGCATCAATTTTTGTGGACACACAGCCCAGCGTACCGGCAGCGGAACTGTGTTACTGACCCGCTCTTAAACAACTGACCCGCAGTAGTGGTCGAAAAAACGCGATTTCGCGCCGTTTTTCGACCACTACTGCGGGTCAGTTGGAGTGGGGGTGCTTAGCGCACGGCCACCAGGTCAACCACAAAGATCAACGCTTCATTGGGGCCAATGGCTCCACCAGCACCGCGTGAGCCGTAAGCCAACTCGGAGGGGATTTCCAGACGACGGCGGCCGCCCACCTTCATGCCGATCAAGCCCTGGTCCCAGCCCTGGATGACCTGGCCGATGCCGGCGCGGAACTCCAGCGGGTTGCCGCGTCCCCAGGAAGAATCAAATTCTTCGCCGGTGGAGAATGCGACGCCCACGTAGTGGGTGGAAACGGTGCTGCCGGGGACTACCTCGGTGCCGGTGCCTTCGATGAGGTCTTCAATGACCAGTTCGGTGGGAACGGCGTGTGCCGGGAATTCAATTTCGGGCTTGGTGCGATCGTAGTCGCGTGTTCCAAAAGACATGGTTCTCCTTGCGGGTTTTAGTTACTTCTTCGCTTCAATCTTAACAACAAATACCAGAGTTCCGGCAGGCTTGCCGCCGGCCGCTGCATCCTCGCCGTACGCCAACGACGCCGGGATGGTCAGCTGCACAGTTGAACCAACTTTTTGGCCTGTCAGACCCTTGGTCCAGCCCTCAATAACTCCCTGCAAGCTGAATGTTGCAGCCTCGCCACGCTCATAGGCGGAGTCGAACTGCTTGCCGTCGGACCAGGTCCAGCCGGTGTACAGGGCGGAGATTGAATCGCTGGCGGCCAGGACGTCGCCCGTACCTTCGGTGAGAACCTGGACGGCCATGTCTGCCGGCGGATCGTTCTTGGGGATGGTGATGCTGGGGACGCCCTTGTCATCAAACTTTGCAACGGGCAGTTTGCCGTCCTTGGCAAGAGCCGCAACGTCATCAGCGCTCATGAGCTTTGCCGGCGCCGGCGCATCCGTCGCGGAGACGACCTTGAAGACACTCATGGCGGCAGGCTGCTCGGGCTGCTCCGGGGCCTCCGTTGACCCTGCACCGGCAGGCACGGCAGGGGTTGCGTAGGCGATGTAGGCGCCTACCTTGGCACCGGCAAAGGTCGAGTAGACCAGGGCGAACTGGGTCTTGAAATTATCATCCAAGGTGATCTTGTTGGACTGTTCCTTGGTGAACGACTCGCCGATGGTCTCACCATCCGTGGCGTTCAGCATGACCTGCTGGAACGCAACGATTTGGCCGGCCTTGATCTGCTCGCCGTCACCGGGGGTGACCAGGCGCATGGACTCGGCCTTGATCTCCAACGGCATGTCAAAGGTGACCTTGGGTGCTTTACCCTTGCCGAGGTCTTCCACCTTGACGGAGGCCAAGGCCTCCGCGTTCGACGGCGGAATCGACACCGAGGCGCTGGGTGCCGGCGCGGCGGAGTCCGTTGAACCGGGTGCACACGCTGTTGCAAGCAACAGCACTGGAAGAAGCAGGGCAAGAAGTCGGCGCACAGAAACTCTTTCGATTGCAGGTTTGATGGGGGGAGGGCAATAACGCGGCGCCCTATGACACGGTGCCCCATCAAGCACGTGGATGAAAAGGGCTGCGTCCAGCTTATCGCTTGAAACTGAACGAAAGCTGCGTGGCAGCCCAACATGTCCTTGGTTGGGCTACTGCTACACGGTTTTTTTAGTACTCGTGGCGCAAGGATGCTATGAGTTCATCGACGCGTTCGTCGCTGCTCTTGAACGGGTCCTTGCAGAGAATTGTTTGGTGGGAGCGGTCATTGAGTTTCAGGTGAACCCAGTCAACCGTGTAGTCCCGTCCGGAATCCCTGGCCGCGCTGACAAACTTGCCGCGCAAGTGGGCGCGTGTTGTGGCCGGCGCCGTATCCACTGCAGCAAGGATTTCTTCGGCGGTGGCCACCTTCGCGGCGGCGCCGCGCCGTTCGAGCATGTTGAACAAGCCCCTGTCCGCGGAGATGTCGTGGTAGCGCAAATCGAGTTGCGCCACCTGGGGTGAGCCCCACGTGACGTTGTGCCGGTCAGCGTAGGCGCCAAGCAGCTTGGCCTTGATGGCCCAGTCGATTTCGGTGTCGATGCTGGAATAGTTTTCACTTTCCACGGCATCCAGGGTGCGTTCCCAGAGATCCAGGATTCGGGGCACCAAATCATGGTGTGCTCCGTGCGAGCGGACAAAAGCGCTCACTTTGTCCAAATAGTGTCGCTGAATCTGGATCGCTGTCATGGTGCGGCCATCGGCCATCTTCAGCGGATGCTTGCCCGTGATGTCATGGGAAATCTCGCGAATGCTGCGGATGGGGTTCTCCAGGCGCATGTCGCTCATGATGGAGCCCGCCTCAACCATGCGCAGAATCAAGTCGACACTGCCTACCTTGAGCATGGTGGTGGTTTCAGACATGTTGGAATCCCCCACAATCACATGCAGGCGGCGGTACAGCTCGGCATCGGCATGGGGTTCATCACGGGTGTTGATGATGGGCCTGGAGCGGGTGGTGGCTGAGGAGACGCCTTCCCAAATATGGTCGGCGCGCTGGGAAAACGCATACTGCCCGCCCTGCTGGGCCGGCAGCACCTTCCCGGCCCCGGAAATGAGCTGCCGGGTGACCAGAAACGGGATGAGGATATCCGCCAAACGGTTGAATTCGCCCTTGCGGGTGATCAGATAGTTCTCGTGGCTGCCGTAGGAGTTTCCGGCGGAATCCACATTGTTCTTAAAGAGGAAGATCTGCCCGTTGTAACCCTCCAGTTCCAACCGTGCCTGGGCTTCGTGGACAAGATCGTTCAGGATGGCTTCCCCGGCACGGTCGTGGGCTATAAGCTGGGCGATCCCGTCGCACTCTGCCGTGGCGTACTCGGGGTGTGAGCCCACATCCAAGTACAGCCGTGAGCCGTTGGGCAGGAACACGTTGGAGGAGCGTCCCCAGCTGACCACCTTGCGAAAAAGGTACCTGGCAACTTCTTCCGGCGACAAAGGCCGTGAGCCTGGGGCTGAATAGGCCACACCAAACTCGGTTTCAATGCCAAAAATTCGCCTGTCCACCAGCTAATTCCCCTCTAGTCTGTTCTCAGTTGCGCTGCAACATCTGCAGCGGATAAACGCCGAAAGGCCCTGTGCGAGCCACCCACAGCCGCCGCATTGCGATCCAGGACCGCAACCTCCAAGGTAGGAGCCCCCAGCCGGACCGCAGGGCCGGCACCTGCTGTGGCGGCACCCGTCGTGGCGGCCTCGAGCCGGGGAGCCTCCAAGGCACTGACAGCCCAGCGCAGCGCCTGGCCAAGTTCGGCCCCGGCACTCCACACTTTTGCCAAGGTGGCCTGCACCAGCTCGGCCTTGCCGCCCATGGCCAAGTAGCCCGACTCATCTGAAATGGACCCGTCAAAGTTCAAACGGAAGATGTGGTCTTCACCCTCCCGATCCCCCACTTCGGCAACAGCCAGTTCCACCTCAAAAGGCTTTTGCTCGGCGGTGAAAACAGTGCCAAGGCTTTGCGCATAAACACTGGCCAGGCCCCGGGCCGTAACATCCACCCGGTTGTAGGAGTATCCGCGAACATCGGCATAGCGCACACCGGCCTGGCGCAGGCTTTCAAATTCGTTGTACTTCCCTACTGCGGCAAAGGCAATGCGGTCATAGATTTCACCAATCTTATGCAGGGTCGGTGAGGGGTTCTCTGCCACCAGGGCCATGCCGTCACGAAAACTCAGGACCACGACGGATTTGCCGCGGGCAATTCCCTTGCGGGCAAAATCTGCCCTGTCCTTCATGACTTGTTCGGGAGAAACATAGAATTGCTGCGCCATTTTATGCCTCCCTGCGTTCGGCCATTCGCCGAGCGGTAATGGTTTCCACCACGGCAGCTAATGTTTCGGGGCTGACCCGGGTGGCGCCTTTCTGCGTGACAACATAGACCACAGGCCACAATTGCCGCACCAGGTCCGGCCCTCCTGTGGCGGAGTCGTCGTCGGAGGCGTCAACCAATGCCTCAACAGCCACGGCTACGGCCTCCTCGGGACCCATCTCCGGGCGCCACAGTTTTTTCAGCGCACCCCGGGCAAAAACGGCGCCGGAACCAACACTGTGGTGTTCCAATTCCTCATAGCGGCCCCCCGTTACATCATAAGAAAACAGGCGGCCGGCGGGCTCCTCTGGCTCGACGCCGGCGAACAATGGAACCACCGAAAGGCCTTGCAGGGCCATGGGCAGATTGGCGCGGATCATGGCGCCGAGCCGGTTTGCCTTGCCCTCAAGACTCAGCAGGGTGCCTTCGATTTTCTCGTAGTGCTCAAGTTCCACCTGGAACAATCGCACAATGTCGATGGCGATGCCTGCCGTGCCGGCAATGCCGAGCACGGAGTACTTGTCAGCCGGAAAGACTTTTTCAATGTGCCTGTTGGCAATCATGGACCCCATGGTGGCGCGCCGGTCCCCCGCCATGACAACACCGCCCGTGCAGGTCAGCGCCACAATGGTGGTGCCGTGCGGGGTGGCCGGCATGCTGCCCGGCGGCAAGACCTGGCCAAAGGGCAACAGCCCGGGATGGCTGCGGCTCACATAGTCAAAGAACGACGACGAAGAGCCGGCAGCTTCCAGCGCCGGAAACTCACTTCTGCGCTGAGAGTCCATGAGGTGCTACTGTCCACCCTTTTGCACAAACCCGCGGACAAACTCTTCCGCGTTTGATTCCAGCACGCCGTCGATCTCATCCAGGAGATCATCCACCCCTGAGGTGGCCGCCTGGGCAGCGCCAGAATCTGGTGCCGGAGTGGGCAGGGGCGCCTCATCGACGTGTTCTTCCTCGGTGCGGGAGGAAACGTTTTTTTGTTCCTGCGAAGCCATGGTTAGTCCCTCATATCCGGATCCCTGATACCCGTAGCTGGTATCTGACTCCATCCTGCCACGGACCTGCCCAGTTTGCGTGCCACCGTGGTGTTTGTGTTTGGGCCGCCAGCTAGTGTGGGCCGGAGAGCAACTGGGCCAGGAAATCGGCAAGCCCAGTGTTGGCATCAAACAACCCGGCGGTCAGCGCATGTGTGCCGCGTAGGGGTTCCTTGGTGGACACCCGTTGGAGCCGGCGAAGTTGCGGAAGTTCAAAGATGACTGAATCCCAGCTGGCCCCCACCACGTGGGCACCAAACTCCTGGATGCACCGGCCCCGGAAATATGCCCGGGTGTCAGTGGGTGGCGCCAGCACTGCTGCGGCGATGGACTCATCCGTGACAAGACGCTGCATGCGGCCATGCTGCAGGAGCTTGTAATAGAGACCCTTTTCCGGGCGGACATCTGACCATTGCAGATCAATCAGGCCCAGTCGGGGATCATTCCACGCCATCTTGTCCCGGGCACGGTACTGCTGGAGCAGATTGAGTTTGGCCACCCACTCCAGTTGGCTGGCCAGGCTCATGGGGTCGTTACCCAGAGCTGTGAGCACTTCCTCCCACTTGGCCAAGAGTGCGGCTGTATGGCTGTCGCCTGTTGTGGGATCGGTGGAGCCGTTGGCAGCGGCGTGGGCCGTGGCTGCGTTAAGGTAGAGCCACTGCACGTCCAACGCACTAACCCTGGTGCCGTTGCGTAGCAGGTGGGTTTGCTGCAACTGCCAGTCGTGGCTGATCTCCCGCAGCGTGGACACGGGGTCGGCGAACTCCAGTTCCGGGGCGTTGCCGTGCTCAATCATGTCCAGTACCAGCGCCGTGGTGCCGAATTTGAGGTAGTTGGAGACTTGACTCAGGTTGGCGTCGCCAATGATCACGTGCAGGCGGCGGTACTTCTCAGCCACGGCATGGGGTTCATCCCTGGTGTTGATGATGGGGCGGCGGATGGTGGTTTCCAGCCCCACCTCGGCTTCGAAGAAGTCTGCTCGCTGGCTGATCTGAAACCCCATGCCGGAGCCGTCCTGGCCCAGTCCCACCCGGCCCGCCCCACACATGATGGCCCGGGTTACAAAGAACGGCGTCAGCCCGGAAACAATGTTTTTGAAGGGCACGTGCCGCGGCATCAAGTAGTTCTCGTGGCTGCCGTAGGAAACAGATTTGTTGTCGGTGTTGTTTTTGTACAGGTTGATTTCCGGCAGGCCCGGGGTTGCGGCGATCCTGCGCACGGCAGCCAACGCCACCAAATCACCTGCCGCATCCCAGCGCACGGCGTCGAGGGGGTTGGTGACCTCCGGTGAGGAGTATTCAGGGTGTGCGTGGTCAACATACAGCCGTGCACCATTGCCCAACACCATATTCATCATGAGGGGAATGCTGGGGTCGCCGGTTTCGCCGCCCTCAAGGGCAATCTGCGCGGCAGTGAGTTCGGATTCATTGTCCGTGAGCTGGCTGGGATGGGCCACATTTCGTGGCATGGACCAGCCGCGGGCGTCAGCGAGCGGATCCTCGTCAGTGTAGTCCCAGCGGGTCTCCCCACCGGCTGCCGCCCGCTGCTTGGTCTCCTGCGAATAGGCATGGACCACCTGGGTGGACAGCCAGGTGGCGTTGAACGAGCTGCCACCGGGGGCATGGATGCCGTACTCGGTTTCCGCCCCCATGACCCGCACAACACTCACAAGTACTGCCCGGTGTTGCTCAGCGTTTCCAGCGGCTCCAGCGTCTTGCCGGGGACCTGGCCTTCCTTGCTTTGCACGATGGTGCGGATGTACGTGATCCGCTCACCCTTCTTGCCCGAAATCCGGGCCCAGTCGTCGGGGTTGGTGGTGTTGGGCATGTCCTCGTGTTCACGGAACTCATCCACCACGGCACGGAGCATGTGCTCAATCCGGATACCCTTTTCAGCGTGCGTCAGCAGGTCCTTGATGGCGTACTTCTTGGCCCTGTCAACAACATTCTGGATGACAGCACCGGAATTGAAATCCTTGAAGTACAGCATTTCGGTGTCGCCATTGGCGTACGTGACTTCCAGGTACTCATTGGACTTGTCCGTGGCGTACATGGCCTCAACCGTGCGCTGGATCATGGCGTCAACCGTCTCCTGCAAGCTGCCGTTGTTGGCGGCCACATCATCGGCGTGGAAGGGAAGAGCCGTGGTGACGTACTTGGCAAAAATATCGGCGGCAGCCTCCACATCCGGGCGCTGAATCTTGACTTTCACATCCAGTCGGCCCGGGCGCAGGATGGCCGGGTCAATCATGTCCTCGCGGTTGGAGGCGCCAATGACAATCACGTTGTCGAGGCGTTCGACGCCGTCAATCTCACTCAGGAGCTGGGGCACGATGGTGGTTTCCACATCGGAGGACACACCCGTTCCACGGGTGCGGAACAAGGAGTCCATCTCGTCAAAGAAGACCACCACGGCACTGCCGTCCGAGGCTTTTTCGCGGGCGCGGCTGAAGATGAGCCGGATCTGGCGTTCCGTCTCACCCACATACTTGTCCAACAGTTCCGGGCCCTTGATGTTCAGGAAGTAGCTCTTTTGATCCTTCACGCCGGAGCGTTCGGCAGCCCGTTTGGCCAAGGAGTTGGCAACAGCCTTGGCAATGAGAGTTTTTCCGCAGCCGGGCGGGCCGTAAAGCAAAATGCCCTTCGGCGGTTTGAGGCCGTGTTCGCGGTACAGGTCCGGGTGCAGGAAGGGCAGCTCCACAGCGTCGCGGATCTGCTCGATCTGGGATGCCAGGCCGCCAATGTCGGAGTAGGAAATGTCCGGAACTTCCTCCAGAATCAGGTTTTCCACCTCGGAGCGCGGAATCTTTTCCAGGGCATAGCCCGTGCGCCCGTCCACCGTGAGGGCATCCCCCACCTTCACTGAACCGCCCTGCAGTACGCCGGCCAGACGAACCACCCGCTCCTCATCGGCACGGCCAATGACCAGCACCCGGGTAGTGCCCAGCAGCTCCTTGACGGTGACAAGCTCACCCACACGCTCATAGCCCAGCCCGGCGATGACAGTGAAGGCTTCGTTGAGCAGCACCTCCTGGCCAACGTTGAGATCACTCATGCGCAGCAACGGGCTCAGCCCCACGCGCATCTTCCGCCCGGAGGCAAAAATGTCCAGGCTCTCCTGGCTCACAGCAGTGCTGACTCCCCCGCCAGCGCTGTGGCGGTTGAGCGCAACGATGGTGCCGAAGCTGTAGGGGGGTTCGCCGTCGTGCTCCAAAGCAGAACGGAGCTTGAGGATCTCCGACTTAGCCGTTTCCAGCATGGCCACCAGCTTGGAATTGTTGGTGGTTGCCGATGCCAGCTGGCGGTCAAGGTTGCGCGCCTTGTCCCGGAGCACGTTGAGCTGGCGCTCCAACACTGCATGCTGGCCGGGACCTGTGAGATAGCTGGCCTCGGCCGAACCCGGCGACGGGGCGCCTGTGGCAGGGATGTCGGGCGTGGGGTGCTGTGATTCGCTCATGACAATTGATCCTTCCGGAGCCGGGTCGGGCTGCTACTGCTGAGTGTAGTGCTACGCGTCAGTGACAGTCTCTTCGTCAGCAACTTTGCTCTTGGTGCGGCGGGTCTGCACGGTGGAGGACGCATCCCTGGCGGCCCGGCGCAGCTTCTTGTCGGAGACGGCACGCTCGCCCACGGCTGCAGGGGTCCAGGCGTCCAGGTCTTCCTGGGCAAAGTCCGTCTTCGAGGCGCGGCGCTTGAGCGTCATGCCGGTGACACCGTCGGCAAGGCGGCGGGTGACCATCAAGAAACCGGTGTGGGCCACCATACGGTGGTCGGGGCGCACAGCCAAACCCTCCAGGTGCCAGCCGCGGACCATGGACTCCCAGGCGTCAGGCTCAGTGAAGCGCCCGTCGGCGCGGATAGCTTCGGCCGTGCGGGACAGCTGGGTCACGGTGGCCACATAGTTGATCCACACCCCGCCCGGGGCCAGCACCGTAGCCACGGCATCAAGGCATTCCCAGGGTGCCAGCATGTCAAGGACAACGCGGTCAACGCTGCCGGGGGCTTCCTGCTCCACTACTTGGTCCTGGAAGTCACCGAGGGAGATCTTCCAGGCCGGGTGCGGTCCGCCAAAGATTGTTTCCACGTTGCCACGGGCAATGTCGGCGAATTCTTCACGGCGTTCGAAGGAGTGCAGGTAGCCGTTGTCGCCCACTGCCCGGAGCAGGGAGATGGACAGTGCGCCGGAGCCAACGCCAGCCTCCACCACGCGGGCACCGGGGAAAATGTCACCCATGGTGATGATCTGGCCGGCGTCCTTGGGGTACACCACGGCTGCGCCGCGGGGCATCGAGAGCACAAAGTCGGAGAGCAGCGGGCGCAGCGCCTGGTACTGCTGGCCCACGTTGCTTTCCACCATGGAGCCCTCCGGGGCACCAATCAGCAGATCGTGATTAAGGAAGCCCTTGTGCGTGTGGTACGCCGTGCCGGGGGTCAAGGTGATGGTGTTCATGCGTCCACGCTCGTCCGTCAGCTGCACACGCTCACCGGCGCGGAAAGGTCCGCGACGGGCAGCTGCGCCATGGGGCTGCAGGGAGGTCTCTTGGCTGGAATCGCTGTGAGTCATGGGGTAGTTCCTAACGTGTTGGTGCTGAAGCGTTCGTGGGGTTGGCCCGTGGAGGCGGGGCCGCATGCTGTTGTGGACGTGGGTCCTAGGGTCCGGACTTGCCGGTGATGGCCGAAACAACTTTCGCCTGGCTCAGCAACCCTGTCACCCTGCCATCGAGGTTGATCACCGCATATTCGGTGTCCGGGAGCTGGGCCAGGTAGGCCACCAGTTCCTCCCCCTTGGCAACATCAGGCACGTAGGCGCCCAATGATAGGGTCCTGGCCACGGCCGTGGCGGGGGTTGTTGCCGCAACCTCGGGTGGCACATGGGCCAGCGCAAACTCATCAACCACGGCACAGGGGCGGCCATCGGGGCCGTACAAAACGATGGGTTCCTGGGGGTATTGTCCACGAAGTGTCCACAGCTGGGCCACGGTGCAGGCGTTTGATGCACTGATGGCCGGCGTAGCCAAGGTGCCCGCACTAATGTCCGGCAAACGCAGGCGGATGCCGGCGCCCTTGATGGAGGCCGAGGCGCCCATCCAGAGAAAACCGGCCATCAGGATCACGATGAACGCGGTGGTCAGCTCGGGTTGCCCACCCAGCAGGTAGGGAATTCCCAGGACCGCAACGGCCAGCACCACCGCAATAATGCGCCCGGCCCAGCCAGCAGCAACAGTGCCCTTCTCCTGGCTGCCGGTTAACTTCCACACAATGGACTCCACCAGGCGTCCACCGTCCAGCGGCAAACCGGGCAAGACGTTGAAGGCGCCAATGAGCAGATTGGCAACAACAAAAATGTTGGCCAGCAGCAGGGCAACGGCAGTTCCCAGGGAGGTGCGTTCCGGGAGCGCCAGCACCACCAGCTGGCCCAAGCCGGCTAGGACAAAGTTCGCCACGGGGCCGGCAAAGGCCACCACCAAGGCCCTGCCGGGAGTTGCCTTGCCGAAATCAAATTCCGTGTGGCCGCCCCATAGGTTCAAGACAATCTTGTGCGTTGGCCAGCCATACATTTTGGCTGCAACGGCGTGGGCCAGTTCATGGATCAGCACCGAGAACAGCAGCAGCAGGGCGTAGGCAAAGGCGACCAGGTAGGCGCTTGCGCCCAGGCCCGGCAAGTTGGTTTGGAGCTGCGGGCCGAAAATCAGCACCGTCACACCGGCAATGAAAAACCATGAGTTCGCCAAGATGATGGGGGTGCCGCGTACCGAGCCAATAACAAAACCCTCACGGCGCGCCTTGGCACCGTTGGCAGGACTACTCACAAAGCAGCCCCGGAGGAGGCGAACGTGGAAGCGAGAACAGCATTGACGTCGTCGTACGTTTTCCCTGAGAGCGTCTCCCACGTGGTCCGGCGAGCATCATCAGCCAGCGGCACGGCGTTGGGAATGGCAATCGTGGCAACACCTGAGGCCAAGGCTGAGGCAACCCCGGGAACCGAGTCTTCCAAGGCCGCGCAATGAGCCGCCGTGATGGTGGGATCTGTCTTGCGGAGTATGTCGATGGCCGTCAAGTACGGTTCGGGATGCGGCTTGCCGTTGTTGACGTCATCGCCTGTCACCAGGAATTCAAAGTACTCGTGGTCCAGCGCCTGGGCCACTTCCGCGGCCAGGTTGCGCTCGCTCATGGTCACCAGCGCGCAACGCACGCCACTGTTGTGCAGATCCGCCAGCAGTTCCCTGGCTCCCGGACGCCACGGCAATTCACGGCGCACCTTGGCAATGACCGCATTGGATAGGTGATCAATGATCTCCCGGCTGGTGAGATTGACACCGGCTTCCTGGAGAATCCTGGCTGAGGCGTCCAAGGCACTGCCCACCAAAAGGTGCGCCTTCTCCTCATCCCATTGCCCGCCATGAGCAGTCACCAACTCAATTTCGGCAGCAATCCAATAGGGTTCTGTGTCCACTAACGTCCCGTCCATGTCCCAGAGGACAGCTTTGAGCGTGGGAGAGGTCGGAGTCGCAAGGGGCGCGGCGGCGGCACTGGGTGAAAGCATGCCACTAGTCTACGGGGCGTGAACGGCTGCACGGTTTTCAAAGCGGGTTCCGCGTGGTGAGTATTGCCATCGGCTGCCAGAGCCTTAGGCTGGAGCCGTGAGCAGATTCAATGATGCGGAATCAGGCGAACCCGGGCTGATGCTAACTCCCGCAGCGGGTGAGGACCGGGTCACTGTCATGCTGGCGGCCTTTGAGGGCTGGAACGACGCCGGTGAAGCAGCCAGTGATGTGCTGAAGTACCTGCACAAATTCTGGGACGCCAAGAGAGTTGCCGTCATTGAACCGGATGAGTACTACGACTTTCAGTTCACCCGCCCCGAGGTGCGGCTCAATTCCGCCGGCCGGCGCAAGATCAAGTGGCCTGTGACAAAAATTGCCAAGGCCAGTATTCCCGGGACCGAGGTGGACGTCATTTTGGTCCACGGCATAGAGCCGTCCTACCGCTGGCGCGCCTACACGGCAGAGCTGCTGGCCAAGGCGGCAGAGCTACGCGTCAACTATGTGGTTCTGGTGGGTGCCTTGCTGGCCGATGTTCCACATTCGCGCCCCATTCCCGTCTCGGCTTCGTGCGACGACGCCGAGCTCGCCAAACGCTTGAACCTGGAACCATCCGCCTATGAGGGCCCCATCGGCATCGTGGGTGTCTTAAATGAGGTGTCGTTGCTGGCCGGACTGCCCACGGTTTCCGTGTGGGCCGCCGTGCCGCACTACGTGGCCCAGGCACCCTCCCCCAAGGCCGAGTTGGCACTGTTGAACAAAATTGAGGATTTCCTGCAGGTGACCCTACCCATGGCCGAACTGTCCGACGACGCCCAGGCGTGGGAGCGCGGCGTCAACGACCTCGCGGCCCAGGATCCTGAAATCGGTGCTTACGTGAAGCAATTGGAGGAAGCAAAGGACACGGCCGAGCTGCCTGAGGCAACCGGCGATTCCATTGCCAAGGAGTTTGAACGCTATTTGCGTAGGCGCGGAACGGATCAGCCCTAGGGCAGGCCCGTTCCGCGCGAAGCGTTTTAGAGCTCGATACCCAACAGTGCCTCAATGGCGTCCGAGACCAGCGCGGCATCTCGCACGCAGATTCCGCTGGCCGCAGGAGTGCCGGCGTTGGCTTGGGCAGCCCACGCGTCAATGGCTGCCAGGGCACGTGGAGCGTCAAGGTCCTGTGAAATTGCCGCCCGCATTTCGGCCAGCAGTGGCATGGCTGTTCCTTCCGGGGCCACGGCCACCGCTGCACGCCAGCGCGCCAGGCGATCCTGTGCCGAAACAAGCAGCTCCTGCGTCCAGAACCAATCGCTGCGGTAGTGGTGGGCCAAGATGGCCAGCCGGATGGCCGCGGGGTCAACTCCCTCGGCACGCAAAACAGAGACAAACACCAGGTTGCCCCGTGATTTGCTCATCTTCTCGCCGTCAAGACCCACCATGCCTGTATGGGCGTAGTGCTGGGCCATGGGAGTGTTGCCCAGCGCATAGGCGTGGCCCGCACCCATTTCATGGTGCGGGAAGATCAGGTCACTTCCGCCGCCTTGAACAGTAAACGGCTTGGGCAGGAAACGCTGGGCGATGACTGTGCATTCGATGTGCCAGCCAGGACGCCCGTCGCCGAGCGTGTCACCGTCCCAAGACGGCTCACCGTCGCGGGCGGCACGCCACAGCAGGGCGTCCAGGGGGTGCCGTTTCCCGGGCCGTTCGGGGTCGCCGCCACGTTCGGCAAAGAACGGGAGCATTTCCTCCTGGCTCAGGCCGGAGATCTGACCCAACCACCAAGGGGCGTCCAGGCCGCCAGTCTTGGCCGCGGCCGAGGCGGCCTCCACTGAGAAGTAAATATCGCCGTCGGGCTCTCCGCCGGTCCCAGCAACAGGGTAGGCGAGGCCGGCTTCAATCAATTTCGTCACTTCCGGAACAATCCACTCGATGGCCTCGACGGCGCCGATGTAGTGTTCGGGCGCCAGAACGTTCAACGCCTCCATGTCGGCCTGGAAGAGGGCGGTCTGGGAGATGGCAAGTTCGCGCCAGTCCTGACCGTCGCGGGTGGCTCGTTCCAGCAGAGGGTCATCGATGTCTGTGACATTTTGCACGTAAGTAACTGTGCTGTCGGCATCGAGCCAGGCCCGGTTGAGCAGGTCGAAGGCAACGTAGGTTGCCGCGTGGCCCATGTGGGTGGCGTCGTAGGGCGTAATGCCGCAGACATAGAGGCTGGCCTGATCCGAGTCAGGCAGTGCGACTACTCGTTGTTGGCTGGTTTCATGCAGATGAATGCTGGGCATAACGCCTGGCAGCTGCGGGAGGGCGAGGGACTTCCAAGTTTTCACAGAGCTAAGCCTATCCTCCGGGGGACCCAAAAAATCGCGGAGCGGTTTTTTGGGAGGAGGATAGGCGCTAACGGCCGCGGGGCCCCGAAACGCGCGGAGCGTGTTTTGGGGAGGCCGGAAGGCGCTATCCTCCGGGGGACCCGAAAAATCGCGAAGCGGTTTTAGGTCGCCGTCAGTCAGGGGTGATGACGTTGAAACCAAGCAGAATGTAGAGCAACAGGCCCAGGCCAATCCTGTACCAGACAAAGGGGCGGAAGCTCTTGGTGGAGATGAACTTCAGGAACCACCCAATGATGAGATATCCCACTCCGAACGCAATGACCGTGGCAAGAATGGTTTCGCCGATGCCGAAGGGGCCCTCGGCATTCTCATGGCCCGAGACGATCTTGTATAGCTCGTAAAATCCGCTGCCAAAGACGGCCGGGATCGCCAGCAGGAACGAGTACCTGGCAGCAGACTCACGGGTGTACCCCATGAGCAGGCCGGCGGTAATGGTTCCGCCCGAGCGTGACACGCCGGGGATGAGCGCCAGTGCCTGTGCAAAGCCGTAAATGATGCCGTGCTTGACGGAGAGGTCCTTCAGCTCCCTCTTCTGGCTGGCCACCGAATCGGCCACGGCCAAAATGAGTCCAAAGACGATCAGCGTGGTGGCCACCAGCCACAGATTCCGCAGCGTCGATTCAATGTGGTGTGCGAACACGACACCCAGCAAGGCAATCGGCAGGCTGCCGACGATGATGAGCCAGCCCATGCGGACGTCCGGGTCGGTGCGCGGCACCCGGCCCCGCAGGGAACCAAACCAGGCCTTGATGATGCGCACAATGTCGCGCCAGAAGAAGACAACAACGGCAGTCTCGGTCCCCAATTGACTCACTGCGGTAAATGCTGCCCCCGGATCGGCGCCCGACGGGAGGAATTTGCCCACGACAAATAGATGGGCGCTTGAGGAAATCGGAAGGAATTCAGTCAAGCCTTGTATGAGGCCCAGGAAGGCCGCTTCGAACCAGTTCACGGGATTCAGCCTAAAGCATGAGCGAGTTCACAATGATCCCCACCGCGGCGGACGCAAAAAAGGGGACACAGATCACCGTAAGCTTGCAGGCATGGAACAACGATTCATGGGGACCAGCGGATTGCGCGTCTCAGCGTTAACACTGGGGACAATGTCCTGGGGTAAAGAAACAGACGCAGAAGCTGCACGCACACAATTACGTGACTTTGTGGATGCTGGCGGAACTTCGCTGGACACTGCCGTCAGTTATGTGGAAGGCCGCAGCGAGGCCATTCTTGGCGAACTGATAGGTGACGTTGTCCCCCGCAGTGACGTTGTCCTCATCTCCAAAGCAGGCATCAGCCACCGCAACGGAAAAAGCATGGTGGACACTTCCCGCAGAGCCATGTTGGCTGGTTTGGATGCATCCTTGGCGCGGCTGGGAACGGATCATCTGGATCTATGGTTGGCGCATATTTGGGATGACAACGTCCCGCTGGAGGAAACCTTGGGGGCGCTTGAGTACGCCGTCAGCAGCGGCAGGGTTCGCTATGCCGGAGTCTCCAACTACAACGGCTGGCAGTTGGCCCGCGCAGCAACGCTCAGCGACACAGCACTTGTGGCCAACCAGGTGGAGTATTCCCTGTTGGCCCGCACTGTGGAGAAGGATGTGGTCCCCGCCGCGGAACATGTGGGTACAGGTCTGCTCTGTTGGGCTCCCCTGGGCCGCGGTGTCTTGAGCGGAAAATATCGGGGGCAGATTCCCAGCGATTCCCGGGGCGCCAGCGCCACGATGGGCAGTTACGTGGAAAAGTACTTGGAAGGCCGCCCGGCTAGCATTACCGAGGCTCTGCTGACTGCCGCCAAGGGCCTGGGCCGGCCGCCGCTGGATGTGGCCTTGAGCTGGCTTCTGGACCACCACGGCGTCTCCGCGGCAGTCATTGGTCCGCGCAGTCCCGAACAGCTCAATGAAATTCTCAAATCGTCCTTGGCACCGCTGCCCGAGCCAATCCTCAGCGTGTTGAACGAGGTCTCCGCGCTGTAACAGCCAGGAACTTCAGCCAAAACGGCACTTAAATTGTGAAAGCCCTCAAAAGAGGGCTTTCACAATTTAAGAATCAAGAACAATCAGCCTCAAAGGGGCCGAAGGAAAACTATTCGGCGGCCGGTTTGGGCTCTTCGTCAGCATCATCGGAGTCTTCAGAGTCCTCATCGAACTCTTCACCATCTTCACCGTAAATTACCAAGGGTGTCACTTCGTCAAAGGCATCGAAAAGTGCCTCTTCATAGGCTTCAAAAGCGTCAATGATGCCTAGGAAGGTGGCCTCAACAATGGGGTCTTCTTCCCCACGGCGGGCTGACGCGGCCACCAGATGTTCTTCCAATGCTGTGGTCAATGCACTCAGTGCTTCGCGGGGATCAATGCTCATGCGATTGACGGTACCAGTGAGTTCCCCAACATGAAAGTCCTTTTCGTCTTCCACGGTAGGTCGCTGCCGGGTCAAGGGGTAGGTTTTGTAGATGACGGGCAGTTCGCAGGCCTTGACGAGAAAGGACAGTCCATGAGGGAAACGCTGAAACCAGCACTGACAGGGCGTGGGACACCGCTGCGCCAGTACGAATATCTACTCATCACTGTGTCGCCCGGCGAGTCTGTTCCCATCGCCTATCAACGCGTGCGTGAACATGCTGAATACGGCAAATGGGAGCTTGAACGCAGCACCCTCTACTTGGGCGGAGAGCGAAAATACCTCATGCGCCGCAAGGTGCTGCGCGTGGAACGGACCTTGACCGTCTACTAAGTGCCAGGGCAGTCTCTCCGTCCAGACTGTCAACAGCTGCGTCGATTCTTCATCCGATTGGACAAGGGGTGACTCAATTTATTGACTCCTCCCAATGATGCGCCCATGATCAAGCTGATGGGCGAACAATCGTAAAGACGACTCTCACGCTGGGGCAGAGTACGTGGCCTGCAAGTCCACTTAACGGTGGCGTCGTCGGGATTGGGGGAAGAATGAGCTGTGAGTCACCCCATGTATGGGAGCTCAACCTTATGGGTTTCTGGCTCCTCAAACTCGACGGCCATCCCGTCATCGTTGGCCACCGTCAACAACGCCTCATCGCTGCACTGGCTATCCTTGGGGGCCGGTCAAGATGCTCCATGGCGGGCCTGCTCTGGCCAGAGAGTTCCCAGGCACAGTCCGCAGGGAACCTGCGTGCGAGCCTGTTTCAGATCACACACAAACTCCCTGGGCTTGTTCATCCTTCGCGTGAAATCCTGATGTTGGAACCGCAAGTCGCCATTGACTTTCACAAAGTTCAATCACTTATTGCCGGCATCCAGGAAACCGGCAATACTGTGGCGGCGGATTCGGCCTATGCGCTCTATCATGCAGACCTCCTGCCCGGCTGGTACGACGATTGGGTTGTGTTCGAACAGGAACGACTGCAGCAGTTGCGCCTCGACGGGCTGGAGGCGCTGGCGGCACATTGTCTGCAGGTGGGCGCCACCGGGCGGGCCCTGGAAGCTGCACTTGCTGCCACCTGGATTGAGCCGCTGCGCGAAAGCGCACAACTGATCCTGCTGCAATGCCACATTCAAAATGGCAACATTGCCTCCGCCTGGCTCGCGTTCCACGAATTTCGCGCACTGTTGGACCAGGAACTGGGGGTGAGGCCCTCCGCAAGTTTCAGCGACTTAATGGAATCTCTTGGCCCCAGACGGGCACTGGAAACCCACGCGCAGCCCGTCCACGCAGCCCAGGGCCGCACCCCATGGCGATCAGGTAGTTGACGAGCGGGTTTTTGGACGTGGGGTTTTAGACGCCCCGGGCAGCGATATCCCAGCCTTCATTGGCACCCTCGAGAGTGTTGAGTTCTGGTCCGTCTGTTCGGTCTGCCAGCAGGTCGAATGCCTCCGCGGCCAGATAGCTGACGATGAGGGTCGTGTTTCCTTGGGACGTGGCACCGCTCGCCCAGCCACCAACAGCGCCATCCGCGTTCTGTTGATGGAGAAGGTAGCTCGCGGCGGCCAGAGCCGTTTCGGAGACATTGCTGCCATCCTGGGAGGCCACGGCCAGTTCCTGCGCAAGCACATCCAGCCGGTACTCATGCGCCGCGAGCAGCAGGATGGCATCTGAGAGTAGCGCTTGCGATGCGCCGTCCATCGGGTGCCGTTTCACGGTGTTGGAGAGAAGCTGGCGCCGGGGGCGGCCAAGCCCATCGAAAAAATGTTGCAGCCGCTCCGTCGGCGAAGCAGGCATGGATGCGCCGCGGATTGGCACCAAATCCCCCACGTCGCCTGCGCGTCGGCAAAAAACGTAGGCGCGTTCCGCGGCGTCGCGAAGTTCCCGTGCCGTGGGGAGGGCCAGACCCGGGTGCAAAGGCTTCCTGCCGCTGTTCGCCCATCCATATGACTCGGCGGGCAGAGGCTCAAGCAGCAGGACTCCACAGACTAACCCTGCCACAAATGTTGTGTGATAGGTGTGCTCGAACGCGTAGGCTCGGCGGGCAGTTCCTGCAAGCCCTGCGAACTCATCGGCGCGAAAACTGGGACAGGGCAGAAAACCCAGGTCATCCCACGTGTCCAGCAGGGATTCGATGCCGAGGGTGACTGCCAGAGTGGGTTCCAGATCGAGAATGGCGTGGCCCAGGAGACCTTCACCAGCGACGTCCAGATTTTCATCGGCCAGTTGCCACGCAATGATGGCCTGTAGCTGCTTCGAGAGAAAGCCACGGTCGATCTCCTCGACAGCCCTCAACCCAAAGTCGCCCAGGAACATCAACGCATGGGTGATGGCGTAGGCATCATCACCGGACATGAAAATAGGGTGAGTGGGGGACGCGATGGTGGCTCCTTGCACCTGTTGCTGCCAGTCCGGAACATAGGCAGGGTCCACAAGCTGGTTCAGCCAAGAAAATTCCATCCACCGATAAGGTAACCGCTCGACACCGGCGGCTTGTCCACTGTGCAAAGCGGAACGGAACACGGCGTCGAAATCTGTATCGACGCTGCCTGCATGGGTGAGGATTGCGTGACCAATGCCCACTGAGGCGCACATCTCCGGGTACCGCATGATCAAGAATTTGTTGCGCGGGCTCCGAACCTGCTGCCCGAGCACTGTTCCGAGCCGTTCAACGGCAGCCGCCAGTTCCGGTTCATTCCGGGCCACCCGCTGGCCCACAAGGACAAGCAATGCCGACTCAATAAGAATCTTGTCGGTGAACCGGACTCTGGAGCCTTCGCCAAAGTCAGGGAGATATTCCTCGTAGTCGCCCAGCCGCGGGATTTGCTGGCTGGCAAAAACGATCACCTCGCTTAGCCGGGTGAGCAGTTCCTCCCTGGACAACCCCCAACGATCGCCGCGGTGAGGAACGTTGGGTGCATGGCCATTTGAGTCCATGGCTATTCCCTCTTCCGTTCAGGTCAGGGCCGGGGCGGCACGGCGCAGGTGGGGAAGTTTGCAAGAACTTGCCCACCTGCATGTCAATCGTGCGCACCGGGGTTGCGGCGACTACTCGGACAGGGCTTCGCGGACTGAATCTGCTTGGCCCCTCACCTCTTCCAGCTGCGGTGCAACAATGCCTGTGACGAGAAAATACTCATTGCAGCACAGAATGTGCAGACTGAGCTCATCTCCCTTGTTGGAGACTACTCCGGCAACACTTTCCACCAATTGGCGAATGGAGACATCCATGTTGACGGTCTTCGACTCGTCAAGGGATTTAACGACTTGCTGAATATCTCCGTGGCTTAGTTTTTGTGACATGTGGATCACCCTCTTACGGTTCATTGCGATTTTTCGTTTGGCCCGACCAAACGAACATTCCACCCCATAACAGGCTTGGCTGCCTACTGCTGAGGTGGTATCGATTCTCCGCCCGCATGCGTTATCCGCTCGTTACTGCAGCTCACCAACGGAAACCGACACACCGTCCACACCTCTAAGGTTCGATGGGCCCCAGCCAGGCATTGGCGATGGTGGAGTGGGCTGATTCGTCGTCCGAGGGATGGAACATGCCAGCCAAAACATCCCTGTACAACCGGCCCAGTTCATTGCCGGCAAAGTAGCTCCCGCCACCACTCACACGGATGATCAGGTCCACTACTGTGCGTGCCGTTTCGGTGGCACGAACCTTCAGCCCCACCAATTTCGGGAACCACATGCCGCCATGGTCCACTAGCTGATCCACATCTCTGGCGACCGATTCGAGCTGGGGGTACAGCCCCTCCATGGCCATGGCAGCGTCGGCAATCCGCCAACGGATATCCGGATCCTGCGCGTAGCTCTTCCCGCCATTTTTCTTGGATGTGCGCTTGTGGACTGTGGCCACACCTATCTGCAAGGCCCGCTCCCCCAGCCCCGTGTAAACAGCCGCCAGGAGGGTCTCAAAACAAGCAAAGATGGCAAAAATCAGCGGGTCCGCGTTGGGACCTACCGGCAGTTTCCTAAAGACACGCTCTGCCGGGGCGACTGCGCCGTCCAGGACAGTGGTGTTTGACTGGCTGGCGCGCATCCCTAGCGTGTTCCAGTCGTCCTTGATGGTGTACCCGGGAGTTTCACGGGTGATAAACCCATGCACAAGAACAGGCTCCTCGGCCGTGGAATCCTTGCCAAAAATCCCGAGTCTTGTCCAGGCAGGGGACAGGGACGTGAAGATCTTGGTGCCAGTAAAGGAATAGCCGCCGTCGCCCAGCGGCACTGCGACCGTGTTGGAGTCAAAAAGCACCTGGTCATTGCCGGCCTCGGAATTGCCAAAGGCAAACACCTCCCCCGCCACCGCCTCGGTCAGCACGTAGTGCAGGGAATCATCACCCCGAACTGCTAAAAGGTGGGCAACGCCTGTCCACACCAGATGCATGTTGATGGCCAATGCCGTTGCCGGGGCAGCAGTTGCCAACCTGCGTTGCGCGGCGGCGACCTTTTCCAGCCCAAAGCCGAGACCGCCGTCGTCCGTGGAAGCAAACATGGCCAAGTATCCTGCCGACTTCAACTCGGCCAGGTCCTCATGGAAGAACTCATTGCGTTCGTCATAGCCCCTGGCACGGTCTCGGAACCGTTCCAGCAGCTCATCGGGCAGGAGTTCTTTGAGCTCCACACTCATGGGCGCCCCTTAGTAGTTGCTCAGCAGGCGGTCCAGCACGCGGACACCAAACTTCAAGGAATCCACCGGCACGCGCTCATCCACACCGTGGAACATGCCCGTGAAATCCAGCTCCGGCGGTAATTGGAGCGGAGCGAATCCGTAGCCCGTGATACCCAGACGGCTCAGGGACTTGTTGTCAGTGCCTCCGGATAGCGTGTACGGCAACACCGTGGATCCGGGATCTTCAGAGTGCAGGGAATCGATCATGGCATCCACCAAATTACCGGCGAAGGGGGTTTCCAGGGACACATCATTGTGAATGGTGGAGATGTCAATGCCCTCGCCCGCCAATTCACGAACCAATTCCAGCACCTGCTCATGCTGGCCGGGCAACGTGCGAATGTCGATCATGGCCTCAGCCGTGCCCGGAATCACATTTGCCTTGTAGCCACTCTTGAGGAACGTGGGATTGGCCGTGTTTTGCAAGGTGGCGCCCACAAAGCGGGACACCGTACCGAGCTGACTCAAGAGCGTTTCCGGGTTGGACTCATCAAATTCGACGCCGGTCAGTTCAGAGACGCCTTCCAGGAAGGCCCGCGTCGTGTCGGTGTATTCGATGGGCCACTGATGATCGCCGATGCGGGTGACGGCTCGGGCCAGCCGCGTTACAGCGTTGTCGGTGTTGATGTGTGAGCCGTGGCCGGCGCGGCCATGGGCTGTGAGCCGCAGCCAGGCAAGGCCCTTCTCGGCGGTCTGCAGCAGGTAGGCGCGTTTTCCATTGATTTCGGTGGAGAAACCGCCCACTTCGGAGATGGCCTCCGTGGCTCCCTCAAAGAGCTCCGGCCTGTTGTCCACGCTCCAGCGCGCCCCGTACGCGCCGCCAGCTTCTTCATCAGCGAAGAAAGCAAAGATGATGTCCCGTTTGGGCTTGCGGCCCTCCCTGCCCATGGAACGCATTACCGAGAGGATCATGGCGTCCATGTCCTTCATGTCCACGGCGCCGCGGCCCCAAATGAGCCCGTCGCGTTCTTCACCGCCGAACGGGTCGACGCTCCAATCGTGGGCCTGTGCCGGGACGACGTCCAGGTGACCGTGCACCACTAGGGCCGGCAGGGAGGAATCACTGCCTTCCACCCGGGTCACCACGTTGGCACGGCCAGGTGAGGACTCGTACAGCTCAGGTGCAAATCCAACCTCAGCAATCAAAGCTGCCGTGTGTTCAGCAATGGCCCGCTCTCCGGGACCTTCATTGTCGGCAAAGTTGCTGGTGTCAAAGCGGATGAGATCGGCGCAGATGCCTGCAACTTCATCCTCGGGCCTGACGGTATTCACAGGGAAACTCCTTTGTGCGGTGGCGTACAACTCAGCCTACCGTTTGGGCCCATCGAGCCCCTGTCAGGACTAAAAAATGGACAGGAAATGCTCGATTGTTGTTTTACGCAAAAGTCATGCTATTGTTTTCATCGCTGCTGAGGGAGACAACGATTCAACCGAAAGGAAGAATTGCTCCCGACATCACCTGCGCGAGTGGCGGAATGGCAGACGCGCCAGCTTGAGGTGCTGGTCCTGGAAACGGGGTGAGGGTTCAAGTCCCTTCTCGCGCACGGACAGACTCCCTGAGAACTTAGGTTCTCAGGGAGTCTTTTGTTTTAGCTCAAGTGACTCTCTTAGACCTGAGAGTAGCCGAAAGAAACACCAGTTGGCGGGCCCGGCGGTGAAAAATGAGCTATATTTCCAGCCGCACGGCCGATCCGGACACCTGAATGCCGCCCGTCTCCGGAATGGTGATCTGCAACTGCGAGGGGCTGCCCATGTGGTGGCCCTGCAGGACGGAAACGACCGCGGGCAGTTCCAATTCATCCACCTGCCGAAGGTATCCGCCCAGAGATGCGGCCGCCGATCCCGTTGCCGCATCCTCACGAACCCCTCCTGGCGGGAAGGGATTGCGTGATTCAAAAGAATTACCTGTGAGCCTGAACATAACGTTCACGGTTGCTCCCCAGCCCTGCTCAGCCATGAGTGCCGCAAGCAGGTCAAAATCGTAATCAAAGGACGCCAGGATTTCTGCCGAGGCCACCGGAACTATGGGGTGCCAGTTGCCAGCAAAGGACACCAGCACCGGCAGCGCCGGGTCAAGTTCATCGGCCCTCAGCCGCAACGCCGTCAAAAGCCGCCCGCGCACCTCTGCGGAAAGCTCCGCCACTTGTGTGTCAACACTGGTCAGCGTGGCCCGGACAGCGCCGTCGTGGACAAAAGTGTCCAGTGGAATCTCCCCCACCGGCGTATGGAACATCAGCGGGCCGGTTCCGAAGGCCTGGGCGAGCGCCACGGCCGCCGCGATGGTTGCATGCCCGCAGAATTGCACTTCGGTTGAGGGGGCAAAATAGCGCACGTTGTAGCTGCCATCT
This sequence comes from Arthrobacter glacialis, assembly GCF_002909445.1. Lineage (GTDB taxonomy): Bacteria > Actinomycetota > Actinomycetes > Actinomycetales > Micrococcaceae > Specibacter > Specibacter glacialis. Next base: position 76,770 of record NZ_PPXC01000007.1, read on the forward strand.
TCCCGACGCGTGAGGAAGGCGCTCTCGGAGTAGCCAAGCCGTGTGGCAATCGCCTGCATCTGGCTGCTGTCCAGAGTACTGGCGTCAAGAACCACGCCCGCCCTGTTGCCGCCGGTGGGGTCAGTTGTAAATGCCGTGTAGTGAAGTATCTCCATGCCCCTACGTTACTGCTGCACCGGTATGGACTCCCGCGTCATTCGGTGTCCAAAGAGAAAAAAGTGGCCTGTTGCAGCGGATAGGCTGGTACTTTCATATGACGCGTATCAGAGGGTTAGCTTGATAAACCACAGCCGCTCCACCCGGATATTTGCACTTCTGGCAGGTGTGGCCGCCGCTGGATTGGCACTCACACCGTCCCTCGTCCCCCGCCCCGCACTTTTTCAGGGATTCCTGGTCGGCTTGACGTTTGGTCTGAGCTATCTGGGGGCAGCCTGGCTGTTCAGCACGGTTACCCGAGAACTGGTACGACGCCGGATCCTCACCCTCCCCCGCAAGCTCACCTTGCCGCCGTGGGCATGGCTGGTGATTGCGGCGGCGGTGGCACTTTATATTGCTGTCCTTGGCACCCTGGCGGTGCGTTGGCAAAACGATGTGCGCAGCCATGTTGAGATGCCGCCGGTGGACGGCCTGGACCTGGCGACGTTCTTTGCGGTTGCCCTGGTCATGGCGGCAGTGGTTTACGCAGCCCATCGGGGCCTGCGAAAAATGGCTTCCCTGGGGAGGTCATGGGCCTCACGTGCCACGCCGAAACCAGTCTTGGTCAAGGCCGGTGGTCTTCTGACGGGCGCGCTGACTGCCGTGCTGGTCTTGACGATCTTGGTCAGCGCCGCATTGTTTGGCACTGACAACGTCTATGCCGCCCGCAATGCCACCACTCCTGAGGGCATCAGCGAGCCGCCCTCGGAGTTCCGCTCGGCCGGGCCGGATTCGGCTGTGGAGTGGAAGAAGTTGGGCATGCAGGGCAGGGCGTTTGTTGGTGGCGGCCCCTCGGCCGCCACCATCGAAGAGCTCACCGGCCGGCCTGCCCGTCAGCCTGTCAGGGTCTACGTTGGTTCGGAACAGGCAGATTCCATGGCCGCCAGGGCCCAGCTTGCCGTCGCCGAACTCAAGCGGACAGGCGGCTTCAACCGTTCGGCGCTCATGATTGCCACCCCCACGGGATCGGGGTGGCTGGAGCGCCAAGCCGTGGATTCGCTGGAGTACCTGCACAGTGGAGACACGGCAGTTGTCTCCATGCAGTATTCGTACCAGCCCAGCTGGGTTTCCTTCCTCTTTCACCAAAACCTCCCGCGCGAATCCGCACAAGCCCTCTACCAGGCGGTACGGAGCGAATGGGAGTCCATGCCGGAGCAGGAGCGCCCCAAACTGCTGGTTTATGGCCTGAGTCTGGGGGCCTCGGGCATGCAGTCAGCCTTCACCGACGTGGATGATCTCATCAGCAGCGTGGACGGGGCAGTCTTCTCCGGCGCCCCCAACAACTCACAGCCTTGGGGCACCCTGCAAGAGGCGCGTGATGCCGGGTCGCCGCTCTGGCAGCCCACGTTCGACGGCGGCCGGCACGTCCGCTGGCTTTCCAACAATGGCGATTTTTCCCGGGTTGCTGGCCCATGGGAATCAGGCCGGATAGCGTACCTGCAACACGGCACGGATGCCGTCACCTGGCTGACACCACGGCTGATCTGGGAGAAGCCGGAATGGTTGGGCGGCAGTGCCGAGTCTGGCGGGCGGGCTCCGGATGTCAGCGACTCCATGCGATGGGTCCCACTGGTGACCTATCTTCAGGTGGCCTTTGACATGTTCCTGGGCGAATCTGTGCCCCACAGCCACGGCCACAACTTTGGTGACGTGGCCGTGGAATCGTGGAACAACGTCCTGCCCAGTGGCTTGGATCCGGCCTCAGTGGAGCGGATCCAGTCGGTCATCGAGAGCTACCCGTACCAGGAATCGATGACCAACTAGTCCCCACGCCCGAGAGTTCCCTGGCCAAGGAACGAGGCGAGGGAGGGCGTGGGGAGGGTCAGTTGCTGGGCGGATTCGCAGCGCCAGGGGCACCTGTAAATTCTGCCGTGGCTTATGCGCAGCCTTGGCAACCAGTGTGGCGCATAGACCGCATTCTGGGCGCGCGTGCTTTGGGTATGCGTCGTGCCAGGACCCAGTGCGGCGCAGCTTTGACACTGGCGCCACGCCCGGTACCAGCAGCGCGCATGCCCAAAGCGGAACCGGCTTATGCGCCACACCAACTCCCAAGCTGGCGCATAAGCTGCCAAAACCACACAGCCGGCCATTAGCAGACGCTTGACGAGCTAAGGGCAGCTCGGATACTGGGGTCGCCCCTCTCCAAACTGCCTAACTCACCCAATTTACGTATCAGTTGCAATGGCTGTTTAGGCGCAGCCTGCCCACACTGTGCCGCTGAAGTACTTCCTGGCGCTGCGCGCGTGCCACGCGGTGAACTCGGAACTCAGCCATGCGCCGTCGTCCGTCCTGTGATCCAAAACCTCAAGGGACACAGTTGCCGGCAGGAACACCGGCGAATCGAAGGAGATGTCCCAGCTAAAGGCGTGGGGCTTGGCCTGCGGCACAGTGGCCAAAACACGCGCTGCGGCGTACATGCCGTGGGCGATGGAGCGGCGCAAACCCAAGGCCTTGGCGGTAAGGACGCTCAGGTGAATCGGGTTGAAGTCACCAGAGACGGCCGCGTAGGCGCGGCCAGTGTCAACGCCCAACTGCCACTGCGCTGTGGGTGCTGGCGGGACGAAATCCACCCGCGGTTGAGCCGGCGAGGGCTTATCCAACCCGGGCAGGAACACGCCCTTAGCCAGGTATGTGGAAACACCGCGCCACAGCAATTCCGTACCCTCGGCATTGTGAATCTCGGCAACGATCTGCACCTGCGTGCCAATCCTGTGCCCACTCAGATCCCGCGCCCAGGCCCGCACAGACAGTTCATCGCTGAACAGCACCGGTACAAAGTGCTGCACCTGGTTGCGCAGATGAACCATGCCCAGCAGCGGCAGCGGGAAGTCCTCCTGAACCATCACGCTCATGGCCACAGGGAACACGAGGGCGTGCAGATAGCCTGAGGGCAGGATGTCGCGTGCCGGCTCGCCCATCAGGTGGGCGAACTCTGTCAATTTGGCCAAGTCGGCCCGCACACCGCGGACTTCCACGGCGCGGGCAGGCAGACTCGTCACCAACGCGGGGCGGGTGAGCCGGGCCCTTGCCGCCGTGGCTGCCGCATTGACGTACAGCTTGGAGAGCGAGGGCATCTCGGTCAATACTGTCTCGGCTGTCATTGCCCCACCAGGTTCTGTCCGCACACACGCAAAATGTTTGCGCTCACCCCCGCCGCGTTGGGGGATGCGAAGAACGCAATGGTCTCCGCCACGTCACTGGGCTTGCCGCCTTGCTGCAGGCTGTTCAGACGCCGGGCAACTTCGCGGGTGGCAAAGGGGATCTTGGCTGTCATATCCGTTTCGATAAACCCCGGCGCCACGGCGTTGACGGTGCCTCCGCGCGCCGCCAACAAGGGTGCTGTGGAACGGACCATGCCCATGACGCCCGCCTTGGAGGCCGCGTAGTTGCTTTGGCCGCGGTTGCCGGCGATGCCGCTGGTGGAAGCAACGCTGACAATGCGCGGGTTCTGGGTGAAGTGTTCGCTGGCCAAAAATGCCTTGTTCATGCGCAATTGCGAATCAATATTCACGGCGATCACCGAGTCCCACCGGGCGGCATCCATGTTGGCCAGCAATTTGTCGCGCGTGATTCCGGCGTTGTGGACAACAATGTCCAGGCGACCGTAGCGCTGGATGGCATGTTCTAGGATTCGCTCCCCGGCTTGTGGATGGGTGATATCCAGTTGCAGGGCGGTGCCGTGAATCTGATTGGCGACGGCGGCCAGGTGGTCCCCCGCTGCCGGCACGTCCACAGCTATGACTGTGGCGCCGTCGCGGGCCAGGGTGCGGGCAATGGCTGCACCGATCCCGCGGGCAGCACCGGTCACGACCGCCACGCTTCCCTTCAGTGGCGCCTCCCAATCGGGTGCCTCTGTGGATCCCTCGGAGGAGGCCGTCAGAAACTGGCCGTCAACGAAGGCCGAGCGCCCGGAGAGGAAGAACCGCAATGCGGACATGACGCTGGGTGAATCCGCCGCAATACCGTTGGCCAGCACCACGCCATTGGCTGTGGCACCGGCCCGCAACTCCTTGGCCACGGACCGGATGATCCCGTCGACTCCGGCGCGTGCGGCAGCAATGCCCGGCTCATCGTCCGTGGTGGCCTGGCGGGAAATGCTGACAACGCGGGCGTTCCTGTTGAGATCCCGCAGTGCTGAGCCCACGGCCAGCATGGGTGCCGAGAGTCCTGTGGGGTGCTCCAGTTCATCCAGGACCACCACAATGGCGCCCAACTTTTCCTTGGGCGTTGCATGCCGGCGCACGTCTTGGTGCCAGCCGAGCAACACTGTTGCAACGGCGTCGGCCCCGGCGCCAGCACCCACCACAAGAATGGGACCTTCCACCAAGGGGGCCTGGGGGCTGTAGCGGCGCAAGATGGCTGGCTGGGGCAGGCCCAGGCGTTTGGCCAAGTCCTTGCCGAAGCCGCGGCTAACAAATTCGGTGTACTTGTCGGCTTGTTCGCGAACACCAAATGATTTGTGTTGAGAAGTCATTGGCCTACCTCGCTTCCAGGATGGCTACAACGCCTTGGCCGCCTGCAGCGCACACGGAAATCAAGCCGCGCGCTGGGCGCCCGTCCACCGCACCGCGTTCATGGAGCATCTTGGCCAAGCTGGCCACCAAGCGTCCGCCGGTGGCGGCGAAGGGGTGGCCTGCCGCCAGCGAGGAACCGTTGACATTCAGTTTGGCTCGGTCGATGGAGCCGAAGGCGCCGTCCAGACCCAGGCGGGTGGTACCAAACTCTTCATCTTCCCAAGCGGCCAGCGTGCTCAGCACCGTGCCGGCGAAGGCTTCATGAATTTCAAAGTAGTCAATGTCATCCAGCGTCAGGCCGTTGCGGGCCAGCAGACGCGGGACGGCGAAGGCCGGAGCCATCAGGAGCCCGTCCTTGCCGTGCACAAAGTCAACGGCAGCTGCTTCACCGTCAACCACTTCAGCTAGCACGGGCAGGTCCCGGGCGGCAGCCCAATCCTCCGACGCCAACAAAACGGTTGATGCGCCGTCGGTGAGCGGCGTGGAGTTTCCTGCCGTCATGGTGGCCGCATCCCCCAGCTCCTTGCCGAAGACGGGTTTTAGCTTGGCAAGCTTCTCAACGGAGGTGTCCGCGCGAAGGTTTGAATCACGGCTCAGGCCGCGGAACGGGGTCAACAGGTCATCGAAGAAGTGGTTGTCGTAGGCGGCGGCAAGGTTCTTGTGGCTGGCAAAGGCCAGCTCATCCTGCGCCTCACGGCTGATTTTCCACTGGGCAGTGGTGAGCGCCTGGTGTTCGCCCATGGAAAGTCCGGTGCGCGGCTCTCCCGTGGACGGGGCGTCGGGGGAAAGGTGCTTCGGACGGATGCGGCTGGCAATTTTGACCTTGTCGCCCAGAGACTTGGCCCGGCTGAGATCCAGCAAAATGGTGCGCAAGCCTTCACTGACGGCGATGGGGGCGTCCGAGGCAGAATCCACGCCGCCGGCAATGGCGGAATCGATCTGGCCCAACTTGATCTTGTTGGAGAGTCCAATGACGGCTTCCAACCCGGTGGCACAAGCCTGCTGAAGGTCGTAAGCGGGTGTGGTGGCAGCCAAGGCCGAGCCAAGAACCGCTTCACGGGTGAGGTTAAAATCCCGCGAGTGCTTCAAAACGGCACCTGCGGCAACTTCACCAATTTCTTCATCGGCCAGGCCGAAACGGGCCACCAATCCATCCAACGCAGCCGTGAGCATGTCCTGGTTGGAGGAATGCGCATAGGCTCCCCCACTTCGGGCAAAGGGAATGCGGTTGCCGCCCACGACGACGGCCTTGCGAATGCCAGCGCTGCGTGCGCCTGTTGTTTTGGTTCCCACGTTTTCACTGCCTGCTGCTGTTGGAGTAGTCATGAAGCTCTCTCTTGGTAGAACGCCGTCTGTTACTGATACTCAGCGTACCTGATACGCTGAGTATCGTGAACACGTTACAACAAGAGTCCGGGGCGCCGACTGCCGCTTCAGCGGCCGCTGGCACCGGCAGCGCACCCCAGCCCAGCCCAGCCAACGGCGCCGGGACAGTTGATGGGCGTTCGGCGAGGTGGGACGCGCACCGTGAGGAACGGCGTCGTACCTTGATCAAGGCAGCACGCCGGGCCATCCACCAGCTCGGCTCCGACGCCTCAATGGAGGACATTGCAGCCAACGCAGGCACTTCCAAGTCTGTGTTCTACAGGTATTTCGGCGACAAGTCGGGACTCCGCCATGCCGTTGGGGCTGTGGTGATCAGGCACATGCAGGACACCATCGCAGCCGCCAGGCAGGGCGCAAGCGAGCCCCGGGAGGGCGTGACGGCCATGGTCAGCGCCTACCTGCAAATGGCGCAGACGTCCCCCAATGTCTACTTCTTCGCGACGATTCCCACGGACGGCGACACCCGGCCATCAGGGGAATTGAGCGGCTTCTTCAACTCCGTGACTGCCATGATCACCGAGCCGATGCAGCAGTTGGTGGGCGATCCGGCGTCGCCCCTCATGGGCTACTGGCCAACGGCGGCTATCGGCCTGGTGCGCACCGCGGGTGAATTGTGGCTACAAGCGCCGGCTGATCCCAACAAACCAGCAGCCAACGCCATGGCCGAACAAATTTCGGCATGGCTTTTCGACGGCGTGGGCCAGTTCATCTCCCCCGCCGCGCCCCACCAATCAGTTACCGCAGCAGAAGGAAAATCATGACCAACGTTTTGACACCAGTTTCTCCCGCAGCTCACGACGACGGCGCAACAGTTGACGTTGCATCGCTCGGTGAAGTGTTGCTTGGCAGGTGGGCACAGGTTCGTTTGGACGCCCGGAAACTGGCCGGGAATCCCGAGCTGCACAAGATTGAGGGCTTGAGCCACACCGAGCACCGCGAACGGGTTTTCAAGCAGTTGGGGATCCTGGTTGAGCAGGATGGTGTTCACAGGGCATTCCCCACTCGGCTTGGCGGGAGCGATGACCATGGCGGCAATGTTGCTGGGTTTGAGGAACTGGTCATTGCCGATCCGTCCCTGCAGATCAAGGGCGGGGTCCAGTGGGGCCTGTTTGGCTCGGCCGTGATGCACCTTGGCAACGAAGAGCACCAGAACAAGTGGCTGCCTGGCATTATGAACCTGGAGATCCCCGGCAGTTTCGCCATGACAGAAATTGGCCATGGTTCCGACGTCGCCTCCATTGCCACTACTGCCACCTTTGATGCCGACACCGACGAATTTGTTATCAACACACCATTCGCGGCTGCCTGGAAGGAATATCTGGGCAATGCTGCCGTTCACGGTGTGGCTGCGGTGGTGTTTGCGCAGCTGATCACCAAGGGCGTCAACCATGGCGTTCATGCCTTTTATGTGGACCTTCGCGATCCGGCCACCATGGAGTTCCTGCCCGGAATTCAGGGCAAAGATGACAACATCAAGGGCGGCCTGAATGGGATCGACAACGGCCGCCTGGCCTTCGATCACGTGCGCGTGCCGCGCACCAACCTGCTCAACCGCTACGGTGATGTGGCAGCTGACGGCAGCTACAGCTCACCCATTGCCAGCCCAGGCCGCAGGTTCTTCACCATGCTGGGAACCTTGGTGCAGGGCCGGGTGTCCTTGAATGGAGCCGCCGTGGCCGCATCCAAGGTGGCGTTGAAGATTGCCATTCAGTACGCCACCGAGCGTCGCCAATTCAACGCGGCCTCGGACACTGAGGAAGTGGTGTTGTTGGATTACCAGCGTCATCAGCGCCGGTTGCTCCCCCTCTTGGCCACAACCTATGCAGCCGCCTTTGCCCACGAAGAGTTGCTCATTAAGTTTGACGACGTGTTCTCCGGCAAGCACGACACCGATGAAGACCGTCAGGATTTGGAGACGCTTGCAGCTGCGCTGAAGTCTATGAGCACTTGGCATGTTCTTGACACGCTTCAGGAGTGCCGGGAAGCGTGCGGTGGCGCGGGCTTCATGGTGGAAAACCGTTTCACTTCACTGCGCGCAGACCTTGATGTGTATGTGACCTTCGAAGGCGACAACACGGTCCTGCTGCAATTGGTGGCCAAGCGTTTGCTGGCTGATTACAGCAAGGAATTCCGCAACCTTGACATTGGCATTCTGGCCCGGTTTGTGGTGGGCCAAGCAGCAGACCTGACGCTCAACAAGACCGGACTGCGCCAAGTGGCCCAATTTGTTGCCGACTCCGGTTCCGCGCAAAAGTCCGCCAAGGCTTTGAAGGACGAGGACACACAGCGCCAGATGCTCGCCGATCGCGTGCAGACGATGGTGGCCCAGGTTGCCGCCGCGCTCAAGGAAGCAGCAAAACTGCCCAAGGATCAGGGGGCCGCAGTTTTCAACGACCACCAGAATGAACTCATTGAGGCTGCCCGCGCCCATGCCGAATTGCTTCAATGGGAAGCATTCACGGACGCCCTGAACCGTGTGACTGATGCCGGAACCAAGAAGGTTCTGACGCGCCTGCGCGACGTGTTCGGCCTTGGCTTGATCGAGAAGCACCTTGACTGGTACTTGATGAATGGCCGCATCTCCATGCAAAGGGCCCGCACTTTGTCCCCCTACATCAACCGGGTGTTGGCCAAATTGCGTCCGCACGCCCTGGACTTGGTGGACGCGTTTGGCTACGGCCCCGAACACCTGCGCGCCACGATTGCCACCGGCATTGAGCGTGAACGCCAAGACGAAGCCCGCGACTACTACCGCAAACTGCGGGCCAGTTCAGCCGGCCCCATCGATGAGAAGGTGCTAATCCATAAGGCTAAGTCAGCTTCCAAGGTCTAGGCTCTGTTTCTTACTGGTCAACTTCTTACTAGTCAACCTTCTTACGGATCGACTTCGCGCTCGACGGCGGCACCTGACTTGGGTGCCGCCGTCGCCGTTTCATGGGGTAACTAGCAGCCCACGCCATTGGGGTTCTGAATGCAGTTATCTGCGTAGAGGCGGGTTTCCGCACGCCACACGGTGAGGCCAAGCGGGGCCGAGGGGATGTTGCCCTGACCCGGGATGGGCAGGCTGGGCCCGCCGTTGACGCTGTAGGTGCCGTCGAAGTGGGTGGTGACGGTGAGAGCGAGCCTGCCCGTTGCTGTGTAGATGTGACTGGTTTGGGTTTGTTCACCGATTCTGTCTTGATGCAGGGGCGCACCATGGTGGGGTGTAGGGCCCCAGATGGTGCCATCGCCGTAGTTCCAGGTGTACCCCACCGGTGTGGCGGTGATGGTGACCTGCTGGCCGAGCATCGTCAGGTTGAACGATTGTGTGGCAGCATCGGCGTAGACGTTGGTTTCCTCGCCGCGCAGGGTGTGAGGCCCCGGCTGGCTCCCGATCGTGGCCGGGGCGACCGGTGTCCTCTGGAACTCCTGAGCGATTTGGGCCGCGATTTCGGCAAGGATATCGCGGGGCTTCTCGCCATAGACGCACTCCGGACCGGAATGAAACGTCCAAACAGAAGGGCTGGCTGCTTTGAGGGAGTGATACCAGTAAACGGCCGTACCATCCGATCTGGCGGCACACGGCGGCATGACGGATGCACACTCGGGAAAGGTAACACTGTCACCCGATGTGCAAGCAACTCGGGCCTCATAGACATATGGGTCTTGGGGGCCGGCGGAAGGTGCCTGTTGGGTATAGTTACCCTGATTCGTGGGACTCCACCCATCAACCACAACGTCGGTTCCGTCCCAATCAGGAATTTCAATTCCAGCAGCAGTTGATGCAGGCAGTAAGAGGGCTGCGAACAAGGGGACCAAAAGGACGTTGACTTGACCGCGAAGAAATGGATGCATTTTCAGTCTTCCGTCAGTGCTTCAGCAGTCTGAGCTCGCCATTGGTCATCCAGATAGCGGGCCACAACGATGTTCGCCCGAGCCTTGTGTTGCGGATGCTCAGTGGTCAGAGACTTGTCCACACTGTAAGCAGAGACTTTCGTCTGTTGAATCATCAGGACTGCTTGGTACGTCCCATCCGGCAACTCTTGGAAAGTACTTGTTGCTTCGTGCACCGTCATCTTTCCACCGACGACCCATCCGCCAGTTTTGTACAGTTCCCCAACTGGTTCGTTGATGAAGGCACACGTTTTGCAACCGGCTTCCGTAACTGCCATCATCGGCGCCGAGTCCCCAGTTTCGTAGACGTAGCCGAGGGTTTCGTACCAGTATTCAGCGAAGGCTATGAGTCCTTCCTTGCTGAATTCCTTGGCTTTCTCAGGCAGCATGGGCACTGGAACGTTTTGGGCAGGACCTTCGGCAGTGGCCGGCTGGTATGCAGCCACGGTGGTTGGTGCCGGAGTAGTGATGGCGGGTGTGGGTTTGCTGCTATTTGCGCCGACACTACTCCCGGCTGGCGTGGTTGGCCCGGCGCCAGGCGGCGAAGAAGTGCATGCGCTCAGGACGAGTAAAGCGCTAAGCGCTGCGGCTACAAGGCCGAGATGTGAGACTCGGAGAGCGTCCCGCAAGCGACTCTTGTTACTTTGGCTGGACGGGTCGCGAAGCCCAGATGAAGGACCCTGGGCTTCCAGAACCCCGGCACAGATGGTGGAGCTATTCCTTGTTGTGTGGCTATCCCTCATCGCCGACCCCTGCTGTGAGTGCTGAGTGGGCGGTAGACGTAGCCATTAACATCACTGCCCGGTGGCTTGCTACTAAGGTACACGCCATGGGGACGACGTGCCAGAAGTTATCCACAATCCAAGTAGGCCGCCACCGCCTGGCCAATAATTCAAGATCATCGGCTTGCGGCCACCATGTTTGTTAGTGCACAGGCCAAGCTAGGGCCGTACTTCCCCACATGTAGGGCTTTCTCTCGGTGAATGTCAGTGCCTTGTTTTAGAATATATGTATGGAAGCAATGGCAAAGGAGCCGGGAATCCCGGACTCCACAGCAGGTGAATCTCGAGTTGGTGAACACATTCATCAACTCCTCAACCTTGCCTCCGCCATCATCAAGGCAGCCAGCACCCGCTCCCGCACAGCTGAGGCTCCAGCCGCTTCCGTTGACAGTGGCCCCGATCGCCATTCGACTCCGCCATTTGGATTGGACGTTGGGTCCTTGAGCGACACCGAGTGCGTTCAGTGGGCAAAGGATTTAGAGCGCCTGGGCCGGTTTCAGCAGGCGCTGAATGTTCAGATCGCTGGAGAATTAGCGCAGCGAGTATCGGCTGGCCGATTTGTGCAAACCGGAGTCCATGCGCCCGTGGCTTTGTTGGTTCAGACGGCGAAGATCAGCGCCGTTGAGGCCCGTCGCAGGATCCGCTTGAGTGAAACACTGCTGCCACTCAGGGACAACCTCACAGGAGATGTGAGCCCAGCTCTACAGGCAACGGTCGGTGACGCCTTCTTCCATGCTGAACTGTCCGCAGAACAGGCGCTGATGATTTCAAACTTCGTTGAAGAAGCCCAAGGCCTTGCCAAGGCGGGCTTGATCACATATGAACGATCCCTTGAAGTACAGGCCAGCCTTGTAGCAACAGGGCGGGAAGCGGACCCTGACTTTCTTCGGCACGCAGGCAACCGCATCATGGCCCATCTGGATCCCGACGGTCAAGAACCCACTGAAGGAGACTTAATTGCGAAGCAAGGCATTTTCTTTCGCAAACCTCGCCGCGGTTTGATTCACTTCGACGGTCACATGATCATCGAGCAATATGAACACTTCATGGCAGCCGTAGGAACCGCTACCAACCCGAACAAGCATGGGGTTATCAATCCCACGGAGGATCAGAGTCATGACTCAGGGCAGGCAGACGGGCCCAACGATGCCTCGGATAGTGTGTTCGGGCATCTGGGTGAAATCTTAAGCGTCTTTGGACCCGGTCTCCAAACTGCCGCTTCCTCAACTTCACAGTCTGCACCACCAACACAGCCCGCGGCACCGAATCAGCCACAGGATTCAAAGGCGCCACATGAACCCCGGGATCAGCAGAATCCCTCCGCTGAAGACCGAAGAGACCACGAAAGTGGCGAACCCGGCAGCGTGGACAGTGAGGAGAATCCGTGGATGGTTGACGGGGTGCGTATCCCCCGCCCAGAGTCATGGGAAGAACTGGACGGACTGGATCCAATCGACCCCAACAGCATAGACCCGGTAGTCAAGGATCGCCGCACCCGTGCGCAGAAACTGCTTGACGGGCTTCTTGACTGCGTGAAACTCGCGGCCCGGAGCGGAAAACTGCCACTGAACGGCGGCTTAAAAACACAACTGATCATCACAACCAGTGAGCAGGACATCCATCGGAGTGACGGAGCCGGGACTGCTTTCACTCCCTACAGCGGCCCTGCTCCACTACACCTCTTTGACCAATCACTCTGCGATCCTGACATTACCCGCCTCTACCTAGGCGAAGGACAAAACATCCTCAACGTGGGCCGCGCCCAACGGCTTTTTACCCCAGTCCAACGAAAAATCCTGTTCGCACGGGACCTCGGCTGTTCGTTCCCTGATTGCACCATCCCCGCCCACTGGACCGAGGCCCACCACATCATTTCGTGGCAGGACGGCGGCGAGACCAACATCGACAACGCAGTGTTGCTGTGCAGCCACCACCACTCGCTTCTGCACCACAGTAACTGGACCGTGACGCTGCAGAACGGCACCCCCTACTTCACCGCCCCGTATCTCATTGACCCCGCCCAGACTCCTCGCCGCAACAACTTTCATCATGGACTTATGCAAGAGAAAGAGGGCAAAATGCGCGGCTCCGCTCCCAGCAACAGCAGAAATTGGACAGGATCCGCTATCTTGCCACAGGAAAACTCCGCTGCTGAACGCGGCGAAGGCCCCGAGCAACAGATCGGGGCCTTCGCCAAAACTAGATTAGAGCAAGCAGATGACAGCAGTTGAGCTACTCCTGAGGAAGGACACTCCTGTAGACATCAAGGGTTTGTTCCACTATCGACTCCCAAGAGAAATGATCCTGGGCGCGCTGACGGCCCTTTTGTCCCATGACGCGGGCACGGGCAGGGTCATTCACAACTTCGATCATGGCGGCGGCAAAGTCAGCAATGAACTTCTCCGGGTCCAGCGGGGTCCCTGTTCCGTCGCTGACCTGCTCCAGCGGAACAAGCAACCCGGTCTCACCGTGGGCCACAACTTCCGGAATTCCACCGGTGGCACTGGCAACAACCGCAGCACCGCAGGCCATGGCTTCCAAATTCACAATTCCCAGGGGCTCGTAGATGGAGGGGCACGCAAAAACAGTTGCATGACTCAGAACCTGAACCAGCTCGGCGCGGGGCAACATGCGCTCAATGACAATTACGCCGTCGCGTTGGGCCTTCAATCCTTCAATGAGGGCGTTGACCTCGGCACCAAGTGCCGGAGTGTCAGCGGCTCCAGCGCAAAGCACAAGCTGGACTTCCGGCGGCAAAGCTGCCGCAGCCTTCAACAGGTACGGCACACCCTTTTGGCGAGTAACCCGACCAACCCACACCACACTGGGGCGATCCGGATCAATGCCAAGGGACCGGATCACGTCGTCGTTCTCATCGCGCTGCCAGGTGGCCACGTCGATGCCATTGTGAATAACCTTCACCTTGGCTGGATCAACATCGGGGTAGCTACGCAGAATGTCCTGGCGCATGCCGTCGGAAACAGCAATGATGGCTGCGGCAGCTTCATATGCCGTCTTCTCAACCCAAGAAGAAACGGCATACCCGCCACCGAGCTGTTCGGCCTTCCACGGACGCAATGGCTCCAAACTGTGGGCGCTCAAGACGTGTGGAATGCCATGGAGCAAGGCAGCAATGTGCCCGGCCATGTTGGCATACCAGGTATGGGAGTGCACCAAATCCGAACCGGCAATGGCAGGGATTACCTGCAAATCAACACCCAGCGTTTGAATTGTCGCGTTGGCATCGGCCAATTCCGGCAGATCCGAATACGAGGTAACGGTTGCACCATGGAAGTCAGCATCGCGCTCCTTACCGAAGGCATGAACACGCAGATCAACCTTTTCGGCAAGGACGCGGCTAAGCTCGGCTACATGCACACCAGCCCCTCCGTAAATCTCGGGCGGAAACTCTTTTGTCACAATATCTATACGCACATACTCAAGGTAGTCTGTGCGGACGAAATTGTTCTAGTGTGAAGTTATTGTGAACCTAACGGGACGCAGTTTAAGGGCACCAGTGAAGCTGTGGGAGGTTGAAACATGTCAGTAAAGAAGGTTTTGGCGATCGTTTTGGCAGGCGGTGAGGGCAAGAGACTGATGCCCTTGACGGCTGACCGTGCCAAGCCAGCAGTACCTTTTGCTGGTTTTCGCTTGGTCGATTTCGCTTTATCCAATCTGGCGAATTCCGGCTATTTGAAGATTGTTGTATTGACACAATACAAATCGCATAGCTTGGATCGTCATATTTCCGAAACGTGGCGCATGGCCACGCAATTGGGAAACTATGTTGCCTCTGTGCCGGCTCAGCAGCGTCGCGGCAAGAGCTGGTTCCTGGGCAGCGCAAACGCCATTTACCAGTCTATGAATCTGATCGGCGACGCCGAGCCGGACATTGTTGTTGTGGTCGGCGCCGATCACGTTTACCGCATGGACTTTGAGCAGATGGTACAAAGCCACATCAAGTCAGGAGCCCGCGCCACAGTCGCCGCGGTGCGCCAGCCCCTGGAACTGGCCGATCAATTTGGTGTCATTGAAATTGATGATGCAGAAGTTCCCGGTGCCATCGGGGCACACAAGATTTCCGCCTTCGTGGAGAAGCCGGAATCAACTCCAGGGCTTCCGGATGCCCCCGATCAGTTCCTGGCATCCATGGGCAACTACGTATTCGACGCCGATGCCTTGGTCGAAGCCCTCGAACAGGACGCCGCCAAGAAGGACACCAAGAATGACATGGGCGGGGACATCATCCCTTACTTTGTGGACCGAGATGAAGCCTATGTCTATGACTTCACCACCAACGACATTCCCGACGCCACCGATCGGGACAGGAACTACTGGCGTGATGTGGGGACCATTGACTCCTACTACGACGCACACATGGACCTGATTTCCCCGCTGCCCATCTTCAACCTGTACAACCGTGCGTGGCCAATCTATACGCGCAGCACTGTTTCTCCTCCCGCCAAATTTGTCCGGGGTGAGCACAATACGGTGGGAACCGCTTTGGACTCCATCGTTGCCCCTGGTGTAGTTGTGACAGGTGGCGTTGTAGAAAACTCAGTTCTCTCCAACGACGTGTTCGTTGGTACGGGTGCTCGCGTCCAGGACTCCGTCTTGATGGACAAGGTCATTGTGGGATCGGGCGCCGTCGTGCGCCGGGCCATCATTGACAAAAACGTCAGGATTCCGGCGGGAGCCACCATTGGTTTGGACCCGGAGCTGGACAGGGCACGGGGCTTCCTCGTCACCGAGTCTGGCCTCACTGTATTAAGCAAGGGTCAAATTGTTCCCGCACCCGATGATGCGGAGAGGGCGCTTGCCTTGGCTGCCGCAGCCGAAATTCCTGAAGCACTGTCACTGGCCGTTGGGAATGAACTGGTATCCCAGGAAACCGTAGATCTAGTGGTCAAGAACCAGATCGACGCAATTGGGTCAGTGGCATCTGTCGAAGAGGCTAAAATTATGGGGTGACTGCCCCTGACTTAACACCCGAAGAAATCCAAAATTGTCTTAAAGTTTTGGAGAATATCCATGTCTATGACGAAGAACATCCCGACTATGTCTTGGTTCGCCGAGCCACAGGAAAGATGTTCAAGGCAGTCAAGCGGTACCGTCGCACTGCAAAGCGCGACGCCGTCAACGAGGCCGACAAGGCAGTGCTTGCAAAGACTGCCACGGCGGCCCCCGACCGCATAGATGATGAAACTCGCGGTAACAAACTCAAGCCGTCAACCACCGGCGACACAGCGGGGACGCTATTGCGTCCCCGCCCCTGCTACATCTGCAAGCAGCCTTACACCCAGGTTGACGCTTTCTACCACCAGCTTTGCCCCGAATGTGCTGCATTCAACCATTCAAAGCGTGACGCCCGCACAGACTTGAGCGGCAAAAGGGCGCTGCTCACCGGCGGCCGGGCCAAAATCGGCATGTACATTGCCCTACGCCTGCTTCGCGACGGTGCCCACACCACCATCACCACACGATTCCCCAAAGATGCCGCCCGCCGGTTCTCCGCCATGGAAGACAGCAGTGAGTGGATCCACCGCCTACGCATTGTTGGGATCGATCTCCGGGACCCCACCCAAGTGGTGGCATTGACCGACTCCCTCAACGAGGCCGGGCCGTTGGATATCATCATCAACAATGCCGCCCAGACGGTCCGCCGCTCAGGGAACGCCTATAAGCCCCTGGTGGACGCCGAGCTGGAAGAGCTCCCCACCGACTCCCCCATGCCAGAACTGGTCACCTTTGGGCACGCCCATGACAAACACCCACTGGCTTTGGCAACGCAAATGATGGAACACCCGCAGCTGGCTGGCGACGAGATTGCCGCACTGGCACTGTCCATGGGCTCGGCCTCTTTGGATCGCATTGAAGCCGGCACCGCCATCGATGCTGGCGGACTTGTCCCCGATGTTGCCACGATCAACAGCTGGACCCAGGTGGTGGACCAGGTGGATCCCCTGGAAATGCTGGAAGTTCAGCTCTGCAACGTGACA
This sequence comes from Arthrobacter glacialis, assembly GCF_002909445.1. Classification (GTDB taxonomy): domain Bacteria; phylum Actinomycetota; class Actinomycetes; order Actinomycetales; family Micrococcaceae; genus Specibacter; species Specibacter glacialis. The sequence goes on from NZ_PPXC01000007.1 coordinate 93,519, forward strand.
GCGCCCTTCCTGCTGGTCTCAAGGCTTCGCCCCGCCATGAAGGCCTCCACCGCGCACCGCAAATACATTGTCAACGTCTCCGCCATGGAGGGCCAGTTCTCCCGCGCCTACAAGGGCCCCGGGCACCCGCACACCAACATGGCGAAAGCGGCCCTGAACATGCTCACCCGCACCAGCGCCAAGGAAATGCTGGAGACGGACAGCATCCTCATGACTGCCGTTGACACTGGCTGGATCACCGACGAGCGTCCCCACTACACCAAGGTGCGCCTAGCCGAAGAAGGTTTCCATGCACCGCTTGACCTGGTTGACGGTGCCGCTCGGGTTTACGATCCCATTGTGATGGGCGAATCGGGTGAGGACCAGTACGGGGTCTTCCTCAAGGACTACAAGCCCAGTCCGTGGTAAATGGCGGCGAGGAAACTGGCGGCAACAGCGCACGTGGCAAGTCCACGGTAGCTGCCTTCCTCGCATCCGCCCGCAAGCTCGCCCCAGGACTGGCGGTGGCACTATTGGCCGTGGGTGTCTCCTTGCTAGTCCACGCTTTGGTGCCGATGCTGCCCGCCATGACCATCGCCGTCGTCCTTGGAATTGCGGCGGTGAACGTCCCGGGAACGTCAAGCCTGTGCCAGGGACCGTGGCGTGCCGGCCTGAATTTCGCAGGCAAGCACCTCATGCGGGTGGGAATTGTGTTTCTGGGGCTCAAACTGAGCCTCGGCGACATTGTGAATCTTGGCTGGGTCAGCGTGCTGCTGGTAGCCGGGGTGGTGTTGCTCAGTTTTGCCGGCACCTATGCCCTCGGCAAACTCTTCAGGCTCGACGGCGATGCGCCGCTGCTGATTGCCACAGGATTCTCCATCTGTGGGGCCTCGGCCATCGGGGCCATGGCTGCCGTGAAGGGCACCAAGCACGAGGACACGGTCCTGCCCGTGGCGCTGGTGACCCTGTGCGGCACCCTTGCCATTGGCATTCTGCCGCTTCTGATGAACCCCCTGGGACTTAATGCGCTGGAGTTTGGCCAGTGGGTGGGTGCAGGCGTTCACGACGTCGGCCAGGTTGTGGCGACTGCCCAAACAGCCGGTGCAGTTGCCCTGAGTGCTGCGGTTGTCATCAAATTGACGCGCGTGATTATGCTGGCACCCATTGTGGGAGTGGCTGGCGTTTTGGAACGCAAACGGCACACCAAGGATCGTCTTGCCCAGGATGCCAGAAACGCCCTGACCGGTGAGACCGTGGCAGCCCCGCGGTTCCCACCTGTTGTGCCGCTCTTTGTCATTGGATTCCTGCTCATGGCGGCCCTGCGCTCTACTGGGTGGCTGTCGCATGGGGCCATCGAAGCAGGGGCCCTGGCCCAAGACATTGCCCTGGGCGCAGCGCTCTTTGGTTTGGGTTCCAGTGTGCGGATGAGTGAATTGTTTGATACAGGCCTGCGCGCCACGGTTATGGCCTTGTGCGCCTGGGCTCTCATCGCCACCCTCGCGTTTGGCGCCGTTCACCTCATGGCAGCCTAAAACCCGCACTGCGGTGTCCGTCGTTTCAGGTCCGCCGTGCGAGGCGGGCAACAAGTCACCGAACCCGTGATTAGATGGCTGGGTGTTGAATTCCAATTTGGCCCGCAATGAAGCGGCCGCCCGTAAGTCGCAATTGAACGTCCATCACTATGACGTACATCTAGACCTGAGCCGGGTTCAAGACCTGAGCGTGCATGGCTTCCCCACCCGCAGCAACATTAGCTTTGCGGCCAGCAGCCCCGGCAGCACTTTTCTGGACTTCATGGGCCCGGAAGTGGTTTCCGTGATCCTCAATGGCGAGGAATTGGACGTTGACCACGTTGTTGACGGTGCCAGAATCCACCTGCCGCAGCTGGCCCCCGAGAACCAGGTCACCGTAAACGCCATTGCGGCGTATTCAAGCAGCGGAGAGGGCCTGCATCGTTTTGTGGATCCAGCCGACGGGCAAACGTACACCTACACGCAATTTGAGCCCTCGGATGCACGCCGGGTGTTCGCCAACTTTGAGCAGCCCGACCTCAAAGCGCCGTTCACGTTCCACGTTATTGCGCCGTCGGCGTGGGAGGTGGCTTCCAACCAGAGCGTCGTGAACCAACAGCAGGTGGCTGGCAATGGTTCCGGCGGGGCACCCTCAAGCCTCTGGGACTTTGCCCCCACAGTGCCCATCTCCACCTACATCACCACGGTCCTGGCCGGCCCGTATTTCAAGGTGGAGGACCACTTTTCCATGGTCTTCGGGCCGGAGAGTTCCCACGCCGGCCAACAGTTGGAGATCCCGTTGGCAGCCTACTGCCGTGCCTCCCTTGCCCCGCACTTTGATGCGGCAGAAATCTTCAACATCACCAAGTCAGGGTTGCAGTACTTCAACGACCTGTTCGACTTTCCGTACCCCTTTGGCAAATACGATCAGGCCTTCGTGCCTGAATACAATCTCGGTGCCATGGAGAATCCGGGCCTGGTGACCTTCACCGAGACGTATCTGCACGCCTCCCGCGCCACTGACACTGCCTATCAACAGCGGGCCAACACCATCATGCATGAGATGGCGCATATGTGGTTTGGTGATCTTGTCACCATGGCCTGGTGGGACGATCTGTGGCTGAAGGAATCCGTGGCCGACTTCATGGGGCACTTGGCAGTCGCCGAGGCCACGGCCTGGGGCCAAAAATCATGGACCTTGTTCGCCAGCCGCCGCAAGGCGTGGGCGTATGTGCAAGACCAGTTCCCCACCACCCACCCCATCGCGGCGGACATCCCCAATGTGGAAGCCGCCAAGGCGAACTTTGACGGGATCACGTACGCCAAGGGCGCATCGGTGCTCAAGCAGCTGGTGGCCTATGTTGGCCAAGACGCGTTCGTGGCCGGCTCGCGCGAATACTTCGCCTCCCACGCTTACGCAAACACCTCACTGACCGATCTGTTGAAGCCGCTGAGCGATGCCTCAGGCCGTGACCTGAGCTCCTGGGCCAACGACTGGTTGCAAACCTCCGGCATGTCCACGCTGACACCCCACATCGTTGTCGAGGATGGCAAGGTCACCTCCTTCACCATTGCGCAGGAGTCTATGGACCCCGTGACAGGGAAAAATGCGCTGCGTCCGCACCGGCTGGCCGTCGGCTTCTTTTACCACGACGGCGAAACCTTGGAACGCAGCCATGCGTTCACCCTCGATGTCCACGGTGAGCTGACGGAGGTCGGTGCCGCCGTGGGCCTGCCCGCCCCGGACATGGTCCTGCTCAACGACCAGGACCTCAGCTACGCCAAGGTACGGTTCGACGCCGGATCCCTCACCACAGCACTTGCCTGCGCCGGGGCGGTGAGCGATCCTCTGGCCCGCAGTTTGGTGTGGTCAGCGTTGTGGAATGCCACGCGGGATGCCCTCCTGCCGGCCACCAGCTATATCCGGGCTGTGGTGGAGCAAAGCGGCCATGAATCAGACATCAGTGTCTTGCAGACCTTGGTGGACAATGCTTGCTATGCCCTGAACCACTACACTTCCCAGGAACTCCGTGCAGCGGCCCTGGGGCTCCTCACAGGCGGCGTCTCGAGCAACCTTGATGCCGCCAGTTCCGGCAGCGACGGGCAATTGGTGTGGGCCCGCGCCCTAGCTGTTGTGGGACGCAGCAGCGATGCTGCTGTGGACCGTATCAGAGGATTGCTCAACGGTGTGGACGTACCTGCCGGATTGACCATGGATGGCGACCTGCGCTGGCAACTGTGGCAGTCCTTGGCCGCCCGGGGAGCCGCAACCATGACTGAACTCAATGCGGAACTTGCAGCTGACACCACCGCCGAGTTCAGGGCAGCCCACTGCACGGCCGCGGCGGCGTTCCCCAACGCCGACCACAAGCAGCTGCTGTGGCATCAAGTCGTTGAGGGAACCGAACTGAGCAATGAACTCCTGAGCGCCACCATTGCCGGGTTCACCATGGCACCGGCTACCTTGCTGCAGCCATTTGAGGAACCTTACTTTGTTGCGATCCATCAAGTCTGGACTGAGCGCAGCCTGGAAATTGCGGGGCGCATTGTCCGCGGGCTCTACCCTGCACGGCAGGAATTGGCTCCTGGCACAGCGCCTGGCAGCCATCCCGTGTTGCAGCGTACCGATAGCTGGCTGGAACAGCACAGCGACGCTCCCACGGGTCTTCGCCGGATTGTCTTGGAACAACGCGACCAGTTGCTGCGGTCGCTCAGGGCGCAGGCCATGTAGCCCGGAACTGGGCTACGGGACCCTGTGCAACCATTCCTCGGTGCCGAACTTGGTGTCCACACGGCGCGCTGCCTCGGCAAGTTCTTCTGCACTGAGCACGGCAGGACGGGCGCCATAGCGGTCGGTGAAAATTCCTCTCATCACGTCAAGGATTTGCGCACGGCTCAGTCCGCTCTGCCGGCGCAGGGGGTCCACCCGCTTTTTGGCGGAGCGGTGGCCCATATCGGAGAGTTTTTCCTTGCCGATGCGCAGCACCTGCACCATCTTCTCGGCGTCAATGTCATAGCTCATGGTCACGTGGTGGAGCATGGCACCATTGCTGAGGCGTTTTTGGGCTGCGCCGCCAATCTTGCCAAGATCCGTGGCAATGTCATTAAGCGGCACGTAGAAAGCTTGCACACCAATGGCTTCCAGGGAAGCCAGCACCCAGTCATCGAGGAACTTGTAGGAATCTTCAAAGGTGAGCCCGTCCACCAGGCTCTGGGGCACGTAGAGCGAGTAGGTGATGCAGTTGCCGGCCTCCATGAACATGGCCCCGCCACCGCTGATCCGCCGGACCACGTTGATGCCGTGCCTGGCCACACCGTCGGCGTCCAATTCATTGCGCACCGACTGGAAACTGCCAATGACCACGGATGGCTCATCCCAGTCCCAAAAACGGAGGGTGGGGTTGCGCCTGCCAGCGCCCACTTCTTCGGTGAGGATCTCATCCAGGGCCACGTTGATGGCCGTGGGCAGCACGGTGGGGGCAATGATGTCCCAGTCGTGGTCCAGCCAGCTGGTGGCTTTGGTCAGGGCACGGCGCACAGCCACGGCAACAGCCGCTGCGGAGAAACCAAACAACACTGCGTTGGCCGGCAGGGCGGCTGTGATGGCGTCGCTGAGTGCAGCGGCCGGCAGGTCGGCAGAAAGCCCCGTCAATGCGGCATTGATGTCATCGAGAGCTTCGTCCGGATCGAGGAAGAAGTCACCGCTGACGCGCACGTTGTTCAGCAATCCGTCAACCACGCTGCAGTCGACCACCACCAATTTGCCGCCAAGAACCTTGTATTCGCCGTGAAGAAAAGAAACCATGACTCCATCATCCCCAGTAGTGGATTGGATGCGCAAAAGCAGCGGCCCGCCCCAAAAAAAAACTGACCCGCAGTAGTGGCTGAAAATCGCGCAAAAAGCGCGTTTTTTCGACCATTACTGCGGGTCAGTTGGAAAAGCTGTGGGTAAGAAGTATTACTTCTTGCCGAAGCCTTCGAAACGAGCGTTGAAGCGCTCAACACGGCCGGCGCTGTCCATGATGCGCTGCTTGCCGGTGTAGAACGGGTGCGACTCTGAGGAGATTTCAACATCGATGATGGGGTACGTGTTGCCGTCTTCCCACTCGATGGTCTTCTTGGAAGTCGCGGTGGAGCGCGTCAAGAACTTGGTGTCAGAAGCCAAGTCGTTGAAAACGATTGCTTCGTACTTGGGGTGGATGTTCTGCTTCACTATAAACCTCAAAGTGTTATCGTCTGGTTTTTGCCAGACTGATGAATGGATTGGTCACGAGGACCAGCTAGAAACTTTACCGGTTCGAGCCCAAATCACCAAGCCCGCACGCCCAATTCCGCCAGCGCGCGGTTGGCGTGCACATCCATGTTGGTTTCACTGGCCACCTGGAACTGCAAAGTCTGTTCGGCATCAACAATGAAAGTGGCCCGTTTGGTGGGCAGCGTTCTGGCCAGCAGACGGCGCCGGACACCAAATTGGTCTGCAACGTGGCCCTTGGGGTCACTTAGGAGCGGGTAGCTGAAACGGTTCTCGGTGGCAAAGGCCAGCTGCTTGGCCGGCGAGTCCGTGCTGATGCCCACAAGGGTTGCCCCGGCTTCGGCAAATTCCGTTTCCAGATCACGGAAGCGGCAGGCTTCCTGGGTGCAACCGCCGCTTCCGGCCAAGGGGTAAAAAAAGATCACCACGGGACCGTCAGCCACCAGCTCCGAGAGCCTCCGGGGCGTGCCATGTTGATCCAGCAATTCGAAATCCGCTACCTTCTCACCAGTCTTCATGGCTTCACACTACTAGGCTCAGTTGTGACTTGCCTGAGTGGCGAAAAAAGCCACGGCACTGGCGGCCGCCACATTGAGCGAGTCCACCCCTGAAAACATGGGGATCATGACCGTGTATTCGGTCTGGGCCAGTGTCGCGGCACTGAGCCCGTCTCCCTCGGTCCCCAGGATCAGGGCAAGTTTGTCATCGTTGCGGGCGGCAAGTTCGTGGATGGTCAACGAATCGGGCTTCAAGGCAAGTGCCGCCGTCGTAAATCCAGCCTCATGAAGCAGGGCCATGCCCTCGGGCCACTCCGGCAACCTGGCCCAGGGAACCTGGAACACTGTGCCCATGCTGACCCGGATGCTGCGGCGGTAGAGCGGATCCGCGCATCGCGGGGTGACGAGCACGGCGTCAACGCCCAGAGCGGCAGCCGAGCGGAAAACCGCCCCAATGTTGGTGTGGTCCACCACATCCTCCAGCACCGCCACCCGGCGCGCACCAGCCAACAGTTCAGGGATGCTGACGGCCTCAGGCCGGTGCATGGCAGCCATGGCGCCACGGTGCAGGTTGAATCCGGTGATCTGTTCCAGAATTTTTGCCGTGCCCACAAAGACAGGGATGTGCGGGTACGGCTCCAGTACGGGCGCCAGGTCCGGCAGCCACCGCTCCGTCATGAAGAACGAGCGGGGCTGGTGCCCTGCTGCCAGCGCTCGGCGGATCACCTTCAAGCTTTCTGCGATGAACAAGCCCTCAGCGGGTTCCTTGACTTTGCGCAATTGCACATCAGTCAGGGACAAATAATCGCTGACCCGGGGATCGGCGGCGTCGTCAATGTGGACGATCATGCATTTACCAGTTTCATCACCATAAAGTACAGGGCCACCAGGCCAAGCGTCACAATGACGCCGCGAAGGACCAGCGGAGGGAGGCGGCGCCCTATTTTGGCGCCGAGGAACCCGCCGGCCAGGGAGCTGATCGCGATGAGCCCAACCACTGCCCAAATGATCTTGTCGGGGGCAAACAGCAGGTAGGAAACCGCAGCCACGCAGTTGACTCCCAGCGCCAGGACGTTCTTGACGGCGTTGGCGTTTTGCAAGGTGCCACTCATGAAGATACCCAAGATAGCCACGAGCAGGACGCCTTGGGCAGCCACAAAATAGCCGCCATACACGCCGGTCAGAAACACCAGAAACACCATGACCAGCTCATGGGAGCGGGCGTTGGGTGTGTTCTGCCGGCGCGCCTTGATGGCTGCCTGCAGGCGGGGCTGGAAGATCACCAGCATCAGCGCCACAACAATCAACACCGGTGCCACCACCAGGAAAACCTGTTCCGGCAGGTGGAGCAACAGGTAGGCGCCGGTAATTCCGCCCAGCAGTGAGGCCGGCAGGAGCCGCACCAGGTTGTGCCGCATGCCCCGCAACTCGCTGCGATAGCCCCAGGCGCCGGAGACTCCCCCGGCAATCAAGCCCATGGCGTTGCTCACCACGGCCATGACCGGGGTGATGCCCAAGGCAATGAGGATGGGGAAGGTGACCAGCGTTCCGGAACCCACCACGGTGTTGATGGTGCCGGCCCACAGCCCACCCATCAGGATGAAAAATGATTCGAGCGCGTTCACTTAGCCTGTTTTCACTGACACGTAAAAGTCCGACGCCGGACTAGTTGCGTGCCGTTGCCGTGTAGCGGCCGGCGTTGCTGGTGACGGACAGCGGCAAGCCAAAGGTGTCGCTGAGGTTTTCTTCCGTCAAGACATCGGCAATCGGGCCCTGTGCCACTACGCCGCCGTCGCGCAGCAACAGTGCGTGGGTGAAGCCCGGAGGAACCTCTTCCAAGTGGTGTGTGACCAGGACCGTGCAGGGAGCCAGGGGGTCGGCAGCCAACTCGCTCAAGCGGCGCACCAGGCCTTCACGTCCGGCAAGGTCCAAACCTGCGCCGGGCTCATCCAGCAGCAGCAGTTCCGGATCGCTCATGAGGGCGCGGGCAATCTGTACGCGCTTGCGCTCACCCTCGCTCAGGGACACGAAGGTGCGGTTGAAGAAGGTTGAAACGCCCCACTCCTCCAACAGACTGAACGCGCGGCGTTCGTCGTCACGGTCATAGTCCTCGCGCCAGCGTCCCGTGACACCGTAAGAGGCGGTCACCACCACGTTAAGAACTTTTTCAAGCTCAGGGATCTGCCCGGCCAAGCTCGCGGAGGCCAGACCAATCCGCGGGCGCAGCTCGAAGACATCAACGGCGCCCATGACCTCATCCAAGATCCCTGCAACGCCGCGCGTGGGGTGCATGCGGGCGCCAGCAATCTGCAGCAACGTGCTCTTGCCAGCGCCATTGGGGCCAAGAACCACCCACCGTTCGCCCTCAGCCACACGCCAGTCGACGTTGTCCAACAATGTTTTAGTGCCGCGGACCACGCTGACACCGGCCAAACCCAAAACTTCACTCATAAACAAGGAGCCTATGACACTAAAGGCAGCCAACGCTAACCAGAATGCCCTTGAGTCGTGCGCGGGCGGTGGCGCTATTTCGCTAGAATGCATTCATGCCCTCCACATACACCGCAGTCAGCTATGGCCAAACGCTCTCCCCCGAAGCCTTGGACCAGGTTCGCGCAGTGCTCGCCGACCATGGCTGCACCATCGTTTCTGAACAAAACCGGAGCCACCCCGGCTTTGAGACCACCAGCTTTGAGCTGTCCTGCGGGCAGGAAAGCAACGCGATTTCAGGCCAGGAAGCCCTCACTTCCCTGCGCACGGCCCTTTCGCAGGCCACCGCCGAAGACATCACCACGGCCGTGGTGCCCAATTCCTTGCGGAACGCGGCCCGCAAGTTCATCATCATGGATGTTGATTCCACACTGATTCAGCAGGAAGTCATTGAGCTGCTGGCCGCCCACGCCGGCACGGAAGCTGAAGTGACCAAGGTCACCGAGGCGGCCATGCGCGGAGAGCTGGACTTTGCTGAAAGCCTGCACCACCGGGTGGCCACGCTGGCCGGACTCCCGGAGAGCGTCTTGGCCGAGGTGGGGGCCGCGATTGTGCTCTCCGTGGGCGCAGAACGCTTGGTGGCCCAGGCCAAGGCTGCCGGCCACGTGGTGGCAGCAGTTTCCGGTGGCTTCTCGCAGATTTTGGCACCCCTGGCACAGCGTTTGGGTCTGGACTACGCCTTGGCGAACGATCTGGAAATCGTTGACGGCCACCTGACAGGCAAAGTAACAGGAGCCGTGGTGGACCGCGCCACCAAGGCCGTGCAATTGCGCACCTGGAGCGGGGAGTCCGGCATTGCCCAGGACGCCACCATGGCCATTGGTGACGGCGCCAATGACCTGGACATGATGGCGGCGGCAGCCCTGGGCGTTGCCTTCAACGCCAAGCCTGCCGTGCGCCGGGCCGCTGACGCCCAGATCAACCTGCCCAATTTGGATGTTGCCCTGGCGTTGGCCAACATCTAAGGCGCCGCGCCCCGTTCCACCGCAAAAAACTCGGGCCTGGTGAACTGCTCTTACAGCAGTTCACCAGGCCCGAGTTTTTTATATCTCTTACACCGGGTTCAGTTCCGAACCAGGAGTGTTCCCTACTTGAACGAGTCCGCTCCGCCAACGTATTCAGTGTGTCCGGTGGGAACATCGGCAGTTGCCATGGCGGCGATTTCGCCAGCAAATTCAGCCACGGAGTAAAGGCGGCCGGCTTCAGCGCGGCGGGCCTCGATGGCGCCCGGGTTGGCGCGGTCCAGCAGGGTTGCCGTCACGGTGCCTTCAATCATGTCCGCGGAAACCACCACCAAGGAGATATCCTCGGCGGCCAGGTTGGGGATCAAGGCACGGAGGGCGTCCTCGCCGGCACGCTTGCTCTTGGCCACAGGCAGGTATTCGGCCATGGTGGGCACTGTTTCGATGAAGTGCGCCTGGTGGCTGGTGACAAACACGACCCGGGATCCGGCCGGCATGACCGGCATGGCCGCGTTGAGCAGATTGACCTGGGCGTCACGGTTAAGCAGGAGGGCGTAGTTTTCAGCCATGCCGCTTTCCATGCCGCCAGAAGCGTTCAGGACCACCAAATCCAGGGAGCCAAAGTTCTCCAACGCGGCGCTGACCAACGCCTGCACGCCTTCCTGAGTGGTGAGGTCGGCACCCACGGCAACTGCGCGGCCGCCAGCTTCAACGATCTGGGCAACAACCTTGTTTGCACGCGGCGCCTTCTGGCGGTAGTTCACTACAACTGCTGCACCCTCGGCAGCCAAGAACTTGGCAACGTCAGCACCCACCCCACGTGAGGATCCGGTGACAATGGCTGTTTTTCCGTCAAGCTTTCCCATAAACATTTCCTTTAGGTTTAGCAATAAATATTCAAAAAATGTGCGGTCAAACCCGCACAAAAGACTCATGCAAGATCTTATCGGCGCAACCGGCTACTACCGAGTATGGCGCTTTGCATCCCGAGCAGGTGTTGAGTGGGCTGGTCTAGTGGCCCATGCCCAAGCCGCCGTCAACGGGGATAACGGCCCCGGAGATGTAGGAAGCCTCATCACTGGCGACCCACCGCACCACGTTGGCCACTTCCTCTGCGGAAGCAAAGCGGGCGGCCGGGATGCTGGCGAGGTACTGCTTTTGGGTGTCCTCTGGCAAGGCGGCAGTCATGTCGGTGCTGATGAAGCCCGGAGCCACAACGTTGGCTGTGATGCCGCGTGAGCCCAGCTCACGGGTCAGGGAGCGGGCAATGCCCACCAACCCTGCCTTGGATGCTGCATAGTTCATCTGGCCGGCCGAACCGTACAGTCCCACCACTGAGGAAATGAGTACCACGCGGCCCTTGCGCAGGCGGATCATGCCCTTGGATGCACGCTTGATGACCCTGAACGCACCCGTGAGGTTGGTGTCAATGACGGATGTGAAGTCATCTTCACTCATGCGCAGCAGCAAGGTGTCCTTGGTGATGCCGGCGTTGGCGATGAGGACTTCAACGGGCCCGTGGGCTGCCTCAACTTCGGTGAACGCTGCGTCAATGGACGCCGCGTCGGTCACATCGGCCTGGACACCCAAGATTCCAACGGGCAGCTCGGAGGGGCTCCTGTAGGTCACGGCAACTTTGTCGCCGTTGGCCAGAAATGCCTGGGCAATGGCCAAACCAATGCCGCGGTTGCCGCCCGTAACCAAAACACTGCGACCCTGGCGCTCGGCGCTCTGCGCTGCACTCATGTATTCCTCCATTGTTGTAACACATTGTTGTAACAGCCATTCGGGCGCCTCTAGCGGGCACCCGGCTGGCCCATTGAAATTCGCTTTTGTTAACGAATCCTACGGTGAAAGCCGCGCAGGCACACAGTTTGCTTTTGGTTGTGCACAGCTGCAGTGAGAGAATGGAAGGGTCCCTTGGAGTGTGATGAAAGAGCAATCAGCTACGCCGAAGTTCGGTGCTGGCCGGCGCAGCAAGTACCGTCATGGCGCGCCTGCCCGCGACGTTCCCGCCATTACCAATGCAGCCGTTGCGCATAGCGATGAAATGCATCAGCGCATGGTGAAATACGCCACAGCCATGGGTATTCGGATGGTGTGTTTGGTGTCCATCTTCATTTTCGACGGCTGGTTCAAGCTGATTCCCGTCATCGGCGCAGTGATTCTTCCCTGGGTGGCTGTGGTGATTGCCAACGGTGGATCAGACATTGTCCACCAAGACACTGTTGACCTGTTGGATGAGGCGCCCATGTATGCCGTGGACGCCGGCGCTGAAGCCTCAGCGGATGAGGCAGCCGCCGAGGTGCTCACCGGGGAAATTGTTCCCGACGACGAGGCCGCCGCCGAATACGTCAACACCGAACCATTGGACGCGCAGGAGCACAAGACGTGAATATTTTTGATCTGCTGCCCGCCCAGGATGCACCCCAGGCAGCCATCTGTTCCCGCAAGGGCTGCCGCGAAGTGGCCACCATGCAACTCCTGTGGAACAATCCCAAGATTCACACAGCCGACCGTCGTAAGATCTGGTTGGCTTGCCAAGACCACGTGGCCTGGCTGGAGGACTACCTTCAAAGCCGTTCCCTGTGGAAGGAAACTCTGCCAATGAGCCCTAAGGATTCCGCCTAGTTCATGAAGACGTATAAATTTCTTTTCTCCAGCCGCTGGGTTGGCTACTTCGCCTTGGCACTTGTTTTTGCCTTGGCCTGCGTGGCGTTGGGGAACTGGCAGATGAACCGCCGCAATGCGGTTGTTGAGAACATCACAAAGATTCAAAACAACTATTCCGGCGCCATTGTGGATTACGACGCCGTGGCCGGCAACTTTGAGGCGCTCGATCCAGCCAGGGAATGGACTCAGGTGCGCCTGAAGGGCACCTACCAAACAGCCGACCAGAGGGTGGTCCGCAACCGCCCGCTCAATGGCGCTCCCGGCTATGAAGTACTGGTTCCCTTAACGCTGGAGAATGGCGACATCGTCATCATTGACCGTGGCTGGCTGCCCATTGGCTACACCCAACCCGGCCACCCCGACGTTGTCCCACAGCCTGAAAGCGGAGTCGTCACGGTGGTGGCACGACTAAAGCCCGCCGAGCCCAAACTGGACCGAAGCGCCCCCGCCGGTCAGCTGGCCTCGATTGAACTTAACGACTACGCAGCCCAACTCAGCTATCCCATCAAGACCGGCGCCTACGGCCAGCTCGCCACGGAATCACCAGCCGCCGCCAGCAACCCGGTGGCGTTTCCTGCTCCCTCGATCGATGAGGGATCGCATCTGAGCTATGCGCTGCAGTGGATAGCCTTCGGCGTTCTGGCCTTTGTCGGCTTTTGCTACGCTGCCAGAATGCAACGGCGCAACGACGAGTTCGACGCCCTTGAAGCGGAAGAGTCGGGCGTCCCCGTGGAGGAACTCTACGGGCGAGGCTCGGCGTTCCATCCACGCCAACTGCCCAAGAACAAAAAGCCGGGTTCACGGCCCACCGCAGAAGAGGCCGAAGACGCCCTGCTGGATTCCCAAGGCTTCTAACAACCGCTCAAGCCGCTGAGCGACCCCATCACACCCTGTGATACTTGTCATAGACTGTCAGGCGTGAACACTGAGACAAACACAGAGAACCGCAACCCCGTTGTTGAGAACGTGCGCGCAGCCCTGGCCGCGGCAGGGCTTGCCGACACAGTCATCGTGGTGCCGGATTCCGTTGCCACCGCTGCCGCCGCCGCCGCCGTCCTGGGCTGCGATGTGGGAGCCATTGCCAACAGCCTGATCTTTGAGTGCGACGGCGCTCCCCTGCTGATTCTTGCCAGCGGAGCCGCCAAGGTGGACGTCAAATTGGTGGCCCGTGAGCACGGCTTGGCCAAGATCAGCCGGGCCACGGCCGACTTTGTTCTGGAACATGCGGGCCAGCCGGTAGGCGGCGTGGCACCGCTGGGCCACCCCTGCCCAATCCGCACCTTTTTGGACACCTCATTGGCACAGTACCCCGTGCTGTGGGCGGGGGCAGGAAGCCACCAGGCCATGCTGTCCATCAGCTACGAACAGCTCCTGGCAACCACCACCGCAACAGAAACTGCCGTGCGCTGAAGTCAGCGCACGGCAGTTTCTGTTGGTTTGGGCAGCAGTTGGGGACTAGGCCAGCGTGATGAGGTCCAGGTACTCCGGGTTCCACAGGTCTTCGTCGCCGTCGGGCAACAGAACCACACGCTCGGGGTCAAGGGCCGCAACTGCTCCCTCATCGTGACTGACCAAGACAACGGCGCCTGTGTAGTTCTTCAAGGCCCCCAGGATTTCCGCACGGCTGGCAGGGTCCAGGTTGTTGGTGGGCTCATCGAGCAGCAGCACGTTGGCGCTGGAGGCCACGATGGTGGCCAGAGCCAGACGCGTCTTTTCACCACCGGAGAGAACGCCTGCAGGCTTGTTGACGTCGTCGCCGGAGAACAGGAATGAACCCAAAATGCCGCGAACCTCGGCGTCGTTCATGGTGCCTGCAGCCGAGCGCATATTCTCAAGCACCGTGCGGTTCACATCAAGGGTGTCGTGCTCCTGGGCGTAGTAGCCAACCTTGAGCCCGTGGCCGGGAATGATCTCACCCGTGTCCGGCTTTGAAACACCTGCCAGCATGCGCAACAGCGTGGTCTTGCCGGCACCGTTGAGGCCCAGGATGACCACCTTGGATCCACGGTCAATGGCAAGGCTGACGTCCGTGAAAATCTCCAAGGAGCCGTAGGACTTACTCAGTCCTTCCGCCATCAGCGGGGTCTTGCCACAGGGCGAGGGATCCGGGAAGCGCAGCGCTGCAACCTTGTCGCTGGCGCGTACTTCTTCCAGACCGGCCAACAGCCGTTCGGCCCGCTTGGCCATGTTCTGGGCGGCAACGGCCTTGGTGGCCTTGGCGCGCATCTTGTTGGCCTGTTCCATGAGGACGCCGGCCTTCTTTTCAGCGTTGGCGCGTTCACGACGTCGGGCACGCTCATCGGTTTCACGCTGGGCCAGGTACTTCTTCCAGCCCAAGTTGTACTGGTCAATCGTGGCGCGGTTGGCGTCCAGGTGGTAGACCTTGTTCACCGTGGCTTCGAGCAGCTCGGTGTCGTGGCTGATCACAATCAAGCCACCATTGTGGCTCTTGAGGAAGTCCCTGAGCCAGGCGATGGAGTCGGCGTCCAAGTGGTTGGTGGGCTCATCAAGGAGCATTGTCTGCGCACCGGAGAACAAAATGCGTGCCAGCTCAACACGGCGGCGCTGACCACCGGAAAGGGTCTTCAAAGGCTGGTTCAGAATGCGCTCAGGCAAGGCAAGGTTCGAGGAAATGGCAGCTGCCTCGGCCTCTGCGGCATAACCGCCAGCAGCCAGGAATTCCGCCTCGAGGCGGTCGTAGCGGCGCATCGCCTTGTCGCGGATGGCGTCGTCGTCGCTGGCCATGTCATTCTCTGCCTTGCGCAGCTTGGTGATGACTTTGTCCATGTCGCGCGCGGCAAGAATGCGGTCCTTGGCCAGCTGCTCCATGTCAGGGGTGCGCGGATCCTGCGGCAGGTAGCCGATCTCACCCGTGCGGGTGACCTTGCCGCCTGCGGGGAGTCCTTCACCGGCCAAAACACGTGTCAGGGTGGTCTTGCCGGCGCCGTTGCGGCCCACAAGTCCGATCTTGTCACCGTTGTCGATGCGGAATGATACTTCGTCCATGAGCAGGCGCGCTCCAGCACGTAACTCAAGGTCTTGGACCGATATCAACGTAGTAACCTTTCACGTAAGCGGGTATGTGCCGCGAAACGAATCCTGAGCCCCTGCGGGCTAGACGAGCGTTGCACAACCTGTCCAGTCTAACGAGGTTCCCGGGCCACCAAGTCCTGCGCCCGGAGAAATTTACTGAAAGTTGCACTAATGACTTCATCACAGTCGATGAAAGAGACGTTGGGTACATCCGGCGGGCAGCCCGGCGGATCGCCCTCGCGCCATAGTCTATACTCACGGCGGAAACGCTGGAGTGCCATGGACCTGTCACTCATTGCCGTTTTTGCTGCTCTGCTGGCTGCTTCCATTGCCGTTCCCGGAGTGAATGTTGGCCCCCTCGGTGTGGCCATCACCCTCCAAACGCTTGTTGTCAGCTTGTGCGGACTGGTCCTTGGTTTCGGCCGTGGCACTGCGGCTGTGGGCCTTTACATTCTGCTGGGCCTCATTGGACTGCCCATTTTTAGCGGCTTCCGCGCCGGTCCGGCCGTGTTGGCCAGCCCCTCCGCCGGCTACATCATCGGCTTCATCTTCGGTGTTGCCGTGGTGGGCCTGCTCGCCACCTGGGCGCTCCGGCGCCGCTGGCGTGCAGCCGCATTGTTTGCGGCCGCCATGGCTGGCACAGTGGTCATTCATGCCAGCGGAATTGTGGGCTTTGTCATCAAGGGCATGAGCCTGCCCACAGCCATTGCGGCCGACGCCATTTACCTTCCCGGAGACATCATCAAGAACGTCTTGGCTGTGGTGATTGCCCTGAGCCTGCACAAGGCCTTCCCCGATCTTTTGGTGCGACGCCGCAAGTGAGCCCCGCCCCGAGCTGCAGAATTGAACTGGCCCAGGCCAGTGTCAGCATTCCCCCCAGCGATCCCCGCATCAAAGAGTCAAAAACCATTCTGGCTCCACTGTCCCTGACCCTGACCCAGCAGCGCATTGCCGTGATTGGGGCCAACGGCTCAGGAAAATCAACGTTTTTGCGGCTCATCAATGGCCTCGTCCTGCCCACCACGGGCACGGTTGAGGTCAACGGCCGCAGTACCCACCGCGAGGCTGCTGCCGTGCGGCGTAGCGTTGGCTTTGTCTTCACGGACCCACTCTCGCAATTGGTGATGCCCACACCGCAGGAAGACATTGAGCTGTCCCTGCGCCGGGCGAAGCTGAGTAAGAAGGAACGCCGGGAGCAGGCCCTGGCCATCCTGCACGAATACCGTCTGGAGCATCTGGCCCAGAGCAGCATTTACGAACTCTCCGGCGGCGAACGGCAACTCACAGCGCTGGCCACGGTATTGGCGGTGGTCCCGGACATTCTGGTGCTCGATGAGCCCTCCACCCTCCTGGACCTGCGCAACACCAGGTTGTTGATGGAACGCTTGGCAGCACTGCCCCAACAGATCATTCTCTCCACCCACGATCTGGCGCTGGCTGCCACTTTTGAGCGGGTCCTGGTCATGGATCAGGGTGCCCTGGTGTTCGACGGCGACCCCCACCAGGGCGTTGCCGCGTACCGGGAGCTGGCAGGCTAGTGCGCGGCCACGCCCACTTGGTGGCCGGCTACGTTCCGGGCTCCTCTCCCCTGCACCGCATGCGGCTGGGGCTTAAGGCAACCCTGCTGTTTGCCGTGGCAGTGCTCGCCCTGGGATCGCCCATCATCTCAACCCGGGTGGGGGCAGTGGTGACAACCCTGACCCTGTTGGCGGTGATGGTGGCCCACTTTGTGGCCGGGCTGGGTTGGCATCGGATGTGGCGCGCCATCCGGCTCATGCTGATCTTCCTGATCCTGATTGCCGGGTACCAGTGGTGGCAGCACGGCCCGTGGGTGGCCTGGCAGGTCATGGCGGCCATCGTGGCGACCGTGCTGGCGTCAAATGTGCTCACCTCCACAACACCCGTGGATGAACTCCTGGACGGCCTGGCCGCAGTGGTCAAGCCGCTGGAACGGTTCGGGGCCGATCCGGAGCGTTTCTCTCTCACAGTGGCTCTGATGTTGCGGAGCATTCCGTTTGTCATTGGAGCCTTTGGCGATGTGCGCGACGCCGCCCGCGCCCGCGGCTTGGAACGCAACCTCTTGGCCCGCTCGCTGCCCGTGGTGATTGCCACCGTGGGCTATGCCCGCGCCACGGGGGAAGCCTTGGCCGCCCGTGGTTTGGGTGATCCCGAGGACGACGACGCGTCCCGGCCCTGAAGGTCAGTCATGGGACCGCCGGCACCAAGCATGCGGCTACAGTTTTACCCACTGGAATTGCGCTGAAATGCCCATCCCGCCTGCCATGCTGATCATGGCCACGGCAGTCCTGCCCGGCTCATCATTTCGGCGCGCCTGGGCCAGCAGCCTCGTCACCGACACGGCCCCCGAGGCACCGTACGGGTGCCCCAAAGCCAGCGCCCCGCCGTCGTGGTTGAAGAGTTGCGGGTCAAGGCCCAAAAGGTCGGCAACGGCCAGGACCTGGGCTGCGAAAGCCTCGTTGAACTCGATCAGGCTGGTGCCCAGTGCGGCGGAACTCAGACCCGTGCGCGCCATGAGTTCCCTGGTGGAGTGGGCGGCCCCCACGCCCAGCAGGTTCGGATCATTGCCCGTCACGGCACTGTCACGGAACAGCAGTCCAGCGGCGCCCATGCGCCGGGCCTTGGCCAGCGACGTCACCACCACAACAGCCGCGCCGTCACTGTCGGGGCAGGAATTGCCGGCAGTCACCGTTCCTCCAGGCACAAAGAC
Organism: Arthrobacter glacialis; assembly: GCF_002909445.1. GTDB lineage: Bacteria > Actinomycetota > Actinomycetes > Actinomycetales > Micrococcaceae > Specibacter > Specibacter glacialis. The sequence continues at coordinate 111,644 of NZ_PPXC01000007.1, forward strand.
TGGCGGGAATCTGGCCATCAGCGCAGCGTTGAGATTGTGGCGGGGCCCTTGATCTGCTGCCAGTGACTCAAACGGCACCAGTTCCTGAGCGAAGCGCCCTTGCGCGGTGGCGGCCACGGCACGCCGGTGACTTTCCAGGGCGTACGCGTCCTGGCGGCTCCGGCTGATGGCATAGTGCGTGGCCACGTTCTCTGCCGCCACACCGGCATCGGGGTCGCCCAGTTCTAACGGGGAAAACTGCACCCGCCGATAAAACTCCAGGGTGCCGTCGGGATGGCGATGCGCGCGGGCGGGGGCAGTGCTGATGCTCTCCACTCCCCCCGCCACATACAGCTCACCGGCGCCGGCCTGAACCAGTCGGCAGGCCAGTACTATCGCCTCAAGCCCCGAGCCGCACTGCCGGTCCACCGTGAGGCCCGGTACGTGGTGCGGCAGGCCGGCGCTCAAGGCAGCCAGCCTGGCCATGTTCCCGCCGCCGCCCGTGGCATTGCCCAGGATGACGTCATTGATGTCCTGCGGAAGCACGTCATTGTCAGCCACCAGGGGTTTGATCACCGCAGCGGCAAGGTCGTGCGCCCTGATGTGCTTGTAGGCCCCGCTGGCTTTGGCGTTGGGCAGGCGCTTGGCGGCAACAATGACAGCGGTGGTCCGCGCGGCGTGGCCGGTCACCTGGGCCAGATCAGTGGAGTCGTTGTGCACGGGGGTCCCCTTCATTGAGCCACTGTGTGAAGATGGCTCGGCTGATCTTTCCGCTGCCCGTCAACGGCAATGCGTCCAGTAGATAGTACTGGCTTGGCCGGTGCGATGCCGGGAGTTTGGCAGCAGCGAGACGGCAGCGGGCCAGCAACGCGGTAGCGTTGCGTTCCCCCGCGCCCGCTGCAATCCCTTCGCTGGCGTAGAGCCCTGCCACAAGGCGCTGCCCCCGCAAAGGATCCTCCCGCCCTGTCACCAAAACGCTGACGTGCCGGCCGTCGAAGGAGGCCGCCGCGGCGGCTGCGAGGGCTGCCTCCACCGCGTGGGGATAGACGTTCGCCCCTGCCGTGACGATCATGTCGCTGGCCCGGCCCAGCACGTGCAACCGTCCGGCGTTGTCAAGGCGTCCCTGATCGTGAACCGTAAACCACTCCCGCGCATCCGATTCGACTTCCAGTTCCGATTCGACTCGATCCTGGCCGTCTTGACGCCACGGCGCATTGGCTGCGAGTGAGCTGAAGGCAAGTCCGTCGTCGCCCCAGGCGTAGCCGCTGCAAACATAGGGGCTCTTGACGTAAATGGTCCCCTCCACGCCGCGGTCCACACGTTTCCCGTGGCCATCACGGATGCTGATCTGAACGCCCGGAAATGCGGTACCCACACTGGTTTCCGGCATGGCGGGCGTCCCGGTACGGTCGACGCCGGACGCGGCCACAAAACCCAACTCGGCGGCACCGTAGTACTGGTGGATGGCTGCGTTGGGCGCCCATTCACGGGCCAAGGCCAAGGCGCCTGCCGAGAGTGCCGAGCCGGCGCACACGATTGAGGCCAGTTGCTGGCCAGACTGTTGTGTGCGCAACCCGGCGCCGGCCAGTAGCTCCAGAACTGTCGGCACCAGAACCAGCCTGTTGACGTTGTGCTCTGCCATGGCCGCCAATGCTGCCGCGGTGCTGAAGTGCGGCAGCGCCACAAAAGTGGACCCTGCATAGATGGACTCGCCCAAGGCATAAAGATTCATACTGGCGGCCAGGGGTCCCGGAGCCAAGGTGACGGTCCGTTCTGTGACCTCGAAGAACTCGACACTGCGGCCCATGGATTCTTGCCATGATGCGCTGCTGCGGGTGAACGCCTTAGGCAGTCCGCTGGTGCCTGAGGACAGTCCCAGCAAAAATGGTGGCTCCGCTGATCCCCCATGGTCGGCCCCGTTGGCCCAGTCCAGTGCAGCATCGCGTAGCCGGTGCCGAAGGTCGGGTGACCCTTGGGCGTCGATCACCATGGCCACCTTGCCTGAGTAGACGGCTGCACAGAATCTGGCGGCCAAGGCTGTGCTGGTTGGCTCGTCAATGACTTCCACAAGCTGCGCTGCGCCGGGGGTGGACGTGGCGGCGGCAAGGAGCTGGGCGAAGGTGAGCCGATGCTCCCCCACCACCACGGCGGCGTTCTGGCCCGCGGTGCGGGCCCAGCGCTGGAGCTGGTCAATGAATGGCATTGACTACATGCTAGCGAAACACTGTCCGGAAAATTGCCGCACAGCTCAACCAGCAGAGGTTAAGCTGTTGCCATGACTTTTAATGAAGGTGCCCGACTGGACCCGTCGCAGGCTGAGGACCGCAGGGGCCGCACGGGCATGGGGCGCGGCGGCAAGGTGGGGCTGGGGCTCGGTGGTGGAATCGTGGTGCTGATTGGCGCACTCCTGGGCATCAACCCTGACTTGCTCTCGGGTTTGTTGGGCGACACGGGCACCCAGCCGGCCATTGAGCAGAGCGGTGCCAGCGGCTTGGAAAGCTGCCAAACCGGCCAGGACGCCAATGAACGCCTGGACTGCCGGATCCTGGGCACGGCCAACTCGCTCAACAGCTTCTGGCCCGGGTATCTGGCCCAGTACAACATCAAGTACTCAGTGCCGAAAACAGTGATCTTCACCGGCAGCGTCAGCACTGCCTGTGGTTCTGCCACCTCGGCCGTGGGGCCGTTCTACTGCCCCGGGGACAACAAGGCGTACTTCGATCCCGACTTCTTTGCCCAGCTGGAGGAACAGTTTGGCTCCTCCGGCGGGCCACTGGCGCAGGAGTACGTTGTGGCGCACGAGTTTGGCCACCATGTCCAGAACATCACCGGCACCATTGACAAGGGCAATCAGGGCGCCACGGGCGCCCAATCCGCAGCTGTGCGAACCGAACTGCAGGCCGATTGCTATGCGGGTGTGTGGATGCGCTACGCCTCAACACAGCCGGCGCCGGGCTCCACGCTGCCTTTCCTTAAAGCATTGACGCAGCAGGACCTCAACGACGCCCTCTCGGCGGCCTCCTCGGTGGGTGACGACCGAATCCAGCAGGCAGCCACGGGCCGCACCAATCCGGAGTCCTGGAGTCACGGCTCCAGCGCCCAACGTCAAAAGTGGTTGTACACCGGCTACCAAAGCGCCGACATGGCCGCCTGCGACACCTTCTCAGTCCCCAAGGTGTAGCCAACAACCGAAACGAAAGAACCGCCGTCGTCCGGGCAAATGCCAGGACAACGGCGGTTCTTTGCGCAAGCAGCATGTGCGCCGAGGCGCTGATGTGCGTGCCGGGAGCGGCTCCGGGCGTCCGCGATGGGCCCACAGCTGCGCGGGCCCCACTGCGAGCTTGCGAGTGGAGGGAGCAGCTGGGGACGGGCGGGCACCAGATCAGCGCGAAGGTGCGCTTGCTGCCTACTAGATGTTGAAGCCGAGGGCCCGCATCTGGTCGCGGCCGTCGTCTGTGATCCGCTCGGGACCCCACGGCGGCATCCACACCCAGTTGATGCGCCATTCGTCAACGATGGGACCCAGGGAGGCCTCCACCTGCTCCTCGATGACGTCCTGCAGGGGGCACGCCGCTGTGGTCAGCGTCATGTCCAACAGCAAGGCACCGTCGTCGCCGTAGCGCAAGCCGTAGAGCAGGCCCAGGTCCACGATGTTGACGCCGAGTTCCGGGTCAATGACGTCCCTGAGGGCTTCCTCAACGTCTTCGAGGTTGGTTTGCCCAGCAACAATCGCTGCGCTTGTTTCGCTGATGTCAGTCATGATTACCTTCTTGGCAATATAGAGAGTGGCGTGGCGGTTAGGCCGTTGCCGACTCTGCAACCTGGTAGCGGTCGTAACCTTCGTCTTCCAAGCGGTCGGCAAGTTCCGGGCCGCCCTGTTCGGCAATGCTGCCGTCAACGAACACGTGCACAAACTGCGGCTTGATGTAGCGCAGGATGCGTGTGTAGTGGGTGATGAGCAAGGTGCCCAGCCCGCCGTCCTCGATGGAACGGTTGACGCCTTCGGAGACAACCTTCAGCGCGTCAACGTCCAGGCCGGAGTCGGTCTCGTCCAGGATGGCGAACTTGGGCTTGAGCAGTTCCAGCTGGAGGATTTCGTGGCGCTTCTTCTCGCCACCGGAGAAGCCTTCGTTGACGTTGCGCTCAGCAAACTCAGGCTCGATGCGCAACTGCGCCATGGCAGCCTTGACGTCCTTGGTCCAGGTGCGCAGCTTGGGGGCTTCGCCGTCAATGGCAGTCTTGGCGGTGCGCAGGAAGTTGGTCATGGTGACTCCGGGGATTTCCACGGGGTACTGCATGGCCAGGAACAGGCCGGCGCGTGCACGCTGGTCAACTGTCATCTCCAGGACGTTTTCGCCGTCCAGGGTGATGGAGCCGCTGTCCACTGTGTAGCGGGGGTGGCCGGCAATGGTGGCCGCGAGGGTGGATTTGCCGGAGCCGTTGGGGCCCATGATGGCGTGGGTTTCCCCGGTGTTGATGGTCAGGCTGACACCCTTGAGGATGGGCTTGACGCCCTGCTCGGTCTCAATGCTGACGTGCAGGTCCTTGATTTCCAGAGTCGACATACTCTATTTTCTCCTAAAAATTTGTGTGTGCGGGCCGCGGCGCTACTGCGCGCTGACGCCGTTAAGAATGTTGGTGACGTCCACATAGACGTCGCTGCCATGAATGCTCAAGGCAAAGACGGGCACGGGCTCAAATGCGGGCAGGGTCAGCGGTTCGCCTGATTTCAGATCGAACGAGCTGCCGTGCGCCCAGCATTCAATGGTGCCGTCCTCCACGTCGCCCTCGCTCAGGGAAATCTCTGCATGGGAGCAGGTATCTCCAATAGCGTGAAGGTCTCCGTAGGAGTCCCGCACAATCGCGATGGGGAAATCATCAACCTCGACGAGCAAGGATGACTTGACCTGAACATCGCTGTCTTGGCAGACAATGACGCCGGCAGGCGTGGAGGAATCACTCACTGTGGTGTCGCCGCCAATTCGCGTTCCACGGCATCGCGCAAACGCTCTTCGAGGGCAGGAACCTTGATGTGCTGGATGACTTCATTCAAGAAACCACGAACCACCAAACGGCGGGCCACATCTTCTGCAATGCCGCGAGCCTGCAGGTAGAACAATTGCTCGTCATCGAAACGGCCGGTGGCACTTGCGTGTCCGGCGCCTTCGATCATGCCCGTCTCGATTTCCAGGTTGGGCACCGAGTCGGCACGCGCACCCTGGGTCAGGATCAGGTTGCGGTTCATCTCGTAGGTGTCGGTGCCTTCGGCCTGCTTGCGGATCAGGACATCGCCAATCCACACAGCGTGTGCCCCGTCGCCCTGCAGTGCACCCTTGTAGGTGACGCGGGACTTGCAGTTCTTGGTGGAGTGATCCACGAACAAGCGCTGTTCCAGGTGCTGGCCGGCGTCGGCAAAGTACAGTCCGTACATTTCAACCTCGGCACCGGTGCCGCTGTAGCGGGCGGCAGGGGTGGTGCGCAGCAAGTTGCCACCAAGGTTGACGACGACGTGCTTAACTTTCGCGTCGCGGCCCACCAAAATGTGCTGGGCACTGGCGTGCACGGTGTCGTCGTTCCAATCCTGGATGCTGACAACCGTCAGGTTGGCACCGTCCTCAACCAAAATCTCAATGTTCTCGGAGAGAACTGCACTGCCGCGGTGGTCAAGGACCACAACGCCGGTGGCGAACTTCTTGGCGTGCACCACAATGTGGGCTGCAGCCGGAACGTCGCCCTGGCCGGTGAGGGTTAAGGTGGTGACGTTCTCAGCGTTGCCAACAAATTCTGCCGACAGCGTGACAACTGTGGCTTCGGTGAAGTTCTCCCATGCGGCAGCTGCCACACGGTCCTCGGGGATGCCTGCCTTGCCGATGCGTGAGTCGTCGCGCCCCACGGTCTCAACCGTGACGCCGTCGGGCTTGGAGACCTCAACGACGGGTGCCGGGCCGGAGAGTTCCTGACCCTTGACACCAACACGGTCAAGGCCGCGCATGCGCTTGAGCGGGGTGAAACGCCATTCTTCTTCACGGCCGGTGATGAGCGGGAAGTCTGCCATCTTGTAAGAGGTCAGACGGCCTGCGCGGGAGCTGTCGGGAACGCCAACGCCGCCGCCGTGGCTGTCGCCGCCATGGCTGTGCGCCTTGGCAGCGCTGCCGCCCAGCGGGCCGGTTTCAGGGTTGATCTCGGAAAGCTGTTCGCCTTCCTCATTCATGCCCTTGATGAATCCCTGCGACCAAGTCTTGCCGCCTGTTGTCTTTTCTTCTGTGAGCTCGGTCATTTAACCGACGGCCCCTTCCATCTGCAGTTCGATCAGGCGGTTCAGTTCAAGTGCGTATTCCATGGGAAGTTCCTTGGCGATCGGCTCGATGAAGCCGCGCACAATCATGGCCATGGCCTCGTCCTCGGGCATGCCGCGGGACTGCAGGTAGAACAGCTGCTCTTCGCTGACCTTGGACACTGTTGCCTCGTGGCCCATGGAGACATCGTCTTCACGAACGTCCACGTACGGGTACGTGTCGGAGCGGGAAATGTTGTCCACCAGGAGGGCGTCACAGCGCACGGTGTTGGCCGAGTGCGTTGCGCCTTCACGGATCTGGACCAAACCGCGGTAGGCCGCGCGTCCGCCACCGCGGGCAACGGACTTGGAGATGATGGAGGACTGCGTGTTGGGCGCAATGTGAACCATCTTCGAGCCCGTGTCCTGGTGCTGGCCCTCGCCGGCGAATGCCACCGACAGGGTCTCACCCTTGGCGTGCTCGCCCACAAGGTAGACGGCCGGGTACTTCATGGTGACCTTGGAACCGATGTTGCCATCGACCCACTCCATGGTGGCGCCTTCGTGTGCAATGGCGCGCTTGGTCACCAGGTTGTACACGTTGTTGGACCAGTTCTGGATGGTGGTGTAGCGAACGCGGGCGTTCTTCTTCACCACAATTTCCACAACGGCCGAGTGCAGGGAGTCCGAGGTGTAGATCGGGGCTGTGCAACCTTCAATGTAGTGAACGTAACTGCCTTCATCGGCGATGATGAGCGTGCGCTCAAACTGGCCCATGTTCTCGGTGTTGATGCGGAAGTACGCCTGCAGCGGGATGTCCACGTGGACGCCCGGGGGGACGTACACGAAGGAACCGCCGGACCAGACGGCCGTGTTCAGTGACGCAAACTTGTTGTCGCCCACAGGGATCATGGTGGCGAAGTATTCCTGGAAGATCTCCGGGTATTCGCGCAGACCGGTGTCGGTGTCGGTGAAGATGACACCCTTCTCTTCCAAGTCCTCACGAATCTGGTGGTACACCACCTCAGATTCGTACTGGGCAGTTACGCCACCAACCAAGCGGTTGCGCTCAGCTTCCGGGATGCCCAGCTTCTCGTAGGTGTTGCGGATGTCATCCGGCAATTCTTCCCACGTGGTGGCCTGCTTCTCGGTGGAGCGCACAAAGTACTTGATGTTATCGAAGTCAATGCCGGAGAGGTCTGCACCCCAGGTGGGCATGGGCTTGCGGTCGAAGTACTTCAAGCCCTTCAGGCGCATGTCCAGCATCCACTGCGGCTCGTTCTTTTTCGCGGAGATGTCGCGGACGACCTCTTCGCTCAAACCGCGACGTGCGTTGTCGCTGGCCGCGTTTTTGTCGGACCAGCCGAAGGCATAGTTGCCCAGGCCCTCCAGCTCGGGGTTTCTTTCGAGGATGTCGTGGTTGGTGGCATCTGCCACGTCACCGTTGGCGCTCACATCCTGCGCTAATTGATCCGTCATCACGGCCTTTCTTGCTGATGGTTGGAAACGGAGCTCGGGACACGTTGGCTTGTTGTGGGCGTGGGCCCCAACTTGCGAACTACTGCGCGTCCCGTGGGTACATGGGTGGTGCAAACATGTCCGCCACTTGCCATGGTGGAGAGCCTGCGCACATCGACGCCGATCAGTCGGGAGAATATCTTTGTCTCGGCGTCGCAAAATTCGGGAAAGGAGGTGGCTAGTTCCTGGATGGGGCAATGGCCCTGGCACAGCTGCTCGGCAGCCATGGCGGAACCGGCGTTGAGGGAGTTTGACGTGGCCACAAAACGATCGGCGTTCAGCGCCTCGGCAAGAGCCTTGGAGCGGGCCGCAACATCGTCGCCGGCGGCATCAACCAACGGCTGGTATTTGGCTTCCATCATGGCAAAGCGGCGTTGCGCAAATTCAACAATTCCTTCCTCGCCCCGGGTGTCGGCGATCTGCCGCAGCGCCAGGGTGGCAATTTCCAGGTAGTCATCGCCAATTTCGGTCTGCCCTCGCTTGGAGACAACATATCTGCGCGCCGGCCTGCCAGCACCGGACTTGGCGTTGCTGATGAGCTTGATCTCGATCAAGCCTTCACGGGTCAAGGAGTCCAAATGTCGGCGCACGGCAGCAGGCGTCAGCCCCAGCAGCGTGCCCAACTGGGCTGCACTGACAGGTCCTTGCTTGAGTACGGCAGTTAAGACGCGGTCTCGGGTACGTTCATCAGGCTCCACACTGGACAATGTCCCGGTATCAATTTGCTGACTCATTCACACCTCACACACAATCGAAATAACACACAACATTAGACAAGACAAGTATGCCGTAATTAGCCCGCGACATCCACTAAGGTGAGCCTACCCACGCAGCGCTGGTGAGGGGTCCGCCGTCGCGCCCTACTACCTCGCGTAGAATGGGCGGGTGCCACAGCCTCTCTCACCCGAACCTGCCCTGATCATCGAGGGGCTCATAAAAGACGTTGGTCCCATCACGGCCCTTGACGGCCGGATGAAAAGAATCGTCTCCAATATTAGTCTCCGGGCCCATTTTGGCCAGGTCACAGCGCTGCTCGGAGCCAATGGCGCCGGAAAAACCACCACGATTGAATGCGCCCAAGGCCTGCAAAACCGCACCGGCGGGTCCGTTTCCCTGCTGGGCCAGGACCCCGAGAACGCTGACGCGGTGCTGCGTTCCCGCGTGGGTGTCATGCTTCAGGACGGCGGACTCCCCCCATCGGCGCGGCCCATTGCCCTGTTGCGGCACGTGGCCAGCTTGTATGAAAATCCGCTGACCGTGGATGCCCTGGTGGACCGGTTGGAGATTGCAGAATTCTCCAACACCACCATTAGGCGGCTCTCCGGCGGCCAGAAGCAGCGCGTTGCCCTGGCCGCGAGCCTGTTGGGAAACCCCGAGGTATTGTTCCTGGATGAACCCAGTGCAGGGCTGGACCCGCAGTCGCGCCTGATGGTCTTTGAGCTGATCCGCGAATTGCGTGACAGCGGCAAGGCCATCATCCTGACCACCCACCTGCTCGACGACGCGCAGCGACTTGCCGACTATGTCTACATTGTCAACCACGGCGAGTCTGTCGCCGAGGGCACTGTGGCGCAGCTGCTGAGTCAGTCGACGGCAGCGCAAAAGCACCGCACCATGACGTTTGAGACGGTGCCGGGCCTGGACACAACTGGCTTGCAACACAGTGGCCTGATCTGCTCGGAAACCCGCCCCGGCGCGTACAGCCTGTCTGGGTCCTTCACACCCGCCGACATGGCGGCTTTTGGCCAATGGTGTGCCGCTTCGAACGCCATGCCCACCTCGGTGCACCTGGCCTCCCAGTCACTTGAGGATGTCTTCCTGGCCGTGTCAGCCGCAGCGTCGCCCTCCAGTGAGGCATCGGCCAGTGGATCAGCCAGCACCACAGGCAACACGGAATCAAGCCGCGCAGAAGCAGAATCGGAGCTCTCATGAGTACACCCTCACTTTTCGCTGGCGAGAGGACCACACGTCCGGCGACACGCCTGCGCCGTGTCATCAGCCAGGGCCGCTACGAGGCGGCCACCATGCTGCGCAACGGTGAACAACTGGTCCTGATGGTTGTCATGCCGCTGCTGGGCCTCATTGCCTTGACAGCCACTCCCCTGCTGGACGGCATGGGGTACAGCCGCGTCGAGATGGCAGCACCGGGCATCCTTGCCTTGTGTGCGTTGTCCACGGCGTTCACAGGCCAAGGCATTGCCACGGGTTTTGACAGGCGCTACGGCGTGCTGCGGTTCCTGTCCACAACACCGCTGGGCAAGGGTGGCCTCATTGCCGGCAAGGTCATTGCGGTGCTTGTGGCGCTGGCTCTCCAGGTGGTCATCATCTCCACGGTTGCCGCGTTTCTGGGCTGGCGCCCGCCGGTTGCCGGTGTGCTGCTGGGGATTCCCCTGCTGATTTTGGGGGCGATCACCTTCACAGCGCTGGGCCTGTTGATTGCCGGGACCGTGCGCCCCGAGGCGACGCTCGCCATCACCAACCTCGGTTGGATCCTGTTTGCCGCGCTGGGTGGCATTGTCCTGCCAGCCGGCAAGTTCTCGGCGTCGATGGCCGACTTTGTCCAGTGGCTGCCCTCCGGCGCGCTGGGAAATTTGATGCGGGGGGCGCTCCTGGAGAGCCGGCTCGATATTTTTGCAATGGTCATCCTGCTGGTCTGGGCGGCACTTTGTTCGCTTGCGGCCGTTAAGTGGTTCAAATGGAATTGAAAGATGTGAATGACGTGACACCTCCCACCACCGCCAAGCGATCCTTTGCCGATCGCCTGCCCACCAGCATCACCCCGGCCCTGCGGCGGCTGTCTATTGCCTCGCTGGTTGGCCAGGGCGTTCTGATTGTTTCCGGTGGCGTGGTGCGCCTGACCGGTTCGGGCCTGGGCTGCCCCACGTGGCCCAAGTGCACCGCCGAATCCATCACCAACACCCCCGCCATGGGCATTCACGGTGTCATCGAATTCGGCAACAGGACACTGACCTTCCTGCTGGCCGCGATCGCTTTGGCCATGCTGGTCATGCTGTGGAATCTGCGCAAGGAACGCAAGGACCTGTTCTGGCTGGCCTTTGGCCTGCTGGCCAGCATCCCGGCCCAGGCCGTCCTGGGCGGCATCACCGTGCTTTCCGGACTGAACCCCTATGTGGTGAGCCTGCACTTCCTGGTCTCGGCCGCACTAGTGGTGGTTTCCATGCTGCTGGTCAACCGAACCTATGGGCGCACCGGCATGAGCGCACCGTCCGACGCCGAGCGTCCCCGCCCCCTGATTCGCCGGCTCAGCGTCGTTGCCGCAATCGCCACGTACCTGGCAGTAAGTCTGGGCACGCTTGTCACGGGAGCCGGACCGCACTCCGGCGACTCTTCCTCCCCCAGGATCGAACTTGACGGCTACCTGGTGACCCGCATCCATGTGGTCCCCGTGTACGTTCTGGTGGCCGTTTCGCTTCTGCTGCTAGTCCTGCTGTGGCGCCGCGGCAAGGGCGACATCCTGCGCCAGGCCGCCATCCTGCTCTTCCTGGGCGTCCTGCTCCAAGGCTTCATTGGCTACTGGCAGTACTTCACCGGCATCCCCGCCCTGCTGGTTGGCTTCCACATGCTGGGTTCCTCAGTCATGCTCGCTGCGGGCACCAACATTGTTGACCTGGCCCTGCGACGCGGCAAGTAAGTCTAGCTTTTCACGCCCTAGTACGACGGCGGCCGGTGACCTTCTTTTTTGAAGGTCACCGGCCGCTTTTGCTTGCCAAAGAGCACGCACTGCAGCGTTTTCCACATGGCAGGTACGAACAATGACAGGTACTAAACGGTCGGAATTTCCGGTCCCAATCAATGAGTTTGAAATGAAGCGGTTGGATCCCTCAACCGCACTCGGCCCCTGAATCTTGCCTACGAAACACTTGGTGGCCGGGCGGTACGCTGAAAGCCAAGGCCAGCGAGCGGGAGGTGCCCGCATCTGGTTGAAAGGACATCATGGAACTTGACGACCTTCTTGAGGCTTTGAATGCCGGCCGCACCATCGCTGGGGACTCGCCGTTGCATGAGGTCATGCACCGCGTCAGCCAAGAAGCCCTTCGCATTACGGGGGAGCTAAATGGCGGATACCAGGAACCGGCGCGGGTTCGGGAGCTGCTGGCCCGGCTGACGGGCAGGCCGGTTGACGAATCCGTGACGCTCTTCCCGCCCTTCAATTCCGACTTCGGAAAGAACATCATTCTTGGGAAACGGATCTTCATCAACTCAGGATGCAAGGTTCAGGACCAGGGCGGGGTGACCATCGGCGATGACACCCTCATCGGGCACAACGTGGTGATCGCAACACTGAACCACGACCTCGCGCCGAGCCGCCGAGCCGACGTGCATCCTGCCCCCGTGACAATCGGCCGCAACGTGTGGATCGGCTCCAACGCCACCATCCTTCCGGGTGTGCACATCGGGGATGATGCAGTGGTTGCGGCCGCCTCCGTCGTCACGAAAGATGTGCCGGCAGGAGCCGTTGTCGTGGGCTCCCCTGCACGGGTGGTGCGCACGGCGACCGACTGAACCGGGCTGTTTACAGGCCCCATTCTGCCGGGTCAGGAATTGCTTCTGCACCATCTGCGCTCAAGGTCCCAGACGTCGGTCGACAAAGAAGCGGCCGCTTTCCCTTCGGAAGAGCAGTCTGGAGACAATCCGTCAGCAACCCAGAACCGCCGCGACGGACGCTTCAACAATGGCCCTCCCGACGAGGAGCCCCCTCCATCTGCGTAGTCACCTTCTCAGTGGACCTCGTGCGACCCCACGGATTCCCCGTCAGAACCTCGTTGGGCACGCCCTCTCTGAAACGTCGTTCGGGCAAGACCCCATTTTTTGAGACCAAAGGCGGCATGCCGAGGCCAATGACATCTGCCTGCCGCCTGACCACCGAAGACCAAGGGGTGGCCTCGCCCGTGCTTGTCCTTACAGAGTAATGGTGCCTCGGATGCACGTGATGGTGGATCCGCCGACCCAGACTTTGCCGTTGGCGTCGGTACTGACCTCGATGTTGCCGGCACGTCCGACGCGTGCACCCTGCGATACCCGGTAGGAGGTGGGTTCGGTTTCCGTGGAGGTAAGCCACTGGCCCACGCTGGCGTTCATGCTGCCGCATACAGGGTCCTCGGCGACGCCGACTCCGGGTGCGAAGGTGCGCAGCTCAAACGCATGCTCTGAACCTTCGGGACAAGCGCCAAGCACACCAATCATCGCCTCGGGCATCCGGGACAGATCGGGTTCCAGGGCGAGGACCTCCGCTGCCGTGGCGAGTCGCACGACGGCCCAACCTGGGCCATTGTCGACCCATTGGTGGTCCAGGATGAGGTCGCGGTCAATGCCGAATGCGGAGGCGATGTCCGTGACATAGGATTCCTCGACCGGGCCGGAACGAAGCGTCGGAGGGGCCGCGAAGGAGAGAGCGTCGCCGTTTCGGCGTAGCTCGATGAGACCCGCGGCGCATTCCTGGATGACGTGTTCGCCCGATCGCGGACTTCCGCCCCGCTCCAGCCAGGCGTGGGCCGATCCAAGCGTTGGATGTCCGGCGAATGGCAGTTCACCCCCTGGGGTGAAGATACGCAGGCGGTAGTCGGCATCGGGGGTTGTGGGCTGCAGGATGAAAGTGGTTTCGGACAAGTTCGTCCAGCGGGCCACCCGCTGCATCGCTTCGTCCGTCAGTCCGTCGGCGGCCAGTACAACGGCCACGGGATTTCCAAGGTAAGCGGAACTAGAGAACACGTCGACCTGGGCGAAAGCGAAATCACTCATGAGGGCTTCCTTTCAAGGAAAAGGCAATGGGGTTCGACCTCCATCAGACCCCAAAGCCGCACGCCAGTACATGGCCAATTTACCTAAGCTGGCTGGATGCCCGCCAAGGCAATGTCCGCCACATACGACATCAACGTGGGAGTGCAGTAAGCACCTGCGTGAGGATGCAGTTCCGTCACGCAGGGTCGGCCTGGATGCGGCTCAGATCCAGGAAGGTTAGCATCTCGTGGTGTGGTGGAGTTTTCCTCGACACGGTGCGGGTCAGTGCATTGATTGTGCTGCAGTCATTTCTGGGAGCAAAATTCCTTCCTCTATTGGAGCTTGGGTAATCCACCCGGCCCGAGGTTGAAGCTCCATCACCCCGCCATTTTAGGCCGGTCGGCTAAAACACATCACGGGGTAGCCGAACTTACGAGGAAATAACTCCAAACTTTCGGGCTGGAAACTAAATTTGGGCAACATTTCCACTCCCCCATCGCCTGTCACTGTCCGAAAGCGCAGCTTTATTCCAAATCTAGAGTTGATTATTGCCCCTACGGCTAGTTTTCGATTTTTGTCACTGAGATGAGTTTCAAGGTGCCGAAAGACACTGTTGGCACATGTTTGTCTCGTTGGCGACTAGGCAGGGGGCCGGCGCGGTATTGCGGGAGTCGCACCCCAGTAGTGGAGTTGCCTGCACTAATCGTGGGAGCATGGTTGATTCCTGGCGGCTCGGAGGGCTGCGCCCTGAAGATCTAGGGGGGTCCCGCGTCTGAGGTGCGTGGCGATCCGCCATCCGCAGGTCAGGGTATTGCCATTCCGGCAGCGTGGCCGGAATGATACTCAAAGCACTCAAACTGGCCTACCCATACTTTGCTGCTTTGTGTCAAATTATTCTTTTTCATTGTGTTACATTATAGGTTCAGATATTTTTGGGCCATTTTTTTGCCCAAACCACGAGAATAACCAGCTGCCAGGATACGTGCGCCATTTTGCTACAGATGCAGGGAAAAACAGACAAGGGCTTTGGCCCACCACGAGCACATCTTATTAAGAGATTCGAACGGGTCGGTGCCGTCTTTCTGGTTCTACTCCTAGCAGCGGCTTCGTTGATATTCATCAACAGTCAACCCGCAGCCGCAGCCGCAGATGGGAAATTGACCGTTCGTGCAACCAGTGTTGCTTGCGGATTCACAAACGTCATCGCTCCGAATCTAAGAACCCAATGCGCGGATATCGCGGACCACTGGTACCCGAGTGAGACAGCCAATAGGCAGGCGATACTTGAAGGTACAGGCACCCCTGTCGCCAACTGCGGCACCAGCGTCGGCATCACCGAGGCTGTGCAGAACATCGGCGTGAGCTCAGTCGCTGCCAGGGACCTGACGTGCAACGAGCGAACGCATTCAACGGATAACCTCCTCGCATCCATTTTCAGCGGAGTCGATGCTAACAACCAGCCTGACCTTCCAGTTGTTGGAGGCCCTTGGTCGCCGGCCGCTCCCACCAAATGTGAAGTCGCTGATGCCTTGGTTACAGACATCGCCCCGGCCACCTGCGGGGTGGGCGGCATCTCACGGACCACAGCCGAGTGGTACATCACGGAGGGCTACGTCAGATTCCCCGCCACGGCCAGTGGACAGATCACGTTTGAGGCCAGCAACCTAGGCCGAGATAACACCTCGCGGGCCGAATATCTCGCGTTCATGGCCTCCACAGACCGGACCTTCGCCAATCTCGCCTTCGTTGGCGAAGCTGAAACGGCTCGCAATTCAACTGTCGGTTTGCAGGTCTCCGTGAACGTGAGTACTGACGTCGGGGACAGGTGCTCCAACATTCGGGGCATCCGCCTCTACATGCAGGACCAAATCGAAGGATCCTCCGCGAATCTTCGCTGGGACATCGGAAACGGCATGGTGCCAATCCCTGCCGCCAATGTGGGCACCAACAACGATCCGCTGGAGGGTTGCATGCCTCCGGTTGCTGAAAATAATGAAGAGACGACTAATCCTGGTGTAGCTGTGGACATTCCTGTACTCGGTAATGACACCAAGGGTTCAGGAGATATCGACCCCACAACGGTTCGCTTCCTTGATCCGATCAGTGGGGACCGGATGGAGAGCCTTGTTGTTCCGGGAGAGGGTACCTGGAGTGTTGATACTGCCACGGGTGTTGTCACATTTACTCCGCTGCCTGAGTTCACGGGCGTTACGGCCCCGGTTAACTACGAATTTTTCGATGGGAACGGATTGTCGGCTCGGGCCGAGGTTGTCGTGACGGTCAACGCCGGTCCAACTCCCTCAACGGAACCAGCCACTGATCCGACAACAGACGCTGCTACTGATCCCGCGACGGAACCAGCCACTGATCCGGCAACGGACGCCGCGACAGATCCGACAACGGACCCCATGGAGGATCCGACACAGAACCCAACGACGAACCCTGTTGCGGTCCTGACCAACGGTTCAACTTCACAGTCGAACAAGGATGACTTGGCCACCACAGGATCGTCCGCCAAGTTACTGATTACAGGCGGCGGGCTGCTGCTTGCGTTGGGACTTGTCGGCCTGTTCATGTCCACCCGTCGCCGCAGTCAGCACTGAGCGGAAAGACTCGGAGTTAGCTAGTGCGGACGCTGCTTCACGGTTCAACCACTGAGGGCCGGCGCGACACCCCGAATGCGGGGTCGCTCCGGCCGTCTTTGCGTTCAATGCTCACCACGGGAACACGATTGACGAGGACGCCTCGGGCCTCGAACTGGTCAGGGCCGAAAAAGCCTTCTTGTCATTGGCGTTCTTGTCTGCGAATCCTGACGCCGGTTTCACAAGAACCCGAGCCCAACTTCAGGAGATGCTCGCCTATGTCCGTCGCGGTGGAATTCAGCGACAAAGAAGCCGCCGGCATCCGCACCCGTTCTTGTCCAATTAAGTGTTCCGCCGGTCCAATCGATGACGTGTCGGTCCTTGAATGATGTCGCGACGACTGCCAAGCTAGTCGCGAATCCAGGTCAGGCCTCCCCTCGGCTCGGCCATCTCGTGGACAAGGAAATGAAACCCCTCCACGTCGAAGCTATCAGGGCCACAGACCCAGGTGAGCTCCATGGTGAACATTCACCGACGTAGATTAAGTCGGGAGGCGCAGCATTGGACTGGCAGGTCGCCAGACACTCGCCTAGGGTGGGAAGTGGACGAAAGGAGCACTTCATGAAGAAAATCCTCATGGTTCTGACCAGCGTTTCCGAGATCGGTAATACAGGAGAGAAGACCGGCTACAACGTGGCCGAGGCCGCACATCCTTGGAAGGTCTTCAAGGATTCCGGACATTTCGTTGACTTCGCCTCCATCCAGGGCGGCCAGCCCCCTCGCGATGAAGTCGACTCCGACGATCCCATCCAGGTTGCCTTCACCAAGGACGAGGCCACACGCGCCGGCCTTTACAACACCGCCCGCGTCGACGTCGTTGATCCCGAACAGTACGACGCCGTCTACCTCGTGGGAGGCCACGGCACCATGTGGGACTTCCCGGACAGCGAAGGCTTGGCGAACCTGGTGTCCAGCGTCTACAACTCCGGCGGCTTGGTGGGCGCAGTCTGCCACGGACCGGCCGGCCTGGTGAACGTGAAATTACCGAACGGGCTCGGCCTCGTCCAAGGCCGCAATGTGGCTGCCTTCACCAACGACGAGGAGGTTGCGGCAGGGAAGGACAAGGTCATCCCGTTCTTCCTGACAGACCGGCTTGTGGAACAGGGCGCCACTCACATCCCCGCCGACGTCTTCGAGGAGCAAGTTGTGGTCGACGGCCGGCTGGTAACCGGACAAAACCCGGCCTCAGCTGCTGGCGTGGCCAAGGAGATGGAGAAGCTCTTTGCCGAGGTAATCCACCAGGAAAAGGCAGAAGAGCAACATGAGGCGGAAGCTCTGCGCGCAGAGCACGACGCCGAGAAAAACGCCAAGAAGAAAGCCGCGGCAGACGCGGAGCACTAACCACGCACAAGCGTGGGAGAATCCGTGTAACGGCACCCTGCGGACGATCACGAAAAAAAATTAATGGCGCTGGCGTGTACTCGAGCGTTGAGGCACTCCCGGTACCTATAAAGTGAACAATGTCTCTTATAAGTTTTATGGGAGATGACAACGAAGAGAACGGGAGTTACTACATGCGCGGAAGCAGTCTTGTATGGACAATCGTAGGTGTTTTGGTGGCCATTGCCTTGGTCATTTGGATCGTCTCAGCGATCTAGAACGCCTCCTCATAGTAGTCAAGAGGAGCCCCACAGTGTTTTTGGGGCTCCTCGGGAAAGGTCCTGAATGCAAAAAGTATTTTTTGCATTCAGGACCTTTCTGTCGCTTCCGCTCGCGCCTGGAACGCGGAACCCGGTGGCACGCTTGTTGGTGCGAACTGAGCCGAAGCACAGCCATGTGGCGCATTGTCGCCGCCGTCCAGATAAGGAGTGGCCTCCCGAAAGCCCTGCTAGAGATTCGAGGGTCCGTTCTTTCATGGCCGGTCCGGAGCAACTCGCCTCGCTCGAGGGCCACCAACAGGTGGTGCTCCGTCCTGCCGCCGGATGTAGTCAGCCACCCCTTCACCGGACACGTTATACTGCGTGGTTTTTTCGAGCCCGGCCGGGTAGAACACCTGAAAGAGGCCGTGTGCGAGTGGGCTCGCGAGCACCCACCCGTCGATCTGCGAGTTCAGGCAATCGAGAGTTTCCCGGCCCCATGCAAGATCGTCATTGCCCGTCTTGAGCGGACCGTGTCGCTCATGACAGCCTACCCACGGCGAAGCACAAGCAAACCGATTTCAATCGAATTGGCGAGCTAAACCTTGACGACTGAATCTTTCACATGTCGATTGCCCACTGTGGCGAGCCCCCGACCACGCTTAGGAGGGCGCGAAGTCATCGCTGTCGGCCGAACCATGGCCGCAAACAGTCGGGAGAATGACTCCATGCGCCGGAATCAGTGCAGGGGGTTGTGTCCTCCCACCAAGCCTGTTGGGCCTTGACAAGTACGACTCGACGGTGGAGGCCTTGTCCAGGTACGGAATGGTCCAGGTCGACGTGGGCAAGCAAACCCTATTGGGCTCTTCGTGACGGTCAGGCGTTGGAGGTTGACGGGAACAGTGTTGTGCTGCTCTGACGGATCCACGGATGGGGCATCCCGCCCAAGGTTTCGCACTGGACTGATTCCCTGGCGTCATCGAGCATTGGATCCAGCTATGGGCTCTCCACTTGGCCGGGGTTGTTGGCACGTGCATCGCGACAAGGCGATCGGCCCGGGAACATTCGAGGCAGCTTGGATGCCCCAGCAGTGCGGGCTGGAGACGACTGCAAAACAACAATCTGCGACTCCGTGAGGTACGGCGGTACCCGCTTTGGCCATCGGTAGTCACCGCGGGGCCTGGAGCAATGCAGTGGGATACGCACGGATGTTGGATTGCGGCGGACGCGTCTTCAAGCATGACCATGCGGCACCGGCCGAACCCCAGCAGCCCCATGACTTCAGTTGCGACACCGACCAGCATCTTGTTGCCTCGGGCCCGCCCAGGCGCCAGTAACCACTAAGCGGTATCGGGTTTAGCCCAAAATTCTTTGTTTTTGGCGGGTGAACTCTTCGTCGGTGAGTAATCCCTTGGAGTACAGTTCGGCGAGCTGCGTGAGCAGAACGACCGGGTCTTCGGCAGAGGGGGGCAAGGCGGCCGGCGTGGCCGCGGTCGGCAGTGGTTCGGGGCTGCTCGCCTGTTGAGACCATCTATTGGCCTGTCGTCGTGAGACGTTATTGGAGACGGCGGTGGCGGTTCCTGAGATAATGGCGGTGCGGGCGATGCCCCTGAGAAGTCCTGGCATAGTAGTCTCTCCTTAGTTGATTGGAGTCGTGCAATTCGCCGCGTGGGTTAACCGGCGTCGGTGGCCTGGAGCGCAGCCACAAGGTCTGCGGACGGGATCCGCCCGCTCGCGACCAGTTCCGCTCCCCCTCGCCGTAGAGCACCGATGAAGGGCACTGCCCAAAGGTTCTCGTAAATGACGACGCCCGCCGAGCTATTCGCCTGGATGACGCCACCCGCTTCGGCGATGTCGTCATCGTCAAGGAGACCCGATGAAGCCCCGTCGAAAACAGCGAGATCAAGCTGGCCGTCACCATCAAAGTCTGCAACGTTCAACACGGTCACTGCCCCGTCGGAAGCCTTGTGGATGAACACCAGATCGAGGATGCGGATAATCCCTCGATCGACCAGGTCGACCAAGATGGGGAACCCTTCTCCCGTCATCCGATTCCCCGGAAACTCCACCACTAGGTAGTCGACCGGGCCGATCTCATCGTTGTCCGCCATGGTTGCCGCCGTTCGCATCGTTCGAGTGTGATTTTCTTCACAGTACGTGAGCTCCGGTGCTCCTACAAGGAGTCTCACGTCAAACGTTTGGCGGGGTCTCTTGAACGCGATGGCTTCGTGTGGCCGGACATGGCGGTGGTCCATGACCCGCATGACCCGGGGTTCTGCGCCCGCATGGCAGCTACCGACCGCGGCGATATCTTCCACCCGAAGTTGTTGACCGTCCCGTCCTAGCCCTCCGCGCCCGGCGGAAAGCCTAGAGCGGTTTCTTGGCCAAGGCCTTGTCCGCAGATGAGGACTTGCGCCCCAGCCGGCGGTCAAGTGTTACCTGAAGCCGTGCAGCGGCAATCTGCGCGCGTTGTTCACCGAGAGACCTTGGCGCTGTATTTGGGTCGCTCACCTGCTGAAAGCCCTGCTCTTTTTTCGATGCTGGTGTCATCAGACTCACGGGAGCTCCTCATTTTCGTCGTTGCTTCCATTGTTGCCGTTGTCGTCCTCTGAGTCCAGATCAGTCTGCACGTACTCATTGCCTGGCGCCGACCCTGTCAGTCGTTGCCAGAATATCTTCCACGCTGACTGATCCTTTAGAGGGGTTGCCTCCGGCTCTGACCCGGACACCGCCTCCGGCTCAATTGGCTGAACTACAGCCCGCTCACCGTTGGTGGGGTTCTTGAGTGTTCGCAGGGCTTCGTCGAGCAACAGCAGCTCCTCACGGGCAGCCAGCTTGCTTTTGGCCAGCAACGTGAGGATTGAGAATCCGAGCGTTCTCGCGTCCGGATCCTTCTCGCGAGCCATTTCGATGGCCCACTGCGTTCGCTTCCACCACTCGCTGCGAGCGTCAGCAACAGTGCGCTGACGAATCGTCCTCCACCCCACGAGCCCTGCCACCAAAGCGCCCAAGATAATCGCCATGGGCCCGATGGACGCGAAAAGATCCCACCATTGCACGGGGTCTGAGGGGCTGGGAACGGGAGTAGGTGTCACCAACTCAGCCTAAGCCGTACCGGTGTCCAAATGCCTACGACACCACCGCACCGACCTGAACCATCGCATGGATGCAACCCTGCAACGGGAGGGTTGCTCACCGGAGCCAGCTCCCGACGTCGAACATGCCACCGAGCCGATCCCCCTCGACCCACAAGGCCTACGAGGAAGCGTCCTCTTCAACGTCTTTCGGTCCACTGAGATCCATGTCGAGGAGGGGAACAACTCGTGATTCGGTGACGTGTCGGTGGACCAGCCACAGGCCCAAGAAGATCGGAATGCCGATGTAGGAAGAAAGGATTTCCAGCCCACGTCCCGCCAGAACGGCCTGGTAGTTTTGCCCGGCAACCACCACAATAAGGACGGCGAATGCCAGCAGCGGTCCAATCGGGAAAAACGACGCCTTGTAGGGCAAATCGCTCACCTTGTTGCCTTGGGCGAGGAATCCGCGCCTGAAGCGGTAGTGCGAGAGCGCGATGCCTGCCCAGACAATAAAGCCGCACAATCCGGAGACATTGAGCAGCCACGCATAGGCGGCCCCTTGGCCGACGATGGCACTGAGGAACCCAAAGAGTCCCACCGCGGCCGTGGCCAATAACGCAGCCATGGGGACGCCGCGTGAGTTGGTCCGGCCGAAGATCTTCGGCGCCTTGCCATCATGGGCCATTGCATAGAGCATCCGGGTTGAGGCGTAGAGGCCGGAATTGCCTGCGGAGAGGATGGCCGTAAGGATCACGGCATTCATCAAGGCAGCCGCAAAGGCAATTCCCGCACGTTCAAAGACCAGGGTGAACGGGGACGCTGCAATGTCTGCTTCCCCGGAGGCCAACAGGCTCGGGTCGGTGAACGGAATCAGGCAACCGATGACGAAGATGGCGCCAATGTAAAAGATCATGATGCGCCAGAAGACGGAGCGGATTGCTCGGGGAACTTCCCGGCGCGGGTTCTTGGCCTCCCCTGCTGCAACACCCACCAGCTCGGTACCTTGGAAGGAGAACCCGGCGATCATGAAGACGGAAATGATGGAAACCCAGCCGCCGTGGAACACATCTTCACGGTTTTGCCAGTTGCTGAATCCCGGTGAATTATCGCCCAGGATGCCAAAGATCATCAGCACACCTGCCACCAGGAAAAGCACGACTGCCACCACCTTGATCAGTGACAGCCAGAATTCGCTTTCGCCAAAGGCCTTGGCCGAGAGTGCGTTCATTGCCGTGAGCAGAACAAGGAAAACTCCGGCCCAGAGCCACCCAGGCACCCCGGGAAACCAGAAGTCCATGATGATTCCCGCGGCGACCAGCTCGGCAGCCACGGTGATGGCCCAGTTGAACCAGTAGTTCCAGCCGATGGCGAACCCGAACGACGGCGATACGAAGCGGGTTGCGTAGGTTTGGAATGAGCCCGCCACGGGAATTTTTGCAGACATTTCCCCCAGGGACTGCATCAGCAAGAAGACCATCAGGCCCACCAAGAGGTAGGCAACCAGTGCACCGCCGGGGCCGGCTTGGGCAATGGTTCCACCTGAAGCTACGAAGAGGCCGGTGCCGATGGCGCCACCGATGGCGATCATCTGGAGGTGGCGGCTGCTCAGCCCTCGTTTGAGTTCATTCTCTGCCTGGTCCATGGGAGTGCCGGGCTGTATTCCGCTGGCGGGGACTGGCTTCGTTGGAGATTCTTCTTGAGGTGCAACAGATATATTGCTCATTTTTGGCTTCCCGACTGGTGGTCATTGACGGATCAAGACAGTGCCAGGTTCTTGGATCCGGGCCTGCTGGACCCTGAAATGTCGGGCGGAGATTGGCTCCATGAGCTCCTATCTGACGCAACGACACTGACCATTATGACGGGGAATTGTCACAAAGCAGGAATCGGTGCACCTTGGGCGGCACCCGGATCAGCCCGGGCCGCCAATCCAACTATTTTTCGTTGTTGCGTCGCACCATCTCGTTGATCCAGCTGGGTGCGAACGGCGAGGTGCAGTTTGGTGGAGTTGGGTAGTCCTTGAGCACTTCCAGACGCTCCCCAATGTCAAGGGCCCGGGCGCGGTGCTCGGCGTGCTCAATACCGATCTGGGCCAAGCAAAAGTTCATGGCCCACTGCAGCCGGTCCGGAGCTTCCTTCATCTGCGCTTCAATGATGTCCAGCAATTCCGCAAGATCCAGTCCTTGGGGCTTCTTCACCACCCGTTCGCTGGTCAGCGCCCACCCGGCACTGGCTACCGACGCGTCCGGATCGGTGAACCAGGCCACCCGCAATTCCTGGGCATGCGGGCTCTTCTTCACCACGTAGTTCACCAGCCACTCGTTCACCTTGGGTATCCGGGCCTCGCGCATCATGGCATCCAGTTCATCGCGCCCAAAATCCTTGGGGCGGCAAATCAGCAGCGCCACCAGCCGCGCCGGGGTGTCGCCCGTGGCCCACAGCTCGCGGGCAAGCTCCTGCTGCGTCTTCAGCCGTTTCGCCATGGCGCGCAGCTTGCCCAGGTTAACACCGTGGTCGTCACCATGCTTCTCGTTTACGGCGCGGGCTTTCGGATCCTCCAGCGCAGCCAACTCGGCCAACACCTGGCTTGCCGCAGCACTCATCATCGTTGCCTGGGCCATCGTGCGCTCCTGTCCATCATGGGTAGGTTCCAGCGTACTCGGAAGGTACCCACAAGCAGGAGAACGGGTGACGCCGGGCACTTGGCTTTTCTGTTCGGCTCAGAGCGGCATGGGCTAGATTCTAAGGACCTGACAGTCAGCTGGATCGCGAAAGGGACAACCCATGACAAGCCCCGATCTAGGTGTCTGGCCACACGGCGATGCCCAGTACCGACGTTCGGAAGTCACAGCCGTGGTGGGAAACGGTGACGGCGTCTGGGAACGCGCTGCAACTGAAGTGCTGCGCTGGAAAGTGAAGACCGCAAGTGGATTCTCCGTGGATTCAACCGAATCTGTTGCGCCCGGCCAGCGTGTGATCGTCACGGCACGGATGTTCGGGATAACGGTTCATGAGCCTGTGGAAGTAGTGGCCGTGGTGGAGCAGCCGGACCGGGTGGGTTTCGCTTACAAGACTCTGCCCGGGCATCCGGTCAGCGGCGAGGAAGCATTCATTATCCACCGCAAGGGAGACCAGGTGCATCTGAGTATCCGATCGCTCACCCGCGCGGCACCGCAGCAACCGTGGCGCGCCCTGTTCCCGATCCTCTTGCTCGCACAACTAGTAGTTCGACGGCGGTACCTGCGCGCACTGCTGTGAGCCGGCTGGAACGACGCAGTGGCCAAGCCCCGCACTCGTGTGGACGCTATGCGCCGGAAACCAGGAACTCGTTCCGCGTCTCAATGAGCTTCTTCAAGTACCGGGTCAGAACCATCTTCTCCACCAAACGCCCCAACGGACCAAAAGGGGCAGCGAATTCGATTCGCTCAGTCATGGTGGTCCCGGCAGCGTCCTCGCGAAAGTCGTGAACGTGCCGGAAATAGCGGAACGGGCCGTTGACTTGCTCATCAACAAAACAGCTGGGCGCTTCCAGATAGGTGATCCTGGAGGTCATGCGCAGCGGAACGCCGAAGTGCCAGGCCCGCCACGTTACTTCCTCCCCCAGACCAATCGACCCGGATGTCACTCCGGCAACGGCCGTTTCCTTCGAATGCCCCATCGACTCCGTGTGTGCATCAATACTCAGAGAAAGGTGAAACAACTCAGCTCGGCTCATGGTGGTTCGGGTGACACATTCAAAGGAGGCAGGCATGGTTGCCAGTATCCCAGAAGCCAACGGGCATGAAGGCACTCAGTCGCGAAGTTTAGCTTCAGCGGCCAATTCCGCCGTGGTGGGCGGGCGGCCGCTGGAGAGGTCCTCGGGCAGGTCCCCCGGCAGCCTGTTCGGCATCCGGCCAGCCGGCACTATCGCCAGCATGGCGATGGCCGCCAGTCCGAGGAGGGAAATCTTCAGGGCCTGCAGGCGGGCGTCCTCATTAACCTTCACGGCGGCATCCACCTGGGCGGCGGTTGCCGAGGTGGTGGCCAGGAAATCCTTGAGGTGGTCGTTGGTCACAAAATTCACGCTGTCCAACGGAATCTGCTGCTGCAGATCGGCCGGGATCTCATCGTGGGCGCTCATGCCCGCCGTGACACTCATGGCCAGGATCGAGACGGCGAACACGCTCGCCACCGCGATGCCCACCGAGCCGGAAATGTTGTGCACCAACCCGCGCCAGGCACCCACGTCACCGGCAAGCCTTTTGGGGGATGCCGACAGCAAGGTGTTGAACACCAGGGCCACAATGGCACCCTGGCCCAGGCCCAGGGTGATCAGGCCCAGCACCACGAAGATCTGGCCCCAGCTGTTGCTGATGGTGAAGGCCAGCAGAATGAGGCCCAGTGACACCACAACAAAGCCCATGCGTGCCAGCTTCCGGGGCGTGAACTTATCGTAGAACTGGGCCACCATGGAGCTGGCCACAAAGATGGACAGCGTGTAGGGAATGATGGAGATGGAGGTTTGGAAGCTTGAGCGGCCCTGCACAATCTGGATGTACAGGGGAATCAGGAAGTTCGCCGCCGTGCCCACAAACAGCATGGCAGCCATGGCGAACGTGGTGGCCTTCTCCTGCCCCGACTTCAACACGTCAAGGTCAAAGATTTGCGGGCGTCCCAGCGACTTTTGCTTGCGCAGCCACATGAAGAACACCTGTCCGCCAATGATGCCCAGCACAATCAGGACCAGCGCCGGTGACAGGCCCAGCACATTGAACGGCGCGGCCTCGGTGGCCATCACCACGCCCCAGGAGTTCATGCCACTGAAGCCGAAGCTCAGGAAAATGATGGACACGGCCGCAACCATGGCCCCCACCCAGTCGATGGCCACCTCGGGCATCGGGGCAATGTTCTTGAGCTTGAAGCTCAAGGCAAAGTTCACAATTGCCAGCAGCACAATGAGCCCAAAGGAGTAGCGCCAGCCGATGGTTGAGGCGAAGGATCCGGCAATCAGCAGTGCCAGCACCCCTGCTGCCGGGATGGCCGCCGCAAGGAAGCCAATGGACTTGGCCTGCTGGTCCCCCTTGAAGTTGGCCGCGATGAAGACCACCAGGGCCGGTGCAATCAAGGCGATCACTGCTCCGGACAGCGCCTGGGCAACAAAGAGCATGACCGGGCTGACGCTTAGCGCCACCGCAGCCATGGAGAGCCCGTGGATGGCCACGGCGATCTGGAAGACCTTGCGTGAACCAAACTTGGCCCCCACCTTGGCCCCGAGCAGGATGAACGCGGCCATGGCGAACGTTCCGGCGGTGATGGCCGTGCCAATGTTCGTGGCGGGCGTGTTCAGGTCCGTGGTGATGCCCTGCATGGATACTGTCAGCGCGTTCACGGCAAACGATGCTTGAATTTGGGTTAGAACCACCACAATGAGTGGCAGCCACGACGCGTGGGCAACAGCCTCAGCGGCCCCTGCCGGTACTTGACGACTGGACATCAGCAGGCCTTTCTCTCCTCCGGCCGGCCACACACCAGATCCGGCCCGGCTTCAGCCGGGATACGTGATCTTCAGTCTAAGCAGGACGACGCAATTTCGTTAGAAGAATTCAAGCGTGCCGTAATACAACATCCAGCACAGACCGCTTAGCCGTCGTAAGCGGCCTGCAATGCGGCAATGTCGAGCTTTTGCATGCCCAGCATGGCGGCCATGGCGCGCTGTGAGCCTTCCGGGTCGGGACCATTGAGAACACTGGTGAGCATGGCGGGAATCAATTGCCAGGACACCCCGAATTTGTCCTTGAGCCAGCCGCATTGGCTTTCCTCGCCGCCGTCGGCCGTCAAGGCATTCCACGTGGCATCCAGCTCTTCCTGGTTGTCAAAGAACAGCTCAAAGGAGATTGCCTCCGTAAAGGAGTACATGGGGCCGCCGTTCAGGCCACGAAAACTGCGCCCATCCAGTTCGAAGGCAACTGTTAATGCAGTGCCGGGCTCCCCCGGGCCGCCTTCACCCCAACGTGCCACGTCCGTAATGCGGGAATTCGGGAACAACCCCACATAAAAACTTGCTGCTTCTTCCGCCTGGCCATCAAACCACAAACATGTACCAATTCCTGCCATTGCCACCACATCCATTCATCGAGACACAGACCAGACAACTGTTCCGGTCTGTGGACGAGCCTAGAGCGGCAGGCCACCGGCTTCAATGGTTACTTGCCGGTAGCTTTCGCCGAGACGAGTTCTTCGTCGGCGACGCTCTTAAGGGCGACGGCGGGGCTTGGCTTTGACGGCGTCGGCCATCACCAGAGACAGGACCAACCAGAGGCAAAAGGCCGTGCCGCCGAGGACCACGGCAAGGGTGGGCGGAAGGATCCCCGCCACCCACTGCTTGGACGTCAAGGAAATCGCGCCAGCCAGAAAAAGCAGCGCTCCACCGACTCCCAGGACAATGTTGAGCAGGCGCAGCAACCAGAGCCGCACGTCGCCTCCTGTGTCGCGGTAGGGGGAATGTCAACCGGAGTGACCGGCCCAACGGCACAGCCACCTCTGCAAGTTTACGACTAAACTTCCATGAGTGACTCAAACACAGACGCGCCCCAGTTCGAAGATTCTTTTCTACACGATCGCCGCGGACATTGTCCTGGTGCTGATCTTTGCCCTGTCCGGACGCAGCTCCCACAGCGAAAATCTTTCCGTGGGTGGCGTGCTGGAAACAGCGTGGCCATTTCTCGCTGCACTGGCTGTGGGCTGGCTGGTTTGCCGCACCTGGGTGCAGCCGCTGCGTGTGTGGCCGCACGGCGTCTGCCTGTGGATGATCACCGTGGCCGGCGGAATGGCTTTGCGCATCCTCTCCGGCGCTACCGCGGCGACCCCCTTTGTGGTGGTGGCAACACTTGTTTTGGCCGTGTTCCTGCTGGGCCACCGGCTCATTGCAACACGTGTGACACGTGGCACCAAAAGCCCATAATTAGCGAATCCCCTGCGTTACGATGGGGGCAACGAACTGCGTTTTTGTGACATCGCGCAGCATTTTTCCGCCTGCTTAAGCCACACGACAAGGACCCCGCCTGTGATCACCGCTTTTGTCTTGATCAAGACTGATGCCTCCCGGATACCCGAAGCCGCCCAAGAGATTTCTGAGCTCGCCGGAATCAGTGAGGTTTATTCGGTGACGGGTGAATGGGACTTGATTGCCATTGCGCGCGTGCAAAAGCATGAGGAGCTGGCAGATGTGATCGCCGACAAGCTTTCCAAGGTTAAGTCAATTGTCTCCACCACCACCCAGATTTCCTTCCGCGCTTATTCGCAAACTGATTTGGATGCAGCGTTCTCCCTCGGTTTCGACCACTGAACCGCCGGATGCGCCTCGAAATTGCTGTCCAGGATGTCCCCGGAGCTCACCTGGCAGCGGCGCACGGTGCCGACCGGATTGAGCTCTGCTGCGCTTTGCAACTGGGCGGGCTCACACCGTCCCACGGTTTGCTCAAAAGCGTTCGCGACGCCGAACCGAACCTGCCCATTCATGCCCTGGTCCGGCCGCGCCCCGGTGACTACGTTTATGACAGTGCTGCGGTTGCCCTCATGGTTGAGGAAATCAAGGCCCTGCGCGACGCCGGTGCCACGGGCGTTGTGATTGGCGCCCTGACCGCGGCGGACACCATTGGCTACTCCACTGTTGAGACGCTGATTGCGGCAGCGGATGGCCTGCACATCACCTTCCACAGGGCAGTGGACCATCTCAAGCTTCACGACGCCGCAGCTGCCGTTCCACAGCTGGCCGACCTTGGGGTGCAGCGCATCCTGAGCTCTGGCGGAGCCGGCCGTGCGGGTGAGGGCCTGACACAACTGCGGGCCATGCATGAGGCGGCCCAGGGTCGGTTGGATGTCATGGCTGGCGGCGGTGTTGGCATCGGCGATTTCTCCGCCTTCCACGCTGCCGGCTTGCGCGACGTTCACCTCTCGGCCAAGCGCGTGGTCACCCAAATCCTGCCCGAGCCCATCACGGCAGCAGCCCAGGCCGAGGACCACAGCTACTTTGCCACCGACGCCGACGTGGTGCAGCAGGCTGCCAGCGCGGCGCGCGCTCTGAACTAGGGCTTGGCGCCGGCCCTGGTTGTGCTGGCTTGAGCATGTTCACCAACAACACGTGAAGGGCCCTCCAGGGAGCCCTTCACCTGTTTAACCGGTGGGTTGGTGCGCGAAGACTATTCGCCAGCACCCTCAGCCGAGAGTGCAACCCAGTTCTTCAGAACGTTCGCGGCAGCGCCGCCGTCGATGGCCGCCTCGGCCCGGGCTGCGGCAAAGTGCATGCGTTCCACCAGGGTGCCTGAGGCCGACTGGTCGTAGGCCACAAGGCCCGCGGCCGCATTGAGGACCACGGCATCGCGGACGGGTGTTCGCTCACCGTCCAGGATGCGCCGAACAACGGAAGCGTTGAATGCTGCATCGGCGCCGCGCAACTCTTCAATGGTGGCCCTGGGGATGCCAATATCCAAGGGGTCAAAAGCAAGTTCCGTGACTAACGTGTCCCTGACCTCCCAGACAGTGGAGGTGCCCGTCGTCGTGAGTTCATCCAGCCCATCGCTGCCCCTGAACACCAAGGCTCGCACGTTGCGCGCCGCCAACACGCCAGCCACCAGGGGTGCCAGACGCGCGTCCGCAACACCAATGGCTGAGGCGTTCACGCGCGCTGGATTGGTCAACGGGCCCAGCAGGTTGAACGCCGTGGGAATGCCGAGCTGGCGCCGGGCAACAGCTGCGTGTCGCATGGACGGGTGGAAGAAGTTGGCAAAGCAAAAAGTGATGCCCACTTCGCTAGCCGCACGCGTCACCATCTCCAAGGAAAGGTCAAGACGGACGCCCAGGCTCTCCAGCACGTCTGCCGAGCCTGCGGCGGAGGAGGAGGCCCTGTTGCCATGCTTGACCACCGTGGCCCCTGCGCCGGCGCAGACCAGGGAGGCCATGGTGGAAATGTTCACAGTATTGAGCCTGTCTCCGCCGGTGCCCACAATATCGAGGGCATCCGTGGAAACATGCATGGGCCGGGCATTGGCCAGCATGGCCTCCACCAGGCCGGTCACTTCGGCGACCGTTTCGCCCTTGGCACGCAAGGCCACCAGGAACCCGGCAATCTGCACATCGGTGGCGTTTCCGGCCATGATGGTGTTCATGGCCCACTGTGTTGCGTCCTGGCTGAGGTCTTCCTTGGCTATCAAGGCGGCAATGAGGTTTGGCCAGGTGCGGGTGTCGGCAACAGTGTTTGGGAGAGGATTCACTCTCAAGATGTTAGTGGAAATCGGCCGCCGCCTTCGGAATGTGACCATTGACACGCGCATCGTGTTGTGCATACGCATCTGGGTTTAGGCTGTGAATCCGCCGGAATTTCGCAAGTTTGTAGAAAAAGATCCGGCAAACGGCATTTTGCATTGGGAACTCTGGAGTTTTATAGACATAATGTCTATGTGACAACTGCGACCCATGCCCCCAGTACCCCGGCGCATCCGACGCTGAATCGACCGAACATGGTTTCTGTAGGAACCGTAGTTTGGTTGTCCAGTGAGCTGATGTTCTTTGCCGGCCTTTTTGCCATGTACTTCACACTGCGTTCCACCACTGGTGGGATGTGGGCTGAAGAAACGGCCAAGCTGAACTTCCCGTTCGCCTTGGTGAACACCATCATCCTGGTTTCCAGCTCATTCAGCTGCCAGATGGGTGTGTTTGCTGCGGAGAACCTTCGGCCTCGCCGCACCGGACGCCTCTTCCAGTTCTCCAAGTGGGGAATGACGGAGTGGTTCCTGTTGACCTTCGTTCTCGGTGCCATCTTCGTTGCCGGTCAAGCGACCGAATACGCGATGCTGACTTCCGAGCACGTGACACTGAACTCAAACCCCTATGGCTCAGCCTTCTACATGACAACAGGTTTCCACGGCCTGCACGTCCTTGGCGGACTCATTGCATTCCTACTCATCATTGGCCGCGCCTATGCTGCAAAGAAGTTTGGACACTTCGAAGCAACCAGCGCGATCGTCACTTCTTACTACTGGCACTTCGTGGATGTCGTGTGGATTGGCCTTTTCTTGGTCATCTACGTCCTGAAGTAAGCTGCCAACAGCTTTCTTCTATTACAAGTAAGACTTAGCATTTGCGGCTCTCACTAGGGGCTGCTGGATATAGATCAAAGGAACCACCAAGTGAAGGCACTTTCGCAGAAGCGACGTCATCCGCTGGCTGCACTAGCGTTGCTAGTGATGGGGCTCATGCTGACAGGTGGGCTATACGCCGTTGTCACAACCATGAATGAGGCCAAGGCCGACACCACCACGTTTACCGCGCAGCAGGTCGAAGAGGGCGAGAAGCTCTTTATCGCCAACTGCGCCACCTGTCATGGGATGGGCGCCAGCGGCTCGGACGCAGGACCGTCCTTGGCTGGCGTCGGCGCGGCCGCAGTAGACTTCCAGGTCGGCACGGGCCGTATGCCCATGCAGATGCAGGGGCCTCAGGCTCGTGAAAAGCCCAAGCAGTTCGATACTGAACAGACCCGTGAACTGGCCGCTTATGTAGCCACGTTGGGTGACGGTCCGGCGATGCCGGCCGAGGAGTTCATTGACGGCGGCGGCGACGCAGCTGTTGGTGGCGAGCTGTTCCGCGTGAACTGCGCCATGTGCCACAATGCTGCCGCTGCCGGTGGCGCACTGACCCGTGGCAAGTTTGCACCGCCACTGGCTGGCGTGTCCAACAGCCACATGTACAGCGCCATGGTTACCGGCCCGCAGAACATGCCTGTGTTCAACGACGCCAACATCAGCCCCGAGGGCAAGCGCGACATCATCACCTTCTTGAACACCATTGAGAACCAGGGCTCCCCCGGTGGCGCCAAGCTTGGCTCGCTCGGTCCGGTATCCGAGGGCTTGTTCCTCTGGACTGCCGTCCTTGGCGTAGTCATTGGCTTCACCATCTGGCTGACGTCCAGGACTTCCTAAGTTTCAAGAACCACAGGTTTTTGGCTGCGCCAGCAGCCACCAGATACATACATTACGACCCCGGGAATGCGCCGGGATAAGAGAAGGATGAGGGGATTATGGGCAACCATAGTGACGGCACGCCGACAAGCTCGGACGCCGTAGCTAAGGCTGGTCACGATGAGGTGGATAAGTTCCAGGACCCTGGACTGCCACCACATCGTTTGCGACTAGCTGACACGGACCCCAAGGCTGCAAAGCGGGCCGAGCACCAGGTGGCATGGCTATTTATCATTTCCATCGTTGGCACGCTGATTTTCTTCGTTGGCTACTTTGGCGTTCGTCTTGATGACACCTTGGACACTTTGCGTTTGCAGAACACCTTCCTTGGCATAGGCGTGGCATTTGCCATGCTGGGCATTGGAACGGGAATTGTGCATTGGGCCCGCGCCCTCATGCCGGACCATGAAGTTGCTGAAGAGCGTCACGAACTGCGCTCCGAGGAAGACCGGCTGGCAGCCATTCAGATCATCGATGACATCGTTGACGAGACTGGCATCAAGCGTCGCCCGCTGATCCGCAATACCCTCATCGGCGCCGTCGCACTGGCCCCCCTGCCGGCAATTGCGATCTTCCGCGATCTTGGCCCCCTGCCGGGCAACGCCTTGCGTCACACGCTGTGGAAGGAAGGCGAGCGTTTGTCTCGCGATCCTGATGGCACCCCCATCAGGGCAGCCGATGTCACCATCGGTTCGGCTTTCCACGTGATTCCGGAGTCCTTGAACAAGCTCGAACACGGCAAGCTCAACGAGAAGGCCAAGGCAGTTGTTCTGCTGATGCGTTTGAACCCGGAAGACCTCAACCCTTCCGAGGGTCGCGAAGACTGGGCCTACAACGGCATTGTTGCCTACTCCAAGATTTGCACCCACGTCGGTTGCCCTGTTGCCCTGTACGAGCAGCAGACACACCACCTGCTGTGCCCCTGCCACCAGTCAACTTTTGACTTGACGCAGGAGTGCAAGGTCATCTTCGGGCCGGCTGTTCGCCCGCTCCCGCAGCTGCCCATTACGGTTGACGCCGAGGGTTACCTGGTCGCCCAGAGCGACTTCCATGAACCTGTTGGACCGAGCTTCTGGGAGCGTGGCTAATTATGTCGACAGCACCGCAAACCACATTTGAGCCCAAGACCGCCACAGGGCGCATCACCAACTTTGTTGATGAGCGCGTGGGCGGTTCGGGCATGCTGCGTGAATTTGGCCGGAAGGTCTTCCCTGACCACTGGTCCTTCATGTTCGGCGAAGTTGCCTTGTACACCTTCGTCATCTTGCTTCTTTCAGGTACGTTCCTGACGTTCTTCTTTGACCCGTCCATGGCGGAGACCCACTACAACGGTTCCTACGTGCCCCTCAAGGGCGTGGAAATGTCCGTGGCGTACAGCTCCTCACTGGACATCTCCTTCGAGATTCGTGGCGGCTTGTTTATGCGCCAGGTTCACCACTGGTCAGCCCTGTTGTTCGTGGCTGCCGTATCGGTGCACATGCTGCGCGTGTTCTTCACGGGCGCATTCCGCAAGCCTCGTGAACTGAACTGGGTGGTGGGCGGCGTGCTGCTCATCCTCTCGATGGCTGCCGGCTTCACCGGCTACTCACTCCCCGATGATCTGCTGTCCGGCAACGGTCTGCGCATCATTGATGGTGTGGTTAAGTCCATTCCCATTGTGGGCACCTACATCTCCTTCTTCCTCTTTGGCGGGGAGTTCCCAGGCACTGTCATCATTGGCCGCCTGTACATGATGCACATCATGTTGGTGCCGGCGCTGATCCTGCTCATGATCGCCATCCACTTGTTCATGGTTGTCATCCATAAGCACACGCAGTACCCCGGCCCGGGACGCAATGACCGCAACGTGGTGGGTTACCCCCTCGGCCCGGTTTACGCTGCAAAGGCTGGCGGCTTCTTCTTCATCGTGTTCGGCATCATCGCATTCGTTGCTGCAACGTTCACCATCAACCCCATCTGGAACTACGGCCCCTATGACCCCTCCCCCGTTTCAGCAGGCACACAGCCTGACTGGTACATCGGTTGGGTGGATGGTGCCTTGCGCCTCATGCCAGGTTGGTTCTTCAACATCCCGATGGAGTGGCACATTCGGTTCCCGTGGGGCGTGAACACCTTGTCCTTCAACGTTCTTGGCCCGGCCTTGATCCCTGCCGGAATCGTCTTCACCGCATTGTTCCTCTACCCGTGGATTGAGCGCTGGGTAACTCGCGACAACCGCGAGCACCACGTGCTGGACCGTCCGCGCAACGTACCGACCCGTACGGCCATCGGCGTTTCTGGATTCATCTTCTACTGCGTCATGTGGGCTGCTGCAAGCTCCGACTTGATCGCAACACACTTCCAGGTCTCCCTGAACGATGTCACGTACTGGTTGCGCGCACTGTTCTTCATTGGCCCGGTACTTGGTTTCATTGTGACCAAGCGTGTTGCCTTGGCGCTTCAGCGCAAGGACCGCGAGATTGCACTGCACGGCCGCGAGACCGGCCGCATTGTGCGCCTGCCGCACGGTGAGTTCCAGGAAATCCACGCACAGCTCGATGACTACAAGCGCTACAAGCTGGTTGGCTACGAGTCCCCCGTTGCCGAAGAGGGCATCCCGAACGAAAACGGGATTGTCACCAAGAAGGAAAACCTGCGAGCCAAGCTCAGCGGATTCTTCTTCGAGGATCGTGTTGCCCCGGCAACGCCTTCGGAGCTGGAAGCCGGACACCATCACGAGGCCATCGAAGCCAGTGACGATGACAAGGCCATCAAGCACTAAGCAGTTCTGAAGCACTAAGCAGTTCTGAAACAAAAAGCAGTGGCCGGTTCCCTCGAGGAACCGGCCACTGCTTTTTGTTGCCCTACCGGATTTGATGCCTTCACGGGCCGCCCGCGCCGCGCTGTGGACGTCCGGAGCCCCCTTCTAGTACATGCGCCGGGTACGCACGCCGGGGCGCTGCAGGGGCACACGGAGCTTGTAACGGTCAGCCCGGTAAAAGGACACCGAATAGTCCACGGTTGATCGGGAGACAAAGGCATGGCGTTCAGTGCGCAGCACCGGGGCGCCTATATCCACTTTCAACAGCCGGGCAATGGAGGGTGTTGCGGCGTTGGCTTCGATGATGTCCTCACCCCACTCAATGACCAGGCCGTAACGCTCGCCCAGGACGTTGTAGAGGGACGACGGCGGTCCGGCGTCGAGAATGCCCGGCACACGCCAGGCGGGGAGGAAGTTCTCATCCACGCTCATAGGCTCGTCGTCGGCCAGCAGCAGCCTTCGCAGCCTGATGACTGCCTGCCCCTCCTCCAGCTGCAGTTCGCGCGCCAGGCGGGCCGTGGCGCGAATCTGTTCAAAGGCCAGCACCCGCGCCGAGGGTCGCATGCCACGGCGCGCCATCTCCTCGGAGTATGAAGTGAGTTTGAGGGTCACATCCAACTTGGTGCGGGCCACGAAGGTTCCCACGCCCACCACTCGTTCTAGGAGCTCCTCCTCCACGAGAGCTTCCACGGCGTGCCGCAGGGTCATGCGGGCCACGGAAAAATGGGCCGCCATGTCCCGC
The DNA here is from genome assembly GCF_002909445.1 of Arthrobacter glacialis. Taxonomy (GTDB): domain Bacteria; phylum Actinomycetota; class Actinomycetes; order Actinomycetales; family Micrococcaceae; genus Specibacter; species Specibacter glacialis. The sequence continues at coordinate 146,983 of NZ_PPXC01000007.1, forward strand.
TCTGAAGGCAATTGCCGCCCGGACTTGTTGGAGGACAGCACATAGTTGCGCAACAGTTCACGCAATTGGACATGGACGGAGACAGGCGACTCCCTGTCCAACTCCCCCGGGATCTCTTTCGCCGGCGGGACCAAATAGCTCATGAAACTCCTTTGCTCACAACTACCAGCCTAAAACACGACTACTCTCATTACAGAAACATCTACTTTCTAGGAGCCAGTGAATGTACACCCGCAAGATCACCGTGGCTGCAAGCGTCGGCTTGCACGCCCGCCCGGCAGCAGTTTTTGTCCGGGCCGTCAACCGCACGGGCCTGCCTATCACCCTGTCCAAAGAAGGCATGGAAGCCATTGACGGACGGTCGCTGTTGGCGGTCATGAGTGCCGACTTCCAACACGGCACTGAGGTTGAATTGGCTGTGGGCCCGTGCGATGCCGATGGCGACGCCGTGCGTGCTGCCGTGGACCACTTGGCGGAGCTGCTGGCGACGGACCTGACAGACCCCTCCTAACTTCTGCCCACTCGTGCTTCAGCCGGGCACAAAAAAGGGATTGTCCCCCACCATGTGGTGAGGGACAATCCCTTTTACTTTGTTCAAGTCAACCGGCTGCTGGAGCCGGGCAATGCTAGTGTGCGTGGTCTCCGCGGCTGTATTCGTAAACCCAGCCAACCAGTGCAATAGCGGCAAGGCCCAGGCCGACCATGAAGATCCACCAGCCCACTGCCAAGCCCAGGAACCCTGCAGCACAGGACAGAGCCAAAACCAGCGGCCACCAGCTCCAGGGGCTGAAGTGCCCCTGTTCGCCGGAGCCTTCGTGAACTTCGGCGTCAAGGCGGTCCTCGGGACGAGGTCCAACACGGTTACCCGTGTAGTAAAGGTAAACACCCACCATGATGCACAGGCCGGACAACAGGTACATGCCCAGGAAGCCTACGGGCTCCGTCCAGTGGGTCATGAAACCGTACACGGTGGCCACCGGAATGAAGAAAGCGCCGGTGAGCAAAAACAACCAAGATTCTACCTTCACTTGCTTGCTCCCTTCGAAGTTACTGCTGCTGCCGGTACGTAGTGCGGGGCAAGCTCCGGATGGTGAAGATCCAGGGCCGGACGCTCCGAACGGATGCGCGGCAAGGACGTGAAGTTGTGACGCGGCGGCGGGCAGGATGTTGCCCACTCCAAGGAAGCACCAAAGCCCCAAGGATCATCAACTTCAACCTTCTTGCCACTGCGCCAGGTGATGTAGACGTTCCAGAACCACGGGATCATCGATGCGCCCAGGACGAACGAGGAAATGGTGGAGAACTGGTTCATCCAGGTGAAGTTATCCTCCACCATGTAGTCGGCGTAGCGACGCGGCATGCCCAGGACACCCAACCAGTGCTGGATCAAGAAGGTGCCGTGGAAGCCCAGGAACAAGAGCCAGAAGTGGATCTTGCCCAAACGCTCGTTGAGCATCCGTCCGGTGAACTTGGGCCACCAGAAGTAGAAGCCGGCGAACATGGCGAACACCACTGTGCCAAAGACCACGTAGTGGAAGTGAGCAACCACAAAGTAGGTGTCAGAAACATGGAAGTCCAACGGGGGCGATGCCAGGATGATGCCTGTCAGACCACCGAACAAGAAGGTGATCATGAAGCCAAGGCTCCACAGCATGGGGGTCTCGAAGGTCAGCGACCCTCGCCACAGGGTGCCAATCCAGTTGAAGAACTTCACACCCGTTGGCACTGCGATGAGCATTGTCATAAAGGAGAAGAACGGCAGCATGACCTGGCCTGTGACGTACATGTGGTGAGCCCACACGGTCACTGACAAGGCGGCGATGGCGATGGTGGCGAACACCAGGCCCTTGTAGCCGAAGATAGGTTTGCGGCTGAAGACCGGGAAAATCTCAGAGACAATACCGAAGAACGGCAAGGCGATGATGTAAACCTCTGGGTGTCCGAAGAACCAGAAGAGGTGCTGCCACAGCATGGCGCCACCGTATTCGGCATCGAAGATGTGCGCGCCGAATCGGCGGTCAGCACCCAGGGCGAACAGTGCAGCTGCCAACGGCGGGAAGGCCATCAGGACCAAGATGGCCGTAACCAAAGTGTTCCAGGTGAAGATCGGCATGCGCCACATGGTCATGCCGGGGGCACGCATGCAGATGATGGTGGTGATGAAGTTGACGGCACCCAAGATGGTTCCGAAGCCTGACAGTGCCAGACCGAAGACCCACAAGTCGCCACCAACACCAGGGCTGAACGTGGTGTTGGACAACGGTGCGTAAGCAAACCAACCAAACGCTGCGGCACCCTGGGGAGTGATGAACCCGGATACTGCGATGGTGCTGCCAAAGAGGAAGAACCAGAAAGCCAGGGCGTTCAAGCGCGGGAAGGCAACGTCGGGTGCACCAATTTGCAGGGGCATGATGACGTTGGCGAAGCCGGCAAACAACGGGGTTGCAAACATGAGCAGCATGATGGTGCCGTGCATGGTGAACAACTGGTTGTACTGATCCTTGGTCTGCAAGATCTGCATACCAGGCTCAAACAACTCCGCCCGAATGATGAGCGCCATGACGCCACCGAGACAGAAGAAGATGAATGCTGCGATCAGGTACATGTACCCGATCGTCTTGTGGTCGGTTGAGGTGATCCAGTTGACGACGATGCGCCCCTTGGATACGGGAACCACCCGCGGAGCAGCCGAATTCACTTCGGTTGCTGAGTACTCGAGCGTAGACACTTTCCTCGTCCCCCTACTTCTTCTCGGTGGTGGCGGCGTTGGGATTGCGGTCATACTCTTCGCCCAAGGCGCCGGTCTGGCCCTTGGCCTTGAGCTCAGCCAGGTGCGCGTCGAATTCGGCCTGCGTGACAACCTTGACGTTGAAAAGCATTTCGGAGTGGTATTCACCACAAAGTTCGGCACACTTACCGTCGTACGTGCCCAGCGCCGTCGGCGTCAGGGTCATGTAGTTGGTCTTGCCGGGCAGCATGTCCTTCTTGTCCAAGAATGCCGGCACCCAGAAGGAGTGAATCACTTCACGGGAGTTCAGCTGAAGCTCAACAGAGCGGTTCACGGGCAAGTACAGGGTGGGCAGCTTCGACTTGTCGATCGGCTTGCCATCCAGTGTGGCCTGAACGCCAGCTGAGTAAACAGCTTCCTTGATGTCGTTGCCTTCAAGATAGTTGAAGTCAAATGACCACTGCTTGGCGCGGACATCAATAGTGACATCCGGGCTGTCAACACGGGCGTTGATGGACTTCTGCTCCACGTCTGTGAAGTGGAAGAACACCAGAACCATGAACAACGGCACCAACACATAAAAAACCTCCAGCGGGAGGTTGTAGCTCACCTGGCGAGGGAAGCCAGTGGCACCCTTGCGGCGGCGGTACGCGATGATGCACCAGATGATCAAGGCCCAGGTGATCAGGCCAATAATCAAGACTGTGATCCAGGAATTAACCCATAGATCGATGATTCCCGCCGTGTGATTGGTGGTATCACGCTCGGCTGGCAACCAGCCGTTCTTACTCTCTGCCGTACATCCAGACAAAGCTAACGCTCCGGCAATCGCCATCCCAGCTATGGGGATGACTTTTGCGCGTCGGCTGCCGGTTCGGTCCTGCGAACTCACAGACGGCCCTTCCTCTTGTTACTGCGCTCTGCGGCGATTGAGAGCCGCTAGGAGCTAAATGGGTTTTACTACTCGATGTAGAGCTTACCGCTATGGCACAGAAAATGCGTACAAAACCGCGCGTGCGTCGGATGTCCGCAAGGAATCTCCTGCAGTTAGCTCTACATCCAGTAGAAAACTTTGCTTAGTGGAACGAATCACCGCAGGCGCAAGAGCCTCCGGCGTTCGGATTGTCAATGGTGAAACCCTGCTTTGAAATGGTGTCTTCAAAGTCGATGCTGGCACCATCCAGGTAGGGGACGCTCATCTTGTCAATGACAACTTCGACGCCGTCAAAGTCGCGGACTGCGTCGCCGTCGAGCATGCGCTCATCAAAGTAGAGCTGGTAGATCAAGCCCGAGCAACCGCCCGGCTGAACTGCCACGCGCAGGCGCAAATCGGTGCGGCCTTCTTGTTCCAGCAGGCTGCGCACCTTTCCGGCAGCTACATCGCTGATCAACACACCGTGGGTGGGCAGTTCGGCGGCGGCAACATCTGCTGATGAAGTTTCTTCGTGGACATTTGCAGTCATGGCATTTCCTTACGTGGGGGTACAAGTACATGCTACGTCGAGCCCGGCAGGGGCGCTAACTTATGTCAACTACCTGGACGCGGATTGTGTTCCGCAAGGGCGCCGTTGTTAATGGCGCCCAGCAGATAAGCCTGGGCCACGATGGCCTTTTCAAATTCGCCCAGGTGCAGGGACTCGTTGGCGCTGTGGGCCCTGGAGTCGGGATCCTCCACCCCTGTGACGAGGATTTGCGCGCCCGGGTAAATTTCCTTCAAGTCCGCAATGAAGGGGATGGACCCGCCAATGCCCGTTTCAACGGCACGTACTCCCCACGACTCCCCCAGTGCCCACAGCGCCGCCTGGGCGGCAGGCGCCTGGGTGTCCGTGGCAAAGGACTGGCCCGCCTCACCGGGCACAAAACTGACTTTTGCGCCAAAAGGCGCGTTGGACTGCACATGCTCCGCGACGGCCGCCATCGCGGCGGCTGGATCCTGTCCCGGCGCCAGGCGCAAACTGATTTTGGCCCTTGCCGTGGGAAGCAGGGTGTTGGAGCTCATCTCGACACTTGGCACGTCCATGCCAATGACGGACAACGCCGGCTGGGTCCACAGGCGCGAGGTGATGGTGCCGCGCCCGGCCAGCTGCACGCCGTCGAGCACCCCAGCGTCCGCACGGAACGTTGCCTCGTCGTAGTCCACGTCGCTGTGCTCGTTGCGCACCAGGCCCTCAATGGCCACCGAACCCTGCTCGTCGTGGAAGGTGGCTATGAGGCGCGCCAGCAAGGTGGGCGCATCCAGCAGCGGACCGCCAAACATGCCTGAATGGACCGCGTGGCTTGTCACGCTGACCTCCACCACACCATCCACCAAGCCGCGAAGGCTGGTGGTCAGGGCTGGAATGCCCACCTGCCAGTTGGCCGAATCAGCCACCACAATGACATCGCCGGCCAGCAGCGCCCGGTACTTTTCCAAGAATGTGCGGAACGTGGGCGAACCAGCTTCCTCTTCTCCTTCAATGAAGAACGTCACGCCAACTCCGAAGTCGGCTCCCAGTACCTTCTCCACCGCACTGAAAGCGGCAATGTGTGCCATGATTCCGGCTTTGTCGTCGGCAGCCCCGCGCCCGTAAAGGCGCCCCGCACGCTCCTGCGCCACAAAGGGATCACTGTCCCACAGCTGCGCATCCCCCGGCGGCTGCACGTCGTGGTGTGCGTACAGGACAACGGTGGGGAATCCGGGAGCCGCGGCCTTTCGGCCCACAACAGCGGGTCCGCCCGGGCCGCCGTCGTCCTTGGCAACACGCAGAATCTGCACATCTTCAACACCCGCTGCGCGAATCAACGCAGCAACTGCCCGGGCACTCGTGTCCAGGTGGGTGGCGTCGAAGGCGTCCCAGGCGATTCCGGGGATGGCAACAAGCTTGGTCAGCTCCGCAACGGTGCTGCTGAAGTTCTCTGCAACGCTGTGGCGCAGCTCATCGAGGGGAAGGTTGTCGGTTACCTTGGCTGGCAGCGCCGTGGCGCCTTGATCGTTGTGGGTCATAAACGCCAGACTACCGCCGGCAATGTGCCAGCGGTCAAGGCAAGGCGCCGTTTCAGGGTATTCTGTACGGGTGTTTGGACGTAAGAAAGATCAAGCCCCCGACCCGCAGCTGACGGCTGCCTCCTCCGAGCAGATTTCCCCTTCCAGGGATGCCCAATCTGCCAAAGGTGTGCCCACTCCCTCACGCAAGGACCAGGAAGCGGCACGCAAGCGCCCCCTGGTACCCAATGACCGTGCAGCCGCCAAGGTCGCTGCCCGTGATGCGCGCCGTGATGAACAGGCCCGCATGCGCCGCGCCCTGGACACCGGCGAGGAACGCTTCTTGCCGCTGCGTGACAAGGGACCACAGAAGCGCTATGCCCGCGACTACGTTGACGCCCGGTTCAGCCTTGGCGAGTACGTCATGTTCGCCGCCCTGGGCATTGTTCTGCTAACCCTGGTACTGCCGCCCACCGGCAATGCCTCCATCATTCTCTTTGCAGCATTCTGGGTCATGGTTGCTTTTGTGGCGATCGATGTCTGGTTCATGGGCCGCAAGCTCAAGCGCCTGATCGCTACGAAGTTTGGTTCCGTCGATTCCGGCGTCATCTGGTACGGCTGCATGCGCTCCATGCAGTTCCGCCGCCTACGTCTGCCCAAGCCCATGGTTCGCCGCGGGGAATGGCCCTCCTGACCAAGGTTTAACGCGCCGGTCGCTTCCTTACGGAAGTGGCCGGCGTCGTTGTTTAAGCAGCTGTCATTGGTGCGAGGTTCGGCATCCAGATTCGCTAGGCTGGGTGGATGGAATACCGCTACCTTGGCCGCTCAGGCCTGAAGATCACCGAAATCACCTACGGTAACTGGCTCACCCACGGCTCGCAGGTGGAGAACAACGTCGCCACGGCGTGCGTGCGTGCCGCGCTCGACGCCGGAATCACCACCTTTGACACGGCCGACACCTACGCCAACGGCGCCGCCGAGCAAGTCCTTGGAAGCGCGTTGGCCACCGAACGGCGCGAATCGCTGGAGGTTTTCACCAAGGTTTACTGGCCTGTTGGCCCCAAGGGACCCAATGACACGGGCTTGTCACGCAAGCACATCATGGAGGGCATCAACAACTCCCTGCGACGCCTGAACATGGACTACGTAGACCTGTACCAGGCCCATCGTTACGACTATGAAACACCGCTGGAGGAGACCATCGCGGCGTTTGCCGACGTGGTCCGGGCGGGCAAGGCCCTCTACATTGGTGTTTCGGAGTGGAACGCCCAGCAGCTCCGGGACGGCCAAACACTGGCCCGCGAGGCCGGGTTCTCACTGGTCTCCAACCAGCCGCAGTACTCTGCCCTGTGGCGCGTCATTGAGCCCGAAGTGGTCCCCGCCTCGCTGGAGCTGGGCATGTCCCAGATTGTGTGGTCGCCCATGGCCCAGGGCGTGCTCAGGGGAAAGTACCTCCCCGGCGCGCCGCTGCCTGCCGGCTCCCGCGCCACGGACGCACTGGGCGGGGCGAACATGATCAGCGGCTTCCTCGATGAGCAGATCCTGACCAACGTGCAAAAGCTGCGCCCCATTGCCGATGAACTGGGCCTGAAAATGTCCCAACTGGCCGTTGCCTGGGTTCTGCAGAATCCCAACGTGGCAACAGCCATTGTGGGCGCATCCCGCCCGGAGCAGGTGGCGGAGAACGTTGCCGCCTCCGGAGTGAAGATTCCAGCCGAACTCATGTCAGCCGTTGACGCCGCTCTGGCCTCGAGCATCGTCAACGACCCGGCCAAGACGCAGAGCCCGCCAAGCCGCGTGGCGTAGCAGGCGAATTGGGCTATGCGCATGCGTGGACGGTGGCGTGGCGCATAGCCCTTGGCTAGTTTTCACATGCGCACAGCGAAGTGCCAGCACGGCGCAGCTGTCACAGGGGCGCACTGCTGTCCACAACGGTTGCGCACAGACAAAGTCGACGTGGCGCATAGCCCATGTCGCGCGGTCATTTTCCGCTTAAACGTACTTTGTCCGCTTATACGTGGTTTAGAAACCACGTATAAGCGGACAAAGTACGTTTAAGCTTCGGTGCTGCCTATTTGCGCAGGGCAGCCAGTTCCTTGTTGATGCGGGCAGCCCAGAACGGGCCCTCGTAGAGGAATGCCGTGTAGCCCTGAACCAAGGTGGCGCCGGCGTCGAGGCGTTCCTGAACCTCGGCACCGGTTTCCACGCCGCCCACCGAGATCAACGTCAGCTGGTCCCCCACGGCGGCCTTCAGCTGGTGGAGCACGGCCAGCGACCGCGCTTTCAACGGCGCACCGGAAAGACCGCCAGCACCCTTTTCCGCCACCATGGCGGGGTCGCTCAACAGACCCTCGCGGCTGATGGTGGTGTTGGTGCAAATAATGCCGTCGAGTTTGAGCTCCAACGCCAACGCGGCGACGTCTGCCACATCTTCGTCAGCCAGATCAGGGGCGATCTTCACCAACAGTGGCACGTGGCGCCCGGCTGCCGCATCGGCGGCTTCACGCACACCGCTCAGCAGGGGGCGCAGCGTTGCAACGTCCTGCAGCAACCGCAGTCCCGGGGTGTTGGGCGAGCTCACGTTGACCACCAGGTAGTCGGCTGCTGGAGCCAGTGTGCGGGCGCTGATGAGGTAGTCCTGCAGTGCGTCCTCAAGCTCCACAGCCTTGGTCTTGCCAATGTTGACACCAACAATGGGCCGCACAGCCGGGTACGTCTTGTCCAACTCAGCCAACGCCTGCACCAGTCGCGGCGCAACGGCGGCTGCGCCGTCGTTGTTGAAGCCCATGCGGTTGATCACGGCGCGGTCCTGAACCAAGCGGAACAGGCGCGGCTGGGGATTACCCGGTTGCGACTGGCCCGTAATGGTGCCCACCTCAACGTGGCCGAATCCAAGGTTGGCCAAGGCGTTGATGCCCTTTCCTTCCTTGTCAAAACCGGCGGCAAGTCCAAACGGTGTGGGGAAGGTCATACCGAGCGCTTCGGTTTGCAGGGATGCCGCGGGGGTGAAGATGCGGCGCAAGACGGCGCCGGCTCCCACCGTGTGAGTCGCCTTGATCATGGTGAAGCCGATCTTGTGCGCTCTTTCGGCGTCCATCCAAGAAAAACAGAGCCGGAAAACTGTGGGATAAATTCGCATACCCCTAGTTTTCCGGTTCTGCCTCACATCTGCAAAACGTCGAGCCACGATCTTTGACGCATGGCGGGCACCAAAGGGCGTTAGCATGTCCACATGGATACCAATGGTGGCGGTGCATGGCAACAGGCGGATGTTGTAGTGGTGGGGGCCGGGCTGTCCGGCCTGGTCAGCGCCGCCGAGGCGTACAACGCCGGGCGGACGGTGCTGATCCTGGACCAGGAGCCGGAAGCTTCACTGGGCGGACAGGCCCATTGGTCCTTTGGCGGCTTGTTCCTGGTGGACTCCCCCGAGCAACGCCATCTGGGTGTCAAGGATTCCGCCGAGTTGGCCATGAGCGACTGGATGGGCTCGGCCGCCTTTGACCGGCCCGAGGATCTCTGGCCGCGACGCTGGGCGGAGGCGTACGTCAATTTTGCCGCCGGCGAGAAACGTGCCTGGCTGCATGCGCTCGGCGTGAAGTTTTTTCCCCTGGTCCAGTGGGCCGAGCGCGGCGGCTACGATGCCGCGGGCCACGGCAATTCTGTTCCGCGTTTCCATGTGGTGTGGGGCACCGGTCCCGGGATTGTGGCACCCTTCCTGAGTAAATTGGAAGAAGGTGTTGCCGCGGGACGCGTGCAGTATGCGTTCCGGCACCGGGCCACCGAGTTGATGTTCGACGCCGGAACCGTCACGGGAGTGCTCGGCGAGGTGCTGGCTGATTCAGAAGCTGCCCGTGGTGTGGCGAGCAGCCGTGAGTTTGTTGGCGGCTTCAGCGTCCAGGCCGGCGCGGTGATTGTCACGACCGGCGGCATTGGCGGCAACCATGCCATGGTGCGTGAGCAATGGCCCAACGGCACCGGGCCGGGCTACATGCTGACGGGTGTTCCGGCGTCGGTGGATGGGGAATTCCAACAGGCGGTGGCCCGCGCCGGCGGGGCCCTGATCAACACCGACAGGATGTGGCACTACCCCGAGGGCATTCACAACACCGATCCGGTGTGGCCCAATCACGGGATCAGGATCCTTTCCGGCCCGTCTCCGCTGTGGTTGGACGGGGATGGCAAGCGTCTGCCGGTGCCGCTCTTCCCCGGCTTTGATTCCCTGGGCACCCTGCGGCATCTGGAAACCACGGGGCACGACCATTCCTGGTTTGTGCTGAACAAAACCATCATCGGCAAGGAATTTGCCCTCTCCGGCTCGGAACAAAACCCGGACCTGACGGGCAAGGACGTGAAATTGCTCGCCAAGCGCGCCCTCCCCGGCGCCCCCGGCCCCGTGCAGAACTTCCTGGACCACGGCATCGACTTCCTGCAGGCCGCCACGGCCCAGGAGCTTGCCGCGAAGATGAACGCCCTGGTCGGTGTTGACTTGATTGATCCTGCGGAACTGCATGAAACGTTGTTGGCCCGGGACCGCCAGGTGGACAGCGGTTTGGGCAAGGACACCCAGCTCAACGCCATCAGGGAAGCCCGGCGCTTCGCCACGGACAAGTTGATGCGTGTGGTGCCACCCCATCCCCTGCTGGCGCCCGAGCACGGCCCGCTCATTGCGGTGCGGTTGACCACCTTGACCCGCAAGAGTTTGGGCGGGCTGACCACGGATCTGTCAGCGCGTGTTCTTGACGCTGCGGGCAACCCCATCCCGGGACTGTATGCAGCCGGTGAAGCAGCGGGGTTTGGCGGCGGTGGCATGCACGGCTACCGGTCACTGGAGGGCACCTTCCTGGGCGGCTGCCTGTTCTCCGGCCGCATTGCCGGCCGTTGTGCAGCAAGCGACGCCGGAGCGTGAGGGCTAGCGCCCCGCGGTGGCATGCGGACATTCTGGGACCCGACTACCAAGCCCTGACATTGCACTTACGCGCACGGGCAGTTCCGAGCAAAGACGGCAATGACATCGCGGCAACACCTGGGGACAGCACCGCCCCGGCCCAGTCCAGCCCCGCTGAGACGGCGGAGGGGGAACCGGTACCTGTTTCCTACCGGGCAACCTTGGTCCGGCACCGGCCAGCCAGGCGGCAGGGAGGGGAGACGCCGTCGCCCCCTGCCACCAAGCCTGCCGTATTGTTCATTCACGGCTGGAGCGACTACTTCTACAACACCGGTCTGGCCGAGTTCTTCACCGGCCATGGCTATTCCTTCTACGCCTTGGACCTGCACAATCACGGGCGCAGCCTGACCTCCCACGAATTGGGCGGCTATGTTGCCGATTTAGCCGATTACGACGCCGAGATCCTCGCCGCCCACGCCGTCATTGCCCAGGAAATTTCCGGTAGTTCCGTCACGTCTGGCACAGCAGGCGGCAACGTGCCGATCCTGTTGATGGGCCACTCCACGGGAGGATTGATCGCCACCCTCTGGGCGCATCACCACCCGGGTTTGGTGAGCCATCTGATTCTCAACAGCCCTTGGCTGGAAATTCAGGGCGGTGCTGCCATCAGGCGTGCAGCCACTCCCTTGGTGCAGCTGGCGGATCTTCGTCCGCTCATGCGGATGCGGGTGCCCGAACGTTCGTTTTACTGGCGGGGCATCAGCGATGAGGCCTATGGCGAATGGCCAGTGGATAAGAAACTCCGCCCACCGCACGCCTTCCCGGTCCGGGCGGGCTGGATGAAGGCGATCCTGGCTGCGCAACAGGAAGTGGCTGCAGGGTTGAAACTGCCCATGCCGGTGCTGGTGCTGCTGTCCACCAAGAGCATGCTGGGGCCCATTTGGAGCGATGCCATGCTCCGCGCCGATGTGGTTCTGGACGTGCGCTCCCTGGCACTGAGGACGCTGTCGCTGGGCAACAGCGTCACGCTGGAACGGCTGGAGGGAGCCCTGCATGAGGTGCTCCTCTCCCCCCAGCCCGTGCGCGATGACGGCTATGCCCGCATGGAGCGCTGGCTGCGCGGCTATGTGGGCCAGTAGTTAAGCCTTGGCGGCGTCGACGGCGCCGCCGTAGCGCCTGTCCCGGCGCGCGTATTCATCCACGGCAGCCCACAGGGTGGTCCTGTCCACGTCCGGCCACATGGTGTTCATGAAGACAAACTCCGCATAGGCGGACTGCCACAACAAGAAGTTGGACAGGCGCTGTTCCCCGCTTGAACGCAGGAACAGGTCAACGTCGGGAACGTCTGGCACATACATGTACTTCTGCACGGTCTTCTCATTCACGGACTTGGGGCTCAGTTTGCCCGCCGCAACATCCGCGGCCAGGGCGGAAACGGCGTCGGCAATTTCGGCACGGCCACCGTAGTTAACACACATGGTCAAAGTGATGACGTCATTGTCCTTGGTGTGTTCCTGGGCTTCCTCGAGCTCGCGGATCACCGATCCCCACAGCTTGGGCCGCCGCCCGGCCCAGCGAATCCGCACACCCCAGGCATCGAGTTGGTCGCGCTGGCGACGTAGCACATCCTTGTTAAAACCCATCAGGAACCGGATTTCCTCCGGGGACCGCTTCCAGTTTTCGGTGGAGAACGCGTAGACGCTTACGTACTTGATGCCCATTTCAATGGCACCGGCCATGACGTCCAGCAGCGCCGGTTCGCCAGCTTTATGGCCCTCTATCCGGGGCAGCCCGCGCTCATTGGCCCAGCGACCGTTGCCATCCATGACAATGGCCACGTGCTCCGGAACCAACTCCCTGGGAATGTCCGGCATGGCGGCCCCTCCCGCATGGGGCCACGGTGCCACAACCTGGGGTTTGGACTTGCTGCGGCTGCTCTTGAGCCCGCTGCTGTTGAGTCCGCTGCGCTTCATTGCCATATTTTTATACACGCTCCACGAGTTTCAGGGAACGCACTGTGCGTTCCAAATGCCATTGCACATAGCCGGCAACCAGCCCGGCTGCTTCACGGCGGTGAATGTTTATTGAGGCATCAGCCCCTGGCCAATCCCCACTCAGGAGCTGGCCCAGGAGTTTCATCGTTTCAGGTGCAGGAGCCGGCGAGCCCGGAGGCCGGCAGTCATGGCACACGGCCCCGCCCAGCGCGGCGTTGAACGCCCCATGCGGGCCGGGTTCACCGCAGCGGGAGCAATCGGTAAAGCTGGGGGCCCAGCCGGCAATTGAAACCGCCCGCAACAAGTATGAATCCAGGATCAATTGTGAGGCGTGGGCGCCTCGGCTCAGTGACGACAGGGCGCCCACCAGGAGCAGATAGTGGGCCGTGGAGGTTTCCCCGTCAACATCTGTGAGGCGCTCAGCCGTTTCGGTCATGGCCGCGGCCACAACATATCTGTCGTAGTTGGCGGCAATGGCGTCCCCATAGCTGGCCTTGGCAACAGCCTGGGTCACAATGTCCAAGGACCGTCCCTTAACCAGTTGCAGATCCGCCACCATGAAGGGTTCCAGCCGGGCGCCGAACTTGCTGCTGGTTCGCCGCACACCCTTGGCCACGGCACGCAACTGGCCATGGTGGTGTGTCAGCAGGGTGATGATCCTGTCGGCTTCACCCAACTTGTGGGTGCGCAAAATAACGGCGTCATCCCTGTAGGTGCGGGCGGCAAATGATTGATAAGACACCATCTCATTGTCCCATCATTGCCGGCGTTGGCGGCAGTGGGCGCACCGGCGGCGCCAGCTCTAGGGCACAGACGCAAAACACCCCGGCACGGACCCTAAAAAGGCGGATCCGTGCCGGGGCAACTTTGCTTAAGCTTGGGCGTCCCGAATGGCCCGGTTTACGGCGGAGATGACAGCCTTCAGGGAAGCTGTGGAGGTGTTGGCGTCGATGCCCACGCCCCACAGGACACGCTCCCCAACCGTGCATTCCACGAACGCGGCGGCGCGGGCGTCGCCACCTTCGGAGAGTGCGTGCTCGGTGTAGTCAAGTACCCGCACGTCCATGCCGTCCTCGGCCAAAATGGACAGCAGCGCGGCGATGGGACCGTTGCCGGTGCCGGTGCGTGTGTGTGTCGCACCGTCAATGTCCAGCTTGGCGGTCAGCATCATCTCGCCGTCGTCGTCAGTTGAGGTGGCGAAGGAACCGATCCGGTAGCGACCCCACTGATTGTCGCTGCCTTCGGCCGGCAGGTACTCATCCTTGAAGATGGTCCACAACAGGCCGGCGCTGACCTCGCCGCCGACAGTGTCGGTGCGCTTTTGGATGACGCCGGAGAATTCGATCTGTGCCCGGCGCGGCAGGTCCAGGCTGTGCTCGTTCTTGAGCAGGTAGGCCACACCGCCCTTGCCTGACTGGGAGTTGACGCGGATGACTGCCTCGTAGCTGCGGCCCAGGTCCTTGGGATCAACAGGCAGGTACGGCACAGCCCAGACCTGGTCACAGACGGGAACACCTGCGGCGTTCGCATCTGCTTCCAGGGCTTCCAGGCCCTTCTTGATGGCATCCTGGTGGGAGCCGGAGAAGGCCGTGAACACCAGGTCGCCACCGTAGGGTGAGCGTTCAGCCACGGGCAGCTGGTTGCAGTACTCCACCGTGCGGCGGATTTCGTCAATGTCGGAGAAGTCGATCATGGGGTCAATGCCCTGCGTGAACATGTTCAGGCCCAGGGTCACCAGGTCAACATTGCCCGTGCGTTCGCCGTTGCCAAACAGGCAACCCTCAATGCGGTCAGCCCCGGCCAGGTAGCCCAGTTCCGCCGCAGCAACGCCCGTGCCGCGGTCATTGTGGGGGTGCAGGGACAAGATGATGCCCTCGCGCGGGTGCAGGTTGCGGCTCATCCATTCGATGGAATCGGCGTAGACGTTGGGGGTTGCCATTTCAACGGTGGCCGGCAGGTTGATGATGACCTGGTTGTCGGCAGAGGCCTCAAAAATGTCGGCAATCGCGTTGCAGACGCGCAAGGCGTATTCCGGCTCGGTGCCGGTGAAGGACTCCGGCGAGTACTCGTAGGTAATGACAGTATCGCTGAGGGTTTCTTCATACTTCTTGCACAGGCGCGCACCCTGCAGGGCGATGTCCAAGATGCCGTCTTCGTCCTGCTTGAAGACAACGCGGCGCTGCAGCACCGAGGTGGAGTTGTAGAGGTGCACAATGGCTGACTTGGCGCCCACCAAGGATTCATAGGTGCGCTCGATCAGGTGCTCGCGCGCCTGCGTCAGGACCTGGATGGTGACGTCGTCAGGAATGTGGCCGCCCTCAATGAGTTGGCGCACAAAGTCAAAGTCCGTCTGTGAGGCGGAGGGGAAGCCGACTTCGATTTCCTTGTAGCCCATTTTGACCAGCAGCAGGAACATTTTCAGTTTGCGGCCCGGGCTCATGGGGTCAATCAGGGCCTGGTTGCCGTCACGCAAATCCACAGCACACCAGCGCGGAGCTTGGGTGATGACCTTGTCGGGCCAGGTGCGGTCCGGCAAATTCACGGATATCTGGTCCTGGAACGGAACGTAACGGTGGACGGGCATTCCAGAGGGCTTTTGCGCATTTCGCATTGGAGGTGACCTTAATATTGTTCAACGAAGGGTAGGCCGGCCGGGCAACACAAACACCGCAGCGAGGGTGGCCACATCCACGTCGATCAATTCAACGGGTTCAAGGCCTCGCCGCGGCAGCTAAGAAGAAGCATTCCAGTGCGCACTTTTTTACCCTAACACGGCACGTAGGATGATGGTGAACCAACTCACTATTGTGGACGCGTGAAAACGCCTCACAGCAGCCAACCCACGAAGGGGATCCGATTCACTTGAGCCACTCCGGTATCAACCTCAACAACATTGACCCGAACGTCCGCCCCCAGGATGACCTATTCGCCCACGTCAACGGTGCGTGGCTTGAGGCGGAGGTCATTCCGGAGGACCGGGCACTGACAGGCTCTTTCATCACCTTGCGGGACACTTCCGAAGCCGCCGTGAAGGCCATCATTGAACATGCCAGCACGCAGGCGGGCAATCCTGAGGCAACGGACGCCGAGCTGGCCGCCAAAATTGGTGAGCTGTATGCCGACTTCATGGATGAAGGCACCATCGAGTCCGCCGGCGCAACTCCCCTGGCCCCCCTCTTGGCGGCGATCGATGGCGCAGACTCCATTGCCGCCGTCGTGCGTCTGATGGGCGAACTGGACAGGACAGGTGGCAGCACACTTTTTGGCGCCTATGTGAACAACGACGCCGGAAATCCGGACCGCGCGCTGCTGCACCTTTTCCAGTCTGGTCTGGGACTGCCCGACGAGTCGTACTACCGTGAGGAGAAGTTTGCTCCCATTCGGGAGGCCTACGTGGCGCACGTGCAAAAGATGCTGGAGCTGGCAGGTGTTGGCGATGCCGCCGCGAAGGCCCCGCGCATCATGGCGTTGGAAACGGAGATTGCCGCCACACACTGGGACAAGGTGACCCTGCGTGATCCGCAGAAGACCTACAACCTCATGGGCAGGGACGAGGTGCTGGCCCTGTTGCCAGCACTTCAATGGTGGCTTGATGCCCTCGGCGTCAGCGCAGCACAAGGTGCGGAGCTGGTGGTTGCAACCCCCGATTTCTTCTCCGGCCAGCAGGCGCTTTTGGTTCAGGACCGTTGTGCCGATTGGCAGGCCTGGTTGAGCATGCGCACCATTTCCACCCTGGCCCCGTACCTGTCCAAGGACTTTGTGGACACCAACTTTGCCTTCTATGGCACTACGCTCAGCGGCACACCGGCCATCCGGGACCGCTGGAAGCGCGGCGTTGCCCTCGTGGAAGGTGTGTTGGGCGAGGCTGTGGGACAGCTGTACGTGGCAGAACACTTCCCGGAATCCCACAAGGCCCACATGGAAGCCCTCGTGGCTAACCTGATCGAGGCGTACCGGATCAGCATTGTGGGGCTGGCCTGGATGAGCCAGGAAACCAAGGAAAAGGCGCTGGAGAAGCTGGCCGCGTTCACCCCCAAGATCGGCTACCCGGCCAAGTGGCGCGACTATAGTGATCTGAAAATTGTGGCCGGTGATTTGCTGGGCAACATTGAGCGCAGCAACGCCTTTGAGCTGTCCCGCCAGCTCAACAAGATCGGGGCCCCCATTGACCGCGACGAATGGTTCATGACACCCCAGACCGTCAACGCCTATTACAACCCCACCATGAACGAGGTTGTTTTCCCGGCAGCCATCCTGCAGCCGCCGTTCTTTGACGCGCAGGCCGACGACGCCGCCAACTACGGTGGCATTGGCGCGGTCATTGGCCACGAAATTGGTCACGGCTTTGACGACCAGGGTTCCCAGTTTGACGGCACGGGCGCCCTGCGCAACTGGTGGAGCGATGACGACAGGACAGCCTTCGAGGCCCTGACGGCCAAGCTGGTGGAGCAGTACAACGCGCTCTCCCCCATGGCCGCCCCCGACGAGTTCGTCAACGGGGAACTGACCCTGGGTGAGAATATTGGCGACCTGGGCGGCCTTGCCATCGGCTTCAAGGCGTACCAGATCAGTCTCGACGGCGCCGAGCCGGCCGTCATTGACGGTCTCAGCGGCGCGCAGCGGTTCTTCTTCTCCTGGGCCGAATGCTGGCGTACCAAGATCCGCCGTGAGGAGGCCGTGCGTCGCCTGACGGTTGATCCGCACTCCCCCGCGGAACTTCGGTGCAACGCAGTTGTCAGCAATCTTGACGCGTTCCACGAAGCGTTCGGCACCAGCCCGGAGGACAAGATGTGGCGCGAACCGGGCGACCGCGTTTCGATCTGGTAGAACTTGAGTTAAATAACTGAGGCGTTGTTACTGCCGGTGACTACCGGCAGTAACAACGCCTCAGTTGTTATGCGCCTCAGTTGTTAAGCGCTCGACCTAGAACGTGTAGTAGTACGGGTTCACTCTCAGGCACTCGCCGCCCTGATCAGCCGTACTGGCAACAATGTCCGCCGGCACCACGATCTTGCCAAATTCAGTGCCGGAGACCCAGTCAGCGCCCACCACCAAGCTCACGCCCGAGATGGTTGGATCGGATTTCACCGCCGTTGCCGGCAGATTGAACAGCTTGGCAACATCGGCGGCAACATCAGCCATCTCGGGACCGTAGAGCACCTGTGACTCTGCCCTGGATGGTACGTCGCCCGCCTGCCATGAGCTGTTGAAGCCCGCCTGGGCCAAGGCCTGAACGATCTCCACTGTGCGTCCAACCACTGCTGAGGCGTTGGTGACGCTGACGGGTTGAATGGCCTTGTCATAAGCCGGAGCTGCTGGCGCAGCGGGCTCCGCGGTAACAGGAGCCGGTGTTGCCCCGGAAGTTTCTGCCGCAGCGGTGCTGGGTGCCGGCGTTGGCGCCGGCGTCAGGGCCTTGTCGTTGCGCAGGGCCGCGAAGAACTGGCCAGCCTCCGGCTGCTTGAGCTGCACCCGGTTGGGATCGCCCGAGTAGGCCTCATTGGGCACCGTCACAAAGGAAATCTGGGCCAAGTCAATCTTTGCCAACCTATTGGCGATGCCGATCATGGCCGGAATATTGGCCAGGCCCTCATCAATAGTCAAATTCTTGGTCACCACATCCGCCAAGTTGTACAACTGGGGCAGATTGGTCAGTGTGCCCTCGCTCTTGACCTTGCGGACCATGGAGCCGAGGAAGTATTGCTGGGCCTTGATCCGGTCCAGGTCGCTGGCATCGCCGAATGCGTGCCGCGTGCGGAGGAACGCCAAGGCCTGCTCGCCCTTGATCAGGCTCTTGCCGGCGGCCAGTTTGAGGAATGAACCGTTCACGTCGTACATGGCGTGGTCAACACACACCTCCACACCGCCCAAGGCGTTGGAGAGTTCCTTCACGGCTGTGAAGTCAGCCAGCATGAAGTGGTCAATGGTCAGGCCCGTGATGTCATTGATGGCGGCAACGGTGCAACCGGGCCCCGCATCCAGTGCTGCATTGAGTTGCCCGCTGGGCGAGCCGGGAACAATGTCACCGCCGCCGGCTGGCTTGCAGTCGGGGATGGGCACCATCAAGTCGCGCGGGAAACTTGACACGGAGACCCGGCTGTTGTCTGCGGAGATGTCCATGAGCAGCATCACATCCGATTTACCCTCACCGGCCGAGTCATCGGCAGTGCCGTAGTCGCTGTTCTTGCCGGCACGGGTATCTGTGCCCAGGATCAGAATTTGCATTGAGCCGGTATCTTCAACCGGCGACTTGGTGGAATTGGGATCGGTCAGCCCGGCGTTCAAGGGTGCCGTGGTGACATTGTTTTGCAGCTTGTAAAACAGCAACCCAGCGGTTCCTGCACCCAAGACAAGGGCGCCGGAAAGCGTCACAGCAGTAATTCGCAACCAGAGGGGTGCCTTGCGGTGCGGCCGGTAGTGCCGGCCTACCGGCTCGTCATTTTCGATCGGTTTTTTCCGTGGGGTGCCGGCAGTACTAGCTGCCCCCGATTCGGCACGGCGTCGCCCCATGTATAAACCTTTCAAGATGAACATTAACTCTGACGAGTTTAGCCGCGAATTCTGGGAGCAACCCCTACGCCACACACTGATCAGGGCAGAAGTGGCGGCCGAACGACGACCGCCACTTCACAAAGAGCTAATTAAAAACCAAGTTTAACAAGCTGTTTCGGGTCTCGCTGCCAGTCCTTGGCAACCTTGACATGCAGGTCCAAATAGATTTTGGTTCCCAGCAAAGCTTCAATGCCCTTGCGCGCATTGGTGCCCACTTCACGCAACCTGGCGCCACCTTTGCCAATAATGATGGCCTTCTGCGAGGGTCGCTCCACATAGAGGTTAACGCGCACATCCAACATGGGGTTATCTTCGCTGCGTCCCTCACGGGGGATGATCTCCTCGACCACAACTGCCAGGGAGTGCGGCAGTTCATCGCGCACACCCTCCAAGGCGGCTTCACGAATCAGCTCCGCCACCATGACAGCCTCAGGCTCGTCCGTGAGTTCGCCATCCGGGTACAAGGCCGGGGACAGCGGCAAGTATTCGGCAAAGACGGTGGCCAGCGTGTTGACCTGGAAGTCTTCAACGGCAGAGACGGGCACGACGGCGGCGAAGCCCCTTTCGCCGATGACCTCGCGGCCCAGCTTCTCAACAGCAATGAGCTGGTCCGTCACCGCTTGGCGGTCCACCGTGTCAGTTTTGGTCACGATCGCGATGACCGGCTTGTTGCCGCCCACTTGACCCAACTGGGTGGCAATGAAACGGTCGCCGGGGCCAATCTTTTCATTGGCAGGCAGGCAGAACCCAATAACATCAACCTCTGAGAGAGTGTCCGCCACCAGGTCATTGAGGCGCTTTCCCAACAGGGTGCGCGGCCTGTGCAGCCCTGGAGTGTCCACCAAAACCAGCTGGAACGTGTCCCGGTGCACAATTCCGCGAATCGTGTGGCGGGTGGTCTGTGGCTTGGCGGAGGTGATGGCAACCTTTTGTCCCACCAATGCGTTGGTCAACGTGGACTTGCCAGCGTTGGGGCGTCCCGCAAGAACAGCAAAACCTGCCCGGAACCCCTCACCCTTGGCTTCAATTAAGGCTAACTTGCCTTTGGACTTACTCATGATCACTCCTGTGGTCTTGCTGGGTGGGGTTGGCAGCCGCCGCTGTGCCGCCGTCGTGCTTGAATTTTGTTACATACTGACTGCTAATACTGCCATTGTGGGCCGGTTCCACGACGCTGGCAATGACATGGCTGACGCGGTTGCGTGATGCTTCCATGCGATCGGCCACCAACAGGATGCCGTTAACGTCAACGCTGCTGCCCAGGGAAGGGATCTTGCCAAGATGCTTGGCCAGGAACCCGCCCACGGTGTCCACCTCGTCGTCGTCGATGTCCTTGCCGAACAGTTCGCCCAGTTCATCAACAGCCATGCGGGCACTGATCCGGTACTTGTTTTCGCCAAGCTTTTGCACCTCTGGGGAGACCAAGTCATATTCATCGGCGATCTCGCCAACAATTTCCTCGATCAAATCCTCCAAGGTGACAAGTCCGGCTGTTCCACCGTACTCATCAACCACAATGGCCACGTGGGTGGATTCCTGTTGGAGTTCCTTGAGCAGGTCATCCACCGGCTTGGATTCGGGCACATAGCGCACGCTGCGGGCCAATTGGTCCACCCGGGGGCGGGCGTCAGCGACAGAGTGCCGGTAGAGGCTGGCCACCAAGTCCTTCAGGTACAAGATGCCCAGAATGTGGTCACTGCTCTCACCAATAACCGGGATGCGGGAGAACCCCGAGGCCAGGAATGCTTCCAACGCCTCTTCCAGGGTGGCGTCCTGTTCAATGCTCAGGATGTCAGTGCGTGGCACCATGACGGCACGGACCATTGTCTCGCCCAAGTCAAAAACGCTGTGGATCAGGTCAGCTTCACTATCCTCGATCATCTCAGACTCACTGGCGCGGTCAACGAACTCACGGAATTCCTCCTCGCTGACAAAGGATTCATCCCTCGTGGGTGCGTCCTTGGAGAACAGGGCACCCACCCGGATGAGCCAATGCGGCACCGGTCCCAAAATGCGAGTCAGGAAATGTACCAGCCAGGCGGTGCGGCCCACCAGCGAGGTGGCGTAGAGCCGGCCCAATCGGCGCGGTGAAACACCCACCATCACGAAGCCAAGCACTGCCATGACCCCCGTGGCCACCAGCCCGGCCAACCATTCGTTGCCCAGCAGTCGGACCAGGAAAAGCGCTACGGCAATGGCGGCCGCCATCTCGCACCAGACCCGCCAAAAACGCAGGGCGTTCAGGTGTGCCATGGGATCGGCAAGGATTTTCAACAGGGACGTGCCACGCCCATGGGCGGCCACGGTTTCGGCGTCGTGGCGGGGAAAGAAGTTCAGCGCTGATTCAATCGCGGACAGCAAAGCCGCGATGGCCATGAAAACCAAGCCCATGACCGGCAAAACAACAAGCATCACTTCATTGTCTCCCGGGGGGCTTCCTTGCCCAGGAAGCTGGAGAGCAGCTCACGCTGAATCCCAAACATCTCTTCCTTTTCCTCCGGTTCACGGTGGTCGTAACCCATCAGGTGCAGCATGCCGTGCGTTGTCAGCAACAGCAATTCTTCTTCCATGGAATGGCCAGCAGTAACGGCCTGCTCCTGGGCAACCACGGGGCACAAAACAATGTCGCCCAGAAGTCCGGCGGGGGTAGGTGCAGCGGCACTGCCGGGGCGAAGTTCATCCATGGGGAAGGAGAGAACATCTGTGGGCCCGGGTTCATCCATCCACTCAATGTGAAGTTTTTCCATAGTGTCCACGTCGGCCAAGATAATGGACACCTCCGTTTGGGGGTGGATAAACATGGCAGTGAGGATGTGCTTGACGAGCTTGATCAGCTCTTCCTGGCGCACGTCCACACCTGATTCATTGTTGATTTCGATGCTCATCTGGAGGTGCTTTCCTTGGCTTTTGGGGGGCTGGGTTGGGTTTCATCCCAGGAGTTGTAGGCGCTGACTATGGCGCCCACCAGGCGGTGCCGGACTACGTCCTCGGCATCCAGGAGGGCAAAGTGAATGTCATCCACGCCCTCCAAAATTTCTTTCACGACACGCAGCCCCGACTTGCTTCCGGCCGGGAGGTCCACCTGCGTGATGTCTCCTGTGACAACAATTCGGGAACCAAATCCCAGCCGTGTCAGGAACATCTTCATTTGTTGGGGTGTGGTGTTTTGGGCCTCATCCAAAATGATGAAGGCGTCGTTAAGCGTGCGTCCGCGCATGTAGGCCAGCGGTGCCACTTCAATGGTGCCGGCAGCCATGAGGCGTTGAATGGTCTCTGGATCCATCATCTCGTGCAGGGCGTCATAGAGAGGGCGCAGATACGGATCAATCTTGTCGTTCAAGGTTCCTGGCAGGAAGCCTAGACGCTCCCCCGCCTCCACGGCCGGGCGCGTGAGTATGATGCGGCTGACATCCTTGCGCTGCAGGGCTTGGACAGCCTTGGCCATGGCCAAGTAGGTTTTGCCTGTTCCGGCCGGCCCAATCCCGAAGACCACCGTGTTCCTGTCAATGGCATCAACATAGAGCTTTTGATTGGCAGTCTTGGGGCGAATGGTCCGCCCCCGGCTGGAGAGGATGTCATAGCTGAGAATATCCACCACGGAAGAATCCGGGCGGGTCTTGAGCATGGTCACCAACTGCTCCCACACACTGGCACTCATGGGGCTGTTGTGCGCCACCATGCCCCGGGCTTCCTCCATGAGGTGCATGATCCGCGGCACCATGGCCGCAGGCCCTGTAATGGAAAGAACGTTTCCACGGGCAAGAAAACTCACTTGGGGGTAAAGGGATTCAACAACGCGCAGGCCCTCATCCTCGGCACCCAACGCCGCCACCATTTGCTCAGTGGAGTGAAAATGCACCACTTCGGTGCGTGTTCCGTCAACGGAATGCGGAAAGTGCCGCCCCGGACCCTCATCAGGATAAGAATCGTGGCGGTGCGCTGTTGTCTCTGCCATAATTTCGGCCTTCCTAGCCTGAAATCGCTCCTCGAGTTTGCCGGTGGTCACCACCGAATTTCGTGCCGCTTATACCTGTTACTGATTCTAATGCACAGCCCCAACAACGCGGCCCATAACCTCAGTGATGCTTGATCACATTTTTGTGCCATATGTCGGGAAAAGTATTTCGATACGGTTTCAGTTCGCTCCACAGGGCCATAAACCGGACATCGGGGTTCCCTGTTGTGCCAAGCTTGAACAGGTCCAAGGAACTGTGGGGAACCTTGACTCAGCCCCGTTCAGGGACGGTCGTGAGAACGTACCGCCCTCCACATACCAACAGACCAGCGAGACAGTTCCCCATGGCCTCACCCTCCACCGCCCTGCCAGGACGCCACGGCGCGCCCGGTTCCGGGGCCCGTCGGGAACGCCGCGCCAGCAGACGTTTCCCCGCGGTGGACGGCCTGGCCATCATTGGCCTTTCCTTGACACTGGCACTGACGGGTTGCACGGAGAAGATCAGTGAGCAGGACGATGTCACGATGCCCACAAGCACTGGCTCGACCGCCTCAACACTGGTGACAAGTGCTCCCTTGGAGACGGCCACAGCCGCGCAAACACTTCCTGTCTATTGGCTGGGGCGCAGCAACGACGACGTGTTTTTGTTCCGGGAGTTCTTCCCCACGGCTGCAACCGACGACCCCATTGTCGCCGCGTTGCACACCATGATGAGCGCCAAACCCAGCGACCAGGACTATTTTTCGCTGTGGAACACACCGAGCCGGCTTGGGGCGTCCGTTTCCGCCAAGAACGTGATTACCCTTGACGTCTCGGCCGATGCCTTTGGGCAAAAAATGGATCAGGGAATCGCCGACCGCTCCGTGTCCCAGCTGGTGTACACCGCCACGGCGGCTGCTGCCATGGCCGGACTCATTGATGCCTCCAGCGCTGTGCAGGTCACCGTCCTTGTTGACGGACATACTGGTTTCAACGCTTTTGGCCACGTGCCGCTGGACAAACCTCTGACCCGCAATCCGGCATTTGTTGCGCCCGTCTGGATCATTGACCCCGCCAACGGTTCCACCTACCGCACCCTTCCGCTGAAGGTCAAAGGCCAGGGCGTCTCGCCTACGGGAACCCTTGCCTGGTCGTTGTCCCATGTGAAGGGCGGCGAAGTCTCCGACACTTATATGACCGGTACCGTGTCCATACCTCAGGGCCCCAACGAACTGGGGGAATTCAACTTCAACCTTGTTCCCCCGCCAGGCAGCTACCAGCTGTCCGTCTACATTGTGGACCCGCTGGTGCCGGGGCGGCAGCTCGGTTTGGACAACAAGATCGTCACCATCAGCCAACCCTAAAGAGCAGCAAGCTGTGGGAGCGGTTGTTGGGCCCACGCGCCCGAGGGTCCCCTAAGTCCAGACGCGCCAGCGGCTGCACTTAGGGAGGGCGTGGGTGGATCCGCAACCGCGAGGGCCCCGCGGCGAGCTTGCGAGCTGTGGGAGCGGTTGTGGCCTACCAGCGGCCCAGTTCTTGGCTGAGCAGTACCACTGCGGCCGGTCCGGCCGTGGAGGATCTCAACACGTGATGACCCAACAGGGCGGTCTGCGCCCCTGCTTGGCGGAACGCGTGCACCTCTGCGTCGCTCATGCCGCCTTCCGGGCCCACGATCATCAGAAGCTGCAAGGGTGCGGGCGATTCTGTGGGCGCCTGTGCAGCCGTCCAGGCACGAGCCACCACAGCCAGTGATTCGGTGGCGTCTTCATGCAGGATCAGGGCGAGGTCGGCCGCCTTGATCAGTTCGCAGATGCCGGCGGTACCGACCAGCGCACCGACCTGTGGAATGGTGGCCCGACGGGCTTGTTTGGCCGCGGCAGCAACCACCTGGCGCCACTTCTCCGGGCCCTTGACTGCCTTGTCCATTTTCCATCGCACAATGGATCGCTCAGCTTGCCACGGAACTACGGCATCAATTCCCAGCTCGGTGGCGGTTTCGATGGCCAGTTCATCCCTGTCCCCCTTGGCCAGCGCCTGAATCAGCGTGAACTGAACGTTGTGCGCGGGTTCGGCCATAACGGCAGCAACCTCAACGTTCAGCACACCCTTCTCGGCTCCGGTGACTGAACAGACAAGACGCAACCCTGCGCCGTCGCACACGTCAACGGGCTCACCGACAGTGAGCCGCTTGACGGTGACGGCATGTTTGCCCTCGGCACCATCCAAGGAAAACGTGGCACCCGGGCCGAGACCGGCAAGTTCGGCGGGCGTGGCATAGAAGACAGGGTTGCTCATGGGCGTTAGAGGTTGCCGAGCTTGTCGCGGAGTTTGGCGAACATGCCGCCGCTGGAGACCAGCTTGCCTTCGGTGAATGTTTCACCGCGCAAGGCGGCCAGCTGCTTCAGGAGCTCCTCCTGGGCGGCGTCCACCTTGGTGGGTGTTTCCACATGGATGTGCACCTTGAGATCGCCGCGGCCAAAGCCGCGCAGATGGGTCACACCCAGGCTGCGCAAGTTGATGATCTCCCCGGCCTGGGCTCCCGGCTTGATGCTGATGGGCTGTTCGCCGTCGAAGGTTTCAAAGGTCAGCTCAGTGCCCAACGCAGCAGCCGTCATGGGCACGCTGAGGGTGGCGTGCAGGTCATCGCCTTCGCGCAGGAAGTTGGGGTCGTTGTTGACCTTCATCTCCACGTAGAGGTCACCCGCCGGTCCACCAGCCGGACCGGCCTCGCCCTGGTGAGCCAACTGAATGCGGGTGCCTGTGCTGACGCCTGCCGGGACCTTGATGGTGAAGCTGCGGCGGTCACGCACGCGGCCCTCACCCATGCACTCGTTGCATGGGTCAATGATCATGGTGCCAAAGCCCTGGCAGGAGTTGCAGGTGGCCAGCGTCATGACATTGCCCAGGATGGAGCGCACGGGGCGCTGGATCTGGCCGCTGCCGTGGCAAACATCGCACGTGGTGGGTGAAGTGCCCGGACGGCAGCAGCTGCCCTCACAGGTGCCACAAGTGATGGCCGTGTCAATTTCGAGTTTCTTGTTGACGCCGAACACTGCCTCTTTCAAGTCAATGCGGACAGTGATGAGGGCATCCTGGCCGCGTCGCATGCGCGACGCCGGACCACGCCCACCACCGCCTCCACTGCCGCCAAAGAACGTCTCGAAGATGTCCTGGAAGGCGAAACCCTGGCCGTCAAAGTTGCCGCCACCGCCACCGTTGTCATTGCCGTTCTCATTGCCCGTGGTGTCATAGACCCGCCGCTTTTGCGGGTCGGAGAGGACCTCGTAGGCGTGTGTCACAGCCTTGAATCGGTCCTGGGCATCCGGGGCGTCATTGACGTCGGGGTGGAGCTTACGCGCCAGCTTGCGGTAAGCCTTCTTGATCTCCTCGGCGGTCGCGTCGCGGGCGACGCCCAATGAATCGTAGTGATTGCTCAAAGTGTTGCTCTCTTTAGTGGAATCGGTGGCCGCTTAGCCGGCCAAAATTCTAGACAGGTACTGTGCCACGGCACGCACGCTGGACATGGTGTTGGGGTAATCCATCCGGGTTGGGCCCACAATTCCGAGCTTGGCTGTTTCGCCCGGCCCGTAACTGGTCGCCACAACTGACGCCTCGGCCAACGAATCGTGCGGGTTCTCACGGCCAATGACCACTGACATGCCCAAGGAATCTTGTGCCATCGCCTCCAAAAGGCGCAACAACACAACCTGTTCCTCCAAGGCATCAAGGACAGGGCCAATGCTGAGCGGGAAGTCATTGTTGGACCTGGCCAAATTGGCCGTCCCAGCCATAACAATCTTGTCTTCCCGGGCATTCCCGGCCAACAGCACCAAACCCTGGGCCAGGCGCACCGCAGGTCCATGCTCGGAAGGCTGGACTGTGGGCGGGATCCTGACAACCGCCTCGGGCAGGCTTGCCACGGTCACCCCGTGCAGGCCACCCAAAAACACTTGCCGCAGCCCAGCCAGCATGGCGTCATCAACGTTGGCTCCGACGTCGATCACGTTTTGCTCAACCTTGCCGGACGCCAAAATGAGAACGACAAGCACCTGGCGTGCAGCCAACGAAACAAATTCAATGTGGCGCACCGTGGCTCCGGCCGAGCGTGGGTACTGCACCACAGCCACCTGGTTGGTCAGCTGGGCCAAGGTCCGCACTGTCCGTTCCAGGACATCGTCAAGATCAGTGGAGCCCTCCAACAGCACGGCAATGGCGCGGCGTTCGGCGGCAGAAAGCGGTTTGACCGCGGACAGCTGGTCAACAAAAAGCCTGTAGCCCTTGTCGGTGGGAATGCGCCCGGAGCTGGTGTGCGGGGCGGCGATCAGGCCTTCTTCTTCCAGCGCTGCCATGTCATTGCGGATGGTGGCGCTGGAGACGCCCAAATGATGCCGCTCAACCAACGCTTTGGAGCCAACAGGTTCGCGTGTGTGTACGTAGTCTTCAACAATGGCCCGCAGGACCTCCAACTTCCGTGGTTCACTCATACCTGTCACCTCCTTCTCAATGTCACACAAACGCCTTGCTTGCACTGGGTGTGCTGCCGGCTGTGGCAGCACAAGGACGTTAGCACTCTACCCAACCAAGTGCTAAGTCTAATACTTTTTCTGCCGCCCCTCCCGTGCCTCTGTGGCCATGGTGAACCGGATATTGTGCCCTTGAAGCGGTTAGCATGGATTTTCACAGTTGCAGCGTTCGCCATGAGCGTTGCCCCAAGAATGAAGAGTCAGGTTTTAGCGTGGAATTCAACCAGTGGGGCCCCCAAGATTTGAGCCCACCTCCCGCCCGTACCCTGCCGAAAGTGGAAGCCGTTTCCGGGCTTGTGGTGGAGGACCAGCAAACCGGTTGGGTGGGCGCGGTGGTCAGATTGGAAAAGTCCGGCGGCATGCACATTGTGGAGCTTGCCGACAGGCGCGAGAAAATCCGGGCCTTCCCCTTGGGATTTGGTTTCCTCTATGAAGGCGCGGCCGTTGAGCTCATCGCCCCGCGCGTTGTGGCCACCCAGCAAACCCTGCGCACCGCCTCCGGTTCGGTGAAAGTTGCCAACAGCCGCGCCAAAGTGGCCAAGGCCAGTCGTATCTGGGTGGAGGGCAAGCACGACGCCGAACTCGTTGAGAAAGTCTGGGGGGACGATTTGCGCGTTGAAGGGATTGTGGTGGAGCCCCTGCGCGGCATCGATGACTTGGCGGCAGCCGTGGCGGATTTCTCCCCCGGCCCCAACCGCCGTTTGGGCATTTTGGTGGACCACTTGGTGCCGGGGTCCAAGGAATCGCGCATTGTGGCCAATCTCATGAAGTCACCCGGCACACACAACAACGTTTTGGTGGTGGGTCACCCGTACGTGGATGTGTGGCAGGCCATCAAACCAGCCACCTTGGGCATTCCCGCCTGGCCAGTTATCCCGAGATCAATGGAATGGAAGCTGGGCATCCTCAAAGCTTTTGGCTGGCCCCACAGCACAGCTGAGGACATTGGTTTGGGGTGGCAGCGGCTGCTGTCACGGGTGAATTCTTACGCCGATCTGGAGCCTTCGTTGCTGGGCCGGGTGGAAGAAGTGATTGACTTCCTCACGGCACCCGTATCCTAGAGAGTGGCCAGCGATATGTTGGCCAGCAGTTTCGCTTGTTGAAAGGCCAGTCATTGTGAGTCATCCGGTAAACCAGCAGAATGGTTCGACCAAGCCGCCGCTGACCCCCTCAGAGGACAAGCAGTGGGCGTTCATGGCCCATTGCGGCGGTATTCTGGGCTGCATTCCGGCATTGCTGATCCACAGGTATGTGGCGCCCCGCGGCCCGTTCACCGCCCAGGAATCCCTGGAAGCCTTGAACTTCACTTTGCCGCCCACGGCCCTGGCGATACTCCTGAATCTGTTGGGATTCATTTTCACGTTCTTCAACCCGCAGCTTGGCACGGTGTTTTTCCTGCTCGCCCTTCTCGTGTGGGCGTTCCTGACTGCCTTCTCCGTCATTGGCGCCGTGAGTGTCAACAAGGGTCAGCCATACCGCTACTCCCTGAATCTGCGCCTGCTCTAGTAACCCAAAACTGACCCGCAGAAAACGCCGAAAATCACGCTAAAAGCGTAGATTTTCGGCGTTTTCTGCGGGTCAGTTGGTCTTGAGGCTAGTCCAGGAGGGCCCTGGTCACGGCGTCGCCCAGGAGGCGGCCCTTGAGGGTGAGCACCAGGGTCCCGGCAAAGGCCTTGAGCGGCTCCACCAATTCCTGGGCAATGAGCCCGGCAACAGCCTTGCGTGCTTCAGGGCTGAGCGTGTTGATGGCCATACCCTCGGACAGGCGCGAGGTCAGCATGATGCGTTCCATGGCCCTGGTGTCCGCATCGAGGGTTTCCCGTCCGGCAGCAGGCGATTCACCCTTGTCCAGACGGTTGGCATAGGCCGTGGGGTGTTTGACATTCCACCAGCGCACACCTCCAACGTGGGAGTGGGCACCGGGGCCGATCCCCCACCAATCGTCCCCCCGCCAGTACGCCAGGTTGTGTTGGCAGGCATCCTCGGGGGTCCGGGACCAGTTGCTTACTTCGTACCAGGACAATCCGGCCTCGGTGAACAAAGCGTCGGCAAGCTCGTACTTGAGGGCATGGTCGTCGTCGTCGATGTTGGGCACCTGGCCGCGGCGAATTTGGGCGGCCAGCTTGGTGCCCTCTTCAACGATGAGCGAATACGCAGAAATGTGGTCGGGCTCGTAGCTCAGGGCTGTCCGCACAGACGTTTCCCAGTCGGCGACTGACTCCCCCGGCGTGCCGTAGATCAAGTCGACGCTCACGTTCAGGCCAACCTCGCGGGCCCAGGCCACAGCCTGCGGCACACGGTCGGGATTGTGGGTCCTGTCAAGGACCTTCAAAACGTGCGGCACCGCTGACTGCATGCCGAAGGACACACGGGTAAAACCGCCGTCGTACAGTTCTTGCAACGACTCCTTGGTGACCGAGTCCGGGTTGGCCTCCGTGGTGACCTCAGCCCCGTCCTCCAGCCCCCACTGCGCGACGGCGGCACCCAGAATGCGGGTCAGATCGCCCGCGGGCAGGAGGGTGGGCGTGCCACCGCCAAAGAACACGGTGCTCAGCTTGCGCGCAGGCAGGCCCGACGCAACCATGGCCCGGGCGGCAAATTCCACCTCGCGCACGGCCGTTTCGGCGTATGCGTCCTGTGAGGCGCCCCCGCCAAGCTCCGTGGCCGTATAGGTGTTGAAGTCGCAGTAGCCGCAGCGCACGGCGCAAAACGGGATGTGCGCGTAGAGGCTGAATTTGCGGTCCGCCGCACCGACGGCAGCCTGCGCGGGCAGGATGCCGTCGGCCGGAGCCGGATCGCCAAGGGGCAAAGCGCTGGGTGTCACTTCTTTGACTTGTCCTTAGGCGCTTCGGCAGTTGTCAGCGCGGCGATGAAGGCTTCCTGGGGAACCTCAACGCGGCCCACCATCTTCATGCGCTTCTTGCCTTCCTTCTGCTTTTCCAACAGCTTGCGCTTACGGGAAATGTCACCGCCGTAGCACTTGGCCAGGACGTCCTTGCGGATGGCGCGGATGCTTTCACGGGCAATGATGCGGGCACCAATGGCAGCCTGGATGGGCACCTCGAACTGCTGGCGCGGGATGAGCTCGCGGAGCTTGCCGGTCATCATGACACCGTAGGAGTACGCCTTGTCACGGTGGGTGATGGCACTGAAGGCATCCACTTGCTCGCCCTGGAGCAGGATGTCGACCTTGACCAGGTCGGCGACCTGATCGCCGTCGGCCTTCCAGTCAAGGGAGCCGTAGCCGCGGGTCTTGGACTTCAAGATGTCAAAGAAGTCAAAGACGATCTCGGCCAAAGGCAGGCGGTAGCGGATCTCCACCCGGTCCTCGGACAGGTAGTCCATGCCGCCCAAAATGCCGCGGCGGGTCTGGCACAATTCCATGATGGCGCCCACAAACTCGGTGGGAGCCAAGATGGTGGCGGCCACCATGGGCTCGCGCACCTCGGCGATTTTCCCTGACGGATATTCGCTGGGGTTCGTTACGTGGACAACCTTCTTGTCCTCAAGGGTGACCTCGTACTCCACGTTGGGGGCTGTGGAGATCAGGTCAAGGTTGTGTTCGCGTTCCAGACGCTCACGGGTGATTTCCAGGTGCAGCAGGCCTAGGAAGCCCACACGGAATCCAAACCCTAGGGCTGCGGAGGTCTCCGGTTCGTAAATGAGGGCAGCGTCATTGAGCATGAGCTTTTCCAGCGCGTCACGCAACACCGGGTAGTCCGTACCGTCCATGGGGTACAGGCCGGAGAACACCATGGGCTTGGCGTCGTGGTAGCCGGCCAGGGCTTCTGATGCGGGCTTGCTGAACGTGGTCACGGTGTCGCCCACCTTGGACAGGCGCACATCCTTCACGCCCGTGATCAAGTAACCAACCTCACCAACGCCCAGACCCTTGGAAGGGGTGGGCTCCGGGGCACTGACACCAATTTCCAGCAGCTCGTGGGTGGCGCGGGTGGACATCATCTGGATTTTTTCGCGCGGGCTCAGGCTGCCGTCAATGACGCGCACGTAGGTGACAACGCCGCGGTAAGTGTCATACACGGAGTCAAAGATCATGGCGCGGGCCGGGGCGTTGGGATCGCCAACGGGTGCCGGCAGCTCACGGACGATCAAATCCAGCAGCGCTTCAACGCCAACACCGGTCTTGCCGGAGACCATCAGGACGTCCTCGGGCTTGCCGCCAATCAGGTTGGCCAGTTCCAGCGCGTACTTCTCCGGCTGGGCTGCCGGAAGGTCAATCTTGTTCAGCACCGGAATGATGGTGAGGTTGTTCTCCATGGCCAGGTACAGGTTGGCCAGCGTCTGGGCCTCAATGCCCTGGGCGGCATCAACGAGCAGGATGGCGCCTTCACAGGCGGCCAACGACCGGGAGACCTCGTAGGTGAAGTCAACGTGGCCCGGGGTGTCGATCATGTTCAAGCAGTAGGCGGTGCCATCTACTTCCCAAGGGATGCGCACTGCCTGGGACTTGATGGTGATGCCGCGCTCACGCTCAATGTCCATCCGGTCAAGGTACTGGGCTTTCATGTCACGCTGCTTGACAACTCCAGTGAGCTGGAGCATCCGGTCCGCCAGGGTTGATTTCCCGTGGTCAATGTGAGCGATGATGCAGAAGTTCCTGATGATCGCCGGATCGGTCGCGGCGGGCACCGGAGCAGTGCGGGCCATGGGTGACACTGGTGTTCCTTACTGTTGCGTGAACGCAGGGATGGCAGTGCATATACCGCCACCGTGCAGGGGGTGTGCCCGCGCACTGAACAGGCGGACACTCATTGCCTTCAAGTCTCCCACGTTTAGGGCCCTAGATGAGAACTGACGGGCCCATTCGCTACTGTAGAAGCCATGCCTTCAACAACGGACCGCATCATTGGCCTTCTGCGTTCATTTGCCCGCGCACTTTTCAACCCCGGCAAGACCACACCGCCGCGCACCCGCCCCGGCAGCAAGACCAGCGGCAAGCCCAGCCCCGGGGCTGGTTCGCGCCCGGCCCAGCGGCCTTCGCAGAACACTCTCGCTAAGGGCCTGAGCGCTCCTTACCCGGGCGACTTCAACGGAACGTCAACCGTGAGCTATGCCCCCCATCCCGACGGCGCGGCGGACCCGGGTGAGATTGTGTGGACCTGGGTGCCCTATGAGGAGGACTTCAGCCAGGGCAAGGACAGGCCCGTCCTGGTGGTGGGCCGCTCCGGGAAACGGCTCTTGGCACTCATGCTCACCAGCAAGGATCACGGCAATGACCGGCGGGGAGACAACGACTACGTGGACATTGGCACCGGGGCGTGGGACCGTCAGGGCCGACCCAGCGAAGTCAAGCTTGATCGGGTGTTGCAGGTGGCCGAGGCTGATCTGCGCCGCGAGGGTGCAGTGCTCGATGCCAAACGCTTTGCCGCAGTGGCCACGGGGCTGCGCCGGCGACACGGCTGGAAGTAATCTCACACGCTGGCAAGTCACCGATCTGATAGAATTTTTATTAGTGTGTGCCCGTGCAGGTCGGCGGGTACAGCAGCTTGACCTGACGTTCACCATAATTCGAGCATCCCCACGCCGCTGTCAACGGTCAAGCTACGCCCTCTACGACCGAATTTACGTATCAAAAGAGAGTTATACAACGTGGCTAATATCAAGTCTCAGAAGAAGCGCATCCTCACGAACGAGAAGGCGCGTCAGCGCAACCTCTCGGTTCGGTCCGAGCTGAAGACCGCTATCCGTGCAGTAAACACGGCGGTGGCCAAGGCCGACAAGGATGCAGCTGTGGTTGCACTGGTGAATGCAGGCCGCAAGCTGGACAAGGCTGTCAGCAAGGGCGTTATCCACGCCAACAACGCTGCCAACCGCAAGTCAGCCATCTCCAAGAAGGTTAACGCCCTCTAAGAGAAGCTGATCTGCTTCGCAACTCAAACGTTGGGCCCCCACCATCTGGTGGGGGCCCAACGTGTTTAAGCCATGCTTTCAGGGAATCTGCCTTGGTGAACCTGAGGGCCGGGTTAGCGCCGTGCGGAGGTGGCAATGACGATGACTGCCCGTTCCACCGCATAGACGGGGTCCTTTGCTGCACCCTTGACCTGGGCATCGGCCTCCGCCAGCACCTTGATGGCCACTACCAGAGCCTCCCCGCTCCAGTGCCCGGCATCGCGGCGTGCGGCGTCCACCTGCCACGGTGACATGCCCAAGTCACGGGCCAGTTGGGCCGAGCTGCCGCGCAGGGAAAACACCTTGGCCACCTGGCGGACTTTCATGGCCAGCGCAGCCACCAGCGGCACCGGATCAACTCCTGTGGCAAGGGCGTGACGCAGCGTGGACAACGCGACCGGGGCGTTGCCGGCCAACGCGGCATCAGCGACGCGGAACGCTGTGGCCTCCACCCGGCCGCCGTAGTACTTGTCGACGTCGTCACTGCTGACCATTCCTGTGGTGTCAGCGATCAGCTGGGAACAGGCCGCGGCCAGCTCGGACAGGCTTGCCCCCACAGCTGCCACGAGTGCGTGGACGGCCTGGGCATCGATGCGGCGCTTTGCCCTGGAAAACTCTGCACTGACAAAGGAAGATTTCTCGGCGTCCTTCTTCAGGGGCTGGCACTCCACCCGCGGGGCCCCGAGGGCCTTGAGTGCATCCAGCAACTTCTTGCCCCGCGTGCCGCCGCCGTGAGTGAGCACCAGTGTCACATCGGGGGCCGGGTCCTTGATGTAAGCCAGGGCATCGACCAAAAAATCGTCGGTCATGCTGGCCAGGGCCGAGACTTGAATAAGCTTCGGCTCACTGAAAAGTGACGGGCTGGCCACCATGCCCAGCGCTCCGGCCGTGTAATGGGAAGCGTCCAGCGAGGTCAGTTCCAGCTCGGGGTTCTGCGCCCTGAGTTTGGCCCGAATGTCATCCACCGCGCGGCTGGCAATAAAGTCCTCCGGACCAAAAAGCAACACCACCGGGGCCAGGGGGACATCACGCCAATCGGCGCCCGCAGCCGGGCGTTGGGCTGCCCTCGGTGCCGGGCTCATGGTTGCTTTCCTGTCCACGCATTATTCACAGCATCTACTGTGCCATCCCTGCTGGTGATTCCCAACCCGACCGGGGCCGGCGCACACCACCTCAAGAGTTCGCAGCCTCACGAACTCACAGCCTCAAAACGGCCGCGCACCACCACGCGGTGGCCACGGCGGCAAGAACGATCACACTGCCAAAGCCGAAGCGGGCACGCCACCTTTCCGGGAGCAACCGCAATAGCCGCCCAGTGACTGCCTTGGCGCGTTCGGGCTCCACCAGCGCGAACAAGGCAGCGAGCGTCACGGCGTTCAACACTGCCATCAGGACAACACCTTCCAGCCCCGCCGGCCACGGCAAACTTGCCGCTGGCAGTTCCGACATCCACCGGGCGACGGCGGCCACCCACCAGGCACCCAATCCGCTGACAAAAGCGCAGACTGAGGCGATGAGCGGCACCAGGGCGGCGACGGCCAGGCCAAAAGTTCCCACTGTGGTTACCAGTGCCACAACAGGCGCTGCCAGCATGTTGGCCGGAATTGTGTAGGGGGTCAGCCGTGGCGCCAGCAGGACGATGACCGGGGCGCAGAGCAATTGTGCCGCCAGCGGTATGGCCACTGCCTGGGCCAGCCACACGGGCCACCAGACGGCCAGCCAGTCAACACAGCGCCTCCCCACCAGATGGATTCCCAACGTAGCCAGCACTGACAAGATGAAGGCATAGTCCGCTGCCAGCCACGGGTCCGCAAGCAGCAACACCACGACAGTCACGCAAAGCAGGGCCCCCACCCGTTTGGGTCTGCCACCCAACAGGGCCACCGCCCCGATGGCACCCATAACTGCAGCCCGAAGCACACTGGGATCGGGCCCCACGAGAACAACAAATCCCACCAGCCCGGCTCCGGAGGCAAGAAAGGCCACCGGACGCGGTACCCGCAGTGAACGCACCAACAACATCAACGACGCCAACACCAGAGTGCAGTTGGCCCCAGAGACTGTTGAAAAAGTAGATGGGTGAATTAGGTGATCAAGTTTGATCAAGTTGCGAGCCCGTGCCACTGTCCAGCGTAGGCCCGCCAAAGGCCCCGCTATCGCGTGTACGTCGACTCCGCCACAACTGCGTTGGCTCCCATCAGAGGCGCCGTCGACAATTCCCATCTCCGGTCATCCGCCCGTGGAATCTTGACCTTCTCCAAGCAGCGGACGCAAGCGCCCTCGTTATACACGGGACAGACTCCGACCTCTTTACACGGGGCACCTTCGAAAGTTTAGTCAAGCCCACTGGTTCAGTTTGTAGCCGTCAAGGATTCTTGCGCCCGTCAAGTTTGTGAGACGTCTGATGGGTATTTCTTCTTACGCTGCTGCTTGTTCGGTTTGATTTTGGTACCCGGTTAGGGCTCGTGCTGGTGGCCTTCCCTGATTGTTGGCATGAGGCCGGCGGCGGTTGCACCAAGACTCGATGTACTCCATGACGGCGAGAGGAAACCACATTTGTATCGTGGATGATGCTGGCTACGAATTGCTAGTCGGCGACCGTCCGGCCCCCTGCATTCAAAGTCACCCTCCAAAAGACTTCACCTCTTGACCCCTTCGCACGGGTTGTCTACGGCTGTGACTCATCCATAAGACCAGTAGCCGCATTCTGCGTCAATTGAAGGCCACGGCACAGGTGACGGACATACATCAGGTTCCTGACCACCATTGAAAAGGCGTTGAATAGAGGCTAAGACATGCCGGATTCCGAACGATGATGGTCAGCGGGCAACTTCAGGAAGGACAGGGGAAGTCTTGAGTAGCTAGGCATCATACATTTGAGGTATCACCCACCATGGGACACCCAGGCATCGACGGGCCAACAACAATATGCAGGACCTGAGCAATTCTGACTTTTGGGGCCTACCTCGGATGTACCACTTATGTAAGCCAAGTTAGTTCTCTTGATCGCTACTCTGGTCTCCAGCTAGGAGTCCTAGCGGGATGACATCCCCATGGTGTCGGCGGAGATAGTCTCTTGCATCGTCGAGCGACGGGTCGTGTTGCAGACTTTTCTGGAAGTAGTCTAGCCTTCGCTTCGCGTCGTCGATGATCTGACCCCAGTCACGGACCCAAACACGAACCTTCGCACCGGGTGCGTCGGGAAGATCCGGCTGGAATACGAGACCTCGTTCCCTGCCGACCTGATTCGCTTCTTGCCGAACGTCATCGTCGATCTTGCTTGTGACAAGCCAGAAATCCCATTCGGTCGTTGTGCTTGCAAACTGCGGGTCTCTGGCCACGGCTTTGGCATAAGCCTTGATCTGGGTAAGTTCCTTCAACCCGGCCACAATCTTGGGGGCTTTCAACTCGACCACGAGATGTCGATTACGGTCGTGCTCAGTAGCTGCGGCCGAAAGCAAAAGGTCGACACGGGCTTGCTTCCCATCGAGTAGTTTCACGGGAGTGGTATCGCGGCGTGTTTCGCCGAGAACTTCCAAGTGTCGCCCTAGGACGGCAGTGAGGCCTCGCTCGCTGATCATGAGGTTGTGTTGCTCACCAAACACCCAAAGTTCGCTCTCAAGGATTTGGTGGAGGTGGGCCCGCTCCCCCACCATCTTGCTAGCTTCGGGGTCGAAGACCATCAGTTCGAGAGCTCTGAGGAACTCAAGCCGATTCGTGACGTTACTCGAAGCTTGGATGACCCGAGACAAGCTGGTGCGATTCAGCAGACGATCGAGCTGTTCGCGCTCATCGGCAGGCAGGCCGACGTACTCGTCTAGGAGAGCGGAAACGTCACTCGGGCGTTGCTGGATTGACTCTCGCAGGAGCCCTAAGGTCAATTTCTTCTGTTGTCTGGTCTTGGGTATATGCCTACGAATCGAGGTCGCTACAACGTCGAATGTCGCGCGCTCTACCTTCTCCTCTTCAGTCATTGGCTCGCCGTCGTAGGGGTAGACGTTGCCCGATTTCCAGTCCTCGACCAGTTCACGGCGGCGCTGAGCTCGGCGTGCCTCAAAGTGAGCTTGGAGAACCCGGTCGATCTCGTTGATGAGGACCCCGAGAACAGAAGAGGTAGTCTCCAGACTCGCCAATATCCACTCATTGTGATGCTGAGGCATCTCGTCCCAGACAACATACGCAGAGTACTGGAAATCGGCAGCTGGCGCAGTGTCAAGTGTGTCAACTGGGACGCCCGCACCGTCACAGAGATGGATGGAACGCTCGTTAGCGTCCTTCCATTCAATTATCCGCAATACGGCACTTCGAGTGACGCCGTCGTGCTCCCACTCGAGATCATAAGTTGTTTCGTCTTCGATGTTGTCACGGGGTTGAACTCGGGTTCCGTTGTAGGTGACGTCAATGTCCGGGCGTGCAATGAGATATGGGGCAAGCGTAGCTGTAACGCGGTCCAATGCTCTGTTACTGTCGAGGCGGTCCAGAGAGTCACGGCCCGCGGCCAAAAATTTGGTACCCGTGCGTGCGTCAGTGTTCGTAGGGCCGGTGGAATCGAAATCATTTCGGCTTGCGGAATTCGCCCTAATAATCGACTTTAGGCGCTTTCCGTCGGTGCTGTCGGCAACGGTGTCCCAGGAGATTTGAGTACCCAGTGCGAACGCCCTTAGTCGACCTTGACCGAGACGGCCGTGTAGTGGGCGTTCCTCACCCTTACTTCCTTGGGCCTTCCGCTTCCAAGAATTGCCGACCCAGCGGAACGCGGTGGCCAGCTCTTCCGGGGCCATCCCGTGACCGTTGTCGGTGATTTCGACACCGATAACACCTTCGGCCTGATTACGGTGCAACGTAACGTCAACGGCATGCGCGTCTGCGTCGAGGCTATTCCAGACAAGTTCAATGACGGCTTTCACCGGGTCATTCTCATAAGCGAGCCGCTGAACAAGATCATTGCCAGCTTCGAGTTTAATCCTTACCATTCCTCAATCTTTCCATTGAGCACAGACATGATGCCCCGAGCATTCACTCAGTTACGAGACGAAAATCTTTTAAGACGCCCGGTGACCCATGAGGAAATCGTCGACGGATGTATCCGTCAACGATACGCCCCGATGCCACGAGTGGCATCGGGGCGTATCACGGCAGTCTTTAAATTCGGTGCTTTCAGGCGGACCCATCATCCGGTACATCGTCACCGAACCACTCTAGGCTCGATGGTTCAGGTGCGTCGAAGCCGGCTTTCTTAACACGATCAACCACCTCTTCCAAGTCCGTCATGGCATCTTCCCAGCCGATCCCCTGCAATCGATCAACGACAATACCAACTACCTGACGCGCCACGGCAGCACTCTCCGCAAGGACCCCAGGTATTCCCGGGATTTCCACGACTTCATCTTCGTCAATGTCATAGAGGTCATAGAGGTCATTCTCGATCGCATCGAGATGCTGCGCACCCAGTTCAATATCCGGGTGAGTGGGCGCGTCGTTCGCATCGCGAAGGCTTCGTGCGAATACCTTGGCGGCGTCAGCGAGGTCACGCGCAAAATCAGAGTAATCAGTTGTCATACGTACAATCTTGCATGCATTCCAGCTGCCCACGGGATGCCGCGCCGGTTGTGATTTAGAGTCGCCTAAGCGACAGCACCCTCGCCTCGATGACAGAGTCGATCACGTGCCTGATTCATTGGGTTGGCCTCCTATGCCTCATCGAGTTCGAGCAGGTCTGCGCCTTGTGAAAGAAACATGACTCAACCAAACGAGCACGCACTTTCAACAGCAATTGGCCGGGTTGCGTCGGCTACAGCACGTGCACGCCCGAAGAGATCCAGCCGGACGACTATCGACTCCCGCCTTGGCGCTCTGCAAGCCTATGAGACGCGGCTGGGAGCTATCCCGGATAGTGGAAGCCCCCATGTCAACTAAACCTTGAGTAGACCCAACCTTGGGCGCACACTCCGGAACAACGGGCCTGAGCTCATCGAACTCGCTGAGTGACTCGCTTGCCGCAGCGCAAATTGACTCCCTCAATGAGAGAGAATCAGAGGGCTCGCCATAGACCTCGCAGGCGCAACCATAGCGTCGGGAAAGGAACTGCCTCTTGGATACCACCAGGCCCCCACACGGAGAACGACAGCGTAAGGCCTTGCTGGCGGAGATTCTGGCAGGCGGCGACACTGCCGAGAAGCACTATCTGGAAATCAAACGGCAGCTGGATTTCTCATCAAAGGAAGAAACCACAAAGTTAGCCAAGTTCATACTGGGCGCTGCCAACCGTCTTCCCGCGACGGCCGATCGCCACTTTGGCGGCTATGCGGTCATGGTCATTGGGGCCGAGAAGGGCGGCCTGCCAGGCGTCCCAGCAGGGACGGAAGTGCTCGACATAGAGCAGAAAATCAACAAATTTCTACTCCCGGGCGGACCGCAATGGGAGCTGGAACGGGCACCAGCCGATAATCCTGGCCAGGAAGTCCTGTTTATCTTGGTGGACCCTCCCCAAGACGGTGATCCCATCTACCTTTGCCGGGCCGAGTACCAAGGGGAAAAATCCTTGCCAGGCAAAGTCAAGGTCAATCTCAGCAACGGCGACATTTACGTCCGGGCGCAGGGGCAGACGAGGAAAGCAACGGCTCCTGAAATTGACGACTTAGTGACCCGCGCCGGCAAAAAATCCCTGCCCATGCCGGAACTCACGATAACTCTGGAGGGAGACGCCCACCATCTCGACCTTACGCCGGAACGGCTGAATCACTTCATCGACAGCCGGGTTGAAAAGGCGAGAACTGAGCACCTGTCACTTCCTGCTTCAGCGGCGGCTCAAGGGAGCCCGCTTTTCGCGGGGTTGAGCGCGCAGATGCTGCTGGGGTTGAACTCCTCTTCGCTGTCGCCGGAGGCTTTCAATCGGCAAGCCCTCGAATGGGAAAAGCAGATCCGTGCCGAATGGCAGGAGAACCTCGGAAGAATAGCCGGGGCGGCATTTCCGGGGCTAGTTATCCAGCTTGGAAACCGCCAATCCAACTTCTTGGAAGCGGTACGCTTCGATTTGACGCTCAAAGACGCGTATGGGGTGAATACCGAGGACGCCGAGGATGTCACCCCTAAAAAACTTTTCCCCCCAGTCATCACGAGACGAAGTCCGTTTGATCATGGCTTGGGCTTGTTGGCGCCTAATTTCAACGGCATCGGGTCCGCATTGTCTCGGTATCCGCTGAAGTGGAAGAACGTCGGACAAAACCTGCACATCACCATCGAACTGGATCAGCTTAGACCTGGAACCCCCTGGGCTAGTGACGACGATGATCTCGTTGTAATCTCCTTGAATCACGTCACCACGCTGTCGGGTACCTGGCGAGCCACCGTCCGCGGGCACCATGAAGCCTTTGAAGGTGATGTCTCTTTGCCTGTGCATCCGGAACAGAATATCAACACGCTCTACCAACAGTTGAACCTCTAAGAACCCACCTATCGATGTAGGTTACCCGGCAGCTGCGATTCCTCCGCTGCCGGCTAGGGCCGCAGCCGCGGATACCTGACGGCAAGACGAAAAGCGTTCCCTGTCTAGGCCGTGGCTGCTGAGAATTCCACGACCACGGATTTTACCAAAGTCAGACGGCTTCAGGCACGCCGCCAACTCCATTGAGACCTTCGCCGTCAGCACGGTGAAACAGTCCACAATCCGTAGTAGACCCTCGACTTCCAGCGGCACAAGCGGGTGCAGGCAACCGACACGTTTTCTGTCGTGGCTGCCGCACTACTGATCCTGCCCTCCAGTGGGCCACGTTTCCGTCAGCGGAAGGAAGGCTGATTCATATGCCTCGCTAAGGAGCGAATTTTCACGATCCTTAGCGAGATGAGGCAGCACCTGCGGCAGAGCCTTCATCAACGGCCATGTGTACAAATCACCATTGGCAACAATGGCTTCCAGACCTGATCCCACTTCTGACGGCGACAATACCGCCAGCAGCTCCAGTTCTCGCAGTGAAATGGTCAAGATCGGTATGCCCGGATCCGGGAGTACTCTACGCACCGGCTGCGTGTTCGCCATGTAAAAGGGTTCAGCAGTGACGACAAGACCAACGAGGGGTCGGTCAGCTGGAACGTGGGCGTAGTCGGGGTTTCCGGCCCGGATTTCATCTGCGTTGTTCTTGATCTGCACAAACGCCTTTCCAAGGGCAGCATTAGCCTGCTTTATGCCGTCCGGGGTACCGGCCTTAGCCGTGTACCCCGGACGGGCAGACTTACATTCGATAAGGACCGTGACCTGGGGCGTTATGAGGAACCAGTCAGAAGAATCCACGCCGCCACGCCTCTTCTGTTGCCACCGGAATTCATCTATTACAGTGTGTTCGCCGGTGTGCCGCAGCTGCCTGCCGGTGTACGCCTGCACCCGCATCCCGAGTGCGGCACCGAAGTCGCCTTCCCATTGACGAATCCCCCGATAGTACAGATTCTCTGTCGTCATTGCTCGCAATACGAACTGAGGTTGGGGAGCATATCGGAGCCCGTCGCCTATGTCGATAAGTGGTGTCTTAACGAGTGGGTTGTAGCTGTAACGCTGGAGGTAGTCAGGAAGCTCCGGCGCTGAGCGACCGTCGTCCCTCGCTTCTTCAACAGTGGCAGTAAGAAGATCAAGCACCCGCAACCCAACTTCTGACGGGACAGCCTGTTCTACTTGTGAATACCAGTCAGCTGTAAAAACGGCCGGATCAAAGACACCGTTGTTTTGCATCGCACCCACAAAGATGATGAACGAAGCCCCCAGTGCCTGCTCGATCGTCCCGCCGAGTATTTCCTGCCACTCATCCGGTCCCGGTCGACGGTAATTTGCCGGCACATCAGTATCAGAAAACAGAATGTAGGGCCTGGCCAATTCCTCCATCATGGAGCTCTGATACGGAAACTGCTCGTAGGCGTATCGGCCCAGCATCACTGCCAGATCTTCCTCAGTCATCGAGGCGCCGTCTTTGGGATTGTCATGGGCCTCCGTAAACAGGTTCCGCATGTTGATGTAACCAGCTTCGGTCATGTCTCTGTGCCGATATTTGTTTCCGTACACCAAGGAATCCCGTGCGGCAGCGGCAAAGAACCAAGGCGGGAACCCCTTTGGCCAATTATCATCCCAGGTAGTGGTCAAGTCCTGACCCCTCGCTGCCTGAGCGGCAAGAAACGGGATCAAATCATGCGGGTTGTACTTACGCACTTCCTCGCGAAAGTGGATGTACTGGATCTTTCTATGTGCCATCAGTCTCCTTGCTCATCCACATTCTAGAGTGCCTCAACCTGGGCGGCCTGATCCTGCGGAGGTAGTTTAGTCCGGTCGGCGGACTCACAAGTTCGTTCGTATCATAAACGGCGCGGGAGATGCTGGCATACTTCAGACATGACCATCGAAACGCCTGCCCCTTCCGATGCTTGGCGCCAGCTTGGTTCCTGGATTGCCGAAGTCCAGGACCTATCCAACGACTCCCACGCGTATCCCCTTGCCCAAGGTTCCATCCTTGCGGGCGACGAATTGGGCATCTCTGAAGTACCTGGAACGGCCTCCGTAGTCAGGACTCTTCTGGACGCAGCTGTTGACGATCTGGCATCGGCTTACACCCTCGTGACGGTAGCCGGTCGTCTAAGCCCTGTCGGGGTCCCTACTTTGGTGCGCGGAGCAATTGAGCTTGCCGGTCTGGGTATGTGGGTACTGACAGGACACGAGCGATCGGGACGGCAGGAGCGGGCGCTCCGGATCGCTTATGACTCATACTCCAATGCCATTAGGTTTCACGCTCATCGCTCGAAAAGTCCGGCGTTGTCTGCCGACCAGCGCGCCAAGGCCAATGATTGGGCGGTTGAAAACAGAATTTCTGCCGCTGATTTGGCGGACGCTGCTGCCAAAGCTGGCCTGAAGAAGACGAGAGTGACGGCGCAGCTCAATCGGACGGAGGCACTGAAAGAAGTTGATACAGCTCGGGACACGCAGTTCTTCTCGGACTGGCAGCTGTGCTCAGGATTTGCCCACGGGCTGGCTTGGGCCCCCAGCATGTTTCACACCAGGGTTGGCACGCACACCATGGAAGGCGGCGGCACAATAACCCTCAGCACCATGACCGAAGAAAGTGCCTTGATAATGCTGCAGTGGGGACAACACGCCATTGAGGAGCTCAGGGGCACCTTCGGTGCCGGTCGAATATTCGTCACGGACGGTGCAGATGCAACACTCGTTTCCAAGCCTATGAAGAAGATGGAAGCCGAGACTGCTGCAAAAGGACTAAGAATTGAATACCAACGCCCGATTTCGGCGCCTCGCCGTCCCGCCAGCAGCACCGTCTTCTCCGCTGGTCCGGGCGGGTCAAAGTCCGATAAATAGAACGGGCTGCAGCCGGAGGGTAGACACCATCAAGTCATCATCAATGAGCGAATACCGGACCTTGGAGTACCGACAACATAGTTTCCGGCTTCCACCCCCACAGTGATGTGCCGTCATGACACACACTCATTGGGAAGTGTTCCCATCGCCTTCGATTTTGGAAACGAAGTCTATTGGTACATTGTCTTTGACCCACTGCTTCACTGCACTTTTCATGTCCCTATTCGTAGGGCCAAGGCGGGTGATCTGGCCTGAGAACGTGTCTAAGATCCCAAGGTCAAGATCTCGGTAGAAGTCCTTACGAATCAGATGTCCGCTGCCTGCAAAATTACT
The DNA here is from genome assembly GCF_002909445.1 of Arthrobacter glacialis. Lineage (GTDB taxonomy): Bacteria > Actinomycetota > Actinomycetes > Actinomycetales > Micrococcaceae > Specibacter > Specibacter glacialis. Next base: position 191,146 of record NZ_PPXC01000007.1, read on the forward strand.
TGCCTGCTCGGGGCGCAACGCTTCAAGAATCCTCGCAAGGTGTTCCAAAAGGACAGCCAGGCAGTCACTGACCATGCCAAAGAACTCGGGATCTAGAGGTCCGAGGTAGCCCGGTCCGGTGTCTGTCATGCGTCCTAGGTACTCACCATGCCCCAAGGCGTGAACGAAATCGCTATGGACCCATGCGTTTCGCTGAAACACCGCTGCAGGGAAGAGCTCGGCCACGGCGGATGCATCTTCACTAATGCCGAACTCGTCCCACCTGAACTCTGTGTTGGTGAAGGCTTCCAGCAGGCTCCCGTCACCGACCATGTTCATTGAAAGAAGCCCCTCCCTGATCTGCATCGTACCCATCAAAAGCGAGGTGGACCAGGTCAGCGACGTAGTCACTTTGATGAACGCGTAGTGACACATTCCCAGCATCAAAAGGTAATCGTCCGAGGCGCCTATCTTGGCTGCAAAGTTCCGCCGAACCCTCTCCAGCTCAGCCCCTTCTCCCGTCCTATGCGTCATGGAACAAGCCTGACACACGTTGGAACTTGCATACTAACCTTGCGTTGGGACAGCTACACACTGGAGCTTGGGGAAACCATGCCCGTTGGCAAGATGGGTAAGACGCCGCGGTGGTCTATGTCTTCCTGAAAGGGGCCAGTCCACGACTCCTGAAAGCCGGCCGAAGCCCATCTATAGGAGTCCTCGAACGCGACAAGCCGAACGCCGGCTTAAGGGCCACAACATAACGGACATTATGGTGTGGAATTTCATCCTGCTGGGGAGTTTCAAATTTTGCGGTTGAATGTAATCTCGTCCGAACCCACTTGCCATGATTCCTAACTAGTAGGCTCCGCCTACTTCACGGAAAAGCTGTTCGATGGCTTCCTTGGATGTTGCCTCGGCCAACTTCCTCTCCAAGCTGTCATCGTTTTGACCGGAGAGCTGAATCGCCAGCAGTACGCCCCCCGCATCTTTGATGACAATTGCCGCCCGGCGGAAATCCCCATCGTGCTCACGGACATACCTAGCCAAAGCCGCCCATTTTGGTGAGGTGTCTGCCAGGGAGTGGTTGTGTGGATCTACCAGGTCGATGGCTACTCCGTCATCACCGTCATTGTGGAAGAACAAGAAGTCCGGGTACAGGTTCTTGGACACTTCGGAATCCAGATAGTGCACAGAAAGTGCTTGGCTGCCGCCGACAGGGTTTCGGTACCAGCCCAACAGCGTGCCAGAACCTTGCTCGGCTTCAAGGACGCTCTGTTCCCAACTGGTAAATCTTTCGGGGAACAGCTTGGTCTCGGGCAGCGCGTAGAGATGGCCTGCATACAGTGGCAGCTCCTCGACCAGCCCGGAGTCCTTGTTCAGGCTCTCTGTTTTCTGGGAGATCGTCTCGGGCATACCGAGGGTGTTGCTCAATGCTGAACCGATGGGGGCGAAGATGGTTTCAAATTCCTGGCGCTGGGTCGGCTTCAGGCGTGCCACCGAGCCGGCTGTGTTGCGGCGCCAGGATTCCACGCGCGCGCCGCACTGGGATTCCAATGCTTCCCGAGCCTCGGCGGACCTCGCCAGGGCAACGGTCCGGACAACCACCTCATCCCACTCTAGGTCTCCGGCAATGACCAAGGATGTGCTGTACCAAGCTGCTGCGGCATCGGGTAGCCGTCGTTTAGCTTCCTCCAGGAGCTGGCGCAGATTCTTCTGGCTGGTGGCAGCTGTACGCGAGGTAGTCCGGGTATTGGTGCCGCTGTACTGGTCGAAGGTGGCCATTTCAAAGCTCACCTCGAGTAGCGAACCAGCAACTTTGTCAATGGCCAGCTTGTTCTGGCCGTACACAGAGGCAAGGGTTTCCACGACCACGTTGCGTGATTCCTGGGTGTAAGAGGACCCTCCTGGGTGCTCGAATTCGGAGTTATCCAGCAGAGTGCCCAGACGCACCAGTCGATTCACGTTCGAAGTGAACCGGCGGACCGGCTTCTGTTCCCGTGTGAGACCGCCGATGGCGTCCCAGACGGCTGCTGGGACGTCAGGGTTTCGCGTCATACTCTTGGGATTCAGTTGTACCGGCACTTCGATGTCCGCCGAATCCATGAAGGATTTCACGACCATGGCCACTTCAACCTTGTTGAAGTGCGGCAGGTAGAGGTCGACTGCGTTCAAATCGTCGAACTCCGGCTCTTCGATGCTCTTGGCCAGCGGGTTGCGCACCATGCGCCCAATGAGCTGGGCGATTTGCGTGTGTTCCTGCGCGGTACGCAGGGACACCATGACCTCGGCGCGGGGGCAGTCCCAGCCGGTGGTCAGGGCCTGCTTGAAGATCACCGCACGCAGGTTCCCTGATTGCGAAATCGAGGTCGGAGCAATGTACTGGACGACCCTAGGCATCTCAACGCCGCTCAGCCAGGTGGTAGTCGTGATGGGTGAGTGTTCGCCGAACGAATGGGCCACGGAATCCGCGTCGTCAAAGGCATCCGAAGCATCTGTAAGTGTCTGGACGATCTCGCCGATCTTGGCGTCCGTCGTCATGTCTGGGACTTGAATCGCCAAGAGCGGCACCGGGTATGATGAAGCCCCCGTGGTACGGGCCCACTGCTGCCATTGCATATCTGATCGGTCTAGATCAGCAACAGCCTGGCGAATTAGGGTGTCATCGCTGGGCTGGTCATCCACCGCGTAACTGACGTTGATGCGTTCCTTGATGAGACCGGAGGCCCGCACCTTTTGGACATCGGCGACTACCTGTACCAGGGAACGGCCGGAGGCACCGCGCATGGCCTCCTCAAATTTCTTGGGCGTTGCTGACAACCCGATGACAATCGGAGCCGGCGGGTTCACGATCGTGCGGAACGTGTCGTTGCCACCCGGCACCTCGATGGTGGCTCCATCGAGGATACGACGCAGAATCGTCGGCCGGCTTCGGTCGGTGGCTCCTCGATGGGCCTCGTCGACGAGCACTATGAATCCGCTGCCGCGCTGCTTGACGGTGTTGCCGATGGTTTCCCACAGCGAATACCTGCGGCCGTCGCCGGTCTGGATGTGGCGCTTTGCACCGGTTCCAAGCTTTTGGACGTTCAGGAAGTAAATGAGACCGGGGCTGAATTCGTTCTGGTCAAAGTCTGCCTCGACGGTCCGGAGCATGTTCATGTTGATCCGATCAGAAGACGCCCGGATCTTCTTGCGGGACTGCTCATTGAGTTCTGCGTCGTCCGTCAACCATAGGACTGTGGTTTCCGGGCGCGGATCTGATTCCTCGGTTCCGAAGAACAACCCCTCCAGAACGGCCGAGGCAATCACAGTCTTACCGGCGCCGGTCGGAGCGCTGATGCCGATCGCAGTCTTGCGGTCGCTGTTTGTCCGGTGCCGTTGGGCAGCGAAGCTGATTTCGTTAAGCGTTTCGTCAACAACGTCGGCCTGATAGTCGGCAAGGGTGAATTTCAAGAATCGCTCCGGTTGATCTGGAAGGCGTCAAGGTAGGAGCCGTAGATTGGCTCAACGGTGATCTCGTCCCCAAACGCTTCACCGGCAAGGTCGCCCTGCTCGGGAGAGTCGGTGATGATGAAAACATGTTTGACCTGATTGGGCTTGGTGGTCAGAAGCTCAGCCAATTCTGCGGCTTTGCCTGCGTTGAAAAGCACCGCCATCGAGGACTCAACGTTCCATTCGTAGTCCTGGGGTTCTCCAGTGCGTTGAACCACGGGCCCAACTGCGCCGGACTTCAACCAGAACAATGGTGCGAGGTTCTCGTACTCCAGAGCTGCGTGGACACGGCTTTCCTCGAGGTAAGCGAGATCCAGAAACTCCACGTTTGCTGGCACGCCATCTGAGTGGGTTGAGCCGTCCTGGCGCACCCCGGTCACAACGGTCTCGACGCGCGGCTTAGTGACGTGGTGAAAAACGCCCTTTGCCTCGTATTCAGCGGAGCCTGGCTGATGTCCAGCCTTGCGCAGCGCCGCGTCGTCCTTGGCCGACAATTCATTGTTGGTGACCAGGATGCACTGACGCGTGCCTTGGTCCTCGGCGTTGAGCCGAATGACGGCCTCAGCAGTAGTACCCGAGCCGCCGAAGAAGTCGAGGATAACGGCGTCGTTGGGGGCCACCAGCCGAATCCAGCGCATCAAGACTTCATGATCTTTGGGAAAGGGGAACCGCTTGTCACCGAAAATCCCTTGAAGATGCCGCCCACTGTGAGTGCGCTGCCGCTCGAAAACTGACACAACCACTTGCCCGTCAGTGTCTTGGAGGGGTTTTTTCAGTCGTGGCGGGGTGGACGGATCGCTTCGGAAAATAATTCGTCCCTCAGCCAAGTACCGAAATAGGGTCGACTCCTCGCATCTCCAGCCATCTGAGGGGACGGCGTATTCGATGCCACTGTCTGGGTTCGCTAGCGGAGTCCTGCATCGGTTGGGACGTGCTTCAGGAGCTCTGAGGTCACCATCTGCACACAAAGTGCCGTCCGGGAGAAAGTAAACGTTCCGACTGAGCGCGCGAGTAGGCGAATCTGTTGGTTGCGCGCGGAACCAGGCGCGCATTTTTCCCTCAGCGATTTTTTCGTTCCCACCGGACTGCGCCCAAGCATCTGCTCCGGCTGCGACGACCTCGTGGATGCCTGGCTTCTCCTCGCGCCACCGAATATCTACATCGCTCATGGCTGGTTCGCTCTTTGCATAGACGAGCATGTAGTCAGCACCGTTGGAAATATAACGCGAGTCGTTCTTGCGACCACCTTGCCAAACCACATCAGAGATAAAGTTGTTGGACCCAAAAATCTCATCCATGAGCATCCGTAGCCGGTGATGTTCATTGTCGTCGATGGCCACGATGATGACACCTGTGGGTTTCAGAAGTTTCTTGGCCAGCGTCAACCGGCGTTCCATGAAGCTCAACCACTTCGAGTGTCGGAAGCTATCCTGCTCAGCGACATAATGGTCGTTGTACTGCCACGTCTTGTTGCCCGTGTTGTATGGCGGGTCGATGTAGATCAGATTCACGGATTCAGGGTGGGTGTAGCCGAGCATTTCGAGGGCGTGGAAGTTCTCCCCATTGATCACAACGTGGGCCGGGTCATCGGATTTGCCTGTACGCACGGAGCCCACGGTCTTCAGGCCAGGGAAAACCACCTCACCGAACTGTCGCGCAGCCGTTACGTTCGATAGCTTCTCTTCGATCACGTTTCCGTGCTCGTCTGTAAGAGTCACAGAGTCACCGCTGATGGCACGGACCTTGTGGAATATACCGTCGGATTCGCGGATGACTGTACGACCTCGGCGTACCTGGGACTGGGGCATCCGGATGCCTTCGGGAGAGTGCCGTTCAAAGACGAGTCCGAACTTCTTGGTGGTGCGCTCGAACTCGGCTTTCAACCTTGCTCGGAGCCCTTCGTCCGTCACCTCGTTCAAGTAGACCTCGAACATGCTTTTGGACATGACACTCCTAGAAAATCGCCGCGCGGACGGACACCAGCTTTATTTCTATCAGCAAAAGGGATGGGCGCCAGCAAATCGCAGGGTTACTGGGGTCAATGTCGCACTATTTCAACCCTCAGGCGGATTCGCTCCGAGTCAGAGCTGGTCCGAAACCTCTAGTATCGCTTCAGTCTCCGTACTCCCGCGCTCGTGGGGCATCCATCCAGATGGGCTGTAACCGATCCGCAACGGAGAAATTTCCGTTGCGGCCGTTCATACTCCTTGCGGCCAGCATTTGCCCCTCTTCATACAGGAAGCCCGCTATGAAGTCATCGAGTACCACTGACATTCAAGATGGATTTTGCGGCAGTGGGTGCACGTCAGATATGGACATGGCTGGGCTGCGGCACATTCCTAAGGTCATGCGTGGCATTCCGACGACTGTGATTCAGTTGCGGAGTTGCTGGACCGCTAGCAACATAGGGTGACGATGCTGGTGGCGCTCGAGCCGAAGCCAGGCGTGCCGGAGCCTCTGATGTTTTTCCACATCGGTGGGACAGCATTGGACTGTTCTATGACGCCATGGTGCGATCGAATGTCGCCGACAGCCTCCACATCAAGGCACTCCCCGCGCAGTACCCAATGTGCGCTCCGACCTTAAGTGCCGGCTTGGGGTGCAAGCGTGGGCTACATGTTGGCTTCGGCTAGAATCTCAGATATTTCTAGACCAAGCACCTCGGCAAGTCCGGCCAGTGTCGAGATTCTGGGATTCGAGTGCCCCACAGAATCCTTCCGCCCCGAGGACTTGGCGCCTTCGATCAATTGGAGTTGGTTTTTCGTTACTCCGGCGCGGAAGGCCAACGACTCCTGAGTGAGGCCGCGCTCCTCGCGTAGTCTGCGCAGGGTGGAGCCAAGGCGCTTCGCGTCCTCCTCGTTCCATAACATCCCTCAATGTTCTAAATGAGGCCCGAAATAGAACACCCTATATATAAGGTCTGATATATATGGTCGGGGCCATTTTGCCTCGGATGCCAACATATTTACTAGGAGTTACCCCGATGAATACTCAATTTGCTCATACACGCACCGCTAAGCTCATCGGGGTCAGCGCAGCCCTTGGATCGCTCTTCCTGGGACTCACTGCTTGCTCGCCGGCCGAGCCCAAAGAGGTCGCACTCTCAGCAACTGTTGCCGCCAGTGCTACACCAACGGCTGAAGCAGAACCCAGCGACTTCCCCGCCACCTTCTTGAGCGCCATCGACGGTGACACCGCCAAGGTCCAGCGTGTGAGCGAAAAAGATGGTTCAGCAGCGGGTGAGCCCATCTCGATCAATATCCTAGGTATCGACGCCCCCGAGATCGGCCAGTGCGGTGGGGATGAAGCTAAGGCTGAGTTCGAGCGCATCGTCAACCCACAAGCCCGCATCATCATCACCTTCGATGCGAAAGCGCCGCGGGAGGACAAAGGGTCGATTGCCCAGGCGTACATCAGCTCAGGATCCTCGGACCTAGGTGAACGCCTGGTCAGTGCAGGATTCGCCGGAGCATGGCACGCAGAGGACGAAGTGGTGCCCACGCGATTCGAGAGCTACGAGAAGGCGGCAACCGCGGCTAAGAGCGAGAAGGCCGGCTCATGGGCCACCTGCGACACCGTGGGCCGCTAAAACCGGCCTCGAAGCCACCTGTACCGTTTTTGGGTAAAAAACGGTACATCACCCAAAACCCGCTCTGACCTGCGCAAACGCTGATTTCAGCTGAACAACCCAAAAGCCTGTACCGTTTCTGTTTTCAGAAACGGTACAGGCTTTTTTGTTGAGTTTCCGGGGCGAAACGACCCAAAAACACCCCTGTACCGTTTGTACCGGTTTTTCTCAGCCCAATGCGTGTGCGTGTGCGCAGGCGTGTGCGTGCGTACAGGAGGCACGTAATCGGCGGTACAAACGGTACAACTGACTGCTCAGAGGCTATATGGCCTGATCAGAAGAGGTTTTTGGTGTGTACCGTATTTATTTTGATTGATCTTAAAAATATAGACAAACACCCCCTTCGAGCCCTCAAAATCCCCGCCAATCCGGGCCTGAGCGAGCCCAGGAAAATGTACCGTATTTTTTTTGGAAGAAACGGTACAAACGGTACAAACTGCCGCCGGCGCCTCCCCGCTGTGTATCCGCTCCCCTGAGCCATCGGTCATGAACGCGCCTCTCCCCGGTGCGATCACACTTCCGGCCTCGCTCATGTTCGGCACCGACAGCCGCAGCCTCACCTACAGCGCTATGTTCCGATTTAAGGCTCTTGTTTCGCGCCACCCAACACCTACCGCCGATCACCAAACAGCGCTGCCTGATACCCCTCCTACGGCCGCCCGTTGTGCGTCAAGGGGTCAGATGGTCAAGGGAGCACTGCGTTTTGCATCTGGGAAGGCCATCTCGCAACTCATGGCACAGTGCTGTGAGCATTCGGTGGTTCGTTCAAGCAGGTTCTCAATACGGTGAGAGGAGCATTTCCAAATTCCATCTCCGGCAGTTTGGGTGGTGAGAGCACACTTACGGCGGTCGCGATTTCCGAATCGAAAATACCCTGTCCTCGACTCATCCGGAGAATCCCTTTCAGTGGCCACGCGGCTCGGACTTTCACCTCCACTTCCAGACCAAGATCTGAGCGCTTTTCCTACCGGTCCGGCAGTCTATTCTGTCCGAGCCCGGTCTGGCCCCGCCTGGCTGAGGGCTTCTTCATTTCGAGGGATGGAGTGTTCCAATTTGGTGAGCATGGCGTTCACCGCAGAGCCAACCGTAAAGCGAGGCTTCTTTGGCTTTTCCTCGGCGGAGCGGGCCTCGGGCGTTAGTCGCGATGAAATCCCCCAGCTCAGCCAGGCGCAGCCGCCAGTGGTGAGTAAGCCAGTCTGGCCTGCGGGCAGCTAGAGCAGCTTCGTGTGTGGCGCGAAGGTCCGGCATGTATCGCTCGCGTACTTGCAGCTGCCTGTGGAGCGCGGAGGTCCGACTCGTTCGGAGATTTCGCGGACGGCAATTCCAGCGGCATAAATCTGCTCCCACTCAGAGTGTCTCGACACTTCCCAACCTGGCATGCGTCCAAGTTAGGCCATGGGAGGTGTTTTGTCAGCGGCCGTGCCAGTCGCTGCGTTTGACCCGTTGGATTAGATCAGCCGGGAACCACTCCAAGTGGTGACTGCCCGCGTCATCCCATCAGCCAATGAGGCCATAAGAGCTCGTGTAGGCGAACGCGTGGCCATACATATTGTTCACCTTCACTAGGGGTTTTCCTCAGATCGGGAAGCGGCGTGTAGCCCCGTCAGTGGGTTTCGGGTGGCGGCTCTCGGCGTCGATGATGGCCATAAGAATTGCATTGCTGTCAGGATCAAACTTATTCACGAGAATAGTATGTGTTCAGGGTCTGACATAGAACAGATAATCCATATTGATCTCACCTACCCTCATGCATGTCACCGGAACCCTGGAGTACATGGATGCAGAAAGCATCAAGGGCATAGGGGTGGGCGCCGGGCATCGACACACTTTTTCAGGGCCGGCATATGGCGCTCTGAAAGAGGAGGTCAAGTCTGGGCGGTTTCAGAAGGACTCTCGCCCGGAACGTAGGGTTCCCACAAGTCTGCTAGGTTTTTGCGAACAGTCAGTGTAAATTCTGGACATGCCTCCCACCGAACTAACTGCTCTTGCCGCGCGCCTAGGACTAGAACTAGATGAAGGTGAAGGTGAAGAACTCACCCAGGAAGCAATTAAGAAAGCTATCACGCGCGAACTTGGCGGCTTGCAAAGTGCTACAAACTCACAATTTAAGCACCAGCGGCAAGTAGTTCTCACAAGTGCCCTGGGTGAGCTTGAGGCCGCTGCCGCTACACCGTCACCGGCCTCAACAGAACTAGTTCCCATCACACTCGTGAGTCAGATGATGGAAATCATCCAAAAGAATGCTGCCCCAGCCATCGCCCCGGCCCCGGCCATCGCCCCGCCTCGTCCAGATCCAATCTCGACGATGAGGACAAACGTCAAGGCCACGGCCACCAAAGCATCGTCTGATTTCACAAAAAAACGGGCGCTACCGTTCGCTGGGGCGGGTGGATTAGTAGTTGCCGCCTACGGATTTAGGACCTACTTCAATGTCGGGGATGTAGAATTACCACCGACCCTCTTCTACCCCCTTTTTGGGCTAGCGACATTCTTCATCGTTGCTGGATACGCCTTGTCTTGGGCGGCTCAGCGAAAAGCCGACCGCTTCCTGCGGGCACTCTATGATCCTGACATTCAAGAAGAGGCCTTGGATAGCACCGCAGGGGAATCCGCAGACTATTTCGGTGACCATAGCCCCAGAGAGTTTGACAACGACGGAGCGAGTGGAAGCACAGAGTGGGCTCTTGCCGAAGAGACTGGCAGCTTCATCATCAATCGCGGCATGTATCGGGAAAATCTCATCTCCGCCGCAGACAGAAGATCTCGCGGTAGGTCTGCTTTCACAGATATTCTGTCCACGATAGACATGGATGCTGCGGCTGATGACGCTACAGGGCTGGCATTAGATCGCTTGATCGAGCTAAAGATCATAGAGCCAGTCGTTTACCGACGCCGCCAAGGGTTCAGGCTCATTCCCTGGCAGACCCATCACTGACGTGTCCCACTTCCAAGGAAGCGGGACTCCCCCGCCAATGAAATATTGTCATTTTCAAAAGCCGTCTGTACTGATGATTCCCGAGCCCGCAGCGTCCCATCGGTACGGCTCGGAGGGCTGATCCCGAGCTTGCCTCCGGGCATAAGTGAACCCCACGAGCCGGCGCTCCGGCAGGAAGATCCTCATGTGCTTCGCGAATCTTCTCACTTTCGTGGCCTCCGGATGGAACAAACTACCGGAAACGGCAGCCTTCATCAGGCTAGAGCTCGGTCACTCATCCGCTCTGGAAGAACTCCTGAACAACGAGTGCGGGACTCTTGAGATCCTTGAACGGGCTCGTCTCGTCAGCTCCAAAAACGTGTCGTACTCTGGCGCCAGGGGGTGACCGTCCGTGACATAGGCACGGTCCTTGGCGTCTCCATCAGCGAGCACAGCAAGTTATCAGCCACTAGACTGCTTCCGCAATCACAGGCTCGGTACAGCACTAAGACTGGGCGCGACGGCTTTGAACAAGCGCTTCCATGGCAATGGAGAAGCAGCCTTGAAAGAAGAAGGGCCCCACATAAGGTGCGGGGCCCTTCTCTAACTGATCTCTATCCAATGGTGCCTAATCGCTTTCGCAACCAGAGGGACGTTACCCAGAGGCATCTATCTACGATGATCATAATGTGGCGCCGTCAAATAATTCAAACCCTGCCCGTACGCAACGGCACCTGTGCCTAAAGGTCGGTGCCTGGCCATAGTCTGAAGTCATGTCGACCATCGCACCCGTTCAAGCCCCCAGTGACCTGACTGAATTCATCCAGGCGAATCCCCGGAGCCAGGCCATCGACCAGCATGGTTTCGATCTGAACCTCAAGTACTGGAATAGCCACATCGGGCACCTTCCGGGCGTACCCGTCCGTGGCATTGGCGGCGATACTGAGCGAGGTCGCGTCAGCCGCGGGTCATTGTTTGCCATGGCCGACCCTGCCTGTGAGGACGAATCCTACGAGGCTGCCTACGCACTTCTCTGGCACACCCTCGCTTGGGGAACTGGTTCAAGCCACAGAAACACCAAACAAGGCATAGCGTCAGTAGAGCAGGACGTGTCTGGCATCGGAAGTGCACTGCGTCTTGCGGCTTCTCTGTCGCGAACAGATCCCGAAGCGGACTTCAGGACACTGCAACCCAACAGACCGTTGATCAAATCTTTGGGACCGAACTTCTTCACGAAGTACCTATACTTCGCCGGCGCCGGCAACCCTGAGCATCGATGCCTCATCGTCGACAATCGAGTCTTGGCAACCCTGAGTCGATACACCGAAGAACCGCTAACCCCCAAGCACGGCAGCGGCTACGGATACAAGACTTACTCAACTGCGATTGAACTCATGGTCGACTGGGCCACACAGCTCTCCACGACGGACCGCCAAGTCGGCTTCGACGAGATTGAACGTTGGGCCTTTGCGGCCCGTTAGAAAGCAAGGAACTCTCCAATGACGACAACACTCACGCAACCGCATCCATCACCGACGTTTGAAGGTTCCCTGACTATGGGGAATCTTTTTGCGGCGGCAGGAATTGATCCGAGCCAGATTTTGCTCCTGCGACACACCAATCTCAAGCCCGGCCCTAACGGGCCCGAGGACCTCACCCCCGCGAAAATCTTGGCCTTTGTACGAATTCAGGCGGTCTCGGGCAGCAAATTTCCTCAGAAGCCCCCTTCCGTTTGGCTGAACTTTACGGCCGCTGGCGGAAACCGCTGTAGGTTCATTGGCGCCTACGAGAACAACGGCGAAGTCGTGGCCGAACGAACTGAGACGGACCGCTTCTACGACCTGACCCCGTCCCCGTGCCTGGCCTCTTTCAAGGACCGGCTGGTCATCGATTGGACTGGCGGTACGATCAACTGGGCCAGAGCTGGCGGGGCTGCTGTCGGCTTCCCCGTGACTGAAATCGCTGATGCCCAGGCACCTGTGTTTCCTGGCTTCGATCAGCTGATTCTCTCCTTCAACGAACTGCAATCGGTCATGGAGGACTCCCGCTATGAGAGCTGGCGTCAGGTTCTCAAATCTGTGCAGGGAATTTACCTGATCTCCGACACTAAGGAAGGAAAGCTCTATGTAGGAAAGGCAGACGGTAGTGAGCGGATTCTGGGGCGCTGGAGCGCCTATGCGAAGACCGGACACGGCGGCAACGTCGCGTTCCGTGAGCTGAATGGGGTGGATATGACCCACCGGAACCATTTTCAGTTCAGCATCCTGCGGGTTTTCAGCCCAGGGGCATCAACGGCAGAAATCGATGCAGCTGAGACTCACTACAAGCGGGCGCTGCTCAGCCGTCAGTTCGGACTGAACCGAAATTAGTCGCATGATCGCTAATTGTGACTTCTGGGGCTCGTATTAGCTGACGAGATTGTTTACTATTCGCTGATGAATTCATGAACGGCCACCCAATCGGATCTCCAACCACAACCTGCACACACATCTGATTCCTGATATGTATTTGCATCAACGTCATGTTTGAGCTCATTGTGCAGTCGGTAGGATTCACAACGAGGGCAGCGGCTCGGTGAACCCATTTCTTGTCGGTGGATCAGCTTCCCGAAGGTCGTGATGAGATGCGACGTTGCCTCCAACACAAGGTCCGCTTCCATTGGGGTGGCGTTGGAATAGTGCTGAAGCCAAACTGTGAGATCCCAGGTTCTGTCGACCAATGCCTTCACGTAAGACCTTAGGCGATCTTCAGTCAGGCGATCGGCGAAAATGTTTGCCCATCCTTTGAAGTCGGCGACCTTGGGAGGTTCAGCTACTTCACCGACCCATGGGTCGGCTTGGTGGGCCTTTACCAAGGCGATGAGCGAGTCTCTGCACTTGATACCTACTGACTGAAAGTCTTCTGATTCAGAGGCGCTATTCATAGTCTCCAAAGCATCGCGGAACCTTCTCCACGCCGCGGAAATATGTTTTTCATGCTCGCCATCAATTTCCATACGACTGCGCTCAGCGAGGAAATCACCGAGCCCAATATGGAAGATGAGGGCTTGCTGCGCATTCGGAAAATCATTTTGGAGATAGAGGTTCATTGGTTCCGTGATAACCCACCATCTCGTTTCAGTGCAGTGCACGTCGAACACATCATGGACCCTGCCCTGTATTCGCTTGGATTGAACCTTTTGAACTAGGGTTACTTGGTCTTCTTGAGGTGATTCCAAGTTCACATAGTCACGAACAGCGCGTTCGGCTGGTCCCATTTCAACGGTCATTGTAGGCTTCTCCCATTTTGTTGTTGCTAAGAGCCTAAGTCACATCAGACGTCATAGTGGCAGGACGGGCGCAAACTGTCATCTCGGCCCCTTTCAAAGCCAGAATAGGTCGGAATCCTGGTCATCTTGAGCGACGCAAGTGCCGTGAACCGAGCCATGTCGGAACGCGTGGCCAACTCTGGACACAGCCAGGGCTGACTCGCGAATCCTGGCTCTCACAAGCTGGGCCATGAGGTTGAAACCTGCTGCCCTTAGCCTCATTTGATTCCGTGAGTGCAAGATTCCATTCCCAAGGCCGTGCGCGGGTAAGTCAGCACGGCTAGGCTAGGCCCAATCGACGATACTTGGAGAGGGACGCCGGTGATACAGATCGCTGACTCGAATCACGACGAGTGGGACCGGATGTACGCTGCTGGCCTCCCGGTTCCCAGAATCGCCGAGCTGACTGGCTCCCGCGTCGGGACAATCCATCGGCATCTGGAGTGCCGCAGGAACATTGATCCTGACCTGGCTGCCGCCCGCGCGACAGCACCTCGAGGACCCTCCAAGGTGTGGCACAGGCATCTGGCCGAGCTTCGAGACTTCATCGCTACCCACGGCTGCTATCCCACAATCCACGGGGTGGCGGACCGTGAGGCGTTTCTCTACGGGTGGCTTTCGGACCAGCGCCAGGCGCACTTGGCACAGACCTTGGGATGGGCGAAGGCCCGCGAGATGGGGATACTGGGCGATTGGATCACGACAGATCTGGAGCGAGAGTGGGATCGGCGATGGCGGGAACAGTTTGACAGAGTGGTTGAATTCGTCGCCGAGCATGGTCGCCTACCTAGACATCCGAAGACTACGACCGAGGCAGAACATGTGCTGGGAATTTGGATGGCCACACAGCACCACAAGACACTTCACCAAGAGATACTGCCCTGGCGGTTGGAAGCGCTCAACAATGCCTTGCCGGGGTGGAGGAAGACGGCGGAGGTGACATTGAGTGAAGAGCTGCACGAACAGTAACCTCCACTGCAGTGTCCCCAAAGCAGAACAGCCCACACTAAGTGTGGGCTGCTCTGTAACTAATCTCTAGCCAACGCTGCCTAATCGCTTTCGCGAACAGAGGGACGTGATCCGTTGGTATCTGTGTAGCCCCTCCTACGCTAGAGCCTTCGTCACGTCGTAGCCGGCGGACTCCGAGAACCATTCCCTTTCGTGCACTGTCGTAACTCCAGGTGGCGCGGACCTGGCTGGTCAGCTGTCCTGAACGTCAGATATCGGTGCGGCACACCCTCGTAGACATTGGCCCAGCGTCTCCGTGGCCGTCAAAGACGGCCCGGGAGTCCGTGGGATAGATTTCCAATCTCACGAAAGGCCACACCATGAAGGGCAGAACCCACAATCGTCTCCGCCAGCAACTCCCTACCGATTTGTTTCAGGCATGAGCGCCGAAAGCAACGCCCGGTCCCATGCTGAGCAATTTCATTGGTGGCGCGGCAACCCTGAGATGACCCAGGACGAAGCCGAACTGCGCGATTTTATGGCCCTGAGAGATGCTGCTGAGCAGTTGATCGCCCTGCGGGTGCAGGACATGCGCGAAGACGATGACATGACTTGGGCAAACATCGCAGCCATCCTGGGTACCAGCGCGCAAGCCGCCCGTGTCCAGTACGCCGGGAAGGAATAACAAGCGGCACATCCACTTCTGGCTAGAGACCCCGAGGCAATCGCCTCGGGGTCTCTAGCTTTTGTGGGCGAGGAGACAGGCCCAAATCCCTTTGCTCAACCATCCACGCCAGGGTCGCGTCGCACCTCGTCGGCCGCTACCGTCTGGCGGCTGAGGAACCAGCTTCTGAGTCCGGCGGATGGTTCAGGAAGCTATTCCACATATAGGCAGTGCCCCGGTCCCCATCGCGGCGCCAAAGACGTTGAGGCGATGGATACGTGGGCCGCAACTCAGGGCCACGAGCGAGGTGAATCACTACTTTCGACTCATACGTTACCCTTCATTGCCCGTTGGGCTAGGTAGTCGATTAGTCGAATGGATTGATTAAACCAGAAATGATTGACCTGAGCTCTAGGAGATTGACCTGAGCTTCAGGAGAGGGTTACGTGGATGCTGGGCGGTCACACAGGCCACCCAAGAAATGGGGAAAAATGCGATACAAGACTTCATTGTTAGTTAGCTCAGCGACATTGGTGGGGTTGCTGTTCAGTGGCGCACCTGCGATGGCGCAGTCACCAAGTGAACTGGAGCCTTTGGAGGTTCTTGAGTCGGCCGGACTTTACTCGACTCCTTCGTTCGCAGCTACTAGCAAGGGTATGCAAGCTCAGTCTGATCCGTCGGGAGATTCGGTGTCATCTGAGTCAAACAGCACTGTGAATACTGTGGCCACGGATGCCGGCCTGAATTTGGTCGACGAGCTGGGTGCAACTCAGTTGACGATGAGTCCTGTCATCAAGGGCGCACCTGTCGTCGAAGGTGGGGCGGCCACGTATAAAACTGATCAGGGGTATTCCATGGTCCTCACCGATTCGACAGCCGGGCTTTCGGCGGGCTACAGCATCATCACGTCAGCGGATGCACCTTCCAACTACAGCTACTCCTTCGATGTTGATGGATCACCTGCCAATCTGTCTGCTCTGGAGGATGGCTCGATCTTGGTTTCCGACAAGGACGGGAACCCCTCGAGCCTTGTTGCCCCAGCATGGGCAAAGGATGCTAACGGCACCTATCTCGAGACCAAGTACGAGATTGAAGGCAATGTCCTAACGCAGACTGTCAATCTCGATGGTGCTGCATTTCCCGTAATTGCCGATCCGCGACTGCAGCAGAACCTGGCATTTTCCACAATAGAATTCACCCGCAGCGAGACCAACACCGCTTCATCCAGCACTGGCGGATTTATCGCCATTTGCGGCGGAGCTACAGCAGTATTTGCGCCGATTGGTGCAGTCTGTGGCGTCTTGGCCGGGGCATCGATCATTGTAGCTACCCAAGCCAAGAACACAGGCAAGTGCCTCGGCATCCGTATTGGGAACTGGGGAACAGCACCATTCCCCGTAATCGTGAACTGCTACGCTTAGTCGATAGCTTTGGTCCAGGGTATAATTCCGAGCCTTTGACCTCAAGGTTCTCTCAAGAACTACTCAGAGAAAGTGAGGTGAAGACACATGATGTCTTCAACCGAAATCCGCAGAATTGCCTTCAAAACAAGCTTCCGAAAGTACACGATTTTGTTTTTGGCGTTTTGCGTCTCGATCTGCGTCCTCCAGTTTATTGTGTGGCCAGGAAACGAAGTGTTCTCGAACACAACAGCTCTGCTGGTACCAACCGTGGTCTTTTTGTTCTTTTTCAAATTGAACGCTTCGGCACGAAAAACGAAATCGATTAGTCACAGATAGCACGTTAGAGCGTTATCCCCCGTTGGCGCTACACTCGCCAAGGCAAACGAGGAAAACAATCTCGACTATCCTGCACATAGAGTCGTTGGACAGGGTCGCACCTTCTGGTGCGGCCCTGTCTTGCTAGGCTCCCACCAAGCTGAAGTCTGACTACCAGCACCCAGACGGTGCCCAACAAAGAACGCAGCACCAACTCTCAGCTCTGAAATCCGCCCGTAGGTGCCAACCGGCACCTACCAATATCCTGGCCCACGCCAACGCTTTGAGTACCTACGGTTTCTACCACCCAGAGCCCTGCCTCATCTCTGGTCCTCGAATAGTCAAAATCCCCTTGCTCAACCATCTACGCCAAGGTCGCGTCCTATTTCGTCGGCGGTAGCCGTATGGCAGCGCCCCGCCCGAATGTCCTGAACTTTCAGAGCGGCGATATCAGCCTGAGCAACACAGATGTACTGGTTCATCTTGACGATCGGCGGCAGCTTCATGCCGGCCAGGCGCTTCACAGTTTCTGATGTCGGACGATTGAGTTCCTTGTCCAGGGTCACCTTTACCTGGGCAGCAAGAATTTCGCGACGCAAGGTATCGAAGACCTGATCCCTGTTTTCCGGGTCGTATGCTCTGCTGATTGCCATCGTTGTCCTCCTTGGTGCTTACATTGTGGCGTGTTGCAGGGTGCCCGTCTATGACTCCGGGACGACGCCGGATAGATCGTGGAGGCGGCAGTCGCATCCAAGATCTTGATGATTCGCTGGTGAACCTCAGGGCCTAGCCTCGAGATCTCATAACGGTGTGACCTACAAGGGCGGCGACATAGTCTTTTGCGAGGGGCCCGTGACCATCTGCAAGCCCAATTTTGACCCGTTCGCTGCGCACACGTGGCCAGAAATTGGTCACAGATCTTCTGGATCAGTGTCCCGCAAACCGGCGTGATGGGCAGTGGGAGTTGCGGGTGCAATGTGGGTGCGATGTGTACAACCCTGGGCAACAATGGGTTGACTAAGGGCTACGAGCTTGTCTGGCAGGCACAGGGCTGATCCCGCTGCTCCATAGCTGAAGTCCGACTGCCAGCACCCAGGCTGTGCCCAACGAAGAACGCAGCACCGACTCTCGGCCCTGATACCCTGAGCCCTTCCTCATCCAGTGTCCCCGAAGAGTCAAAATCCCCTTGCTCAACCATCCAGGCCAAGGTCGCGTCTCACTTCGTCGGCCGGCATCGTCTGACGGCGCCCCGCACGAATGTCCAGGGCCTGCTTAACAACGGCACAAGTTTGAACATCACAGGAGTAGTGGGTCATCTGTACTATCGGCGGCAGCTTCATGCCGGCCAAGCGCATGACCATCTCGGATGTCTCACGCTTGAGTTCCCTATCCAAGGTAACTTTCAGCCGAGCGGCAAGAATCTCGCGACGCAACATATCAAAGACCTGATCACTGTTTTCTGGGTCATATGCTCTGCTGAATGCCATCGTCGTCCTCCTTGGTGCTTCCATTGTGGCGTGTTACCGGGTGCCCGTCCATACCCACGGTGACGGTGAACCGATGGCCATAGGAGCTGTCAGCGCTAAGCAGCCGCAAAATCCCCAGCAGGCTATCCGCCTAGTTTAGAAGGCTGCAACGTTGGTCGGGAACTGATGAGTTGGTTCATGAATTAGCGCCAGCTTCAAACTCGTTCTGAGGTTGATCATCCAGCACGGCTGCGTAATATTTGGCAGAATCGTCCAAGGTCTTCAGCGGCCGCACATAGCGTGCCAGATCCACTGAGAAGCCAGCCAAACGAGACCTGCCCGGTGACATCTATATGGTCGTGAATGCTGCTGCCAAGGGTGGGTACATCGTGGCCAATTTCGGCTGGACGACGACCAGAAGTCTGTTGCCTCAAGTGGGCGTATGGCTGGCCGTAACCGGCACCTTCAACACCCTGGGCTGGGCATCGCAATTCGCTATCGTGTTTGAAACACCTTCCCGGTGGCGGACCTCCCAGCAAGCAATCTGGCCCTGTGTACCGCGTCGACTTCGAGGACTACGTTGTCGACGTCACGGACAGTCTTGTCCTATTCAGTCCACGGCCAACGGGCAACGTGCACCCCATCACAGCGAAAGTAGGGCAATGAACTTCAGCGGACTCCAAGGCCTCAGACGCCGACACAGGCTATCCGAGACCAAACTTCACCATCCCTCTGCACCAGCAAAGGCGGCTGGTCCCCCTATTTTGGAGCTCGAGCTAGGTATCGGTAGGGACGGAACGCCGATCAGCTGGATATGCCAATCCACTCCGGGCAAATTGTTGGTCCAAGGACCTGCCAACTCAGGGAAGACATCTCTGCTTGCATCCATGGCGTCCCAGGCCACCGAGCATCTCGACGTCTACGCCTACCTCAACAGGGAAACCAACCGATCTCCAGGGTTCAAGGTCCAAACCAACGACCCTGTTGGCGCGATCGAACTTCTATTGGATGTACGGGATTCGATGAAATCAGCGCTGAACCAGCTCCAGGTCTACGAAGATTCATTTCTGACGGATGCCCAGCGACGTAGCCCTTCCTGGATGAACCTCTCCGCCTTGGCGCGGAAAGCGCCGCCCATTTGGCGCTCCATTTCTGCCATTGTGTTTATTGACGATTTCGACGCGCTCTGCAGAGAGTGGACCCGAGGCGGCTCACGCTATTCCCACCCGCATGGCCCGTCTGGCATGGTAGAGGAGCTCGCCAGGGATGGAGCAACAGCAGGGATCGGTGTTGTAGTCGCTGGACGTTCCCTAGCCCGGACCACCATCCCCTATGTATCTCGTGAAGGGTCTCTGCCCACCAGCACGCTGCTGCTGGGCCCTTCTACACTGGCCGAGAGGGAATCGTTCCTAAGCACGGACGTTGCTTCCCTTGAAGCGGGACAAGGGTCCGGACTCTATGAAGCCTGGGGAAGTGACGCTGCCGAAGTTGTTCAAGTAGATAACGCGAGGACTGGCGAGGTTCACGCACCACCCATCGAATAGCAGCGGTTTCTCGCCTAGCCCCTGGAGCTGTATTCAGTTACAAAGTAGCCCCTGCGTATCAGCGCAGGGGCTACTTTTTTACACATCGGAGACTTTTGCTCAGCTTTGATTAGCGCTCAGCGATCACGCAACCTCGACGGAACTCAGATGGCACGTTGTGAAGTGTCGGGTCCAGTGGGACGCTTTCACCCAAGGCAAAAGCAATGCGCGGACGGTCGCCACCGGGGGTCGTGTAGGTCTCTTTGGAGAGATAGACACCAATGACTGACCAGGCACCAATCGACATTTTGTCCTTCACCGCCACGAGAACCTGGACATCTTCGCAAGAAGCGAAGGTACGCGGCCAGCCGGCATGAGCTGCCCAGGCTAGTTGCGTCATGGATCCACCAAGGGCGTAAGAATCGTTCACAGAGACAAAAATAGTCTTGCGGGTCATGAGATTTTCCTATCCGACAAATGCGCGGAAGGTCGCGGGCCCGGCTTGGCTGGGGCCCTCGACTGCCGATGCTGTCGAGTAAAGCGATCACCTAGTGCGTTCGCAGTGAGAAGACTATAACACAGTCCCGAGAAGCCACCGGCAGGGACGGTTTGGGATAACCGACGAGCAATAATCACTCCCCGAAGCCGCTGAAACGCAGAGTCCGCGATGTTTACCCGCAGGCCCTCTCGAATACACGGTCAGGCAGTCCCTTTGGCCTGTCAGTCAGGCTTCAGGCGTTCAACGATCGTCGACTGAGTCTTCGTCGGACTCGGCGCCAGGATCGTCAGGGCTCTGATCCTTCTTGAACATTGACTTCAGCTTTTCAGTCGCTGTGGTCATGCTCGCTTTGCGCTCCTCCGAAACAGCCTTGCGCTTGATCTTATTGCGCCTGTAGACCTCAACACTGATGGCGGCCGCAGCCGTAACCGCAACTCCCACGGCGGCGCCTTGGCCACGCAGTTTCGGAGCAGCCTCGCCTACAGCAATAGCCGCAGCTGCGTCACCGATCTCCTTGATGATCTGTTCCGCGTTTTTGGCGAATTGGCCGTATATGCCTAAATTATCGAGCTGGCTCATAGTGGTCTCCCCTGCACACGAATGAGCCGTCAGGGCTCATGGTTTCAAGTTCATATTCTGGCAGATGTCAGGGCCCGAATAGTACACGGGGGATGGACAAGGGAATCCCAGCAAGCCCCGGCCATACTCACGGTCAACAACCGGTCAAAAGAACTTGCAGCCCCCGGTCAAAACCACTGCCGCGGTCAACCCAGATTGCCGTCTATGGTCAGTCTAAAGTTGCAGCTAACAGGAGTCGGCCCGGCGCACGGACAACGCGGCTGGCAGCAGTACCTGGGTGCGGCCACAGCCGGCGCAGCGGGCGCGACGGGGTTGCACGGTCACCCGCGCATCGCCCAGGCCGCGGACGGAGCGGATGCATGCGTGCCCGTGGGGACGCAGCGGTGCCGAACAGCCCGGGCAGGGTATTTCCCCTGCCAGTAACGCCGCCTCGTCACGATGAGGGCTGCCCACGATCATCATCGTGCCCGCTCCTGCTCGTTTGCCAAACAACCATGTCAGTGGTTCTTGTCCACCATGCCCGCTCTTGGGAAAGGGCCACCTCGTGTTGAGCATTGACCACCCGCAACAGAGTAGTCACTTCAGCACCGGCAATCTGGCGAGACTCACCATGACGACGTGGCCGCGGTATGCATCAAGCACCACTCGGAATCAGAGGCCTGGTCGTCACGATGAAGCCGCCAATGAACCCCCGACCACGATGTCACCATCGTCACCCACAACGACCAATACATCACCAGAGAATGCGACGCGTAACACCCAGTCGACACATTCTTCATATTGACCGGTGTTCCACTAACACTAAGAAACCCCCAGCAGATCGCCGAATTGGCTCGTCTGCCGGGGGTTGCTTTTTCATCGCCACCTCAGTAGCTGCTGTAAGACCCGCCCAACTTCTTACCGATCCACCAGGTGAGACAGCCGAACGCTGCCAGCACAACGCCAGCACCGCCAGCTATGGCCAGCTTCCAGTACCATTGCGATGCACTCAGGAACCACCCCCAAATGGTCTGAAGGATCGGCTGGAACCCCAGCGCTACCCAGATAGTCTGGGTCACCCCGAACACCATGAACATGGCCAGTGCCAGGGGAAGGAGCACTGTCGCGATCTGTCCGACCATGCGCCAGGTCACCACCCCACCGAGCTTCTCAATCTGTTCGCTGGCCCGCGTCACCTGCATGGTGACCACCGCCCCAGCATCGTTGAGGGCAGTGCGGCCCTTCTCTAATTCGGCGAGCATCGGAGCACTCGCCTGTACGAAAGCCGCCTGGAGTGCTTGGTCATGCGCCGAGAGCTGGACAGCCAGCTGAGGCGTGAGAATGCCAGCAAGTTTCTCGTAGTTGACGCTGACAGTACCCACGCGCTTGGCCTCCTTAGCCAAGTCCGTACCCATCGTTGTCTCCAGCGCCTCGATCCGCGTCATCACTTTCTGCATTAGCGTGTGCGCTGACAGGTCCCCAGCGCTTACGTTCGATCCGTCGGTGAACCTCACGCTTTTCCGGTCGCCCAGCAACTCCAGGATCTCCTTCTGTACGCTGGCTACCGTTGCCAGCATCTTCGCGTGCGAGTCGTTCGCGGAGGCGTCGGAGGGCGTCTGCGGCGGCATCGACCGCTGCATCTGTTCCAACTCGACCCACACCCGGTTCACGTTCTGCGATGTTTCGTTGGTGGCCTTGACTACTTCTCGTTGGTTTATCTCGATTCCTTCGAGCCGGTCGAACAACGCGCTCAATCTCTCCGAAGTCTGTTGCTGTTCGCTCGGCTCCTGCTGTTGGTGCTGCTGCTGCTGTTCGAGCGTGTCCATGATTCCCATGCCGTTGCTCCTTCAGTTCCTGTTTCCTGATGAATATCTCGTCGAGACCGTCGGCGGTGAATTCCGGCGACAATGCTGATGCTTTGCGTCTGCGCATCCTAGGCTCCTTGCCGGGCGTGGAATTGTCGCGCATCTTGTAGATGATCCCGATGGCTGTGTCACCCTGCTTCTTACCCCGGTACCCGTCGTTCTTGACCTCGTGCCCTGCTGCGATGACCTCGACGCCCCGGGACTCACACGCCGCTGTGAACGTCACCATATCCACCGTTGAGGAATCAAGTGCGGCTTCTGTGATCGCGTCACCAACCTGCTGATCGAAGACAGCCATGTCACCGCGCTTAGCCGCCCAGTAACCTTCGGAAGTCATGGGCACCGGTGAGAGCACCTGCATGCCCTCTTCCCGCATCAGCTCGTCGTTGGCACGCTTAACCTGCCAGTGCACGCGATAATCTCTGGGGGCCTTACCCGTGACGGTGTCGTGGTTCAGCACCGTGATATGTGCGTGGACACAGCCACCCTTTCCGTCGTCATGAACGACGACCATGGCGGGGCTGTTGGGGCGCATCTTCTTTGCCAGCAAGAATCCAAGGTCGCCAGCCCGTGACAAGTCATCAGGGTCGTTCACATCGAGCTCGTCGGGTGAGAATGAGAGGACGTATGAATGAGCTTTCACCTTCCGCCCGTGCCCTTCAGCGAGCTGGTTGCCCAGCGCAATAAAGACATCGATGCTCGGGGCATCAGAGTAAAACCCCGGAGCCAGGCGGTTAGTGTCTGCGGCCTTGTGGCCCTTCTTCTTCACCCCGACGCCGAACTCCAGGTAGTCGGCACGGGTACCAAGATCGTAGACCGGCGATACCGTGGTGATGCTCATGGCTACCCCTTCCCACCGAGCACGCCAACCATGTGCCCGTGTTGTTGTGCCAACTCTTCGACCACAGAAGAAAGTGCCCCAAGATCAAGTACGCCCTGGTGACCAAGGCGGGTCAACTGATTGAGATTGACGCCTATCCGCTTTACCTCGACCCGTGCAGCATCCAACACCGTGATCTGTTCCGCCGAGAGTAACGACGCTGCCGATAGCGCCATTGAACCGTCGTCATGGCCGTGGCCATGCCCATCCGCCTGCTTCGCCGCGGCAAGGGCCGCACCTCGCACAAACGCCGACGGCGGCAACCCACACCACGCCGCCACCTTTTCGACCAACGCAAGTTCAGCGCTGCTGAATCGCGTGTCGATCCGGCGACTCCGTGACTCGGGCGCATTCTGTTCCGTAGTGCTGCTCAAGTGGCATCCTCCCTACATTGTTGAAGCATCCGATGAACGGTTGAAAGCCAACGCAAGCAGGCACTCTGTCCGACACCGCTTCGCTCGTCGTCCAGTGTGCTACTTGCGAGGGGCAGGGCTACGCCCTTCCCCCTCGACCCCCAAACCCGAAACGCGACACCGTGCTCGAGTGCTGCCGCACCCGAGGACTCACCGCACCTGAAGTGGTGCCCGCCCATCACGGAACCAACTCCCCACCCGGCCCACCGTTGTGAACTTGGCCATCACCACCGCCAGTGTCTACCGACAGGACCGCGGCCGGGGAACGCGCTGCTTTGGCACGCCCTGAACGCATGGCTGCTTCAGTTTTCAGCGCCTCTCGCGCCGCTGTGTCAAGCTGCCCGGCGAGGACGGAATGCTGGCTACGCAGCAATTCGATGACTCGCTGATCGAGTGCCTGCTGTTCCTTGCGCTCACGTTCGCGCAGTCGTTGGAGCTTCTTTTGGGCTGCAGCTTTCACCGCCGCAATCTCATCTTCAATGCTCATTGGGTGCTTCCTTGCGTTGATTTGCCAGCCAGTTTGGGGCAGGCCCAAAGTTGCTGGATCGGAGTAAAAACAGTTCTTGCCGTCGCCAGTAGTAGCGGCCGTGACAGGAATCAGCTAGCCGCGTACGAGAACGTTCAGCTTCTGTGAGGGTGCCATCGCGATGCTGGAATGGCGCGAACTCCCACTACCGAAATATGTGCCCTTGGCCCAGCGCTCTAGCTCATACTCCGATACCAGGGGCTCGTAACAGCCGTTGATTCGCGGGGCGTCGTAGCGTTTGGTGTCTAGGCCATCCATGGCCACGTCCAGCTGAACAAGAGCTCCCGATACGCCTTCGTCCACGGCGCCCGGGTCCTTGCCATCCGCCCCAGCCTCTGCCAGGCACAGCCCATACCGCCCCCAGAATTTACAGGTGGGCAGTTTGCCGACATTCATGTACCGACGGAGAGAGCTGTCGTTTTCGCAACCCAACTCGCTGAATCTGGGGAGTGTGAACAGTTCGAGGGCGGCCGCAAAATATCCCTCATCCTGAGCAGTGAGATGCTTGGTGGCGGTTGTATCGCGATCAGTCGCGCCTTTCGGTTCCGCGGGACTGACTGACATCCCCGTAGAGCCGTCGGGGCCAGCGGCCGCCGGAACGTCTGCAGCGTTGGTTCTTGAGTGTTTCAGCGCGGGTCTTGCATCCGTCATCGTCGATCACCCCCGAGAACGGTGGCGAACGCTGACATGATCAGGTCCACTTGCTCGGGCCTGAACGGTGGCGCATCTGCTGCCATGCGCTTGGCCCAGTCCTGGAGACTCTCAGTTTTTGGGACGATAATGCGAGGCTCAACAGCGGCATCAAGATCTGCCTCAGTGACGAAGACCCTGCCACGCATTTTTACAGCAGGCAGTCGTCCGTCACGGATATATCGGCGAAGGGTGACAACACTCAACCCCGTGCGTTCAGCAGCATCTTGCACTCCGACGTACGGAGCAGCAATAGACGTAATGGTACCCATCAGAGCACCTCCTCGGAGGTGCTCTGATGTTCTTGCGCCAAGAGCCAAGTCTCAACGGACTCGGTACGGTACCGGATGGACTTCCCAAGTCGGATGTAGGCGGGGCCATATCCACGGATGCGCCATTCACTGAGGGTGCGCTCAGTGATGTTGAGGCGCTCAGCCAACTGGGAGGGTCTAAGCAGATCGCTTGAAGTGGGGTTTGGTGAAGACATAGATGTATCCCTTGCGGCTTTTCAGCGGCAAGAGGATCAGCTGACGAGTCATTTCAGGCTGCTATGTCAGCTGTGCATCATGCGATGCGCATCCACTTGGCGGGAGATTCTTCTCCCTTCCCCTTGTGATTGATTTCGGGGCGTCTTCCATCTGGCGACAAGTCTACACAGATACCAGCGTTTGTAAACATTTACGACTGCATTCATACTTCACCGTATGTGTCTGCGTATGGGCAACCGCACGTCTTGAGCTTCTCCGTGGCCTGCGGCTGAAACGGCACTTGGCGGTTTTCGTTTAGTACCTATCACCGCCAAACAGCAACAACCCGATCCCTGTTGACACCTCTCTTCCCCTTGGCGTCTCCGCTCACCCGGTTGATTCTGGGCGTCACCACACTGCGGACTATTCTTCGTTGAACAGACAGCTCGAGGGCGTCCCAAGCCTGACGACTGGCACCACTCCGAGCGAGCTTAAGGACCAGGGGGTCCATCTCAGTGAGCCGTTCCAACTTCTTCTGTGCGTCCTTGATCTTTGGCCCGATTCTAGCCTCTTGGTCAAGCAGGAGGTCGAATCGTAGCTTTTCTGCCGCTTCCTTGCGAACGCTGTCCAGATACTCGTGGTATCCAATGATCTCAGCCAAAACTGCGTGCCGTTCTGCATCTACTCCGTGGCCGCGCACCCCGGCCACGGCCATAAAGTCCGGGCCAGCAATACGCGTCAGCACCAACTCCGTAACAACCTCATCCAGGTGCTCTTGGCGCATTGCCACATGAAAACCGGTCTTGCCGGGGACACCAACGCAGACATAGGTGTAGTAGTGCGGATACGGCAATTCATTGCCGTGCTCGTCAATGGGTCTGGGCAAAGGCTCCCCTGTCGCTTTGTCTTTGCGCCGTCCAGCGTTCTGTTTCCCGATTCGCGTTGGGGCTCCGCACACCCCACAAATAGCGATGCCCGTGAGTAGATACTTTGCCGGCCAGTCGTTGGTTCGCTTGCGCTCTGGTGGACTCATAATCGCTTGCAACTTCTGCCAGGACTCATATTCGATTAGCGCTGGCCACATGACTTCCACATTGTCAAGAATCTCACCACGGTGCTGGCGTTTCCCGGCATAGGCAGGCATGGTCAGCATTTGCTTCACCGCCGGTGGTGTCCAGCCAATGTTCGTCCGGTGTTGCATTCGCGTCGGACGCCGAGGCGGGATGCCGCGTTCATTGAAGTCCTTTGCCACTGCGTAGAATGACTGGCCTTCCAAGATGCGCTGTGCTGCTTCTTGAATAATGGGCGCCTGCTCGGAATGGGGTTCAATTCGTTCCAGCTCACCGGACTTTTGGTCATAGACGCGGTGGTAGCCGTACATGTTCTTACCGTGAGGCCTCCCACCCTCGGCAGCGGCACGCACATCGCGCTGTATTCGCTCTGAGCTCTTGTCACTCTCGTACTCGGCATCGACGGCATCTTCGAGCAAGCTCCGCCGGTCACGGGCATTGGCCGGGTCGTACAATCTGCCGTGTGTTGTGACCCAGATGCAGACGCTGCGTTCTTTGCACAGGTCAACTAGGTCCACCCACTCCCCAACCCGGCGCGATCCACGACTTGACTCCCAGATCGCCAGCACATCAGCGTTGAAAGTGTCTTCTTCTAGGTCGGTGATCAGCCGCTTGAAGTCTTCCCGACCCTTGCGCGCAAAGCGGCTGGCACTGCGGTCTGTGTCGCGGTACGGCGGCTCCTGGTGCAGCAACCAGCCTTGTCGTTCGAACGCTTTGACGTTCTCATCGTGCTGCTGGTCCGGGCTTTTGCCCGTGCCCTTACTGTCCTTAGATACCCGTAGGTATTCACGTACGATCATGGATTTCATACCCACCTCCTTGACTGACCGTATCACCACTGACGGCTGTGAGGTGTGTCAGCCCAACTACCTTCATGGCCTCGTTGAGTGTTGCATCCATTCCGCTGCGGTCCCCCATGACCATCCCGGGAAGGAGTGCCGCCGCATCGGGGTTTAGTGGCATCCAGACATGTGTCACAGACTCGACCCACGCCGTGCGCATGTCCACAACAGCTGCCTGGGTCCCCGTCCCCACGGGCGTCACGTCCAGAGGCGCCGTGGCCGGATGCAGAAAACCCGCAGAGTGATCGTTGGCAGCCGTTGAGGCAACCTTGCCAGCTGTGGAGACCCTGTCCCCCTGTTGAACGGTTCCCCAGTTGGGCGCAGCGACAACCCGAAGGGTGACCCGCCCCGTCATGATGCGGCCGTTGGCGATAGCCCTGAGCACAACAGCATCGAAGATGAGCTGGGCAGGGCCGTGGCCGGATTCCAAGCGCCGGGGCACACTGGCCACTTCCATGGTCAGTGCCAGATCCTCGCCCCGGCTGATGGCTTGCTCCAGCGCAGATGAGGCGGAGGTGACGTTCCGCAATCCCACGGCCATCAACACGGCAGTAACGCAGACGGCTGCGACAAGCACCGTAGCCGCGCCTGCCGCCACCCATCCTCGAACTCTTCCCCACGGCCCCCGTTGCGGTCCCGCCGTACCGCTTCCCCGTCTTGCAGCACCCCGATCAGTTCGGCGAAGCCACAACAGGGCAACGGCGGCAAGCAGGCTGGCACCCAGAACCGCCGCGGCACCCAAGAGCCACGGCCCCTCCACGGTGATGGCCATGGCCGCCGCCCACCAGGTGGCTGCCACGGCCGGCAGCAACCTGATATCCGCCCGTCTGCGCGCAGGGGCGATTGCCTGGTCTTGGCGTGCTTGCCCAAGGCGGCGGCCCACTGCGATGAGCCCGCGGCGCAGGCGTCGACGGCGGGTGGCGTCCTCCACGGGCGCAGGCTCGCCCACGGCCGCCCTGGCAAAGCGGGCCCACTGCGGATCAGGGGACCTCATCAGACAGTCACCAAGTCGCGAATGCCGGCCAACAATTTGGCCCCGATGCCCGAAACTCCATCCAGGGCATCGACGGAGGAAAAGGGCCCATGGTCGCTTCGCCAGGCAACTATCCGCTGAGCCAGAACCGGGCCAACACCGGGCAAGGCATCAAAGTCCGCGGCACTGGCAGTGTTGAGATTGATCAGTGCACCCATCCCCGGTTTTTGGCCCGGCGCCTCGGCACCACTGGCGGGAGCTGCTGTGCCTGCCGCTTGCCCCTGCGCGGGAACCAGTATTTGCAGGCCGTCAATGATCGGGGCGGCAAGATTGAGTGCTGACAGTTCAGCCGTGGGCAGGGCGCCCCCAGCCGCCTCCACGGCCTGGAAAGCCCTGCTGCCCGTTGGCAGCGTGTACACGCCCGGGTTCTTGACGGCTCCGGCCACATGCACCAGCAGGCCGCCGGACGGCGCACCAGCCGCGCCGTCGCTCGGTTTCGCTGCGCCGGCGGCTGCACCGGCGCCACTCTGCGCCGAAGAGGGAACCAAAGAGGGCACCGAAGAGGGAGAGGGCCCTGCCGTGCCTGCTACCGGCGGCACCGTCACCTTCCCCACATCCTGTGCGCTGAGTTCTGCCGAAGCGCTCTGCACGCTGGCCGATTCGATCCAGAGCACCCCCAACGCAGCTCCCATCATGGCCAGCACCACAACAAGGGCCCGCAGCGATATGATCCAGCGCGGTCCCCGGGCAACAGGCTCCTGGCCGCGCACTGCCGCGTTGCCAGACTCCTGCGGAGTCCACGTCGAATTACCATCAATACCACTCATGAAGCTACGGTAGGCCCGCATGAGGCGCCCTGGGGCGCCGAAGGGTGGCTCTGTGCAGAACTAGGGCTCCTGCCCTGCCTGTGGAGGAACAAGGGAGTCGGCAACAACCACCACCAGCACGCCAAGGCCGGCATGGGCGGCCAGGACTGCGGGCAGTCTGGTCAGGGTGGATGAACCCAGCCCCGGACAGGCCAGGTGCAGGGCCTCATCCAGGGTGCGGGCCTGGTCCTCGTTGCCAAAGTGGTGCACGCTGATTTGCGTGTTCGCGGCGCCGCGGGCGGCGATGTTGGCTGCTGCCAGCTCCTGCAGCCGGGCAACGGCCTTGGCCGCTGAACGCACCTTCTCCAGGGGAACCACCGAGCCGTCCCTGATGCCCAGAATTGGCTTGATGTCCAGGACTGTGCCCAGCCATGATGAGGCCAAGCTGATGCGCCCGCCCCGGCGCAATTGTTCCAAACTGGGGACATAAAAGTAGACGTCCGTGGCTGCAATGGCCGCCCGGGCGGCGGCCATGACAACTTCTGCATCGGCTCCTGCCAAGGCTGCGGCCACGGCGGCCTGCACACCAATACCCTGCCCCATGCCCACGGTGCCCGAATCCAGCACGTGCACAGGCAGTGCTGCCCGCTGCGCCGCCAGGTGTGCGGCGTCGAAGGTTCCTGAGAGTTTGGTGGAGATGTGAATCGACACGACGGCCTCAAACCCTGCCTCCGCGGCGTTCCTGTACGCCCGGTCGAACTGTCCAGGCGAGGGCCTGGAGGTTTTCACGCTGGTTCCCGAGGCCAGGGCGAGGGAAATATGGGTCTCCAGTTCGGCGTCGTCGTCGGAATAGACGTGCTCGCCAATGATCACGGGCATGGGCACCACCGTCAGTTGCAGGCTCTCCGCGAACCATCCCACCCACTCCGCAGGCAGGCCCGCGGCAGAATCGGTCACGACGGCGATCCTGGGCTTGGGCAGTTGTGGCGCCGGCTCTCCCGGCCCTGGCTTGGGGCGCAGCCGTTGGACCTGCTGACGAATCCAGGTGCGCGCAGCGCTTGTGTCAGGTACCACCGGTTCGCCTTTCTCAAAAACGAAGTGCCCGCCGACGCCCGTAGGGGCGAGGCGGGCACTTGTTGCTCATGCGTGCGGCATAAACGGTCGTGTCACTCTTGCCTAGGCAGGAACAATATTCACCAGTTTAGGCGCACGGACAATCACTGTGCGGATCCCACGGCCGTCAAGGGCCTTCTGCACCAGCTCCGAGGCCAGGGCCAACTCGCGCAGGGCCTCCTCGGTGATGTCCGGGGCCACCTCCAAGCGGTCCTTGACCTTGCCCTGGACCTGCACCACGGCCGTGACGCTCTGCTCCACCAGCAGGGCCTCGTCCACTGCCGGGAAGCCGGCATTGGCAACCGAGGCCGGGTGGCCCAGTGTGTTCCACATGTCCTCCGCCGTGTACGGCGCAAAGAGGCTCAGCACAATGGCAACAGCCTCCGCCGCTTCACGAACGGCCGGGTCTGTTGCACCAGCACCTGAGTCAATGACCTTACGGGTGGCGTTGACCAATTCCATGAGCTTGGCAACCACAACATTGAACTTGTGGCCTTCCAGCAGGGTCTTGGCCTCGTGGACGGTGCGGTGGGTCAACGAACGCAGCGCCGGGGCGCCCGCTGCCGGGTCGGTGCCGGGCTCGCTGGCAACGTCGCGGGCCAAACGCCAGGCACGGGCCAGGAACTTGGCCGAGCCCGACGGCGAAACATCCGCCCAGTCGACGTCGTCCTCGGGAGGACCGGCAAAGACCATGGTCAGGCGCACGGCGTCGACGCCGAACTTGTCCAGTTGCTGGCCCAGGTCAACACCGTTGCCCAGGGACTTGCTCATGGCCTTGCCGCCGTTGAGCACCTGGCCCTGGTTCAGCAACGCGCTAAAGGGCTCGGTGGCCTCCAGCATGCCCATGTCGTGGATGACCTTGGTGAAGAAGCGTGCGTACAGCAGGTGCAAGATGGCATGCTCGACGCCGCCCACGTACTGGCCAACAGGCATCCAGTCGTTGATCTTGGCCGGGTCGAAGGGGCCCTCGGTGTAGTCCGGGGAGGCAAAGCGCAGGAAGTACCAGGACGAGTCAACAAACGTGTCCATGGTGTCGGTGTCGCGCTTGGCGGGCTTGCCACAACTGGGGCAGTCCACGTTGACCCAGTCGGCAGCAGCCGCCAGGGGGGAGGTGCCCTTCGGGGAGAGGTCCTCGCCGCGCAGGTTGTCCGGCAGGCGCACAGGCAGCTGGTCATCGGGCACGGGAACTTCGCCACAGTCAGCACAGTGAATGATGGGGATGGGGGTGCCCCAGAAGCGCTGGCGGGACAGCAGCCAGTCACGCAGGCGGAAGTTGATGAACTTCTTGCCGGTGCCGAGCTTCTCCAAAACGTCGATGGCTGCCGGGATGCCCTCAGCCTTCGAGAGCCCATTGAGCTCGCCGGAGTTGATGAGTGTGCCCTCGCCGGTGGAGGCAATGCCAGTTTCGGCGGGGTCCTCCATGCCGGTGTCCAGGACTGCTCGGACGGGCAGGTCGAAGGCCTTGGCGAAATCGAGGTCGCGCTGGTCGTGGGCAGGCACGGCCATGATGGCTCCGGTGCCGTAGTCGGCCAGCACGTAGTCGGCAGCCCAGACGGGCAGCTTCTCCCCCGTGAGCGGGTTGATGGCGTAGCGGCCGGTGAACACACCCGTCTTGGGACGTTCGGTGGATTGGCGTTCAATGTCGCTCAGCGCCTTGACCTGCTCACGGTACTCGCTCAGGGCTTCTGCGTGCTCACCTGTAACCAGGTCCAGGGCCAGGGGCGCATCCGCCGCAACCACGAAGAATGTTGCACCGTACAAGGTGTCCGGGCGGGTGGTGAAGACAGTGAGTTCCTGCTGCGGCTTTTCAGCGCCCGCGGCTTCCTCAATCACGAACGTGACGTGGGCGCCCTCGGAGCGGCCAATCCAGTTCTTCTGCATGGCCAGCACACGGTCCGGCCAGTGGCCCTTGAGTGCGTCCATGTCGTCCAGCAGGCGGTCGGCGTAGTCGGTGATCTTGAAATACCACTGGTTCAAGGACTTTTTGGTGACGATGGTGCCGCACCGTTCACAGGCGCCGTTGACAACCTGCTCGTTGGCGAGGACCGTCTGATCCGTGGGGCACCAGTTGACCGGGGAGTTCTTCCGGTACGCCAGGCCGCGCTCGTGGAAACGCTTGAACAGCCACTGCGTCCACCGGTAGTACTCGGGGTCGGAAGTCTGCAGACGGCGTGACCAGTCCACGGAGATGGCGTAGCGCTTAAAGGACTCCGCCTGGGTGTCAATGTTGGCGTACGTCCACTCGCTGGGGTGGGCGTTGCGCTTGATGGCGGCATTCTCGGCGGGCAGGCCAAAGGAGTCCCAGCCGATCGGGTGCAGCACGTCGTAGCCGAGCTGGCGCCAATAACGAGAAACGACGTCGCCCATGGCAAAGGCCTCGGCGTGGCCCATGTGAAGGTCGCCCGAGGGGTACGGGAACATGTCCAGGACGTAGCGGCGCTCCTTGGAACCGTCGTCAAGGGGCGTAAAGACTTTAAGATCGTCCCAGATGGCCGGCCACTTGGCTTCCATCGCGGCGAAATTGTATACGCCCTCTTCGCTGTTTTCTTCAGTCTGGGACTGCACGCTCACGTACCCTGCCTCTTCATTCATCATTGGCCTTATTGCACCTTCTTAGCTCGTTACACACAAAAGCCCCTCGACATAGCAAGGGGCGCACCGCATCTTTGGAATGCGGCTAGCTAAGGAGAAGGTTTGTCTGCACCCCTTTACTTTAGCGCATAGCCAAAGCCCTCCCTCATGAACTTATGCGGAGAACTCGCAGTGAGTTCCGCGCATGAGTGCTTATGCGCGGAACCCGGATTCAGTCCAACGCACAAGTTCTGGGTTAAAGCGCGACGGCGGGACGCCCACCTGGGTGGGGCCCGCCGTCGGTCATGACTTGCGCTTAGAGTACGTCCTCGTCAACCCAGTCCATGGACTTGGTGACGGCCTTCTTCCAAAGACGCATCTGACGGTCGCGCTCTGCCGGATCCATGTTCGGCTCCCAGCGCTTGTCCTCAGCCCAGTTGGAGGACAACTCGCCCAAACCGTTCCAGAAGCCAACGGCCAGGCCAGCCGCGTAGGCTGCTCCAAGCGCGGTGGTCTCGGTGACCTTGGGACGGATCACCGGCACACCCAGGATGTCAGCCTGGAACTGCATGAGGGCATCGTTGGCGACCATCCCGCCGTCGACCTTCAACTCGGTCAAATCCACACCGGAATCGGCGTTGACCGCGTCAAGGACCTCGCGGGTCTGGAAAGCTGTTGCCTCCAAGGCCGCACGGGCAATGTGGTTCTTGTTCACAAAGCGGGTGAGTCCCACAATGGCGCCACGAGCGTCGGCACGCCAGTACGGGGCGAACAGGCCGGAGAACGCCGGGACAATGTACACGCCACCATTGTTCTCCACCGCCGCAGCCAGTTCTTCAACTTCGGGGGCCGAGCTGATCATGCCGATGTTGTCGCGCAGCCACTGGATCAAGGAACCTGTGACGGCGATGGAACCCTCAAGGGCGTAGTGGGGCTTGGCATCGCCGAGCTTGTAGCCAAGCGTGGTGAGCAGGCCGTTCTTCGAGTGGACGATTTCCTCGCCCGTGTTGAAGATCAGGAAGCAACCGGTGCCGTAGGTGTTCTTGGCTTCGCCAGCCTCGAAGGCCGCCTGACCAAAGGTTGCTGCCTGCTGGTCACCCAGGATGCCCGCGACGGGAACTTCGCGCAGCAGCTGGGACGTGTGAACATGACCATAGACCTCGGATGAGGACTTGATGGCCGGCATCATTGACTTCGGCACACCAAAGATGGCCAAGATCTCTTCATCCCAGGACAGCGTCTCCAGATCCATGAACAAGGTTCGGGAGGCATTGGTGACGTCCGTGATGTGCACGCCGCCGTCCGGACCACCGGTCAGGTTCCAGGTGACCCAGCTGTCGGTGTTGCCAAAGAGCAGGTCCCCTGCTTCGGCGCGGGCGCGGGCGCCTTCAACGTTGTCAAGGATCCACTTGATCTTGGTGCCGGAGAAGTAGGTGGCCAGCGGAAGACCGACCTTGGCCTTGAAACGCTCCACACCGCCGTCGGCTGCCAGTTCATCCACAATGTCCTGCGTGCGGGTGTCCTGCCACACGATGGCGTTGTAAACCGGCACGCCGGTGTTCTTGTCCCAGACAACTGCCGTTTCGCGCTGGTTGGTGATGCCCACACCCACAATGTCGTGACGGGTCAGGTTGGCCTGGGCCAACGCTGTGCCAATCACCTCGCGGGTGTTGTTCCAGATCTCTGCGGCGTTATGCTCCACCCAACCGGCCTTGGGGAAAATCTGCTCATGTTCAAGCTGGCCGGTGGAGACGATGTTGCCATCGTGATCGAAAACGATCGCACGGCTGCTGGTGGTTCCTTGGTCAATAGCAATTACATATTGAGACATCATTGTTTCCTTTTGTTAGAACTAGGACAACTAGTAGTGGGATTAGGAGACAGCGGCCAGCAGGTCGGGCATCCATCGGGTCATCAAGCCACCCAGTGCGCCACCAATCAACGGGCCAACAACAGGAACCCAGGCGTAGCTCCAGTCGCTGGCACCCTTGCCCTTGATGGGCAGCAGTGCATGGGCAATGCGGGGGCCAAGGTCACGGGCAGGGTTGATCGCGTAGCCTGTGGGTCCACCGAGGGATGCGCCGATACCAACAACCAAAAGGGCAACCGGCAGCGGGCCAAGTCCGGCAACTCCGCCACCAAAGTGGAGGATCACGAAGACCAGAACAAAGGTGCCGATGATCTCGGTGACAACGTTCCATCCGTAGCTGCGAATGGCCGGACCTGTGGAGAAGACACCCAACTTGGTGGCGGCATCCGGCTCCCCATCAAAGTGCTGCTTGTACGCCAGCCAGCACACCACTGCGCCGATGAAGGCACCGAGCATCTCAGCACCAAAGTACGTCATGGTCGAGGCGAAATCGACCTTCACGCCGGGCGCGTATTCGGCACTTCCATTGGCCAAAATTCCCACAGTTACTGCCGGGTTCAAATGGGCACCGGATTTGGCGGCTACAAAGACACCGGCCATGACGGCCAGGCCCCAACCCCAGTTGACCATGAGAAAACCGCCACCGTTGCCCTTATTACCCTTCAGGGCAACGTTGGCCACAACACCACAACCCAGCAGGGTCAGCAGCATGGTTCCCATCACTTCAGACAGGAACACAATTCCAAGAGACATCTTTGACTCCTATTGGTTGGTAATTCACTAAAAGGCGCACACCTGTGTGTGACCCTCTTGAGCCCCCTTCGCCCCCGGGGGCTTAGGCAATCAAGCTTTGCACTTGGACGCCGTGGAAACGGTCCAGAACCTCGATGCTGTGGCTGATCTCTTCCGCCTCCTTGGCGCTGTCCCATCCCAGCGGAGCCGCCAGTGCCTGCGCTGTCTCAGCGAGCAGTTCGCTGGTGACCAGGCCGCGGAAGGCCAGCGACGTCCGGCGGATCATGACGTCAATGAGGTGGCCGATCTGTTCGTTCTCCACCATGAAGGCAACCTCACGGCTGCTCAATTCGCGGGTGGAATCAAAGACAGTATCAACGCCTGCGTTGAGGTATGTCAGAACATCCTGGGCGCGTGTGCCGTAGCGTGTCAGCAGCACCCCGGCCCGTGCGGCGTCAACCGACTCGCTGGTGTGAGCGGCAATCCAGGCCTCAATGGCTGCGTCGGTGGCAGGGAAGTTGGCACCGCCGCCAATAGGCAGCTTCGCTGTGCTGACCTTGCGGCTCTTGCCCAGAATGGCCAGGACGTCGTTGGTCATGTGCTCGGACAGGGCACGGAACGTTGTCCACTTGCCGCCCACCAGGCTGAGCACCGGAACGGCTGAGCCGGCGATGGTGCGGTCTGCGCGTTCAATGCGGTAGTCGCGGGATACGAAGCCCGGGGCTGTCTCGTCATGGCGGGGCAGGGGCCGCACGCCGGCAAAGCTGTAGACAATGTCTTCGCGGGTGACCAGAACATTGGGGAACACATGGCCCACCAAATCGAAGAAGTAGTCGATCTCCTCTTCCGTGCAGACAGCATCCGCGTTCATGTCCGCGTTGACATCCGTGGTGCCCACCAGGACCCTGTCACCCATGGGGTAGATCAACACGATGCGGCCATCTGTGTGTTCGAAGAAAATTTCGCGGCCGTTGCAGGCTGCCAACAGTCCGGGGTGGTCCAGCACAATGTGTGAACCCTTGGTGCCGCCCATGAAGCGGGTGGCCGCACCCATGTCCGCGTTGGTCATGTCCACCCACGCACCTGTGGTGTTGACGATGACGTCGGCGCTGAAGGTGAAGGATTCGCCGGTGAGCTGGTCGGTGAGTTCGACGCCGTCGTCCTTGACTCCCGTGACTGCCAAGTAATTGGTGGCGCGGGCCTTGGAATTTCCGGCCGTGCTCAGGCCTGCCTTTTCCCCGTCCTGGAGGACATCGAGGGTAAGACGCTCGGGGTTGTGCACGGACGCGTCATAGTACGTGGCTGCGTACTTGATGCCCGGGTGCAGCTGGGGAAGCTCCGTCAGGGCCTTCTTGCGGCCCTTGAAATCGTGGCGGGGAACCGTGCCACCGTCGCGGGAGAACGCATCGTACAGTGACAGGCCAACCTTGATCAGGAAGGCACCGCGCTCCTGGGGTTTGCCCTGCTTGTGGGTCAAAAAACGCATGGGGGCACTGAGGATGCCGGAGAAGGTGCTGAAGATGGGGATGGTTGTCTGCAGCGGCTTGACGTAATGGGGCGCGATCTTCAGCAGGCCGTTGCGCTCCATGACTGATTCCTTGACCAGGCGGAACTCACCATTTTCCAGGTAGCGGATGCCACCATGGATCATGTGGGAGGAGGCGCCGGAGGCACCTTGGCAGTAGTCGCCGCGTTCCACCAACGCCACGTCAACACCCTGCAGGGCAAGATCGCGGAAGGTGCCAACACCGTTGATGCCGCCGCCAATGATCAACACGCTGGCGCGTGGACGCTCTTTCAAAGCCTCCACCTGGGCGCGCACCGCCGGGTGCACCTCCTGTGAATCATGGTTCTTGCCAGCGTTGCCTAGGATTCTCACATCGACCTCATTCGAGTCCTGTTGGTTTGCGCCTTGCGCGCCTATTCCCATTATTGTTTGAACAGATGGAAAATATAGTCAACAGGGATGCACAAATGTGCAGAAAGGGCTGATATCCCATGGCTTCCAAGCGAACGAGACAGCAAGATGCGCTCCGGGCTGCACAAATGTACTACTTGCAGGACCAGACAATGGACGCCATTGCACGCGAATTGCGGACCTCCCGATCCACTGTCTCCAGGCTCCTATCTTTAGCCCGGGAAAGCGGTTTGGTCCAGATCCAAATCAAGACCCCTTCGGACCGGGCTCCAGAGTTGGAACGCGTCATCCGCAACCGGCACAAGGTGGAGGTTCACGTGGTGCCGGTATCGGACATGCTCAGCGAAGTGGAGGTGCTGGAACGTGTCAGCATGCAGGCGGCCCGCACCATTGGCCCCCTGGTGGGGTCCAACGCCGTCATCGGTGTGGCTTGGGGATCCACCGTGAGCACCGTCAGTCGCCACCTGACCCGCAAAACCACCCACGGAACCACCATTGTCCAGCTCAACGGGGCTGGCAACACCCAAACCTCGGGCATCACCTACGCCTCGGAGATCATCCGCCGCTTTGGCACGGCCTACGGCGCAAAGGTGGAGCAGTTCCCCGTCCCCGCGTTCTTTGACCATGCCGAAACCAAGAAGATGATGTGGCAGGAGCGCAGTGTCCGGCGCATCCTGGACCTCCAGGAACGCATGACCATCGCCATCTTTGGTGTGGGCTCCATGGATGCCGAAATTCCCAGCCACGTCTATTCCGGCGGCTACCTGGACACCACCGACTTGGACGCACTGGATGCCAGCGGGGTGGCCGGGGATGTGGCCACTGTGTTCTTCCGCTCCGATGGCAGCGACGCCGGCATCATTCTCAACGACCGTTCCAGCGGACCCAGCCTGGACAACCTGCGCAAGGTCCGGCGTCGAATATGCGTTGTCTCAGGCCCCAAGAAGATCACCGGACTGCGCGGCGCACTCGCCGCCGGGCTGGTCACCGACTTGATTCTGGATGAGACAACAGCGCGCGAGTTGGTGGAGCAGAGCAGCCCGTCCTCAGACCCCATCTTTGGCTTCCTGCATGGTTTGGACGGCCTCTGAGCCGCGCGGCAATGCCAGGGCACGCGCCCGGAATGGGTAAAGTCATAACTATGCATCGCTCCCCCAAATACACGCTTAATAATGGTGTCAGCATCGACGTTCTCGGCTTCGGCGTATACAAGGTTCCGGCCGAGGATTGCGCAGACCTTGTCTCTACGGCACTGGATTCCGGCTACCGGACCGTGGACACAGCGGCGCTCTACGCCAATGAGGAGGGTGTTGGTGCAGCAATCACCGGTGCCGTTGCCGCCGGAACACCCCGCGAGCAGCTCTTTGTGACCTCCAAGGTGTGGAACACCGAGCACGGCTACGATTCCACCCTGGCCGCCTTTGACGCCAGTATGGCCCGCCTTGGCCTGGACTACCTTGACATGTTCCTGATCCACTGGCCGTGCCCCGAGCGTGAGCTGTTCATCCCCACCTACAAAGCCCTTGAGACGCTGTATCAGCAGGGCCGTGTGCGGGCCATTGGTGTGAGCAACTTCGAGGCGGAGCACTTGGCGCAGCTGCTGGATGCCTGCGATGTGGTGCCCGCCGTGAACCAGGTGGAGCTCCACCCGTGGCTGCCACAAACCGAACTGCGCGCCCTGCATGCCTCGCTTGGCATCGCCACCCAGGCGTGGAGCCCCTTGGCCCGCGGCAGCATTTTGACTGATCCCGTACTGGCCGAGCTTGCCGCTGCGCATGGCCGCACCACGGCCCAAATTGTGCTGCGCTGGCATGTGCAGTCGGGGCATCTGGTGATTCCCAAGGCCAGCACCGCCGCGCGAATCCAGCAGAACCTGCATGTCTTTGACTTCGCCTTGAGCGAGTCTGACATGGCCCGCATCGCCGCACTGGAGAGTGGCCAGCGTTCCGGGTCCGACCCCAAGCTGATGAATTAGGAATGGCTGTGAAAAGAAGTACGACGCCGTTGACCTCACGTATCGCCGTGGACCTGGCCGATCGGGAAAGTGCCCATATTCTTGAGCTGGCAGGAACCCCTGTGCACTATTGGGAGTACGCCGCCACCGGCCCCGGAACCGACGCCCGCACCATTGTCATGGTGCATGGTTTCCGCGGCGACCACCATGGACTGGAGCGTGTGGTTGAGCTGCTCCCGGACTACCGCATCATCATGGCCGACTTGCCAGGATTTGGCGCGTCCCCCGCTTTTGCTTCTGGCGGGGCGGCCGACCGGTCGCATGACATTGCCGGCTATGGTGATTTTCTTGACCAGTTCCTGACGGCCCTGAATTTGGGTCCCGACACCGTGTTGCTGGGCCACTCCTTCGGGTCCATTGTGGTCAGCCACTTCGTGGCCAAGCATCCCGGCCGGGTCTACCCGCTGATCCTGGTCAACCCCATTGCTTCCCCCGCCTTGGAGGGGCCCAAGGGCATCATGACCAAGCTGGCAGTGTTCTACTACTGGGCCTCGGCCAAACTCCCAGCGCCCTTGGGCAACGCCGTGTTGCGCAGCAAACTGGTGGTCCACATCATGAGTGTGACCATGGCCAAGACCCGGGAGCCGGAACTGCTGGCGTTCATTCATGGCCAGCATCACGCCTATTTCAGCGGCTTCGCCGACCGGGACATGCTGCTTGAATCCTTCCGGGCCTCCGTCAGCGGGACAGTGCGTGAAGTGGCCGCCCAACTGCAGCTGCCCACCTTGTTGATTGCCGGTGCACAGGATGAAATTGCCACGCTCCCCCACCAGCACAAGCTCGCCGAATTGCTGCCGCAGGGTGAACTGGTGGTCATTGAGAATGTGGGCCACCTGATCCACTACGAAACACCCGAACCGGCAGCCGCTGCCATTACAGA
Organism: Arthrobacter glacialis; assembly: GCF_002909445.1. Lineage (GTDB taxonomy): Bacteria > Actinomycetota > Actinomycetes > Actinomycetales > Micrococcaceae > Specibacter > Specibacter glacialis. The sequence goes on from NZ_PPXC01000007.1 coordinate 231,469, forward strand.
CTTCCTGGAAAGGCACCCCGCCCCGTGAGCACGCCCGTCTCATCAAGCAAACCGCACATCGTCATGGATGCCCGTTTCACCCGCATGGACCACCACGACGGCATCAGCCGCTACGGCGCAAGCCTCATGGCCGCCGTCGCACCTTATGCCGAGGTGACCATGCTGATTCACGACGAACGCCAGCTGGCTCTTTTGCCTGATCTGCCATGGGTGAAGATCAACTCCCCGCTGTCACCGTTGGAACTCTTGGTGTCCAGGCATGTGAACAAACTGCGTGCAGATCTGGTGTTTTGCCCCATGCAAACCATGGGCAGCTGGGGACGCAAATACCCGCTGGTGCTGACCCTGCACGACCTCATCTACTACGAGCACCCCGCCCCTCCGGGCTTCCTCCCGGCACCTGTGCGGGTGCTGTGGCGCCTCTACCACAAGGCGTACTGGCCCCAGCGGGTGCTGCTCAACCGCGCCAACGTGGTGGCCACCATCAGCCAGACAACCCTGGGGCTGATGCGCAAGCACCGCCTCACCAAGCGTCCCGTGCGGATCATTGGCAATGCGCCACAGGGTGAGAGAACGCCCCGGGATCCGGCTGTGCCCCCGGAGAAGTCGCTCGCGTACATGGGCTCGTTCATGCCGTACAAGAACGTGGAGACGTTGATTCGCGGCATGGCGGAGCTGCCCGACTTTACGCTGAACCTACTCAGCCGCATCACCGCCGAACGCCGGGCCGAGCTGACGGCCCTGGTTCCATCAGGGGCGAAGGTGGTGTTTCACAATGGCGTCAGCGACGCCGAATATGACGAGCTGCTCCTGCGCACCACGGCGCTGGTCACCCTGAGCAGGGCCGAGGGCTACGGATTGCCGTTGGTTGAGGCCATGGCGCTGGGTACCCCAGTAATTGTTGCCGACACCGAGATTTTCCGGGAAGTGGGCGGCACCGCCGCGCACTACGTGCCGGCCGATTCGCCGTCAGGCTTTGCCGCGGCCGTGCGGGCCCTGGACTCCCAGCCCGATTGGTCGGCCAGTTCCGCGGCGTCCGTGGCACAGGCGGCAACCTTCAGCTGGGATGCCTCGGCCCAGGAACTGCTGGCCATTGCGCAGGAACTGCGGCCCTAGGCTGACTGCGCATGTCGAACGGGCAGTAGTTGTTGATGTTTCACGAAAACATCAACAACTACTGCCCGCTCAGCGAGGATTTAGCGGCTGACGAGCTGGTCCTGGCCCGACTCGGCCGCCACAACGGCGTTCGCGGGAGTGCCCAGCTTTGCCTTGCGGCGGAAGAGTCCGGCCACCCAGTCCGCGATGAGACCGAGCAGCGCAGCGATGACGATGGCCACCACGAGCCCCAGCATGGGACTGTCCTGGAACCATGTCCCGGCCAGGACACCGATGCCCAGTGAGTAGCCCGCCCACAGGGTGGCTGAGAATGCCGTCATGGCCATGAAGCATTTGCGTGAGTAGCCCGTTGCGCCGGCCGTGAGATTCACAGCAACCCGGACAACGGGGAGGAACCGGGCCACGAGGATGAAGGACACGGCCCGCTGCTCGAGCTTTTGGCCCACTCGGTCAAAGGAGCGCACCATGATGGGGGCCCTCATCCACTTGAATCGTGTGGTGCCCACTCGCCGGCCGATCCCGTAGGCAACGTTGTCCCCAATAAATGCCCCCAGTGCCGCCGCCGGCAGCAACAACCACGGCTCCGGTCCCCCCGGGGCGAGCATCAAGGATGCAAGGCCCACCACAATGGCCTCGCTGGGAAAGGGCGGGAAAAAGCCGTCAATGATGCAGCCAAGAACAACCACCAGATAGATCCATGGCTGACCTGCCGCTCCCAGCAGGAGATCTGTCAGGGCCCCAAAGATTGTGTTGAGATCACCCACAACGGCCACCAGCTGTCTGGCGCTGTTCCGGTCCATCAGCCAAAACAGGTGCTGGGGCTTTGGTGCTGTGGTTACTCATGGCACCAACGCTACGTGGACACGGGGCGCCGGGCTATGGGGTAAACCCCCCAATTTCGCCTCAGGGGCGCACCCCTGGGCTCAGGGTCGCCAGCGTGCGGCTGATCTGCTGCCGGGCGCCCGGGCCCCGGCGTCCACCAGCAAGTCCCCGCTGCGGCCGAGATCAAGGCAAGGGCTGGACAACGAAATGTCTTTATGGGCCAAGGCCGGAGTAGCCGGCGACGCTGTCAGCGTGGGTGGCGTTTGAGGTATCTGAGGATGAGGTGTTCCCGGCGGCTGGACGCGGGGTTGGTGAGCTTG
>NZ_PPXC01000008.1 GCF_002909445.1 Arthrobacter glacialis
ATTGATCACCCTCCATGATGGTTGGTGGCCCTGTTTTCAATTGGCAGCCGTGGCCCTATTTTCGGTTGGCGTTAACACCCAGCGGACAGGTTCATCGTCCCTTTTGCCGTTCCCCTGCGGACGGGCTCTGAGTGGCTTCCATTGGCAAGCTGTAGTCCAGTGGCTACCTGGCTCAACTAGCCCTTAGCGTACGATTTTTTCCGTTCTCTGCGCCGCCGCACCCCCAACTGAGACACTGATTGTTCGCTCGAATGAATTGGCTTGTGCAAAACGGTTCCCCATGCCCCTGCTCGACAAGACAAAAAGTTGTCCGTAAGTGGTGATGCATGGCTTCGGGAGGTTACCCACCAACAACGCAGACGTGCGCTAACATCCGGGGCTAGGTGAAGGCGTCCGGTCATGGCCTGACATCAGGGGGCGGATAATTGCCTCGTCCCAGCTTGTTCTTTGAGGGCATCACGTAGTCGCCGCGATCGGGCGGCAAAGTCCGGCCAGGACTTTGGTATGGAGGCAGGGTTCTCCAAACCGACTCAAATCTCATCTCGGAATCGGCCACTCTCTGGGGCTGTATTTCCGTATGCTGCGTATTTCCTTCGTCACCTGCGCCCGTGGCAAGACATGACGAGATGGATCGACCTAACAGTGAGACATGAAGACCTCCTAGGTTTGTAACGGTGCATTGACCGCCAACCTAAGAGGTCTTCATCCCAATTGCCTGTAATCGATAACAACACCGTCTCAGCACCATGAGTTCCGAATGCTATCGAAGCCATTTCAACGATGTTGTTTCCACCTTGGTTTTTCCAGATCAAAATATGATGAAAGGCCCGGAAATGTCCATTAGGCAAGGCGCCCTAGGGGCGCCGTCCATGTTCTGGGAAATAGGTTACTTGATCTTTACTACTTCACCGAGCAGCCGCTGTGCAGCGCTGGTGCCGATGGACCATGAGGTGTCTGGAACAAAGTAGCCGCGGGCCACGTCTGCGGCCGTCACCGTGTACTGCGGTGTGGTGCAGTTGTAGGAGCCTGCCGCATTCAACGCCGTGTAGCGGCAGTTGCCTGTTCCCGGTGCCACGAACGGGGCAAAATTCCCAGCCGTGGGTGTCACCGTAAGGGTGGCAGCCGTGGTGTTTTTGACGGCGAAGGAGTAGCCAACCTTCTCCCCCGCGACGTACGGCTGGCTGGTCACGTTGCGGGCCGTGTCCGTGCGTGTTCCGGCAATGGTTACGCCGGAGAAGTTGGCTGTGGGTGTCTGGATTCCGCCCTTCAACGGCACGGGGCGGCCCAGCACCTTTCCGCTTCCGGTGGCCGCGCCGGTGATGGACCAGCTGGTGTCGGGGACAAAGTAGCCTTGGTTCACTTCCGCTGCTGTCACAGTGTGGTTCTGACCGCTGCAGTTGTAGGAGGAACCTGCGGGCAATGCAGTGTAGCGGCAGTTGCCTGCCGCGGGAGGCAGGAAGGGAGCAAAATTACCGGCCGACGGCGTGACGGCCACAGTTCCAGCGTTTTTGTTGGTGACGGTGAAGCTGTAGGGAACCATGTCACCTGCCTTGTAGGGGTTGGCCGCAAGGTCGCGTGAAGTGTCCGTGGCAAGACCTGCAATGGTGACACCGGCAATGGTGGTGGGTTCAGCCGGCACGGGAGGCGTGCAGCTGTTCAACCAGGCGTCGTTGAACTTGGCAAAGGAAATGCCGTTGACGAAATTGCTTTCATACAAGACACCAATTTGGCCCGATTCCAGGCGGGCGACGGTGGAGTAGGCCGAGGAACCTGCGCGGATGGTGCGCGGCACTCCCCAGGTCTTTCCGTCATCGCAGGAAACCCGTGCTGAGACGTTCTGTCGGACATTGGCGTCGTTGGTGTTGGTGAAGATCAGCTTCTTTGAATCGGCCGATCCTGCCGGTGCTTCGGGGAAGAGGCGGGCTATGGCGGCGTTGTTGGCCGGGTCAACCAGGTTTATGTCCAAAGTTACGGGTCCGTAACTCTGGCCGCCGTCGTTGGAGTAGGCCACCTTGCGGGCATTGTCGGCAGCGTTGTTGGAGCGTGAGTTCAACATGATCCGGCCGTCGGAGAGCTCCACTGTCTTGTTCTCATCCATGCGGGTACCCACGTTGTCGCCCTTTTTCCAGGTGACACCATGATCGTCGGAGTACACGCTGTAGGCCTGTATGGCGTTGCTGCCGTCAGCCTGGCGCACATCGCCGGCAAACTGCTGGACCAGACGTCCTGCGTACTGGCCGTACTTGAGCTGGATGCCCTCGCCGGAGCTGGCAAACATGCCACGCACGTCACCGGGCTGGGGGCTGGCGGCGTTGTTGCCGGGCTTGACCACCTCGGTGATCAGGCGCGGCGCGCCCCAAGTGATCCCGCCGTCGCTGGATTCAGAGACCTGGGCGCTGATGACGTTGCGGTTGGCGTCGTCATTGCCAAAGACGCTGGCAATGAAGCCCGTGCTTTTGGAGTAGACGGAGAACACGAACAGCTTGTTGACTTCGGCGTCAAACACGAAGCTCGGATCACTGTAGCCAGTCTTGTTGGCTCCGCCGTTGGCTGCATCAAGGTTTCCGGCCAGAATGGTGCGCTGGGCATCCCAAGTCTCGCCGTTGTCGGTGCTGCGGCGCATAACAATGGAGTTGGGGTTGGGTGAATCGGCGGCACTGGTGGGCCGGCCGTCCCAGGCAGCCACCACAACTCCGTTGCCCAGGTAGCTCAGCGCCGGGATCCGGTAGGCCGCGAAGGGGCTGACCACTGTTGGAGCCAGGTTCTGTTCGGCAAAGGTGCCGGGAGGGTCGCTCAGCGCCGCCGAGGCGGGCATTGAACCCAAGAAGGTCCCTGCCAGCAGTGCAGCCACTCCAAGGGACGCAATTCCCGCGCGTCCCGCCAAACCTCGTCGTTGATGGTCAATGAAGGGCATTTCAATCCTTTCAAGACCCAGGTGTAGGAGCCCGGGCCAGGTGTTTCCGGCGGCAATTCAGCCAGCAATGTATGAACAGGTTGGCTCTACGCCCAAGCCAATCGACATCAGAAAAGACGTAGAACGTCCTATCAATTTAGTGAGTTGAATCACTTTCGTCAATGCTCCAGAAGGACAGTTGTTGGTCATTTCCGGAGCACCTTCACTTGGTGACGGCTTGCAAGACCGCGGTTTCATTTCAGCTTTAGTTGACCTCTGACGGGAAAACCCGGCACCTTAGCGGGTCTGAGCAACAAACTAGGTCCAGACACCCGAGTGGCTTGGACCAGATCAGGGGCAGCCCAGTGGTAAATTCCTTTGAGCTTGTTTGGCATGCCCGGTAAGCTCCCCATGTGATTCCTAGGCATATTCTTAGGGGGAATCTACAAGACCGGACGTGCGCGCTGTTTAAAGGCGGAAGTTGGTGCGCAAAGTTTCAATACGCGGTCCGCCGCTGAACAGAAAGCATTGAATGACTTCCATATCGAAGCGTCCTCCGATCGGACGTACACTCGTGACTGCTGGCGCCCTTATTGCCGCGGCATTCACCCCCCTTTTAGCGGCACCGGCGGCGACTGCCGCAGTTCCTCAAGAGGTGCTGTTTGAAGCCAAGTTTGAGAACACTGGCACCCAGCCGGTCCTCCTGACGAACTACTCGAGTATCGCCCCCAATGGCATGAATGTCACCTACACGGCCAACCCGGGATGGCTGCGGGCATGTAACGGAAACATTCTGGCAGGCAACTCCAGCCCTGACGATCTGGCTCTGACCAACTGCAATCTTCGCTCAGACCCGGCACTCAACGCCAGGGCCTACCAGTCCCTGCGGCAGTTGGCGAATGCTTTGGGCCAGTACAGGGGCAACCCTGCACCGGAAACCAACCACGTCCTCGCCGCGTTCACTGATGGTGAAAACCCCGGCATGGGGGAACAGCTGCGCAGCAGCGTCATCAACATCGGCGGCGAAAACAGGTACGTTGCCCTGTCAGTCGATGGTGCCGCATTGAATTGCGCCTCCAGCGGCCCCAACTACAAGTTCTCCATTGTCAACGGCACAACCAACGTTGCAACACCTCTTGGCTCATCTGCGCTGTGCACCGACCCGGGAGCCGTCAACATCACAGCTCCCGGGCTGGAAGGTGGCGCGGCCCGCACAGCCCGGGTCGCCACCGTTGATTCAGCCTTGGCCACGAAATTCACCGGGTCCTCACTGCGGGCCGTGATTGAAAACCTCAACGGCAGCGGATCAGGCAATGACGCCGCCGTTGATAACATGCGCATCGTGGATGTCACCCCGACTCTCGAGAAAAGCTTCAGCACGCCCGTCAACACGGTGGGCGACAGAGTGGGTGTGGTGTTCAAGATCAACAACACCACAGAACTTTTGGCCAAAGACGGTTGGGACTTTACGGACACACTCCCAGCAGGGATGACAGTCGCCGACCCCGCGCTGACGGTTGCCTGTGTCAGTCCCGCGGGAGGTGCCGTAACCCCCTCGGCTGTGACCACCACCGCAGTGACCGGCGGCAACACCATCCGCATCGCTGGCGGCATCCCCAATGGTGCGGACAGCTGCACGGTTTCCATCCAAGTCCGAGGCGGTACCGCCCCAGGCAGCTACACCAATGGGCCCAGCAACGTGGTTGCCAATTTCTTGAACGTGGGACAGTTCGCTCCGGCGACCACGACATTTGCAGCTCCCGCCGACGCGCCTGAATCAACCAGCACCCCGTTCAACACCCCCGTCACCATCGACCCGTTTGCAAACTTCGCACCCGTGCCAGCGGATGCCACCCCCACCACGGCGAACCGAAACACGTTCCTGTTCAGCAATGGCCAGACCAGCATGTCCACAGCGGCAGGCGCTTGGAGCTATGACAGTGACACAGGGCTCATCATGTTCAGCCCTGCAAGCGGTTACGTGGGCACAACCCCGGCAATGCCCTACACCTACCAGGATTCGAACAACAACCTCGTCACCTCAACTGCGACAATCGTTGTCGGAGGCGACATCATCGACTTGTCCGGTGCAGGTGATCAGGGTCAGCCCGTCACTGTGCCCCTCACCGGACAAACCAGCGACATTGATCCAGCCAGTGCGAGGATCATTGATCCAGCAACAAACTCCCCGACCACCAGCCCTTTGGTGGTTGCCGGTGAAGGGACCTGGACGGTAAACAGTGCAGGTAGCTTTACGTTTAACCCGGAGGCAGGCTTCCAGTCGAATCCAACGCCGATTAGATACACCGCCACCGATGGAACAGGAGCACAAGTCACTCACGCCACCGTCACAGTCCTCTACCCGAACGTGTCCGATGCGGCCGGTGCCGGTGATCAGGGTCAGCCCGTGACGGTTCCTGCCGCACTGGATCCGGGCATGGACCCGGCCACGGTGCAGTTGATCAACCCGGCAACAGGGAACTCGACCAAGGACCCCGTCATCTCCACCGGCGAAGGGACCTGGACCGTCAACGACGCAGGCGACATCACCTTCACCCCCGAGGCCGGCTTCGGCGGGGACCCAACCCCCATCAAATACACCGCCGAAGACGGTGACGGTAACCTGGCATTGCCGGGCACCGTGACCATCACTTATGCCGTGGGCGCAGTGATTCCACCGGCTCCTGTCAATCCGTCGGGTCCACCAGTGGAGCCTGCGGATCCAGGGCACCAAGGGGATGGCATTGACTTGGCAGATACGGGCACCTCGTTGTCCGTGATGGTAGGGCTGTTGGCTTTCCTGTTGTTGGGAAGCGGCGTGCTGCTGGCAGTGCGTAGCCGTCGTGGAGTGCGTCAAAGCTAAGAGGGACATATAGAGCAGGAGGGCCCGGGTGTACTCGGACCCTCCTGCTTTTTTGCGCTTGAGGTCTATTGTCCTGCTTGTGTTTTGATGCTCGTGCCGGAAAAGCGTGCGGTGCCGGTACCGTTGTAGGTTCTAGGCTGCTTTCTGGAGCCGGGCGGCTTGGTTGAGAGCTTCGGCAATGGTGGCGAGGAAGGCCGCGTCGGCTGCGGCCTCCCGGTTGCTTTCTTGCTGGCAAACGCTGGCAATGGCGTTTTCAAAGACATCCTGCGCCCACTGTGTGGCATGCCGCCCGGCAGATGCAAGGGTAAGCAGCAGGCTCCGGCGGTCCGTGGGCTGGGGATTGCGGGTGACCAGGGCGGCGGCTTCGAGTCTATCCACCATTGCTGTCATGGATCCGGTGGTGATTTCCAGCAGCGCGGAGAGTTCCTTGGGCGTCATTTCGCCTGCGTTGTTGATGAAGTTCAAGGCCAACAAAACGTTGGCCGCGAGCGTTCATTATCAACTGGCCGGTGGAAGTCAAGGCTGGAATTCGAACCGAAGTAGCCCGCGCTGAACGGCCCTAAATGCAACTTCATGGACCCAGTGAGGAAAACTATTGCCGCAGGTCAGAGCATGTTCAGCACCAGAAACTAATCATCAGTTATCAACGCTTTTTGAACCCCACTGTCCTGCGATGAGTCCATTTCAAGCTGCCAATAGGCCCTTTTGACCAGTTTCTGCATGGCGTAATTGCAACAACTAGAGGTACTAAACACTCTCCACTTTGTACTGATTGGGATGAGGTGTGTATGACGTGGCGGGAACTCCCGCCCGACTGCCGCACGAACCCGAGCAGAGCAAATCGGCTACCAATGCGGCTGTGCTTGGAATTTTACTCTTGATCCGTCCTAATCACCCCGCAAGCTGCCATATTCACGGAACACCGACCTTCATGGCCCTGACGCCGATACTGACTACTTGAGACAGTTCATCTTTGAGGTAGCGGCTGGCCGCTCCCGCTTAATCCTGTGCCCTTAGGAGAAGACCTCTGAAAGCATCATCGGTCCGCTCGACCTTATCAGTGTTGGCCAGTGCGCCCATCGGGACCTCCCAAGGCAACCAAGTCGTAGGGTAGGTCCGCGAGTCAAGGGGATCTAGGCAGTCCCTGACGGTTTCGGAATTGGCGCGGAGTACACCCATATTCAGAAAGAAATTGTCGATTGAAGTTGGACAAATTATCGTATCCAACTTCCGAGGCAATTGTGGAGACTGCCGTATTGGAATGTTGTAGCATTTTGCAGGCTTGTGTCAGCCGCATCTGTTTGACTACGTCTCTGAAGGTATGCCCGCTGGCCCGTTTGAAGTATTTCGAGAATGCCGATGAGGACATTCCTGCAATGCTCGCCGCCTCTGACATAAGGACTCCCGTGTGCAGGTTGTCGAGCACATAGGAAATCGCATCACTAACAATCGTCGCCGTGTGCGCATCTGTGGGCACGGGGAGCCAATCGTTGGACAACAGTCTCAATTCCTCCGACGGTGCATCGTTGAGGGTCTGCAGCAGGGTGAAGATATTGGACAAGCGCGACATACCGGAGCTACCACCGATGCTGCGCAATTGTTGGGCGCCCTGAAGTGCGGTACGCCCGGAAAACTCTATACCTCTCATCGCTCGCGCCATGAGAGCATCAAGCTCATGCAGCTCTGGTAAAAAGGCTGCACAGTCGTCTATCCAGCTTCTGCGAAATTGAAACACCACGTCGCGTTCCACAATTACCGCCCCGTCCCCAGGTTCGGAGATCCAATCGTGCGGCAGATCGGCGCCAACCATCGCCAAGTGTCCGGGACCAAACGTTCCGATGTGGTCACCCACAATGAAATTGCCGTGGCTTTTGGTGATCAGGTGTATCTCGAACTCAGGATGCGAATTCCAACGGGCCAATGGGCTCGGAAAATCGTGAGTGTGCCAGCGGGCCGAGACGTTAATGTCTCGCGGGACAAGCTCGCGCACAGGATCACGGCCGAGAAGGGCTCGGGCCGACTTCCTTGCCGTGGGCATGACGCCATCTGATGTATTCATACGCTCCTGAGTATCATTCCTTAGTAGTAAGAGTAGCTTCTTGGAAAGAAAGTACCAGAAGTCGACGCGCAACGTGCTAGTTCCTGCTTCGTCGGAATTGTACTGTCGTTAGGGCACACGAGATCAGATGTGCAATGACGTCAGGAGATAGATACCGTGTCAGCAGTTGCAAATACCACCCATGATGCCGCAGTCCTAGTAGCGCCGGGTGAGGTGCGCATGGAACACCGTGAGCGTCCATCGATCGCGCCGGACGAAGTGTTGGTGCGAGTCGAGGCAGTTGGCATTTGCGGCTCCGACGTTCACTACTATCGCGAAGGCCGTATCGGCGGCTACGTGGTGGAGGATCCTTTAGTCCTTGGACATGAAAGCTCTGGCGTTGTTGTTGCCGTCGGGTCGAATGTGAAGACACGCCGTATAGGCGAGCGCGTCGCCGTGGAACCTGGCGTAAGTTGTGGGCGGTGCGAACAGTGCCGCAAAGGACGTTACAACCTCTGCCCGGATGTTATCTTCTTCGCCACACCTCCAGTCGACGGTGCTCTGCAAAAATATGTCGCCATACGGGCCGATTTCAGCTTCCTTATTCCCGACACCATGACATTCGAGCAGGCGGCACTGACCGAACCACTGGCCGTGGCACTGTGGGCCTGCCGCAAGGCCGGTGTCACCGTAGGCTCCAAGGTTCTAGTCACCGGATCGGGGCCGATTGGCCTACTTACGCTCCAAACGGCCCTGGCTTTTGGTGCGGCATCCGTGACTATAACCGACGTCGATCCCGTGAAGCTGGAACTGGCCGCAAGATTCGGGGCGGCGTTGACGATCGACGCCCGGGCTCTCGCAGGCCTGCCGAACCGGCTCGACGTCGACGTGCACATTGAATGTTCCGGAAATGCTAGCGCCGCAAAGGACGGCATCGGACACCTGGACCGAGCCGGTACATGTGTCCTGGTCGGGATGGGTGGTGGCGCGCCGTTGGGCATTACGGTGGCTGATATTCAGGAACGGGAACTATCAATTACGGGCACTTTCCGTTATGCCAACTGTTATCCCGATGCCATTCAACTGATCGCGAGCGGGCAGGTTCGGGTTGAAGAGCTGATCACCGCCAGGATGGGGCTGTCAGAAACGGAGTCTGCGCTGCAACATCCATCGCTGCCGGGCGCACTCAAGGCAATCGTGTTCCCACAGCAGTAGATCAAAACCATCTTGACCAATTACTTCATCACACAAAGGAGCGTTGATGCGTAGGAGAGAACTCATTGTGGCCGGGGCTGCAATACTCGCAGGCGGGTTGACCGCTTGTGTCCCCACGGCCTCGGCCAACGGGAGAGGAGGAGATTCCGTCCTAACTATTTCCACTTGGACGGCCAAAGAACCGGGCCTTAAGGACTGGTGGCCACAACTCATTGCCGGCTTCGAAGCCGAACACGGTGGCGTCACAGTACGACTTCGCGAGATCGCGTATGCCGACTACCAGCAGCAGATTACAACGCAGCTCATGGCCGGCGCAGCTCCCGATGTGGTGCACGTGCCGACACCGACCACTACCCTTCCGGTGTGGGCAGAAGCTGGTTTCCTCTTAGACATGGATGACTTCCTGGCAGGGACCGACATCCTAGGCTCGTGGCCCAGCACCCAAAAGGTCATGGCCTGGGGTGGGCGCAACTACGGCGTCCTGCTGGTGGACTATGGCTATGTAATGTTCTACAACGAGGCGGTTCTCGCCGCGGCTGGGGTGAGCGTCCCGGAGACCCCCGAGGAGTTGCTCCTCGCAGCTCAGCGGGTCGCCGCTCTGAGCGGGGACGTGAAACCTTTCGCCATTGCCGCCGACAACTCGGCGAATTTCATCCGCGACGCTCTTGTGTTTACCACCGGCATGGATGCGCAGTGGGCGTCCGACGGTAAGTGGGCCTTCTCCGATCCCGGAGTGGTCAAGGCCTTGGATCTCTGGCGCACCCTCGGCCGCGACTACGCACCTCAAGGCACTGACATCGCCCAAAAGCGGGAGGCATTCCTGACAGGTAACGTGGCCATGATGATTGAGGGACCGTTCTATCAGGCCACGGTCAAGAAAACTGCCAGTGCCAGCCTCGTTGACTCCCTCCAAATTGCCAAAACACCGTTCGCCATCAGCCCCGGTGATGTGAGCCACGGCTTCTCAGTCCCTCAGGGTTTGGATGCGACCAAAGAAGCGCTGGCCCTGGACTTCGTGAAGTTCGCAACGTCCATGCCCATGATGGAGGCCTATTCACAACTCGTTGGGTCCCCAGTGACTCGCCCCGGTGCGGCCGCGGCCCTGCTCGATGATGAGCAGCGAGCGGTCATGGCCAACGTTGCCGAGAATATGACGCCAATTATCGATCCGTCGATGGAGGGCTTGCGATTACATTACTTTGACTTCACTCAGATTGCCGGTACATCGTTCCACAAGCTCCTCATGGGCACAGATGACACAGGAACCATTTTGGCCGAGTTGCAGTCCGAGCTTGAGAAAGCAGGCATCACGCCATGAGCATTACAGAGCGGCAGAACAAGTACGACGTTGCCCACACTCCCGGAAACTCCAAGGCTCAGCCCGTGAGACGGCGGAAAATGCGCAAGGCAAACAGCCCTTGGATCGGGGTGGCACTCATGGCTCCGACTATGTTGTGGGTAGGTGGAACGCTGGTTTTCGCGGTCGTCCTTCTGCTCAGTCTGAGTTTGCGCGACGTCGGATTGGGTCCCCTTGACAAGGTGCTGGCCGCACCACTGTCTCTCGTGAACTATGCCGAGGTCCTGACGAACGCCGACACCTGGCGAAGCTTCGGCATTTCGGTGGTGTACGTGGCAGGCTCAACGGCCATTCCCTTTGCCATCGGTCTGGGCACGGCGCTGCTGCTCAATCAAAAGATGCCGGGACAGCGTTTGCTCCGTACGCTGGTCCTCGTCCCTTGGGCTGTACCGGGTGTCACCGCCACTATTGCGTTCATGTGGATGATGGCCCCCACCTACGGGGTAGTCAATTACATACTGCGTACTCTGGGTATCATCAGCACCGACATCAACTGGTTCGCCGACGACAGTCTGGCACTGCTAGCCGTGATCGCCCCGACGAGCTGGAAAGCGTTTCCCTTCTTTACCCTGATGCTCTTGGCCGGACTGCAATCCGTGGGCAAAGAACAATATGAGGCAGCCTCCATGGACGGTGCAGGAAAACTGCTCAAATTCCGGTACGTAACGTTGCCTGCGCTGAGCCCATTCATCTTCATCTCCGTCATCTTCAACATGATGTATGCCTTCCGAGAATTTGACTTCATCTACGCCTCGACACGTGGCGGTCCAGCTGGTGCCACGGAGACCATTGCCGTGCGCATCTACAACCAAGCATTCGAGCGATTCGACCTGGGCTCAGCTGCAGCGCTGGGTATCCTGACGTTCGCACTCATAGGCGCGGTCGTCTTCTTCTTAGTCCGCAAAAAATTCAAAGGTTCCCTGGAGGGCGTCCTGTGACCGTCGCTATAGCTACCCGCCGCAACAAGATTCAAAAATTCCGGCTCAACTGGGCCTTTGTGACCACGATCGTGGTGACAGTTGTTCTGCTGTTTCCTGTGTATTGGATGTTTCTGACGGCAGTGCTCCCCACCTCCGCGGTTCTCTCCCGCACCCCGGCTGTCATCCCCATTGGCCAACCTCTGAGTTTGGATGCGGTTAAGGGAGTGCTGACCGAAACCAGCATTCTGTCCTGGTTCGCCCGCTCGGCTGTGGTCACTATCGGGGCTTCTGTGTTGAGTGCCGTCCTGTCCATCTTCGCCGCCTTTGCCATGTCTCGCTTCATCCTCCCGGGCAGCAAGGCTGTTGGCTTCACCTTGCTCATGGGGCGCGTCCTTCCCGGAACCTTGCTGGCTCTGCCGTTCTTCGTCCTTTTTCAGACCATGGGGCTTCTAGACACCTCGACAAGTGTCATTCTCGCCAACACGGCAGCCATTACACCCTTCACGGCGCTGATGATGAAAAGCTATTTCGATGGAATCCCCCGCGAACTCGACGAGGCGGCGATGGTTGACGGCTGCTCCCGCCTTGGTGCGCTCTGGCGGGTCCTCCTGCCTGTTTCCATCCCTGGTGTCGCCGCGTGCGTGGGTTTCGCTGCCACCAGCGCTTGGACGGACTTATTGTTCTCCCGGACATTGCTCATCTCTCAGGAACAATGGACCATTCCCATGGGTATTGCGTCCATGATCGGTGACGTCAATGTCAATTGGAATCAACTCATGGCGGTCGGTGCTCTGTCTATTCTGCCGGTGCTCGTCGTGTACTGGTTCCTGCAACCCCATCTCGTCAGCGGTATGACAGCTGGTGGTGTCAAAGGCTAATGAGCAAGATCATCAAACACAATAACAAGGAATCAAGCCCCGTGAACTACGTACTGGAACAGCCCCGAAACACCACCGTCTACAGCGACGTCGACGTGCTCGTCGTCGGCGGCGGGCCTGCCGGTGTGGCTGCCGCCGTGGCCGCAGCTCGTGCGGGAGCCAAAACTGCCATCGTGGAACACCATGGTTTTCTCGGTGGCATGTGGACCGCTGGCATGGTGCTAACTTTGGCCGGATTCAACTCCTGGCTGCGTCCCTATGATCGCTGTGTGAAAGGGATTGCCGAGGAGTGGGTGACTCGTGCCGCTGGGGAGGATGGAGCACTCGTGAACTCCGGCTTCGTCATTAATTCGGAGCCAGAGGTCATGAAACGGGTGGCCGACGAGTTCATCGCTGAGGAAAACATCGAGTTCCTCTTCCACACGTGGGGTGCCGCTCCGATCATGGACGGAAATCGGGTAGCAGGGGCCTTCATTGAGAACGTCGATGGACGGCGCGCCATCCGGGCGAAAGTGACCATTGACTGCACAGGCAATGGAGATATTGTGGAACGCAGCGGGGCCTCCTGGGTCAAGTCAGACACCTTGCAGCCCATGACCATGTCCTTCCGAATGGGAAATGCTGTTCTGGATGAGTCAATCCCCCACGACGGTGCTGCCGTGCTCCCCATTGGGCCGGAGGCCGGCATGCTGCACAATCCGATTTTGACCGACTTCTCATCGGTGCGCCGCGACGTCCCGGTCGACGTCGAGCACATGAGAGCGGCTCGAGACAAGGGCGATCTACCTCGGTACGGCGGACCATGGTTCGGCGGCCTGCGCAAGGACACCGTGTGGGTCAATTCCACTCGGGTTATCGGGGACGCTTCCGATGCCACACAGTTGAGTCAGGCTGAGGTCACCGGCCGCCAAGATTCCCAAGCGATAGCGGATTACTTCAAGGCCCACGTTCCCGGCATGGAAGATTCGTGGCTCATGCAAACCAGCACTCAAATTGGTGTGCGTGAAACACGGCGGCTGGTGGGGTCCTACACGCTGACAGGTGACGACGTCAGAAACGGAACACGCTTCGAGGACTCCGTTGCAGTCGGCTGTTGGCCCATCGATGTTCATCCGGCCGACCGACAGGTGGGCACCCACGCCATGTACGTGCCGGCGCCCTTTGATATCCCGTACGGCATGCTGGTACCCGAAGCTATCGATGGCTTGCTGGCGGCCGGTCGGTGCGCGTCCGCCGACCGTGAAGCCCTCGGGTCTGTGCGGGTCGGTGCCACGTGCGCAGCAATGGGTCAGGCCGCCGGCGTTGCTGCGGCGCTGTCCGCGCGGGACAATGTGGAGCCTCGGGCCGTAGATATTCGCCAGGTCCAACAAACCTTGACGGATCAAGGCGCCCTTGTTTTCGCCAAGGACGTCGGGTGATCGCAGGGCCCGGGCGTTCCATTCGGGCGGTGACATTGGGGAGTCCATCGTGGACATAGTCCAACACCCGCATTCGACGTCGGCATCCCCCGGAGGAAGCCCGGCCAACGTAGCATTCGGGCTCGCTCGGCTGGGCGTTGCCACAGACCTGTGCGCACATTTCGGGGACGATCCGGAAGGCGAGATCCTTCGGGAGCACCTCGAGGTTGCCGGTGTTGCGCTACTGCCTACGGGCGCTGGAAATACGACGTCGACCGCGCTGGCGGTCCTAGGCGCGGCGGAGGCGCCCATCGGTGGAAGGATATCGGCTGTTTCACACCGGCTCCATAACCTCGTTAATGCAGCGAAGGGCTGATACCGTGCTCTCCGCGGTTAACGTTGCGAAAGGTTCGAGCCTCATCAGCTACGACCCCAACATTCGCCCGGTTACAGCTTCTGGGTGCGCCCCTTGCCGCGGTGACGCGGGGAGGTGGGGGTGCGATCCTGCGCTCAGCCCGGACGGAACTTGCGGTCTCCGCCATGCCAACCCAGGTAGTAGACACAATCGGGGCAGGGGATTCCTTCATGTCCGCACTCATCGCGGGCCTGCATGACCTCGGTGGCGCTGCCGTTCGGGCCGCGGCTCTCACAGTTTCCCGCCGGGGTGCACGCCCGCCGTCCCTAGCCGGGCTCGCGGCCAGCGATTGAACTCATGAAGGAATGGGAATTGACCAGCCTGATGTCTACGTGCTCTATTGGTTCGGTCAGCCACAGCGCGCACCTTTGCTGATTGCTAGGCTGCTGATTCGCCATGGCTGCCCGCCGAACCGGACATGCGACTCTCACCGCGTCCGGCTCGGCATGCACCATTACCCGGCGCTGATACAGGGGTTAAAGTGCTGTTGGTACCACGGATTCGGGATGTTCTTGCCGTGCTAGCGGCACCGGAAGTGAGTCACCGTGACGGTAGAGGCCCGGTGAAACGAATTGTCGTCGTCGCACATTGCCATCCGATGATGCAGAATCTACGTTTCATGCCCCCTATCTTCATGCGTCGATGTGAGCAAGACCAAGGGGCGCCGGTGACGTGATGTACGTTGACACGGATGCAAGAAATCTCAGAATCAGCATTTAGTAACCCAACTTTGACGGGGAAGGAAGGCCAGGACGATGACCTGGAGATCGTTGCCGCAATAGTCTCTGTCACAATTGGCAGCATGTTGCAGATCCACCCTTGCAGCTCCCATTTTGGCTTCGAAGTGGTGTCAGACTCAAGGCCGCCGGTACCCCCCGGAATTAGTTACCCTGCGCAGTGAGGATAAGATCTGTCCATGACCACCCGAGTGACGCTTCAAGATGTAGCCGCACGGGCGGGTGTATCCCGCTCGGCGGCATCGCTGGCATTGCGGGGTGACGGGCGGCTGGCCGCTGAGACCCGAGAACGCGTACTACAGGCCATGGACGAGTTGGGGTACGTCTATAACCGGACCGCAGCAGCCATGCGCACAAAACAGAGCCGGCTGGTAGGCATCATCGTCACCAACATCGATAATTCATTCTTCGCCCAATCTGTGATGGCTATGGAAATGGAGTTGGAGCGGCTCGGATACAGCTCCATCTCAGCATCGTCCCTCAGAAGCCGGGATAGGCAGGATCAGCTACTACGCCAGCTTCGTGAATTTGGCGTTGACGGCGTCATCGTTGCTGCCGTGGAAGACACCATTGAGTCGGTAGCGCAAGAAATGGAGGCCGCCGGGCTGCCGTGCCTTAGCTATACGAGGTTCGTGGAGAGCAGGGCCGTGGATTATGTCGGTCCAAATGACTTCGAAGGCGGTCGCGTGGCCGCGGCGCACCTGCTATGGCATGGTTCACGAACATTCGCCTTCGTAGGAAGTCGAAGTCCGTCATCGGCTTCGCGACTGCGTCGCAAGGGCCTCATGGCTGGGCTCGAGGCTGCGGGTCTAAATGACGCACTGCGCACCCTGAGACAAGACATGACCCCGCTGGGAGGCTACGAGGCCGCGAAGATTTTGATCGCTTCCGGCCCCCTTCCTGATGCCATAGTCTGCGGCAGTGACAACGTGGCTTTTGGACTTTTCGATGCGTTTCGTGAGGCGGGTGTTGCTGAAATACCGCGCGTGATCGGGTTCGATGATGTCGAGCTGGCAGCCTTTTCGAGTCCGCGATTAACCACCGTGTCAAGCCATCCAGCGATGCTCGGGCGGCTCGCTGCAGCAACTTTTGTTGACCGACTCTCCGGCAAGCGGACCGCCACTGAGGTGCAGTACATTGATTCGGATCTGGTCATTCGGGCCTCATGCGGATGTCGCACTCTGGACGTCCCGCCGGAGAAAACCACCAATAATCCCTGAGTTGTGACTCTTGACACAAGGCCTAAAGCGTGCCAATATCGATGTTGCTGGATCGATCCAGCACTAGATTCCCTTTCAAGAAAGCGACCCACCGATGATGCTGAATCGTTACCGCCGGATGGCACAAGCCGCAGCTCTGCTAAGCGTATTCTCCCTAGCCTTGACCGCCTGCGGTGGCGGTTCACAAGCAGGCGCCGCCCCCTCCGAGGCTGCTCCGACCACCCAAGCGCTCGCCGCCGATGCAGACCAGAGCGCCAACGGAAACATGGTTTTCTGCGGCGGAAAAGACACGGGAATTCAGACCAATTTGGTCAAGAACTTCAACGAATCGCAATCCGCGGTTAAAGCCAGCTACGTTGAGCTTGGTCCAGACACCAGCGCAACCCGTACTGCAGCCATCCAGCGACTCGAAGGCGGTAACAAGGATTGCGATATCTATATGACAGACGTCACCTGGACGGCCGAGTGGGCATCACAGGGGTGGCTATACGATCAGACCGGTCTCGTAAAGAATATAGGCACCGAAATCATGCCGTCCGTGCTCGACACCACTGTGTACGACAACAAGAACTGGTCCACGCCGTTCTACACGAATGCTGCACTGGTTCTCTACCGCAAAGACCGCGTCCAGGCGCCAGCCACATGGAAGGAGCTGTATAAGCAGGCGGCAAAGAGCGAGGACAATAAGCTGCTCATTCAACTCAAGCCCTATGAAGGCCTGACAGTGAATTTCCTGGAACTGCTGTACTCCGCAGGTGGCGATGCCATCGACCAGGACGGCAAGGTCGTCATCGATTCTCCGCAGACCCGCGAGGTATTGCAGTTTATGCGCGACGGGTTGGCCAATGGCTCGATCGACCGGGCATCCCTGACGTACGACGAGACGGCAACCCGTCGTGCCTTCGAATCAGGTGTTGGCGGCTTTCAGCGCAACTGGCCCAACTCGTACGCCTCGGCCCAAGAGACAAACGTTGGCCCAGAAACCGCCGTGTCGCCATTGCCTGCATTTGACGATACCAACGAGCCTTCCGGCGTACTGGGCGGTTGGAATCTGGCTGTGCCCATCACGGCCAAGAATCCTGGTGGAGCAGCAGCGTTCATTAAGTACACTGTCAGCCGCGATCAGCAGAAGACCATGTTCCTGACAAATTCCCAAGCCCCGGTCATTGCCGATATCTACTCCGATCCCGACGTGGTGAAGGCCCTGCCATTCTCCGGAGAACTGAAGCAAACCTTGGAGAATGCCAAGCCGCGCCCCAAATCACCGGCATATGCGCAGATCTCACAGGCGATTTATGACAACGTCTACGCCGTTCTGAGCACCAGCGTCTCAATTGACGACGCTGTCAAGAAGATGGTTTCCGAAATGGAAAAGGCTCAGGAGACGTTCTGACGTGGAATCCATGACAATATCCCGCGAGCGGGAGCTGACATCGGCCGCACCGGTCCGGCACAGCCGTAGCGTAGACGCCGCGGCCCGCCGAACCGCCTTTTGGTTCGTTGCCCCGGCGCTAACGTTGATGGGCTTAGTCGCGGCCTTCCCCATTGGCTACGCCATCTGGCTTTCCATGCATCAATACAGTGTTCGA
The DNA here is from genome assembly GCF_002909445.1 of Arthrobacter glacialis. Lineage (GTDB taxonomy): Bacteria > Actinomycetota > Actinomycetes > Actinomycetales > Micrococcaceae > Specibacter > Specibacter glacialis. Next base: position 17,523 of record NZ_PPXC01000008.1, read on the forward strand.
GTCTCGGGCCTTAGCCGCTTCGTTGGATTCAAGAACTACATCGACGCCCTGGCGTCGGAAGCGTGGTGGCAGGCCTTTGGCCAGACATTCACTTTTGCCACCATCTCCGTGTCCCTCGAAGTGCTGCTCGGCGTCGGCATGGCACTTCTACTTAACCTCGCTTTCCGTGGACGAGCTCTGATGCGATCGGCACTGCTTGTCCCCTACGCCATTCTCACCGTGGTCAGTGCTATTACCTGGCAAGCCATGTTTGATCCACATTTGGGTCTTATCACTGAGGTGCTGCGCACACTTGGTATGCCGGGTGGAGATACCATCTGGCTGGCCGAGTCCGGCTACGCCATGGCCGTTATGATTATGGCCGACGTTTGGAAGACGGCGCCCTTTGTGGCGTTGCTCGTGCTGGCCGGTCTCCAAGTCATCTCGTCAGATGTGTATGAGGCATCGGCCTTGGACGGTGCGACCAAGCTCCAGACCTTTTTCTTCATTACCCTGCCACTCTTGCGACCGGCCATCCTGCTAGCCGCAATCTTGCGTTTGTTGGACGCGCTGCGTGTCTTTGATTTACCGTTCGTTCTGACACGGGGAGCCAATGGCACAGGTTCAATGTCGTTGCTGGCCTACCAGCAGCTGCGTGAGTCGCGGCTAGTGGGCGAGGGCTCCGCATTATCCATCCTGACATTCCTCACCGTCATGGTCGTAGCGGTAATCTACCTGCGCTTCGCTGGAGGCAATCTACGTGGCACGACGAAGGAGAAAATATGAGCCCCCGCCGCCCACTGTCACCGACAGCCACACGTGTAGGCCCCTTGTTGTGGACGCTCATCATCGTCATCATGATCGTTTCGCTGATACCGTTTTACTGGCTCATCAACACTTCGTTCAAAGTTGGTGGTGGTCTTTCCAGCGCCGCATTGTGGCCAGAAAACCCGTCAGTACAGAACTACATTGACGTCTTCAGGAACGCAAAATTCGTTCTCGCGCTGAGAAACTCGTTGGTCGTGAGCGTCGCCACAACGTTCTTTGCCTTGCTCTTCGGCGCGACAGCGGCTTATGCCTTGGCGCGGCTGCCCTTGAAGCGGCGGGGTATGATCTTGACCTTGGTATTGTCGGTGACCACCTTTCCCGTGATAGCCATAGCGGCGCCAATGTTCAACCTCTGGAGCCAGCTTGGCCTCTACAACACCTTGCTCGGGCTCATCATTCCGAAATTGACATTCACCTTGCCCTTGGCGATCTTCACTCTCACCTCCTTCTTCCGGGAAATTCCCACGGAACTGGAGGAAGCAGCCTCAATTGATGGCTCGAGCCCGGCTCGCACCTTTTGGCAAGTCATCCTTCCACTGGCAGTACCCGGGATCGTCACCACCGGAATCCTGGTATTCATCGCTTCATGGAATGAATTCCTCCTGCCTGCCACGCTTACCTCGACACCAGATGCGCAAACCATTCCAGTGGCTATCGCATTCTTCACAGGTGCCAGCGAGTTCGACATCCCCACGGGCACTATCAGCGCCGCCTCGGTGCTGGTCACTATTCCGTTGTTAGTGGGAGTCATGATCTTCCAGAAACGCATTGTCAGCGGACTTACCTCTGGTGCGGTGAAGGGATAGCTCCCTTGCCGGCCAGCCTCACACCACTATCAAGGAGCACGTTAACTATGACAAGCACACTCAGCACCCGAAGCCTCAAGGTTGGGGTGATAGGTCTGGGTTGGGCAGGGCAGCAACACCTTGCCGCCTATGCTGAACTACCCGACGTAGACGTCGTCGCAATTGCCGGCCAGGAGACGGATCTACTAAATTCTCTGGGCGAGGAATACAACGTCGTCCACCAGCTCGAATCCTGGACAGACCTTCTTGACGTCCCCGACCTCGACGCCGTGAGTGTAGCGGTTCCAACATTCCTGCACGCGACGATCTCCATTGCTGCGTTGGAACGGGGCATTCACGTTCTGAGTGAAAAGCCGATCGCCCGGAACGGCGAGGAAGGGCAACTTATGGTGGATGCGGCCCGGAAGGCTGGCCGCGTGCTTGAGGTGGCGTTTAATCACCGTCTGCGCCAGGACATTCAGGAGCTCTCGCGTGTCATCTCCGCTGGCGAGATTGGGCGACCCTACTATGCGCGGGCGTCGTGGCTGCGCCGACGCGGTATTCCGATGCTCGGCAGCTGGTTCACCAACCGAGACAAATCCGGTGGCGGACCGCTAATCGATATCGGAGTGCACGTGCTGGACTATTCCCTGCATTTAATGGGCGAGCCGCGAGTACTCAGCGTGTCGGCGTCGACGTATTCCGAGTTGGGGCCGCGTGGGCTGGGCGGATCGGCGCGAGAGACGGCTGACCAGGGGCGAGGGTCTGCGTTTGAGGTGGAGGATTTCGCGAGTGCGTTTCTGCGGCTTGAAGGCGGAGGAACGCTGATCCTCGAATCTTCTTGGGCAAGCTACCGCGATCCCGAGGATTTACTCGACTTCAGTGTCCTGGCAACCGAGGGCGGAGCCGACCTCAAGGTCCGTAGCGCAAAGCAGTTCAGCCCGGGCGAACTTACCATTTACCGTGACACAGCCGGCGAGACAGATGACAAAACCACCAGTCTCACGACGGAACCGGGGCATCCCGAGGTGGTTAGTACCTTCGTCAAACACGTGCTTGATCCAACCACCTGGGCTGAACAGGATGGTTCACTTGCGTTGAACCGTGCCCGCATCATCGATGCTTGCTACCTTTCGGCCGCCGAACAGCGAGAGGTACAACTCTAATGACAATTCATGTGACAGTGTGGAATGAGAACGTCCACGAAACACTTGGAACGCCCGCTTCCATCGCGAGCGACTATCCCGAAGGTATCCATGGAGCTATCGCCGCCGGGTTGCGCAAGTATCTCGATGATGACGCCGTGATCCGGACAGCAACGTTGCAAGACCCCGAGCACGGCCTTACCCATGCTGTGCTAGATGAGACAGATGTTCTGCTGTGGTGGGGACATAAAGCACACGGGGAAGTGTCGGATGAGATTGTTGAGCGTGTACGCCAGCGGGTGCTGTCCGGTATGGGATTGCTCGTTTTGCATTCGGGCCACTTCTCCAAAATCTTCAAGCAACTCATGGGCACCACCTGCTCGCTTAAATGGCGCAACGACGGCGAACGTGAATTGGTATGGACTGTGGCACCATCGCATGAGATTGCCAGCGGCATTCCACACCCCATCAACATTCCTCATCAGGAGATGTATGGCGAGTTCTTCGACGTTCCGGCCCCCGATGAAGTGGTGTTCATCTCATCCTTTGAGGGTGGAGAAGTGTTCCGTTCCGGAGTGACATACCAGCGCGGCGCGGGTAGGATCTTCTACTTCAGCCCTGGCGACCAGGACTACCCGGTATACCATCAGGACGAGATCCAGAGGGTTCTGGCCAATGGTGTTCGATGGGCCGTACCCAAGGTTGAGGCGGCATTGCCTGCAGTGACCAACCCGGCGCGGGACTGGTTTCTAGAGTCCACGGAGTCCTAAGTAGCTTCGCCGACTTAGCCACCTAGCGTGGGTCAGTAGTGGCTGCCCGTCAATGGCTCCTATAAATCTGGAGCCAGCATCCATCAAATAGACCTGAATTCTTGCATGTTTTCGACACAAGGAATCCCGAGAATCGACTACTGACCCACGCACTTGGATGCCCCGCGGGGCAGATAGGCCAAATATGCCGTTCCCGCATTCCAAGCAACAGGGTGCACCAGCGTCCTAACAGCCGGATTGAGCGCGCTGTACATCGTGCCGTTGCCAGCATAGTTACCGACGAGGCCCCAGTGGTTTGGGCCGTCAGGATTCTGCGCCACGGGATCTCCGGGTTGCGGATCAGCCGGGGGTTCCTGCGGTCCACTGGACCGTTCGCGGCAAACTGATGTCAGCTTGTCCGTAGACCCATTGCACATAGCCCGAGCAGTCCCTTGGCTAAAACACTGTGCCGCCCCAGACGTGTGCACCGTCAACTCCTTTCTTCCTGAGCGTAGGCGAGGATATCACGCTGAATCTGGCTCAGGTCAGACGGGATCTTAGGGTTGTCTGGGCCTGGCTCCTCGGCGCTGCAGGGAACCGGCTCCGTTGAACATCCGAGACCGCCCAACATTGCTTCAGCCTCCGACCGCCCCTGGCGTAGGGCTCCGGGAGCGAAGACCCTTGAACGGACTGTGCTGCAGCACCCTTATCCATCAGTTGCCACCCCTGAACATCTAAAAGGCCTCGCGGAGATCCTCGGTTGGGCCCCTGCGGTCCTCCCTCGAAAGCTCCGTCGTTGAAGGTAGGAATCATAAGCTCAGCCACACTCCCCCACCCGGCCGAAGAGCGCTGCTGCACGCTGCCTACCGAATCATGGTCACTGCAACGCCGTCGTGCGGCAATTACATAGATTGAGGCACAAATGTGTTGGCCAGCCTCTGCAACCCGGATTCCTGCAGGGCCATCATCAGGGCGATATCGACGGCGGCTACCGCGCTTGCCACGGTTGAACCCTGAGATGCGAATGCCACCAAAACAATTGCTCCGCATAACACCATGACACAACACAACGCCAATGCGCTGACAGTTACGCCAATCAGTCTTAGCGTTGCTCACTTCATTACTACTCCAAGAAGGAGCTCCGAGGCCGGCATTAGTACACGATCCGATCGGACGACGCGTAGAACCCCACCATCTCGCAACGATCAGCTGGGGCTGCAGGTGGTCAGTTCACGATAGGGCTTATGAGCCGCTTATAGTTGCTCGTGCCCGAGCTTGCGTGCTCCGGCACAGCCAAAGTCACCGTACAGACATGCGAGCCGACCCATGGAACGGGAGGCTGAACAAATTGAGCCAGCTGCTCGTCACACGTCACATTAATAGCTTTGGCTGTGCGGTGGCCATGAGCTCAGGTGGCTGATGTACAAGCTGACACGTAGGCAACCTTCGGATATTCGAACCGAAACAGCCCTTGCTGAACGGTCAAAATTTCAACTGCAGGTAAATACCAACGAAAACTATCACCGCAGGTCAGAGCATGTTGAATACTCAAAACCCATTGTTAGTTATCAACCCCGCTTTGGCGACATAAGGCTATCAACCCTTGTCAATACCCATTTTGGCCTTTTTTCTAGACGATGAATCGGAACAATAGAAGGTACTAAATTCTCTCCAGTTTCCATTGATTGTGGAGGGTTTATGGCGCGTCGGTGGCCATCCTCAGGCTCAGGAACGTTGTCGGTGCAGTTCCGTGGATCGACCCGCCGCATCCAGGACGCTGCCCAGGAACTCCACGAGTTTCCCTCCCGCGTCCTCAAGCGTGCCGTCGTTGACGATCTCCAGGTCGGCCGGATGATCCGGCGCCGGGTTGATGCGAGCAACGCGTGACACTGCGGCAATCTCGTCCTCGCGACCGCGTGCAATGATGCGCGCGAGGCGTACATCATCAGAAACCGTGATGCGCACAACGTGCACGTTCGCGAACAGGCCAGGCAAGTGCTTGAGCACCTCGCGCGAGAGGTTCGCCACGACCAGGTTTCCCGCGCCGACGGCGTCGAACACGTGGGCCGGAATGCCGTAGGCCAGGCCGTGAGCTCGCCACGTCAACGCGAACTCGCCACGGTCCCTGGCGCCCTCGAATTCGCTCTCGCTCACAGGCTTGTGATCTTCCCCTGTACCTGCAGGCCGGGTGATCTGGCGTTGCGGGAAGACGATTTCGCGTCCTTCGATGGCAAGGCGTGCGTGATCAATAATCGAATCCTTCCCCGATCCACTCGGCCCTACAATGGCCACAAATGCGCCACTCACGCGACCCTCTTTCCCTCACACCATACGCCGCGCACGATCGGCAGGGACGATCCGAGCGGGTGCTGCGCCGTCGCGGTCCCCTCGTATGTCTGGACACGAACGACGTCGGCCCGTTTGCCGGGCGCGATGACGCCGCGATCCTCAAGACCGGCGGCACGCGCAGGATTGCCGCTCACCAGCGCGGCCCCCTGAGGCAAGGTAATGTCTCCGCGGCTGAACAGCAGGAAAACGGCGTGGAGTGGACTGGACGGGACATAATCGCTGGAGAGGATGTCGAGCAGCCCCAGACGTAGCAAGTCGGAGGCAGCTACGTTGCCGGAGTGCGAACCGCCGCGGACAATATTTGGCGCACCCATGACGATAAGTTGTCCTGCCGCCCGGGCAGCGTGGGCGGCCAGGATGGTCGTGGGGAATTCCGAAATACGCACGCCTGCTGCCGTCGACTCATCAATGTGCGCCTGGGTAGCGTCGTCGTGCGCGGCGATCGTGATACCTCGATCGTGGGCGCGCCCCACCATCCTGCGCCGATTGTTCTCGGAGAACGTCGCAGAAAGATGCCGCATCTCACTGACGTGTTCGCCGAACTGCATCTCGGTCATATTGTGTTTGCCAACCATGTAGGTGCGGAACGCCTCCATGTCTGCATATTGGCGCTGGCCCGGCGTGTGATCCATGAGCGACACCATCCGCACCCGTTCGTGCCCGCCGACCTCGTCAAACACGTCAACGACGTCCGGTGTCGCCACCTCGCAGCGCAAATGCACGTAGTGGTCCGCGCGCAACAGACCCGCCTCGGCCGCGTTAATGACCGCATTCACGAGTGTGCGCGCGTTACCGCTGATCAGGTTCTCACCCGGGCCGCTGCCGATGCGCATCGCGTCCAGCACAGTCGTCATGCCCGAAGCTGCCATCTGTGCGTCGTGCGCGATCACTGCCTGGATCGGATCCCAGAACCGCTTGGGCCGGGGCTGGTAGTGCGACTCAACCTGGTCGGTGTGCAGCTCAACGAGACCGGGGAGCAGGTAATCCGCTCCCATATCCTCGCCCGGCACACCGTCGAGTGAAAATTGCGGGTCGTGAGAGACCTCCGCGATCATGCCGTTCTCGATATGCACGGATCCATGGATGACCTCGTTTTCCAGGACGATGCGGGCATTATGAAGGACGAGGGGCATCAGGGGTCTCCAAAGCGGCTTGTTCTGCGAAAGGGTGAACGGACAGGACCTCGAAGGCAGCGCCGGGGGCGGGCTCGACGCTGATCACGACCGCGGTGAGAGGCACATCGACGCCGGATACGCCGTCGAAATGGTCCTTGATTGCGACGTCAATCTCGGCCGTCCGCTCCAGTGGAACGTGGTCGGTGAGCGTGAAGTGGAAGAGGTACTTATCGAGCACGTAGGGATAGCCCCAGCGCTCGAATAGTTCCCTCTCTCGCTGCTCCAGGTTTTCAGGACGACGACGGCGGATGTCACCTTGGGTGAGCGGGGCACGAAAGTCCTCGAACGTCCACAGGGCATCGGCGGCGAGCACATCCAGGTCCTCGGGGTCTCTGCCGGGGACCAACGCGCGGAACCCGCCAATCGCTGCGGGTCGGAGAGCGGAAATCACCACTGGCCCGCGACCGGCAGCGAACGCGTCTGCGGCAGCACACAGCTGTGCTTCCGTTCGTCCAGCGGCTAAGTGGATGGGCGCTTTAAGTGTGGCGTGGAATCCGTAGCGGCGAGCGTCCTGTGTGAGGTCATGGAACTCCTGGCGGCCGTACCAGTCATCGACCGCGGTGCGTAGCCGAATCGCCTCGGCAACCTCTTCCTTATTGATTCCGGGGACCGCGTAGACGGCATATCGTTTCATGCGGCTGCCTGTTCGCGCGCCGGCGTGAACGACTGTACGTCGACCGTCATATCGGCTACGGCCTCGCGTACATCGGCGTCGTGGAAGATTGCGAGCATCCCGGTCCCCCGGCCGAGGCTCTCACGGATCAGCTCGATCACGACGCCACGATTTCGGGCATCGAGTGACGCTGTGGGTTCGTCGAGCAGCAGGAGCGGGCGTTCTATGATGAATCCGCGCGCGATGTTGACGCGTTGCTGTTCACCGCCAGAGAAGGTCGCTGGCGGCAGCTTCCATAGTCGTGTGGAGATGCTCAGCCGCGTGAGGAGCTCTCCTGCCCGTTCGCGAGCCGTTTCCCGACTGATGCCACGCTCGATCAGTGGTTCGGCGACGACGTCGAGGGCGGGCACGCGGGGAACCGCTCGCAGGAACTGACTTACGTACCCCAAGGTCTCCCGCCGGGCTGCGAGCACCTGTCGTGGTTGCGCCGTGACCAGGTCCATGACGGTTTCTTGGTGCCTGAGCAGGATGCGGCCCGAGTCTGTGCCATAGCTACCGTAGATCATTTTCATCACGGTGCTCTTGCCTGCCCCCGATTCGCCACCGAGCACAATACAGGCCCCGCGCGGTACATCGAAGGTTAGCCCATGCAGGACAGGCAACCGTTGTGATTCCTGGAGGTGCAGGGTGAACGTTTTGCCGACGTTCTGCACGGACAGTACTGCATTTTCTGGCAAGTCATTGTTTACGTTGTAGCTCATGGAAATCAGCCCTGAAGGATCGAAGAAACGAGTAGCTGGGTGTAGGGAGCCTGCGGGTCATCGAGAACCCGGTCTGTGAGGCCCGATTCGATGACTGCGCCGTCTTTCATCACCAAGGTGCGGTGTGAGATGAGGCGTGCAACGGCGAGATCGTGGGTGACGATGACGACGGCAAGACCAAGTTCAGCGACGAGCTGGCGAATCAGGTCCAGGAGGCGGGCCTGCACGGACACGTCCAGGCCGCTCGTCGGCTCGTCCATAAAGACCAGGCGTGGGCCGAATACGAGGTTGCGTGCGATCTGTACGCGCTGGCGCATTCCACCTGAAAATGTCGCGGGAGCATCGTCAATTCGATCCGACGGGATTTCTACGCGGCGCAGCCACATTTCGGCTTCGCTGCGGATCTTGCTGTAGTTACGCCATCCGTTCGCCATGAGAGGTTCCCCGACATTGCCACCAGCGCTGACATGCATCCGGAGTCCCTCGGCAGCGTTCTGGTGCACGAATCCCCACTCGGTGCGCCACAGCCGGCGTACTTCCCGTTCGCTCAGTGTCGCCAGATCGAGCAGCTCGAATTCAGTGCCGTCCTCGCGTCCGGCGCTGCTCTCACGCGTCGTGAGGTAGCTGATGGATCCCTCGTCCAAGGTGAGCCGTTGTGACAGCATGCCGAGCAGGGTGGACTTGCCGGAGCCTGACTCTCCCACAACTGCCAGCACTTCGCCGGGCCACAGGTCAAAATTTACGTCGCGGCAGCCGAAGCGGTCGCCATAGCGGTGTCCTGCGCCGGTCACACTCAGTAACGGGGTTTCGTTGTTCATGCGCTTTTCTCCATCGTTTGGCGCCTCTCGCCTGCTGTGGCAGTGCGTTCGCAATAGTCAGTGTCGGAGCAGACGAACATCACGCCGCCTTTGTCATCGATAAAGACCTCGTCAAGGTAGACGCCGGAGGACCCGCAGATCTCGCAGGGCCGGTCAAAGCGTTGAGGCTCGAAGGGGAAGTCCTCAAAGCCGAGGCTCTCCACGTCGGTGTACGGCGGGATCGCGTAGATGCGTTTCTCCCGGCCGGCGCCGAAGAGCTGCAGCGCTGCATTTTGGTGCATCTTGGGGTTGTCAAAGCTGGGGATGGGCGACGGCGCCATGACGTACCGTCCATTCACGAGAACCGGGTAGTCATAGGTCTTGGCGATGTGCCCATACTTAGCGATGTCTTCGTAGAGCTTGACGTACATCAGGCCGTACTCCTCGAGCGCGTGCAAGCGCCGAGTCTCCGTTTCTCGCGGTTCCAAGAACCGCAGCGGCTCGGGGATCGGCACCTGGTACACCATGATCTGATGCTCACGCAGTGGCGTCTCCGGAATCCGGTGCCGGGTTTGGATGATGCTCGCCTGCTCCGTGAGCGTAGTGCTCGCGGCACCGGCAACCTTTTCGAAGAAGTGTCGGATCGACACCGCATTGGTCGTGTCATCGGCACCCTGATCAATCACTTTCAGTGTGTCGGACGGACCAATTATCGATGCTGTGACCTGCACTCCCCCGGTCCCCCAGCCGCGTGGCATCGGCACCTCTCGCGAAGCGAACGGTACCTGGAAGCCGGGAATGGCGACGCCCTTGAGCAACGCACGGCGGACGACTCGCTTGGTTTGCTCGTCGAGATAACCTTCGTTGTAGACGATGCGCGGGGCACTCATCAGTTCTCTCCGTTCTGGTCTTTGCCGGCGGACATGCGTGCGTCCGCGGCATGACGTGTCTCGAACTCGCGGCGAAGGCTGCGAATCAGCCCAAGCTCCGCTTGGAAGTCGACGTAGTGCGGCAGTTTGAGGTGCTCAACGAAACCTGTCGCCTGTACGTTGTCCGAGTGTGCGATCACAAATTCTTCGTCCTGCGCTGGCGAGACGATGCGCTCACCGAACTCCTCGCTCCGCAACGCGCGATCCACGAGCGACATCGACATGGCCTTGCGCTCGCCTCGCCCGAAGACCAGACCATAACCGCGGGTGAACTGTGGCGCCTGCTCGGTGTTGCCGACGAACTGGTTGACCATCTGGCATTCGGTCATTTCGATCCGTCCGATCGGCACAGCATGTCCGATTTCCGGGGCGTCAAACTCGATTTCCACCTCGCCGACACGGACTTCGCCAACGAACGGATGGTTGTTGCCGAAGCCGCGCTGCGTGGAGTAGCCGAGCGAAAGCAGGAAGCCTTCGTCTCCGCGATTGAGGGCCTGCAGACGCTCGGCCCGGCTCATGGGAAAGGTGGTGGGTTCCCGGGTTAGGTCTCCCGGATCTGGATCATTCCAGCCCTCTGCGGGTTTGTCGGCCTCAATGAGAGCATCGACGCCCAGCAGATCCGTCACTCGCGGCATCGCCGCACTTGGAGGCATCTCCAAATTAGGTACCTCAGGGGTGCCCAATTCGTCGGTGAGCAGGCGGTGCGTGTAATCGAACGTTGCACCGAGCTGCTGACCGCCAGGGATGTCTTTGAACGTCGCCGACACGCGCCGTTCCGACGGCAGGCCCGCGGTGTCCACTGCAACCGTGAGACCAAACCGAGGCAGCGTTGTGCGGTAGGACCGTAGTAGCGTGACAGCCTCTAGAACATCGCCCTGCGCCTGAAGCAGCGCCTTGGCTGCTAGGTCCGGGTCATACAGCGAACCTTCAGCCATAACGCGTGAGACCAGCACGCCCATTTGATCGCGCATCTGAGCGTAGTCGATGCGTGGCGCATCGACCTCGCCACGCCCACGCTTGGCGAGCAACGCATGCGCGTTAGCGATCGCCTTTTCGCCTCCCTTGACGGCAACATACATTAAGCGCTCCTCTGCTGGTGACTTTGCTGATCTGCGCTAACCAGCGCTGTGGTGCGTGGCAATCCCTGCACCGTGGTTTCGGCCGCGAGGACGATGTCCACACCGCAAGGGAAAAGCATCCCGTTCTCTCGCCACTGCGGGAGGAACCCGATGGGCAGGCCCACGCCATCCCAGCCAATGGTTCCCGAGATGCCGGGGCCGCTCGCGACCAAGTTGCCGATACTGCGGGATCCTTGAGCGTCGATAATGAGAGTTGCGGACCGATGTGGTTCCTCATCGGTGCCCTGCATCAAGTCGGCAAGGGTTGGTGCAGCTTTGGGCGACGACGCGATGACAAACAGCGCCTCGCCGGCATTTTCAACGATGCGCGCACCTGTGTGAAAGGCGATCCAGCCGCCCACCGCAGAAGAGGCGCGCAGCGTCGGATCGAGCCAGATCGGCGTTTGCTCATCACACAATGTCAAAATGACCGCGCCTGTGCTCGCGCCAAGCGGTTCCGGAGGGTTGAGGTTCGCCTCGATGGAATGCCGAGTACCCGGGCGGGCGAGTGCCTCCAGGACTGCACGGAAGACCTGTTGCGCATCGTGTACCGGGTTCGCGAACCCGGGGGTGTGGTTCTGGCTTGTCAGAGTTCTCATTCGTTTTCCCTAGCAACTGTGAAGAAGTCAACGACCGTGCTGCGTGCGTCGGCTTGGGCGCTGGTGTCACGCTCTTTCTGGCCGCGCTCAAGCGGCTCGATCACTTCGGCGAGAACCCGGGCACGTTGCTCGGGGGCAAGCAGCAGCGCATCAAAGATGGCGGCGAGTCCGGCGTGTTCGGGGTGGCTTCCCAGCACATACGATGTGCCAATCACGTCCTCGATCCCGATTCCGCTCAGCAACACGGTGGCCCTCGTTATCGTTGCCTCACCCAAGTTGAAGCGATCGCCGGTGCCACCAATCCGGCCCTGCACCATGACGAGTCCGGCTTCCGGCGCCCGCAGATACGTGACCTCCGGCTGTTCCTTCCAGTCTGACCACAGCATTTCCAGATCGGCCTGCGTGGCTCCCGAGAGCACTCGCGCGGCCCGTCGTCGTTCATCTGGAGCAAGCCCGTATGCGGCGCTCTCCTGCGCAGTCACAATGCAATGTCCTTCATGGCTGACCCTTCTCGAAGTTATCTATTTATCTAGACAACTTCAATTTTATGCACGTAGAATCTAGGGAAGTGGACTTTCTGGGGAACAGGAAGGAAAGCACTGGATGAACTTTGGGTAAACCGAGCAGGGAGACGGCACAGTGACAGAATTTGAGTTAGGCTCGCGATCAAACAGCGGATATTCAGCGTGGCGCCTAATCACGGAGGAGTTGCGCGGCGAAATCGCCGAAAATCGGTTGCGAGCGGGAGATCACCTGCCCACTGAGAACATGCTGGCCGAGCGGTACAGCGTCAATCGACACACCGCACGGCAAGCCATCGCAGCCCTGGTCGAGGACGGATTAGTCGAGTCTCAGCGGGGCAGTGGTACTTTCGTGACCAGCGAACCTGCACGCTTGCACCAGATCGGCTTACGTACTCGACTAACAAGAAGCCTCGGCGATGATGGCAGCGCCTCGGCGAGCAGCCGCGTGTTGAGCAGCACCATCGAGGAGGCCCCGGAGGATATTGCGCGTCGGCTCGGGCTCCCCCACCGAAAGGCAATCCGCGTCGAGACCACTCGCTCGACGGGCGGGCTACACATCGCGGTGGGTACGCACTGGTTCGACGTCGAGCGGCTACCGGACATCGCGACAGCACTACGGCGCACCGGATCGGTCACGGCGGCGCTGCGTGCCTGCGGCATAGAGGACTATGTGCGAACCTCTACCGTCGTTGGCGCCCGGCACGCAACGGCATCCGAGGCAGAACTACTTTCTTTACGGCCCGGCGCGATCGTGCTTGTCACCGAGGCACTCGACGGCCTGCCCGACGGCACTCCACTGCAGCACCTCGTCACTCGCTTCGCCGCCCAGCACGTGCGGCTGGACATCGAGCACCCTAGCGCTGACTAAACTAGCGCAGCCTAAAACAGGCGCTCAGGTCTTCAGAGGCAGGGCTGGTTCAAATGCTGTGAGTGTCCGCTCGGCCAGTCCGAAGGACAACGTCATACCCACACCTGAAGTAACCGAGAACGACGGCGTTCCAGCGGACGCTTCTGCGCTCGTGGCGATCAGCCATGCGGCGAGGTTTGCGACGGTGGGGCGTGGATCCCCAGGAAGATCGTCTCTTAACCAGGCACCGCCATGGATACTGTCAGCATCCGGCCGGTCCTGCTGGCACTCTCGCCCACGATCAGTCGCATTGGTCGTTATAGGCCACTGAATGCCGCCGTTTTGTTGGCGGCTGCATCGGGAAACGGGCTGAAGTTACGAGCAATGTACGATTGCTCGAACGCTTCGGGACTTGTGCGTTCATGGCCGAATGCCCCTGCAAACAGGGGGTCAAGCGTGCCCAAGGTGGGATTCGAGCCGGATCCAAACCCGCACAAACAAGGGGAAGTAGCTGGGATGAAGGACCTTGCGCATGCATACGGACAGTGACTCTTGTGTGTGTGGCAGATCCATGGGCGCGCCAAATAGTGATTGGGTGCCACTAATTCTGATATGATGACTTTATAAAGTCACTATTTCGTTCCCTTGCAGTGACACCCAGGAGCAGAGCTATGGCATTCGAGAATGACGAAAGACCCCTGTACGAGATCAAGGCAAACCTCTTCAAGGGGCTCGCCCACCCCTACCGAATTCGGGTCTTGGAAATCCTTGCCGGCGTTAGCGAGGCACCTGTCTCAGACATGATTAGTGCCACTGGCCTTGAGGCCTCGCATCTCTCCCAACATCTCTCGGTGCTACGCCGCTACGGGCTGGTGGTGTCCGAACGGCGAGCTAGCGTTGTCTACTACCGTCTGGCGTTCCCTCAAGTAGCAGACTTACTGCAGGTTGCCCGTGCATTGCTTTCAGAATTGCTGCAAGATTCGCAGCGTCACCAGAGTTCCGCCTTGGCGTTGCCGGCGATTTCTTCTGTTCGATGACGTCCCCATCGAGGTCGTTGCGATCGTTGCTGCCAAACCGTCAGGACTATCGCGAGCTTGGTCGGAGTTGGCGCGGTGACCTGGTTGCTGGCGTCACAGTGGGCATCGTAGCGCTTCCTTTGGCTTTGGCATTCGGTGTGAGCTCCGGGGCAGGTGCCGCTGCCGGTTTGATCACGGCAATCGTGGCCGGGCTGGTCGCTGCAGTGTTCGGCGGTTCGAATGTCCAAGTGTCGGGGCCTACAGGAGCGATGGTGGTGGTGCTCGCGCCCATTGTGGTCAGCCACGGCGTCGCCTCTGTGATGGTTATCAGTGTCCTTGCAGGTATTATCGTCCTGCTCGCCGGCGTACTGCGCCTGGGACGCACCGTGAGCTACATTCCCTGGCCGGTCATTGAGGGGTTCACGGTCGGTATTGGGGCAATAATCTTCCTTCAACAGGTTCCCGCAGCTGTCGGTGTGAGCGGTGCCGGACACAGCACCAACGCTGTGGTTGCCGCTGTCGAGTCTGCTCTGGACGCGGACTGGCCAACAGCGCTTTTCCCCTTGGCCACCGTAGCGGCTATCGCAGTCATCATGCTGCTGTTGAGCCGTGTAAGCGGCCGCCTCCCGGCATCTTTCATCGCGATCGTGGCCGTAACCCTTCTCGCCTCCCTGTTCGGCGGGCGGCTAGACACCATCGGGGAACTGCCCCATTCGCTGCCGTTGCCGGCACTCCCGGCGATCACCTCGGGAAGTCTGCTCGCCCTGCTGGGTCCTGCATTCGCCGTGGCAGCCTTGGCCGCTATCGAATCGCTGCTCTCGGCCAGGGTCGCTGCGTCAATGACGGACACGGGCCCCTACAACGCTGATCGTGAACTCGTAGGGCAAGGTCTCGCCTCGATCGCGTCGGGGTTCTTTGGCGGGATGCCCGCCACTGGCGCCATTGCCCGAACGGCCGTCAATGTCCGCTCCGGTGGGCGAACCCGGGCGTCTGCGATCGTGCACTCGCTAGCTCTCCTCGCCGTCGTGTACGTGGCAGCAAACGTGGTCGCAGTGATCCCGTTGGCCGCACTCTCAGGGGTCCTCATGGTCACGGCAGCCAGGATGATCTCCCCCTCAATCATTAAACAGGTGCTGCGATCGACCCGATCAGACGCGATGGTATTTGTCATCACGGCGATCATTACGGTGAGTTTTGATCTCATCGTCGCCGTCGGTATCGGCATCGCAGTGGCCGCGTTCTTCGCGCTGCGCGCCCTCAGCGCCGCCAGCGGTGTTCACCGGGAGGAATTGGACGGTACCCCTACTACCGGCGACGAACGGATTGCACTGTTCCGGATCGATGGCTCCTTGTTCTTCGGAGCCGCCGAGCGAATCCTCGAGCGCATCAACGCTCACGAAGGTATCGAGGTGGTTATTTTGCGCCTTTCCCAACTCCAACTCATCGATGCCACCGGCGCTCACACCCTCACCGAACTCGTGACCGCCCTTGAGCGGCGCGGGGTCACGGTTCTCATCAAGGGAATCAGGGCTGAACATCTGCCAGTCCTCGAGCGACTCGGCGCCGTCGACTCGCTCCGCCACCCCAACCATCTCTTCGACGAACTGGAGCCCACTATCGCCCACGCCCGATCCCACATCGGCCGAACGGCGAGCGCCCGCGCATGAGCACCGCCGCCAGCAATACCCATGAGCCGTCGGCAGAGGGCCCGCCGCCGATCCAGATCAAACGACGAACGTTCCTGCTGGGCATAGGCGCGCTCGGCGCCGCTGGTGGGATTGGTTATTGGATTAGGGAGCGGCAACCGGACAGCCCAGGGCTTTCATTTGCCACTCCCCTGCGTGTTCCGCCGCTGTTGGACTCGGAGATGATCGACGGCGAACGGGTGTTCCGCTTGAACGCGCAGGCGGGAGCAACCGAGCTCGTACCCGGCGTCTCATCCGCGACGATGGGGTTCAACGGCGCCCACCTGGGCCCCACCTTGCGTGCTGCTCACGGGGAAAAGGTACGCATCCACGTCACCAACGAGCTGACAGTTCCGACCACCGCACATTGGCATGGCATGGTGCTGCCCGCCAGCCAGGACGGCACCGCACATCAAAGCATCAGCCCAACTGCAACGTGGACAGCCGCCTGGCAGATCGAGCAACCCGCAGCGACCCTCTGGTATCACCCTCATCCACACGGGCAGACCGAGTTGCAGGTCAGCCGAGGCATGGCAGGGCTCTTTCTTATCGACGACGAGGCACCCCCTGGCCTGCCCGCGGAATACGGCGTGGACGATGTCCCCCTGATCATTCAGGACGTCACGGTCCAGTCCGGAGGCCAACGTCCGGGGACACCCACCACTACGCCCATCGGGCGGATAGGTAACACGGTGATCGTCAACGGCACGTACGAACCGCACTTTGTGGCATCCACCAGTTTGGTGCGCTTACGTATCCTCAACGCCTCGGCAGCGCGCTGCTACAACCTTGAGCTCTCGACACGGGACGTGTTTCATCTCGTGGGCACCGATGGCGGCCTTCTTCCGGCGCCGGTGCCGCTGAGTCAGTTGCTGCTCTCCCCCGCCGAACGTGCCGAAGTAGTCATAACGGTGCCCCCAGACGCCGACCTGGTGCTTCGCTCCGTTCCACACGATCTTGGCATGAGCCGTGGGGACAATGTCACTTCTGGAGCCGAGGACACCTTTGGAATTCTGCGCATCACCAGAGCGAACGACGTCACCACAAGCGAGTTGCCGGCGAGGCTGCCGGCCGCAGCACACCCTACGCGCGCAGCCGCCGTCGACCGTCATTTTATGCTCGGTGATACGACGATCAACGGAAAGTCCATGGACATGGTCCGCATTGATACGGTGATCGCGGCCGGCTCAACCGAGACTTGGTTGATCGAGAACACCTCGAGGCGCGCCCATAATTTCCATATCCACGGAACTCAGTTCATCGTCAACACAGAGAATGGTGAAAGCCCCGCGCCCCGGAATCGAGGGTGGAAGGACACCATCTTCATTGCCCCGGGGAGCACCGCCGAGCTGACCGTCCCGTTCAGCGCCTACGCTGACCCAACGACCCCTTACATGTACCACTGCCATATGCTCTGGCATGAAGATCAAGGCATGATGGCCCAGTACGTCCTCACCAACGGGAAACCCGCAGCGGCACCTTTGCACAACGGCGACATGCACCATTGATGGCTCCCTTAACCTTTCCCAGCCAGCAGTGACCTTAGCCTCTAGTGATGCCGCAGCGTGAGCCACACAGTGGTAGTTGACGAAAGAGGTGCGATGGCATGACGAGCAATTCAGTGGTTGACGGCTCGAAGCGACCTTCAGGCAACACTCAAGGTGGAGCGGCTGGGTTTGTGGTGGCGCTGGTGCTTGGCACGTTGCTGGCATTGTTTGGTGCCGGCGGGGTCATCGGTGGCGTGGCCTCGGCGGTGGTGAGTTCACAGCAGGGATCAGAGGGCTACTTCACTTCCGAGGCGCGTGAATTCGCCACCACCTCCTATGCGCTCTCCTCTCCCCCGGCCCAGCTTGGCGTCGAGTCGATTCCCTTTGACCTTGGCAGCATCCGGCTGAGTGCCGAGTCCGCTGCGCCCGGGGGCCAGGTATTCATTGGCATTGGCCCCAAGGCGGAAGTGGAGAGCTATCTCAACGGTGTGCACACAACAGTCATTACCGGCGTCGAAACTCGGCCGTTCCGGGTGAGCTACAGCGATGTTCCCGGCCAAGCCGCACCGGAGCTGCCCGGGGAGCAAAGTTTTTGGGCAGTGCAAGCATCCGGGACCGGTACACAGCAAGTCACCATGGACCTGCGCAGTGGTGATTGGGTCATGGTGATCATGAACGCCGATGCCAGCCCGGGTGTCACCGTCAACATGGCGGCCGGGTTCCACTCCGAGTTGTTTGGAGCAATCACACCGGCGTTGTTGACTGGCGGGGTGGCAGCCTTGATCATCGGGGCTGGCTTGATCGCCTTGGGTGCCGTGGGCCTGGGCAGACGGCACCCGTCATCCCGGCAGCCAGTGCCTGACAATCCGGTCACGGGCGACGGCGTGTCCCCGAGCGAGCATGCCTACGCGAAAGGATATCCGGCGAGACTCACCGGGCAACTTGACCCGCAGCTGTCTCGGGGGTTGTGGCTAGTCAAATGGCTTCTGGCTTTGCCGCACATGATCGTCTTGTTTTTCCTGTGGTGCGCCGTGGTCATCACCACAATCTTTGCCGGCTTCGCCATCCTGTTCACCGGCCGCTACCCCCGCGCTCTCTTCAACTTCAACGTCGGAGTCCTGAGATGGAGCTGGCGGGTGACGTTCTACGCCTACTCGGCGTTAGCCACCGACAAGTACCCACCATTCACCCTTGCCGCCACCGAGTATCCCGCCGATTTCGAGGTTGACTATCCCCGTCAACTCTCCCGTGGACTAGTGCTGGTCAAGTGGTGGCTCTTGGTGCTCCCCCACCTGCTGGTCGTAGCCATATTCACCAGTGCTGCGTGGTCCATGTGGGGCCAGAGCGGTGATTGGCAATCGGACTACGGCCATAGGGTCGGGTTCTCCCTGCTCGGCATTCTGGTGCTCATTGCCGCCGTCGGACTCTTGTTCACAGGGCGATACCAACGACCACTCTTTGATCTCATCATGGGCATCAACCGGTGGATCTACCGCGTCGCCAGCTATGCCCTCCTGCTGCGGGATGAGTACCCGCCTTTCCGCCTGGATCAGGGCCCTGATGAGCCGGTCAAGGCGGACCACCACTGATGGGGGCATCCATGGGCAACCATTTTGAGCGGTACGCCGAGGTAGCGGAAATCTTGGCGCGGCATGGTTTCGGTTCCCTGCTGGCAAAGTTGGGCCTTGGCCGGATACACCTGGGCTCAGGACCGTGGCTACCTGATGATCTCTCCAACCCCGAACGGCTCAGGCGCGCACTGGAGGAACTGGGACCAACCTTCATCAAACTCGGGCAGGTGCTTTCCACAAGGCCCGATATCCTCCCACCGGACTACCTTGGCGCACTGTCCAAACTTCAAAGTGGGGCGCCGGAAGTTCCTGCGGAGATCATCACCTCACTCATCGAGCAGGAGTTGGGTGGAACTGCCAAAGAACTCTTCAAAACATTTAGCACTACTCCACTGGCCAGTGCCTCGATTGGTCAGGCCCATGCAGCAACGTTGCATGATGGCACCGCCGTTGTTGTGAAGGTCAGGCGGCCTGGCGTGGTTGCCCAAGTTCAGGAAGACCTGGAGATCCTTCAAAACCTGGCCCATCAGGCCAGCCGGAACTGGACGGCAGTGGCGGACTACAACCTTGAGGCCATTGCCGCCGAGTTCTCAGGGACACTTCGGGCCGAACTCGACTACCTGCAAGAGGGGCGCAACGCGGAACGATTTGCAAGAAACTTTGCTAACGACCCCAGCATCCACATTCCCAGAATCTTCTGGTCCACCACCACCTCCCGTGTGTTGACCATCGAAAGAATCTATGGTCTGAAGATCGACGACGACGAAGTTCTTGCCATGTCTGACCTCGAGCGAACCCGGCTGGCAGATCTGGCAGCTAAAGCTGCTGTCAAGATGATCTTTGAGGACGGCTTCTTTCATGCCGACCCCCACCCAGGAAATCTCTTTGTTGAATCAGCTTCACGAATAGCCTTGATCGATTTCGGCATGGTGGGAGAAATCGACAATGAGCTCCAGGGTCACTTGGGGAAACTGTTGCTGGCATTTAGCGTTGACGACCCCGACCGCATCGCCAGGGCACTGCTGGAACTCTCGATCAACCGACCCACCGCCGATCGTGGCCGGTTGCGGCAAGATATTCTGCGCTTCATGCGGCTCTATCAGGGACGCCCGTTGGGCCAAATCGAAATCTCGCCTCTGGTCACCCAGCTGCTGGCTCTTCCGCGCAATCACCATCTTCAGCTGCCCAGTGAGATAGCCATGCTGACCAAAATGATCTTCATGACAGAAGGACTGGGAGCACGGCTCAATCCGAGCTTCAACCTCGGCACGGTGGTTAAGCCCTATGCCAGAAGATTGGCCTTGGCCAGGGCCACTCCACGCACTCTGTTTCACAATCTCTCCCAAATGGGTTTGGATGTAGCAGACCTGGGCGCCAATCTGCCCGAAAAGCTGCGAAAGCTACTTGATCTACTGGACGACGGCGTCGAGGTTCACCTGCGCTCAGAGGAATTGGTGCCTCTGGTTACCCGCGCCGAACGCATCGGAAATCGTCTTGTTGCAGGGGTGATCATCGCAGCATTTGTTCGAGGAATTGGGGAGCTTACAGCAGCCGATCAGGGACGGCTCAAGGCGTGGCAAAACACGCTGGTTGCTGGCGGTGCTGGCGCAGTCACGGTATTGGGCGGCTACTTGGCGTGGACAGCACGGCGCAGTGGCGGTGGCAAGCGCTAGTACAACCAAGGCTTGTGTCTAGGGGCTTGGCCACCGGGAGTTCTGGCCTTTGTGGCCATGTCCGCGAGCGTCTACCGAGCTGTACTACGGATGTGAGAAGTGGAAGCGCATACTCGCCATGAGTGAGGAATATAATCCGCCCTGTTCTTCAACAACACGGCTCGTTCCATCGAGGAAAAGACGAGGTCGTGGTTGTTGCGGATGGTCTTGGTGCTCTTGCCTTTTTCTGTATGCCGAGAACTCAAGCGGCGATCTGCCCTAGTGGGGACGTGCCGTTTGGACGATTCCAAAGCGTACTGGGCATTTCCGAAGGATTGACCGTTCCGATCCAGGAACTTCTGGGTCAGCGGGAGCACTTAAACACGAAAACCCCCTGTTAGCAGGGGGTCAAACGTGCCCAAGGTGGAATTCGAACCGCAAACTCCCGCTTTAGGCTGAGAAGCCATTTTGACCTGCCAAAAGTCAGCGTTAACAACTCGGAGGTTTGCCCAGGCTAGATAAAGGTGGAGGTGTTAACGTTCGACCTCATAGTCAACACCCTAGTTGGGTGCGCCGGATGCTGGTCACATAGCTGCCGGGGTGGCCGGTGCGGGGCGCACTAGTGGTCACGTAGCCTCCAGGGGGGCTCATCCGGGGTGCAGCGGTGGTCACGTAGCCTTCGGGGAGGCCGGTGCGGGGTGAGTCGGTGGTCACGTATGATCCGCCGAGGGCCTGCTGGTGGGCCGCGGGAGATCCCTGACCGCCTGCCTCGTCGTCATTGAGGAACCGGGCTCGGTCTGGTTGGTTCAAAAAGCTGTTCATGAATACCCCTGTTGGTCGGGTGCGGGCGCGCGTCATGGCGCCATGTGGGTGGTTGGAGCAGCAGCGTGCAGGGCTGCTGTGTAGTTCTTGAAGCTTGAGTGCGCTGCAGTGAGAATTCAGGCCACTTGTGCAGTGGCGAGGGCCGCCTGACCGTGGGAGCAAAAACGCCCCAAAACGTTGTCTCTGTAACCTTGCAGGCAAAACTTCTCATGTTCGACACGCTGGCAGACCATGTGATGGTGGTTGTCACCCAAGAGGGTCTCCTAGAGCGGCCATACCGACTTAGTTGGTCATCTCAACCCCGGCGGGGACCGGCTGAACCATCCCCACCCCTCAACCAAACGATCCGGCCCGTCGTCACCTTGTTGTTTCACCGGAAGGCCGGGATTCCGGTGATTTTGCGACCGAGAATGAGGGTGTGCACCTCATCAGTGCCCTCATAGGTGCGCACGGACTCCAGGTTGTTCGCATGGCGCATGGGTGAGTAGTCCAGTGTGATCCCGTTGCCGCCGAGAATGCTCCGGGCTTCACGGCAAATGTCGATGGCCTCACGGCAATTGTTCAACTTCCCTACTGAAATTTGGTCAGGATGCAAGGTGCCGGCATCCTTCTTGCGTCCCAGATGGAGGGCCAGCAGGAAGCCTTTGTTGATTTCCAAGGCCATGTCCACGAGTTTCTGCTGCGTGAGCTGATATCCGGCCAGTGGTTTGCCGAACTGCATTCGAGTGCCGGAGTAGGCAAGGGCGGCTTCGAAAGCGTCTCGAGCCGCACCCATGGCACCCCAGGTGATCCCGTAGCGGGCCTCGTTCAGGCAGGCGAAAGGACCTTTGAGTCCCACAACGTTGGGCAACACTGCCGATGCTGGCAACCGAACATCGCTAAGCTCCACATCGCACTGGATGGAGGCGCGCATGGACAGTTTCGGTTCTATGGGCGTGGCCGTAAAACCCGGCGTTGCGGTGGGTACAACAAAACCACGCACGCCCTCCTCAGTTTGGGCCCAGATGATGGCAATTTGGGCCACGGAAGCGAGCCCAATCCAGCGTTTGCTACCGTTGAGCACCCAATCGCCACCGTCGCGTCGGGCAAAAGTAGTCATGTTGCCTGGGTCGGAACCGGCGGTGGCTTCGGTCAATCCAAAGCACCCGATGGCCTCACCCTTGGCCATGGCCGGCAGCCACTCATGCTTCTGCTCTTCCGAACCGTGCTTATGGATGGCACTCATGGCAAGTGACCCCTGTACAGAGACAAACGTCCGCAGCCCAGAATCCCCTGCTTCTAACTCTGCACCCGCGAGGCCATACTCGACTGCGGATCGGCCGGCGCATCCATAGCCGTCCAGATGCATGCCGAGCAGGCCCAGTTTGGCCAATTCTGGGACGATCTCCAGCGGGAAAACGGCCTTCTCATACCAGCCGGCGATGTTTGGCTTGATCTCGCTGTCAACAAATGACCGCACGGAATCACGCAGCGTGCGCTCTGCCACGGTCAGGAGGGAATCGAAATCAATAAGGTCGCTGGAATCAGACATCTTGGGGCCTTTCAAGGTGATGGTCAGGTTTCTCTGGGAACAAAGCGGACGACGCCGGAACCTCCCGCCGTCGTCCGCTTGCGTTGGGCACAACTCCCCCGCTGCGCCGCGGCTGGCTTAGGTGATAACTAGCCCCGTTACCACTTGCGTTTCACTTCCTCTGCCCACCCAAAGACGGAGCTAACACTGATTTTCTCGCCTGATTCCGAGGTGATCTCGCCATCGAAGTAACCAAAGCATTGGTGCTCCTCGCTCAGCACAATCACTTTATTGAAATTCGAGTACCTGTCGTAGATAGGTGTGAACGTCAGGTCCACCCGGCTACCGGTGATGCGCCACGGCTTCATCCAGTCATTGACGTCGTAGGTCCACGTCAATTCTTCGCTGATTTTTTGAATTTCACCATCGATGCGGAGCGAATTTTCGGTGGACGGCGTCCCTTCGGTCCACTTGCCACCAAATTGCAGGCCGATCTCACGCCCGTTGGTCCGGCCGCTTCCGGAGGCCCAATTCCAGACGATCGAGTAGGGCCAACGGCCCCGCCCATGATCCAAGGTGGCATAGGAATCCTCGGCGTCAACCCGGTATTCAACGCCGTCGGCGATTGTCGTCCCGGACACGGGCAGGCAGTTGTCCTTACGCGTGTATTGAAAGACCTTGTCGCTCCAGGGCACCAACACGCCCATGGACTGGTGATTCGGGGGAACCACCACATCCAGGTTGACCTTCAACCGCTCTGAATCCATGCGCAACTTCACGCCGCCAGCGTAGGGAGTCATGCTGATCTGGATCTCTTTACCCTTGCCGATGATGGGTTCGTTCTCCATCCCCGTGAGCGCCTTGGTGCCGTTCTTGAGCCACTGAATTTCCGCCAGAGGTATGGCCTTCAGCGTCTTCTTGTCCAAGAAGAACCCGGCGTTGGTCACCTTGTAATCGGTGTCAGAAACGTTCAGTGCCACCACGTGGCTAGGTGTTGAAATGCACCAATATTCAAAGCGCTTGTTACGTCCCCAACCCCGCAGGTTCGCCCGATGCATGGGTGTCCGGCTCCAACCAACGGCTTCTGGATTCAGGCGACCATTGGGCAGGCACATCTGAACCTGGCTGGTAATTTCACGTTCCATGGATACGAGTTCTCCTCTTATGGCCATGTGGCCGGGTGATCAAACGGTGAAGCATTCCGGGTGGGCGGGGTCAGCCCTTGGTTGCACCCTCGGCCAGGCCGTTGATGAGGTGCTTTTGAACCATCAGGGCAAAGATAACCACGGGGATCACGGTGAGCGTGCCCACGGCAGTCAATGCCCCCCACATGGCACCATTTTCCGTGTCGGCCGCCATACCGGCGATAGCTACCGGAATCGTTGCCGCATTTCGGTTGGTCAGGATGAGCGCAAAGAGCAGCTCTTCCCACGCAAGGATGATGCTAAAGATCAACGTCGAGACAATCCCGGGCATGGAGATCGGAACAATGATCCGGAAGAACGTCGTGAGTCTTGACGCGCCGTCGAGCATGGCCGATTCCTCCAACTCCTTGGGCAGGGCCGCGAAGAAGGACCGCATCAGCCACATGACATAGGGAATCAGGAACGTGCAGTACGCGAGAATAAGCGTGATGTGCATATCCGTGATGCCCAGGTTTCGTGCCACGAGGAACATCGGCACAGCCAAGGCGATGGGCGGAACTCCACGCGATGCCAGAATCAGCACGCCAATGGTTGCCCCTCCCCTGATGTTCAGGCGTGATAGTGCGTAGCCGGCCATGGTCCCCAAAGTCAGGGACAGCACACCAGCCCCAACAGCAACGATGACCGTGTTGATCATCCTCCGTCCAATGTCGGCTTGCTGCATGTAGCTGGTGTAGTTGTCCATGGTGAACGTGGAGAAGATTTTCGGCGGAGTTGTAAAGATATCGGTCGGCAACTTGAACGACGTGGAAATCATCCAGAGGACCGGAAGCAGGAAGCCTAGGCAGATGGCCACTCCGGCAATGATGCGGAACCACCGGCCCGCGTCTACTTTTCTTTTGCGAATTGTTAGGGTCGAGGCGCTCAAAACCTGTCCTCCAGTTTCTTGGTTGTGCGGAGGAAGATCATCGTCATGATCATGGTGAGAACAAGAACGATCACCGCCATCGCGGATGATTCGGCGAATTTGAGCGAACGGAATGCTTCTTCATAGATGTAGAGGTTGACAACATTCGTCGATTGGCCCGGCCCACCCCTGGTAGCAGCGAGCGCAATGTCGAACATCTTCACGGCACCGAGCCAGCGAACCACAAAGACTGCACCGATGGCGCTGGCCAGCAACGGGAGGCTGACGTGAATCAGGGTGTGCCACCAGCGTGCACCGTCAACGGCCGCAGCTTCGAAGACATCACGCGGCAACGCCAGCATGGCAGCCGAGGCAATCAGGACGATGAAGGGGGTCCAGCGCCACGTGTCGATCAAGACAATGCTGATCATGGCAAGGTTCGGATCGCCCAGCCAGTTCAGTGGGCCAATTCCTACGAATCCCAACATGTAGTTGACGATTCCCCAGAGCGGGTCGAGGAGCATTTTCCACACTCCACCGGCCACAACCGGTGCCACCACCATGGGAATGAGGAACAGCGCGCGGACCAATCCACGCCACTTCCACTCCACATTGAGCAGATAGGCGATGCCAAAGCCAAGCACCATCTGCAAAGGAAGAGCCAGGACCAGGTAGATGCCGGTGACCTTGAGGGAATTCAGGAATCCCGGATCAGTAATGGCGTCCTTGTAGTTCTCCCAACCGACCCACCCCTTGGGTGCGAACGTTGCCAGATTCAGCTCGGAGAAGCTGATCTGGATCGTGTAGAAGATGGGGTATGCCAGCAGTGCCAACAACAGAAGGGTTGTTGGCCCAAGGAAGGTCCACTTGCTGAGCAGATCATTGAATTTCAATCTGGCACGCGATGGCTGGGAATAGCCACCTTTCACCGTTCGCCGTGAAGGCGGTGGGATTTCGCTGGCTTCCTGCTTTTTAGGGAGAAGACTTGAAGTGCGCATTACTTGGTCAGGGCTTTCTCAATTTCAGCCGCAGCGTCGTCTAGCGCCTTGGCAGCATCGTTGGTATTTGCCATGGCCACGGCCGTCTCATCGGCCAGAATCCGCTGTACCTCGTCCGAGTTGGTCAAACGGGGGCGCCACATCTTGCCGGTTTCAGCATCCGCGTAGGCCATCTTCAGTGCATCGAATACCGGGCTAAGCCAAGCCTGTTCCGGAGTCGAGTCAAGGGTGGAGGTTCGCGCAGGAAATACACCAAGGGTGTTTGACTGCCAGACTTCACCTTCGCTGGAGCTCAGCCATTCGACGAGCTTCCAAGCAGCTTCCGTATTCTGGCCGCGGCTGGCGATGGCACCGCTCCAGATACCCCGGTGTGCACCGGAACTATTGGTTCCGGCAGGCATGACCTGAATGCCCACCTGGTCGGCTGTCAAGGTTGTCGTTTTCGGGTCAATGGCCGTTCCCTTGTAGACGCTCCCCCAGTTGAACATGGTGGCGGTCTTGCCCTGGCGGAATGCTTCCAATGGTTCGGTGAACTGCCACGTTGAGGCTCCGGGAGGAGCGTACTTGAGCATCTCCACGTGCGTCTGCAGCGCGGCCACGCCGACAGCATTGTTGAAGGCTGGCTTGTTGTCCCCGTCAAGGAGCTCGCCGCCATTGGCGTTGAAAATGGTTTGCCACACGGTTGGCGTCAACGGATCGCGGGTGAAGTAGGTGCCTACCGCCCACGTGTCATCCTTGCCATCACCATTGGTATCCCGCACCAGCTTTGGGGCCTGGGACATGTAGTCGTCCCAGGTGAGTTCCGGGGTCGGTTCCGGAACGCCGGCATCCTTGTAGAGGGCCTTGTTGTAGAACATCATCAACATGTTGGAGCGCAGCGGGACGCCGTACTGGACGCCCTCCCACTCTCCGGCGGCAAGAGGAGCTGAGTTGAAGTCGTTCCAGTCATAAGCGGCGTCAGTCCATTCGGCCGCATCTTTCTTCAGATCCAGCAGTGCACCGGTTGAAGCCATCTGCGGGATCCACGGATCGTCGGCCATGACGATGTCGTAGGTCGGGTCTGCCGCTGTCAGTTCAAGCATGGTCTTGGCCAGCTGGTCACCGTAAGGGACACCGTCAATGGTCACTTTGATGTTCGGAAACTTCTTGTTGAATTCCGGAACCATCTGCTCTTGCCACTGCTTAGCGTAACCGTCGTTGGCAAGAATTCTCAGCTCAACAGGTTTCTCGGCTGTTCCAACGCCCCCGGATTCCTTGGCGGGACCACCGCAGGCGGCCGTGGCCAACATTGCGGCGGCTAGGACACCAGCGCCAAGAAAGGCGCGCCTGGACGGCTGGAAGAATGAACCTGACTTATTCATCATTGAATCCTCGTTCTGAATACTTTCATGGACAACCCCATCACATCAGCGTGATGTAGGCCACTGGACCTTCTGGAACTCCACGATCTCAGATGGGAACTAGTCAAGTCCAATACTTAGTTCTTATTTCAGTTATAAGAATTCCGTCTTAGTGGATGATGTAGTCCGGCACAGCCAGAGGCTGCGGCATCGTACGGCGAACAATGTTCAGAACCGCCTGCAGATCACGCGCATTGTCACCTTGCCGCCACACCAACGCAGCAGCAAGGTGGGGCACCTTGCCCCTGATCTCCTTGTAAACCAAGCCCGGAAAATTCACGTGCTGCACCGACGATGCCGTGATTGTTACGCCCACACCAGCGGCAACCAAGCCAAGGATCGTGTAGGAATCGGGCGCTTCTTGCAGGATTCTCGGAACGAACCCCGCCTGAAGTGCCAAATGAACCGTCGCATCCCTGATGGTGGACCCCAGGGTGCCCGGAAACGACACGAAGCGATCCTCGGCCAGGTCACGGAGATCGATCGAGGCTTCATTGGCCAACCGATGATCCGAAGGCAAAGCAACTACCAAGCGTTCGTATTCGTAAATATGGGTTGATACGCCTTCATTTGTGATGGGAAACCTCGCAAAACCAATATCGAGCTCACCGCTGACCACCTTTCGCACAGCGGCTCCACCGTAGATCTGCCCCAACAAAACGAGCTCAATTCCAGGCTGCTCCGCACGGACCGCGCGGGCCAAGATGGGCAGTGCTTCCCTGCTGCTTGCACCGGCATAGCCAACTTTGATCCGGCCAACAATGCCGGCCCGGCCCATGATGGCTGCCCGCATGGCAAGCTCGGCATCGATGAGCACTGTTCTCGCTGGATCCAGAAACGCCTCACCGGCTTCGGTGAGGGTGACCGACCTCGTATTTCGTTCAAACAACTTGACGTGGAGTTCCTTTTCCAGAGCCTTGATCTGTTGGCTGAGCTGGGGTTGGGCCATGTGGAGACGCTCGGCAGCCCTGCCGAAATGCAGCTCCTCAGCAACCATCACAAACCCTTTGAGACTGCGGAGTTCCATGCGCCACCTTCTGTAGTAATTCCGCCACAGTGTTCGTGCGTTCAGTTGCGGAGGCCTCAAGCCTGTTCCGATATGCTAGCCAGCCTAGACGCCGTCAGGGCCTTCGCCGCGCTCATTAGTACAAAATCATCATGAATCCAGCTCCAATTAGTATTGGACTGTATGGCCGCTCAGCTGGGATCGTGAGTGCTGAGACCGAAGAACCTGTCTGCAGAAGGAATCCTGAATCATGAGCAAGTACGCAACCATCAATCCGGCGACCGGCGAGCACATGGCCGAATTTCCAACCCTCACCAACCCGGAGGTGGAGAGTATCGTCGAGCGCTCCTACACGCAGTATCAACAATGGCGGGCACGCCCGATCACGGACCGCGCCGCGATCCTGGGCCGTGTGGCAACACTTCACCGTGAACGCTCCGCGGAACTTGCTGCACTCCTGACTCTTGAAATTGGAAAGCCGACGGCGGAAGCCCAGGGTGAGGTTGCTTTGGTCGCCTCGATCTATGACTACTACGCGGATAATGCCGAACGTTTCCTCCGAGAAGAACCCTTGGATATCAAAGGTCCCGGCACAGCAGTGGTCCGTACGGAAGCAATCGGCCCGCTCATTGGCATCATGCCGTGGAACTTCCCGTATTATCAGGTGGCTCGTTTTGCCGCCCCCAACATTGCCCTGGGCAATACTGTCATTTTGAAGCACTCCAGCAATTGTCCGCAGTCTGCCTTGGCCATCGAAGCCATTTTCCGGGAGGCGGGGCTCCCGGCGGATGTCTACATCAATGCCTTCGCCACATCCGGCCAAATCGCCACCATGATCGCCGATCCGCGCATTCAGGGGGTTTCCCTGACGGGCTCGGAGAAGGCCGGATCTGCCGTTGCCGAAGTTGCCGGTCGCCACCTGAAAAAGGTGGTGCTGGAGCTTGGTGGCTCCGATCCGTTCATTGTTCTGCCGGATGCCGATCTGGACATCGCCGTGGCTGGCGCTGTGTCTGGCCGCATGTACAACGGGGGCCAGGCCTGCACAGCCTCCAAACGATTCATCATTGTTGGCGATATATATGACGAGTTCCTGCGCCGCTACACGCAGGCCATGTCTGAGATCACCCCGGGCGATCCCACCGACCCGAAGACGGCCTACGGACCGTTGTCATCCAAGTCCGCAGCCGATGAAATTGCAGAAATCGTCCACGATGCAACATCCAAGGGCGCAACCGCGGTGGCTGGCGGGCAGGGGCCCGAAGGACCCGGCGCCTACTATCCCGCGACGGTCCTGACAGGAGTTACTCCAGGCATGCGCGCCTACTCGGAGGAGATCTTCGGCCCCGCAGCCGTGGTCTACCATGTGGAGTCAACAGACGCAGCCATTGACTTAGCCAACGATTCCCCCTATGGCTTGTCCAGTTCCATCTTCACGAGGAATATCGAGTCCGCAAAAATACTTGCCGAGCGGCTTGAAACTGGAATGGTTTGGATCAACAGCACCAGCCGCAGTGCCGCCGACCTGCCCTTTGGTGGCGTGAAACGATCCGGTTTTGGACGTGAACTGGCACATCTGGGCATCAACGAATTCGCCAACAAGAAGCTCATTCGCGTTCCGGCGGTGTAGCAAACACCAACCCCGGGCATCCTTCAAATCTTGCCGCCCAGAGCATGCTCTGGGCGGCAAAATGAGTTAAGAAAACACTTTTATTATTCCTCTATTTACATCAATGGATGTCCCAATAAGTATTGGACTGAAAGTAATTCAACTGCGAAAGTTAAGGCATCAACGAAGATTCCGAGGAGTACCGTGACGCTTGAACCGCACCCCACCGACAAGGCCCTGCCGGACGCAGATTTCATCGCGCCCGGAGTCCATCTCGAGTCCGATCTGTTCGGCCGTACCGGCACCGGCCCCTTGTCCGGGCTGCTCGTGGCGGACTTTGGACGCGTGCTGGCCGGACCCTACTGCACCATGCTGTTGGCCGATATGGGTGCCACCGTGGTGAAGATTGAAAGTCCAGGCGGCGACGAAACCCGGGACTGGCGGCCTCCCGTACGCAACGGAGAGTCAACGTATTACCTCTCCGTCAACCGCAACAAGGGATCGATCGCCTTGGATCTCAAGGATCCTGCGGATCGGGGCATTGCACAAGCAATTGCCCAGCGGGCGGATGTTGTAGTTGAGAACTTCAAACCCAACGGGCTGAACCCGTTTGGGCTGGATTACGATTCCGTAGCCGCCAGAAATCCCGCAGTAATCTATGCCTCCATCACGGGTTTCGGCACGGCCGGTGGCGCCTCGCTGCCCGGATACGATCTCCTCGTCCAAGCCTTGTCCGGGCTGATGAGCGTGACGGGCTCACCTGATACCCCCGCCTATAGATCCGGTGTGGCCGTCTTTGACGTGATGACAGGCCTGCATACTGCCATCGGAATCTTAGCCGCACTCCAGGAACGCCAGCGCAGCGGGAAAGGCCAACGGATCGAGGTTAACCTGATGTCATCGGCACTGTCAGGCATGGTGAACCAGACGGCCGGCTATCTGCTGAGCGGCACAGTACCCACGAGGCTCGGAAACGAACACCCCAGCATCTACCCCTATGAGCCAATGGCCACCGGCGATGGTGATATTGTCATCGCCATCGGAAACGACCCCCAGTTCCGCAGGCTGTGTCAGGCCCTGGGCACGCCCGCTTTGGGCGAGGATGACAGATTCGCAGCGGCCCCCCAGCGCAGCCTGAACCGACATCTCCTCAGGCCCTTGTTACTCGAGGCCCTGAGCAACCGCAGTTCCACCGAATGGTTCGCAGTACTCACAGCAGCCCAAATCCCTTGTGCACCCATCAACGACGTGCGTCAGGGACTTGAATTCGCCCAACGCATCGGCCTGGATCCGGTTGTAGAAGTAGGTCAGGGCGCCGATGCGCTGCCGGGGATCCGCAACCCCATCACGTTCTCGGAGACACCCGTCAGCTACGACATGGTTCCGCCAGATCATGACGGACACCGTGAGCCGATCCTCGCCTGGCTCCGCAGGACCTCCCCCGGAGCAGAAAGCACAACCCACCGCAAAAGTTCAATCAAGCTCTAGAAGGAGCCATCCAAAAGTGACCTCTGTAGCTGATCAACAAACAACCATGTCCGACTACTTCCGTCTGGATGATGACCTCACCCCTGACGAAGTCTTGATCCGGAACAAAGTCCGCGACTTCGCCGAACAGCAAGTCATGCCCATCATCAATGAGTACTGGGAAAAGTCCGAATTCCCCACCGAACTTCTGGAGCCGCTGGCAGCGTTGGGCATCATCGGCACCACCATCCAAGGCTATGGATGCCCGGGAATGAGCCGTAAGGCCGCCGGCATGGTGGCCCGCGAAATGGCCCGGGCTGACGGCAGCCTCAACACCTTCCTCGGCGTCCACTCCAACCTGTGCATGGGTGCCCTCAATATTCTCGGCAGCGAGGAGCAGCGGCAACGCTGGCTTCCGGCCTTGGCCCGGATAGAAAAAACCGGGGCGTTTGCCCTAACCGAACCTGACCACGGTTCGGATTCTGTCGCCCTGGAGACACAGGCGCGGCGCGACGGTGAGCAGTGGGTCATCAGCGGTCACAAGCGCTGGATAGGCAACGGCCACGCAGCAGATGTCACAGTACTGTTTGCCCGGAACACCGAGGACGGCAACGTCAACGCGTTCGTCGTCGAAAAGGATGCCAAGGGCCTGTACCCCGACGGGTACTCCCCCACCGTCATCACCGGCAAGGTGGGCAAGCGCGCAATCCTTCAGGCGGACATCACTATCGATGAAATGCGATTGCCGGCGGCCAACAGGCTCGATGGCTGCCACGACTTCCGTGATGTGTCGCGGGTCCTGCAGGCAACCCGAGGCGGGGCTGCCTGGGAGGCCGTGGGCCACGGCATGGCGACCTTCGAAATCGCCTCCGACTACGCCCGCACGCGGCACCAGTTCGGCAAACCCATCGGGTCCTACCAGTTGGTGCAATCACGGCTGGCGAACATGCTCAGCGAGCTCACGGTCATGCAGTTGTTGTGCACCCGGATGGCCGAACTGGCGGACCGTGGCCAGCTCACCAACGCACAGGCCTCAATGGTCAAGATGGCCACAGCCCAAAAGGGCAAGTGGATCTGCAGTGAAGCCCGCGATCTGCTGGGCGGCAACGGGTTGCTGCTGGAAAATCACGTCATACGGCACATGACGGACATGGAAGTGGTATCTACGTATGAAGGCACCGATTCCATGCAGGCACTTATAGTGGGCCGTGACATCACCGGAATCTCGGCCTTTAAGTGAACCATGGGCCCACGTCCCGAACCCTGGCCCGAGCAACAAGTTCTAGAGACAAGGAAATGTCATGACTGAGGCCTTCCTGATCGGCGGAGCGCGGACGCCCGTGGGCCGCTATGGCGGTTCCCTATCTTCGGTGCGCCCCGATGACCTCGCGGCACTCACGGTACGCGCCGCCGTCGAACGTGCAGGCATTGATCCTGCCACTGTGGATGAGGTGATCCTGGGCAACGCCAATGGTGCCGGTGAGGAGAACCGCAACGTTGCCCGTATGGCGTGGCTGTTGAATGGCTATCCGGACAGCGTTCCTGGAATTACTGTCAACCGGCTGTGCGCCTCGGGCCTGTCGGCCATCATCATGGCAAGCCACATGATCAAGGCAGGGGCCGCGGACATTGTGGTTGCCGGCGGGGTGGAATCGATGAGCCGGGCCCCTTGGGTCATGGAGAAGCCAGACAAGGCTTTCGCCAAGCCCGGTGCCGTTTTCGACACCTCGATCGGCTGGCGTTTTACGAATCCCTCGTTCCTCGACGGCGAGCTCAGCCGTGGCGGCAAGGCCGCGTTCTCGATGCCCGAGACGGCAGAGGAAGTGGCACGGGTATTCGGAACCTCGCGGGCTGACTGCGACGCCTTTGCCGTCCGGTCGCACGAACGCGCGTTGGAGGCGATTGCTGCCGGGCGGTTTGCGGAGGAGATCGTTCCCGTGAATGTCCAAGGACGCAAGGGAGCCGTAACCGTGGTGGAAACCGACGAGGGTCCCCGGCCGGGGACCACCTTGGAGGTCCTCGCCGGACTACGACCCGTGGTCAAAGGTGGTTCCGTGGTGACGGCCGGAAATGCCTCCACGCTTAATGACGGAGCCTCGGCAATCATCGTCGCTTCCGAGGCCGCCATTAGGAAGTATGGGTTGACGCCTCGGGCCCGGATTCTGGAGGGCGGCTCAGCCGGAGTGGCCCCGGAGCTCATGGGGATCGGTCCGGTGCCTGCAACGCGGAAGGTGTTGGAACGCGCCGGGTTGCATGTCGGTGACCTGGGCGCCGTCGAACTTAACGAGGCTTTCGCCTCACAATCGCTGGCGGTCATGCGGGAGTTGAAGCTGGATGCGGAGATTGTGAATGCCGACGGCGGCGCTATCGCCCTCGGCCACCCGCTCGGCTCCTCCGGGTCCCGGCTGGTCGTGACTCTGCTGGGGCGGATGGAGCGCGAGCTGGCCACCCGCGGCCGCAAGATTGGACTGGCAACTATGTGCGTTGGCGTGGGCCAGGGAACCGCCCTCCTGCTGGAAGGCGTGTAATGAGCTCTCAAAGTAACCTCGGCGTCCAAGACTTCACCACGCTCATCATCACCGAGCGCCAGGACCGTGTGCTGATTCGCCTGGACCGGCCGGAGGTGCGCAACGCCATCGATGCCACCATGGTGCAAGAGTTGCATGCCGTGTGCGCGGATCTGGAGGCGACGCCCAGAATCCTGATTCTCACGGGCACACCGGCGGACCCGGAGACTGAAACCAAAGCATTTTTCGCCTCTGGTGCCGATATCGCCCAACTCCGTGACCGCCGTCGTGATGATGCGTTGGCCGGGATCAATTCCTCGTTGTTTGAGAGGATTGCCAAACTTCCCATGCCCGTCATCGCCGCACTCGACGGCTTCGCCCTGGGCGGCGGCGGCGAGCTTGCCTACGCGGCCGATTTCCGCATCGGCACGGCGAACCTCCGCATGGGCAACCCCGAAGCCGGGCTCGGTATTCTTGCCGCGGCAGGTGCCACGTGGCGACTTCGCGAGCTCGTCGGGGAGCCCCTGGCCAAGGAAATGCTCCTGGCCGGGCGGACCCTGACCGGCGCCGAATGTCTGGCGGCTGGGCTCATTACTGAGCTCGTTGAATCCGACGGCCTCCTCGACGCGGCGCACGCGCTGGCCGACCGCATCGCCCGGCAAGACTTTCTCGCAGTGCGCCTGACCAAGGCCGTGTTCCATGCTCCGCGGGAATCCCATCCGCTCATCGACACGCTCGCCCAAGGCATCCTCTTCGAATCCCCCGCGAAGTTTGATCGCATGCAACAATTCCTCGACAGGAAGAACAACACGTGACGAATACAGTCGAAGCAACACCCCCCAGCCCATCCCTGAGTTTTCCTGCAACGGTCGGCGTGCTGGGCGGCGGCCGCATGGGTGCCGGCATTGCCCACGCTTTCCTCCTCAAGGGCTCGAAAGTCATCGTCGTCGAGCGCAATGACGAGGCCGCCCAGGGCGCTGAGGACCGTGTAGCTGCGGCCGTTGCGGCGTCGTTCGCCCGCGGCGTCGTGGATGGCGAGGAACATGAGGTCATCGCAAGGTTTAGCGTGAGCCTCGACTACGCCCATTTTGCACAGTGCGATCTTGTCGTTGAAGCCGTGCCCGAGGATCAGAAGCTCAAGACGGCAGCACTCACCGCCGTGGCTAAACACCTTTCGCCGCACGCCTATTTGGCGACCAACACTTCTTCCCTGTCGGTCAGCGGGCTTGCCACATCGCTGGCGAGACCGGAACAGTTCCTTGGCCTACATTTCTTCAACCCTGTGCCGGCGTCAACCCTCATCGAGGTAGTTGTTGCTGAGAAGTCCTCCGAGGAAACGGTCGCCGCTGCCCGGCGCTGGGTCTCCGGACTGGGCAAGACCGCCATCGTCGTGCGCGACGTGCCAGGTTTCGCCTCCTCACGCCTTGGTGTGGCTATTGCGCTGGAGGCGATGAGAATGCTGGAGGAGGGTGTGGCCAGCGCGGAAGACATCGACAACGCCATGGTGCTGGGCTACAAACACCCGGTCGGCCCGCTTCGCACAACGGATATTGTTGGGCTCGACGTGCGTCTCAATATCGCCGAATACCTTCAGGAGACCCTGGGCGATCGATTTGCTCCGCCCCAGATCCTCCGCGACAAGGTGGCCGCGGCGGAACTGGGGCGCAAGACCGGCCGGGGCTTCTACGACTGGAACTAAATGACCGCCTGATCCTTATCCATGACCAACGATTATTACCGTCCC
The DNA here is from genome assembly GCF_002909445.1 of Arthrobacter glacialis. Classification (GTDB taxonomy): domain Bacteria; phylum Actinomycetota; class Actinomycetes; order Actinomycetales; family Micrococcaceae; genus Specibacter; species Specibacter glacialis. The sequence goes on from NZ_PPXC01000008.1 coordinate 53,244, forward strand.
CTGAACATGACGCAGCCCGGTGATACCGTTGGATCAATAATTTCGGGACAAGGAGACACATGGACATTGGCCAGTTGAAGGCCTTCTTGGCCGTAGCACAGGAGCTTCACTTCGGCCGTGCCGCCCTCCGGCTGCACATTGCCCAGCCCCCATTGAGCCGCATCATCAAACAACTTGAGACAGAGCTCGGGACGCGCCTCCTCGATCGCAACACCCGTTCAGTGAAGCTCACGCCCAGCGGACAGGCCTTGATTGGTCCGGCCACAGAGGTCGTCGAGGCTCTCCGCCGGGCCGAAGAGGCCGTCCGCTCGGTCGAGAACGGTGAGGCGGGACTGGTCCGGATCGCTTTTGCGGGCGTGTCCACCCATCAGCTGGTTGCCCGGCTCGCCCGGCAGGTGAAATCGAACCGGCCAGGGATCCAGCTGGAGCTGTCGAGCCAGAACTTCGCCCTGCCTGCCTTGAAGAAATTGCTGCAGGGGGAAACTGACATCGCACTGGGCCGGTGGGATGTCATCCCGGCCGAGGTCGCCAGCCGAGTGGTCTTGCAGGACTCGTTGGTCGTTGCAATGCCGGACACCCACCCGCTTGCCGGTGCCGACCGGCTGACGATTGCCCAACTCGCCGGCGACAGTTTCATCTCGCTCATCCCTTTCGAGGGGGCGGTACTGCCAGATCGGCTTCGGCGAATGGCACACGACGCCGGATTCCTCGCCGACATAGTCCAGGTGGCCCCGGACACGCAGACGGCCCTCGCACTGGTTAGCGCCGAGGTTGGGTGCCACTTGACCCTTGCTTCCGTGGCCGCCCAAGCGACCGATCCGCATGTGGTGTTTGTTCCACTCGAAGGCTCCACCGCAGACGTCCATCTGCGGGCAGCTTGGCGCCGCAGCGATTCAAGCGCGGCCCTGAAGGCTGTGCTGAATGAAGTCGGCACTGTTGACGTGTCCAGACCCGACCACGATTAGTCCGCCACCACCCGCCGCGCAGACGCCGTCGAACTGCCCGATCCCAACTCGAAGGCCGGGCCGCCGGGTTCGAACGGCGATCAGCACGGTGCCGGTGCTTGTGCCGCATCAGTGTCGCTGACGCGAATAAAATCCACGTCCTCGTGCCGCACGTTCACGCCGCTGGCATCGACCAGGACCGCTCGCACAAGTTCTTGGCCGGCCCGCGTCACGGGAAGCATGCTCACCCCTGGCCCGCGAGGAACATTGGCTTCTCCCCACTGCTGCATGGCCACGAGCACCAGCTTGAGTTCATTGCCGGCCGCAGTCAGCTCGTAGGCATCACGCGTCCGTTGGCCTTGCTCTTGATAGGGAACCTTCTCCAAGACGCCGTGTTCCACGAGTGTGTTTAGCCGCGTACTGAGCACGTCACTGGCGATGCCCAGGGAGTCCCGGAACTGCGCAAAGGTGCGTTTCCCCAGGAGCGCCTCACGGAGCAGGAGAAAGCTCCAGGAATCACTAAGGACGCCAAGTGATCTGGCAATACCGCACTGGCTGTCGAGTGCGTTCATGAGAGTTGCTGACTTACGAGGCATGTTCCAACCGTAGCTTGAATCTGCACAACCAATCCAGCAGCAATGATTGCCCGGCTGCCGCATCAGTTCATCGGCAGGATTCCTGCCACTCTTCAACCCGAATTGTTATAGCTGGGTTGCCATAGCCAATTTAGCCTCGGTATGGTTGATCCAGCCCGTCCGGCCAGGTGAATGGCTCTTGTCGCCTTGGCATCCACTCCCTGTTTCGAGAAACCGAAGGATAGCCCGTGACTCCACAGCCTGAGGTGCCGACGAACCGTTCGCGCACCATCCACTACCAAAGCCCGGAAGCGGACAAGAAGACGCTGTTTGAGCGGACTGGACTCGAGCAGTTGCGTGCACTCGTTGACGGGACAGTGTCGCCGCCACCCATTAGCAGCCACATCGGGCTGGAGTTCATTTCGGTCTCAGAGGGCGACGTGGTGATGACCGCGCAACCGGATGAATCCCACTACAACCCCATCGGCTCGATTCACGGAGGATTCTTTGCCACCGTCCTTGATTCGGCCTGCGGTTGTGCCGTGCACAGCACGCTCCCGGCAGGAGTGGGCTACACCAGCCTGGAGATCAAGGTGTCCTTCCTCCGGCCCATCACCGCTGAAACGGGAACCGTCACCGCCCACGGCTGGGTCACCCGCCGCGGCAAGAGCGCATCCTTCGCAGAGGCCGACATCCGCGACAGCGAGGGCCGTGTGCTGGCCACCGCATCAAGCACCTGCCTCATCATCCAAAAAGGCCCTGCACAGTGAGTCGCCAAGGTCCCAGCGAGAATCAGCTACCGGCGCGCAGGCGGGGACAGCTAGGACAGCAAGGTGCATTCTTGGCCGCTGCATCCGTGCTCGCTCTGGTGCTTTGGTCCTCCGGAGCCCCGAGTACGCTGTACCCCACCTACGCCGAAAAATGGGATCTGGCCCCGGTGGTGATGACCAGCGTTTTCGCCACCTATCCCCTGGCCCTCATCGTGGTGTTGCCGCTCTTCGGCAACCTCTCTGACCTCTACGGACGTCGCATGGTCATGATCGGCGGAGTCACGCTCATTGCGCTCTCCACGTTGCTGTTCGCCGTCGCACCAAACGTCGGCTTCCTGTTCGCCGGCAGGGCGCTGCAGGGCATTGGTTCCGGGCTGGCCATGGGAGCAGCAACAGTGTCGCTGATTGAGAACAATCCCAGAATCAACCCACGCTTTGCCAGTACGACGGCGACAGTTGCGACAGCGACAGGGCTCACCATGGCCCTCTTGGCCAGCGGACTGATGGCACAATATGCGCCGCTGCCCTTGGTGTTGAGCTACATCGTCCTGCTGGTCCTGGCTATCGCAACGACGGCGGCCCTGCTCATGACCCCGGGCGACCGGCCCGAGGTTCGGCAGCGGTGGCGCCCCCAGTCCCCCAAGGTTCCGCACGGAATCAGGATGAGTTTCCTGATCGCCACACTGTCGGTGGCACTTGCCTTTTCCATGGGCGCGATCTTCCTTTCCCTTGGAGCGCACATGATCGCCCAATTCGCCCAGACAGACAACCGGGCGATCATCGGTTCGCTCCTGGCAAGTTCGTCTGTGGCGATCTGCCTTACAGCACTGCTGGCGGTGCGAGTTTCGGCCCGCTCCCAAGTGTGGGCCGGGGCCGTGCTGACGGTCATCAGCCTGGCCCTGATGGTTGGCGCAAGCATGTTTGGATCAAGCGTCCTGTTTTTGAGCTGGTGTCTTGTGGGTGGCAGCGCCTATTCCCTGGCCTTCACCGGCGGGCTCGGCCTCATCAACAGCGTCGCACCCGAACGCCACCGAGGGGCAACGCTCTCGTTGCTCTACCTCATCGCTTACGTTTTCCAAGCAGCTACGGCCATCGGAGTCGGTGCGCTTGCCACCTCGGGAACCCTGAGCACGGCCGTGATCGCCGCGGCCGCGACCCTGGCGGGCCTCTGCATACTCGCGGTTGTCCTGCTCAAGATCTCGACTCACGTTTCCCCGCAGGCTGCGAGAGCCGTCAACGCTTAACGAAGGCGGTATCACCGCCTTCAAATCTATTGAAGGCCATGGACAGCCGTGACATGCTGAAATGAGTCACTTCGAGGAGGAATCATGCAACGGATTGTGCCCAACGTATGGTGTCAAGGCAACGCGGTGGAGGTCGGAGAGTTCTACTCTGCGGTGCTTCCGCAAACGTCAGCCGAGACAACCATGAACTATCCAACAGAAGGCTTGCTGGACTTCCAACGCGATTTTGCAGGGCAGCCCCTCGTCGTGGATGTGACCGTCAGCGGTTACCAGATCCGCCTCATCAATGCCGGACATGAGTTCCGCCCAACACCTGCCATCTCGTTCATTTTGAACATGGATCCGCTCCTGTTCGACGGCGGCGAGGATGAGGCACGCACCCGTATCCAGAGCATTTGGGAGGTCTTCGCAGAAGGCGGGCAGGTGCGCATGGAGTTAGGCGAGTATCCGTTCAGCAAGCTCTATGGCTGGGTCGAAGACCGCTTCGGGGTGAACTGGCAGCTGATGTTGAGCGACCCCGCAGGAGAGCGGCGGCCGCTAGTGATTCCACAGTTCCTCTTCACCGGACCCGTCGCCCAGGCCCAGCAGGCAATCGAGCTCTATACCGGGCTTATTCCGGATTCAGGCACCGGCATGGTCATGCCCCACCCGGACGAAGCAAACGGCATCATGTTCGCCGAATTCCAACTTGCCGGGCAATGGTTCTCCGGCATGGATGGCGGCACCGATCACGATTTCACGTTTACACCAGGGCTGTCACTGGAAATTTCCTGCGCAGATCAGGACGAGATCGACCGGTTGTGGGAAGCACTATCCAGCGTGCCCGAGGCCGAACAATGTGGCTGGGTGGTGGACCGCTACGGCGTGAGCTGGCAAATCGTGCCGCAGAATATGGGCGAGCTCATGCAGCACCCGGGGGCCTTTGCCCGGATGCTCGACATGAAGAAACTCATCATTGCCGAGCTGTGACACTCACAGTCACGCCTGCAGACGGCCACGCGGTGCAGACAGGGTCGTGTCATGCCCACGGTGCCATCATGGCGTTGTCTATGCGGTTGTGGCTGCTAGCTGCGGGTGGAGCTTTTCGATGGGGGCGCTCAGGCCTGCCTTAGGACTCAAAACCACGCGCTGATTTGCAAGAGAGCCATGACGCCGGTCCGTTCCAGGGTCTCGCCCCGCCGGGCATCCTGGTGTCCGTCATTGAGGGCGTCGAATGCGTCGGCTCCGTGCCGCAGCGATCCGTTACGGGTCAGCGGACAATTTTGAAGTTGAAGGCAGGTGTGCCGAGTGCGCCCCAGAGGCGGAGCCAGACGGGCAGGAGCATTTCGGTACCCCGGGCGGTGGTGATGTCACCGAGGTCGATGACATCCCGGTGGCCGAAGTCCTCTAGGAGCGCGGTAACGGTGTGCTTGGCATCGGCGTCGTTCCCGGAAACGAAGACCGTGCTGGACTCCGAAAGTTGGTCAGGGTGGACCATGAGGTCCGCATTGAGTGTGTTGAGGGACTTCACGACGCGGGCGGCGGGGAAGGCACGCTGGATCTGTTCACCGAGGGAATCAGTGTCCTTGACGAACAGGGTCGGGGGCATGCCGTGGCTGAAATCGAGGGGGTTGGCGAGGTCGAGAATGACCTTGCCGCTTAGATTCTCCGCACCGACAAGGGCCAGAACATGCAGGGAGGCGCCGCCGTTGGTGGCATTGATGATGAGTTCGGATCCGGAAGCGGCGTTGGCGAAGCTGGCCACGGTCACGTCGGGATTCCCGGCAGACCAAGCGGCGAAGGGTGCGTTGCCCATGGCGTCGACCTCGGTGCGGGCCAGTGTGGCCTCGGCATCGCGAGTGCCGATGGTGACATCGTGCCCAAGTTCGACGAGCCGCGCAGCGATGGTGCGCGCGACAGTGCCGGTTCCGAGGATGGCGGTCTTCATGGGTTGATCTCCTTGTGGTTTCTTCTGTTGCAAAGCCTCAACCCGGTGTGACGGATCGTTCTCAACAGGCTGTATCGGATCGACCCACCTGTCAACCTTGGGGCGCAGTCTGCCCATCAGCCAAGGTGGAGGCCATCCTCGTGCTTGAATCCCCCTGCCAACAGGGCGTTAAGCGTGCCCAAGGTGGGATTCGAAAGTGTTTTAAACCCTTGCAAACAAAGGGAAATGGCGGGACACCGCGGCAATACGGCTCAGTACGAGCCAATCCGGACCAGTCCGACAGGAAATGTGTTGACACTGTCAACACCCCCACCCGGGGATTAAGGTGGGATTCACACCCCCTACATCCACTTTTTGGTTTTGAAGACAATGTACAGCCCGACCGCCAAGGCGATCATCGCTCCCACAGCCAAGGGGTAGCCGAGTGACCAGTGCAACTCGGGCATGACATCGAAATTCATGCCGTAGATGGCCCCTATCAGGGTGGGTGCGAAGAGGATTGCCGCCCAGCCGGAGATCTTTTTCATGTCCTCATTCTGCCGCTGGGCGACGAGGGTTGAGTTCACGCTGAGGATCTGCGAAAGGGCGTCACGAAGTTCGGATACGCGGGTGCTGGCGTGAGTGAGGTGGTCCGCGACGTCTTGCAGGTAGGCCTGCAGTGGTTCTGGAACTTCGTGGCGGTCAAATCCTTGGCGAAGTGCAGCGAGAACATCTGCCATCGAGGTAGTTGTGTGCTGCAGGTCGATGACTTCCTGGCTCAGCCGGTAAATGCGTTCAGCAACGGCGGCGTCCCCGCTGAATACCTGGCGTTCAATTTGTTCCTTGTCAATGGCCAAACCGCGCAGCACCGGCGTATACCCGTCAACAATCGCGTCCAAAAGTCGGTAAGCGACCGCCTCAGGGCCCAAATTCAGCAAGTATTCGTCATCAAGGAGCGTGTGGCCGTCGCGGTCAGCAAGATCTGACGGATCGCCGGACATAGTTGCCTCACTGGTCCCATCGATCCACCGCTTGTCCTGGCAAAGGACAACTATGGCGTGGGGGCGAACCAGAACGTGAAACTCCGAAAAATCGACATCCTCTGCAGCGTCGTCGTATCGCGCAGACCGCACCACCATGAAGAGGACATCGCCGTAGCGTTCCAGCTTCGGACGCTGGCCTGCGTGCAGCAGGTCTTCGACAAGCACCGGGTGCAAGGCCCATGCCTCGGCAAGTTCGTTAATGTCCTGCGGAGTTGGTGCGGGGAAAAGAGTTAGCGCCATCCGGTGTGGGGCAGCTTCGGCAAAATGCAGGGCTTCGGCCACGGCAACGCGCTCCGGTGTGGGGCGAAGGTGGCCGTCGACGATGTATCGGGTTCTGCACGAGGAGACCTCGGCCTGAGGTAGTTCGGTGGCAGACCGTCGCTGGAATCGTGTGCCCCGGCGCCGGGTGGACTCGTCGCTGTAACGCTGAGGCATATGTTCGCCTTCATTCAGGTATCGGGTGTGGGCAAATGGCCCCGGTCTTGAGAGGACGATGCGCGCTCCCAACGGGAGTGCGCATCGTCCTCTGGTGTCATGCAACCAGCTTAGCCGGGCGCTTCAGCTGTCCTTGATGGGAAGCTGCAGATAGGAGGGATGGTCTCCCCCTGTGTGAATGACATGCATGCCACTGTTCGCGGGCACATACTCCCGTGCTCCGGGCATCATCGGCCCCAGCAGGCTGCGACCGCTAATAATAAAGCGGAGCTGCTCCCCCGGATGGAAAACAAGCCCGATCGGAAGCAGGTCAATCTCGACCTCCACGATCTGCTCCGGAGTGAGCTTCTCAACCCGGTCGAAACTATGCGCCGGGATGTCGGAGGTTGATTGGGCGGCATCCAAGTTCCGCAGAGAGACGCGGAGTCGGCCGTCGGACCCCTTGTAACGCAGGATCGAGCCACCGCGTTCGGTGAGGTCGTGAATCATCGCGCTTTGATTGTGAGCGGTGAACTGCTGCAAAGGCGTGCCAAACTTATCGAGTTTCTGCACCAGAACGAATAGGTCCATGTCATCAGCACCGCGGGCCTCGACCCACAGATGCGCTTTCGGGTAGCCCACCATCACGGTCTCGTGGTCGAATCGGGTCACGAAGGATGCCAAATCCGGATTGCCAGCAACGGCGTACATTGCCGCGGCATCCGGTTCGGGCCGTGTCTGGGTCAACACCCGGGAGCCGCCGTCGAGGTAGAACTTAGTTGAAGTAACCCCCGACGGCGGGAACGCGTCGGCGGCGACGGCAACCTGGTCACCGCCGGCAAAGTCAAGCAAGGAGTAGCGCACCGGCGGTGTCTGCTCCCACCCGTTGTCTGCACCCTTGAGAAAGTGGTCAAAGAAGCGGCGCAGATCCTCAACGTTTTCCGGGTCATAGTAGTCGGGCCATTCCTGGCTGTTGTGGATGCGAAGCCATTTCTGCTCCGAGGCCAGCCGTCGCCAGGCGCGGAACGTGCCGGCGGTGTGGAGGGTATTTGAATAGCTGGCAACAACATAAGCTGGCACGGTGATCCGGTCGAAGTCCGGTATCTTGTTCTCCCAGAGCTCGGTCATCAGAGGGAAGGCTTCAGCCTCCCCCAGGATGTCCTCCTTCCGGTTCTTTCCCCAGAAGCTCCCATTCTGCAGGATCGCAGCAAAGCCAGTGTCCGGCATGCCACCGCGTAACACCAAGTCCCGGTAGACATCGCTGACACCTTCCCAGGGGTTAATGGCCGCGAGGTGGGGAGGCTGCTCCGCCGCAGTGAACCACTGCGACACAGCCAGGTATGAGGTGCCGGTCATGCCGACCTTGCCGGAGCACCAGTCCTGCTCTGCCAGCCACTCAATCAAGTCGTAGCAGTCACGCCCCTCTTGCCGGTCCCACAGCACGCTGTCACCCTCGGAATCCACCACTCCCCTAATATCCGGATTGGCGATGGCGTAACCCTGGGCGCACCAGTAGGCCGGGTCCGGGGCCTCAAACTTCTCCAACCCCGACACCGCATCGTTGCCGAGCCCAACAAGCCCGAAGACGCCCATGACACTGGCAGACGTGCCCTGGCCCTTGCCATATGGGCTCCAGGCAACAATGACCGGAACCTTCTCGGCGCCGACGGGCCGGAACACATCCACATGGATCTTCACCCCGTCCCGCAAGGTTACCGGGACATCCTTCTCAAACACGATGTCCACTGGCAACGGGCGGAACTGTGGGGCAATCTGATATCCCGCAGCCAGAGTGCGGGTGCCCGGGTCATAGGCAGTCAGCAGCCCAGTCCGCTCAGGGGGCAGCGGTTGGGACGGTACGAACATCTTCTGGTCAGCGCTCATGGTGAGCTCCTCAAATCACTAGTTCGGGACACGAATCGTTGTGCCGGTCCTAGCGTATGGCGGACCAAAGAATAAATCAACAGTTGTTTATATAAATCTTTTTCTGAGGTAGATTGATGCCATGACTAAGCAGAAATCGACTTCTACTGGGCGACGGCGCGGACGCCCCCCAGGCAGCGGGAGCACCCGGAACACCATCCTCGAAGCAGCCCGACGACAATTTGCCACCGAGGGATTCACCACCACAACCATTCGAAGCATCGCCACAGATGCCGACGTCGACGCATCCCAAGTCATGCAATTTTTCGGATCAAAGGACGCACTTTTCGCCGCCGTCATGTCCATTCCCCCGATGGTTCTTGCCTTGTTCGACACGGCCTTCGAAGGCCCTGACGAGTGCCTTGGGGAGCGTGTGGTCCGCGCTTATCTGCAGGCTTGGGAAGGAACCCCGGAAGAGTCGGAGCCCCTCATGGTCATGCTGCGCGGAGCCATCGTCAACGACACCGCAAGCAAGCAACTCGCGGACTTCATCCAATCCCGGCTGCTCGATGGAGCGAGAGAGCGAATCGCCGACGACTCCGAAAGCGCGTTGCGGGCCGGCCTCGCATCATCCATGCTCGTGGGCCTCATCACCAGCCGCCGCATCATCGGCGTCCCCCTCCTAGCCGAGGCCGACCCCGAGGCGGTCATCAGACTAGTTGGCCCGGCAATCCAAGAAATCCTCGCCCCTGGTACGGCCAACCGCGCATCGTGATCCTCCCGTTCCCTCGGAGCCATAGGAGACTTGCACGCAATACTCGCGTACAGGACGGCGCCCGAAATGGCGGTCTGTGCGTGTTGGATCGACCCGAAGGCTTCCCATCCCGCCGTCGTCCATGGCATGCGCACTCAGCTACTTCAACGGAATCGATGGCTGCCACGCATCCAAGATGCCAGCCAATAGTGCGTTGACAAGAATCAGCTCACCAGGCTGCTGGTGGCCAGTTGAAACTGCCTATTCGCGGCCATGTGAGGTGCCCATGTACCTAGGTGACTTGGCGGCGAGACCATGGAGGATGAGGTCGACGCCCGCTAAGAACTCTGACCTATCATCGTGGGTTTGGAGGCGTGAGGCCATACTCCGGGTGAAGATCCACTCCTCAGGGTCAAGCGCCGCCCAGTGCGCGCTGATCGAGGCGAGCGAGTTCGCTCTGCCAAGGGACGCCTCGGGCGAACGGGAGGTGGCTGCTTCTTGGCTGCCTGCTCCGATGATATAGATCAGCAGAGTAGACGTAGCCCCCTTCGAACGCTCCGAGGCGCGCACTACCCAGCGAAACGGCTCCCGAACCAGGACGTTGACGACCACAGCCGGGGATTTGAACCTGAAGATCCCCAAGCTGCGGAACGGATCGTTCTTCCCTGCATTGCTCGAACGGCGCCGTCGCGTTGACCAGGCCCTCTACGCCGTGGTGATGGAGGCCTATCTGCACGGGGTTTCCACCCGCAAGGTCGACGATCTAGTCAAGGCGCTCGGGGCCGACACCGGGATTTCCAAGTCCGAAGTCTCCCGGATCTGCGAGGACCTGGACCATGAAGTCGGTGCTTTCCGTGACCGTGACATCTCCGCCATGGACTACCCGTACGTGTTCCTCGATGCGCCCTACTGCAAGGCCAGGGTCGGGCACCGGGTCGTCTCCCAAGCCGTCGTGGTCGCTTTCGGGGTGGCTGCGGACGGGCGCCGGGAAGTCCTTGGCTTCGATGTTGGCGACAGCGAGAACGAAGGTTTCTGGACCGCGTTCCTGCGTTCCATGAAAACCCGTGGACTCGACGGAGTGAAGCTGGCGATCTCCGACGCCCACCTAGGCTTGAAGAAGGCTATCGCCACGGTCTTCCAGGGCGCTTCCTGGCAGCGGTGCCGGGTGCATTTCATGCGTAACGTACTCTCGATCGTGCCCAAGGGTTCCCAGGACATGGTCGGCTCAATCATCCGCACCGCCTTCGCCCAACCCGACGCCGAACACGTGAATACCCAGTTCGATGAAGTCACGAGGATGCTGAACAAGTCCCATCCTAAAGTCGCCGCAATGCTCGGCGACGCCCGGGAAGACGTGCTCGCGTTCACCGGTTTCCCGACCAGGCACTGGCGCCAGATCTGGTCTACCAACCCCATGGAACGGGTCAACAAGGAAATCAAACGACGAACCGATGTCGTCGGGGCCTTCCCCAACCCTGCGGCCCTGCTCCGGCTCGCCGGCGCCGTCCTCGTCGAGCAACACGACGAATGGGAAGCCGGGGACCGCCGCTACCTCTCCGAGGCCTCAATGACCGAACTCAAAACCATGAACACCACAACACCTGACCCGGTCGAGGAAGGAATTTTGCTCCCAGAACTCACTGCAGCATAATCAAAGCACTGACCCGCACGGTGTTGAGGAAAACTCCACCACTCCACGGGACGCAACCGAGGGCAATCACGGCACTGACTTTCAGAGCGGTGTCTGGTTCCTCAAGGCCTGTACTTTTTTTAGATAGGCGTTCTCTGCCTGCAGACGCTGGTTCTCGCGGCGTAGCTTCTCCAGCTCGCTGACTTCGACCGATGGGGTCCCAGGCACAGATTTGGGTCGGCCCTTGGCCTTGGGGCGCAGGCCCTCCTCGCCATAGTCCCGATAGGCGCGGATCCATGCTCGCAAGAGGTCTAGGGAACTGAGCTGATGCATCCGGGCAAGGTCCTGCCGCGTCACCTCACCGTCGAGATATTGTCGAACAACCGCCAGCTTGAACTCAAAGGAATGCACCTGCTTGGTTGGTTTCTTGTCCAATGCTGCCCTACCCCAGATCTTGAACCGACTCTCCAACTTGCAGATAGCCGACATGCTGACTCCCAGCCTTGGGGATACCGCGCGATACCCAAACCCTTCCTCAAACAGATCGACGGCAGCTAGCCGCTGCTCGGCAGTCAATGAACTATGTGGATGCATGAAGAACTCCCCGAAAGTAATGATCTGAATTAATCAGTCCAACTTCCGGGGAGCAGTTCATGAGGGCAGTTGGCCACTTCGTTTTAAAGACCACAAGGACAATCTGAGAACTTACTGGGCACTTGTGGTCGCCCCGCGATTAGTTCTCTAGCTCTGCGTTCGACGGCGCCGGATGACCAGCAAGGCACCGCCAAGCAGAACTAACGCAAGGCCCGCAATGCCAATGCCGAATGCCTGAACACCTGTGGAGGCAAGAGGACCGTTGCTAGCTTCCGGGGCAGGAGGCGGAGAACTGACAGCTCCAGGTGACGGGGCCGGGGTGACCGGCTTCACAGCCCCCGGAACATAAGTGACAGTCACGGCTGCCTCGGTGTTGTTTCCACGCACATCAGTGACCTGGTAGGTCACATCAGTCGGGTTACCGGAGAAGCCAGCCTCGGGTGTGAACGTCACAGCACCGGTTACAGGATCAACAGTCCACGTACCCTCACCCGGTACGACAAGCTCGGAAACCGGCTTACCGTCACCGTCAAAGAGCTTCACCGTGGTCGGATCAAGGTCGCCCTTGTCATTACCCAACACAGGAACCTTCACAGCAGAACCCTGAACATTATTCAGCGACTCATCCTTCACAGCCCCCGGAACATAAGTGACAGTCACGGCTGCCTCGGTGTTGTTTCCACGCACATCAGTGACCTGGTAGGTCACATCAGTCGGGTTACCGGAGAAGCCAGCCTCGGGTGTGAACGTCACAGCACCGGTTACAGGATCAACAGTCCACGTACCCTCACCCGGTACGACAAGCTCGGAAACCGGCTTACCGTCACCGTCAAAGAGCTTCACCGTGGTCGGATCAAGGTCGCCCTTGTCATTACCCAACACAGGAACCTTCACAGCAGAACCCTGAACATTATTCAGCGACTCATCCTTCACAGCACTAGGGGCCGGGTATGGTGCCGTGGTGAAACTGCAGGAGACGTTTTGCACGCCTTTGGGAATGGTAAAGGACCCGGATGCGCCGGGGCCGGAGGCGATGACTGCATCAGTGGCAGGATCTACGCACTTCCAGGAAGTCTCATAGAGTGCTGGATTGGTTGTCCCGGCGGGTGTCTGTTCGACGGTGTAGGTCTCACCAGGAAGAATGAGTAATGGGCCCACAATCTTGGATTCATCGTCGCCGGTCGTCGTGACTGTGTTGCCGGTGCTGATTCCGCCACCGCCGATAGTAACTGTGAACTGGTCTGTGTCATTGATGCGTTCCGCGGGTAGTTCAACCTGGACGGAACCGGTGAACGGCAGTGACCGGGAGCCGAGGTCGGTGATGGCGACGTCAAGAGTTTTTCTCTCAAGGACCTGGCCGGTGACCGGGTTGACCCTGAGGAAGCCGTTGGCTCCGCCGCCGGCGACGTAGAGGAAGCCATCTTTGGCAAAAGCCATGGAATTTAGCGCTACACCGGTCGCGATTTGCGGGCCGACTTTGACAGCCGCTCCTCCACTGGAGGTCAGTTGGCCTGCGTCCACACGGTAAATCTGACCCGCCGCGGCACTGCTGGCCACGAAGTACATGTTCCCGAGGCTGTCGAATGCGAGGTCACCATTGCCGCCCGGAGGGGCGTCCGCTGTGACGGGGATTGTCGTCGTTGCAAGCTTGTTCGTTGCAGGGTCGAATGTCTTGAATACGAAGTTGTTGCCGCCTCCAGCAGCTTGCCCGCCGAAGTAGAAGATACCGTTGGTGGGATTAACTCCACCCATGGTGTTGGGCACCGCAGGGGTTGCCCTGGCGGTGGTCTCCCAAAGCTCGGTCGATGCCGTGTATTCGAAAATGCTGGTGCCGTTGGTTAGCAGGAGCTTGTTGCCGTCGTTGGTGAGGCCAATTTGGTTTAGCCCGGTCACTCCACCTGGCACTTGCAATACAAGTGAGGTCGTGCCCGTGGCCAGATTAACAGAGACGATGTTGGAACCACCCGACTGAGTGGCGTACATCCCTGTGTCAGGGAAAGCAGCAGCCGCGAACGCAGCCTGCGGGATGATAATGAAAGCCCCGGTAACTAAGGCTGCGGCCAGCCCTGCACCGCCAGCCTTCTTCAGGTAACTGTTGCCGACGGATTGTTTCGGTGATCGCAAGATTTAATTCTCCTCGGGCGGGCAAATGTCCGCTAAGTACTTTTTTGTTATTTTTTTCTACTTAGAAAATCTAAGGTACAAAACAAGCTACAAAAAATCTCACGAGGATGACACCTATGTGCCTGTTGGCCGAACCTTAACCTCAACCACTGCACCAGCCACGGTGTTATCCATAGCAGTTCGATACACTCTGCACGATTGTTACGTTTCATTACGACCAATGACGGCGCCTGGCCACTTTGCTTCATCACCCGTTGGCTCAAGACAGTCTGCCTTGTCTTCACCTACCAACGAGCAGACATGATCTGAAGCAGTCACGTAGAGGGTTGGCGACGGATGGGCTCCGGGCGTTAGATCGATGTTAAGATTTCAACGAAGTGGAGAGCGCGGAACTCGGGTCATTCAACCCACTTTGAATACTTCAACACCTTGGTTCGGCTCTCTTCGCTTCACCTGCTCGTAGCGTCGGGAACGACCCCCGCATGGATTACTCGACGAATTCGGCCACCGCAGAGGGCCATAACATTTCACCCGATCGGCCCTGCTCGGAGCCCTTGGGGTCCGATACGTAACATACGGCTCGATTCACCGGACATAGCTGGTCAGCGGTTTCCCGTAACTGTTGGGGTTGAAAGGGTTTGGTCAGGTACGCGGCCGCCCCTGAGGATATGCTGGCCACCTCATCATCGGTCCCCGCGCGGCCAATCAGGAACAGCAACGGGGCCTTGGATACCCTCCGGATCTGGCGTGCGACTTCGTGGCCACTCATGTCAGGTAACCCGATATCCAAAGTCACCAGCACAGGATCCAGATTTCCTGCAGCTACAACACCTTCTGCACCCGAAGCGACAGCATGGACTTCGAACCCCGATCGAGTCAAAATAGCGCTGATCAAATCCCGAATGTCCCAGTCATCTTCGATAACTAGACAAACTCCTCGCGAACTCATGGCACCCCCGGCGCAGTCAGCCCAAGTCTAAACTCAACCAAACTGCCATAATCAACCCGATCCCTGCCAGCGCCTGCCAGTAAGACCCTAAGCGGAGCGATACAGAAATCCAGACCAAGGATTCATCAGCTTCCCAGGCTCCGCATGCAGCCAACACTTCCCGAACCCAGGGCATCCCCGGATCGCACCAGTGAGGGTTGTCTATAAGGGACACCGGATCAGCAAGTAAGGCAACGGAATAGCGGTAGCCCTTCCCATAAGGAATGAGGTTCAGCTGATACGCCTAGCTGGTCAGTTCACTGAGACGAGCGTTGACCAGGCTACGTCGATCACACATAGACCACCATCTGTCTCACGGTAGAAGACGTTTCCCGGATAGTCGGTGCCGGGCACTGCGCCCTCCGGGAGACCTTCGAGGTTGATGCTCCACTGAGGGTCGAGCGCCACTTGGTCGTCCCAATACTCCGGGGAAAACTTTTCCGGTTCACCCGCCGAGAGCCCTGACCAATCGCTGGGCGTGCCGAGATCTGCTACGGAATCCATGCAATCAATGTCTGACGTTTCACCCGAAGCTAAGTCACTCACGAGCTTCTCGGTCGCTTGAATCACCTGGGCGCCATCGCCTCCCCAGATCAGTGGGTCAATTGAACATCCAGTCAATAGTGCCGCGAGAGCACCCAGTGAAAGTCCGTAAACGGATCTGCGAATCGGTGTCATGCTTCGAATCTACCCCCCACACCTACCCGGCCTGCCATGAAAAACAATCAACGGAATGTAGCGCCCGGTAAAGGTTCCGCCTGCGGATGCCTAAGAGCAGTGTCCAGGACTTCGGACACCAGTGCAGTCGGCTTCGGAAAATGACAGCTATTGAGCTCATGGTTACCTGGGCAAAAATGACCGTTTTGGGTGGGTGCGTTGAATAGGACGGAACATGCCCCATTGGATCGGGAACTATCAGGGTGCGGGCTTGGTAACCTCAGAAACAGTGAAAGAAGGAGTTCTGATGGTTGAGGAATTGATTCTGGTGACCGGGGCTACGGGCAATATCGGCCGGGTCGTGGTCGATCAGTTGTTGGCCGCGGGGCTGCGGGTTCGGGCCGCGGGTCGTACCGTGGAGTCTGTGAGGGGAATGTTTGGGCAGCGGGTTGAGGCCGTCGCCATGGACTTCACCGACGAGGCGACGTGGCCCGGGGCATTTGCTGGGGTCAAGCGCATGTTTCTGCTGCGTCCACCACAGTTGGGCAAGCCGAAGAAGCAAATCGTTCCCGCCCTTGAATATGCCCGCGCCCAGGGCGTCGAGCAGGTGGTGTTTTTGTCCCTGCAAGGTGCGGAGAAGAACAAGGTCGTCCCGCACGCATCCATCGAAGCATGGTTGCGTACTTCCGGTGTTGACTGGACCTTTGTGAGGGCTTCCTTTTTCCACCAGAATCTTTCCACAACACATTTGTCCGATATCCGCGACCGCGATGAGCTCCTGATCCCGGCCGGCCGGGGAGCGACAGCGTTTGTGGATGGGGAAGACGTCGGAGCCGTAGCCGCCGCCGAGCTGCTGAACCCCGCCGGTCATCGCAACACCGCCTGGACCGTCACCGGGCATGAAGCCCTGACCTATGAACAGATCGCACGGATACTGACTCGTGAGCTTGGCCGCCCCATCAGGTACGCCAGGCCCGGCATCCTCCGATACCTCCGACACGCGCGTCGAACCCTTGGCATGCCGTGGGGCATGGTGTGGGTGACGGCCGCCATCTACACCACAGCTCGTTTTGGATTGGCCGATGCCTTGACCGATACCGTGCACGAAGTATTAGGCCGAGATCCGATCAGCTTCGCCGAGTTCGCGCATCGGGAACGCGAAATCTGGACCTTACCGGCGCCCACAAAGGAGAATCCATGAAAATCGCGGTTCTGGGAGCTACCGGTCGCACCGGCAGCCTTGTCTTGGCAGAAGCACTCTCACGCGGACACCAGATCACCGCACTTGCCCGTAATCCCAGCATGCCGGGGCGTTCGGACGTGGATACAGTCGAAGGTGATATCGGCGACCCAAACGCACTTATTCGCGTCTTCGAAGGAGCCGACGCGATGATCTCGCCGATTGGTGCCCGCTGCCGCGCCGTAGATCTGCACACCCTGCTCGCCACGAACAGCATCCACGCCATGACAGCCACGGGCGTGAAAAGGTTCGTCGGTGTCAGCGTCGGAGGCCTCGATGTCCCCGGCGACCGCAAAGGGCCCCGCGACCGGTTCATCGGAGTCTTGGCACGTACCCTCGCCGGGGCGGCATCGGGTGACCGGGAACGCGAATACCAAGCATGGCAGGCCAGTGACCGTCGTGGACGCTACTGAGGGTCCCCCGCCTCATCGACGGCGACACCAGCATGCCGGCAATCGTCGACCCACACATCCCGCCGCGTAAGACCGTGCTGCACCGTTCAGCGCTTGCGACGTTGCTGCTGGACTGCGCCACCACCGATCAATACATGCAGCAAGCACCCTTCGCCGCCGACAGCTGACCTACGCACACAACACAATCCCGCACGCTGGCCCCCGGGACCGTCTCAGAACCGATCGTTTGTGAGCGTTCGTTAGTCTCATGGATTTCCGTAGTGCATTCCAGTGGCCTCGGCAGTCAGATCACCTGGTTCTCGCCCTGTATCGATAGTATGTGGTGTGTCAAGGATCTGGGACAGCTCGTTTCGTTTTTTTGGGTTAGGCACCAGCGGGTAGCTGTTGGTTTTGGGCGGTGTGGTTGGCCATTGCTGTACCTGGCGGCAGGCCACCATTATGGGTGTGGGGCCGCCAGCGGTTGTAGAAGGCCTCGACGTAGTGCATGGTGGCCCGTCTGGCTTCCTGACGGGTCGGGAAGCTGTAGTGATGGTGGAACTCGTTCTTGATGGTCGAGAAGGCGGACTCGGCCACGGCGTTGTCCCAGCAAACACCGGCTAATCCCATGGACTGGCGGACACTGTTTCCTGCGCACCAGGCACCGAATTCACGGGACGTATATTGTGTCCCATGGTCGGAATGGAAAATTGCGTTAGCCCTCAGATGGCCTCTATCTCTGGCCATTTCCAGGGCACTGACACACAAGGATGCGCGCATGTGGTCAGCCATGGCCCAGCCCACGATCATGCGGGTGCACAGGTCAATGACGGTGGCTAAGTACAGCCATCCTTCACCGGTGCGCAGGTACGTGATGTCACCGACCAGACGGGTACCAGGCGTTTCTGCGGTGAAGTCCCGGCCGATCAAGTCCTTGAAAACCTTGTCCGGATCGCAGGGGGTGGTGGTGCGTTTGAAAGCCCGCATCCGCCTGGCCTGCCACCCGTTCTCGGCCATGATCGTAGCCACCGTTCCCACGGATACCTCCACCCCGGCGGTGGATAGTTTCGCATGCACCATCCGGTGGCCAAAGATCCCATCGGAAGAATCAAAGACGGTCTTGACCTGATCGGTCAGCTCCAGTCGGCGTAAGCTCGTCGGTGTCGCTCCGGCGTCTTTCCATCGGTAGTACGAGGATCGTGGGACTCCTAGTTGCCGGCACATCCAGGATACTTTCTCTCCGGCGTTCTCCTCCTGTTGAACAAGACGGTAGCTGGTATCTACCGTTGTTCTTTGGCGAAGAACGCCGACACTTTTTTCAAGAACTCATTCTCCCGCTCCACTTCCCGCAGTCGGGCTTCCAAAGCCTTATATTTCGAGGCATCCACCGGCTGCTCAGGCTTCACAACGGCACTTCCTGGCACTTCATGGGCGAGCTTCACCCATCGTTTGAGGGCGGTCAGGGAGATACCAAGTTCAGCAGCCACGAGCGCTAATGAGCGGCCGGAGGAATCAACCAAGGCCACGGCATCGGCTTTGAACTCATCGGAATACGTTGGACGAGAAGACATAGGAACAATCCTTTCAGGAACTGTCCCACATCAGTACTACACCTCAAGCGTTGGAGAACTGAGCTGGTGCTTGAGGGCGAGCTCAGACTGGGTTCCTTCACCATTCAGGAACTGACGGACAAGGGCGAGTTTGAACTCGAAGCTGTACACCGGTCTGGTCGGTTTACTTTCCAACGTCGATCTACCCCAAATCATGAATCGTTCCCGAAGACTCCGGGTGGCCTTGGCGCTAACGTTCAGTTTTGAGGCTACAGCGTAGTACCCGAATCCCTCCTCGAATAGATCAAGGGCGGCCAACCGCTGAGCGGCGGTCAAGGAACTTTGTGGACGCAAGAAAAACTCCCCGGAAGTGATGGAACTGAATTATTCAGTCCAACTTTCGGGGTGCAGTTCACTATTGGGGGACGGTTGGCCACTTCGGTTCAGACACTTCAAGGACAGTCTGACAATTGGCTTGGCATCCCACTCCCCGACCACAACCAGGCAACCCACAAATAGGGTTCCCTGACAGCACCAGCACCCCGGCCCGGCACCTGGTCAACCAAATATCTCCCCATAGAAACCAACGCGCCCTAGAGGCGCACACAAAAGTTGCACAAGATCCCGAGCAACTTCTTAGGCGCTCCGTGTCCGGCCCGCAGCGGTAGCGCGTCGTGTTCCATCGCACCGATCGCCAATGACGGTGGGTACCGCTTTTGGCGCGGCCCATCTGCGGCGGAGGCTGGGCCAGCTGTCTAGTTACTGAATGGTTGTTCGAGGTCCCTACTGAATTTTGACTGGGTCTGCTGAGAAGCGTGCGGCGCGGACATCGAACTCATTGCCCTGCTTTTGGTTCAGGATGGCGTAGAGCTCTGGTCTGCGCCCTCGGATCCACCGTCTGCCGGTTGAAAGGGGAATGAGGCCGAGATCGAGATCGGCGGTAACAATCGCTTCGTCAGCGACCCAGGTTTCGGCGATGATCGAACCGTAGGGGTCGATGATCATCGCATTGCCTGTGCGGATCTCGTTGTCGTCGTGACCTACGCCGTTGCTAAAGAGAATGAAGATTCCATTGTCGTGGGCGCGGGCTGGTAGCCACCGCATGAGCCATTCGCGGCCATGTGGGCCGCGAATGGCTGCTTGGATCGCGTCGGGATCTGCTGCGCGGTTTTCCCAGAGGGTGGCAGGGATGGGTTTCATTCCGCGCGGGCTCGGGGAGTTGGTGCCTCCGGTTTGGTGGGGTGCCAGGAGTACTGTCGCGCCCAGGAGCGCGGTTGCGCGGGCGTTTTCGACGAGGTTATTGTCCCAACAGATCAGGATTCCGATTTTGACCCCCCAAGGAGTGCCAAAGACCGTAAACCGTGAGCCGGATTCGATGGCCTCGTGTTCGAAGGCGTGGATCTTTCGGTGTGTATGTTGGGATCCGTCGGGAAGGCATACCGTATACGAGTTGTAGAGCCGGCCGTCTCTCCCGGCCTCCAAATAACCGACGCCGATGCCCACACCTAGTTCACGGGAGAGCCCGCTGACCACGCGGATGCTTGCACCGTCGTCGGGTTCGGCAAGCTCCTTCAAGCGCTGGGTCGTTTGCCTGCGAAGATGCCAGTAGCCAATCAGGCACATTTCCGGAAAAACGACCAGCTGCGTTCCATCCTCTGCTGCCATGGTCGCCAACCGACGAATGGCTTTCAGATTGAGGTCCGGTCGGTCAGGGACAGCTTCGAACTGCACGGTTGAGGCGCGAAGGGTTAACTGTGGATCGTTGGACATCATGTCTCCTCGGTGGGTGTTGAACCTCTCCCATGCTTGCCAATCCCATGCATTCTGTCTATTGAAACTTTGGTGGGTTTCGATTCCATGCTGGCATGCAATTTAGTAGAATTCCGATAGGGTTGCAGCATGGAACTCCGCCTGTTGCGCTCATTTATAGCGGTCGCCGAAACCCGGAACTTCGGAGCCGCGGCGAGAGCGCTGATGACAACCCAGCCCGCCCTCACCAAGCAGATTCAGGTTTTGGAACGGCAGACAGGAAACACGCTGTTTACCCGGGGGCGCCACGGCGCATCGCTGACCGCTGCCGGCGAGGCTCTACTGGCAGACTCGACTGATCTGGTGCGCAGGGCAGACGCTCTGGCTTTGCGTATGGAGCGCGTGGCAATGGGCGCCGAAGGTGTACTCAATGTGGGCTTCGGGATGTCCACCATCGACGTTGCGCCCCGCTCCGTAGCGGCCTTCCGGGAATGCCACCCCGCGGTGGACATCAGGCTTGAAGACATGTCCTCCTCTGTGCAGTTCGCCGCCATCCGCGAAGGTTCCGTACACGTTGGCTTTGTTCGGCTCCCCGCCCCGCCTGAAATGGGCACCAGAGTGATTCGCCGTGATCAGCTTGCCCTTGCTGTCCCCTCCGGTGAGGCAATTCCGGAACCTGATCGGAGTAGTTTGCGAGAATGCCTCCAAGACCGCCCGCTCATTCGTCTGCTGAAGGACAGGGGGCCAGGGCTGGCCGCTCAAACCAACGAACTGTTCACCGATCTGGGATGTAGCCCGACCGTGATGTACGAGACCTCCGACTTGTTGACAGTATTAGCTCTGGTCGCGGCAGGAGCAGGCTGGTCACTGGTACCCGCCAGCGCCTCAGCGATAGTCCCGGAGGGGGTCCAACTTATCCCAATCGACCTAGAATCCGCAGTCTGGAGCGTCGGAACTGCATGGCTCCTCAAGAGCCAAAGCCCCTTGGTCCCCCTGTTCCTCCAGTCAGTTGAGACCAACGTAAAAGGATGACGCAACCGGTCAGCACCCGGGACTGGGTACGTCGCGAAACTGGCATCCGTCGTCTTTAAGTACCGGACCCGAACGCGCCATCGCGTATCGACTGCGTCCAACGACGAACGATACCCAGACGAACGATACCCACTCTCAGCTACCCGAAGATGACGAGAGACGTGTTCCACTTCCAAGGAAGTGGGACACTGCCGGAAGGGTGGCAAGTCTCATGATTCGTGGATACCCGGCCTCGGCATTCACCTGCCGTGGGCGGGTCCTAAAGTCGTTCTACAGCAAGCCGCCCTGGCGGCCTTTTTGCGAGGGATTAAACTAGTTCTTGCCTTTGGCTGAGGGGCGGGGAGCATCCGTGAGTGCTTCCCTTCTGTTTCCGCCTGCTCGAACGTACTCGAGCCGGTGGGCAGCGATCACTGCCCGGCACTCGGGGTCGTATTGTATTGGCGCGAGAGGGTGTATTCGGGAGAGGCGAAGGCTCCTCCTTGCGGTCTTGTGGGCTCTCCTGAGATCTCTGGTGCGAAGTTCTCCGCGTCGTCTTGAGGATGGAAGCCAATCCGTGTGCCCGCTTCCAGGTCCCACCAACGTCGGGTATTCCGGGACACCGCGTAGTACGTGGTGAACTGGTAGTCCCCGGCGAGTGCCGCATTGAATGCGCGGGTGCAGTCGTCGTGGCTGAGCCACGTGCTCAGCTCGCGGGGTGTGCTGGGTGAGGCTTCGAAACTACCGATACGCAGGCAGGCGATTTCCAGGCCAAATTTATCCGAGTACAGACGGCACAGTGTTTCTGCTGCGGCCTTGCTTACACCGTAGAGACCGTCAGGACGGAATGGCTGCTCGGGACTGATAGTTCCCTCGCGAGGGTAGAAGCCCGTCGCCCGATTGCTGCTGGCATAGACGACACGCCTAATCGAGTGCTGTCGGGCGGCTTCGAGCACGTGGTGGGTGCCAAGGATGTTTGCCGAAACGAGATCGGCGAAGTCTGCCTCGTCGGCGATTCCACCCAAATGGATGATCCCTGTGACTCCCTCAAGCGCAGCGTGAACGGTATTGAAATCACGAAGATCGACAATGAGGCTCTTTTCGTTGGGAGGAACCGGGCCCGGATCGATGATGTCGAGCAGGAGTAAATTGCCGAGCTGGGAACCGAGTGTGGTCCGTAGATGGCGGCCTACTTGTCCTGCCGCACCCGTGATCGCCCAGAGCGTGGGCTTTGTCGAAATGGTCATGCTATTCCTGTCTTTTGATCATCGGCACCTCAGAACATCGCCGTGCCGGGAATACCCAAATTGAAGCCCCGCTAGGGTTTCGGCCGCCGGCTTCCAGTTGAGCCACCAAGGTAAGCCGAATGCACACAAACGCTACCAGTCGCCAGCGACAACCCGCCGCCTCAGATCGGATGCCCCCTCGTGATATATCCGTCCCAGTTCGAAGGAACTGGGACACTCCACCAGTGAGACTGCTTTGGTCGTGAAACACTGTCATTTTCAAGAGGCGAGTGCACGCATTTCCTGCTGGAATAGACTCGAATCCAGCAGGATATAGAGACTCTCGTGGATAGGGCCGGGCGCTCGAACATCGGACGGAAGAATGAAGGATTAAGGCATGGATGCAACTCCCAAATTTGTCAGGTACCAGGCAACCCAACTGGATGAGCGTGGGATCTACGACGGGATATTTGGTTTGGCCAACAGACTGGCAAGAAACGGCCAGCTCAACGCTGAGGACTACCAATGGTTGCAGGACGCGAATGCCTGGTACGACGACACCTATGCCGACCCAAACCTTATAGACCCCACCGTCTACGACCGAACTCATAATCCGCACGCCCAAGCATGGTTCAAAATCAGCGCAACGCACCTGCTGGCCAGGGTTCCCGGTTACCTGAACCTGCTGGACCGCTACGGGATGCCATGGGAAGAACTTCGTTCATCAGCCCCGGGGCATGTCCTCTATGAAGACGATGTTCAGGTTGTTGTGGACCCGCACCGCTGACCCGCCCTAACCAGGGATGGCCGGAGGACGCCAAAGCCGCCAACGAGTCCTATCACTAGGCAGAGGGCCAACTCGCGGCCACAAGGGCTACCGCGGACGCTCGCCCAGCCGAACTGGCCCGCACTTTGAAAGGGCAGGGCTACACGCTCAAGGACATGGCCAAGGAGATGCATTGCGGAAGTACCCGTGTCCCAGTTCCTAGGAACCGGGACACTCCCCCGCTGGGACTCCACCACCAAAGAAACATGTCATTTTCAGTACTCGTCTGCAAAGCGGGCCGCTTGTTTCCGGGGTTGTGCAGGCGAGTGCTGAAAATGACACCACGAGCAACAGTTGGAATTGCAGTAGGCAACCACTGTTGCAAGACACTTGGAGAAGGAAAAGGGCAAGCTCGTCGGGTATGCACGAGTATCGACCACGAGTATCGACCAGGACACAAGACACCGATCGGCAAACCACCGATCTGCTCGGCGCCGGAGACCGCCACGATGACCTCTACGCCGACCACGGAGTAAGCGGAGCCAGGAACAGCCGACCCGGATTCGAAAAGGCCCCGGAAGCTCTCCATGACGGCGACACCCTCGTCATCACCACCCTGGACGGACTCGGCCGCTCAACCACCAACATGCTAGGCCTTGCTAAAGCGCTGCGGCAGCGAGGAATCGGGCTGCGGATACTGCGCCTGGGCGGCGGCGACGTCGATACCGGCACCCCCATGGGCTCAATGGTCTTCACGGTCATGTCCGCCCTGGCACAAATGGAACTCGACATCAAACACGAACGCATCACCGATTCAGTATCCAAACGCCGCGCCGCCGGCAAAGACCTCGGCGGGCGACGGGCACGCTTCACCAACAGCCAAATCGAAAACGCTCTACGCCTCATCAACGCCGGCCAGCCAGCAACCCATGTTGCCCGGGACCTTGGCATGTCCAGAGCAACCCTCTACCGACGGATCGCAGAACTCGGAGCCCAACACTGGATCAACACCCAAAACTAACCACTCACGCAACCCCGGTCTAGGTATCAGACCAGCTACTTGTCGGGTAGGGACAGCTCTAGGAGTACCGGGCCAATGAACGCCTCAATCGCGAGCTTGGAAGTCGGACAGACGTGGACGGGATCTTCCCCGACAGGAACTCCCTCATCCTACAATCCCAGACCGTCGGCACCCCAGCCACGAAGGAGGCTGAAACGATCACCGACATGGCGCTCAGAACCCAAACAAACCCCGGATCACGTATCAACTGTGTTACGCCACACATTTAGTCTTGACCAGACGACTTCCTTCGGACATCATGGAGCCAATTGGGTTGGTTATTCCGCTAGTCCCCGGCGGGCAGTCCTTGAGCGCAGGTGAGATGAATAGCGCGTGAGGGGGTTGTTTCCTGATGGGCGCGCCATCTGGCGGGTGCGGGACAACATTCCTTATTGAAGGGGATTGTCATGAGAGCGATCAACCGTATTCTGGCCCTAGCTGGAATCGTATCGTTGGCGGCCATCGCCGGCTGCGCAGCTCAGGAAGGGGACTCTTTCACCCCGCCGCCCGCGGCCAGCTCCGCTGCCCCGTCGGCTGACGGATCGGCGCAGGCTGGTGAGGCGGATATCACGATTCTGGACTTCGCCTATGAGGTTCCGGAGTCGGTTAAGCCGACGGCGATGGTGACGGTAACGAACGCTGACATCGCCCCGCACACGCTGACTGTTAAGGACAAGGGCGGATTCGACATTGAGGTCCCGGGCGGGGCAACGGTGACCTTCCAGGCCCCGGATGCCCCGGGTGAGTACAAAATTATTTGCAGCTTCCATCCGCAGATGAACGGGACGCTGGTCGTGAAATGACCCGAGAAATGAGCCGGCCGGAACTAGAATCGCATCTACGGTTTCTGTGGGTGCTGCGTGTCGGTGTCGCGGCGGGCCTGGTGGTCAGTGCCGTGATCCATGTCCAGCTCGCCCCGGGCTACCAGCAGGGTGCCCCGGGCGGACTCGGGCAAGGCACCTTGTTTCTGATCCAGGCCGGAGCCGCGGTCCTGGCCTCGGTGTTCGTACTAGTCACGGGCTCGCGCACCGCTTTCGCGGCCGCCGCCGTAGTTGCGTTGTCGTCTCTGGTCGCGGTCATCCTGTACCGGTATGTCCAGGTCCCGGCTATTGGGCCGCTGCCCTCAATGTATGAGCCGGTTTGGTACGCGGCCAAGGTTATATCGGCAGTCGCTGAAGCGGTCGCCGGGGCCCTGGCGGTGGCCGGTTACGCCCTGCTGCGCAAGAACCAGTCGGGATCGGGGACGGCTACTCGGGGCCGCCGTGGCGCCTCGACTAATTGAACCAGACAGATCACGGCCACCTGAACACCCACGCCTCTCTGGCCTACCTGAATCATGTGGCGCAATTCACGTTCTTACCCATCCTTTTCTGGTAGCGTCTCGAAGTACCGGGATCCCATCCCCGGCGAGCCAACATCACACGAATGGGTATGAGGAGATTTTTCGATGAAAAAGACACTTCGCTTTATGGCTGTTTCCACCTTCGCTTTGGCCGCTCTGGCCCTTTCCGGTTCCCCCGCGATGGCAGCGGATCAGTCTTACCAGTCGACCTTGGGCCAGCTCAACGGCAGCGCAGGCGCCGGCACCATCACAGTTGATGTCACGGGCAACCAGGCCCACGTTGTTCTGAAAGTTTCGGGTATGCCGGCGACGTTCATGGACGCCCCGTACCCGCACGTCCAGCACATCCACGGCGGCAAGCAAGGCACCTGCCCGGACCCTTCGGCCGACAAGGACGGCGACCAGGTCATCTCCACCACTGAAGGTGACCCGTTCTATGGCCCCATCGTCACCACGCTGTCCACCAGCGGCGACACCAGCCCCGCAGCAGGCCTTGACCTCAAGGTTGGTGGCCAGGGCGCCGCGTACACCGTTGACCGCACGTTCGAACTGAACCCCGAAACCCAGGCGGCCCTGAAAGCGGGCACCGCCGTGGTCGTCGTCCACGGCCTTGACCCCGCCACGCTCAGCGCGGCAGGTCAGGCCGCCAAGAGCGACCTTGCACCGACCCTTCCACTTGCCGCCACTTCCCCCGCCTTGTGCGGGACCTTGCAGGCCGGCCAGATGAAGATGCCGGCAGGCGGCGCTGACACCGGCGTGACCGCCGAATCCGGCACCGACACCGGAGCCCTCGCTATCGGCGGAGGTTTGGCTCTGATCGCCCTCGCCGGCGGAGCTTACGTCATCCGCCGCCGCCGCAGCAGCGAATCAGCAGCCTAAGCAAGGGCTGACTGGACCCATCACTGTGACACTCATGAATCCCGGCCACCGCAGAGGCCCCCTGGCCTCTGCGGTGGCCGGGATTCTGCTCCTGCTCACCGTGGCAGGCTGCGGCGCAGGAAACAACGGAACGCCCGACGACAGCTCCCCAACTTCCGCTTCCGCCTCATCTCCGGTATCACCCGGCATGTCCGCGGCTCCGACACCTGCTACAGCCACCCCGCCGCCCGTTGCCGCCGTGGCGTCCCCGCCCGCACAACAGCTTTCGCCGGTGATGAACGCGTCGGCACCCGTCACCCTGACCATTGCCTCAATCGGGGTTCGGACGGACCTTCTCCACTTAGGGCTGCGGGAGAACGGCTCCCTAGAAGTACCGGAAGACACCGGTGACGGCGCACCCGCCAGCTGGTACAACGGCTCCCCCACACCCGGTGAACGGGGACCCTCCGTGATGCTCGGTCACGTCAACGCCTTCGGCGGGAACACCGGGGTGTTCGCGGACCTCCGGAAGCTCAAAAACGGCGACGAAATCAACGTGTCCCGAACCGACGGCAGCATCGCCGTGTTTATCGTTGACCGCGGAGCCCTCTACAGCAAGAACGAATTCCCCACCCTTGAGGTCTACGGGAACACAAAATTCGCTGAACTCCGGCTCGTTACCTGCGACGGCTACGACCCCGCCACAGGCCTCTTCGACGACAACTACGTCATCTACGCCAAACTCAAAACCTGACAACGGCTCTCGCCTGCAGAAGCAGGAGAGGGCACGGATGGATAAGAAATGAAGAATCGAAACCAGGCCCTGGCCGCCCTGGCCGTAGCATCGATGCTGCTCTCCGGATGCGCCGCAGCTACCGGGTCCGTTTCCGCCCCGTCAGCGGTTTCGGCGACGGCCCCGTCCGCAGCGTCACCCGAAGCAGGGCACACTGACAGCCAGGGCGGCGGGCATCACGGCGGGGGTACGTCCTCGCCCGGTGCCACCAAGGACGGGCCCAGCGATGCTGCCCTGATGGTCTGCGGGGACCAGCCGATGGACAGGCTCACGTCCATCCTGAACCTGAAGGAGGACCCGCACACCATCAACGACTGGGCCAACAATACCTTCACCTGCACCTACCACTTGAACGAGGGCGCACTGACAATCTCAGTCCATGAGGCCGTCGACAAGGCGTCCGCCCTAACCTACTTCAACGCGATGCAGGCCCTGGCCAAAGACGCCTCACCCATCGAAGGCCTCACGAACCTCGGCTTCCCGGCCTACGAAACCGACGACGGATCAGCGGTGTTCCAAAAAGATGCTTTCGTCCTGCACGTGGACGCCACAGACCTGCCCGCAACCATTGGACCGGAGAACATCACCAGGAACGCCCTTGCCTACCAGCTCTCCTCCACCATCCTCGCCTGCTGGATCGAACACCCCTGACCCCATGCGCAACCCGACACCCATTTTCGGTGCCCATGAAAGGTTCACCCATGAAAGCAAACACCAGAACCGGTAGCAGGATCGGACTTGCGGCAGCAATAGCAGTGCTGGCCCTGTCCGGCTGCGGAAACCCCGGCACCTCCGGGGCAGACACAACAGCCTCGCCCACACCAGCGGAACAATTCCAGTCACCTCCTTCCACCACCACAGACACCTCTCCCTCAACCTCCGGCCCGGGCACAACACTCGCGGCGGCCCCGGAGAAAATACTGATCAAGGGCTTCAAATACCAGGGAACGGAAACCGTGAGCCCCGGAGCCGAGATCACCGTCACCAACGAAGACATCGAAGCGCACACCATCACCGCTGACACCGCCAACGCGTTCGACGTCAATATCCAGGTCGGTACCACCACCTTCACCGCCCCCACCGAACCCGGGGCCTACCCTTACCACTGCAACTTCCACGGCAACATGAAAGGCACCCTCACCGTGAAATAACTCCCGGCAGAAGGGGTCGCCGCAGAAAACGGAAAATCGTACGCTAAGGCCGTCTGCCGTGACTCAGGGGTCTGAATTTGCCTGTGCCGGGCATGGCGGTGTTGCGCCAGGTGTGGTCGCCAGTGAGGTTGATGTGTTCCCAGCCCAGTGGTGAGAGGTATTGAAGGAGAGCTTCACGGGCTTCGTGGTCGTGACTGCCGAGTGCATGTGCGGCTCTTTCGAGGTAGACAGTGTTCCAGATACATCATCGGGCAAGGCGACGTTGGCGCTTACACGTGACTGTCCCGCAGAGGGTTCCCGTATCGGGCAAAGTCGTTGCGCTACCGCTCAGAAGTGAAGGCGAATCAGGCAACTTCAAATGCGACTACGCCGACCTCATCTTCATCGGAGAGCGCAGGATAGTGAGAACGAAGTCCGCGGCGAAACTCCTCGACGGATGTTCCGGGTGCAAGACCAGCTTGTTCAGCTGTCATTTTATCGAGCTGATAGTACAGAACCTCTGTCACCCTCCCATCCAGTGTTCGATGCTCGGCGTCGTCCTCAAAAACGAAGGTGTGCGGCCCCAGAGTCACCGGATCATCAAAGCGAACGGTCGTTACCTTAGTTCCGTTCGCGACAACGTCGTAGTAACGCTTGTTGAATCTCAGTAAGCGATGAGAATCTGCATCCGGGAAGAAATACGTGTCTGGGAGCATCTTTCGAATCGGGCGCATCTTCGGGCCGTTATCTGTCGGCACAGCCACCATGAGGTCAGGGTGAATGTCCAACATAGCTTGTCGGCATCTCCCGCACGGCGATATCAGCCCACGTCCACCATCGCCGGCAGCAGCCATCGTTATCAACGGTCCGGCATCCGCTGTAGCAGCGATCCCCATGACGACCAACTCGGCGCACGGTCCGCCCGTGAAGTGGTAAACATTCACAGCACGATGAATAACGCCGTTCGTATCCATCGCCGCAGCCGCTACCGTATGGTTTTTGTCTGCTCCGAGCGTCGCTGCTAGTTCTTCGGCTGCCTCAATGACTCTCAATTCTGATTCAAATGGGTCCATGAACAACAGTCTGCCGCACCGTGATTGTAATGCTGCGCATCAATCCCCCGACATTCAGATGGACATTGAATGAAAATCGTTGTCTGCCCTATGCCTGTCCCGTATGACGTTCGGTATCTGAGACTGGCGTCTTCCATCTTTGGCTGCGCGACTCGAGGCAGTTGGTTACCAGGGGTTCAGTGTTGTCCCGCTGTCCAGCGGCCCGCGCCCAGCCAACCAAGCCATAAACAACCGACGACTATTGGAAGAATCAAGCCGCTCGGGGGCGGTTGCAAGCAACTGCGGAAGATCCCAGGCAACATACTCGTCCGGCCAATCCAAAGGGGTGTAGCCCAGTCCAAGGTCGACGTGGTGCATCTCCACCTCGCGGAGCCTGTGTGCCGGGCAACCAGCTACACCGTAGTGCCCTCCGCCGAGGAAGTGTCCATTGGGCCATCCTGCCGCAGTGGATTGCGTGAATATCTCTTCAAGACTGTCCATACTGGCTTGTAGGTCGGCGATGATCTCGCCAGCCGACCGCGTGGCCCCGTCTTCAATCTCGGTGCTGCGCTGTTGCTCCCCACTTTCGTATTTGGGAACATTATTGCCGCTCAGCGCACCTGACAGGCGGCGCGCATGGGCGTCAGCATTGCGAGCAAGATGGGTCAGTACATGGCCCACGGTCCAGGCTGGCAGACGACTTGGCGATTGGACGTCGGCGTCCGTCAGCTGGGCCATGCGGCGCATCAATCGCCCCTGCGCTTCACGGCACAGTCGGGACGCCATTTCCGGATTACTCTCAAGATCCACGAATGCATCAACCTTTCTTGGCCACTCGATCACAGACAACTCTGCCACAAGCACTCGCACCGACCTGGGTGGGCGGACTCGATCCAGATAAAATATCAAACGACCGCGCCTCGGTTCGTTTGACGCGCCAGATTCTTTACGCGGTTATGAGCGGACCTTGGGTATTCAAGACGGGTCTCCCCGGACACTAGTTAGGCTGAAGGCATGAATCAGTTCCACAGTGCAACAACAGCTTCGAGCCACAGCGCTGTACTGCATGATGATGTTCGTCCGACATGGTCTGCGGAGGTGGTCTCGTGGCTATTAGGATCTCCACTGAGCGGCCAGCGACTGGCAGTCCTGGACCTAGGAGCCGGCACAGGACTAGGGACACGGGCCATCGCAACACTCGGACACACCGTCACCGCGGTTGATACCTCCGCCGACATGTTGTCCGTGCTCCGAAAGTCCTGCGAGGAACCGCCACCGGAGTCGCTAATCGCATCACGACTACTAGCGGATCGGCAGAACGCATCCCCCTGGGCGATCAGAGCGTCGACGCCACTATTTGCCTCCAAGCCTGGCACTGGGTCGAGCCCGAACAGGCAACAAATGAATGCGATCGTGTGCTCAAGCAGAACGGCATGATGGGCATGGCATGGCATACCTGGGACCGCACCAGCTCGTGGGTGCAGGCACTGGCCGCAATTGTCGAACCGGACGGAACCCCTGCCGACCAAACGCTCAGCGTGCCTGGAGAGTTCGTCGAACGAGGCGCCTTTGAACGCAAGGAATTCCCTTTCAATCACGAGCTGACGGTCGAGCAACTCGTTCAACTTGCCAGCTCCTGGTCCTTCGTTGCGCAGAGATCAGACCGAAACGTCGTCTTAGCGAAAATCCGCGACCTGGGCGAAAAAGCCGAGTCTCTTCACACAGGACTTGTCAGATTCCCCCACATCACGGCCACCTTTCGTCTCAAACAGCCAGTACGAGGAGTCGTGGGTTAGGCGGAACGAAAACTCATGACGACAGCTCACCGAACGCCGGAAACTTTCCCGCTGAACGTTCCGCTTGCGGAGCGGTAGAAGATGCCGTCCCTGGGAGTGGTAGGCAACAGTGGAATTACGGCGGGTTCCTGTTTGTAGAATCGAATGATGGTGACAAGTTCAATGTCAGGTGAAGTTGAGGGGTGGTGTTTTCGCGTGCTCGGCCACGGCACCCTGACATCCTTGCGTGCCGAAGCTGGCGGTGAAATGTCTCATCAGTTCCTATACGACTCCGATGAGCAGGGCATCGTGGTCGTCAAAGTCCGGTCTGATTCCGCTGACAGGATCAGTCGATGCCTTCAAATTCAGCGCATAGCTGCCGATGCTGATTTCCCATGCGCCCGGCCGCTGACCGGTGCTGACCTACTCGGACCAGGTTTGGTGATCAGTGCTGAGACGTGGATTCCTGGTGGTGAAATGTACTCCGGTGAAGGCGTTTCCTTTGCCAACCGGTCTGCCAGACTCTTGGCGGGGCTTATGGAGATTCTTGAGTCACAGTCCCCAACCGGGCTTGGTTCACCGCCTCCGTGGATGCACTGGAATCCTCCAACTGGTGGCTTGTGGCCTACAAATCCAGAGATAGACGCCATGGACCAAGGCCTCGTACCTGATCACGTTCATGTTATTGCTCGTGCCGTATCGGAAAGGCTGACACAAGGAGTATTGCCCCTAGCTGTTGGGCACGGTGACTGGGAAAGCCAAAATCTTCGATGGCAGGGGCTTCGCCCATGGGCGGTCCACGATTGGGACAGCCTCGTCGCCCTCCCTGAAGCGGCTATCGTCGGTGCAGGATCCGGCGCCTTTGCCAGCACCGCCATCCCAACGCTGGCAACCATCGAAAGCTCGGAAAAATTCATCGACTCCTACCAGCAGGCGCGCGGTAGACGGTTTACCGAAGAAGAGCAGGAGGTTGCCTGGGCCGCGAGCCTGTGGCCTGCCCTGCATAACGCCCGCGGTGAAAGCCTCTTCCAATCCCCGCCGGTCGCGCTAGATGCACTCACCTGTCAGGCACCGGAACGACTCCAACGCGCCGGCGTCCTGTAGAGCGTTCCGCCTGCGGACGATGGAGTGCTGTGCAGCAGAGTACTGAAATTTGTGGAGACGACTTCTGACACCCTCCTACATATTTAGAGAATCCAACGCTGGGTGAATACCGTTGAGGAATGATCAAACTTGCGCGCGCAACTGAATCCGATATGGCCGAGATTTCAGAGTTCCTGCGCATCGCGGACCTGACGTTGAGCGGACTCGATTCATCAACTGTGCACTTGTGGATCTCGCGGGATGAAACGACGGCACGCATTTTCGCCACGACTGGATATGAAAGCAGCGAGGACGGCAGTCACGCCCTTATCCGAAGCGTCGCCGTTGATCCAGAACTTCGCGGGGCAGGGATTGGGCTGGAACTCGCCCAATTCGCGATGGAACGAGCTGTCGAAGCTGGCGCCAAACAAGCCTGGCTGTTTAGCCGCAGGTCTGGCCCGTTCTGGCAGAAAGCAGGATTCACGTCAGCAGACACGAACGAGCTAGCGGTTGCCCTTGCCTCCACTCATCAAGTCCAACTGTTTACTGAAACTGGCCAGCTCGGACGTGAAGTGGCCTGGAACAGGCAGCTCTGACACACCTGCAGAGGCCCGCTCCGTATGACGTCCCCCTCAGGAACGTGTTCGGGACATCTTGTTATGGTGAGGTCATGGGGCATATTGGTTCTTATCTATGGAAGATTCGGCAACACCTCGGATCTCAACTCGTTCTTCTGCCTGGGGCTCAAGGGCTCGTGCTAGGACAAGAGGGCCATGCCTTGTTCCAGCGCCGAGCGGATAACGGAGTATGGGAGCTGCCCGCTGGCGGCTGCGAACCTGGCCAGAGTTTCAGGACAGCAGCCGTAGCCGAGTTGTTTGAGGAAACGGGCCTCGTTGCCAAAATAGAAGACCTCGAACCTTTCGCGTGCCTGTCCGATCCTTCAATTCACACCTTGACCTACCCCAACGGTGATCAGGTTCAAGCCTTCGCCATGTGTTTTGTGCTTGCTAGCTGGGAAGGAAGCCTGTCAGCAGAAGAGTCCGAGGTGAGTGACCTTGGGTTCTTTCCGCTGATTGATCCACCGTCTCCCACTCATGCCCCGACTCTGGAAGTGCTGAAGCTATATGCGCTGTTCCGGGAAACCGGCGTTTTCCAAGCAAATTAGGCGTCGCAGTAGGGGTTCGGCTACGAGGCAAGATAAGCGCCGAGTGGTCATCGCCAGTCGAAGTGGGATGCTAGTTCTGTGTACTTGAAAACAAACACCAATGTGCCAGTAGTTGCCATTCGTCCTTACCGTCTCGCGGATGCTGCGGACACCATGGCGGTCTTCCTTGCCGCAGTGACAGAGACCGCTGCCGCTGATTACTCGCCGGAGCAGATTCAGGCGTGGGCACGGCCAGAAGCGCGCGAACTATCCACCTGGCATGCCGCGATGCACGAGCGGAACAGTTACGTGGCGACCGTGGATGGGGAGCCAGCAGGCTTCTCCGACGTAGATTCACAAGGGTATATAGAATCCAATGGCGGGCAAAAAACTGAAGCGTCCCACAGGAGGTTCCCGCTACGGGCAGGCTCTGGGTGGCCGGCCCTAATCGTACGATTCTTTCCGGTCTCTGCGGTATCCCCGAGGAGAACTCAAGGATTAAGCGCCGAGAGTGGCAGCGTTTGAACAGCCAGGCGGGCCACACTGAGCGGATCGATCGCCCGCTCGATGTTTGTCGCGAGGTCAAGCAGGTCTTCAGGAGTCCGCGAAACTGTCTTCCACGACTGCCCATCGGCCGCAGTGTAGGCCAACCCTGGAAGGTAATTACCCTCCGCATCTTCACCTGCCGTATATGGATGAGCGTGCAAGAGTACATTGCGCACCGATTGCCGCGCCTTCCGGAATTCAAGTACAGCTTGATCGAGCGCATCTGCGACGACAACGCCAGACGCTACTAATCTGTATTGGTCTGCAAGATTCTCAAGTTCTCTCTCCTTAGAACCTGCCATTTTTGCCTGAACCTCGGGGAGAGTCGAGGCCCCAGTTTCGAAGAGAATCGCTGACACAGATTCTTCTAGGCTCAAGAAGCAATAGTGGGCGCGTCCAAGTGCTTCCAGAACTTGAGGGTGAGCTGGTGTTCGAAATTGCCGGCCGAGAGTTGTGTGCGTGTCATTTTGAGAGTCCAACGTCATCTGTCTAATAGTAGGCGCCTAGGCGCAACTCCTGATTTCAAGGTTTCAGATTACTGACATATCGTTCCGGTAGAGCGTTGGTCTATGGTCAGCGGATACGGCGTGGAACTACCTCGACACCATTTCGGATTTATGAGCAGTAGCGCCAAGCCTTGCTGTTGTTCCAAAGACGCCGAATCGATGCCTGGCTCTAACGAACCGTGGGAACCGAAATGTCCCGGTCGGGCGACGGAACCGATGCATCATTGGGTAGTCGATCAATTTTCCGAAGCGATCGAAAAATGCTAAGGACAACAAGAACTATTCCGGCCAGAATGATCACCCCACCCAACAACAAGAGCAAAGTGTAAAGATCCTCGTGATCACGGTATTCCTGCCGGGCCACACGCCCTCCAATTGGCCCATACAGAAACATGCCAATTGGAATCATGATCACGCCAATCAGGAATGCCGGCGCATTACGGGTACTTCTCATGTCGTTCCCACCCCAAAGTCTATGAAACCAACAGAATACAGTCCCAGTACCGCATAGCGTTCCCGTATGGAACCCATTCTCCGATTGAGTGGTTCGAGAGGCGCGGCTACGGTCGGTTATGTACCCTGGGGGCAGGTTCTCATCAGCAAGGTTGAACTTGATCATCCGAAGTGTGGAACCTGCAGGGTTTTGGTGCATTTGGAGTCACACCGGAACATAGTGTGAAGCTATGCACAGCATCCTCCGCTTTCGTCCTCGCCTCAGCTTCTTGGCCGCACCAGGCTGCGCTGCCGCCCTGGTGCTTTGGCTGTCGGTCCTTGAAGACCGGCAATTCAATGCCAACAGTGCCCTGTTGCTCGCCCTTGGCCTGGCCATTGCCGTGGCGGACACGATCCCATTTGTGGCACTTGCGTTTGCTGGCTGCGCATTGGTTGCCCAGGCCGCTGGCGTTTTCCCATCGATTCTCGTGGCCGGTGTACTACCGTATTGTGCGGTGCCGTTCGTGGTCTTCTTTGCCACGCGGGGGTATCGCGGTCCACGCCGGCGGGTGCTCCCGGTGTCGGCTGTCCTTCTAGCTGCCGCTGCCACCGTTTCGTGGTTTCAGGACGGGCCGTGGATCAACTTCATTTTCGGCACTCACCTTTACGGCCGAGGCATGGTCCGCAGCCTCACGGTGTGCCTGTTGATCATGGGAGCCTTTGCCGCCGTCAATTTGGGGGCATGGGCCTTAGGCGTCGCTGTCAGTGCCACGTCGGCCAGCCGCAGAGCCCAATTGCGAGCTGAGGCCCGACTTCGCGAGACGGCCACGGCCCTTGCAGTGGAACAGGAACGGAACCGAATAGCTGCTGAACTCCATGATGTTTTGGCTCATTCCCTGGCTGTAGTGATCGCCCAAGCCGAAGGAATCCGCTACATCCACCGCACCGAACCAGAATCAGTCGAAGCCGCCGCTACCGTCATCGCCGAGGCCGCACGGAGCGCCTTGGTGGAAACCCGGAGAATGATTGAAGGTACCAACCCTGATCTGTCCGTCGCTGCAGTAACCGACGGCATCGAACTGATGGCACAACGGCTAACCAGCTCCGGCATGACCGTCCGCCTTTCAGAAGAGGGCAACCCCGACAAACTGGTCCAACCGCATGGGCCCGCTGTCCACCGGGTCGTGCAGGAAAGCCTGACCAATGCCTTCAAGCACGGAGACCACAGTGCAGGGGCCGACGTTGGTTTGAACTGGCATCCCGGCGGCGTCATCGTGCGTATCGAATCAACACTGCCAGCCGATACAGCGCAGCCTTCGGGCGAAGGAGCAAGCGCATCGGGCACAGGCTCCGGCCGGGGAATACCCGGAATGACTGCCCGAGCCAACGCCACCGGCGGCTGGCTCAACGCTTTCCCCACCGACACCCACTTTATTGTCAGCGCCGCCATTGGTGCACCACCCCTTGAACGGAATCACTCATGAGCGCACCAACCATTCGTGTCGCCCTGGTCGATGACCAACCGCTGTTCAGCGCCGGCCTGAAGATGATCCTGCGCAGCCAAGCAGACATTGATTTCATTGGAGAAGCCACAGATGGACAAGCCGCGGTCCAGCTGGCGGAGGCATCGGCACCGGATGTCATGTTGATGGATATTCGGATGCCAGTGATGGACGGGATCACAGCAACAGCTCGCATCTCCAAGTCATCTTCAAGAACCAAAGTCATAGTCCTCACCACCATCCAACATGACGAAGCAGTAGTACGTGCCATCCAGGCCGGAGCTGCAGGTTTCCTGACCAAGGACGCAACACCGGAGTTCCTGTTGGCGGCCATTCGAACAGTCCATTCGGGTCATTCAGTGATCGCACCATCAATCACCAACGAACTCCTGCGCGACTACACCAGCGCCGATCAGGGAAACCCTGCCGTCATTGAGGTCCTCTCCGAGCGGGAGAAAGACGTCTTCGCACTAGCCTCCACAGGCCTGTCCAATGCTGAAATCGCCGCGAACCTAGTCCTCAGCGAAGCCACTGTGAAGTCCCATGTGGGCGCCATCCTGTCAAAACTCCACCTCAAAAACCGCATTCAACTGGTGGCCTTCGCCCACCAAAACGGTCTACTGACCTAACAACCAATCCTCCGAGCGTCACCGAGTATAAGGAGTCACCGTGAATAAGCGCATCATCTCCCTCGCGGTCCTAGCCATAGGCACCGCAGCTGTCATCGGGGCATCCGCCATCCCCGGACCTGGCATCACCGCATCCCCGACACCGATCGGCGGCATCACCAACAGTACAGAGGCATTGCTGAACTCCGGCACCATCGCACGATCCGGGTACAGCCAAGCCACGCATGAGTGCCTTGTAGCTGCCGGATTCGACTACACGCCCCTACCGGAGACTACCGGCGTCGATCTCAACGGAGCCATGGGCATCAGCCGGCTAGATCTGGTGACTGCACAGAACAGCGGCTACTCATCAGTGCAGCCTAAGGGTCCCCACGAAGCGGCACTGGGAACAGCTGAAGCTGACCTGTTCGCCAATCCGGGCTTCCTCGAAGCCCTCAATGGCACCGAAGCCACCGGCGAACCCGTCAAAGTCGGCACCATGGGAACATTCTTGGGCGGGTGTAAACTCGAAGCCGCCAAGACCATCTACGGGAACACTGAGAACTACGGTCTGGCAACTGCTGCAGCCATGAACATCCTCACTCCCGCCAGCCACGCCGCATCTGATGATCCTGGTGTGGCTGATGCCGTCAAGGCGTGGAAGGACTGCATGGCGGAAACCCCATTTTCCGCTTTCGAAGGTCCCTGGCAGGCAGTCGATGCCGGAACTGCCGCGGGCGGCCAAAAGGAACGGGAAATCGCCGTGACCGATGCTATCTGCCGCGACCAGACAGGCCTGCACGCCACTTTGGATACAATCCTGGACAAGTACGTGACGACCCTGGTCCAACAGCAGGACTCCCAGTTCCAACGCATCGCTGACATCCTAAAAGCTGCTGCAGCGAACTCGGCAAAACTAACCGCCTCCAAAACAAGCTAAGTCCAAGGCAGCCAAAAGACACCGCCCCCGGCAAGTATGGCTTCTGAACGGCACCGCGGACAAGTGATCGGGCCCCGAACATGCGAGCATTCGTGCTCCGCCATTCCGGGACCGGTCAATTGTCGTTAAAACCCGCAGAGGATTAATTAACAATGAGATCCTGAAACCACCCCACACAGACCGTGAAGTTCAACTCTGCGCCAGAATCTCACCAGCAACTTGAAAGCCCGCCGACTGTACCGCAGAGCGTTCGCCCTACGGGCGCACCAAGGTCGTGCAGAAGGCGTCTGAAAATGACTTGCGGGGCGCGATACGTCTCAGAAAGTCATCCAGTCACAAAGCGTCTCATCTAATCACGACAACAACAGTATTATGCAGGCAGATTCCCCCGGCTGAATGA
The DNA here is from genome assembly GCF_002909445.1 of Arthrobacter glacialis. Classification (GTDB taxonomy): domain Bacteria; phylum Actinomycetota; class Actinomycetes; order Actinomycetales; family Micrococcaceae; genus Specibacter; species Specibacter glacialis. The sequence continues at coordinate 91,849 of NZ_PPXC01000008.1, forward strand.
CGATTTATGGTTTGGGATGCCGCCGTAGTCCCTGGTGGTCACGGCAGCTTCGTCATTTCCATCGTTGCAAGTCATTTCTAGGGCACCATCCTAAAATATGCCGATCCGCTGTTCCACGCCACAGGGTGTAACAACGTGCCAACGGCCGGATTGAGAGCGCTGTACATCATGCCGTTGCCGGCGTAGATGCCTACGTGGCCCCAGTGGTTTGGTCCGTCGGGATTCTGAACCACGACGTCACCTGGCTGCGGATTCGAAGTAGGCGTTACCGCCGTCCACTGCTCTGTTCGAGGCAGCTGGATTCCCGCTTTGTCGTAAACCCACTGCACGTAGCCGGAACAGTCCCATGCTTTGAAGGCAGTTCCACCCCAGACATAGGCGCCGCCGACTCCCTCCTGCGCGTACGCGGTGATCGCACGTCGAAGTTGGCTCAAGTCGGCTGGAATTGTTGGTTGTGACGTCCCTGAACTGTTCGCAGTGCAGTCCGCCGGAACGGTTGACGATCCCAAGGCTTTCAGGATTGATTCTGCCTCGGTCTGCCATTGGGCGTACCTTTCTGGGAAAGCAGATCCTTGAACCGCTTGAGCTGCCGCGCCCCTGTCCATTTGATCCCAGCCCTGAATATCAAGAAGTCCTCGAGGCGACCCATGGTTGGGCCCCTGTGGCCCGCCATAGAATGCTTCAGCATCGTAGGCGGGTTGCATAAGTTCGGCAATGCTCCCCCATCCCGCCGAAGGGCGTTGTTGGGCACTGCCGACTGAATCATGGTCACTACCCACGCCATCATGCGGATATTGCAAGGACTCGGACACGGAGGAGTTGGCCAGCATTTGCATATTGGACTCTTGCAACGCCATCATCAACGCAATCACGATGCCTTTGTCTGGGACTGACCGTGCACGGCCCACTGCTATGTAAGCCTGGGCCACGGTCACCTGCGACTGGCTCAATGTGGTGGGCGCCCGGTCAGGCACTGTGATCGTCAGGGCCTGACCCGAGCCGCCAGGATCGACCGTTATGCAAGCCGCCGTCGAGCTTTGAGCTCCAAAAGCTACCAGAGCAATTGCCCCGCAAAGCGCCATAACGCAACACAGCACCATGGCTGAGAATGCCGCCCCAGCTAATTTGAGGGCCGCACGTCTCTTGATCATGCCCAGAACGAGCGCCGGGGCTGGCATCAGTAAACGATTCGTTCAGGAGCAGCGTAGAAAGCCACCATCTCACAGCGGTCAGCCGGGGCAGATACAGCAGGCGGACAGTTGACGACGATGCTGACGGGCGCGGTGTATTTGTTGTCCCCCGACGTTGTGTGCTCCTCGACACTCAAGGTCACGGCACACACGTGCATGCCCACCCACGGTGGAGGTTGTTGGACATATTGTGCCAGCTGCTCGTCGCACGATGAGTTCGCAGGCTGTGCAGTTCGATATCCTTTCGCTCCAGTCAAGGACGCATAGGCCGCCGCATTGGTTCCTGTGGCTTCGAACTGCTGCGCGAAGATGGTCAGGGGGTTTGAATCATCCGGCAACACATGCCACCAGCTGCGAAGCCTCCCGTACGTCTCCGAATACGTGGCCGTTCGCGTATCCCATGTGTAGATGGTGCGGGCAGCTATGTTGGCAAGCTGCCGAAAGTCCAGGGTTGAAGGTTCGCCAGCTGGCGCAGCCGATTGATCCGCAGGTGAGCTTGTCATGGTCGGCGGTTCCACCGCCGTCGCTTTAGCCGTGGGGCTTGCGACCGCAGCCGTAACCGCAGACTCCGGGGTACTTGCAACAGGGCCGACCTCCGGGGGCCGGATTGAGAGCACCGCGGCAATCCCAGCGACGACTACGGCAGCGACCAGTAGCAGGATCCACGGCCGGCGTCGGCCTGTCCCGTCCCTATGCGCCAGCCATGTCGATTTCATGGTCACACCTCATTTGCTTGAGGAGCTAGGCCTTGGACACGGCGTGGACCGCCGAGCTGCCTGCCGTTTTGATGACAGCACCCTCAATCCCTGTCCCTGCCCGCAAAATTTCCTCGGCTGCCTGGACGAGGCTGCGCACTAGGCCGACCTGCACCTTGACGTAGCGCACACTGACTCCGACCTCCTGTGCGACCTCGGCGACCGCCGCAGCGCGTGCCTTGCCCAGTACTGCCGGCAGGACGATGCGCTCTGCGATGAGTCGAAGCATCGGATTTGAAAGCGATGCAACTGTAGCCCTACGCAGTGATGCCAGGTCAACAACCCGATGCGGATCGACATCCAGGACCCGACTCGCCGTCAGAGCCATCTGGCGGACCACGAAAACGGACTGCCAGCGCATACCTGCGGACACATCAGCGTTGGTTGCCGTGAATTGCGCCTTCCCGTCAGAAAGACTGGCAACGGCCAGATCCCATGTGCGCTCGGGCACGTGTGCCTTGACGAACTGCAAAACCTCCGTGGCCCAGACATGATTGGTGACTTGGTCATCGAGGCGCGTCAGCTGGACATCAATCTGGCTCTGAAAGCCGGACTCGCCTTGGTCCAGCAATGGCAGAGTCGATCTGGCAAAGGTGCGCCGAATGTGATCAGCGCACAGATTACAAGCGATCCCCTGAACCCAGGCATCAAACTTCACTCCGGGAAATGCCTGATAGCTGCCGTTCACCGTTCCCTCCCACGCAGCAACACGGATGTCCTGCAGGACGTCATTCACGTCTTGGAAAACCCAAACCGGGCCAGGTGAATCTTCACATAGGGACGAACTCCCTCAACAGCCCTCATCAGCTGATCGATAGGGATATCGGGTTCCGGCGGGCGGGCAAGGGACTGATCGACCGCCCCGTCGATAGGTACTTCACATGCTTCGCTGGTCCAAGGACCCATGATGATCACCGCTTCATGCGTTGACTGAATATCAAGCGCGACGTCGTCAGACGTTGTGCAGAAGATCTTGGGGACACCGTTGGTGGCGGCAGGATCGTTCCGGCATATGCCGGGCCCCATGGGTCGGTGCGAAATCAACGATTGCGGGTGACCCACTTCAAAAGGTAATAAGACTAGTGTCCAAGCATCAAAGAGATATTGTCAAGGGGCGTCACTCTTACCCTGTGGACAACTTTGAGGCAGAATGAAGCTATGCCCCGAATTACGCATCCGATAGGCCCGGATTGGCCACACGAAGTCGAGCTGGCGGTCGCCACCTTTGGCAATCGAGCGCGCACCGAGATCATCCGCTATCTATTGGAAAACGGGCCGAACCCGCGCGGCGAAATCGTGGCCAACGTTGGAGCCAGCGAGGCAAGCGTCGCCAAGCACCTGATACTCCTTGAAGAAGCCGGGGCTGTCAGTGCAGACGTCGAACCAGGGCGCAGGCACGGTCGCGCGCCGAGGTATTCAGTTAACCCTGACCGCGTCAAGGCCCTTCTGGAGGCCCACCTTCGGTATTTGACTGAGCCGACTCGCTAGCACCATCAGCTGTTGCGGTCATGCCGTGCTTCAGAAAATCAGTAATGGCATCGAGCGTTTCCGGTGCAACGTCGGCAAGTGTGCGCGCGGCAAAGGCCTGCACTCGCGACACCCTCAGGGCCTTAACAAATTCAAGCCTTGCTTCAATGCTTCTGGGAAGCACGTCGGAGCCCAAGTCCAGCAAATACGACGAATCAACATCGAACAACTCACAGATTGCAGTCAAAACCTTCCTATCGGTGACCAGCGCCCTTGTCCCGTCCTTCATATAGAACCAACGGGCACGGGACATGCTCACGCCCCGTTCAGCCAATCGATCTTGGACCTCACGGAAAGTCACGTCATAGCCACGTTTTTCTGCAGCAGCATCTAGAAGTAGGTTCAGGCGCCTAGAAAGGGCTAGCTGAGGCGATGGCTGGTCTTGCAGATTGCCGCTTCCAGCGCTCATGCCAGGCTCCTCACGATAATGGCGTCGGCTCGCCGACTATCCCATGCCGAATCGTCGCGTCCACTCAAGTATTGTCCGCGCCTTCCAACCCCGCAAGACAACGCTGAATCGCATTATCCAACTCGGGCAGGAGGACGGTCTCTGCGCTGGGCTCTAGCCACGGCAACCCGTGAGGAGCACCCGAACTGGCAGCAAAAGCACGAAGCCCCTCCTGGTTGAGCAATTGGTTCCGATCAAGATGGAAGCAAACTTCCGCGAGTACATTACGAAGCGCAGTGAGAAATTCGATTTGTTCCTGCGGATCCCTTGCCCAATAGCGGTTTCCTCGCATCGATTCCGCAGCGCTGACAAAAGCTTCGACCTGAGGATGCTGGGTCATGTGATCAACCTTCCATCTGAATTTGTCGGAAACGCCGCGCCACGGCGGCGACTTACACGAAGTCATAGGGATTTGGGGCATTTACACCATGACCGAGTGAGAGTAAGTTTTGCAGAGTAGACGGGTATATTCCGTCCTGCAGGTAGCCTTCTGGGAGTGTTTTCCATGGAACCCTCAATCTTGATGAACCTGCCCCGAAGCCGCATCTTACATATGCTGGTTACTCATGGTCCTGCCCCGGCCCCTGACATATCTGACGCACTGTCCCTTTCAGCCGCCACGGTCAATCGGGAACTTGAACAGCTAACGAGAGCTGGGTTCGTCAGCGCCAGTGTGGCAATTCCTGGTAATTTCGACTCAATATATGCCTCCGATGCACCCCAAATATTCCAGGAAATGACGCGGGTGTGCCAGTTTTTAGGATTGGAGCTCTGAACAGAACCGGCTCCATCACCCCTCGGTCATGGACTAAGTTGCTTTCCCGACTATGAGTAGTTACCTAGTCACACTTGCCGATGCTTGAATGTTGGCAATACCGAAGGGAAGGCACCGCGATGACCGACTACACGGAGCACGACAGTCAAACCGATTCGACTGTCACACAGTTGCTCTCCCCCAGTGAAATCTGCCACGAACTGCAGATTCCGCTGCAGACCTTCTACCAGTGGAGAGCCAAGGGCATTGGGCCACACGCCTACCGGATTGGAAGGCACCTGCGCGTAAGCCGGACAGATTTCCAGGCATGGCTCCTACTTCGATCGGATCCGTAAATTCCGTAACCGGTAAGAAACGATCATGGCTAGGTGCACCCGTTGCATCACCGTGCCCATTGGGTGAAGAGGACCGCCAGCCGGTCGGGTCATGGTGACTGAGGGTCCTTCGAGCACGAAGCCTCAGAGAATCGAATATGTCGCCACAAAGAGCTGGCCATTCCAGGGACTGCGTCAGCACACCAGCCAACTACACGCGAGAGGATAGCCAACGCCATGCAGCGCGAATTCTACGAACCAGAGCAGGCCGCAGAGCTACTCCACTGTTCCGAAGCATGGCTTCGGACTGGCGCCGCCAATTGCGAATTCCCCCATCTGACATGGGGCAAAGGGAAGATTGTCTTCACCGACGAACACCTAGAAGAAATCGCCAGTCTCCGCGAGGTAAGAGCTCATCCGGTAGGTAGCAACATTCGCAGAACACTTGGCACGCGAGCCAAGGGACAAACGACCTAAATCGGAAAATAGCTTCGATCCCTCCCGCCGCACGGCTGCTCGTTCCTATCCTCCCCAGATTCTCGCGGACCGTTGTACGGACTCTGCTCCGTCTTGGAGCGCCTGAGGCATGAGATGCCCGTAGACCTCCTCCGTGGTCCGTGTGGAGGCGTGTCCAAGCCTCCTGGAAATGGTGAATAGCGAAACTCCGTCCTGGATCAGCCACGAAGCGTGCGTGTGCCTCAGGTCGTGAATTCGGGGCGTCTTCTTGAGTCCAGCCGCTTGAGCACCTTTGACAGTGGGAACCCAGCACTTCTGCCAGTAGATGCTGTGCGCAATTCGCCCTCCCGTACCTGTCGTGAAAAGCAGGTCACTCCCCTGCCGGCTGGCTACCAGCGGAATCAATATCTCTACCAGCATTGGAGCCAAGGAAACCGTTCGCTTGCCTGCACCAGTTTTCGTCGGGCCAACATAGAATTCGTTGTTTCCGTCTCGCTTCCACGCCTTAGTGATCCTCACTGTGGCCGGCTTGGCCAGTAGATCCACATCGGCAACGGTCACGGCGGTGGCCTCACCAAACCTTGTGCCAGTCATAACGAGAAATTGGGTAAAGTCCTTGTACCGCTCGGGCATAAGCGCCAAGATCTGGGAAAACTCGGCATGGGTTAGGAACCTGGCATCATCTTCAACCCTATCCCCCGATGGCAGCTCCACTCCCCTGCATGGATTGTCCGGCCGGTATTTCAGCAGCACCGCACGTTCCATGGAGGCAAAGATCAGCGAGTGGTTGTTTCGGATTGTTTTGGCAGTCTTGCCCCTTTTCTGCATTCCACGGACCCACCCAGTAATCTGCCGCATGTCGAGTTCATCAATCAGGATTGCTCCTAGCACCGGCTTAATATGCAGATCCAACATGGTCTGATAGGTGCGCAAAGTGCCGGAGGCCGGACGGACCAACAAATCGATGTGTTCTTGGATAACTTCTGCAACAGTCAAGACTTTGCGTCTACTGGACTCCATTGCTTTCTGGGCAATACCAAACGATTGGCCATTCCTGTCCAGGAACTCCTTCAGCAACTTCGCGTCAACCTCGGAGACAAAAGTGACGCTTTGTTGTTGGGCCACATCGGGGTCCCGCCACCTCACCTGAAAGGAGGTGGTTCCAGACTTCGACCGGCGCTGAACAACACTTGCCATGCACTAAATTTTACGCCTGTGGGAACACTTTTGGGTTTTTTGGGAACACTTAAACACGTAAACCCCCTGTGACCAGGGGGTTTAGCGTGCCCAAGGTGGGATTCGAACCCACACACCTTTCGATACTGCATTTTGAGTGCAGCGCGTCTGCCGTTCCGCCACTTGGGCCTTAGCAAAAGCGTCCATACGAACACTGTTACGAAGATCACATACCGGTTCTTGAATCGCTTCCGAACCAGTGCGCGCAACTACTCTACATGGAGATAGGCTGTTTTGTAGAACCAAGGCCAGCTTTGGGGTAAATATTTGCTAAATGTGGTGTAACTCACCCCTTCTAAGGAGTTTTTGTGTCTGAACAGACGGAAACCAAACCCACCACCCCCGCACGCCGCGTCATTGTTGCCGAAGACGAGACCCTGATCCGCCTCGACATCATGGAAATCCTTCGCGGCGAAGGCTACGACGTGGTCGGCGAAGCTGACAACGGCGAGAAGGCAGTGGAGCTCGCCAAGGAACTCAAGCCCGACCTGGTCCTCATGGACGTCAAAATGCCTGTCATGGACGGCATCACGGCCGCTGAGATCATCGTCAAGGCCCGCATTGCCCCAGTGGTCCTGCTGACGGCCTTCAGCCAGAAGGAACTGGTGGAGCGTGCCCGCGACGCCGGCGCCATGGCCTACGTGGTCAAGCCCTTCACCCCCGCAGACCTCCTCCCCGCCCTGGAGATCGCCCTTTCCCGCCACGAGGAGATCAAGGCGCTTGAGGACGAGGTTTCCGACCTCCAGGAGCAGTTCGCCACCCGCAAGCTTGTGGAGCGCGCTAAGAGCCTCCTGACCACCAAGATGGGCCTCACCGAGCCTGAGGCCTTCCGATGGATTCAGAAGACCTCCATGGACCGCAGGTTGAGCATGCGTGAGGTCGCCGAGACCATCATCAACCAGGTCAACTAGTCCCCACGCCCTCCCACTGCTCGCAGGCTCGCAGCGGGGCCCTCGGGCGCGTGGGCCCAAGCTCGACCACCGCAGACAAGCTCGACCAACGTTCGACGGCGGCACCCACCACATGGTGAGTGCCGCCGTCGCGCTTTAACTTGGGTTAAACAAACAAAGCGCCCTGCCAGCTGAGAAACTCTACAGTTTCCAGCGAGCAGGGCGCCCCGCGTGAAGCAAAATCAGTCAAAGACGGGGTTTAGCCCTCAGTGGGCCAGGGACCAATCTTTTCCTTGTTGATGCGAACACCGGATTCGCTCTTGCCCAGGTCGGCGAGGTCGCCCACCTTGTGAACCTTGACCAGGTTGGTGGAGCCAGCCTGTCCGGGAGGGGAACCGGCTGCAATGACAACCAGGTCTCCCTCTTCAACCAAGCCCTTGGCCAACAGGGTGTGGTCAACCTGCTCGGTCATGGCGTCGGTGTGGGCAACAGTGGGAACCAACACGGGCTCAATGCCCCAGGTCAGTGCCAGCTCGTTGCGAACCTGCACTTCAGGAGTGAAGGCGAAGACCTGCTTCTTCGGGCGCAGGCGTGACAAACGGCGGGCCGAGTCACCTGACTGCGTGAAGGTGGCAATAAACTTGGCGTCGAGCTGATCGGCGATCTGCACGGCAGCAGCGGTGATGACGCCACCGCGGGTCTTGGGCTCGGATCCCAGCTTCGGGATCAGCTTCATGCCGGCTTCCTCTTCGGCGGCCTCAATGATGCGGGCCATGACCTTGACGGTCTCGATGGGGAACTTGCCAACGCTGGTCTCGCCGGAGAGCATGACTGCATCCGCGCCGTCGAGCACGGCATTGGCACAGTCGGAAGCCTCAGCGCGCGTGGGGCGCGGGTTGTCGATCATGGATTCGAGCACCTGGGTGGCCACGATGACGGGCTTGGCCCAGCGGCGAGCCATTTCAACGCACTTCTTCTGTACCAGCGGCACATCTTCCAGCGGCAATTCAACACCCAGGTCGCCACGGGCAACCATGATGGCGTCAAATGCGTCAACAATGGCTTCCAGGTTGGCAACAGCCTGCGGCTTCTCAATCTTGGCGATGACCGGCACGCGGCGGCCAGCTTCATCCATGATCTCGTGAACACGGGTGATGTCAGCAGCATCGCGCACAAAGGAAAGCGCAATCAAATCTGCACCGCAGGCCAGGGCCCAGCGCAGATCGTCCTCATCCTTTTCGCTCAAGGCGGGGACGTTCACAGCAACGCCGGGCAGGTTGATGCCCTTGTTGTTGGAGACCTTGCCCGGAACGGTGACAATGGTGACAACCTTCACGGAGTCAACAGCTGTGGCCTGAACCGAAACCTTGCCGTCGTCGATCAGCATGATGTCGCCAACGTTGACGTCCTCGGTGAGGGACTTCAACGTGGTGGAGCAGATGTCCTTGGTGCCCGGAACATCTTCGGTGGTGATGGTGAAAACATCGCCCACGGCAAGGTCATAGCCCTCGCCGTTGGCAAAACGACCCAAGCGGATCTTGGGTCCCTGCAGGTCAGCCATGATGGCAACCGGCTTGTTCAAGGAAGCAGCGGCCTTACGAACGTTGTCGTACGTGTTCTGGTGCACGGTGTAATCGCCGTGGCTCATGTTCATCCGGGCTACGTTGACGCCCGCCTCCAGAACCGCAAGTGTGTTTTCATAGCTGGCAATAGCCGGCCCGAAAGTCGCAACAATTTTTGCGCGTCTCAATGTACCTACCTCGTGTGTGGTTAACAGTAGAAATCTGTGGTGCCCGGAACCAGCCTATCGCTTTGCCACTAGACACTGATAGCTGAGTCGCTGGGTGAGACAGGTGCCGGCAGGAAGGTCTCCCCCATGAGGAACTTGTCCACCGCCGCAGCACACGCCCGACCCTCCGCAATGGCCCACACAATCAGCGACTGGCCGCGCCCTGCATCGCCTGCGGCAAAAACCCCGTCACGGCTCGTCATGTAGTAACCGTCACGGTTAACATTTGAGCGTGAATCCAAAGTCACAGGCAACTGGTGAGTCAGTTCGGCCGTTTCCGGTCCGGTGAAACCCAGCGACAAGAACACCAAGTCAGCGGGAATGACCCGTTCGGTCCCCTCCTTGGGCACCCTGCGCCCGCCCACATACTCGGTTTCGGCAATCTTCAGCCCGGTCAGCACGCCGTTTTCGCCCAAGAATTCCACGGTCGAGGCCAGGTAGGTCCGCTCGCCGCCTTCTTCGTGGGCGCTGGCCACCTCAAACAAGTTCGGGAACGTGGGCCAAGGCTGTGACGCGGGACGATCCATGGACGGCTGCTGGCCAATGGCCAAGGTGGTCACCGATGCAGCCTTCTGGCGGTGCGCCGTGCCCAGGCAGTCAGCACCGGTATCACCGCCACCGAGGATCACCACATGCTTGCCGCGGGCGTCGATCTGGGCCGGAACTTCATCCCCGGCAACAAACTTGTTGGCCTGCACCAAGTAGTCCATGGCGAAATGCACACCCCTCAAGGTGCGGCCCGGGATGGGCAAATCGCGTGGCACGGTGGCGCCGGTGCACACCACGACGGCGTCATAGCGCCTGCGCAGCTCTTCCCAGCCAATATCCTTGCCAACTTCAACACCTGTGCGGAAGCGGGTGCCCTCGGCCACCATCTGCTCCACGCGGCGGTCAACGCTTTCCTTCTCCAGCTTGAAATCGGGGATGCCGTAGCGCAGCAGGCCACCGATCCTGTCATCACGCTCGTACACGGCAACAGTGTGGCCGGTACGGGTCAGCTGCTGCGCAACGGCCAGTCCTGCCGGACCTGAACCGACGACGGCGACAGTCTTGCCTGTGAGCCTGGCCGGGGGCAGCGGGTGCACCCAGTCCTGGTTGAAGGCCTCATCAATGATGGAGACTTCAACCTGCTTGATGGTCACGGCCGGCTGGTTGATGCCCAGGACACATGACGTTTCACAGGGTGCCGGGCACAGGCGGCCGGTGAACTCGGGGAAGTTGTTGGTGGAGTGCAGGCGCTCAATTGCGTCCTGCCCCTTGTCGCGCCACGTCAGGTCATTCCATTCGGGAATCAAGTTCCCCAACGGGCAGCCCTGATGGCAGAACGCCACGCCACAGTCCATGCAGCGGCCGGCCTGAGACTTCAGCACGCCCTTCTCCTGAGCCTGGTAAACCTCTTTCCAGTCCATGATGCGGACCGGGACCGGGCGGCGGGTCTGGGTGATGCGTTCGCGGGTGTTTAAGAAACCGTGCGGATCAGCCACCGGTGACCTCCAAGATCTTCTGCCAGACGGTTGCGCCGTCCGGGTCTTCGCCCAACTCGGCTGCTGCCAAGCGGGTCTCCAATACTGCTGCGTAGTCGCGGGGAAGGACTTTCACCATCCGCTCAACGGTGGCCGGGAAATCGGCCAGCAACTGCTCCGCCACATCCGATTCTGTTTCTTCAGCGTGACGCTGCAAAAGTGAGCGAACAATGTCCTCATCGACGGCGTCGAGCTTCAACAAGGAAAGCTCGCCGGAATCGAGTGCACTCTTGTTCACGCGGCTGGCTTCCAGATCCAGAACGTAGGCCGTTCCGCCTGACATGCCGGCACCAAAGTTGCGGCCTGTGGGCCCCAAAATCAAGGCACGGCCGCCTGTCATGTACTCGCAACCGTGGTCACCAATGCCCTCAACCACAGCCGTGGCGCCGGAGTTTCGGACCAGGAACCGCTCCCCCACCAAACCACGCAGGAACATCTCTCCGCTCGTGGCACCATAGCCGATCACATTGCCGGCAATGACGTTTTCAGAGGCGGCGAAGGTGTTCGCCCGGTCGGGGCGGACAGTGATCCGGCCACCGGAGAGGCCCTTGCCCACGTAGTCATTGGAGTCACCCAGCAGGCGCAAGGTGATGCCCGCCGGCAGGAATGCGCCCAGTGACTGGCCGGCCTGACCGGTGAGGGTCACGTCGATGGTGTCCGGGCCCAAGATGTCAACGCCGAACGTCTTGGTCACGTGGTAGCCCAACATGGTGCCCACCGACCTGTCCGTGTTGATCACAGGAACGCTGATCTTCACGGGCTGCCGGTCACTGAGCGCCTCAGCACTCATGGTGATCAGCTGCTGGTCAAAATGCTTGTCCAGCTCGTGGTTCTGGTTGCTCAGGTGGCGAACGGGGGCACTGGCGGGCACTCCGGCATCGGAAAGGATGGGGCTCAAATCCAAGCCCTCCGTCTTCCAATGGTTCATGGCTGCCTTGATGTCCAACACGTTCGACTGCCCAATGGCCTCTTCCAAGCTGCGGAAACCAAGCTCGGCCAAAAGCTCGCGGACCTCCTCTGCAAGGAACTCGAAGAAGTTGACCACAAACTCAGGCTTGCCGGTGAAGCGCTGGCGCAGCTCTGGATTCTGCGTGGCAATGCCCACGGGGCAGGTGTCCAGGTGGCACACACGCATCATGACACAGCCGGAAACCACCAGAGGAGCGGTTGCGAAACCGTATTCCTCAGCACCGAGCAGCGCGGCGATGACCACGTCGCGGCCAGTCTTGAGCTGCCCGTCAACCTGCACCACAACCCGCTCGCGCAGCCCGTTCAGGCGCAGCGTCTGCTGGGTTTCAGCCAGGCCCAATTCCCAGGGCATGCCTGCGTGCTTGAGCGAGTTCAGCGGGCTGGCGCCGGTTCCGCCGTCGTGCCCGGAAATCAGTACGACGTCGGCCTTGGCCTTGGTCACACCGGCCGCAACGGTGCCAATCCCCATTTCGGAGACAAGCTTCACGTGGACACGTGCGCTGGGGTTGGCGCGCTTGCAGTCGTAAATGAGCTGCGCCAGGTCTTCGATCGAGTAAATGTCGTGGTGCGGCGGCGGGGAGATCAAGCCGACGCCCGGGGTGGAGTGCCGTGTTTCGGCAATCCACGGGTACACCTTCTTGGCCATGAGCTGGCCGCCCTCGCCGGGCTTGGCACCCTGGGCCATCTTGATCTGGATGTCCTGCGCGTTGGTCAGGTACAGGCTGGTCACGCCGAAGCGTCCCGAGGCCACCTGCTTGATGGCGCTGCGGCGCTCCGGATCCAGCAGGCGCTCAACGTCCTCGCCGCCTTCACCGGTGTTGGACTTGGCGCCCAAGCGGTTCATGGCGATGGCCAGGGTCTGGTGCGCCTCCTGCGAAATGGAGCCGTAGCTCATGGCGCCGGTGGAGAAACGCTTGACAATGCTGCTGACCGACTCAACTTCATCCAACGGAATGGGCTGGCGCTGGCCGTCCTTGAACGTGAGCAGGCCACGGAAGGTCATGAGCTTGTTGGCTTGATCGTCAATGCCCTGGGTGTACTTCTTGAAAATGTCGTAGCGGCGTTCACGCGTTGCGTGCTGCAGGCGGAAAACCGTATCCGGGTTGAACAGGTGCGGCTCACCGTCGCGGCGCCACTGGTACTCGCCGCCGCCCAGGAGCGGGCGGTGCGGCACGTCCACGCCGTCGACCGGGTAGGCCAGGATGTGGCGTGCGGAAACTTCCTTGGCAATGACGTCCAGGCCAACGCCGCCCAGCTGGGTGACGGTGCCGGTGAAGTACTCGTTGATGAGGTCCTGGGACAGGCCCAGCGCCTCGAAAGTCTGGGCGCCGCAGTAGGAGGCCACGGTGGAGATGCCCATTTTGGACATGATCTTCAAGACGCCTTTGCCCAGGCCCTTGATCAGGTGGTGCACGCCCTCTTCAGGGGTTACGCCGGTGACATCGCCGTTGCGGATGAGTTCCTCAACGGTTTCCATGGCCAGGTAGGGGTTGACGGCTGCAGCGCCGTAGCCCACCAGAACTGCCACGTGGTGAACCTCGCGGACATCGCCAGCTTCCACCACCAGGGAAACCTTGGTGCGGTTGGCGCTGCGCAGCAGGTGGTGGTGGACGGCGCTGAGCAACAACAGCGACGGGATCGGGGCCCACACTGCCGAGGAGTCACGGTCGGAAAGCACAACGTACTGAACGCCGCGGTTGATGGCGCCGGAAACCTGCTCGCAGATCTCGGTGAGCCGGGCACGCAGGGCGGACTCGCCGCCGTCGACCTTGTAAAGACCACGCACCTTCATGGCGATGTGCTCGTCCTGCGCGTTCTCCATGTTCGCGATCTTGGCCAGGTCGTCGTTGTCGATGACAGGGAAATTCAACGCCAGCTGCGGGGCCTGGACCTTGTTGCGGGAGAGGATGTTTCCCTGCGGGCCGATGGTGGTGTTCAGCGAGGTGACAAGTTCCTCGCGGATGGCATCCAGCGGCGGGTTGGTCACCTGGGCGAACTGCTGCACAAAGTAGTCAAAGAGCAGGCGCGGACGCTTGGACAGCACGGCAACGGGGGTGTCGGTACCCATGGCACCGAGCGGCTCGGCGCCAGTCTTGGCCATGGGGCCCAGCAGGATCCGCAGCTCTTCGGTGGTGTAGCCAAAGGTGCGCTGGCGGTGCAGCACGGAAGCGGCCGGGTGGACCACGTGCTCGCGCTCGGGCAGATCTGCCAGCTGGATGGTGTTTTCCTTGGCCCACTCCTCATAGGGGTGTGCGGCAGCTGCCTGGGCCTTGATGTCCTCATCGCTGATGAGCACACCCTTTTCGGTGTCCACCAGGAACATGGTGCCGGGGGCTACGCGGCCCTTCTTCACGATGGTGGCCGGGTCGATCTCCAGCACGCCAACCTCGGAGGCCAGAACCACCAGGCCGTCGTCGGTGATCCAGAAACGGGCAGGACGCAGACCATTGCGGTCCAAGGTCGCGCCCACCAGTGTGCCATCCGTGAACGAGACTGCTGCCGGGCCGTCCCACGGTTCCATGAGCAGTGAGTGGTATTCGTAAAAAGCCTTGCGGGCCGGATCCATGGTGGCGTGGTTTTCCCAGGCCTCGGGGATCATCATCATGACGGCTTCGGTGATGGAACGCCCGGAAAGCCAGAGCAGCTCAGCCACTTCGTCAAAGGATGCCGAGTCTGAGGCGCCCGGGGTGCAGATGGGGAACAGCTCTTCAGGGGTGTCCCCGAGCAGCCGGTGGGCCATGGTGGACTGGCGGGCGCGCATCCAGTTCCTGTTGCCCTTGACAGTGTTGATCTCACCGTTGTGGGCAATGGTGCGGAAGGGCTGGGCCAACGGCCACGACGGGAACGTATTGGTGGAGAAGCGCGAGTGCACCACGGCCAGGCGTGTGGTGAAGCGGGGGTCGGACAGGTCCGGGTAGAACGGCTCAACCTGGGCGGTGGTCAGCATGCCCTTGTACACAATGGTCTTGGAGGACATTGACGGGAAGTACACGCCAAACTTCTGCTGCGCACGCTTGCGCAACCTGAAGGCCTTGCCGTCCAAGGCGTTGGCCCTGCTGGGATCCAGGGGCTGCAGCGGTTCCTTGGCGAGTGCCACGAAGAGCTGGCTGAAGTACGGCATGCAGGCCAGGGCGCTTGCCCCGACCAACTCGGCAACAACGGGGACTTCACGCCAGCCCAGCACTACCAGGCCCTCGTTCTCAGCCAGGGCCTCCATGCCAGCCTTCGCCGATGCCTGCTCAGCAGCTTCGGCGGGCAGGAACGCGGTTCCCACGGCGTAGCTTCCCTGTGCGGGGAGTTCGAAGCCCGTGATGGCGCGGAAGAATTCGTCGGGGATTTGCGTCAGGATGCCGGCGCCGTCGCCCGTTCCCTCGTCAGCGCCAACGGCACCGCGGTGTTCCAGGTTGCGCAGGGCAATGAGTGCCTTTTGGACAATGTCGTGGCCGGGGGTGCCGCGCAACGTGGCAACAACAGCCAGGCCACAAGCGTCTTTTTCACTGTCCGGGCGGTACAGGCCCGCCCGCTCCGGCATGGCTGCGAAGCGGGTGAACGGCGAGATGGCTTCTGGCTGGTGGGAGTCACGTGTAGAAGTTCTAGTCACGACGTATAAGTCCTTCCCCTGGTAAGAGCGTTTAGTGGGGGACGACGCTGGCCCGATCGTTGGGAAAGCGGATCTTCCTCAACGGTACTTCTTCGGGGATTCCTTGATGCCGTTTTGTTTCGGATGTGTTTCCTTGGCACCGAATTCCCGCTGTACCGCACTGACTCCCCCATGAGGGCGTCATTCATTGTGCAAGTACACACGAACGGGTGGTTCATGGTGCATTTGCACAATAGTAGGAGATTTCGCTGTGAAATCTTCCCCTTCGGTCGTTTTTACTATATAGCGGGGCCGGTACTACCGAATATGCAAATCTTGTTCTACGGACTCATATGCACGATCAGTAATAGAATTCGGTGCACGTGCGCGGCCGCCGTGCCTAATCTCGGGTTGTCTGGCCGATTTCCGGCACAGATTCTCGCTTATGGGCGCTTTGGCGGCTTGTCGGCGGTTCCTCAACCGCAGGCAAGCCGCCAACGCGCCCATAAGCGCGGAAGGTACGTTTATGCGGCAGGGTCGCGGGCACGAAAAAGGTGGCCCTGGTTATCCAGAACCACCTTTTACGGCTTCAACAACACCTTGCAGTGCGGTTGGTGTCCATGCGGACTAGCTACTTACCGTCCTTGGCCGAATCCTTCGCAGCCGACTTTGGCGCGGCGGCCTTGTCCGCAGCATCAGCCGGGACAGCGTCGCCGGTCTTCACAGCATCTGCAGAGTCACCCGAACCACCCACTGTCCTGGCCTCGGAATCGGCTGCACCCTCGAGCGTCTCGTCAGCTGCCGGCTCATGCCCGGGCAGGTACACGGACTCGGATTCCTTGCCTCGGCGGGCGTAGGTCAGGATCAGGAACACCGCCAGCGCAGCCACAAACACAATGATGCTGGTCCAGACGTTGAGGCGGGTGGTGATGCCGAAGAACGTGATCTGCTCGGCGTCGTCGATCCGGAGCATTTCAATCCAGACGCGGCCGGCAGTGTAGATCATGGCGTACATCAGGAACAAGCGTCCGCTGCGCAGGCGGAACTTGCGGTCCAGGAGCAGCAGCACCGCGACGCCGGCCAGGTTCCACAGGCACTCGTAGAGGAAGGTGGGGTGGAACAGGGTGTCGGGGCTAAAGCCCGGCGGCACAAATTCAGGGGAAACGCTCAGGCCCCATGGCAGGGTGGTGGGCGCACCGAAGAGCTCCTGATTGAAGTAGTTGCCCCAACGACCGATGGCCTGCGCCAGCAGGATACCGGGGGCTGCGGCGTCAATGAAGGCCGAAATTTTCACGCCGGCGCGGCGGCAGCCGATCCAGGCTCCCACCACACCGAGCACCACGGCGCCCCAGATGCCCAGGCCACCCAACCAGATTTGTGGGATCAGGGAAAGATCGCCCGTGCCGTCATAGCCGGGGCCAAAGTAGGCATCCGGGGAGGAGAATACGTGGTAGAGCCGGCCACCGATGATGCCAAACGGGATGGCCCAAATGGCAATGTCCCAGATGGAGCCCTCGGGCCCGCCGCGCTTCTTCCAGCGACGATCCGTGAGCCAGAGCGCTGCCACAATGCCCAGGAGAATGCACAGCGCGTATGCGTGAATGCGCAGCGGGCCAAGGTCAAAGCCGGACCACACCGGCGCGGGGATGGCCGCGCCGAGAGCACCGCTGAGCTGCTGCGGAATAAGAGTGGAAATCACTGGGTCAAAGCCTCCGTGTTGGATGTGGACGGCACGTCAAAACCAGTGCTGAGTTCCTTGGCTAGGGCACCCACCGCGGCTACCCCGCCGTCGCGCAGTGCAGCCACCAGTGCTGTGCCCACGATGACACCGTCGGCGTAGGCGGCAATCTCGCGGACGTGCTCGGGCCGGGAAACTCCCAGCCCGACGCAGGCGCGCTCTGCTCCGGCGTTGTGGGCGGCGGCCACGACGGCCTCCGCTGCGCTGGAGACCGAGGTGCGGGCGCCCGTGACACCCATGATGGAGACGGCATAGACGAACCCGCGGGTTGCCTCGACCGTCATGGCCACACGCTCCGGTGTGGAGGACGGTGCCACCAGGAACACGCGGTCCAGACCGTACTTGTCGGAGGCGGCAAACCATTCGGCGGCCTCATCCGGGATGAGGTCGGGAGTGATGAGCCCCGCTCCCCCGGCCTCGGCCAAGCGGCGGGAGAACTCGTCCACGCCCATGCGGTCCACGGGATTCCAGTAAGTCATGACCAGAACGGCTGCATCAGTCTCGGCCGTGACGGCGGCGACGATGTCAAAGACGTCGGCTACGCGGAAACCGTTGGCCAGGGCTTCGGTGGTGGCAGCCTGAATGACGGAGCCATCCATGACGGGATCCGAGTACGGGATGCCGATCTCAATGATGTCGGCTCCGTTGCGGGCCACGGCAATGGCTGCGTCAATGGACGTCTGCTTGTCCGGGTAGCCGGCGGGCAGGTAGGCAATCAAGGCCTTGCGGCCGGCGGCCTTGGCCCTGTCAATGGCAGCCGCGGACTTGCTTGCGGACTGGATCGGTGCGGTGCTCTCACTCATGGGTGGCATCCTCTGTATTTTCATCGGCAGCCGGGGCTGCACCCTTGGCGGTGCGGGTAGACAGGGTGGTGCCTTTCACGTGACCGTCGTCATCGAGCATGCCGAACCAGGCGGCTGCGGTTTCCACGTCCTTGTCACCGCGGCCTGAGAGGTTAACGATGATCACCACGTCCTCAGCCTTGGCGGCGTCGGCCGTGAGGCGCTGGCCCACCTTGATGGCGCCGGCCAAAGCATGGGAGGACTCGATGGCGGGGATGATGCCCTCAGTCTGGCTTAGCAGCCTGAAGGCCTCCATGGCCTCACTGTCGGTGATCGGCTCATAGCCGACCCGGCCAATATCGGCCAGGTAAGAGTGTTCGGGGCCGACGCTGGGATAGTCCAGGCCTGCGGAGATGGAGTGCGACTCGACGGTCTGGCCGTCGTCGTCCTGCATGAGGTAGGAGCGGGCACCGTGCAGCACGCCGGTACGGCCCAGCGTGATGGCTGCGGCGTGGCGACCAGTTTCGACGCCGTCGCCCCCGGCCTCGAAACCGAAGATCTTCACGGACGGATCATCCAAGAATGCGTGGAACAGGCCAATGGCGTTGGATCCGCCGCCGATGCAGGCGCACAGGGCGTCGGGCAGGCGGCCGATCTGCTCGAGGATCTGGCCGCGGGCCTCCTCACCAATGACTTCGTGGAAAAAACGCACCATGGCGGGGAAGGGGTGGGAGCCGGAAACCGTGCCCAGCACGTAGTGGGTGCTCTCCACATTTGCCACCCAGTCGCGCAGTGCGTCGTTGATGGCGTCCTTGAGCGTCTGGGATCCATTGGTCACGGGGACGACGGTGGCACCAAGGAGCTGCATGCGGGCCACGTTCAAGGCCTGGCGACGGCAGTCCTCGGCACCCATGTAGACCACGCATTCAAGACCGAGCAGGGCGGCGGCGGTGGCGCTGGCCACACCGTGCTGGCCCGCGCCAGTTTCGGCGATGATGCGGGTCTTACCCATGCGCTTGGCCAGCAGGGCCTGGCCCAGGACATTGTTAATCTTGTGGGAACCTGTGTGGTTCAAGTCCTCGCGCTTGAGGAACACGCGGGCGCCACCGGCGTGCTTGCTGAAGTTCTTGGCCTCGGTCAACAGTGACGGGCGACCCGAGTAGTTCTTGTTCAGCTCGGCGATCTCGGCGAGAAACTCGGGGTCAACCCTGGCCTTTTCAAAGGTGTCTTCAAGCTCATCCAGGGCTGCGATGAGTGATTCCGGCATCCATCGGCCACCGTAGCTGCCAAAGTAGGGGCCAGGTGCGTGCCGCAGGGAATGCTCGGGAGAGAATTCCGGTGCCGCGGCGCCGCCCTGTAAGAATGCTGTTGCCGGATCCACCATGTCAGCGGGATCCTGTGACGAAGCTGCTGGCACGTTAGCCATCAGTTCCACCGTCCTGTTCCTGGATAATTGTGCACTAATAGTCTTCGGCGGCCGCGGTGCCGCATATTGCCATAAAGCCCGGCCGTCATGCCCCGGAAAGGGACACGGCAACCAGGCAAGAGGTGCTCTAGCGGGCGCTGATGGCCAGTGCCCCGGCGGCCTTGAATTCGGCGATCCGCTCACGCGGAGTGGAATCCTTCACCAACGCTTCGCCCACCAAAATGGCGTGGGCGCCGTGGGCGCTGTAATGCTGAACATCGGCAACGTCGCGGACACCGGATTCGGCAACCACAATGGGGCCTGCGGGAATGCTGCCAGCGAGGGCTGCAAACACGCCCCGGTCAACGTCCAAGGTTTTCAGGTTGCGAACATTGATGCCAATGATCTTGGCATCAACTGCCACTGCCCGGGCAATCTCCTCCGCCGTGTGTGTTTCCACCACGGCGTTCATGCCCAGCTGATGGGTCAGATCCAGGTAGCTTCGCAGTTCCTCATCGCTCAGTGCCGCAACAATGAGCAGCACCAGGTCCGCTCCGTGGGCACGCGCTTCCCAAATCATGTACTCATCGCAGGTGAAGTCCTTGCGCAGCACCGGAATGTCCACAGCCGCGCGAACGGCATCCAAATCGGCCAAGGAACCGCCAAAGCGGCGCTCCTCGGTGAGGACGCTGATCACGCTGGCTCCGCCGTCGCGGTAGTGCACTGCCAGTGCAGCCGGATCGGCGATGCCTGCCAGATCACCCTTGGAGGGGCTGCGACGCTTCACCTCGGCGATGACCATCAGTTCAGGGCGCTGCGCCAAGTTTCCACCCAGAGCAGCCCAAGCGTCCAGGGCAGGGGCAACATGCTTGACCTGCTCCTGCAACTCGGCCAGGCTGACCAGTTCTTGGCGCGCCCGAAGGTCCGCTCGGACTCCGTCAATGATGTCCAGCAAAACACTCACGATTAGTGGCCGGTGTTCTTCAGCTTGCTGCCACCAACACCGTAGCCCGCGGCCCGCAGGACGGGTCCTGCAATGAGGCCAACAACAATGACGCCCACGCCGATCCAGAACAAGGTGGTTGCGCTCTCGCCGATGACGAAGGCGATGCAACCGATGATGGTACCAACCAGCATGATGGTCACGCTTGTCCATGCTGCCGGGCTGTTGCCGTGCCCTAGTTCGATGCTGTGATCAACGGGCTCGTGTACGGTAACTGCCTGCGCCGACTTGTTGCTCATGGTAAATCTCCCTATTTAACGCGGATACTGAAATACATTCTGCCATTAGTTGCCCAAGGAAGCCGAAACTGCGGCACCCCTTGGATGTGTGCCGTGCCTAGACTGTGGGGTCTTCCCCGCGGCTGAGCTGATCCCACCGGTCAATCTCGTCCACCGGCTCACCGGCGTTGGCTCCCGAGGCCGTCGTGGCGGCGTCATATTTGGTGCGCACGGTCCAGGCCCGCCCAAACCACAGCACAGCCAACGCGGTCAGGGCCAGCACTGCCGCAGCCAGCGCGGCCAGCACAGGAAAGATGGTGGTGGTGGCGTCAGAATTCTGGCCAATGATGCCCGTGGCGGCACCAACCTCGGACATGGCGGCAGCTGCCGGATTCGCCAAAACCCTAAGCGCGACGGCGATGATCCCCACCGCGCCCAGCAAGACGATGCAGGAGGCGACAATGCGGGCCACTTTCCCGGCAATGGTGGTTGCCAGGGCGCCTGCCAGGGCCACCAAGGCCAGGGCGGAGACGGCCACAGCGGCCTTGCTGCCCGGAATGTCCAAGTCCGTCTGGGCCACTTCACCGGGTGCGATGGCTACGTGAATCCAGGTTTGGGTGGTGGTGCCGAACACGGCCAGCGCAGCCAAAATTGCCAACAGGATCAACGTTGACTTGCGCTGCCAGGGCGGAGTCTTGGTGGCGCTGGAGTGCGGTGCCACAGCTCCCAATACCTCTTCGTCTGACTCGTGTGATTCCGGAACTGACGTGCTCACAATTCTTCCCCGACATTCTCATCAAGGGCCCTTAGTGAGGCGGCCGCATACACAGCGCGCAGCGGGGCTGCCGCCTTGTTAACTGTTTCCAGGGCCTCGGTCTCGTTGACTGAATCGGCCACGATGCCGCCGCCGGCCTGGACATAGGCCTTGCCGTCACGCAGCAGGGCCGAACGGATGGCGATGGCCATGTCCATGTTGCCGGCAAAGTCCAGGTATCCAACAACGCCGCCGTAAATGCCGCGGCGATGCGGTTCCAGTTCGTCAATGAGACGCAGCGCCCTCGGCTTTGGAGCCCCGGACAGGGTTCCCGCGGGGAAGGTCGCGGCCAAGACGTCATAGGCGTTCTTGTCCGGGCTGAGGGTGCCCACCACGGTGGAGACCAGGTGCATGATGTGGCTGAAACGCTCCACCTCCATGAACTGGGTGACATCCACTGTGCCGGGGACACAAACCTTGGAAAGGTCGTTGCGGGACAAGTCAACCAGCATCAGGTGCTCGGAGCGTTCCTTGTCATCCTCCAGCAAGTCCTTGGACAGCCATTTGTCATCCTCCACCGTGCCGCCGCGCGGTCGCGAGCCTGCAATGGGGTGGGTGATGACCTCGTTGCCGCTGACGCTGACCAGGGCCTCCGGTGAGGATCCCACAATGGAGTAGGGCGCACCGTTGGAGTCCTCGAAGCTGTACAGGTACATGTACGGGCTGGGGTTGGTGTTGCGCAAGACGCGGTACACATCCAAGGCGGTGGCCTGGCATTCCATTTCAAAGCGGCGCGAGATGACCACCTGGAACACTTCACCATCCACAATGGCTTCCTTGCTGCGGTCAAGCGCGGCCAGGTACTGGTTCCGGTCCCAGCGCTCCTGCACGCTCTCGGCAAAGCTGGCTGCCGGAACGTCCACCACGGACATGGGCTGGACCACGGGCTGGCGCAGTTGCTCCACCATGGCACGGACCCGGGCCACCGCGTCATGCCAGGCGCCGTCCACGTTCTCGTCGGTGCCGTTGGCGTTGATGGCATTGGCTATCAACAGCACGGTGCCTTCATTGTTGTCATGCACGGCCATGTCGGCCACAAGGTTCAGGGCAACTTCAGGCAGGTGCAGGTCATCGACGGGCGGCTCCGGGAGTTTCTCCCAGTGCCGCACAGCCTCCCAGCCCACAAAGCCCACCAAACCCGAGGTGAACGGCGGCAAACCATCGAACCGTTCGGTGCCCAACAGCTTCAGCGTTGCTTCCATGGCATCCACCGGGCTACCACCCAAGGGCACGCCCACTGGGGGTTCACCCTGCCAGAACGTCTCGCCGTCGCGCGTTGTCAAAGTGGCAATGGAGCGCACACCAATGAAGGAATAGCGAGACCACACCCCGCCCACGGCAGCCGATTCCATCAAGAACGTGCCCGGCGCCTCGGCGGCGAGGGAGCGGTACAGGCCAATGGGCGTTTGCGCGTCGGCGAGGACCTTCAGATGGACGGGGACAACCCGGCGGCTGCGGGCCAATTCCCTAAATTCCGCCAGGGAGGGGCTGATGACACCTAGATCTTGCATGAAATGGTTGGCTTCCTTGAGTCAATCGGGTGAATGAAGCAAAACTACGAGGTGCGGGAGCTACTCGCCGCGGTGACCCACCACGGCTGTGAGTTCACGGTTGTCAAAACAGGTGTGTGTGCCGGTGTGGCAGGCTGCGCCCACCTGGTCAACTTCGATCAGCAGGGCGTCGCCGTCGCAGTCCAGGGCCACGCTCTTCACGTACTGGAAGTGCCCGGAGGTGTCGCCCTTGCGCCAGTATTCCTGGCGGGAGCGTGAGTAGAAGGTGACGCGTCCACTGCTCAGCGTCCGGCGCAGGGCCTCATCATCCATCCAGCCGAGCATCAACACCTCATGGGTGTCGAACTGCTGAATGATGGCTGCAACGAGTCCCGCATCATCATGCTTGAGCAGGGCCGCCACCTCGGCGGGCAGTTCCTCGATGGTGGTGGCTGCTGCCGCAGCGATTGGCTGCGTGGCGGACTCGGCCGGCATTGACTGGGGTTCTGGATTGTGCTGCATCAGTGCCAATTCTAGCGCCAGAAAGCGTCTCAAACCGTCATCGGGCTGCGCCGGCGAATGTAACCCGGGGTGAAATTCGTAAGCCAAGGACAGCCAAGCGGCGGTTCTTGATGCCAATTGGAGTCAATACATGCTAATTTCACAAGTGATGCGATTTGTAGAGCCGTCCCGAGAAGTACTCGCCGAAACCTTGCTGGCAGCAGGTCCGGGAGCTAACACACTCTGTGAAGGATGGCGGACCCAGGAACTGGCCGCTCACCTTTACCTGCGCGAACACAATCCCCGCGCCGGCCTGGGCATGGTGCTCAAACCCTGGCGCAAAGCCACTGAAAAGGCCATTGCCAAGCTCGCGGCCGAGTCCAGCACGCCCGAGGCGTATGCAGCCTTGGTGGAAAAGTTCCGTGCCGGCCCGCCCAAAATTTCACCCTTTGCCTTGAAAGCTGTTGAGCACAGTGCGAACCTCGCGGAGTTCTTCATCCACACCGAAGATGTCCGCCGCGCCTCGGACCGCTGGGCGCCGCGCGCCTTGGATGCCGAGTACTCACAGGCGCTCTGGGCTGAACTGATCACCCGGGCAGCCATTCTCTACCGCAGCGTTGACCTGGGCGTCGTTTTGGTCAACGCCAGCGGACCCCGGCACGTCGCCAAACGAGCACCCGTCTCCGTGGCCATCATTGGCGAGCCGGGTGAGCTGCTCATGCACGCCAACGGCCGCACAGGCCAGGCTTTGGTCTCCTTTGAGGGCCAGCAAGACGCCGTGGCACTTTTGCAGACAGCGTCGGTGGGGCTCTAGCTTTTCTTAGGCCGCCAGCGTTCGCATCTAGTGGATGGAAAAGTTCATGAGTGCACTTGACTGGGGCAACGCCGGCACCAACGACTCCCCGTGGCTGTTGAAAACCCCACCCGGCACCTCCGAGTACACCATGTACCGCAACGAATCAGCAGACCCGCCAGAACTTGTGTGCACGGTGGGCAAAACAGTTTTGAAGTACCAGCTTCGCCTCGTTGCCGACTTGGCGGCCATGCTTGCCGAGCACGGCGACTGGATGGAACTGGGCAGCGCTGATGAGCAGAAAACCGCCAAAGACGGCACCGTGGAGGCCTGGGCCCGGGCCGAGTCCAATCCTGTGGGCGGCTGGTACGGATTGAAGAAGGGCTACCGCGGACGTGTCGGCATGTACCTGCCGCCGCTGCTGGAGGAACTGGGCCTGGCTGAGGTGGAGCACAATCCACGTAACAACCGGATGCGCGCACTCTAACCCCGCCTCGCCTCGCCCCGCCTCGTGAACGGGCAGTAGTTGTTGATGTTTGCGTGAAACATCAACAACTACTGCCCGTTCGCGAGGCCGGCGAGGGAATCAGCGGACTTCGTAACCGGCGTCGCGAATAGCCTTTTTCACATCGGCAATGGCATGGTCCGGCCCAAAGTGGAACACGGATGCGGCCAGCACAGCGTTGGCACCGGCAGCTACGGCGGGCGGGAAATGCTCCGGCTTGCCGGCACCGCCCGAGGCAATGATGGGGATGTGCACGGCGGCGCGAACCAGCCGGATCAGCTCCAGGTCAAAGCCTTCCTTGGTGCCGTCGGCGTCGATCGAGTTCAGCAGGATCTCCCCTACACCGCGGTCGGCCGCTTCCTTGGCCCATTCGATGGCGTCCATCCGTGTGCCCTCGCGGCCACCGTGGGTTGTCACTTCATAGCCCGACGGCGTGATCCCGCCCTGCGTGCGGCGCGCGTCAACGCTGAGCACCAGAACCTGCGAACCAAAACGGTGGGTGATCTCATCGATGACGCCGGGGCGGGCAATCGCTGCTGTATTGATGGAGGCCTTGTCAGCCCCATGGCGCAGCAGCTTGTCCACATCGGACACCTCGCGCACTCCCCCGCCAACAGTCAGCGGGATGAAGATCTGCTCGGCAGCGCGGGAGACAACATCAAAGGTTGTCTCCCTGTTCCCGGAGGAGGCCGTGACGTCCAGGAACGTCAGCTCATCGGCCCCGGCAAGGTCGTAACGCTTTGCCAACTCAACCGGGTCACCGGCGTCGCGCAGGTTTTGAAACTTGACGCCCTTGACCACGCGGCCGGCGTCGACATCCAGGCACGGAATGACCCTGATGGCAACACTCATGGGTCTTCTCCCTAGATGCGGCAGGCGTGGATGTTGCTGACCAGGATGGCACGGGCGCCAAGATCGTACAGCTCGTCCATGATCCGGTTGGTGTCCTTGGACAAGACCATCGAGCGCACAGCCACCCAGTCCGAGTCGCGCAGCGGCGAAACCGTGGGCGATTCCAGACCCGGGGTCAGTGCCGTGGCCTTCTCCATGAGCGTCTTGGGCACGTCGTAGTCCAGGAGCACGTACTGGCGCGCCACCAAAACGCTGTGCAGGCGGCGGATCAACACTTCCACCCCGGCCGGCGGGGTAACGCCGCGGCGGCCAATCAACAAGGCCTCCGAGTTCAGGATGGGCTCGCCGAAAATTTCCATGCCGGCTGCCTTGAGCGTGCTGCCGGTTTCGACGACGTCGGCAATGGCGTCAGCCACGCCCAGCCGCACGGACGACTCAACGGCACCGTCAAGGCGGACAACCTTGGCGTTGATGCCAAGTTCGGCCAGGTACTCACGCAACAGGCCGTCATAGCTGGTGGCCAGGCGCTTGCCTTCCAGCTCGGCAGCCTTGCTGAAGTGGCCCACGGGCCCGGCAAAGCGGAAGGTGGAGCGGGCAAAGCCCAGCGGCAACAGCTCTTCGGCATCCACCTGGGCGTCCATGAGCAGGTCACGGCCGGTGATGCCAACATCCAGCGTTCCGGCGCCAACATAAACGGCAATGTCGCGGGGACGGAGGAAGAAGAATTCAACGTTGTTCTCAGGGTCAACCATGACCAGCTCGCGGCTATCGCGGCGTTGGCGGTAACCAGCCTCCGCCAACATGGCTGAGGCGGCTTCGGACAGGGCACCCTTGTTCGGGACGGCAACACGCAGCATTTGAAAGTTTCTTTCAGATCGGTTCAAGCAAAAGTTTTTTGGCGTTTCCAACGCCTTTTCAGGGTCGACTCAAGCAGCCACAGCGCGTGGCTATAGATGCTTGTAAACGTCCTGAAGGGTCAGTCCTTTTGCGATCATCATGACCTGCAGGTGGTAGAACAGCTGGGAAATCTCTTCGGCACAGGCCTCTTCCGATTCATACTCGGCGGCCATCCATACCTCAGCAGCTTCCTCAACCACTTTCTTGCCGATACCGTGAATGCCGGATTCAAGTTCGGCGACGGTACGGGAGCCGGCGGGCCGGGCTGCGGCTTTCGCACTGAGCTCATCAAAAAGGGATTCGAAGGTCTTCACGGAGTCCAGCTTACTTGCTTTACGGGCCGTCCAAGGATTCACCCACCAGCCGCGTCCAACATGTGGACATTTTCCCGCGCCTGCCCGCCGGGCACGGCAGCTGGCTGAAGTTATGCGCCGGACCCATGACGAGTTCGGCGCATAATTTCATTCCTCTGAAGCTGTGCGTAAAACTCGGCTCGAGTTCAGCGCATAAGTACTTATGCGCAGAACTCATGGCGGGTTCCGCGCAAAAGTTCAGGAACGGTTAGACGCCCAGCTGGGCCAGGGTCAGGGCTGCTGCGAGGGCGGCCGTCATGGCCTCGTGGCCCTTATCCTCCACCGAGCCGGGCAGTCCGGCGCGGTCCAGGCCCTGCTGTTCGGTGTCGCAGGTCAGCACGCCGAAGCCAACGGGCACGCCTGTGCGGACGCTGACGTCGGTGAGTCCCATGGTGGCTGCCTGGCACACGTAGTCAAAGTGCGGAGTGCCGCCGCGGATCACCACACCCAGGGCTACGACGGCGTCGAACTTCGGTGCCAGCCGCGCAGCAGCAACGGGCAGCTCGAAACTGCCCGGGACCCTGACCACTGTGGGCTCGGCGATGCCGGCGTCCGCGGCACCGCGCAGGGCACCGGCCAGCAGGCCGTCCATGATTTCGGTGTGCCAGCTGGCGGCAATGATGGCCACCTTCAACGATGATGTGTGGGACTTTTCTTCCGTGCTGAATCCGATGACTGGTGCTCCGTGGCCGCTCATGCTGAGGGTCCTTCCTGGGGGTTTGACGTTGCGTGGCTTGTGGCTTTTTCGGGTGCTTCCACGTTCAGCACGTGGCGCATGCGATCGCGCTTGGTTTCCAAGTAGCGGACGTTTTCGCTGCGCGCAGGAACCTCGGTGGCAACGATCTCACTGATGGCGATTCCGAGACGGCTCAGTTCCTCCGACTTCAGCGGGTTGTTGCTGAGCAATTTGATGCGGTCCAAGCCAAGGGCTACCAGAATGCCGGCAGCCGAGGCGTAGTCGCGCGCATCCGCCGGGAATCCCAATTGCTCGTTGGCGTCAACGGTGTCCGCACCGGCCTCCTGCAAGGCGTAGGCGCGCATCTTGTTGGCCAGGCCAATGCCCCTGCCCTCATGGCCGCGCAGGTAAACCAGCGTTCCGCCGTGGGTGTAAATGAGCCCGAGGGCATAGTCCAGCTGTTCACCGCAATCGCACCTGTAGGAGCCAAGAACATCTCCGGTGAGGCATTCCGAATGCAGGCGAACCAGCGGATCCCCTTGCGCAGCATGGGGTGAGGTGACGCTGAGGTGCTCGGCCCCCGTGACTTTGTCCGTCCACGCCTGGGCCTGGAACACACCAAACTTGGTGGGCAGCGAAACCACGGGGCCGCCGCTGACACAACTCTCAGTCATGACCGGGCCCTCCCGCCATGTGGTCAACGAGGTCGGCGATGGAAATCAGCAACAGGCCCTGCTCATCGGCGAACTGTCGCAAACCGGGCAGCCTGACCATTTCGCCGGCGTCGTCCACCACCTCGGCAATGACACCGACGGGCTGCAACCCTGCCAACTTGCACAGGTCGACGGCTGCTTCTGTATGCCCGGGACGCTGGCGCACTCCCCCGGCCACGGCGCGAAGGGGGAACATGTGCCCGGGCCGGGTGACGGCGTCGGGCATGGATTGCGGGTCAGCGAGAACTGTTGCACTCAGCGACCTGTCGGTGGCGCTGATGCCCGTGGAGACACCGTGCGTGGCGTCGCAGCTGACAGTGTATGCCGTGCCCTTGGCGTCCTGGTTGACCTCCACCATGGGCGGCAGCGCCATGGCGTCAGCCCGGTCGTGGTCCATGGGTATGCAAATCACCCCGGAGCTGTGCCGGATGGTCCAGCCCATGAGTGCGGGGGTGCTGTGCTGGGCGGCAAAAATGATGTCGCCCTCGTTTTCCCTGTCCTCGTCATCGACCACCAGGACCGCCTCGCCCCGAGCCATCGCGGCGATGGCCAGGGACACCGGGTCCAGCAGCGTGACGGGATCTGTTGCGGCACTCATTGGGCATCCGCCTCAAGTGTGCTGAATTCCAGCAGGCGCTGGGCGTATTTGGCCAGCACATCCACTTCCAGATTGACGGTCCCGCCAACACCCTTGGCGCCCAAGCCTGTTTTTTCCAGCGTGACGGGGATGAGCCCCACCTCAAACCACTGCTCCGGCAACGCGGCCGGGCTGACGGCAGTCACTGTCAGGGACACGCCGTCGATGGCGATGGAGCCCTTTTCTGCAATGTAGCGCGACAACTCCCGGGGCACGGCAAAGCGCAGGCGGTCCCATTTGCCCTGGTTCTCGCGTTCGAGCAGGGAACCAACACCGTCCACATGGCCTTGCACCACATGTCCGTCCAGCCGCCCGCCAGCCACCACGCAGCGTTCCAGATTGACGGTGTCGCCCACGTGCAGTTCACCTGTTGTGGTGCGCAGCAGGGTTTCGCCCATGACATCTACTTCAACCGTGCCCCCGTCCAGGCGCACCGCGCTCAGGCACACACCGTTGACGGCCAAGGAGCCGCCAAGGGCCAGCCCGTCCAGGACGTCACCGGCCTTCACAACCAGCACGGCACTGTCCGATTCCGGCTGCTGCTCAAGGCTGACCACTGTGCCGCGGCCTTCAATAATTCCTGTAAACATGCTCTATTTTCCTTCCACGCTGGCGGCCTTGGCCGGCATCAACGTCAATTTCAGGTCCGGGCCCAGAATTTCCACAGGCCCCCGCGTGGTGCTGTCCCATTCCCAGCGTTGGGCGTTTTCAAGGGTTCCAATGCCGAGGTCGGTCAGGGCTGGAATGCCAGCGCCCAACAGGGTCGGCGCAAGGTAGACAACCAGCTCATCCACCAGCCCCTGTGCAAGGAACGCCGCGTTGATTTTGGCACCGCCCTCAATCATCAGGTGCCCCACTCCGCGCGCTTGCAGTTCCCGGACGACGGCGGCCGGATCGTGGGTTTGCAGGGCCAGGAAGTCGTCCGTGCCCGCCTTGCCGCGGACGGCTGCATCCGCTGGAATTTCTCGCAGGCCCATCACCACGCGCAGGGGCTGCTTGGCGGAGTCTGCGCCGTCGGCGGCACGTGCTGTGAGCCGCGGGTTGTCCGCGATGACAGTTCCCGTGCCCACCACAATGGCATCCACGCGGGCACGCAGTTCGTGCGAGTCCTGCCGGGACTCCTTCGAGGTGATCCACTGGCTGGTGCCGTCCACCGCGGCGATGCGCCCGTCAACGGTTTGCGCCAGCCTGGCCGTGATGAACGGCCGGTTCTCCCGGACGGCAATAAACCACTGCCGGTTGAGATCTTCGGCTTCGGTGGCCATCAACCCCATCCGGACGTTGATGCCTTCGTTGTGGAGAATCTCCGCTCCGCCGGCCGAAGTCTTGTTCGGATCCGGCAACGCGAACACCACGTTCCCAATTCCAGCGTCCAGGATGGCCTGGGTACACGGCCCGGTCCGGCCCACATGGCTGCACGGTTCGAGGGTGACAATGAGGGTTGCTGCCGAGAGGTCGCGTTTCACCCCGGTGCCCAGCAGGCGGTTGATCACATCGGCTTCAGCGTGGGCGGTCCCGGCACCCTTGTGATAACCAATGGCCAGGAACGTCCCATCGGCGTCAATAATCACTGCCCCTACCAGGGGGTTGGAGCTGCGGACGCCCTGCCGTGCCGCCGAGAGAGCAGTCTCCATGCCGAGCACCTCGGCATGTGTGAAGTGCTCCGGCTCGGGGCTCATGCCGCCTTGGTTCATGGTGTTCAAGTTCATGATTTGACCTCTCGATTGCTCACAGTGATGTCGGGGAAAGTGGCATCGACTGATACCTGGCGGGCCAAGGCGTCGCTGGTGCGCCGCACCCGCCACCAAACAAAGAATCCGGCCAAGGTGAAAGCGCCGTAGAAGATGTACATGAAGGCGGAGGCGTAGTAGCCGGCGCTAAAGAGCAACGGCACGCCCACCAAGTCCACGGCAACCCAGATGAGCCAGAACTCCACCCACCCCTTGGCCATCCCGTAGGTGGCCAAAAGTGAGCCCATGAAAATCCAGGCGTCCGCCCACACGGGTTCGTAGGAACCCAGGGCGCGGAAAATTGGTGTGAGAATTGCTGTTCCGGCGATCATGGTCCCCACCAGGGCCCAGCGTACGCGGACTCCGGCCCAGCGCGGCTCAACGGCTTCGCCAACGTGCGTGCCGTCGTCGTTCTTGGTATGGCGGGTTTGGTTCCACCTGTGCCAGCCGTACACGGAGACGGCGATGAACATGATTTGGCGGCCGGCTTGGCCCAGCAGGTTGACGTGGTCGGCCGAGCCGAAGACCGAGCCCATGAAGACGGTGAACAGCAGGAGATTGCCGATGATGCCCACGGGCCATGCCCAGATTTTACGGCGCATTCCGCCGAGGGCGCTGGCGAGCCCAAAAAGATTGCCTATGACTTCACGCCAGAGCAGGAATCCGCCACCGGCAAATTCAAGTTTGGCGTCAAAGAGCCATCGCAGAAAGTCCATCGTTACCTATACCCTTTCAAGACCGCGATGGCTCCGGGGGTAACGACAGAACGGGCTCACCCGTGCGACGGCGCCAACAGCGTATGCGGCTGCGACACCTTTGGCGGGTGGCCAAAACTGTTCGTGCTTCTCCCATCCAGACTTTAACTGTCGGTTCCGGAATTTCACCAGATCAACCGTGCGCTGCCTGCTGTTTCCAACTGGCTGCGCGCGGGTCGCGGACTATAACCGCCGGTTCGGAATTACACCGACCCCGGAGCACGTGATACTTCATTTTTGCTGCCCGCCATTGCGAACGGCACTTATAGTATGGCACCTTATTATGGCGCCATTTGCATTGCCTACTTCTTATGTAATGCGCGGTGGGTCCAATTCATTCCCGCCCTATTAAAGTCTATGAAGCGGGGAAGTCTAGCCGAAGGCCAGCTGGCCCTTGGCGCGTAAGGATTCGATGGCCTCTTCCGGCGACGGCATGCCGTAGACGGCTGATCCGGCCACAAAAATATTGGCCCCGGCTTCGGCTGCTCGGGTGATGGTTTCCTCCGTGATGCCGCCGTCCACCTGGATGGCCACGTTGACGCCGCTGCCTTCGATGGCGGCCCTGGCCCGGCGAATCTTGGGCAAGGTGACGTCCAGGAACGACTGCCCGCCAAAGCCCGGCTCAACCGTCATGATGAGCAGCATGTCCAGTTCAGGGAGCATGTCCAAGTAGGGCTCGACGGCGGTGGCTGGCCGCAGCGCCATGCCAGCCTTGGCCCCCCGGGCCCGGAGCTCACGGGCCAGCTTGATGGGGGCGTTGGATGCCTCGACATGGAACGTCACCGAGGCCAGGCCGGCGTCCGCGTACTGCGGTGCCCACCTGTCCACATCGGCGATCATCAGATGCGCGTCCAACGGGATGGGGCTGACCTGCTGGATCCGTTCCACCACAGGAAGTCCCAGGGTCAGATTCGGCACAAAATGGTTGTCCATGACGTCAACGTGGACGGCGTCGGCGTTGCTGATGCGCGCCAATTCGGCTTGCAGGTTCACAAAGTCGGCGGACAAAATGCTGGGGTTGATGCAGCATTTGAGCGAATTACTGGTCACGAATTAGCCTCATCTTTTCTGCTGGGATTTTCTGCTGGGACACTCGTGGTGGTGCGGGCGGGTCAGTTCTTGCGGATCAGGGCAAGGAACATGGCATCGCTTTGGTGGATGTGCGGCCACAGCTGCGCCATTTTCTGGTGGGCGGGCACAGCCGAGGCGGCGTTGCCGGCACCCACATTGTGGCTGAGGCTGACAGCGTCAAGGGCGGCACCGGCGTCGAGCAGTTCAAGATCGTCACGCTTGCGCATCACGTCCTCCACCACGGCGATGGTCTCGGCAACGTGCGGGGAGCAGGTCACGTAGGCAACCACGCCGCCGGGCTTGACTGCCTGCAAGGCAGAGGTCAGCAGTTCGCGCTGCAGAGGGCCGAGCTCGGCCACGTCCGAGAGCTTGCGGCGCCACCGTGATTCCGGACGACGGCGCAAGGCCCCCAGGCCCGTGCA
Organism: Arthrobacter glacialis; assembly: GCF_002909445.1. GTDB lineage: Bacteria > Actinomycetota > Actinomycetes > Actinomycetales > Micrococcaceae > Specibacter > Specibacter glacialis. The sequence goes on from NZ_PPXC01000008.1 coordinate 124,656, forward strand.
GGGCGCATCAACCAGGATCCGGTCAAAGGCGTCCGGGTGCTCCTTGCCAATGTCGCGACCGTCGCCAGTGCGCACGGTCCAGGTGTCGGCCGGCACTGCGGCGAGTGCCTGGGAGACCAGCTTGGCGCGGTGCACGGAGGGCTCATTGGCCAAGATCCAGGCGCCCTTCTCTGCTGCGAGGGCTGCCAGCAGGGCTGCTTTTCCACCGGGGCCGGCGCACAGGTCGAGCCAGCGTTCCTCGCCGTCGTTCGGTTCGGAGGTGATCTCCACGGCCGCCAAGGCCCTGGCCACCAGCTGCGAACCGGCGTCCTGAACACGCACGGAGCCGTCGCGGACACTTTCCAGTCGGCTCAAGTCTCCGCCGGAGGACAGTGCGGAATCCGCCACTAATTCACCGGGCGTGAAGCCGGCCTCGAAGGCCTCGGAAAGATCGCCCAGGCCGGGCAGGGCCACCAGGTTCACCACGGGGGCCTCGTTGTCGGCCTCCAGCAAGGCGGTGATCTCGGAGACGTCGCGACCGTGCGCCACCAGGGCCTGGCGCATGGAGCGAACAATCCATTCCGGGTGGGAATGCTCAATGGAGGCAATCTTGACGTCGTCGCTGAGACCCTCGGTGAGCTCGCTGAGCCACTGCGGCAATTCCTTGGCGGCAACCTTGCGCAGCACTGCGTTGACGAGACCCGACGGGCCGGCACCAATCACGGCGCGGGCCAGGCCAACGGTCTGGTCCAGGGCGGCGTGCGTGGGCACGCGCATGGCCATCAACTGGTGGACGCCAATGCGCAGGGCATCCAAAATGGCAGGATCCAGCTCGCTGAGCGGGCGGTCCACGCACTGGGTCAGGATGGCGTCATAGGTGCCCTGGGCGCGAAGTGCACCGTAGGTCAGTTCCGTGGCGAAGCCGGCGTCGCGGCGGTCCAGGCCATGGCGGCGGATGCGTGTGGGCAGCACCAGGTTGGCGTAGGCGTCATCGGCCGAGACGGCCCGCAACACCTCAAAAGCCACCAACCGTGCCGGATCTGCTACACGGGTGCGCTGCCCCGGTGCGGTATCCGTCCGGTTGCGCGTGGTGCTGCGGTTCCGCTCGCGCCCTGCATCATCACGACGCCGGACACCCCCGGAGTTGCCGCCCTGCCCTGATCGGTTGCTTTGGTGGCTCGAACGTCCGCCTTGCTCGCTGGTCATTCAAACACCACATCTTCCTTGTTGGCTAGGCCGCGGGCCCAGTCTGTTGCTTTCATAAGTTTTTTGCCTGCCGGCTGCACGTTCACAAGCTCAATGGCGTGCGATCCCGTGCCCACCAGCACGGATTTCGTCTCCACGCGAAGCTGCCCGGGGGCAAGATCGGTAACATCTGGACGCAGCAAAACCGGTTCCAGTTTGAAACGCTGGCCGCCGAGCAGAGTCCAGGCGCCCGGCTCGGACGTCACGCCGCGAACCCGCCGGTCGATGGCCAGGGCCGGATCGCTCCAGCGCACGTGGCCGTCCTCCAACGTTAATTTGGGGGCCAGCGAAATCTCGCCCTGCTGGGTCACGCCACTGAGCGCACCTGCCTCAAGGCCACCCATGGTTTGGGCCAGCAGCACTGCCCCGCTGTGAGAAAGCCGTTCCAGCAACTCCGCACTGGTGTCGGTGGGGCGGATGCCCTCGGTCATGGTGCCGTAGATGGGTCCGGTGTCGAGCCCCTTTTCCAGCAGGAAGGTGGCGGCACCGGTGACCTGGTCACCGTTGATAACGGAGTGCTGCACGGGGGCCGCGCCGCGCCAGGCGGGAAGCAAGGAGAAATGCAGGTTGATCCAGCCATGCGTGGGGATGGTCAGAGCACTTTCGGGGATCAACGCCCCGTACGCCACAATGGCGGCCACCTCCGGCGCCGCGGCCGCGATGGCCGCGGCAGCTTCGTCGTCGATCTTGTTGGCCTTGATGACAGGCAGGCCAAGCTCTTGGGCGCGGGCTGCAACGGGCGACGGCGTGAGCACCCGTTTGCGGCCTAACGGCGCATCCGGGCGGGTCAGGACAGCAACAATCTCATGCCCTGCGGCGCGCAAGGCTTCCAGCGACGGCAAGGCTACAGCGGGTGTTCCGGCAAAAAGTATCCTCATTGGGCGGCGCCTGCGCCAAAAGCTGAGCCCACAGTGCGGGCCCGCTTGGCAACAGTCTGTGCCGTGACATCGTGGTAATTGGCGGTGCGAATAGCGCGCAAGGCTTCCTTGCGGTCCTCACCCTCAAGGCGGTCCACATAGAGCTTGCCCATCAGGTGGTCAGTTTCGTGCTGGAAGCACTTGGCGAGGACGCCTGTTGCTTCCATGTCGATGGGGTGGCCGTTCTTGTCCACACCGGTGATGCGCACCCACCTGTGACGCTCAACCTTGAAGCCCAGGCCCGGCACCGACAAGCAGCCTTCAGCTTCCTGTGCGGTGGCGAGGTCGTCGCTGGCCACCAGGATGGGATTGATGATGTGGCCTTCCTGGCCATTCACCGAATACGTGAAGATCTGCTTGTTGACACCAACTTGGGGTGCCGCCAACCCGGCCCCCCGGACATCCACCATTGTCTGGTGCATGTCGTCAATGAGCTTGGCCAGTTCGGGGCCAAAGGTTGTCACTTCCTCGGCCACTGTTCTCAGGACAGGGTCGCCGATGATGCGAATGCTCAGGATGGCCATGGGTGGGGACCTCACTTTGGAATTGATGCGTTCCGGTTCAGGGGAATGCTGGGGCTTCTAAGTCTAGTTGGCGCTCAACGTCCGGGCGGCGAAATTTCCAGCAAAGGTGTCCCGGCGGCGGCAGCATCCAATGAGGTTTGCCACACACGTCGCAGTGAGGCGAACTTAAACCAGTGGGCTTTAAGTACTTCGGGGTTTGCCCGCAGTGTCCGGACTTCTGTTTCGCCGATGGCAACGCCGAGCAAGATGGGGTCGGCTCCGTATTTCCAGGGTTCCCAAGTGCCGGCGGATTCATCAACAATGGACTCCTCTGCCTTCATCCCCGCAACCAACTGCATGACCACCTTGGCGTCCAGGCTCTTGACCTGGCCATTCCTGTCGGTGCCTTTGGTTTTGTAGTCGATGATGCACAGCTTGCCACCAATGGTGGCCACCAAATCCAAGGTTCCTGCGTAGCCCAGCGTTTCATTCCAGACGGTGACCTCCGGAGCCAGCGGCTTGACCTGGTAGTCCTCCCACCAGGTGTCAAAGCGCAGCGCAAAGTTCTCCTCGCCGTGTTCGGCCAGGGCTTCGCGGGCCTCAGCCAACTGGTGCGGCCTGTCCAGGGCGCGCAAGGACACCTGTTCGCAATAATTGTGCACCCGGTCGCCACGGGCTGCTGCGGCGTCCCGGAACTGTTCGGCGGCGTTGGAGCTGTCCCGCACCACTGTGCGCAACTGACCAGGATTGCCCACGGCCGCACCCAAATCGGGGTGTTTCGCCACGGCAGTTGCCGCCATATAGCCAATCCAGCCGTCCAGGGTGTTGGATTGCTGGCCAATGACCGTGGTGATGGAAGGGACCTTGGGCGGGTCCTGCAGGGAACGGGCGTACATGCGCCCCAATTCGGTGCTGTGTGCCAAAGCTGGTGCTGTCATACCTCTACTATTCCACTACCGTCGGACACCGTGGCCCAGCCAGGGGCTTATCTGTGGATAAGTCACCCAGCGAAAGCTCACGGGTTAAACAGAAATGCCGGAACCACATGGATTCCGGCATTTCTTTTGGAGCGGTTGACGAGATTCGAACTCGCGACATCCACCTTGGCAAGGTGGTGCTCTACCAGCTGAGCTACAACCGCAATTTACTACTTCACTGACTTGCATCAGTTGAATGAGCCAGGCTCATTCGTGGGCGATACTGGGATCGAACCAGTGACCTCTTCCGTGTCAGGGAAGCGCGCTACCGCTGCGCCAATCGCCCAAAGTGCCCCAAAAAACAGAGCACCGCATAAAACTGCCGGAACCCACAAGGATTCCGGCAGTTTTTACGCATACATCTGAGCGGTCGACGAGATTCGAACTCGCGACATCCACCTTGGCAAGGTGGTGCTCTACCAGCTGAGCTACGACCGCAATTTACTGCTTTACTGATTTGCATCAGCTGAACGAGACAAACTCATTCGTGGGCGATACTGGGATCGAACCAGTGACCTCTTCCGTGTCAGGGAAGCGCGCTACCGCTGCGCCAATCGCCCAATGCATCCCGCTGAACTATACAGCAAAATACGTTGTTTCAGTCAAACTGGAGGTGGGAACGGGATTCGAACCCGTGTGCACGGATTTGCAGTCCGTTGCCTCGCCTCTCGGCCACCCCACCGTGAATACTGAACCGTGTCATGCGAGCGGTTGACGAGATTCGAACTCGCGACATCCACCTTGGCAAGGTGGTGCTCTACCAGCTGAGCTACAACCGCATGAGTAACATTTTCTCCCGTTTGCGTCTCCGCTTCGGTAGTCCGTGTTGCTGCGGTAAAAACAATACCCGAGGCCTTTCCTAATCACCAAATCGACCACGCACGCCAATGCCCCTTGAGGGAGCCTGGTCCTCCAGATCGTTGAGATGGCGCGGATGCCGGGCCCTTCATTCGAATTACAGCCGTGTCATTCCTGAGCGTTTTCGGGGTGTTTTTGCCGCGTTCACCCAAAATTTCCTGTGAGGTGCTCGTCACATTCCATCCTTTTATGGTCGACGCCGGCCACTCCCCTGCTGCTTTTCAGCCACCTTGGCTGCCGCAACGGTGGGGTGGACGGTGATGCGCCATGGGCTGCACTCCATGCGGCAGGGAGTTCGAAGATGACGATTATGAGCACGGGAAAGTTTGAGCTATTATTTTGAACGCACCACAGGAACGCGCATGTATCGCCTGGCGATTATGCAGTTCACTTTTGGGCGATTGGCGCAGTGGTAGCGCGTTCCGTTCACACCGGAGAGGTCGCTGGTTCGAACCCAGTATCGCCCACCCAAAGAAAAGCCCCTCTGACCAGCACAAACGCTGATCAGAGGGGCTTTTTCGTGCCACAAAACTGGGGGCGAGAGCCCAGCGCTGTCGATGTGGTGATTCGCTGTTGATATATCGGCAGCGAATCACCACATCGACAGCGCGATGGGACTAGTGAGCCAGCTTGAGGCCCACGATGCAGCCAACCAGGCCCAGCAACAGCAAAATCTTCAACAGTGAGACGGCCTCCGTGCCGGTGATCATGGCATAGGCAACCGTTAGCGTTGCCCCAATGCCCACCCACACGGCGTACGAGGTCCCGATGGGGAGGGTGCGCATGGCCCAGGCAAGCCCAACCATGCTGGCAATCAACGCCACAACAAACAAAATACTGGGGCCCAATTTACTAAAGCCTTCGCTCTTGCCCAGGGCCGTTGCCCATACAGCTTCGAGCATTCCCGAGACGATCAAAATAATCCAGGCCATGACAATTTCTCCTTGACGCCGTCTTTTCGCTGGCCGGGTACGGCGCACCTCGTCCGGGTGCCATCTGGCATTATCCAGTCTGGCACACCCATTAAGCGCAAAGAAAATATGGTTGACAACGTGAACCAAGCCACTAGGCTGGAGAAAGTTGGGGCGCAAAAGACCCCAGGAGCGAAGGGAGGTGCCTATTGTCTATTTTTGACGATATCAAGGGCAAGGCAGAGGGACTGATCGCCGGCAAGGAAGACGCCATCAAGGGTGGCATTGAAAAAGTCGGTGACTTTGTCGATGAGAAGACTGGTGACAAGTTCAAGGACCAGATTGACTCAGCGCAGCAGGCCGCGTCAGGTTTTGTAGACGGCGCAGCAAAGTAACTCACCTTTCGCTCTTGATCAGAGCGTCAAGGGGGCGTCGGTCCCGTCGAGAGACGGTACCGACGCCTTCCGCTTTTAACCGCTTATCCCACGGGTGCGGGCACGCTCAGTTCCTGGGCTTCACGGGCCAGCGCCGTCAGTCGTGACACAGCACGGAAGTACTTCTTTTGGTACCCGCCGGCCATCATTTCGGGGGTGAACAACTGATCCAGCGGCGCACCACTGGCCAGGATGGGCACATCCTTGTCGTAGAGCCTGTCCGCCAGCACCACAAAGCGCAGCGCAACAGACTGCTCGGTGATGGTGTGCACATTGCGCCACACCACAGCGTCAATCCCGGAAAGCATCTGGCGGTACCGGGACGGGTGGACGCCGGCCAGGTGGTCCACCAGGGTACCAAAGTCATCCACAGCCACGGTGCGCCCGGCAAAATCTTGGCGCATGCGCGCATCCAAGTCGCTGTTGGCAACAGGCTCCGGAGGAGTGGGCAGGCCGCGGTGGCGGAAGTCTTCGCCGTCAATGTGCAGGATCTCAAACTGGTCTGCCAGCACCTGAATCTCACGCTGGAAGTCAACGGCCGCAAAGCGCCCATCGCCCAGGGAACCCGGCAGGGTGTTGGAGGTGGCAGCCAACTTCACACCGGCGTCGGCCAGTTCACGCATGAGACGCGACATCAGGACGGTGTCTCCGGGATCATCCAGCTCAAACTCGTCAATGCAGACCAGCTTGTAAGCGCTGAGCGCCTCAACGGTTTTACGGAAGGACAAGGCGCCCACCAGGTTGGTGTACTCCACGAAGGTGCCAATAGCTTTGGGGCCCTCCATCTGGTGCCACAGCGAGGACAGCAGGTGGGTCTTGCCCACGCCAAAGCCACCGTCAAGGTAAATTCCGGCGCGACCGGCGGGGACCTTGGCCTTGCCGCCGAAGAGTTTCCGCAGGCCGGTGGCGGGCTTGTGCGCGGCATCGGCAGCAAAGTTCTGCAGCATTGTCACGGCCTCGGCCTGGGAGGGCTGGGAAGGATCGGGGCGGTAGGTGGCAAAGGCAACCTCACCAAAACGCGGCGACGGGACGAATCCCGCCAGCAGTTCCTCCACCGATACTGCCGGGCGGCGGGTGGAAAGTTGCTCAACGTGTACCAAGGATGTTTCCCATCATCAAAAAATTTCAGGCGTTCGTGATAGGCGCATCACGGATACAAGAATACCCACCCCATATTGCCTTGCGTTAACACTCGGGAAGTAATACGAACACCAACTGGTTACGCTGAGAGTTAGGAACAGCTGTCGCGTCATGTATCCGCGGCAGCACGGTTTACAAGAAGGGACATCATGCCTGTTGCAGTTGAATCAAACGAGAAGTTCGCAGCGTACGCCCACCCGGAGCGCCTGGTTTCCACGCAGTGGCTCGCGGATGCGCTGGCCAACGGCGCCACGGCCGACGGCGGCCTGGTGGTTGTGGAGTCCGACGAGGACGTGCTGCTGTACGAGACGGGCCACATTCCCGGCTCGGTCAAGATCGACTGGCACACTGACCTGAACGACGACGTCACCCGGGACTACATTGACGGCGCGGCTTTTGCACTGCTCGCCACCGCCAAGGGCATCTCGCGCGACACCACGGTGGTTGTCTACGGCGACAAGTCCAACTGGTGGGCTGCCTACGCGCTGTGGGTTTTCACCTTGTTCGGCCATGAAGATGTTCGCCTGCTCGACGGCGGCCGCGACAAGTGGATTGCCGAGGGTCGCGAACTGACCACCGAGGCCACACCCTCTTCCCCCTCCGCAGGTTACCCGGTGGTGGAGCGCAACGACGCCCCCATCCGGGCCTACAAGGATGACGTCCTGGCACACCTGGGCAAGCCGCTGATCGATGTCCGCTCCACCGAGGAGTACACAGGCGAGCGCACGCACATGCCCGCCTACCCCCAGGAAGGTACTTTGCGTGGGGGCCACATCCCTACCGCTGCGTCCATCCCGTGGGCCCGCGCCGCGGCAGAAGACGGCACGTACCGCTCTCGCGTTGAACTCGAAGCCCTCTACCTGGATGAGGCCGGTCTGGTTCCCGGCGACGACGTTGTGGCTTACTGCCGCATCGGCGAACGCTCCAGCCACACCTGGTTTGCCTTGAAGTACCTGTTGGGCTTCGACACGGTGCGCAACTACGACGGTTCCTGGACCGAATGGGGCAACGCTGTGCGTGTTCCCATCGCCATTGGTTCCGAACGTGGCGAACTGCCCAAGACCAACTAGCTACCGGGCCAGCAGAAAGAATCGTACTGTTAAAGCAATGACTACTTCACAAGCACTGCCACCGGCCCTGGCCGAGATCGTCACTGATTTCCAGGAACTTGAGGAGCGCGACCGCCTGACGCTGCTGCTGGAATTCTCGCGGTCCCTGCCCGACTTGCCGGAACGTCTCACAAATCACCCCGAGTTGCTGGAACAGGTGATGGAATGCCAGTCGCCCTTGTTCCTGACTGTCGAGTCTGAACAGACTGACAAGGGCGAAGTCATCCGACTCTTCTTCAAGGCACCCCCCGAGGCACCCACGACGCGCGGCTTTGCCTCCGTGCTCTTTGAGGGCCTGGATGGTTTGACCGCAGCGGAGATCCTGGCCGTGCCCGATGACATGCCCGAGCAACTGGGGCTGACCCGCGCCATCTCGCCCCTGCGCATGCGCGGCATGTCCGCCATGCTGGGACGTGTCAAACGCAAGATCGTTGCTGGGGCTCGTCCCGCTGCCTAAGCAGCCTGCCAGGGCAAGCAGCTTCATGACATGCCCCGCAAGGTCTCCCTGCTAATGACGGTGACCTTGCGGGGCATTTCTCATTGCCCGATTCTCCCGTACCCGATTCTTCAGGCACTGGCTGTGCGCTGACATAATTGGGCCATGGCCAAGAAGACAGCTGCCGCCAGTGCAGGAACCCCAGCAACAGTCGCCCTCACTGCTGCCGGCGTGCAGTTCACCGCCCACAGCTATGCCCACGATCCCGCCAACACCAGCTACGGCACGGAAGCGGCCGATGTTTTGGGTGTTTCACCCGAACGGGTCTTCAAGACGCTCATGGCGGATGTGGCCGGAACCCTGACCGTGGCCATTGTCCCCGTCAACGGCATGCTGGACCTGAAAGCCCTGGCCCAGGCCGTTGGCCACAAGAAGGCCACCATGGCTGATCCCGCCGCAGCCCAACGCCGCACAGGTTATGTGCTGGGCGGCATTTCACCCCTGGGTCAGCGCCAGCAGTCCCCCACCGTGTTGGACGAATCGGCATTGCTCTGCGAGACCATCTACGTCTCCGGCGGCCGGAGGGGGTTCGACGTGGAGCTTTCCCCCACCGACCTCATCAGCCTGACCAAGGCGACCACAGCAAAAATTGGCCACCCCGGCTAGGTATCACGCGTGCCCGGTGCTGATGCCAGCCAGGTTGCCGGGCCGCGGCGTCCAGAACCAAATGGGGCTTGCGGCGTGGTGGGCGTCGCCGCGGACACACCGACGAAGTCGTGTGTGGCGCGGTGCGGGCACAAGCCCCATTTCGAGAAGGACGCGAGCGGCGGACATGGCCTGCCGGACGACTCGAACCGAGTTACTCCCGCGGCAGTCCGTGTCTGCCCAGTCGGGGGCGCAGCCAGGTTTCTACGGAACTTTCCCAGCGTTGCGGGTCCACATTCCATTCCTTGGTGTGCCGGGCTTTGCTGAACGGTTCAAAGGTGACCATTTCCGGGTTGCGCCTGGCCAGTTCGGCGGTGGGCTCGTAGGGGACAAAGTCGTCGTCGATGCTGTGCAGGATCAACGACGGCGTCCGCAGCTCAATGGCTCGGGCCACCCAGTCCATGCTCTTGAAGTCCACGGGTGCGGCCAGGCCTGTGATGCGCCTGCCCAGCCGATGGCTGAGCATGAGCTGCCCGTACCGGCCAACGTAGTCCGGGATTCTGTTCATCTGCGCCTGGTGGGCAAGAACGTTGACCCAGCTGATGACGGGGGCATCCAGGACCATGGCCAGAACATGTTTGCGGTTCCGGGCAAGGTCTGCGGTTTGGAGGCTGATGGCCCCTCCCATGGAGTAGCCAAACAAGACAACGTCCTTGGCGCCGCGTGAGACGGCAAAATCAATGGCCACTTCAACGTCCTGCCACTCGGTGATGCCCAGGCCGTACCTGCGGTCGGGCGTCGCGGGGGCGTCGCCGTCGTTCCTGTAGGACATGAGCAACGCGGTCATGCCCAGCTTGTGCGCCGTGGCAACTGCGCGCAGGCCTTCGTTGCGGGTGGCGCCGCGGCCATGGACCATGATGGCCCAGGTGGGTCCGGGGTTCAGTGCCGGAAGCAGCCAAGCCGGCGCCTCCCCAACGGGCAAGTTGAGTGTGACATCCTCGTACGGCAGGTCCATCTGCTCGGGATGGGAGTAGAGGTTGCCCGACCACCAGCCGGCGGTGGCTGAGCGCAGATCGCCTCCATAGACGGAAAGAACTTCGCGGGTGACACTGCCTTCGCGTGGCACATAGGAGATGACCCGGCCAATAATGGCGTGGGCGGCGCCGCCTTTGAAGTAGAGCCCGTAGTTGCCTTCGATGGTGGTGTCAGCGGTGGCTTCAAGCACTACCTGCTGCTCGGGCCCGTTGGCAATGACAGCCAAAATGGCCACGTCTGCAACTTTTTGTTTCTCCGGCGTCACCACCTTGAGGGCAAAGTACGCCGCCAGCCCTGAGGTGGCCGTGACCACTGCGGCGGCACCAATTCCTGCCGCGCCAGCGCTCAGGGCACCCCATTTAAGCCATTTGTTGGACTGCTGCTCCGAGGTAGCCATATGACCATTGTGCCCATCGTGCCGGGGCACGTCGAGCGGCACACCGGACGCGTCCGTAACTTTCTTCGCACAACTTGCCCACTTGGCATTGTTTATAGTCCACGGAAGCCTAAGCTGGTGCCATGAGCGATACGATCATCATCCTGACCGAAGAACCGTTAACAGCCGTGGACGTGGCCAACATAGCCGATTTGTACGGCCCGGAGGACGACGTCGAACTGGTGCTGCTGGTTCCCGCCGACACCAAACGGAACTTGTTTGTGGATGTCATTGACCAGTTGACCATGCTGGATCTTCCCGGCGCCTTGCGTGAAATCCGTGAGAAGCCCGACGCCGACGCCGTGCGTGCCGAGGCCAATGAAACCCTGGCAGAGTCCTTGGCCGTGCTGGAAGCCTCCGGCGCCAGGTTCAGCGGCAGTGTTGCCGTGGGCGACGCCGTTAGCTCCCTGGTTGCCAAGGTCACCGAGACCGGGGCCCGGCAGGCAGTGGTGGTCACCCGGCCCCATGCCGTGGCCGATACTTTCAGGCAGGACTGGGCGAACCAGGCGCAACGCAAGCTCGGCCTGCCGGTTTTGCATTTGTATTCGGGTTCGGGATTTATTGGCGACTCCTAAGCGTTGGAACAACTATGACTACCTCTGAAAATTCGGCAGTGCCGACAGTAGTAAAAACCGACCAACAATGGCGCAACGAACTGACGCCGGCGGAGTACCAGGTGCTGCGCCAGGCTGGAACCGAACGGCCGTACACCGGCGAGTACTGGGATTCCACCCAAGAGGGCGTTTACGAGTGCCGTGCATGTGGCGCCGAACTGTTCACCTCCAAGGAAAAGTTCTCCGCACATTGCGGCTGGCCGGCCTTCTTTGCACCGCTGGCAGATGGCACTGTGCGCTACTTGCATGACAAAACCTTGGGGATGGAACGCATTGAGGTCAGGTGCATGGCCTGCGATTCGCATCTTGGCCACCTCTTTGAGGGTGAAGGCTACGACACCCCCACGGATCAGCGGTTCTGCATCAACTCGGTGAGTCTGAAACTGCGTGAGCGTCCGGTGACGCTGTCGCCAGAAGCGCCAGAAAACGCCTGAGCACGAGAGTTTCTTATGCTCGATGTATTTTGACATTAGATTTACTGTTCCGTTGCTACGCTCGGGAAAAGACCTGAACGCACAGTAGTAAAGGACAAATCCCATGACTCTTTCGATGGCACCAACATCCCTGGCAACAACGGATGTCAGCACATTTGACTACGGCACGCTGGTGGCGGATCCCGCCTGGCTGGCCCTGAAAAATGCCGCCACGCAGCTGGCATCGCTGCAGGTCAAGGACGGCTCCGTGCCCGAGCCAAAAGATCATGGTGCCGCCGCGTCCTTGATTGAAACCATTACGGTTTCCATCAAGGACCTGGCGCCGCATTTCCCCCACGACGGCGCGTATCTGCACCTTTTGGTCCAGGACTTCAGCAAATGGTTGGAGCAGGGCCTGGGCGTCCCCGACTTCCTGGACTCGCTGCTGGCCTTCAACCCGCAAGAACACCGGATCAACGGCCTGGGCCACCTGGTGGTCTTCCCCATGTACACCCAAAACGGCTCCACCAACCGTCATGTGGAGGCAGTGCTGGTGGAAGTCATCTGGCCCGAATTCATCGGCGAGCTGGAAGCCGGCAACTACTCCAACAAACTGTTCGTGCCGCTGCGTTTCATTGATTTCACTCCCGGTTATGACAGCAACTCGGCCGTGCTGTTTCCGGAGAGTGTGGCCGTGCGGGAGACGCCCACGTTCACCTGGGGCGCCATCTTCCAGGACCGTGAGGCTGCCCGCTTCCGCCGCGTGGTGCGTGAAGCCGCCAAGGTGACCCGGCTGGAGTTGCCGGCCGACGCGTTGGAATTGCTGGAGAACCAGGAGCTCACCCAGGAAACCTTCGTCATGTGGGACTTGATCCATGACAGGACCCACATGCGCGGCGACCTGCCCTTTGACCCGTTCATGATCAAGCAGCGCATGCCGTACTTCCTGTACTCACTGGAGGAGCTGCGCTGCGACTTGACGGCGTACCGCGAATCGGTCGCCATTGAGCATGACGAGGCGGCCTCCCCCGAGGCCCGCCAACACGCCAAGCTGGTGCAGTACGCAGTGATTTTTGACCGCATCTTCCGCTTCGCCATCACCGGTTCCCGGGTGCGCAACTATGACGGCTTGGGCGGGCAGCTGCTGTTCGCCTGGCTGCACCAGCACCACGTGCTGCATTGGACGGACACCCGCTTGACCATCGATTGGGACCAAGTCCCGGAGATGGTGATTGCGCTTGGCCGTGAGATCGAGGACCTCTACTGGCGCTCGATCGACCGCCCCAAGCTGGCGCACTGGCTGGCCGCCTACCAGCTGGTGGCAGCCACCCTGACACCCAATCCCGCTTCCACCTGGGCCAAGGGCCCCGACGCCCTCCCCCTGACCGCACCGCTGCGTGAAATCACGGACCAGGTCCTGGACGACGAATTCCCGCTGTCCATGTTTTACGAGGCCCTGAACAAGAAAATGGCCGCCGTCATCGAGTCCACCTCCGGCATGACAGGCACCAGTGCTGCCTGAATGGGTATTCTAAGAACTATGACGACTCCCCTGGTGCTCATTGCCGGCGGCAGCAGTGCCGCCGGCATTGCCGTGGCCAACGAACTGCTCGGCACTGGCATGCGCGTGCTCACAGTAGGGTCCGACGCCGGACGCATCAGTGCCGCCGCCCAGCTCACCGCCGGCGCCGTACCCTTGGTCTGCGACCTGGCGGATCCTGCGGCAGTGGCCGAACTGGCCGCCAGCGTCCACACGGACTTTGGACCAGTTGACGGACTCATCCATCTGGTGGGCGGATGGCGCGGAGGAGCTGATCTCGCCGCGCAAAGTGACACAGATTGGGACGTCCTGCACGCTTCCGTACTCCGCACCTTGCGCAATACCAGCAAGGCGTTCTTCGCCGATTTGGCCACCTCCCCCGTGGGCCGGCTCGCCATCGTCTCCTCCAGCTCCGTCACAGCACCCACGGCCGGCAACGCAAACTACGCTGCCATCAAGGCTGCGGCCGAAACCTGGGTGCAGGCCGTGGCGCAGGGCTTCGAAGCCGAGGCCGCCACGGGCGGGACACCAATCGCCAGTGCCGCCGTCGTGCTTGTGGTGAAAGCCCTGGTGGATGACTCCATGCGGGCCCGCTCCCCCGAACGCAAATTTCCCGGCTTCACCGATGTGGGCCTGCTGGGCCGCACCGTGGCGGAGCTGTTTTCCACCGACGCCAGCGAGCTTAACGGCGCGCGCATCATCCTTAACTAGAGAAGGTCTTTGTGAACCCCGAATCCACCCAGCTTCACGACCCCGCTGTGATCAGCTTCGCCTCCGACAACTACTCCGGCATTCACCCGGAAGTTTTGGCTGCCGTGGCCGCAGCAAATGGCGGGCACCAGGTGGCTTATGGCGAGGATGACTACACCACTTCGCTGCGCCAGGAGATGGGGCAGCTCTTTGGCCGCGACGTTGAGGTGTTCCCTGTTTTCAACGGCACCGGCGCCAATGTGCTGGCGCTGCAGTCGCTCCTGCCGCGCTGGGGTGCCGTGGTGTGCGCTTCAACAGCCCACATCAACATGGACGAGAACGGGGCTCCTGAGCGTGTGGGCGGCATGAAACTGCTGGCCGTCCCCACCGACAATGGCAAGCTGACGCCCGATCTGATTGACAAGGAAGCCTGGGGATTTGGCGATGAACACCGCGCCCAGCCGCTGGCCGTCTCCATCACCCAAACCACGGAGCTGGGCACCTGCTACACCCCGGCGGAAGTACGTGCCATCTGCGACCACGCCCATTCCCTGGGCATGAAGGTCCACATGGATGGGGCACGGCTGGCCAACGCTGCCGCCCACCTGGGCGTTCCGGTGCGTGAGTTCACCTCCGACGCCGGCGTGGACGTTTTGTCCTTTGGTGGCACCAAGAACGGGATCATGTTTGGCGAAGCCGTGGTGGCGTTGAACCCGCAGGCCACCGACGGGCTGATCTACCTGCGCAAGATGAACATGCAGCTGTCCTCAAAAATGCGTTTCATCTCGGCCCAGCTGCTGGCGCTGCTGGCCGATGACCTGTGGCTGCGTTCGGCGTCGCACGCCAACGCCATGGCGGCGCGGCTACGAGCAGCAGTGGAGGTTCTCCCCGAGGTACAGTGCACCCAGCCCACCGAATCCAACGGCGTGTTTGCCATTTTGCCCGACGGCGTGGCTGAGCGTTTGCGGGAGAAATTCCGTTTCTACGACTGGGACCAGGCCGCCCGGGAAGTGCGCTGGATGTGTTCCTTTGACACCCAGGAATCTGACGTTGATGCCTTCGTGGCCGCCTTGCGTGCGGAGCTGGCAGCCTAGGCGCTCACCTTTGTTGCGGCGCGCCTGCCGGGGTTTGGTCCGGCGTGGTCATAATCTGCCAAGGTGAGTCCTATCCCACAGCTTCCCATTGACTTCCAATCTGCCTTGGCGTCGCTGCGGGCGGCCCGAACCCGCCCTGAACTTTCGTTGGCAGAAGTCCCCGCCCCGGCACGGCTTGCCCCGTTTGGTGTGGCGCTCGGTGCTGAGGTCATGGTGGATGGTGAAGAGCTCGCCACGGGCCGCTTCATCCTGCTGCACGACCCCCACGGCTCCGATCTATGGGACGGCACCTTCCGCATCGTCACGTATGTGCGGGCACAGCTCGAGGCCGACATGGGCAACGACGCACTCCTGGCCAACGTGGCGTGGGCTTGGCTGGTGGAGGCACTGGAGGAGGAAGGTGCCCGGTACCGCAGTGCCGGCGGCACCGCCACCCGTGTCCTCTCCGAAGGCTTTGGCACTTTGGCCTCTCGCCCCGACGCCATTGACATCGAGTTGCGCGCCTCATGGACTCCCGAGGGCCCTGATGTCAGCGCCCACCTGCAGGCGTGGAGCAATCTTGTGTGCACCTTTGCCGGCCTGCCGCCCGTGCCCCACGGAGTGACTTTGCTCTCACAGCGCCGCCCCAACCACGGCTGGTGACCTCTGATGAAGGGGGTTGGCGCGGCCGACGACGGCTCCCACCCCAGCAGGTGCTGCACCATTCGGTAGACTAAGGGCATCATGACCAACCCAGAATCCAGCGCACACAGCCGCGCCCGGGCCAAAAAGTCCACCTCACACCAAGGCCCCGGCTCCCCCTCCAGCACCCCGACAGGCACAGGGACCACACAGGATGCCGCCACCACCGCCGTCGAACTGGCTGCCGCCCCGCTGACTTCAGTGGTCATTGACCGTGTCCGGGTGGAACTGGGCGACCTGCCAGAGCTGGTGGTGCTGGACATGCCCCAGGATGGCATTCCGGCCGTCGTGGAAACCCAGCCTGCCTTGGCACGGTGCGCCGCGGCATTGGCCAGCGGGCACGGCCCGGCAGCCGTTGACACGGAGCGCGCCTCAGGTTTCCGGTATGGCCAGCGCGCCATGTTGGTCCAGATTCGCCGCGAAGGCGCCGGCACATGGCTCATTGATCCCGAAGCCTTCGATGATTTGAAGATCATTGACGAGGCCCTGCACGGGGTGGAGTGGATTCTGCACGCCGCCAGCCAGGACCTGCCCTGCTTGGCGGGTGTTGGCATGTGGCCCAGCAAACTTTTTGACACGGAATTGGCCGCACGCCTGGCCGGACTGCCGCGTGTTGGCCTGGGCGCCGTGGTGGAATCCTTGCTGGGCTACCACCTCGCCAAGGAACACTCGGCGGCCGACTGGTCCCAGCGCCCCCTGCCCGAGCCGTGGCTGCGCTACGCCGCCCTCGATGTGGAGGTCCTGGTTGACCTGCAGGAGGAACTCGTGGCACTGCTGGAAAAGGACGGGAAGCTCGAGTATGCCGCCCAGGAGTTCCAGCACCTGATTGACGCAGGCGTGCCCGCCCCTCGTGTTGATCCGTGGCGGCGCACCTCCGGCTCCCATACCATCCGCAACCGGGTTCAGCTGGGAGTGGTCCGCGAGCTTTGGTACACCCGCGAGAAATTGGCTGAACACCGCGACATTGCCCCCAGCCGGCTCATCCCGGATTCGGCCATTGTGGCAGCTGCCAAGGGCATGCCCGCAACCGTTCCTGCCCTGCTGGGCTTGTCCGGGTTCCACGGGCGCGCAGCCAAGCGCGATGCGCCCAAGTGGCTCCACGCCATCCAGACAGCGAAGAACAGCACCGAGCCGCCGCCCCTGCAGGTCTCCACCAACACACCTCCCCCGCCGCGGGTGTGGGCTGAGCGGGATCCCGAGGCTGCTGCCCGGTACGCCACTGCGCGCCAGCGCCTGAGTGATCTTGCCGAAGAGATCAACATTCCCGGTGAAAATGTTCTCACGCCCGACTTCCTGCGCCGCTTGTGCTGGCGTCCGCCGTCGAGCATCAGCGTGGAGAGCGTGTCAGCCCAGCTGTCGGAACTTGGTGCCCGCCCCTGGCAGATCGAAAAGACTGCGGAGCTGCTCACCGACTCCCTGCTGAACCCGGAGCCGCTGCCACCCAAGGAGCCCAAGGCCCCCAGGTCCGAAGAAGCGGCCGCCTAGCCCCTCTGCCTCCGCCGACGGCGATCCCCGGCCACTCCCAAGACTCGCAAGCACGCCTCGGGGCCCTCGTGGCCGGGGGCCCTGACTTGGGCGTGTGAAATTTCATGCGTCATCGCCCGTTTGGCACGCCGTCGGGCTTTGCGCGGGGATTTTGACTCCAAGTTACCGGCGGGTAACATGATGTGTGACACAGTCGTCCCCAACATGATTGGCTTGGACGACATCCGTTGTACGCACTCAAGGAGCACCAGGTGAGCCAGAATCGGCAGATTAGGGACGTGGTCTTTGTTGACGGCGTCCGCACACCCTTTGGACGAGCAGGGGAAAAGGGCATTTACGCCAGCACCCGGGCAGATGACCTGGTGGTCAAGTGCATCCGCGAGCTCATGCGCCGCAATCCCTCGCTGCCGCCGGAGCGCATCGACGAGGTCGCCATTGCCGCCACAACCCAGACGGGTGACCAGGGCCTGACCATTGGCCGCACCGCAGCACTGCTGGCAGGGCTCCCGCAGTCGGTTCCCGGCTTTGCCATTGACAGGATGTGTGCCGGTGCCATGACGGCCGTCACCACCACCGCCTCCGGCATTGGTTTCGGTGCCTATGACGTGGTCATTGCCGGCGGCGTGGAGCACATGGGCCACCACCCCATGGGAGCCGGCTCCGACCCCAACCCGCGCTTCATGTCCGAACGGATCGTGGACCCGGCGGCCCTGAACATGGGCAACACGGCCGAGAACTTGCACGACAGGTTCCCTGCCATCACCAAGGACCGCACCGACGCATACGCCGTCGCGAGCCAGAACAAGCTGGCTGCAGCCTACGCCAAGGACCAGATCCAACCCGACCTGGTGCCCGTGGCCACCCTCAAGCCGGAACAGGGCTGGACCCTGAACACCGTGGATGAGCCCCCGCGCCCCGGCACCACGGTTGCAGACCTGGCCGCGTTGAAGACGCCGTTCCGCGCCCACGGCCGGGTGACGGCAGGCAACGCTGCCGGTTTGAATGACGGCGCCACGGTGGCACTTCTGGCCTCCGCGGAGACCGCCAAAGAACTTGGCCTGCCCGTCAAAATGCGCCTGGTCACTTATGCCTTCGCCGGAGTGGCGCCCGAGGTTATGGGCATCGGACCCGTCCCCGCCACCGAGAAGGCTCTCAAACTGGCCGGCCTGAGCATCGGTGACATTGGCCTGTTTGAGATCAACGAAGCCTTCGCCGTCCAGGTCCTGTCCTTCCTTGACCACTACGGAATTGCCGACGACGACCCCCGGGTCAACAGGTACGGCGGCGCCATCGCTGTGGGCCACCCTTTGGCATCCTCCGGCGTTCGTCTGATGACCCAGCTGGCCCGTCAATTCCAGGAAGACCCCTCGGTTCGCTATGGCCTCACCACCATGTGCATCGGGCTGGGCATGGGTGCCACAGTCATCTGGGAAAACCCGCACTTCAACGCCACAACCACCTCAGCCACCTCAACCACCGAAGGGAGCGCAGCATGAGCGCCCAGGACTTTCACCAGCTCGCCGCCCTGTTCCCGGACGAGGTCATCACCCACTCGCATGTGAAGGACATTGCGCTCCCGGGCGTTGACGGCGCTCCCAGCGCCGGCACTTTTGCGCTAATTACCCTGGACAACGCCCTGGACCACCGCCGCCCCAGCACCCTGGGCCCGAACACCTTGGTGGAGTTGGGCACGGCTCTCCAGGAACAGCGTGAGCGCGCAAAACGTGGGGAAATTATTGGTGTGGGCGTCACTGGAAAGCCGTACTTCCTGGTTGCCGGCGCTGATCTTTCCGCCGTCAAGAGCCTCAAGGACCGCCAGTCCGGTCTCTGGATGGCCCAGCTGGGCCACGACGTGTACTCAACACTCAACGACCTGGGCGTCCCCAGCTTTGTGTTCATCAACGGCTTGGCCCTCGGTGGCGGTCTTGAGATCGCGCTCAACGCCAACTACAGGACAGTCTCCACCGGAGCCGGAGCCCTGGGCCTGCCCGAGGCGTTCCTTGGCCTGGTCCCCGGTTGGGGCGGCGTGTACCTGCTCCCCCGTTTGATCGGTCCATCCAACGCCGTAACGGTCATGCTGGAGAACGCACTCAGCAACAATCGCACGCTCAGCGGCCCGGCAGCCTACAAACTCGGCATTGCCGATGCCTTGTTCGAACCGGCCGACTTCCTGGAACAGTCGCTCACCTGGGCGGCCCGGGTCCTTGCAGGTGAGGAGGTCAGCCGCCCCAACGCCGTCTCCGAGCCGTTGAGCGAGGAAAACAGCGCAGCCTGGGACGCCGCCGTCGAACGCGCCAAGAAATTTGTTGAAGCGAAAACTTCCAACGCCGCGCCCGCCCCGGCCCGCGTCATCGAACTGCTGGAGGAGGGTAAACACTTCACCAAGGCGCAGTCATTCGCCGCCGAGGATGAGGCGCTGGCCGACCTCATGGCGACCCCGCAGTTCCGGGACACCGTCTACGCCTTCCTTGACCTGGTCCAGAAGCGGGCCAAGCGGCCTGCCGGAGCACCTGACGCCAAGCTGGCGCGCCCCGTCACCAAGGTTGGCGTCGTCGGCGCGGGGATGATGGCGGGCCAGTTCGCCCTGCTCTTTGCCCGCCAGCTGAAGGTGCCCGTGGTCATGACGGACATTGATGCGGCGCGTGTGGACAAGGGTGTGGGCTACGTCCATGGCGAGGTGGACAAGCTGCTCGCCAAGGGCAGGCTGAGCCAGGACGCTGCCAACCGCACCAAGGCTCTCGTGACAGGTTCCGTGTCCAAGGAGGCGTTTGCGGATGCCGACTTTGTGATTGAGGCCGTGTTTGAGGAACTCAACGTCAAGAAGGCTGTGTTTGCCGAGGTTGAGGCGATTGTTTCGCCGGAATGCATCCTCGCCACGAACACCTCCTCACTCTCCGTGACGGCCATGGCGGCGGACTTGCAGCACCCCGAACGCCTAGTGGGCTTCCACTTCTTCAATCCGGTTGCCGTTATGCCGCTGCTGGAGATTGTTCGGGCACCCAAGACCGACGACGCCGCACTGGCTACGGCGTTTGCCACAGCCAAGGCGCTACGCAAGACGGCTGTCCTGGTCAAGGATGCGGCTGCGTTCGTGGTGAACCGCGTGCTCCTGCGGCTCATGGCTGAAGTTTCCGCTGCCTTCGATGAGGGCACCGACGCGCACGTTGCGGACAACGCGCTGCGCCCCATGGGCCTGCCCATGACGCCGTTCACCCTGCTGGCCATGGTGGGCATCCCCGTGGCGCAGCACGTCACGGAATCGCTGCACGCAGCCTTTGGCGAGCGGTTCCATGTCTCGGCCAACCAACAGGCCCTGATCGACGCCGGCATCAAGGGACTGTGGGAGACCGCCCCGGATGGCAGCGTGTCCATCCCGGCCAGCACCCTGGCGCTGCTGAGCTTTGGCAACTCCCCGTCAACGGAACAGGAGCTGCTGCTCAAAACCCAGGATGCCCTGGCCGAGGAGATCGGGCTGATGCTGGCAGAGGGCGTGGTGGCCGGACCCGAGGACATCGATCTGTGCATGATTCTGGGCGCCGGCTGGCCCATGCATCTAGGCGGCATCACCCCCTACCTGGACCGGGTGGGCGCCTCTGAGCGGGTCAACGGGAAGCTGTTCCACCCCGCCGCCTGATCCATCCATTGCCCCTCCGCCGCCTCCGCCTCGTGAACGGGCAGTAGTTGTTGATGTTTGTGCTCAACATCAACAACTACTGCCCGTTCGCGAGGCGGAACTGGCCGGGAGCCGCGTGTGGCATTCCCCCGGCCGGAACTGACAGAATGGTTTCATGACTTTTGACCCAACTTTGACCCGACGCAATGCCCTCCGGGCCACCACAGCAGCCACCGGCGCCGCCTGCGCGCTGGCCTTGGTGGGCTGCACCCCCAGCGGTGCCGCCAGTCCCGGCACAGGCAGCGTTCCGTCCGAGATCCCCACGGGCGGAACTCCCTACCAGGTGGGCAAAGTGTCCGAGCTCCCCGTGGGCAGTACTGCGGCAGGAACGGCCAATGGTGTGGATGTCATCTTGTTCCGCCCGGATGAAACGACCGTGCTGGCCTACACCGACATTTGCACGCATGCCGGCTGCAAGGTTGCACCCAATGGCGAGGACTTCAAGTGCCCTTGCCACGGTTCACTTTTCAAGGGCGCAGACGGCACAGTGATATCCGGCCCGGCGAAGGCTGCCCTGCCCCGCTTCAGCGCGGCCATCGACGGCGAATGGATCACCGTCAGCATGTAGCCGGCCACCAGCGGCGGACGCTAGACACAGCCGGCGAATGGATCACCGTCAGCATGTAGCCGGCCCCGCGCGGCGGACGCTAGACACAGTCGGCGAATGGATCACCGTCAGCATGTAGCAAATTCCCTGCTGACTGCTAGAACAAGGCCACTTTGGGAGTGCGCGGGAAGATCAGGTCGAGCTCAGTCAGATCTTCCGTTGTTGGCTTCCATCCCGCCGCCGCGGCATTTTCGCGCACCTGTTCCGGCTTGGTGGCACCGGCGATGACGCTGGCAACCGACGGCTGCGCTGCGAGCCAAGAGAACGCCACTTGAACCTCGGTGAGGCCGCGGGCCGCAGCAAAGGCACTGAACGCCGCAAACTGGTCCTGATCAGCCCCTGAAACCATGTGCTGGCGGGTGTGTGAGAGTCTGCTGCCCTCGGGCACCACACCACCACGGTACTTGCCAGTCAGCAAGCCGTTCGCGAGCGGGAAGTAGGGCATGACACCCAGCCCATACGCTTCAGCAGCGGGGGTGACCTCCTGCTCGGCACGGCGGTCGAGCAAGTTGTAGTGGTTTTGGCTGGCCACAAACCGTTCCGTACCCAGCGTGCGTGCGGTGTATTCGGCGTCGGCAATCTGCCACCCTGCCAGATTCGAGTGTCCCAGGTAGCGCACCTTGCCGGCGCGGATCAGGTCATCCAGCGCCGAGAGCGTCTCCGCCATAGGGGTGTGCCCGTCGGGTGTGTGGTAGTAAAAGAGGTCAAGATAGTCGGTGTTCAACCGGCGCAGCGAGGCCTCCACGGACTGCATAATGTACTTTCGTGAGCCGCGCCGCCCCCAATCCACGCCATTGGCGCCTTGGGTATCCATGCCGAACTTGGTGGCCACAATGACATTCTCACGGTGCGCACCAAGCGCCTTGCCCAGGATGGTTTCGCTCATGCCGGGCGTCATCCCGTACACATCAGCCACGTCAAAGTGCGTGATCCCAGCCTCCAAGGCGGCATGCACGACGGCGTTGCTGCCCTCCTGCGTTTGTGTCACCGTCCCGCTGCGGCCCAGGTTGTTGCACCCCAGGCCCACAGTGGAAACGGTCAGTCCGGAACGGCCTACTTGTCGGTATTCAATCATGGTTCAACAATAGCCAGTCCCGCCCACACGCAGACAATTTGGCCCCGTCCCACCCGCACAACGCTCCTGCAGCAAAGGGTGGATTTTCCCCAACGCTCCTGCACCAAGTGAGCGAGCGTTGGGGAAAACGGCCCCGTAAGTGAGCGAGCGTTGGGGTGGGAGGTTAGAGGCTGAAGACTGTGCTGCCGCTGGTGCTGTGCTTGGCCCGCAGCTCGTCGAGCTGGTCGGCCGGGGCGACGGCAACGCTGAGCTTGGTGAAGTCGAGCTTCTCTTCACGGATGCACACCTTGATGTTGGCCACTGCGCGGGCCGGGTCCGGGGCAAGGATGTACACGTTCAGCTTGCCGGTGCTGTGCGGGCCCTTGGTAAATTCAATCTTCTCCACGAGTCCGCTGCCCCGCCATGCCAAATGTGCCGTCAGGGCTGCCTTGGCACTGGCTCCAAGGGTCTTGTCCCTGTCAGTGATCCTGTCGCTCTTCAGGGCAATCTGTGCCACCACAGTGAACTGCTCTTCACGACTGAGCACGGCATAACCGTCCACGGCGCACTGCTCCGCGAACGCTTCCAGCATGCCACGGGCCTCTTCCAGGGAGGCTGCGCGAACATCCTTGGACGTGCTTTGGTGGCCTACTGCGCCATGATTGACCACAAAGAAAATCTCCGCCGATTCTGCCGGGGCTGCCTCAGCGTCATCCTCCTGGGGCATCCCGGCGTCAATCCACGCTTCGCGGAAAGTCCAGGCTCCGGCGTCGTCCTTCTTGTACATGCGCACAATGTTGGGGTCCAGATCATTTGATTCCAGGGAATCGTTGCTGTCTTGTCCTTCGGTGCTGCTCATGGCAGTGTCCTTCCTAGCGTGAACCAGACCGCTTCCCGGCCCTCAAAAGGTGCCCGACGGGCCGCGACGGCCTCCATCAAGGCTTCCGCTGCTCGTTCCATGCGGGTGCACAGTTCGGGCGGATAATTCATGGTGTTGCTGTGCTCGGCAAACTCGTCTTCATCATCAACATAGAGGCCCCGCGACTTGGTGCGCACAACATCCAAATCCATGTCGACCATGTGAAACTCGATGACCGCCGGCCGGATGCGCCGCCAGGCCAGCTCAGTGGCCAGATCTATATAAAGTTCGACGCCGGACGGGTGGCTTTGATCGTAAAACGTCGCCACCCAATCTCCCTCGTGGGGAATTAAAAGCACGGCATCGGATTCCGCATAGAAAGCTGCACCGGGCCGGGACACAAATTCACCCGTTCCCTGGAACACCCAGTGGCCGGCATCATCGGATCCCAGATACCGGCCGGGTACCACCCAGTGAGCGGTGCCATCATACTTGCGGTTGCGGGCCACGACCAGATCCCCGGTCTGAGGCATCTGCGCCGACTGCGTGTCGGGAAACGCCGTCACAGGATGGGCATCTGACCTGTGCGGGGCGCAGGCTGCCCGGGCAGGGGCCGGGCAAAGGGCACCTTGGTGCCCAAAACCTGCTCCACCACATCTTGGGCGACGCGCTGGGCTGTCAGCCCCACCCGCGCAAGCACCTGCGAACGGCTGCCGTGGGCTAGGAACTCCACGGGCAGGCCCACCTCGTTCAGTGCCGTGTCAATGCCTGCTGAGCGCAGTTCCTGCCGGATGCGTGAGCCCACTCCGCCGGCCCGGACGCCGTCCTCAATGACAATGACAATCCTGTGCTGTGAGGCCAGCTGCACAATGGAGCGCGGCACGGGCATCACCCAGCGCGGGTCAACCACTGTGGAGCTGATGCCCTGCTGGTCAATGCGAGCGGCAACATCCAAGGCCAATTCACTCATGGCCCCAACACTGACAATCAGAACATCGGTTTGGGGTTCACTGCCTGCCTCCGGCATGTCGTGATGGGTGCGGGCCAGAACGTCGACGCCGTCGTACAGGCGCTCAAGGGCCACAATTTCTGGACCCACGGTGCCCTTGGAATACCTGACCACGCTGGGTGCATCCGAAATAGCCACGGCTTCGCGCAGTTCCTCGCGCAGGCGCACGGCATCACGCGGAGCGGCCAGGTGCAGGCCGGGCACAATTTGCAGCATGGACATGTCCCACATGCCATGGTGGCTGGGACCGTCCGGGCCCGTCACACCTGCCCGGTCAAGGACAATTGTCACCCCTGCCTTGTGCAGGGCTACGTCCATCAGGAGCTGGTCGAAGGCCCTGTTCAGGAAAGTGGCATAGATGGCCACCACCGGGTGGAGGCCACCAAAAGCCATGCCCGCGGCCATGGTCAGTGCATGTTGCTCGGCAATGCCAACATCAATGACACGGTCTGGGAACTTTTGTGCAAACTTGGCAAGACCTACGGGAATCAACATGGCACCTGTGATTGCCACAATGTCGGTGCGTTCCTCGGCAATCTTGGCGATTTCCTCACCAAAAACTCCCGTCCAGGACTTGCCACTGGGCTCCTCCACGGAAACGCCCGTCTCGGGATTGATGACGCCCACAGCGTGGAACTGGTCGTCCTTGTGCGCCCGGGCAGGGGCATAGCCTCGGCCCTTCTCGGTGAAAGCGTGCACAATCACGGGGCCGCCATAGTTCCTGGCCAGCAACAGTGCCGATTCCATGGCTTTCTCGTCGTGGCCGTCAACGGGGCCCACGTACTTCATGCCAAGGTCATCGAAGAGGCCCTGGGGCGCCCACCAATCCTTCACTCCCTTTTTGGCGGCGTGCAAACTCTTGTAAACGAACTGGCCGGCTGCGTTGCCGTCCTGTAGACGCTTCTTGCCCCACGACATGGAGGCTTCATACTTCTTATGCGTGCGGACGTGGTCAATGGCCGGGCGCAGGGAGGCCAGGTACTCGGCCACGCCGCCCACGGTCGGGGCGTAAGAGCGGCCGTTGTCGTTGACCACAATCACCACACGCCGGTCCTTGTCCGCGGCAATGTTGTTCAGGGCTTCCCAAGTCATGCCGCCGGTCAAAGCGCCGTCGCCAATGACAGCCACCACGTAGCGGTCACCCTCGCCCGTGAGCTGGCGTGCGCGGGATATTCCATCGGCCCAGGAAATGGAGGATGATGCGTGGGAACTTTCCACTATGTCATGCTCGGATTCGGCACGGTCAGGGTAGCCCGAGAGTCCGCCCTGCTGGCGCAGGGTGGAGAAGTCTTGGCGTCCAGTGACGAGTTTGTGGACGTAGGACTGATGCCCTGTATCGAACACAATGCTGTCGCGGGGGGAATCGAAGACCCTGTGAATGGCAAGCGTCAGCTCCACCACGCCAAGATTGGGGCCAAGGTGGCCACCTGTCTGAGACACGTTGGTAATCAGGAAATCCCTGATCTCCTGGGCCAGGGTCTCCATCTGGCTCGGGCTGAGCTTGCTGAGATCGCGCGGATGCGTGATGGTTTCTAAAAGTCCCATTGGTACCTCCCTGGGTCCACTATCAACGTCTAACAATATCGTGTCCAACCGTCATGACTGAGCGTATCGCTTGGTTTCAGTGGTACAAAGCACATTAAACGCAATCAAGGGCGGGCATCCGGTTTCCCGGATGCCCGCCCTTGCACAGCGTGGATCACAAAACGTAAGCCCACACTTGGGCCCACAGGCCCGGGCCCACGCCCTCCAGGTTCCCAAAAATCGCGTCAGCGATTTCTGGGCCGGCGGGTGGGGACTAGCTCGCTGCGGAGATCTGACGCAGTACGTACTGCAAGATGCCGCCGTTACGGTAGTAATCGGCCTCACCGGGGGTGTCGATGCGCAGCACGGCGTCGAAGCTGACGGTGGTGCCGTCTTCTGCAACGGCCGTAACCTTCAGCGTCTTCGGCGTGGTGCCGTTGTTCAGCTCGGTGACGCCTTCAACGGAGAACGTTTCCGTACCCGTCAGGCCCAGGGAGGCAGCGTTCACGCCGGCCGGGTACTGCAGGGGAAGGACGCCCATGCCGATGAGGTTGGAGCGGTGGATGCGCTCGTAGCTCTCGGCAACAACAGCCTTCACACCCAGCAGGGCAGTACCCTTGGCAGCCCAGTCACGTGAGGAGCCTGAACCGTATTCCTTGCCAGCCAGAACAACCAGCGGGGTGCCGGCAGCCTGGTAGTTGACCGAGGCGTCGTAGATGTACGCCTGCGGGCCATCGGCCTGGGTGAAGTCGCGGGTGAATCCACCCTCAACGTTGTCCAGGATCTGGTTGCGGATGCGGATGTTCGCGAAGGTTCCGCGAATCATGACCTCGTGGTTTCCACGGCGTGAACCGTAGGAGTTGAAGTCCTTGCGCTCAACACCGTTGGCCAGCAAGTACTGGCCCGCGGGGGTCTCGGACTTGAAGGAACCGGCAGGGCTGATGTGGTCGGTGGTGACCGAATCGCCCAGCTTCAACAGAACACGTGCACCGGCAATGTCGGCGACGGGATCGGCTTGGGCCTTCATGCCCTCAAAGTACGGGGGCTTACGCACGTACGTTGACTTGGGATCCCATTCGAAGGTGTTGCCCTCCGGGGTCTCCAGGGACTTCCAACGATCGTCACCGTCAAAGATGGTGGCGTAGGAGTTGGTGAACATCTCACGGTCAATCGAGGCGTCCATGACTTCCTGAACCTCAACCGGGTTGGGCCAGATGTCGGCAAGGAAGACGTCGTTGCCGGCGTCGTCCTGGCCCAGAGCATCGGTCTCAAAGTCGAAGTCCATGGTGCCAGCCAGGGCGTAAGCGATAACCAAAGGCGGGGAGGCCAAGTAGTTCATCTTTACGTCCGGGTTGATGCGGCCTTCAAAGTTACGGTTACCGGAGAGAACAGCCGTCACGGACAGGTCGTTTTCGGCAATCGCGGCGGATACTTCGGTGTCCAAGGGACCGGAGTTACCGATGCAGGTGGCGCAACCGTAACCGACGGTGTAGAAGCCGAGATGCTCCAGGAACGGAACCAGTCCCGACTTCTCGTAGTAGTCGGTGACTACCTTGGAGCCGGGGGCTACAGAGGTCTTCACCCACGGCTTGGAAGCCAAGCCCTTGTTGACGGCGTTGCGTGCCAGAACGGCAGCAGCGAGCATCACTGAGGGGTTGGAGGTGTTGGTGCACGAGGTGATCGAGGCGATGGAAACCGCACCGTGATCAAGCTCGAAGGACACACCGGATTCGTTCTTCACATGGATCGGTGCGGACGGTCGGCCGTTGGCACCGGCAGCGGCGGAAGCCAGCACGCGCTCGGTGTCGTGGGTGTGGCTGTCTGCATGGGTGAAGGACGGGGCGTCGGAGGCTGGGAAAGACTCTTCCAAGGACTCATCGACCGTGTTGCCTTCAGCGTTCGCATCAGCGGCAACGTAGTTCTTCAGATCCGAGCGGAACTGAGACTTCGCGTTCGTGAGCTCGATGCGGTCCTGGGGACGCTTCGGTCCCGAGATGGAGGGAACCACTGTCGAGAGGTCCAGTTCCAGGTACTCGGAGAACTTGATCTCCACGGAGGGATCGTGCCACAGGCCCTGCTCCTTGGCGTAGGCCTCAACCAGTGCCAGCTGCTCTTCGCTGCGGCCGGTCAGGCGCAGGTAGTCAACGGTGACGCTGTCGATCGGGAACATGGCAGCCGTGGAACCGAATTCCGGGCTCATGTTGCCGATCGTGGCGCGGTTTGCCAACGGCACGCCGGCAACACCTTCACCGTAGAATTCTACGAACTTACCAACGACGCCGTGCTTACGCAGCTGCTCGGTGATGGTCAAAACCACATCGGTTGCGGTTGCGCCGGCCGGGATGGACCCGGTCAGCTTGAAGCCAACAACGCGCGGTATCAGCATGGAAACAGGCTGGCCCAACATGGCTGCCTCGGCCTCGATGCCGCCAACACCCCAACCCAATACACCCAGGCCGTTGACCATGGTGGTGTGGGAGTCAGTGCCGACCAGGGTGTCGGGGTAGGCGCGCAATACGCCGTCGACAGTGCGGGTCATGACAGTGCGGGCCAAGTACTCAATGTTGACCTGGTGCACGATGCCCATGCCCGGGGGCACAACCTTGAAGTCTTCAAAAGCTGTCTGGCCCCAGCGCAGGAACTGGTAACGCTCGCCGTTGCGCTGGTACTCAATGTCCATGTTGCGCTCGACGGCGTCGGAGTTACCAAACACGTCAATCTGCACGGAGTGGTCAATGACCATCTCGGCAGGAGCCAAGGGGTTCACTCGGGTGGGGTCGCCACCAAGTTCCTTGACAGCTTCGCGCATGGTGGCCAGGTCAACGATGCAGGGAACTCCAGTGAAGTCCTGCATGATGACGCGGGCCGGGGTGAACTGAATTTCGGTGTCGGGCTCCGCATTGGGATCCCAACCTGCCAACGCACGTACGTGGTCAGCTGTAATATTCGCACCATCTTCGGTGCGCAGGAGGTTCTCAAGCAAAACCTTGAGGCTGAACGGAAGGCTCTTCGCGCCTTCAACCGAGTTCAGTCGGAAAATCTCGTATTCGGTCCCGGCAACATTAAGTACGCCTTTGGAACCAAAACTGTCCACATTAGTCATCGATGGACTCCTCTCGCCACTGCTTTTATCTTGGTCACGCAGGGGCACGGATGCCAGTTAGGCACGCCTTACTCACGCTCGGAGACGGCGCCCCGCTTCTTCAGGAAACGGTAGAGCAGCTCGATCGCCAGACACCCTGCGACAGTTACGCCCATAGTAGCCGCTAACAGCGGCCCTGACGGAATATCGAGGGCGAAGAAATTCCTGGCGAAGGGAACAGCCATCACCAGGACCAGGCCAAGGACCATGGCGCCGACCAGCAGGGCCCGCCATTTGTCGAAGGGCCGGGCCAAGGTGCCCAGCACCCACAGGGCCACCAACAACACCGTCATGGTGGTTGCCGTTTGTGCCACGGTGACAGCTTCCTCCACACTCAGGGCCGGATCCGGAAAGGCTCTGGCGAAGGAGTAAACAGCCATGACGCAGCCGGCCACAATGGTGCCCGAGGGGATGGCAAACATGAGCGTCCGGCGCAGGAATCCTGGCTGGTACCGCCTTGCATTGGGCAGCAGGGCAAGGAAAAACGCCGGGATCCCAATGGTCATGGAGCTGACAATGGAGAGTTGGCGCGGCAGGAAGGGATAACGCCACATCAGCACCCCGATGACCACTGAGATGATGATGGCGTAGGTGGTTTTTGTCAGGAACAAATTCGCCACCCGCTCCACATTGGCAATCACCCGGCGCCCCTGCGCCACCACTGAGGGGAGGTGGCTGAACTGGCCATCGAGCAGCACCAGGCGCGAGACGGCCTTCGTCGCTGCGGCGCCGCTGCCCATGGCGATGCCAATGTCCGCATGCTTCAAGGCGAGGGCGTCATTGACGCCGTCGCCCGTCATCGCCACCACATGGCCGCGACTCTGCAGGGCCAGCACAATGGCCTTTTTTTGCTCGGGCGTGACCCTGCCCAACACGCTTTCCTTGGCCAAAACATCAGCCATGGCCGGTAAGTCTTCTGGCAGCCCGCGTGCGTCATATCCGTCGCCGGTGAATTCAAAACCCACCTCACGGGCCACGGCCGCCACGGTTCTGGGGTTGTCGCCGGAGATAATTTTCAGCTCAACACCCTGCTCGCGGAAGTACGCCAGGGTCTGTGCGGCGTCGGGCCGGACCTTTTCACGGAACAGGAGCAGGGCCACCGGCTCCAGGCCGGCAACGGAGAAGTCTGCTGACTCATCGGGGGTGATGGAGATCTCAGCGCTGTGAGGCGGCTGTAGCGGCCTGTGTGCCAGCACGAGCGCCCGCAGACCGCGTCCTGCGGCGTCGTGGGCGGCCGCCAGCGCCTCACTCTGGCTTTGCGCTGCCAAGACCATCTCCGGGGCACCCAGCACCCAGTCACCGGCAAGCCCGCCGGGACCGAAGGTGACGGCACTGAACTTGTGCGCACTATTGAACGGGACTTCCTCCACCGGCAGCTCCGAGGGCAGCGCGGTGTAGCTGCCGGCAAGGGCCCCGGACGTCGCATTGGCGTTGGGGTGGGCCCCCTGCCAGGCCAAAACCTGTTCCCAGCCGGGCACGGCGGCAAACTCCCGAGTGCTGGCCAGTTCCATCCGTCCCTCCGTCAGGGTCCCGGTCTTGTCCAGGCAGACCATATCCACCCGGGCCAGGCCCTCCACTGCAGGCAGCTCCTGCACCAAAACCTGCTGCCGGGCCAGGCTCACCGCGGCCATGCCAAAGGAAATGCTTGTCAGCAGCACCAGACCCTCGGGAATCATGGCCACAATGCTGGCCACGGCGCTCACCACGGCAATGCGCCACTCGCCCGACGCCAGGGCCCGCTCCCAGCCGCCGTGGGCGCTCATTTGGCCGTTGATGACCAACAAGATGATGGGAATCAACGCCCACGTAATGTACAAGATGATCTGGTTGATCGAGTTGCGGATCTCCGAGTTGACCAGGGAGAAACGGCGGGCCTCAGCTGTCAGCTGCGATGCGTAGGACTCCGCCCCCACCCGGTGCACCCGGGCAGTGCCGAAGCCCGCCACCACGGCCGAACCCGACAGGGCCAAATCCCCCGGGTGCTTCTCCACGGGATCGGACTCCCCCGTCAGCAGGGATTCATCAATCTCCAAGGAGTCCGCGTCCACAACAATCGCATCGGCGGGGATCTGGTCGCCTGTGCGCAGCAACAACACGTCGTCATAGACGACGTCGGCAACTGCCAGCTCCACTTCCTGCGCATCACGGCGCACACGGGCCCTGGGAGCATGGAGCACCGCCAGCCTGTCCAGGGTCCGTTTGGCCCGGTACTCCTGAACCACGCCAATAGCAGCATTGGCCAGCACAATGAAGCCAAAGAGCGCGTCCCGCGGGTCTCCCACAATGAGCACCAGCACCAGGCAGGCACCCAACACCGTGTTGAACAGGGTGAACACGTTGGCCCTCACAATGGCCCACATGCTGCGGCTGCTTTCATGCCGCACAGCGTTGCTCAGCTCGGCGTCGTGGCGTTCGCGCACTTGCGCCGCAGTGAGGCCATCACGTTCCAGCACCACCTCGTCAACCGGCGCCAAGTTCGCCCGGGCCGCTGCCATGGCCGCTTTGCGATGTTCATCGCGCCGTTCGGCAATGAGCGTCCCTTTGGGCTTGTTGCGCGTCAGATCCCGCCGCTGGGGCCGCACCTTCGGTGGTGTCTGGTTCAAGAGGCTTCCTCGGGTTTTGCTGGCGTGTGGCTGGCGTCAGCGCGTGTTAGCTGGCGATGGCAGCTGCCGGAACCAGCAGGGCCACTGTCTCCACGTGGTGGGTGTGCGGGTACAGGTCAAACGCCCGCACCTTGGCCAGGCGCCAGCCAGCGTTGGCAAAGTACTTCACGTCCCTGGCAAAAGCTGCCGGATCGCAGGAAACGTAGGCGATGGCCTGGGGCTGTGTGGCCACCAAGGCGCGGACAACCACCTTGCCGGCACCTGCGCGCGGCGGATCAAGCACGACGGCGTCAAATCGCCTGCGCTGTCCGGCCGCCGACTGCGAGGCCCGCGACTGGGTGCCCAGAATCTTTTCCACGCGGCCCTGCAGGATCTCCACCTGCTCGCTGGCATGCAGGTTCTTGCGTGCATCCCGACTGGTGCCGGGCGAGCCTTCCACCGACAGCACGCTGCCGTCGGAGCCCACGGCGTCAGCCAGCGGCGCCGTGAACAGGCCGGCCCCGGCGTAGAGGTCTGCCACGTCGGCGCCGTCGTTCAGGTAACCACCCTCGAGCAGGAAGCCCAGGGCGGCATCCGTGAGAACCTTCGGGGCGTTGCGGTGGATCTGCCAGAAACCGTCACCTGTCACGCGGAACTCGTGATCTGCTGTGGTTTCCTTGACCCAGCCGCGGCCGCTGACCACTTCGATGGCGCTATTTTCGGGGTTCCAGCGGGCCACCGACGGCGGTGTTTCCAAGGCGGCGAGGGCGCGGGCAATACGGTTGACGGCATGGCCGGCAGCCTTTTCGCTCAAGCCGTGGGCCGGAGCCAGGAGCACCAGCACGCCGGAGCCATTGGCGGGGGCAGCCACTTCAACGCGGTCAATGCCGGTGAAGTCCAGCTCCCAGAGGCGCAGCTCGTCAACGGCTGGCAGGGCCAGCGGCATTTCGGAGATGGGCAGGACTGTGTGTGAGCGGTGGGCGTGCATGCCCAGCTTGCCTGACGGCGTCACGGCGAAGCCCACGCGTGTGCGCCAGCCCAAGCCGGCCTGCTGGGCTTGCGTCCCTGAACTGTCCACATCCTCAACACCTGCGGCGAAAAGCTCATTCAGGCGCTCGGTGGGGACCCCGCCCAGGCGTTCGAGCTGTTCACGGACAACATCAGTTTTGAGCTTCAGCTGGCCGGGGCGCGAAATATGTCCAAATTCGGCACCACCAATGGGTGAGGCTCCGCGGGCACCTGCCCGCAGCGCGTCAGCCTCGGGCCAAAAGTGGCTCACGCGGTCCGGGGACCCTTCCACCACGCGGGTGACATCCGCGCGCCAAAACTTGGCGTCGGCGTCGTGCTCGGTGAGAGCGATCTCCACGGTCTCCCCCGGAATGGCATGGCGGACAAAGATCACGCGTCCGTCATGCCTGGCAACGCAGTGGCCGCCGTGGGCCACCGGTCCAACTGTGACGGTGAGGCGGGGGGTGCTAGTGGGCTCGCTCATATGCTCTTTGCTCTTCTATTCTTGGTACTTCTTCGCGTCTGTGGAGGACTTCAGCTGCCAAGGCACACTGGCCACCACAACGCCGGGTTCAAAATGCAGCCGCGTTTTAATGCGCAGGGCAGTCTGGTTGTGCACCAGCTGCTCCCACCATTTTCCCACCACGTATTCCGGGATGTACACCACTATCAAGTCGCGAGGGGCGTCCCTGCGCATGGCCTTGATATGGCTGATGAGCGGCGTCAACGTTTCCCTGTACGGGCTCGCCAACACTGTCAACGGTACCGGGATGCTCAGCCTCTCCCAATCCGCAACGGTTTGGGCGGTCTCGGCGGGGTCCAGATCAACGGTGATCGCCTCTAGCGTTGACGGCCTTGAAGCGCGGGCAAAGGCGACAGCCCGCATGACAGGCTTGCGCACATGGGAGACTAAAATCACAGCGTGAATCCGGGCTGGAAGCGCCCTGATCGCAAAATCAGACTCGACCTCCAATTCCTTGGCCACATTGTCGTAGTGGGACTTGATGCTCCACATGACGGCGAAGAGCACCGCCATGGCCAGCAAAGCTATCCAGGCGCCCTGTTCAAATTTGGTGACCAGGACAATCAACAGCACCGTCAAGGTCATGCTGAAGCCGATGGAGTTGATGATCCGTGAACGCTTCATCTTGAACCGGATTGACTTGTCCTTGACCTTGAGAAGTTCCCGGGTCCAATGGCGGATCATGCCCAGCTGGCTGGCCGTGAAGGAAATGAACACGCCCACAATGTACAGCTGGATGAGCCGGGTGACGTCGGCGTCGAAGGCAATGATGAGCACCAGCGCACCAACCGCCAGCAGCAGCACGCCATTGCTGAAGGTCAGCCGGTCTCCGCGGGTGCGCAGCTGGCGGGGCAGGTAGCCGTCCCTGGCGAGGATGGAGGCCAGGACGGGGAAGCCGTTGAAGGCTGTGTTGGAGGCGAAAACCAGGATCGTGCCCGTGGCGGCAACAATGATGAAGAACGGGATGGAGCCGGCCCCGAAAATGGTGGAGGCGATCTGGCTGATAGACGGGTTCTGCACATAGTCGGTTCCCGGCGCCACACCGTTGACCAGAAATTCGGTGTGCGGATCGGCCACAATGTGCACGTCCGTGGCGTCTGCCAGGAACAAGATGCTGGCCATCATGCCGGCAGCGATGGCGCCGAGCAACAGCAAGGTGGTGGCTGCGTTCTTACTCTTTGGCTTGCGGAAATTCGGTACACCGTTGCTGATGGCCTCAACACCCGTCAGCGCAGCAGCGCCGGAGGAGAAGGCGCGCAGGAGCAGGAACGCACCGGCCAAGCCCACCAGGCCCTGGTTGAACGCAGCCTCTGGAACAATCTCAAAGTCGGCCGACGGCGCCCTGCCCAAGGTTCCCGTGGCGGCCTGGAACAAGCCGGCGGCCGTCATGGCGAAGATGCAGAACATGAAAATGTAGGTGGGGACGGCAAAAACGGTCCCGGCTTCTTTGATGCCGCGCAGATTCACCAGGGCCAAGATGATGACACCCACCGCCGCAACGGCAGCCTGGGTGCCGTGCCAGCCCGGAATGGCCGTAGCCAGGTAGTTCGCGGCTGAGGACATGGACACTGCCACTGTCAGCACATAATCCACCATGAGCGCGGAGGCCACTGTGAGGCCCGCCGACTTGCCAAGGTTGACCGTGGCAATCTCATAGTCGCCACCACCGGAGGGGTAGGCGTGCACATTTTGGCGGTAGGAGGCCACAACTGTCAGCAACACGACCATGACGGCGAGCCCCACCCAGGGGGACAGTGACACGGCTGCCACACCGGCCAGGGCCAGTGTCAACAGGATTTCATCCGGCGCATAAGCCACTGAGGACAACGCATCGGAGGCAAAAACCGGCAGCGCGATGCGTTTGGGCAGGAGCGTATGGGCGAGCTTTTCGTTGCGGAATGGACGTCCCACAAGGACTCGCTTGAACGCGTTGAAGAAGTTCAGCACGCGGGTAACGCTAGCACCACTGGGGGCCGCACGGGTGTCCAATGTCATTGCCACCGCCTCCATGTCACACTAGGGCTAGAGATTTTGGCATTACGCGGCCCCGTCCCCAACTTGACCGGAGGGCCGCAACTATCGTGAAATTAGTACCCGCACCGCATGGCAAAGCATGCGGCACCAGCAGCGGTCGGCCGGGAATCCCCGGCAATCCGCTATAACAAGGAGCACCAGTGGCACATTTTGTGATCATGGGTTGCGGTCGGGTGGGCGCCACACTGGCCCACACCTTGGAGGACTCAGGTCACTCCGTGGCGATCATTGACCAGGACGAGCGGGCGTTTAGGCGTTTGCGCACAGGTTTTGGCGGACGCAAAATCACAGGTGTTGGCTTTGACCAGGAAACCCTCAAGCAGGCGGACATTGAGCACGCCTACGCTTTTGCAGCTGTTTCCAGCGGTGACAACTCCAATATTCTGGCTACCCGGGTGGCCCGCGAGACGTTCCATGTGGAGCATGTGGTGGCTCGCATCTACGATCCAGGCCGGGCGGAAATCTACCAGCGCCTGGGCATCCCCACGGTTGCTGCCGTGCGCTGGAGCGCCGATCAGGTGCTGCGCCGAATCCTGCCTGAGACTGCCATCAAGGGTGACTTCCGTGAACCATCGGGGCGTTTGATCCTGACCGAACTGGCGCTGCATCCGGACTGGATTGGGCGCCACATTTTGGATATTGAATCCGCTGCCAAGGTGCGCGTTGCCTATTTGACCCGCTTTGGTGAAGGCATTTTGCCGGGCCCGGACACCAGCTACCAGCAGGGCGACACAGTCCACGCCATGATAGTCAGTGCACGGTTTACCGACGTGGCCCACATTCTTGCAGCTGCCCCCGCGAAGGAGAATTAGCATGATTGTTGTCATTGTGGGTGCCGGCAGCGTGGGTTGTTCCATTGCCAAGGAACTGCTGTCCAACGGGCACGACACCCTGCTCATCGACCCCAAGCCCGAAGTCATTGGCAAAAGCGGTTTGCGGGGCGCCCGGTGGCTGGTGGGCGACGCCTGCGAAATCAGCACCCTGCGCGAGGCCAAGCTGGAAGAAGCCGACGTGGTGGTCTCGGCCACCGGGGATGACAAGGTCAACCTGGTGGTATCCCTGCTGGCCAAGTCGGAATTTGGTGTGGGCCGCACGGTGGGCCGGGTCAACAACCCCAGGAACGACTGGATGTTTGACGATTCGTGGGGCGTTGACGTTGCCGTGAACACTCCGCGCCTGATGACAGCCCTGGTGGAGGAAGCAGTGGAAATTGGCGACCTGGTTCGCCTGCTCACCCTGCAAACGGGCGTGGCTTCCCTGGTGGAGTTCACCGTCCCGGAGGATTCGCACGTGATTGGTTCAATGGTCAGCGCCATTCAGTGGCCGCAAGATTCAACACTTGTGGCGATTCTGCGCGATGAAGCACCCATCACGCCCAGCGGCGATGATGTGGTGGAGGCTCACGACGAACTGTTCTTCATCACAACCATTGCAGCGGAAAACGAACTGCGCACCCTGCTCACCAACGACTAAACAACTGGCCCGCAGAAAACGCCGAAAATTCACGAATTTCACGTGATTTTCGGCGTTTTCTGCGGGCTAGTTGTTTAACCTTGGGGTCAGTCGCTTGCTGCGGGAACATCTGCCGCAGGGCGGCTGACCAGCCAGGCGATCCACAGGCCAAACGCGTACAGCGGCACACCCATGATCAGGCGCATGGCTCCGAGCGCGTCGACCTGCCCGGCGAAGTACAGCGGCAATTGCACAGCAAGCCGGGCACCCATGACGCCCACCAGGATCCAGGTGGCAACACGGTAGGCACGGAGCCGCTCAGGCTGCTGGCGCCAGCGAGTGCCCTCGTTGCGGGCATAGCCAAACAGGAGCCCCAGCACGGGCCAGCGCACAGCAATCGAAACCACCATGGCCAGGATGTAGCCGGCGTTGGTGTAGAAACCCACCGTGTAATAGTCCTCGGCTTTGCCCGTTTTCATGGCCAGGAACGCGGAAAGTGCGACGCCGACAATTCCGGCCAGCGCCTGCGTCAAGGGGGTTCGCTGGACCAGCCGGGCAACGAGGAAAACGGCGGCCATGGCGACAGAACCCACCAGGGCAACCGTCAGGTCCCGGGTCAGGGTGAACGCAACAAGAAAGACTAGGCCCGGAAGAATGCTTTCGGCAATGCCCCTGACTCCCCCGGCAGCAGCCAGCAAGTCGATGTGCCCATTTTCCTTGCGCACCAAAGGGTTCTTGGCCGCCAGTTCCTGGGCCATGTCGGCAAAACCGCCTACGGGTTTGGCTGCCTGGGAGTCTTCTTCGGGGCTCTTCTGGCTCAACTAGCTCTCCTGGGTTCCAATAATTTCATAACGAGGGTTGTACATGGTGGGCAATCCCTCGCGCAGGGACACCATGCCTTCAACGCGCAGGCGGGTGCCGGCCGCGACGCCGGGTACCCGGCGTCGGCCAATCCACACCAAACGCAGGCGGTGATTGCCCGCTGCAGGGTCCAGCTTGTGCGACTCCCGATCGGTGACAATGGCCGTGTAGGCCGGCGACGCCGATGCCGGCAAAATGGTTACAGCATCGACAACGCCGCAGCACACGGCCCGGCCGCGTGGAGGCAGTTCATTGATGGCAACTGCCGGCGGCCACTCACCGTATTGCATGGGCACGAAACTAACCGACCGCCGTGATTTCAGGTCCACGACGGAAGGGCTCCCCGCCTTGGGCCGGTGAGGCATGGTCAGCCACCACGGCGCCTTCCGGGCTGGCGGCTGCATCCTTGGGCAGGCGCAGCAACAACAGATCGCGTGGGGGCAGCGGCGTTTCGCCGCGGACCACCACAACGCCGCGGAACAAGTTCTCCAGGTCCGCTGCGGCTTCGCTGTCCACGGCGGCGTTTCCGCCCAGAACGCCACGCAGGAACCAGCGCGGACCGTCGATGCCAATGAAACGGGCTACGCGGAAACCGTTGCTGCCGTCGGCGCCCTGGGCCGGAACCTTGGCAAGGACTTCCTTGCCAAAGGTGCCGTCAAGAATTTCAATCTCGCCGCCCTGCGAACCAACGGACAAGCCGATCTGCTCACGGATGTCGCGCCACAACTGCTCGGAACGCGAGGCGGCAAAGGCCTGCAATTGGAGGCTGTTACCGTCCAGGTCAAGCGTCACGGCGATGACGCGTGAGGTGCTTTCTTCCACCTCCAGGCGCAGGGAGAGCCCTTCGAGCGGGGTGATGAGCAAAGCTCCCAAGTCGATGTAGCCGTCAGTGCTGTCCACCTCGGCAGCGTCCAAGGGTCCGTGCAGGGCACGGTCGTAGACGGTGTCGGCCGGATCTGGCGGGAGATTCAACGTGGCTGTGGCACCCTCGGGGCCCTGCGCCGCGTCAGCCGCATTCTCGGCGGAACTACCGGCATCTTCTCGCTGGTCGATGTCTTCGCTGATCTTCTTTTTCTTACCGAACCCGAAAGCCATGGGATTAAAGACTCCTTGTGAAAGATGAAACGGCAATCAGCCGTTGGTGGTCCCTGAGGTGGTGTCGCCGTTTGCGGACGGGGCAAAACCACCAGTGGATCCGAAGCCGCCGGTACCGCGCACCGAGTCGGGCAGTTGATCCACCGCAACAAAGTTGGCGATTTCCACGCGCTGGATGACCATTTGTGCAATTCTATCGCCCCGGGACAGGGAGATGGAGTGGTGTGAATCGGTATTCAGCAGTGTTACAGAAATCTCCCCGCGATAGCCGGCATCCACGGTGCCAGGGCTGTTGACAATGGTCAGCCCGTGCTTTGTGGCCAGGCCCGAGCGCGGGTGAATCAAGGCCACCAGGCCAAAAGGAAGGGCAAGGCTGACGCCCGTGGGAACAAGCACGCGTTCACCAGGTGCCAGGACAACATCTATCCGGGTGCGCAAGTCTGCGCCGGCATCACCTGGGTGAGCGTAGCTGGGAGGGTCAATCCCGGCGTCGAGCATGCGCAATTGCACGCTCACATTTGCGCCGGGCTGATCCGGTTCTTGGTTTGAGGCAAAAGTCTGATGGGTCACAACAGCTCAGTGTATCCCGAAGCGAACACTGGTGGCGGCGGGCGGCGCTGCCGGGCCCGAAGTGAATTACTGCCGGAAAGATGAAAAGCTACATACATGTCATCTGAATCGCCGCAAGGCGCCATGTCCCCCACCACGGCCAACTACACCGAGAAGCTGTGGCCCACCTTTTGGATTTGGGTCATCGTGCTGGGACTTTCCGCCGCTGGCATCTTGATCTTCATCCCCATCAGCCCCTTGGCCGGCTATGTGGCATTCGCCGTGCTGCTGGCGGCGCAAGTGGTGATGCTGGTGACCTCCACCCCCACCATTTCCGTGACGCCGGAGACGCTGCAAGTGGGCAGGGCCCAGATTGACCGCAAGTTCGTTGGCGATGTCAGCTACTATTACGGCGATGACGCCACGGCCCAGCGCGGCATCAAACTCAACGGCCTGGCCTACCTGTGCATTCGCGGCTGGATCAAGCCCGTGGTCAAAATTGAGATCACCGATCCCGATGACAAGACGCCCTACTGGTTGACATCCACCCGCAACCCGGAGCACCTGGCCGCAGCACTGGGTGGCGCCGTGCCGAAGAAAACCAGCTAAGTACGCCAACAACAATGGCCACCCCATTCACCGGGGTGGCCATTATTTATGGGCCTCTAGCCTTCGCAGTCCTTGCAGTACTTCAGGCCGTTCTTTTCCTTGGCCAACTGCGAACGGTGCCGCACCAAAAAACATGACCCGCAGGTGAATTCGTCGGCCCGCTGGGCCACGATTTCCAAGGCCAGCTCCTCGGGCGAGACGTCAGCACCGGGAAGTTCGTAGAGTTCGGCCAGCTCGGTTTCCGCCAGATCGATCACCGCCGAGGGTTGCGCTGATCGTCCAGCCGTGCGGGGAGCGTGAAAGCTGGTGGTCATGACTACATCCTCACTTCGCTGCCAAGTGCGGCAGATACTAAATACAGCCAATACCCTAAGGCTCAAACGCCTGGCGCGTGCCCGGCGCTGCCAAGAGTTCGCAGCTGGCTTAAGATGGGACGTAACCCCCGGAGCGCTCCCACCCGCTTCCTGCCGCCTGACCAGTGCGAAAATGGCGCTTTTTCCAAGCCATCTCGCGCCACGCCAAGCTAGGTAGTAGGAATTGCACCCGTTCGGTGGCAAAGTTTCGAGGGGAAACTAGAAGATTTGGGAGAACGGCATGGCTGATTTGCGGCTGGTGGGTGTCCACGACGACGGCGAACACCTGTTGCTCAGTGGTCCCGATGGAGAAAACTACTTACTCCCCCTCGATGAGGCGTTGCGTGCGGCTGCGGCCAAGTCCGCCATTCGCAGCTCCCGGGTGCAGCAAAGCACCACCCGGATGACCCCGCGGGAGATTCAATCACTGATCCGTGGCGGGGCAACAGCAGCCTCCGTGGCGGAACAGTCCTCCCTGTCTCTGGATCAGGTGCGCCGCTACGAGGGACCGGTTCTGGCTGAGCGCGAGCACATTGCCAACCAGGCCCGAAAGGTCGAGGTTGCTGCACCAACACCCCACAACGACGGCTACCGCTCGGCCTTTGGCGAAAGCCCCACGGCCTTGGAAGAAATGGTCATGCACCGCCTGGGCGCCTTCGGCATCGACGCGAAATCACTTCGCTGGGATGCTTGGCGTGACAGCGCCGGCGCCTGGACCATCAGCGCTGACTTTGAGCCAGGGACGCAGTGGGCAGCCAGCAGCATCGGCGAGCCGCCCCCGGCGCTGTGGCGTTTCCACCCAGGCCGCAAGGCCCTGCACAACGCCAACCGTTGGGCACAGCAGCTCAGCGAACTGGAACCCATGGACAGTCCGGTCCCTGAGCGCCGCCTGACCGCCGTGCTGGATGCGCCCTTTGATGTTGAGGCCGACGCCGAACCTGACGTTGACGATGCCGCTGGCGTTCCCGACGTGGCTGAGACCGAGGAGTACCCGGGCCATGGCTTCCTGGAGATTCTCCGGTCCCGGCGCGGTGTCCGCTTGGGCATCGATGAAACCGGCGACGACGAGCTGGCAGCGATGCTGGGCACGCACGTCCCTGGCGCCCATCCGCGCGACGAGGCCTTGTACGCCCCGGCCACCGAAGCTGAAGAAATTAAGGCCGTCCCGGACGCACCCAAACCCAGTGCCAAGGACAGGCTGCGCGCCATGCCGCTGTTGTCGCTGGCACCCAGTCTTGACGCTGAGCACCACCACGAGATGGACAGTGTTGCCGAAGTCAGCACCGAAACCCGTGAAATAGTCCTGTCCGGTGAGCCTGGCACCCCGTGGCGCCCCGCACCGGTTGAGGCGCCAGCGGTTGAAGCCGAATCCGGAATTCAGGAAACCGCAGACAGCGGTCCCAGCGACAGCGAAGTTGCTGCGCGTCTGGAACGAAAAGCTGCTGCCAAGCCCAAGCGCTCCAGCGTCCCCAGCTGGGACGAGATCGTGTTTGGCACCAAGGGCGACTAGCGCATTCAACAACTGGTCCGCAGTAGTGGTCGAAAAAACGCGATTTCGCGGTGTTTTTCGACCACTACTGCGGGTCAGTTGCTTAAAGGGCTGCTAGCGGCGCTTGCCTTTGCCTGTTTTGGCAGTTTTCGCTGTGACGGGGATGCGCAGCAGGGGAACCTCACGCTCGGACTTGGTGATGGAGCCGTGCTGGCCCACCACGTCCATGGCCTGGGCACGAACGCGGCGCAGATCGTAAAACGCAATGGATTCGCGGGCCAGAATCAGCACATCACCAATCCGGGCTGCCACGGAGTCGTCCACGGCACCAAAGTAGCCCGCGGCAATGGCCTGCTCCCGGCTCACCACCCACGCCTTCTTGCCGAAGTGCTCCACCCAGGCGGCCATCAGCTGATCCCGGAAATCGGCGGTGGCCTCCGGCTCCAGATACAGGTGCACCATGCGCGGCTCACCAGCTGTGTGGCGCACGCCGTCCACCAGTTCGGGGATCACTGAGAAGTCAATCCGGGCGGAGCGCGGCACATCGACCATGCCGTGGTCGGCCGTGAGCAGGATCAAGGTGTCTGCCGGGACGGTTGCCGCCAGACGCTTCATCCCGGCGTCGAGCTCCTCCAATTGGTGCTCCCACTGGGCGGAATCGGTGCCGTGGGCGTGCCCGGCCTTGTCCAGTTCGCTCCAGTACAGGTAAACCAGGGCCTTCGGTGTGGCCGCCAAGGCCGCAGCTGCCTCTTCAACCCGTGAATGGACGTTGCTGGCGCCAATGAACCTGCTGCCACGCAGCGCGGCCCGGGTCATGGGCGAACTGGCGAAGTGCGGCAGGCTCACAGTGGTGCATGGCACCTCGCCGGCGATCTGTTCAAAGACCGTGGGGAACGGCTGCCAGCGCAAAGGGTCAACGCCGGGGTCCCACTGGCCCAGCAGGTTGACCACCTTGTCCTGGCGCGGATCCAGCACGTCGTAGCCCACCATCCCATGCCGGCCGGGAACAGTGCCTGTGCCCAAGCTCGTCAATGAGGTGGCGGTGGTGCTGGGGAACGCTGCATGAAGGGTGCGGGGGTGCTCGCCGGAGGAATCCTGGGCCTGCACTCCACGCAGGAACGGCGCATGGCCCGAGCGTTGCTTGAGCAAAGCCTTGCCCAAGCCATCCACCAGCACAACGCAGATCCGCGGCGCAGCAGGCAGCCTCAGCACATTCTCAAAGGCGGCAACGCCCAGAGCCGCTGCGGCACTGGAGAAAACGTCGCCAATGGAGGCCCGTCCGTATGCGGGTGCGGCCGGCAGCTCGGGCTGGTTGAACCCCAGCAGCGTAACAGTGGGGCCCTGCTCCCCCACGGCGTTAGCGGCGGTAATGTGAGCGGCCCAGGCGTGTGCCGAAGGTGGGGAACTTGGAGGTCCCCAGCTCTGCATGGGTG
This sequence comes from Arthrobacter glacialis, assembly GCF_002909445.1. Classification (GTDB taxonomy): domain Bacteria; phylum Actinomycetota; class Actinomycetes; order Actinomycetales; family Micrococcaceae; genus Specibacter; species Specibacter glacialis. The sequence goes on from NZ_PPXC01000008.1 coordinate 167,654, forward strand.
GGGGTTGCCGTGCCGGTGTTGACGGCCCGCAACGCCCGGGCGAAAGCCTTGGCGTCTGCCACTGCCTGCAGGCCCTCCGCTTCGGCGCTGATGCGCAAGGCAATGTCCTCCTGCGCAATGGTGCCGGAGTAGCCGTGGTCGGAGTCGCAAGTGGGATCCCCGCACGTGGTTGGACCCATCTCCACACGCTGACCACCAGACCAGGCGATGGACAAGGTCAGTTCACGGGCCGGATCCGATGGCTTGTAATCCTGCGGCTGGGCGTAAATGTAGCTGAGCACAACAGAATTGATCTGGCTGGCAGGGACCGACTCGGTGGAAACCTGGGCCACCATCTGCTCGCCCGACTCATCGAGCTGGTGATCATCAACGTGCGTGATGACCAGCATCTCGGCGGTGAGCACCAGGACGGTGATGTGCCGGTGCACTTCCGTCCTGTCGAAGTGGGTTTCCAGATGCACCAGGTGGGCCAGGCTTTCCGCGCCATCCAGGGCATCATTGACCACATCGGCAACAAGTCGGGGATAAAACCCTGAGCGCTGGAGCGCGGATTCCAAATCGCGGCCCTTGGTATTGGCCGGGGCGCCGGCTCCGAAGCTGTTCATATGCTCCATTTTTGCACTTTGGAGCCAACGTTGCGAACTGGGCGCAACCTAACAGCACGGCGGCATGGGACCGCAGCAGGGAAGTCCTAGGAGATCATGGCCCGGCGTGCGCTGTCGGTGCGTTGTGCAGGGTTGCCAATGCGCAGTTCGGCGGACAGCACGCTCACGGTGCTGGGGCCCACCAGAATGGGTTTGAACTCCATCCAGGCAATCTCCGGGTGCTCCTCCTTGAGCATGGCAACGCGTGCCACCAAGTCCTCCAGGGCATTGACGTTGCCGGCAGGCAATCCCTCGTAACCGAAAAGTTTTACCGCCGCCCTGGGTGAGCGCACCAATTCAGCAGTGTCGGCCACCGACAGCGGGGGCACCCTGTGGGCCCAGTCATCCAAAAGGTTCACAGCATCCCCGGACAGGCCAAAGGACACCACAGGACCCAACAACGGGTCCTCAATGGCCCGCAGGGTGCATGACTGGCCCACCTCCGCCATGGCCTGCACCTCCAACTCCTTGCTGCCGTAGGGCTGGAGGTACTTGCGCATCTGGCCAATGTTGCGCCGCAAGGAGTCAGCATTTTCAATATTGATCCGCACCCCGCCAAGGTCAAGCCGGTGCCGCAGACTTGGGTCTAGTGTCTTGATGGCCACTGGCCAGCCCAGGCGTTCGGCCGCCGCAACAGCCTGGTCGTCGCTGCCAAAGGGCACGGACTCCAGCACGGTGATGCCGTAGTGACCCAGCAACTCCCTCACCTGTTCCGGCCCCAGAGTGGTGAGCTCTTCAGTGGTGACACCCTCCAGCCAGGTGTCCAGCAGGGCCGCGGCCGCTTCCGGATCCACTCCGGCGGGAACCTCAAAAACAGGTGCTTCCAGGATGAGCCAATGCGCATAGCGGCTCACGGCTGCCAATGCTGCAACGGCGGCCCCCGGACTCGAGTAGGCCGGCAGCGTCTTTGCCGCGGCCATTTGCCGATTGACCTGAATCCGGGGATCAACGATTCCGGTGAAGACTGCCAGCACCGGTTTGCCGGACGTAACGGAACACTCCTGCAGCGTGGCGGCAATGGTCTCCACCGGCAGGCCAATCACCGGCAAGAGTGTGACGATGGCCGAATCTGCCCCGGCCAGGCCCGCAAGGACGGCGCGTTTGAGCAGCGGGAGCGCCTTGGATTGGCCCACATCCAGCAGCAGTTTCGTCTGCACGGTGGCAACCTTGAGGCCTTGTTGCTCGGCAGCGTCGGCCACCACCGCCCCCAGGGCCGCGGAGTTTCCAATGATGGCCAGGCCCGGGCCCTGTGGCAGGGGCTGGCCAACCACCAATTGCGCCACATCGGAGAGCTCTTCGATGGTGTTCACGCGCACCACCCCGGATTGGCGCAGCATGGCATCCAGGGCACCGGCCGGCGCCTGGGTGACCCGCACCGCGTGGCCCGGTGGCAGCCGAAGTCCCATGGAGTCGGACTTGGCCACAATGACGGGTTTACTCCGGGCCAGGCGTCGCGAGATGCGGGCGAACTTGCGCGGATTGCCAATGGATTCCAGGTACAGCCCGCAGGCTGTGGTGTTGGCGTCATCTTCCCAAAATTGCATCATGTCATTACCTGACACATCGGCCCGGTTCCCCGCGGAGAGGACGGTGGAAAGGCCCACGTCGCGGCGGCTGAGCGAGGCAAACAGTGACACTCCCAAGGCAGCCGACTGGGTAAAAATGCCCAGTCCGCCCTTCACCGGCAAGGCTGGTGCCATGGAGGCGTTGAGGGAAACTGCGGGGTCTGTATTGGCCAATCCCAACGACGCCGGACCCACCAGCCGCATGCCGTTCGCCCGGGCTTGGCGCACCAAGGCGCGCTGCCGCGCCAACCCTTGTGCGCCGTCGTCGGCAAAACCTGCCGTGGCGATGACCAGGCCCTTCACCCCTGCCCGACCGCACTGTTCCACCACGGCCGGAACCTGATCATAGGGGACGGCGATGATGGCCAAGTCCACGGTTCCGGGCACCTCGGCAATGCTGGCGTACGGCATCATGCCGGAAACTTCCAGGGCCTCCTGATTGACGGCGTGCACGGCTCCGGTGAATTGGCCCTCCACCACGTGCTCCAGTAGCTGCTGGCCAATGCTCCCCCACGCCCGGCTGGCCCCAATGACGGCCACCGAGGCAGGCGCCACCAGGCCGGCCACGCTGCGGGCCTCCGCCCGGTGCTCACGGGATTCCATCACGGCACGGGATTTATCGGTGGGGTCGATGTCAAAGTGCAAGGAGATGACGCCGTCGTCAAAGTGCCGGTGAACCTCATACCCGGCCTCGGAGAAGACCTGGATCATTTTCCGGTTCTCTGGCAGAACTTCGGCGGAGAACTTGTCGATCCCGTTCTCCCGCGCGGCGGCGGCCAAGTGTTCCAATAAGATTGAACCAAGTCCACGGCCCTGGTGCGCATCGGAAACATTGAAGGCCACCTCGGCCTCGGTGGGATCGTTCAACCTGTCATAACGGCCAATACCAATAATTTCGGCACCGCGGGTAATGACAAATGCCACACGGTCCCGGTAATCCAGTTCGGTAAAGCGGCGCAATTCCTTGGCTGTGAGCTTCGATTTGTAGGTAAAGAAGCGCATATAGATGGAATTTTGGGACTGCGCCATGTGAAATGTCTGCACGGCGTCGGCGTCGGCGGGCGTCATGGGGCGCAAATGGCCTGTTGCGCCGTCGCGGAGCACAACATCAGCTTCCCAATGGGCCGGATATTCGGGCGCGAGCTCTAGCTTCACCATAGAATCACTGTACCGACATGATCCATTCATTTGCGTCTATGTCAGTCCGCAACACACTTAACAAAGAAAAGGGACCATCTTCATCATGGCCAAGCGCCAACGCCCCACCGACGGCACGCCAGCTGACGACTTCGTGGAAAACATTGTTGATATTGATGTTTCCACGGAGATGGAAGGCTCGTTCCTGGAGTACGCCTATTCGGTGATCTACTCCCGGGCACTACCGGACGCCCGTGACGGCCTCAAGCCTGTGCAGCGGCGCATCCTGTACATGATGAGCGAGATGGGCCTGCGCCCCGAAAAAGGCCACGTCAAAAGTGCCCGCGTGGTGGGCGAGGTCATGGGAAAGCTGCACCCCCACGGCGACTCGGCCATCTACGACACCATGGTGCGCATGGCCCAGGACTGGACCCTGCGCCTGCCGCTCATTGACGGCCACGGAAACTTTGGCTCGCTCGACGACGGCCCCGCCGCCCCCCGCTACACGGAGGCCCGCCTTGCTGCGGCCGCGTTGGAGCTGACGGGGAACCTGGATGAGAACGTTGTGGACTTTGTGCCCAACTACGACAACCAGATGATGCAGCCTTCGGTGCTGCCGGCCGCCTACCCCAACCTGCTGGTCAACGGCGCCAGCGGCATTGCCGTGGGCATGGCCACGAACATGGCTCCGCACAATCTGGGTGAGGTCATAGCGGCCGCCCAGTACTTGATTACCAACCCGCACGCCACGCTTGAGGACATCATGGCGTACGTGCCGGGCCCTGACCTGCCCTCCGGCGGGCGCATCGTGGGTCTGCAGGGCATCCGTGACGCCTATGCCAACGGCCGCGGCTCCTTCAAGACCCGCGCCAAGATGACAGTTGAACAGCTCACCCCACGCCGGGTGGGCCTGGTGGTCACCGAGCTGCCCTACCTGGTGGGCCCGGAGAAGGTCAGGGAAAAACTCAAGGACGCCCTCAACAACAACAAAATTGTGGGTATCGCCGACTTCATTGACCTCTCCGATCTAAAAAATGGTTTGCGCCTGGTCATTGAACTCAAGAACGGTTTCAACCCGGCAGCCGTCATGGAACAGCTGTACAGGTACACGCCGCTGGAGGAATCCTTCGGCATCAACAACGTCTGCCTGGTGGACGGCCAGCCCCAAACATTGGGCCTGCTGCCCCTGCTGCAGGTGTTCGTGACCCACCGCATTGACGTGGTTCGGCGCAGGACTGCGTTCAGGTTGGGCAAGAAGCAGGACCGCCTGCACTTGGTTGAGGGTTTGCTCATCGCCATTGTGGACATCGATGAGGTCATCCAGATCATCAGGAGCTCGGACGAGGTTGCCGCAGCCCGTGAGCGGCTCATGGCCATTTATGATCTGTCCGAGATCCAGGCCAACTACATCCTGGACCTGCAGCTGCGCCAGCTCACCCGCTTCTCGATGGTGAAGTTGGAAGCCGAGCGCGATGATTTGCGCCGCGAAATTGCTTCCCTGGAGGCGATTCTGGGCTCGGAGGAGCTGCTGCGTCAACTCGTCACGGATGAGCTGGGCGAGGTTGCCGGCAAATACGCCACCCCGCGCCGCACCGTGCTGCTGGAATCTGAAGCGCTGGCCCCCTCGGTGGCCAAGGCGCTTGCCGCTGGCCCCGCCGGCAAGGCTGCTCCCCTGGCCCTGGAAATCGCCGATGACCCCTGCTGGGTGCTGCTGAGCGCCACGGGCCAGATCGCCCGGACCAGCACGGCGGATCCGCTCGTGGAATCCGGTGGGCGGAGCAAGCACGACGTGTTCTCCTCGGTGCTGCAGACCAGCGCCCGGTCCGAGATTGGCGCACTGACGTCGCTGGGCCGCATGCTGCGCCTGCAGGTGGTGGACATGCCCGTGCTGCCACCCACCGCCGCACTGCCCAACTTGGCCGGAGGTGTGGCCGCCAAGGACTTCATCACCCTGACCAAGGGCGAAACGCTGGTGGGCTTTATGCCGCTGGATGCTGTCTTTGCCGTGGGCACCGCCGCCGGTGTGGTCAAGCGGGTCACCCCCGAGTACCCGCTGAACCGCGACGACTGGGAATATATTGCCCTCAAGCCCAAGGATTTTGTGGTGGGTGCAGGCGTTTCCACGGACGACGACGATCTTGTGTTCATCACCCAGGGCGCCCAATTGCTTCGGTACAGTGCCGCCAACGTTCGTCCGCAAGGGCGCACAGCCGGTGGCATGGCCGGCATCAAATTGGCTGCCGGGGACCAGGTGATCAGCTTCAACGTGGTCTCCCCCAACGATCCGGACGCTGTTGTGGTCACCATTTCCGGCGGACAGGACGCCCTGCCGGGTACCCCGCAGGGCTCCGCCAAGGTGACAGCGTTGAGCGAGTACCCGGCCAAGGGCAGGGCCACCGGCGGCGTTCGGGCGCACCGTTTCCTCAAGGGTGAAGACGCACTGCTCGCTGCGTGGGCCGGCCACGGACCCGCCAAGTCCTCCTCCAGTACGGGCGTTGCACGGGCCTTGCCGGTGGAGCACGGGCACCGTGATGGATCCGGTGTGGCACTGGGCGCCAGTATTGACCTGATTGGGCCCAGCTTGACGGGGTCCACGTCAGCTGAGGCTGGCACCGCTGCTACTGGACCCGGCTCAACAACCGGCGCTGCCGACGGGATGCCCAGCACGCACAGCGCGCCGCCGGCACCCACCGTGGATCCAGCACCCATTCCGGCCAGCACACAAGAGGCATTTGAGCTGCCCAGCGACTGACATGTCCCAATCCGCTGTCGTAAAACGCAACGTCGGGTCCTTGCGGCATAGACTCAAACCATGGCCATCATTGCTGACAATAAAGACTGGACGTGGATCCTCTCCAAGCCGTGCCCCGAGTGCGGATTCAATGCGCAGGAGGTCACACCGGCCTCCGTGGCAACCACAATTCCGGCTCTGCTGCCCCGCTGGCAGGCGGCCCTCAAGGGCCCCAACGTTGAGGAACGGCCCAATTCGGCCACCTGGTCCGTACTGGAATACAGTGCCCACGTCAGGGACGTGTTTGAAGTTTTCACCACCCGCCTGGAGCTCATGCTCAGCCAGGACAACCCCAGCTTTGCCAATTGGGACCAAGACCAGGCGGCGGTTGAGGGCGGCTACTCCCAGCTGGATCCCGATGAGGTGTCAGCAGACCTGGTGCAAAACGGCCTTGACGCTGCGTCCGCGTTTGGCGCCGTCCCGCTAGAGGCCTGGCAGCGGCGCGGCCTGCGCAGCAATGGTTCGGTCTTCACCGTGGTGACGCTCTCGGGCTATTTCCTCCACGACGTGATCCACCACCTTCACGACATCAACGCCTGAACCGTCTGGGGTTCTCGGTGTCCACGCGATGCTGAAACGCGCCAGGCCAGGCCGCGGGGATTTCGTCAGTCGTTTACGCCGCCGTGTCCACACGTTCAACAAGTCCCCGTACGGTCGCTGGCATGTCAACCACACTTTCACGCCGCTCCATTCTTGCCGGCGGGCTCGCTGGTGCCGGGGCTGCCGCGGCCGCACCCATGCTGCTGTCCCAGCCTGCACGCGCAGCCGCACCTGCGACCCCGGCGTCCGGCTCCGGGCGCGTGTTCACACTCGCCGTCATCCCGGACACCCAGTACTTGTTCGACGGCGAGTCGCTCCACCCCGAACCGCTCACCGAGACCATGAAGCACCTCGCCACCATCAAGGACCTCGCCTTCGTCGCCCACCTCGGCGAGGTGGTGCAGAACGGGCTCGCACAGGAGATCGCGGCCGCGAAGAAGCCCTTTGACACTCTCGCCAAGAAGAAGATCCCGTTCTCCGTGGTGGCAGGCAACCACGATCTTCCGAACTCAAATACGGACGACCAACGGGGTCCAACCCCGTTCCTGGACACCTTTGCACAGCTCACGTCCCGCCAGCGCATTGCCCGGGACGCCGGCGGATACAACTCCGCCTACACCTTTGACGGGGCAGGGACGCGGTTCCTGCTGCTGGCCCTGGACTGGCGCCTGTCTGCGGCCGGGATTGTCTGGGCTCGTTCCGTGCTCGAAGCGAATGCCCAGCTGCCCACCATCATCACCGTCCACGATGCCATCAGCGCAGACAGCGGAACGGGGGTTCTCAGCAGCCACGGCAAGCTCGTTTGGGACAACCTCATCAAGGACCACAAGCAGGTCTTCCTCAGCATAAACGGCCACTTCTGGCCCTCCGGGCGCCTGATCCAGAACAATGTGTCAGGTCAGCCGGTGGAACTCCACCTCGCGAACTACCAGCAGCTTTACTACGGCGGTGCGGCCGCGGTGCGGCTCTACCGCTTCGACCTTGACCGGGGCGTGGTGGATGTTTCCACCGAGGTGCCGCACATTGGAGCTGGCGGCCTCAACGAACTTGAGAGCGAGGAACTGCAGCTCACAGCCGAAACCGACCGCTTCTCCTTCGCCCTGCCACCGGCCCTGAAGCCGCATGTCCAGCGGGAGCCCCGTCCGGCCTCCGCGCTGGTCATCCCCGGCACTGAGGCCTACTGGCGGTTCGAGGGATCCGGGTCCCTGGCCACGGGCCGGCAGATCGACGACGCATCGGGCCGCGGGAACACGCTCGTCGTGGCCGGGCCATCAACGGTTCCGCTGGCCTTCGCCAAGGACTGCCACCCGGCACAGCCGGCCGGATCGTCGTTGGAGTTCTCCGGAACCAAGGACACCGGCGCCTACCTGCTCACGGTTGACACGGCCCCCATCAACAAGGCCGCATTTGAGAGCGGCTACACCTTCGAGGCGTTCTTCAAGTTTCCGGAGCCGTTCACCGGAGACTCTGCCTGGAGCGCCATCATCTCTCGCTGGATCTCTGCCAAGGCAGCCGGCCGGGTCAACGGTGAGGTCGAGGAACCCGCCGCAACACTGTCCATCAGCGGCGGGCCCGAGCTGCAGTGGTGCGTCTACCCGACCAACTTGGACCGCTCGGTGACGAACTGGGGACACGAACTCCGAACTTCCCGCTGGTGGCATGTGGCAGTCGTCAACGACGGCCGCCTCACCACCATGTACGTCGACGGATGCGCCGTGGTCCGCAATCCCTCCACCGTCAATAGAGGCCTGGCCGGGTCACAGTCCGGCGCCCCATGGGCCGTTGGCGCCTACTCGTGGGCGGGCCAGCTGGACAAGACCTGGATCGGGACAATCGGCGACATCCGCATCGTCTCGCGCGCGCTCGCCCCGCGCGAGTTCATGATCGGCTGATGTCTGACCGCCGGGGCACTAGGCACGCGCCGCCTGGGCCGCCGCCTCCCCCACACCCAGGCGCAGGTGGGTGTCGGCGCCTTGGGCAAGTTCGTCGTCGTGCGTCACCAGCACCACCGCGGCACCTGCCAAGGCATCCCGCAGCTCACGCACCAGCTCCCCGGCCTCGTCCTGGCCCAGGTGGGCGGTGGGTTCATCCAGGAGAACGACGTCGGCCCCGGCCACCAGCGTTCGGGCCACCGACACCCGGGTCCGCTGTCCGCCGGAGAGGTGATGCCCGCCAGGTCCCACACGCGTGTCAAGGCCCAGCGGTAACGATGCGAACCAGGGTCCCAGACCCACGGTGCTCAGCGCCTGGGACAGTTCGGCATCCGAGGGTGTGCTGGCGGCGGGCTTGGCCAGGGCAAGGTTGGCGCGCAAGGTGGAATTGAACAGGTAGGCGTCCTGCGGGCACCAGGCAATGCGCGCCAGGGTTGCAGCCGTTGCGGGGTCTCCATTGAGCGTGTAACGCCCGGCCTCCGGACGCAGGAAGCCCAAAAGCACGGCCAGCAGCGTTGACTTTCCGGAGCCCGACGGCCCGCTCACACTCCACCATTGGCCCCGCTGGACCCCGCCACTGACTTGGGCAAACACCGGCTCCTGCGCCTGCGGGTAGCGCGCAGCAATGGCTTCAACTGACACTGTGGTGACGCGGGCGGCTGCCGCTGAACTGGCTGCCGCCTGGATTTCCTCCGCCTCCGCAACCACTGTGGGCGGCACATCAAGCAGCGGCAGTGTCCTGCGCATCAGTGTGGCCAGGGCAGGCAGCGCCGAGACGGCCTCGATGAATTGAGAGAACGGCTCCGACAAGGCGAGCATGAGCAGGGCCGCCACGGCTGCGGCGCGCGGATCAACCCCGGCGCCAATGGCCGCAATGGTGACGGCCACGGCAGCCACGGCCGTCAACACCGACACAGCGCTTTGACCAAAGCCGTCGGCCCAGGCCAGCCGGCGCAAAGGTTTGGCCACCTGAGCATCCTCGGCCACGAAACGCGCGGTTTGGACGCCGCCAACACCATTGGCAGCGAGCTGATCAGCAGCAGCCAGCAAGGTGGTGACGCGCCCTGCCAGCCAAACCCGGTGGACCGCTGCCGCCGCAGAAGCCTTGCGCTGGGCCGCCAAAACCAGGACGGGCAGGACCACAAGGCTCAGAATACCCACCACGACCACCAGGCCCGCCACTTCCGGGACCAGCAAGTACACGGAGAGCAACACGGCACCGTAGGACAGGATGGCTGCCGGGATGGGCACCACTGCCCGGGGCACTGCGTCACGCAGTTCGTCCACATCCGCCACCAGGGTTCCCAAGGCACCCCCCGTTCGGGTCAGTTTGCCCCAATGAAGCACCGAGGACCCCAGTGAATCCCAGAGCTTGAGCCGGAGTTCGCTGGCCCAACGGAAGACGGCGTCGTGCACCAGAAGCCGTTCGCTGTACCGCAACACGGAGCGGCCAATGCCAAAGGTCCGCACTCCCACGATCAACGTCAACAAGTAGAGCATGGGAGGCCGCTCGGCCGCCCAGACAATCAGCCAACCGGAAATTCCTGACAGCGCTGCGGCGCAGAGCATTGCCAGCACGGCCACCAACACGCCGGCGGCAAAGCGCGGAGAACGCAGGGGAAGGTGCCGCAGATGGCGCCATTTGAGTGGCGGCAGCTCGTGAGGTTGCGATGCGGTGGATCCCCGCATGTCGGCGTCAACCTGGCCAGCTGGCTCCGCAGTGCCCAGCGGATCCACAAGGGCATTTCGGCCGTCGCTTGCAGCCGTGTCAATCCTCTGGATGCAGCCCAGCATGCCTGCCAGCAGCTGATCGTGGGTGGCCGCAACCACTGCCACGGAGCCCTCCAGCGCCGCGAGAGCCTGGCGCACGGCAGCAGCGGATGCACGATCAAGGTGTGCGGTTGGTTCATCAAAGAGTGCAAGCTCCACGCCGGGATCTGCACCAATGCGGGCCAGGGCTCGAGCCACAGCCACGCGACGAAGCTCGCCGGGGCTGCAATCCGCAACTGCTCGGTGGGCCAAATGGGCTGCGTTGACAGTCGCCAGTGCACTCATGAGTGCAGACTCATCCACCTCGATCGCCGCAGGCCCGCCAGCGTAGAGGGCAAGTTCGGCCAACACGGTGTCTTCGGTGAAGACGGGGTGTTGTGAGACAAAAACCAATGCTTCGGGGGCAGGCACATGCAGGGAACCGGTTGTCTCTGCCGCGCCGTCGCCCGAGCTGGGCAGGACACCTGCAAGGGCGGCCAAAACGGTCGACTTGCCCGTGCCGCTGGCTGTGCTGAGAACAAGTGCCTCACCGGGAGCCAGGGAAGCCGTGAAATCCTGCACGGCCGCGGCACTCCGGCCCGGATAGCGGACAGTGAGGTGGCGCGTCCACATCGCGGCGTTTTGAGGCTTGTCGTTGCTGGCAGCAGGAGCGGTCTGGCCAGCCTCCTCCAGCGCGGCGGCGGCGGGCGGATCCTGCAGCGCGTCGGATCCGTGCTCGAGAATTTCCGTGACGCGGCGCAGGGCTTCCACACCGTCCTCGCTGCCGTGGTGGGCAGCGCCCAGGTCACGCAGCGGGCGGTAGCATTCCGGCGCCAGCATCAACGCCAGTAGGCCTGCTTCCAGGGGCATGCCCCCGTAGACCAGCCGGACGCCGATGAACACGGCCACCACGGCCACCGAGATGGTGCTGATAAGTTCCAGGGCCATGGACGAGAGGAATGCCGTGCGCAAGGTGGCCATGGTTGATGTGCGGTATGCCTCGCAAACGTTGGCCAACGCTTTGCGTTGGGCCCTTGCCCGGCGCAGGCCAACGAGCACTGGCAGTCCGCGGGCAAGCTCCAGCAAATGGTTGGAGAGCCTGTCCAAACCGCTGGCAGCCAGCTCCACCCGCTCCTGGGTGTGGAAGCCAATCAGGATCATGAAGACCGGCACCAAGGGAACTGTCAGCACCACAATCAAGGCGCTGACCCAGTCGGAGATCAGTATCTGCACCCCAACCATCACTGGCAGGACGGCACAGGTGACAAGTGCCGGCAGGTAGGCGCTGAAGTAGTTGTCCAGGCCGTCCAAGCCACGGCTGGCCAGCATGCCCTCGGCACCCACGCTGCCGCCGCTCCGGCCTGCCCGGGGGCTCAACCTGTGGGCCACCAATTTCGCCCGCAGTTCTTCCTTGGTGCCCAGGGCGGCGCGGCGGGCCAGGATCTGCTGACCCCAGACGGATGCGCCCAAGAATCCCGCCCCCAAGCCACCTTGGACCAGCAGTTTTACTGTATCCAGTGGTGCTCCGGCGGCCCACTGCCCCAGTGCATGGGCCAAGGCGCCCATGAGGAGAACCAGGGCCACAGCCTTGATGGCTGCCAGACCGGCAAGTCCGGCCAGTGCCAGTCGGGTTGATTTTCCGGCAGGGAGTACGGGGCGGGGACTCATATTAGGCCTTACCGCCCATGGCTTCTACCTTTTCTTTGGCGCCAACAGCAGCGGCAAAGTCCACCGGTGCAGGCAGGCTGTCTACGCTGATGCGCTGGCGGAACACCCAATACGTCCACGCCTGGTAAGCGAGCACCAGAGGCACACCCACGGCTGCCACAATGGACATCAAGCCCAGGGTGTAGCTGGAGGATGACGCGTTTTCCACCGTCAAGTTCCACAACGGATCCAGGGTGGATGGCAGCACCACGGGGTAGACAGCGCTGAAGATGGCTGCCGCACCGCTCAAGAGGAATACCCCCATGGCCAGGAAGCTCCAGCCTTCGCGGTCTGACCGGTTGGCCAGCCAGGATGTCACGGCGGCAACCACGGCAACCGCAATGAGAATCCAGCTGAACCACTTGCCGTGCTGCAGGGCAACCAGAATGGCCCAGAGCGCCAGGGGCAACAGGCCCACAGGCATCCAACGCCCCACCAGACGGCGGGCACGGTGGCGGATGTCGCCGTCGGTCTTCAAGGCAACGAACGCGGCTGCATGAATCAAGGCAAAGCCAACCACGGCCAGGCCACCCAGCACTGCGTACCAGCTGAACCATGCAAAGGGGCCGCCCACCCTGTCGCCATTGGCGTTCAGCGGCAGTCCCGTGGTGGTCAGCGCCAGCATGGCACCAATGCCGAAGGCGGCAACAAGGGAGCCCAGGGCGATGGCCCAGTCCCAGACTTTGCGCCAGGTGTCAGAATGCACCTTGCCACGGTATTCAAAGGCCACGGCACGGAAAATCAACGCCAGCAGCACAAAGACCAGGGGAAGGTAGAGGGCGGAGAAGAGCGATGCATACCAGAACGGGAACGCCGCAAAGGTGGCGCCGCCGGCCGTCAGCAGCCACACTTCGTTGCCATCCCACACAGGTCCCACGGTGTTCAGCAGCACCCGGCGTTCCTTCTCGTCGCGGGCGAAAGTCTTCATGAGCATGCCAACGCCCAAGTCGAATCCTTCAAGGAAGAGGTAGCCGACCCAGAGCACGGCAATCAGTATGAACCATAAAGTAGGCAGAAAATCCATCATTAGTCCTTCGGCTCCAGCAGCTCGAGGTGGGCAATCTCATGGTCATGTGGGTGGGGCACGTTAGTAGGCAAACGCAAGGACATCGTCGTCTCCCTCCCCTCCGGGGCTGGTGCCGCCGTCGTCCTTCCTGGGCTGGGTCTGATCCAGCTCCGGCATGGCGGAGACCACCCCGCCCCGGACGTACTTGGTCAGCAGCTTCACTTCCACCACCAACAACACCGCATAAACGGATGTCAGGGCCACCAGGGAGAAGATCATCTCCCCTGCGGACACGCCGGGCGAAACGGCCGAGGCCGTGAACATGAAGACTTGGTCAATGCCGCTCATGGCAGGGTTGGGGGCCACCACAAAGGGTTGGCGGCCCATTTCGGTGAAGATCCAGCCTGCCGCGTTGGCACCAAAGGGTGCCAGGATGCCTATCAGGGCCAGGCGCATGAGGCCCTTGGAGCGCGGTACGGTGCCCTTGCGGGTGAGCCACAGCGCCACGCCGGCGGCCATCGCGGCCAGCCCGCCGAAGCCGATCATCATCCGGAAGCCCCAGTAGGTGACAGCCATGATGGGCACGTAGTTGATTTCCTGCCCCGCCCGTGAACCGTACATGGGGTCATCGGAGAGGTGGGTGCCGAAGCGTTCCTGATACTCGGGCACCAGGGTGTTCACTCCCCTGACCTCCGTGGTGAAGTCGCCGCTCGCCAGGAAGGAGAGCAGTCCGGGGATTTCCATGACTGCGACGACGTCGGAACAGTCCCGGCTGCCGACGTCGCCAATGGAGAGGATGGAGAAGCCGGTACCGTCGTGGCAGGCGGCCTCGGCAGCTGCCATTTTCATGGGCTGCTGTTCAAACATCAGCTTTGCTTGAACGTCACCGGAAATGGTTGTTCCGGCGAAGGCGATCATGGCAACCACTGCACCAATGCGCAGCGACTTGATCCAGACCGCGTGGTCCTTCTTGTCGCGGCCCGGGATGGTGGCCGACTCCCCCACAATGACCTTGCCTGTGGCGTCAACGGTGTCGATGCCGTCCTTGCGCCGGCGCCACAGCTGGTACCAGGCGATGCCCAGCAGAAAGCCGCCGGCTACTGCCAGTGCACCTGTGATGGTGTGGAAGAACGCCACGATGGCTGTGTTGTTGGTGAAGACCGCCCAGGCATCCACCATTTGGGGGCGCCCGTTGATCATTTCAACGCCCACGGGGTGCTGCATCCAGGAGTTGGCCACCAGGATGAAGTACGCCGAGACAATGGAACCGGCCACCGCAATCCACAAACAGGCGAGGTGCACCTTGGCGGGCAACTTCTTCCAGCCAAAAATCCACAGACCCAGGAAGGTTGATTCCACAAAGAAGGCCAGCAGGGCTTCCATGGCCAGCGGGGCACCGAAGACGTCGCCCACAAAGCGGCTGTATTCGCTCCAGGCCATGCCGAATTGGAACTCTTGAACAATGCCTGTGGCCACACCCATGATGAAGTTGATCAGGAACAGCTTGCCCCAGAACTTGGTCATGCGCAGATATTCTTCTTTGCCGGTTTGGTGCCAGCGCGTCTGTAAAATCGCCACCAGCGTGCCAAGCCCGATGGTGAGCGGCACCATCAAGAAGTGATAGACCGTCACAATCCCAAATTGCCACCGGGCTATGTCCAGAGCGTCCACTAACTTCCCCTCATCCGTGAAATTGCAGAACCACATCTAATTTCTACAACATGTAGAACTACTAGTTCTACCCTGTGTAGAACTTTGCTGTCAAAACCTGTAGAGTTGTGACGTGGCTAGATGTTTTTTGTGCCACACCATTGGGACGATGTGACTTAAGGAAGTAAATGGCAACACTTGGAGACCTCGAAAGGGCCGTCATGGACCTCTTGTGGGAGCATCAGGAAGCCATCACGGCCAACATCCTGCGTGACCTTCTCTCACAGCGCCCCTCAGGGGATGACGGAGCAACGGAATCCCGTCCCTTGGCAGTGACAACTGTCTTAACAGTTCTGTCCCGGTTGGAGAAAAAGGGCCTGGTGGAGCGCGAACGTGCCTCACGTCCGCACCGCTACCGCGCCGTGACCAGCAGGGCTGATCACACCGCCGAGCTGATGCTTGAAGTTTTGGGTTCAGCCACTGACCGTGAAGCTGTTTTGGCACGCTTCATTGGAACCGTCAGCGACGGCGAAGCCGAAACTCTGCGCAAGCTCTTGGGCCGCTAGTAACCGCTCTCACAAGAGTGGTTACTAGCGTTTTAACCACCGCGCAGACACTGTAGGTTATTAAGCATGTACTGGACCTCTTGGTTCCTTGCCGCCTTGGCTGTGGTCTTGGCCTGGCCGGTTCCCGTTTTCCTGGCCCGCGCAACCTGGCCCGCGCGCGCGCCTTTTGCTGCCATGGTGCTGTGGCAGTCCATTGCCCTTGCCGGTGGCTTGTCCATGATCGGCGCCATGCTCTGTTACGGTCTGGTCCCCTTGGGCGACAACCTTGCCAGCGGCCTGCGGGGTTTGGTCCGGATCTTTCTGGGCACGGAATCACTGGACACCTTGGGCCTGATCCACGCCTTTGCCCTGAGCGCAGCGGCATTGCTTTCGGCACATTTGGTCTTCACGTTGTGGCTGACATACTTCCGCATCCAACAGCAACGCCGCCGGCACCGGGACTTGCTGAACATCCTCAGCTCACCCTCAAACGACCGCCCCGGCACAGTGGTCATCAACCATCAGGCGCCCGTTGCCTACTGTCTTCCCGGCGGGTCACGCTCGGTCACCGTCCTCTCCGACGGCCTCCTTGAGCTGCTCTCCCCCGAGGAACTGCGAGCCGTGCTGTTGCACGAACAAACGCATCTGACCCAGCACCACCACCTGCTGCTCTGGGCCTTCGCCGCGTGGCGCTCCGCACTGCCATGGCTGCCCACCTCCAAGCTTGCCCAGCGGGCCGTCTCGTCGCTGATAGAAATTATGGCCGACGACGTGGCCTTGCGTTCGGTGAGCAAGTCCACCTTGGTCACCGCCATCGCCTTGGTGGCCAGTGGTTCAGCACAGCTTCCGGCCGCGGCCCTGGTGCAGGACAGTTCAGCCCAGATTGACACTCCCGCCACCACCTCGGCCCGCCTCAGCAGGCTGCTGACTCCCGCGCCGAGTCTGGGCGCGGGCCTGCAGGCCCTCATCATTGTGGGCGCGCTGTTGTTGCTGGCCGTCCCTACAGCCTTGCTGGTGGTGCCGGGGATCCTGCCGCAGTAGGCGCCCCAGCGGCTACGCGTCGATGCGGCCCTGGTCCAGGTACTCACTGCCGGCCACGATGAATTCCTTGCGGGGTGCCACTTCCGAGCCCATGAGCAGTTCAAAGGTGTGCTCAGCCCTGTCGGCATCGGCACTGGTGACACGGCGCAGCATTCTGTGCCGCGGATCCATGGTGGTTTCAGCCAGCTGTTCGGCATCCATTTCGCCCAAGCCCTTGTAGCGCTGGATCGGGATCTTGTACTTCTTGTTGGTCTTCTCCAGCTTGGCCAGAACCGTGTGCAGTTCCTTCTCCGAGTAAGTGTAAATCATCTCGTTGGCCTTGGCGCCGGCGTTGATGACCTCCACCCGGTGCAGCGGAGGAACGGCCGCATAGACGTTTCCGGCGTCGATCATGGGGCGCATATAGCGGAAGAACAGGGTCAGCAGAAGCGTGCGGATGTGGGCGCCGTCCACGTCGGCGTCCGTCATCAAAATGACCTTGCCATAGCGGGCAGCCGAGACGTCAAAGCTCCTGCCCGAACCGGCACCGACCACCTGGATCAGTGCCGCACATTCGGCGTTGGCCAGCATGTCCCCCACTGATGCTTTTTGGACGTTCAGGATCTTGCCGCGGATGGGCAGCAACGCCTGAAAGTCCGAGGAGCGGGCAAGTTTTGCCGTGCCCAGCGCGCTGTCACCTTCAACAATGAAAAGTTCCGTCTTGGCAACATCATTGCTGCGGCAATCGGCCAGCTTGGTGGGCAGGGACGAGGACTCCAGCGCGGTCTTGCGACGCTGGGTTTCCTTGTGCACCCGGGCGGAGATGCGTGACTTCATCTCCGAAACAACCTTTTCCAGCAACGTGGCGGCCTGGATCTTTTCCCCGCGTGCGGTGGAGTTGAGCTTTTCCTTCAACTCATTTTCAACCACACGTGCCACAATGTTCTTCACTGCCGGGGTGCCCAAGATTTCCTTGGTTTGCCCCTCAAATTGCGGCTCAGCCAAACGTACTGTCAAAACAGCCGTAAGCCCGGCCATGACATCGTCCTTCTCAACTTTGTCATTGCCGGCCTTGAGCTTGCGGGCATTGGTCTCAATGACCTTGCGGAAGGTTTTCAGCAGTGCCTGCTCAAAGCCTTCCTGGTGCCGGCCGCCCTTGGGCGTGGCAATGATATTGACGAAACTGCGCATGGTGGTGTCATAGCCGACACCCCAGCGCAGGGCAATGTCCACCTCGCAGTCGCGCTCCACGGCGGTACTTTCCAACCGGCCCTCGGCGTTAAGCACCGGGACTGTTTCGGTAAAGGTGCCGTGGCCCTGCAGGCGCCAAATGTCTGTGACACCTCCACCCACGGCGAGGAAATCCACAAACTCGGAGATTCCGCCGTCGTGGTGGAAAACTTCCTCATGCGTGGCAAATTCTCCGGGCGTTCCCGGAACCCGGCGCTCATCAACAACCCTGAGGCGCAGCCCCGGCACCAGGAAGGATGTTTGGCGGGCACGGGAAACCAATTCCTCGTAGGAGAACCTGGCGTCCTTGGTGAAGATTTGGGGGTCGGCCCAATACCTGATGCGGGTCCCTGTCACACCACGCTTGGTGGTGCCCACAATATCCAGCCCAGACTTTTCCACGAAGGGCTCAAAAGGAACATCGGGACTGAGCGACTTGCCAACATCCTTGAAGTGTCCCGGCTCGCCGCGGCGGAAACTCATTTGATAGGTCTTCCCGCCTCGGTCAACCTGGGCGTCCATGCGCGCCGACAGGGCGTTGACCACACTGGCACCCACACCGTGCAGGCCACCGGACGCCGCATAGGAGCTGCCGCCGAACTTGCCACCGGCGTGCAGTTTGGTCAGAACCACTTCAACGCCGCTGAGCCCAGTTTTTGGTTCCACATCCACGGGGATGCCACGGCCGTCGTCGTGCACCTCCACCGAGCTGTCCTTGTGCAGAATGACGGTAATGTGCTGACCATAGCCGGCCAGGGCCTCGTCCACCGAGTTGTCAATGATTTCCCACAGGCAGTGCATCAAACCCCGTGAGTCCGTGGATCCAATGTACATTCCGGGGCGCTTGCGCACTGCTTCCAATCCCTCCAGGACGGAGAGATGGCGGGCGCTGTAATCGGAACTTTGGCGTGCCACTGTGGACATACTCCTTTGGGGACTGCGAGGGACTGCGGAAAGGCGGCAAAATGCCTGATGCGCAAAAAAGCGCTTGTTCAAGTTTAACTGCTTCCGGGCACTCCCGCTGGCAGGCTGGCCGCCCAGTGGGGGCTACGCGGTTAGCGAAAGTGGAACCATCCAAGGATGGATCCGCTCCGAATAATGGTTATATAGGTATCAAGATCTATGAAGGAGGCCATCATGACTACCACCGCCATCGCCAGCCACGAGCTGAGCACCCTTGACCGCTGCGACCGTTGCGGCGCACAGGCATATGTACGCGTAGTGTTGGAGTCCTCCGGCGGCGAGCTGCTCTTCTGCGGCCACCACGCCCGCGCGGTTGAAGCCACGTTGAAGCCGTTGTCATCCCAGTGGCACGACGAGACCGGCCGCCTGCACGAAAAGGCACCTGTCGCGGACGACTAAGACTCGATCAATGCTTGCAAGATAAGGAAAGGCCCCGGACATTGTTCGGGGCCTTTCCTTATCTGCCCTTAAACAACTGACCCGCAGAAAACGGCGAAAATAAGCGTTTTTGACGCGATTTTCGGCGTTTTCTGCGGGTCAGTTGCAGCACCGCGCATATTTGGGGCCCCGCCGACCAGGTTCCCGAAAAATCGCGCCGGCGATTTTCCGGGCCGGTCGGTGGGGATTAGTCCAGGTAGTCGCGCAGAACCTGTGAACGCGAGGGGTGGCGCAGCTTGGACATCGTCTTGGATTCGATCTGGCGGATACGCTCACGCGTAACGCCGTAGACCTTGCCGATTTCGTCTAAAGTCTTCGGCTGGCCATCGGTCAAACCAAAGCGCATGGCAACCACGCCTGCTTCACGCTCTGACAAGGTGTCCAGAACGGAGTGCAGCTGTTCCTGCAACAAGGTGAAGGAGACGGCGTCAGCGGGGACCACGGCTTCGGAGTCTTCAATCAAGTCACCGAACTCGGAGTCTCCGTCTTCACCCAGGGGGGTGTGCAGGGAGATGGGTTCGCGGCCGTACTTCTGAACCTCAACAACCTTTTCCGGGGTCATGTCCAATTCCTTGGCCAATTCTTCCGGTGTTGGTTCGCGGCCCAAGTCCTGCAGCATCTGGCGCTGAACGCGTGCCAGCTTGTTGATGACCTCAACCATGTGTACGGGGATGCGAATGGTGCGCGCCTGGTCAGCCATGGCACGGGTGATGGCCTGGCGGATCCACCAAGTTGCGTAGGTGGAGAACTTGAAGCCCTTGGTGTAGTCGAACTTCTCCACTGCACGGATCAGGCCCAAGTTGCCTTCCTGGATGAGGTCCAGGAAAAGCATGCCGCGGCCGGTGTAGCGCTTTGCCAGCGAAACAACCAGACGAAGGTTGGCCTCCAGCAGGTGGTTCTTGGCGCGCTTGCCGTCGTGCACGATGCGAACCAGGTCGCGTCGGAGCTGGTCGTCCATGGCCTCGGGGTCAGCAGCGAGCTTCTCGGTGGCGAAAAGGCCGGCCTCAATGCGCAGGGCAAGGTCGACTTCCTGCTCAGCGTTGAGCAGGGCAACCTTACCGATCTGCTTCAGGTAGTCCTTAACGGGGTCGGCGGTGGCACCTGCCGACATGACCTGCTGGACGGGGGCGTCATCGTCATCAGAGTCCGAGTAAACGAATCCTGTTCCGGTGGCGACGGGGCGCTCCGGGGCGGCGTCGTCGTTCTCTTCATCCTCGGGCACAACAGCCTCAGCCGATGACTCTTCTTCGTCTTTGGCTTTGCCGCGACGCGTGGCAGCTTTTTTGGGGGCAGCCTTCGCTGCGGCGGGGGCCTCTTCGCCAGCGGCTATGGCAGCCTTCTTGGCGGCGATCGTGGCAGCCCGCTTCTCTGCTGGAGTCAGCGGCACGGTCGCTGAGGATGCGGGGTCCTCGATCTCCTTGATTGTGGAGACTTTGCTCTTGGCAGTAGCAGACACAGAAAACCTTTCTTACGGCGGTCTGTGGAGTTACCTTGGGGCAACACCACTATGACCCTGTCAAGTCCATGTTGCTTATCGCACCACGTTTGCTTGGAGGGTCACAAGGTATAACTCCTTGCAACGCGGGGTTGTTCCCACCGCCCCGGAAAAGATCTCCCGGGCCAAATTGTCCAAACATTGGTAGTACGTCAACACGAACCCAACCGGGTCTCGGCTTATAGTCTCTCATGTTTTACCCGCTGCCCCATGCCGTACGCAGCCGTTTTGGGCATGGATCTGTGCAACAAATCTCATAGTGGCAAGAATTGTTGTCCGAAAGCGGGAGCCTTCCCCACGACGGCCCGCCCACGGCACGCCCGCAATGGGGCAGGTGAAGGATTACGCCGCTGCCTCGCGAGCTTCGCCTCCGTCCTCATAGCCGGGCCAGGCTGTCTGGGGGTTCTTGGCATACTCGGCGATGTAGCCAACGGAAAGAAGCTGGTCCAACATGCTGGCCAATTTGTATCCAGGCTGCTGCGCCTCACAAGCGGCAAAGTAACCCCCGGCCCACGTTCCGCGCCCCTTGCACCATTGAATCCACCCCAGGACGCACAGCACCGGCGCCTTATCAGCCCCTTCAGTGCTGGCCGCAAGGAACTTCATGAGCGGTTCGGCGCCGTCCAACCTGGGCCAGTTCGGCGCAACGTTGCCGTCGCCTGCACCCTGACAATCGGCACCACCCATCAGGATGTTGCCAAAATCCCGACCCGCGGCGTGAAGGAGATCCGCAGGGACATGGTCCATGGTGACTTGCTGGTCGGCTGCCTGATTGCCCCCGTACCAATTGGCCGGGACCATCAATGGGCCGGCATCTGCATGCAGGAGTCCATTGGCGGCAGCCCCCGCCAACGCGTACTCGCAGGAGGTGGCCAGCGCCACCATGAGCGTGTCCCGCACCGAGACGTCCTGCAAGCTTGCCAGCAGGTAGGCGCTCAGGTGCTGGTCCGGAGTCACCGGCCAGAGGCACAAGCTGTGCTCCCATGCGCCCAAGGTGACAGCGAGCTGGCGCGCCGCCAGTCCGGAGCGGGCCAGGACTCCCTGGTACTTCTCACCGGCGGTTTGAACGGCTTGGGCGAAGTCGGTGTCATGGACGGCGATTTGGGCAGCGATCTGCTCCCTGGGACTTTCACGGACCATACTGCCCCGGAAAATGAACTCGGCATTGACAAAGCTCTCCCTGATGGACGCGTTGTCTTTTCCAGGCCACGGGCAGCACAGTCCGTCGCCGCACTCAAGGCTGCGCCAATGCTCAGTTCCCACATACCATCCATCACGAACTGGCAGGCCAACTTTGTCAAAAGCCTTGCGAAGTTGCCGATACACCCGTGCTTGCGGGCATTGCGCAGGATCCAGCCAATCCTCGCGACCAAAAATGGCTATGAGGCATCCGTTGGCTTCGTGATCGCAGGCCATTTGACTGGCGGCAAGCTTGGCAAAATGGGCGGCTTCTGCGGAATCATTCGGGGGCAGATCCAGCCGCATGGTGGCCCGAAGCAGTTTGCCGTTCATGCCGATGCACACAATGCTGTCTCGCGGCCAGTACCCCATTATGTGGGGAATGAAGGCCAGGAGGTCCTCACCGGCGCTGACCCTGATCTTGTCTACTTGTTTTCTCATGTCTCAAGGGTGCTGCCCGCCAGGACGGGGAACCAGAGCAATTTCGCGAAAATGCCAAATCTGTGGACAACGCAGCCGCCGATCCGCATGAAACACCGGGAAAACTTGCGGGACGGCTTATTTGCGGTCCTCGCGGCGGGTCTTTTCCTCGTGCTTGTACTGCTGGCGCCTGCGCTTGTTGTCCGCAAGTACATCGCGCCATGGCGGAATGCTTTCGCCTTGAGCAGCCATGGAGCGCCTGACCCTGCGGCGGATGATAATCACCGCCGCAATGCCTGCGCCAAACACCAAAAATTGGAAGGACAAGGCCACCCGGAAAGCGTCCAGTGAGTACAGGTCACCGGGAGTTCCGCTGGATGAGTTGATGAGGTCAAGGATCAGGCCAATGGCGAACATGGTCACCAGTGCCGCCACGAATCCGCCCACGTTGACGATTCCTGTGGCCGTGCCCATGCGGTGTGAGGGGTTGAACGTGCGGGCGAAGTCAAAGCCGATCATGGACGCCGGACCACCCAGGGCCAGAACCAGTACGAGCACCACCAGCAGCCACAGTGGGGAGGGCCCGGGCTGCAGGATCACTGCCAACCACGCTGCGGCGGAAACAAATGTCACCGCCAGCACCATGCTGGAGCGGCGCAGCGGGTGCTTCCCCACCCAACTTCCCAGCAACGGCCCGCAGATGATGCCCACCACCACAAACAAGCTGAGCAAGATGCTGGCTGTGCCCGTTTCCAGGCCTTGGGCCGAGACCAGGAACGGATACCCCCAAGTGAGGACAAACACTGTGCCGGAGAATTGGGTGGCAAAGTGACTCCACATGCCCAAGCGCGTCCCGGGCTGCCGCCAGGCGGTGCCTAACTCGGCCGCAGTCTCCCGCATTCCCTTGCTGGTTTTTTGCGCCAGCGTCCCCGCCGGTGCGTTGCGCAACAGCGCGGCTGAGAGCACGCAGGCGAGTACTCCCAGGGCCGCCAATGACACAAACGCATGGCTCCAACCGCCTGCGTGCAGCACAAAGGCGAAGGGCACAAGGCTGATCAGCTGGCCAAATTGGCCCAGCTGTCCGGTGAGTTGGGTCAGGACTGGCACTTGGCGGGAGGGGAACCACAGCGGGATGAGCCGGATCACGGCAATGAAGGTCATGGCGTCCCCGGCACCCACAAAGATCCTGCCCAGAACTCCGGCGGGAACCGACTCCGCCATGGCAAGCTGCAGCTGACCCACTGCCATCAGGGCGGCGCCCGTTGCGATCATGACCCTCGGGCCGAATCTGTCCACCAGCACACCAACCGGGATTTGCAGCCCGGCGTAAACCACCAGCTGAACCACGGTGAAGGCGGAAAGCGCGGAGGCAGTGGCACCAAAACGCTCGGTGGCTACAAGCCCGGCAACCCCAAAGGAGGTCCGTTGGGTGATGGCGACAACATAGGCAAAAATGCCAACTCCCCAGACGAGCCAGGCACGTTTACTATTCACGTCACTTAGCTTAAGCCAGATTCCGTGTCGTCTTCCTTCCCGGAGTCCCGGCTGGCCAAATAGGCCTCAACGGCTGCACCCAGCTCATCGGCACCGGGCAATTCGTCATTGTCCCCGGCCAGCAGGGATCGCCGCGCGGTCCCGTCGGTGTGTTCGTCATACTGCTTTTCAAGGTTGGCAACAACCGTGGCCACCTCGGTGGAGCCCTCCACCTGTTCGGTGATTTGGCGTTCCACGGCACGGCCGGCCTCGCGGAGTCGTTCGCTGGGAAGCATCAAGGAGGCTGCGGCGCCCAAGTATTCCAAACCGGCGACGGCGGCCGGCGGGTACTCGGCGTCGGACAGGTAGTGCGGCACATGGATGGCGTAGCCCACCACGTTGCGGTGGGCGGCGGCCAGCTTGAATTCGAGTACGTGTCCAATGGCCGAGGGAATTTCCAGGGTGGTTTTCCAGGCCGAGATCCCTTCAATCAAATCCGGCCGGTTGCCGTGCACCGTGGCGCCGATGGGGCGGGTGTGCGGCACGGGCATGGGGACCGAATGCACCCAAGCCACCAGGTTCACATCGAAGCGCTCCACCAGTCCAAGGACGGCCAAGCTAAAGCGCTCCCACTGCAAGTCCGGCTCGTTGCCCGTCAAGTAGAGGAAGGGTGTGCCCAGAGCATCAACCATGCGGTACAGCACTAGCGACGGTGCCTTGTAGTCGCTGAGATGGTCCTCGGTGAAGGTGATCCGGGGCCGGCGTGAGCGGTAGTCAATGAGCTGGTCAATGTCGAACACGGCAACCGGGTCCCCCGTCAGCTCCTCCCCCAGCTCGGCGGCAATTTGTGTCACCACATGGCCGGCGTCGGAGAATCCGGTAAAGGACATGAGCAAGTTGGTGCCACGCAGGTCTTCGGCGTCGATGAGCTGCTCGTTGAGGGCATAAAGGGATTCGTGGTCTTGAAAGGGTGTGTATTCGATGTTATTCATAGTCTTCCTCAGCAGCTTACGTCTCTAACCAGCACAACACCGCACACACCCTTAATCATCCCGCGACGGTTCGCCGGCCACCCGCGTGCGGCGCCGCCGTCGTACTGCAAGAACATGATCCAGCCGCCAACACCGCCGCACTAGGGCCGTTTGAGCCATCGAACCCAGCATGGCGCTACGATCGGTAACAGCGACATCCGTTCAGAAACACCACAACGTGAGGACAGTATTTCCGTGAGTTCCAAAGAAAATATCACCTTCCGCGTCATCAACACAGGCTTGGCCAAGCTCGCTGCGGACGCCCTCGTCATAGCTGTTGGCAAGGGACCTGACGGTCCGGTCATCGTGGATGCACCCTTGTCAGCAGTGGCGCTGACATCCCTCGAGGCATCCCTGACCGCCCTGGGCGTCACCGGAGCCGCCGACCAGGTGGTGCGCCTGCCAGGCTTGCCCGACACGGGCGCCAAGATTCTGGTACTGGCAGGAATGGGCCCGGTCAACACCAAAGCAATCACCGATGAGTCATTGCGCCGCACCGCTGGAGCCGCTGTTCGCCAGCTGGCTGGCCTGAGCCATGTGGTCCTTGCCTTGCCGACGACGGCGGTGGGCCAGGTTGCGGCGCTTGCCGAAGGCGCCGCCCTGGGCGCCTACCAATACGCCAGCCTGCATTCGAGCAAGGAAGGCAAAAAGGATCCCGTAGCCAAGGTCACCATCTTCTCCACTTTGGCGAAGGACCCGGAGCTGGCCGCAGCGTTGGAGCGCGCCTCAGTGGTGGCCAAGGCCGTCAACGCCACCCGCACCCTCGTCAACGAGCCCCCCAGCACGCTCTACCCCGCCACTTTTGCCGAGGCCGCCAAGGACCTCGCCAAGGGTTTGCCGGTCAGGGTGACAGTCTTCGATGAGAAGCGCCTGCTCAAGGACGGCTACGGCGGCATCATGGGCGTTGGCCAGGGCTCCTCACGCCCGCCGCGCATGGTCAAGCTCGAGTACAAGTCGGACAAGGCAGTGGCCGACCTGGCCCTGGTGGGCAAGGGCATCACCTTCGACAGTGGCGGAATTTCCATCAAGCCCGGCGCCGGCATGGTCACCATGAAGTGCGACATGGCCGGGGCTGCAGCAGTTTTGAACGCCGTCCTGGCCGTGGCCGGCCTTGGACTGCCCGTCAACGTCACCGGCTGGCTCTGCATCGCAGAAAACATGCCCTCCGGCACGGCCATCCGCCCCTCCGACGTGCTGACCATTTTTGGCGGCAAAACAGTTGAGGTTCTCAACACCGACGCCGAAGGCCGCCTCGTCATGGCCGATGGCCTGGTCGCCGCCTCCCGCGAGTTACCCGACGTCATCATCGACGTGGCCACTTTAACGGGCGCCCAGGTGGTGGCCCTGGGCCACCGCACCGCCGGTGTCATGGGTGATGAGGGAGTCAGTGCAGCCCTCAAAGCAGCAGCGGACAGGGCTGGAGAACTGATCTGGCCCATGCCCTTGCCGGAGGAACTGCGACCCTCGCTGGACTCACCCGTGGCTGACATGGCCAACATTGGCGAACGGATGGGCGGCATGATGACGGCCGCCGTGTTCCTGCAGGAGTTCATTGGCAAGGGCAAGGACGGGGAAACTATCCCCTGGGCCCACCTGGACATTGCCGGGCCAGCCTTCAATGAGGGTGCCCCGTACGGCTACACGCCCAAGCAGGGCACCGGCATGGCCGTGCGCACACTGGTTGCCTACATCGAAGATGTTGTGGCCCGCAGCATCTAATACCGGCCAGTAGATCTATGCAAGCATGTCGCGGTCCCGTGCACTCACGGGGCCGCGACTAGTTTATGGCCACACACCACGGGCAGCCCCCGCCCAGCAAACGGACTAGTGAGTATGAACACATTCCGCATTACTGTGACAGCGCTGACGGTCTCGCATGGAACAACTGACGTAAGGTGAATGCTGAAAGTATTTGTCTTTGACTGAGAAGTTGTAGACCATCCACAATGGATGCGTCGCTTCTCTCAATAATTGATGAGATGACGCGCCACTAATGTGCGCGTCACCCGAACGCGAGGGAGCGTCTAAGTGGCCGATCAGGCAGCTGGGCAAGAATTCGATATTTTGGTTCTCGGCGGTGGCAGCGGCGGTTACGCAACTGCGCTTCGAGCAGTCCAATTGGGCATGACCGTTGGTTTGGTGGAAAAGAGCAAGTTGGGCGGCACATGCCTGCACAACGGCTGTATCCCCACCAAGGCGCTGCTGCATGCAGCCGAAGTAGCCGATCACGCTCGCGAAGGCGCCTCAATCGGCGTCAACAGCCAGCTCAACGGTATTGACCTGGTGGCTGTCAACAAGTACAAAGACGGCATCATTGCCGGCAAGTACAAGGGCTTGCAGGGCCTCATCAAGGGCAAGGGCATCACTGTCATCGACGGCGAAGGCAAGCTCACGGCAGCCAACACCATCACCGTGAACGGTGTGAACTACACCGGCAAGAACATTGTTCTGGCCACCGGTTCATACTCCCGCAGCCTGCCTGGTTTGGAAATCGGCGGCAAGGTCATCAACTCCGACGATGCACTGAGCATGGAAACCCTGCCCAAGAGCGCCATCGTGCTCGGTGGCGGCGTCATCGGCGTCGAATTTGCTTCCGTTTGGAAGTCCTTCGGCGTGGACGTCACCATCATTGAAGGCATGGCTTCCTTGGTTCCCAACGAGGATGCCGCGATCATCAAGGTGCTCGAGCGCACCTTCCGCAAACGCGGCATCAAATTCAACACCGGCACCTTCTTCCAGGGCGTCGAGCAGACCAACGACGGCGTCAAGGCCACCTTGGTTGATGGCAAGACGTTTGAAGCTGACCTCATGCTTGTTGCCGTTGGCCGTGGCCCATCCACCGCAGGTCTTGGCTTTGAAGAAGCCGGCGTCACGATTGACCGCGGCTTCGTCATCACCAACGACCGCCTGCACACCGGCGTCGGCAACATTTACGCCGTGGGCGACATTGTCCCCGGCATACAGTTGGCACACCGCGGCTTCCAGCAGGGCATCTTCGTTGCCGAGGAAATTGCCGGCATGAACCCGGTGATTGTTGAAGACATCAACATCCCGAAGGTCACTTACTGTGACCCGGAGATTGCCTCCGTTGGTTTGAACGAGAAGCAGGCCAAGGAAAAGTTTGGCGATGCCAACGTTGAAACCACCGAGTACAACTTGGCTGGCAACGGCAAGAGCGCCATCCTGGGCACCGGCGGCATCATCAAGTATGTTCGCGAAAAGGATGGCCCCGTGGTGGGTGTTCACATGATCGGCAGCCACATTGGCGAGCAGATCGGTGAAGCACAGCTCATTGTGAACTGGGAAGCGTACCCGGAGGACATTGCTGGCCTCATTCACGCTCACCCCACACAGAACGAAGCTCTTGGAGAAGCGGCAATGGCCTTGGCCGGACGCCCGCTCCACGGCTAGCAAGAATATTCTTAGTGCACCCGGCGCCCGCGTCGGGTGCACTAAGCTAAAAACATACTTAATCTAAAGAATTTCGCGGCAGATGCACGCATGTGCACCATGAGCGAAATGCAGCGCACATGAAGGAGAACGGGGACGCAATGTCTGAATCCGTGAACTTGCCCGCATTGGGTGAAAGCGTTACCGAAGGTACCGTTACGCGATGGCTCAAGCAGGTCGGGGACCGCGTCGAAATCGACGAGCCCCTGCTGGAAGTATCCACCGACAAGGTTGACACCGAAATCCCGTCACCTTTTGCCGGCATCTTGGAAGAAATCGTTGTAGCCGAGGACGAGACAGCAGAAGTTGGCGCCACCCTGGCCCGCATCGGCACGGGTGAAGCAGCTCCTGCTGCAGCCGCACCGGTCGAGGCTCCTGTTGCGCAAGCCGCTCCGGTTGCCGAGGCTGCCCCGGTGGCTGAAGCCGCTCCGGCAGCACCTGTCGAGGCCGCTGCCGCAGCTCCCGCCGGCGATTCCCACGAACTGGTGCTCCCCGCCTTGGGCGAGAGCGTCACCGAAGGCACTGTCACCCGCTGGTTGAAGGCTGTTGGCGACACCATCGAAATCGATGAGCCGCTCCTTGAGGTCTCCACCGACAAGGTTGACACCGAGATCCCCTCCCCCGTGGCTGGCGTCTTGCTGGAAATCCGCGTTCCCGAGGACGAGACAGCTGAAGTTGGTGGGGTCCTGGCATTGATCGGCTCCGCCGCTGCTGCAGTAGCTGCACCGGCTGCACCGGCTGCTGCACCCGCGGCTCCCCTTGCAGCTCCGGCTCCGGTAGCCGCACCTGTTGCAGCTCCGGCCGCACCGGCTGCTGCTCCCGCCGCTCCCGCGGCTCCCGTTGCAGCTGCAGCGGCTCCCGCGGCAGCTCCCGCCGCTGGCGCCGAGTCCAACTACGTGACCCCGTTGGTGCGCAAGCTTGCCAACCAGCACGGCGTTGACATCACCTCAGTCACCGGCACAGGGGTTGGTGGACGCATCCGCAAGCAGGATGTTGTTGCTGCCGCTGACGCCGCCAAGGCCGCCGCTGCCCCGGCACCTGCCGCAGCGTCCGCTGCCAAGGCTGCTCCCGCCGTCGTGCCGTCTTCATTGCGCGGCACCACTGTCAAGGCTCCCCGGATCCGTCAGGTCATTGCCCGCCGCATGCGCGAGTCGCTGGAAGCTTCCACGCAGCTCACGCAGGTGCACGAGATCGACATGACGCGCATCGTCAAGCTGCGCAACCAGGCCAAGGGACCGTTCCAGGCTGTCAACGGCACCAAGCTGACATTCCTGCCGTTCATTGCCAAGGCTGTGACCGAGGCGCTCAAGCAGCACCCCAAGGTCAATGGCGAGTACAACGAGGAAACTCAGGAAATTACCTACCACAACGCCGAGCACCTCGCGATTGCTGTGGACACTGACAAGGGCCTGCTGGTTCCTGTCATCTCCAACGCAGGCGATCTGAACCTCGCTGGCCTGGCCGGCAAGATTGCTGATGTTGCCTCACGCACCCGCAGCGGCAAGATCGGTCCGGACGAACTGTCCGGCGGCACGTTCTCCATCACGAACATCGGAAGCGTCGGCGCACTGTTCGACACCCCGATCATCAACCAGCCCAACGTTGCCATCCTTGGCACCGGCGCGATCGTCAAGCGCGCAGTGGTTGTTGCTGACGCTGACGGCGATGACACCATCGCCATCCGTCACATGATGTACCTGTGCCTGACGTACGACCACCGCCTGGTGGACGGCGCGGACGCCGGCCGCTTCCTGCAGACCTTGAAGGTCCGCCTGGAAGATGGCGCGTTCGAGGCTGACCTGGGCCTGTAACACCCTGACGCACGACGGCGGCCGGTGACTTGAGTTTTCAAGTCGCCGGCCGCCGTCGTTGTACCAACTGTTGTTGCGTGCCGTTGTCATCTTTGCCACATAAGGCCCACCTTGATAGACACTGTGTCACTAAGTTGCATAAGCTTGCAGCATGGACTTCTTACGCTTAGTGCTCGTATTTTTGCATATTCTTGGTGCCGCTGCGATCGTTGGCGGCTGGCTCGCTGCATTCAAGACGCCCACCGTCACTCAGTGGCAGTGGATTGGCGCGCTGACCCAGCTCATCACCGGCCTGCTGCTGGTTGGCCTGGCCTCAATGGGTGACGGCGAGGGCCCCAACAACTTCAAGGTCGCCGTGAAGCTGCTCATCGCCCTCGTGGTGGTTGTGGCCGCGTTCATTGGCCGCCGCAAGGTCAAGAACAACCAGGACGTCCCGAAGGGACTGGCCCACGCTGTGGGTGGCATGGCGTTCATCAACGTGGCTGTGGCAGTTTTCTGGGTGTAACAACTCGTTGACGAACAGCGCCTGTCGGCGCTTTCTTCGCACAAACGCATGTTTTCCGCTGATAGGTGGTTGGGCAACCACCTATCAGCGGAAAACATGCGTTTTTTGCGTTAATGGACTGGCGTCGACGTCGTCCCCCGTAACGTCCAGATGCAGGCGGCACCGCCCCTCGGTGGGCCCGGCAACCTCCTTGAACGCCAAACGCGGCTAACCTTCATCAGCCTTGGGCCGTGTGAAGCCGCTGGCCGAGAAAGAAATTTCGGTGTCCAGGAACGCTTTCCAAAAGTCAGCCAAGGTGTTGGTGTTGATGACGATCGTGGATAGCTTAATCATGCGCACCGTGTAATGGGCGCGTGTGAATGCCATCTACGGCATAAGGTTGTGGTGAATGCCAAGATGAGATGTGGCATTGATAAATATTTGATTCTTCACAAGGAGTGAACATGGCTAGTACACGCAACGCCCACACAGGCTGGGTTGGCAACCTCGCAACCGGCACCGGACACGTCACCTTGGACAGCTCGGAGCTGGGCACCTACGAGGTCACCTGGAAGGCCCGCACAGAGGCCTCCGAGGGCAAGACAAGCCCCGAAGAGCTGATCGCAGCTGCTCACTCTTCATGCTTCGCCATGGGCTTCACTCACGCACTCGATGGAGAGGGCTACACGGCCGAGTACGTGAACACCAGCGCTGCTGTCACCTTCGTACCGGGCACCGGCATTACCGGCAGCCACCTGACACTTGCGACAAAGATCCCCGGCATCAGCCAGGAAGACTTTGACCGCATTGCCAACGATGCCAAGCTCGGTTGCCCGGTTTCTGGCGCGCTGGCTGCAATCAACATCACCCTTGAGGCAACCCTGGAGGCTTAGTCCCCACCCGCTCCCACCGGAGTTGTTGGGCCCAAGATTGGGGCCCTCGCGGTGCCTTTGAGTAGGTGGCGGCTGCCTTGAGCAGTTGCCACCTACTTTTTTGCGTTTACGGGAAGTATTCGCTCAACGACCCAGCGCCCATCCGTACGTATCAGGACAATGCTCAAGTTCTGGCTCTGTTCCTGATCCTGGTGGTGCACAACGGTTCCTTGAGCATTGTGCTCGGCGAAGGAACTAGTGGTCACTGAAGCCTGGACAGTGGCGCGGGCATCGTCTGCGGGGCCTGTCAGGACGGCTTGGTCAACCCTGGTCTCCAGTCCAGTCAAGCTGTGCCCCAACTCGGCCAGGTCTGCCAGTATTGCAGCATCCGCGGCAAGGGCGGGCGAGCCCTGAGCATTGATCTTGCCCAGCAGTTCGGCGTCGGCTGTTGACAGGGCATGGGAGCGAGCCCATGCCAACGCTGTGAGGGCCTCCACCGGCTCCGTCGAGCCCAGGCCACGTTGAATCTCTGCCGGCAACGCTGCAGCCCACGCCATGGAGGGATGCTGGCTGCTTTCCACCACTGGCAGGGACGGGCCTGCCTCATGCGCCGGCTCCACACCGCTGAACAAGTGTGGCATCAGGAGAAGGCCACAAGCCGCGAGAACCAGCGCAGCGAGGCTGAGCGACACTGCCACAGCCTTGCCGCGGCCCAAACCCCCATGCTGGCCCCCACCGCCGCGCCTGCCGGAATGGTGCCCGCCGGCACCGCGCCTGAAGCCCACACGGCTTTCACCATCCCACAGCCTGCCCAGCCGCCGTCCCGCCCTGACGCCAAGCTCTCCGCGTGGCCAGCGTCGCAGCCCAGGATCGGCGGTACCAGTCCGACGGGGCCGCATCAGGGGCAAAGTTCGCACCTTCCCTCCCCAACTGCCGCGGTGCCGTCTCGCTTTCGACTCCTGGCGGGTGAGTAGGTCCGGCAGCACGCTGGGATGGACCGCATTGGCCAGGGCTACCGGCTCAGCGCGGGCACTGCGAAAGACAGCCTGGGCGAAGGCCGCAGCCGTGGGGCGCTGCTTGGAATCCTCATTGAGTCCGGCCTCCAGAGCGGCCAGCAACTCGGTAGGAACGCCAGGCACAAACGTTGTCAGAGGCAAGCGATTCCGCGCGACTGGCGGCACATGTCCGGTGAGTGCAAACCACCCCAACGCGGCCATACCGAACACGTCGGAGGCCTCGTTGCGTTCGGTGTCCTGTTCACAGACGAATCCGGGAGTCCCTGTTGGTGCCGCCGGCCCCTGGCCCAGCAGCCGGCCCAAACCAAAATCGCCCAGATACGGTTTGCCCGCGGCGCTGAGCAAAACGTTACCGGCGGACACGTCTCCATGAACGGCCCCACGCCCATGCAGGAAGGCCAGCACCTGGCCCAAGGGCGTCAAAACGGTGACAGTCTCTCCTACTGTCAACGGCCCCGTGGCACGAACCACTTGACCCACGGAGCCGCCTGCAGCGTAGTCCATCAGCAAGACGAGGGCCCCGTGTGAATCGCTTACCACGCCGTGGATCGGAATAAGGTGCTCATGACTAAACTGCATCAAAATCCGTAATTCCTGTGTGATGTAGCTTTCATTGTGACGCAGAGCTGCCCCGTCCCCATTGAGCTCCCCGTCGGCCTTGGCTGCCATAATCTTCGCCGCCACAGCCGGGCCACCAGTGTGAGGCGCCAGGAGCCAAACGTGGCCCTGTGCCCCGTAACCTAGAGACCGCACTGCGTCGAAACCAGCAACAATGGGCGGCTGCCCGGCCCCTGCTGACGATACTTCGAGTTCCATGTATTAGTTGTAGTCCTGTTTTCAATATTCTGCTCGGAGTTATCCACAGAGTGCAGCTGGCGAGGAAATTCTGATTTAGGCGAAAATGCAACAAGGTCTAAAGTGACCTCTATGACTCTTGAGTTCTGCGACGTCGGATTTGCACCGAATTTCATTGATTACACAGTTGCGTGGGACCAGCAACGCGTCATCCACGCTGGAGTGGTTGACGGAACAGCTCCCAACACTGTCATGCTCCTGGAGCACGCAGCTGTCTACACCGCCGGAAAGCTCACCGAAGATCATGAGCGCCCCTTTGATGGGACACCCGTGATCAACGTTGACCGCGGCGGAAAACTTACCTGGCACGGTCCCGGCCAGCTGGTCATGTACCCCATAGTTCGCCTTGCCGACCATCACGGTATCCGCGCCTACGTCCACGCACTGGAGGACATCATCATTGAAGTCCTGGCCCACCATGGCGTGGACGGCGTCCGCGTGCGCGGCCGGGCAGGCATTTGGCTCTTGGCCGATGACAAGGGTCCCGACCGGAAAATTGCGGCCATCGGCATCAGGGTTCACGAGGGCGTGACCATGCATGGGATTGCCATCAACGCCAGCAACAGCCTTGCGCCCTACCAACAAATCATCGCCTGCGGCATCAACGACGCCGGCACCACCTCGCTGCAGGCGGAAACAGGCGAGAACATCACCCCGGCCGGTTTGCTGGAGCAGTTGAAGGTAGCCACCACCCGAATCCTGACACCCCTTGTCACCGAATTTCAGCCACCATTGGCCACAACCCCTGGAACCGCTGCAGCGGACCAGCCAGAAGGAGCATTGCTGTGACGTTGGCACCTGAGGGACGTAAGTTGTTGCGGATTGAGCAGCGTAATGCTGCTGTGCCGGTGGAGCGGAAGCCT
>NZ_PPXC01000009.1 GCF_002909445.1 Arthrobacter glacialis
ATTGATCACCCTCCATGATGGTTGGTGGCCCTGTTTTCAATTGGCAGCCGTGGCCCTATTTTCGGTTGGCGTTAACACCTGGCACCAGGATCGCATGGTGGGCCGCGCGCGCGGAGCGGTTGCCGCGGCAGGAGCATACCGTTTTTCAAGTCCAACCAAGCCCCTTGGGAACTGCGTTCGGGTATCGCTCCGCCCGACCGCAGCACTTGAATATGAACGGGACCGGTTTCTCAGGCCGGTCTCTGGCAGCGGATATGATCAAAGCATGATCGGACCCGCAAATGCTTTCGGCCCCATGCTTGAAGTGAAGACGTGGGTGGGACTCATCCCCTGCCCTCCGTTATTCCGGTGAGGTTTCCGGTTATGGGCCCAGCAACCGACCGGTGTGTTGGCTCCGGAGAACGTGGATTGCTTTGTTGTAGCCTTGACCGATGAATATTGAAGTGGTGCCCTATTCGTCAGACTGGGCAAAGCAATTCCATGACCTTGCTTACGACCTTCGGTCATGGCTTCAAAGTGTGCCAGTGATCGCGATCGAGCATGTCGGTTCTACTGCGGTTCCGGGGCTTTTTGCGAAGCCGATCCTCGATGTCGACATTATTGTGCGTCGCAAGTATGTGAATGCCGCGATCACCGCACTTACAGCAGCCGGCTAGACCCACCAGGGAGACCTGGGTGTGACCGACCGTGAGGCATTCATCGCACCCGATAAGAACCCAGCTCGCCACGTGTATGTCTGCGTCGAGAACACCTTGCACGTTCGTAACCATCTGGCAGTGCGCAACACACTCCGCCAGGGTTCTGATCTCCGAAACCGCTATGAACAAGTGAAGAGGCAACTCGCGAGCGATACGGAAATAGTCATGTCGCGCTGCGTAGCAGGGACGTCCGAAGTGCTTCAGGACGTGCTGGCGGCCTCGGACCTCACGGCTGAGGAGAAGCAGCAGATCTACGACTTGAACAATCCACCCTAAGACTTGTGCGTCAGTGGTGGCAATTGAATGGGACACGTCGAGCAAGTGAGCCCGTCCCGCAGAGCGTTCCCCTGCGAACACTGAACCGTGGCGCCGGTCCCCCTCTGCCACGGTCGAGTAAACACATCCACGGAAGTGCAAGTGAACTGACTAGTCTCGACTTTTCTTTTTCGCGAAGAAGCCCGCGCCAATCAATCCGATTGTCACGATTACGCCGATCATAATGAAGTCGGAACTTTCCATTTCGTCACCCCCATCGGTCCTTGGTCTTGTTGTACTACAGCGAAGCGCTGCGGATGGCGGTCAGAGCCTCCCGCGCCCTCTCGGGTTTGGTCTCCAACGAGGAGGACGCAACGCCCGCGCTGAGACTGATCACCGATATCTGGTGGGCCACCACATCGTGGAGGTCCCTTGCGATGCGGACCCGCTCCTCAGCCACACGCCGTCGTGCCTCCTCCCGACCCTGCTCGGCACGCTCCGCCCGCTCGGTCAACGCCGTGATGCACTCCCGCCGCGACCTGGCTGCATCACCCAGCGCCCCCGCAAGGACAATGAACATGACGAACTGCAGTGCACGCGAATCGAACAGCTCCCCGCCAAGCGGAACCGCGTTCACCACGAACACCACCAGAACAGCCGCCGCAACACACGGGATGCCAACCATCCGGCGTCGACGGTCAGCCACCGAGAATGCAGTGATTGCGACAGCCAGCAGCGAGCTCGGTGACAAAACACCCGTGAAGGCAACGGCCACGTTGCAGACCAAGCTCACCCCGAGCGCGGCGATTGGCCAGCGGCGACGCAGCGGCATCACCGCTGCCGGCAGAAGCGCCGCCACCAGCAGCAGCCCACGGACGCGGAAAAGTTCATCGGGGAAGGGGAACACGCCAACGATCACAACGGCGGCGATGGCCAGGAAATCGCTCCCGCGGGCCGCGAATGGTGGGGGAGGAGGTGGCTGCACACTTCCAGTTTCTCCCCTTCCGCGCTGCAGCGGCTCAGCCCAAAGGACGATATGCGCGTACCGCGAACGCGGTACAAAGGTGTCCCCGTGGGGGTGACGCGCCGGGAGCCGCCGACTAGAAGACTCAATGGCAGGGCGCACCGTGGGCCATTGGAAGGGTAGCCATGAAGAAGCATCTCAAGAGAATCCTGGTATCGGCAGCGGCTGTGGGTGCCGTGCTGGCAGTCGGGTTGACCACCACGTCAGTGGTCAATGGTGTTGCGAGTGAGTCCGAGAGTCACCGGATTGAGCAGTACGGGCAAAAGGTGGAGGTCGACGGCGGCGCCATGAACGTTTTGATTGCCGGGGCAGGCCCGGCGGACATTGTCCTGCTCCCGGGATTCGGCACAGCCTCCCCGGTCCTGGACTTCGAACCGCTGGTCACCGACCTGGCCAAGGATCACCGGGTGATTGTGGTTGAACCCTTTGGCTACGGACTCAGCGACGGCTACAACGATTCCGTATACGCCGAGCACGCACGTGAGCAGATCAGCCTGCTCAGCAACAAGAACTCCCTCACACCCACCTATCTCAACGAAATGGCGCACATTCGCACCAACTTCGAAAGCGCACGTGGCACGAGCTTCCCCGCGGACTTGCCGCTGCTCTTGTTCGTTGAATCTGACAATGCGAAGAACCCGGACTGGCTGGGTCTGCACCAGCGGCAGGCCTCGAGTGTCGCGGACGGGACAGTGATTCCGGTCCTCGACGAGCACTACCTTCATCATTCCCATACTGGCGAGATTGCCGATGAATTCCGGTCGTGGGAGGGCGATCGCACCCCAATAAGTAGCTGAAGGACACACCCGTCGGGCGGCTGGGTGCGCCCACCTTGACGGTGACCGCACCCAGCCGCCGCAGTTAGCGAGCGGCGTTATCGGGCGCTGGCCGTTTCCTTTTCGGCCACCGGGGCACGCTTGGGTCCGTGCAGGGTCATCGCGGCCAGCAATGCTCCGGCCAGGGCGATCACGGCTGCGCCGATGAATGCTGAGGAGAAGCCGGTGGTCAACGCTGGGAGGTTTCCGAGGTCGGAGGCGCCATTGGCGGCTGCAATTGCTGTCATCGCTGCCAAGCCAAGTGCGGACCCTACCTGGTAGCTGGTGTTGACCAGACCCGAAGCCAGGCCGCCTTCTTGCGGTGGGGCGCTGGAGATCGCCGTGCCCAGGGTGGGGATGAATGCCAAGGACATTCCCAGTGCGGCCAGAAGCGATGCAGGGAGCACATCCACCCAGAAGGTGCCGTCCACGCGAATAAATGACAACCAGAGCAGGCCGCCTGAGAGAGCTAGCAGACCGCTCACCGTCATGGTCTTGGGCCCGAACTTCGCGGTGAGTCGCGGTGCGAAAACGATCATGGTGATCATGGTGAACGCCGTCATGGGCAGTAGTGCGGCGCCGCTGGGGAATGCCGAGTAGCCCAGGACTTGCTGCAGGTACAGATTCAGGAAGAACCACATGGGGATCCAGGCGGCGGCAAGCAGCAACTGGGCCAGGTTGGCCGCGGCCAGATTCGGGATGCGGAAGATGGAAAGCCGCATCAGCGGCTCCTTCCGGAGGGCCTGAACCAGCACGAACAGTGCAAGCAAAACCACGGCCGCGACGAGTGTTCCCCAGGTTTCCACACTGGTCCAACCCACCTCGGGTGCCCTGACAATGGCGAAGACGCCCACGGCAAGTCCGGCCGTGACAAGGAGTGCGCCGGCGATGTCGATGGAGCCGCGAATCCGCGGCCCGTCTGCCGGGAGCGCCCTGGCCACGAGCGCAAGGACCAACAGTGCGAGCGGGATGTTAATGAAGAAGACCCACGGCCATGACATGTACTCGGTGATGACGCCGCCGAGGAACACCCCTGCCGTTCCGCCTGCCGGCGCGGCGGCACCGTAGAGGGCCAACGCACCGCCCAGTTCCTTGGGGCTCGATCCAAACGTCTTCATGAGTAGGGTGAGCGCAGCAGGTGCGATCAGTGCCGCGCCAACTCCCTGCACGCCGCGCCCGATCAACTCGAACGCCACGTTCCCGGCAAACCCTGCCACGGCGGAACCGGCGAGTAAGACTACCCAACCAGTGGCGAACATCCGCCGGGCGCCGAAGACATCACCCAGCCGCCCGCCCAGAAGCAGCAGCCCGCCGAAGGTAATGACATAGGCGTTGAAAACCCAAGAGAGGTTCTCGGGGCCAAAACCCAGGTCCTCCTGCATACGGGGCAACGCGACCCCCACGATGGAGGTGTCCATGATGACGACGAATTGCGCGAGTGCAATGAGCAAGAGCGCAAGCCGCTTCTTCCCCCGACTCGGTGTTGATTGAGACATGCTCTGGTTCCCTTCAATTGCGCCATTGTTGGCCATTCCACAACACTGATGAATACCCTATGGGGGTATGGAAATCAGTCTAATTGGATACCATACGGGGGTAGGGTATTTAATGCAAGCGCAGCCAAGTGCGCCATCGAAGTTCGATGGGCTGACAATGGGGAGGAGTGTGGGGTTGAGCCTGGTTGCGGAATTGCCTGAAAGGAGCCCTATTTAGGGGCCGGGGCAGCATTTCGGAGTTGCTGTTTTAGGCCGGTTTCAGCGGGCCGGGGCAGCATTAAGTGGTCAGGCGGACTGGGTGCGGATGCGCGCCAGATGCGCAGCAGAAGCGGCCGGACAATACTGATCATTGCGGCCGGCGCGGCCGGACAGCATTAATCGGCACCGCAGTCATGGCACTATGCCGTTAGCGGGACCGCTCGATCGCGGCCAGCTGCTGGGCCAGCCCGTTCATCACTATCTGCAACCCATATTCGAAGGCTTCATCCGCCCGCTGTTGCGTGCCCTGTGGCGGCGTCGCGAGGGCGGCCGCCAAGGCGGGCTCGGCATGGTCGCCCGGCGTCCACACCACTTCCGGTGCGGCAACGTCCAATGCTGAGCCGAGCACGAAGCTGTCCAGGGTGGTGATGGCTTTCAGTACTTCTGCCGGATCAAATCCGGCCTCCGTGAGTACGTCAGCCAGGAGGTTGTACATCCGTGTGGTGGCGGGGTGGGAGACCGGGTATGCGGTCAGCAGCGGAATGAGCCGGGGGTGGCGGGCGTAGCTGTTGCGGTACTGCCGGCAGGTCTCGCTGATGGTTGCGTACCAGTCGGAATCGTGGTGGGGCAGGCGAATGTGATCGGAGGCCAATCCGCGCATGAGTTCGA
Source organism: Arthrobacter glacialis (assembly GCF_002909445.1). Lineage (GTDB taxonomy): Bacteria > Actinomycetota > Actinomycetes > Actinomycetales > Micrococcaceae > Specibacter > Specibacter glacialis. Next base: position 5,156 of record NZ_PPXC01000009.1, read on the forward strand.
CGATTTCCGTCCGCCCGGAAACGTGGTTGTACAGCGAGGACGGCCGGACTCCCAGCTTTGCGGCCAACGCGGGGATGGTGAACTCCCCGCTGTGGTCCACCAGCTCCAGGGCGCCCTTGGCGATTCGGTCCACGGATAACAGCGGCGTCAACGGGCGGGCCATGGCTCTCCTTGGGTAGGTGCCGAGTGGACGGCAGTTGGTTGCCGCTCGGGTTCTTACCGTTGAATCTACCAATTCCCGAGCCGGGATCTTGCATCCTGTCGCCATTGGCCCCATACTAAACGAATGCCATTCGTTTTACGTGATCCAAATCTCATTTCCCCCAATCCCGCAGGAGCGCCAGCATGATCGAAATAACCGCACTTGTTCCGCCACCCTCGTTCGCCCGAGTCGATGAACCCCGTCGCCTCCCGCTGCGTGTGGGCGTTGTGCAGCACCGATGGCAAGCCGATGCCGCTGCGCTGCGCGCCGAGCTGTCCCAGGGAATTGCCCGCGCCGCCGGGCACGGCGCGGCCATTGTGTTCCTGCCCGAGCTCACCTTGTCCCGCTACCCTGCAGATGCCATTCCGACGTCGGCGCCCGGTGCCGCCGCGGAGGACCTGTCCACCGGACCCACCTTTACCTTCGCGGCGGAAGCGGCACAGGCGAACGGCGTCCACGTGCATGCATCGCTCTATGAAAAGGCCGACGCGGGCGACGGGCTGGGATTCAACACCGCCATCCTGGTTTCCCCCGCCGGGGAGCTCGTCGGCCGAACCCGGAAACTGCACATCCCGGTCACCGAGGGCTACTACGAGGACAAGTACTTCCGCGGCGGCGACGGCGAGGCACCCTACCCGGTCTACACCCTCAAGGACCTCGACGGCGTCCGCTTGGGCATGCCCACGTGCTGGGATGAATGGTTTCCCGAAGTGGCCCGCCTCTACTCACTGGACGGGGCGGAACTGCTCGTCTACCCGACAGCAATTGGCTCAGAACCAGCCCATCCCGACTTTGACACGCAACCGCTGTGGCAGCAGGTCATCGTTGGGAACGGGATCGCCAACGGACTGTTCATGGTGGCACCGAACCGCTACGGCGACGAAGGGGCCGTGACCTTCTATGGCTCGTCGTTTATCTCCGACCCGTACGGACGGATCCTCGTCCAGGCGCCGCGCAACGAGTCCGCCGTCCTGGTGGCGGACCTGGATCTTGACCAGCGCAAAGACTGGCTGGATCTATTCCCCTTCCTTGCCACCCGGCGCCCCGACACTTACGCCCGCTTGAGTGAACCGGTCAACAGTTTGCAGCCGCACGGCAGCCATGAGAGCCAATTTGCGCACCAGGGGCGGGCATGAGTTGGCGGATGCCGGCGGAGACCGAAGCTCAGGAACGCATCTGGATGGCGTTCCCTGTCGACGGCTACACGCTGGGTGAGACGGCGGCTCAAGCCCATGAGGCGCGCTCAACGTGGGCCGCGGTGGCCCACGCGGCGGCCGAGTTTGAGCCGGTCACCATGGTGGTTGACCCGAGCGCCGCTGCGGTTGCCCGGGAATACCTTTCGGCAGAGATTCGCATCGTTGAGGCGCCGCTGAACGACGCCTGGATGCGGGACATCGGGCCGACCTTCGTGATCGACGACGGCGGCAACCGGCTCGGCGCCGTCGACTGGGTCTTCAACGGCTGGGGCCGGCAGAACTGGGCCGCGTGGGACAAGGACACCCTGATCGGAGCCGAAGTGACAGCCGGCGCCGGGGCCATGCCGGTGCCGTCGAAACTGGTCAACGAGGGCGGCGGCATCCATGTTGACGGCCGAGGCACCGTGCTGGTCACGGAGACCGTCCAGCTTGACCCGTTCCGCAACCCCGGGACGAGCAAAGCCGAGGTCGAGGCCGAACTGGCCCGGACCCTCGGGGCCAACAACGTGATCTGGCTGCCGCGCGGTCTCACCCGCGACTCCGATACCTTCGGCACCCGCGGCCATGTCGACATCGTCGCGACCATTCCTTCCCCCGGCGTTTTGCTGGTCCACCGGCAAACGAACCCGGAACACCCGGACTACACGATCTGTGCGGAAATCATTGACCATCTCGCCGGCACCAGGGACTCCGACGGGAATCCGTGGCGAATCGTGGAACTGCCCGCACCCGCAACCCTGCGGGACGAGGAAGGATTCGTCGATTACAGCTACGTCAACCATCTTGTGGTCAACGGGGGTGTCATAGCGTGCAGTTTCGACGATGTTGCGGACCAGGCGGCGGTGGAAATCCTCCGCGCATGCTACCCGAACCGCCGGGTCGTCACCGTGGACGCCCGACCACTTTTTGCCCGCGGAGGCGGCATCCACTGCATCAGCCAACAACAACCCGCACTGGCTACTGACTCCATTGTCTTTTCGCGGTAACCCATTCGGCGACCACCTAGCTAAGAAAGGCGACAAGATGTCACCGCAACCAGGAACACTGCAGCGCCGGCTGAAGCTGCGACACATAGTCTTCATCGGCCTTGCCTACATGTCACCCTTTGCGGTGTTCGATACCTTTGGTATCGTCACCGAAGCGACCAACGGCCATGTCCCGGCGTCGTACATCATCGTCACGATCGCGGTGATTTTCACTGCCTTTAGCTATGCCAAGATGGTGCGGATCTTCCCCTCGGCTGGGTCGGCGTATACCTACACCCGCAAGACGATTAATCCGGGCGTGGGTTTCCTGGTGGGCTGGGCGGCCCTGCTGGACTACATGTTCCTGCCAATGATCAATGCCCTCCTGGCCAAGATCTACCTCTCCGCCCAGTTCCCCGACGTCCCCGGCTGGGTTTGGATCGCAGGCCTCATCCTGGTCGTCACGCTGCTGAACATTGTGGGCGTGAGGATCAGTGCTTCCGCCAACATGGTCATGGTCGTTTTTCAGGCCCTCGTCGCGGTCGCCTTCGTGGGCCTCACCCTCAGGGCGATCCTCTCGGACAATGCCCTGCAGTTCTCTCTTGCCCCCTTCTATGCGATGGATATGGACACGGCAGGCCTGGTCGGCGGCGCGTCGGTGCTTGCCTTGGCCTTCCTGGGCTTCGATGCTGTCACGACCCTGTCCGAAGAGACCATCGACGCCGAGAAGAACATGCCGCGCGCAATCATGTGGGTGGCAGCACTCGGTGCCCTCTTCTTCGTCACGGTCACCTACGTCATGCAGACCCTCGTCCCGGATTTGGCGTCCTTGGAACGCATCACCACGGAAACGGAGAGCGCATCAGGGCACATTGCGCTGTTCATTGGCGGCATTGCCTTCCAAACAATTTTCCTGGTCGGTGCGATCTGCTCAGTACTGGCTTCGGGCCTCGCCTCACAGACAAGTGCCTCCCGCCTGCTGTTCGCGATGGGCAGGGACGGAATCCTGTTCAAGCGATTCTTCGGCTACTTGCATCCGCGGTTTGGCACACCAGTGCTGAACATTCTCGCCATCGCGGTGATCGCCTTGACAGCACTGATGTTGGACCTGAACTCAGCGACGTCGCTGATTAACTTCGGTGCGTTTACGGCCTTCGCGTTTGTGAACTTGTCTGTCATCGCGTTCCACCTCCGGCGAAAGGGCCCCCGGTCCGGGCGGTCGATGATCGGCTGGATCGTGGCGCCGGGCGTTGGTTTCCTGATCAATGCCTACCTCTGGGCCAATCTGGCTCCGCTGGCCATGAAAGTGGGCATCGTGTGGACCTTGCTCGGCGTCGTCTACCTGCTGTGGATCACCCGGGGATTCCGGCGGCCCACACCGGAAGTGGCTTTCGATGAAGCCGAGGGGACATCGCACCGCGAATCGGATGCCGGAGCCGAGCTCACCATGTCACGGGACGCTTAGCGCATGCCCTCGCGCCGGATGGCCGTGGAAATGGCAGCCGCCCTTGTTTCAACTCCGAGCTTGGCGTAAATATGGGCCAGATGTGTCTTGACGGTGGCCTCGGAGATGAACAGCCGCTGCCCCAGCGCCTTGTTGCTCAGCCCCTCCGTCAACAGGCTCAACAGCTCGGCTTCCCGGGGTGTCAGCACCTCGTCGGGATTGCGCAGCTGCTGAAACAGCCGGGATGCAACAGGAGCGCTCATGACACTTTTCCCCTGCACCGCGCCCCGGACTGCGGCAAAAATCTCCTCGGGCGTGGCGTCCTTGAGCAGATACCCCATGGCGCCTGCGTCCGCGGCCCGGACAATGTCGGCGTCGGAATCGTAGGTGGTGAACACAAGAATGGCCTGCCGGCTGTTGATCCGCCGCACCTGCTTGATGGTCTCTATGCCGTCGATGCCGGCACCCATGGCGAGGTCCATGACGATCACCGAGGGACTGTGCTCCGCCATGGCCAGCAGGGCCGCTTCCCCGGAGGCGGCCTCGGCAACAACGCTGATGTCCGGCTGGGTGCCCAGCAGGGCCTTGAGCCCGCTGCGGACCACCATGTGGTCGTCCACCAAGAGAACAGAAATGGGAGTCATGCGTCGATATCCTCCGTGGGAAGCTGCGCAGCCACGATGGTTCCCTCGCCGGGCGTGCTTCCCACCGAGAATACTCCGCCCAGCTGCTCCACGCGTGCCCGCATGGCCCGCAGCCCGTAACCACCGGTTTTCGACGGCGGGGCGGTGCCGCCTGGGTCGAAGCCGTCTCCGTCGTCGTAAATATCCAAGGTGACAGTGCCCGGCAGGTACCCCAAGGTCACCGTTGTGTGGGGAGCGGCAGCGTGCAGTTTGATGTTGGCGGCGGCACTCTGAACCACTCGGAGCAGAGCATGGCGGACATCGGAGGGAAGGGTGCGCGCCATGCCAGTGACTTGCACCCGGACGTCGGGAACGTAGGCGGATGCGGCCTGCAGCAGGGCCTCGGCCAGCGGCACGGTGTCCAGCCCCGGCGAGGCCAGTTCATGCACGAGGCTTCGAGTGTCCGTGAGGTTCGCCCGCAACAGTGTGCTGGCCCGGTCCACATCTCCCTTGGCGGCGGTGCTCGGCCAGGTCCTGGTGGCGGCCTCCAGCAGCAGCAGGCTGCTGGCAAGGCCTTGCGTCACTGTGTCATGGATTTCACGGGAAACCCGCTCGCGCTCGGCAATGGTGCCGGCCCGGCGCTCGCTGGCGGCGAGCTTGGCCTGGGCCGCTGAAAGCTGCGCGAGAAGGCGGCGCTGTTCCCGGGCATCGTGTTCAATCCGGTCGTAGATCAGCGTCAACATGGCACCGACGGCCAGCGGCCCCAGCAACATGGCGATGTCGCTGCCGCCGCTGAGCCTGAATAATCCTGCTGACGTTGCCAGGGCGATCACTCCACCTGCCAGATGTGCCGCCCAGCCAGACAAAACGGTCCGGCAGAGGAAGAACACAGCAACAGAACACCACGCAAAACTTGGTGCCACCAGAACCAGTGCCGACCACAAAACAACCAGGGCAAACATCCACAACGCCCAGGGTCGGCGTCGCCGTGCCAATACCGCCACCACCGCATAGATGCCGCACACGCCCGCCGCGAGAGCCAGCACCCAAATGTTGTCTGCGGGCGGATGCCGCATGACGTATCGCACCAGTGACGCCATCATAAGCACCACAAAGCCCAGGTGCACCACCGCATCAATCCGGCCCAGCTGGCGGGACTGTGGGATGACTGATTCCTGGACGCCACCGGAGGGATTGCCGGGGCGGGGCAGCGTGGCTGGAGCTGAAGGTGGCATGGTCCTGTTCCGGTGCAATGAAAGGTGTTTCTCCCATGCTAGAGCGTCTGCCGTTGCTGGTCTCTCAGCCTTTTGGCTGATGCGGCCACCGCATTGGATGATCCTGCTCCAGCCCAAGGCCCGATGCGCTGGCATGGCCGTCCGCGAAACCATGAAGACACGGCACAGGCACCCAAAAGCTGGCCAGTCCCACCCACAGGCCCAGCATTCAAAAACCCAAGGAGACCACCATGAAGAAGTCCACCAAGATCATGTCCGCCGCCGCCGTTGGAGCGTTGCTGCTCACGGGAGGCACCACCTTTGTTGCCAATGCCGGCACGAGCCCCGCCGCGCCAGCTGCCAAACCGGCCGCAGATGTCCTCATTGCTGCTTCAAACGCAGTGCCCCAGAACCGCATTTCCGTTGGTGCGTCTGCAAAAGCTGTGGGCGCGGCCCTGGAAAAATGCCAGGCAGACAAGCTTCCCTTCGTGACCGTTGCGTTGGTTGACCGCTTCGGCACCGTCCAGGCAATCCTGCGCGGTGACAATGCCGCCGAGCACACCATCGAAGCAGCCAAGGCGAAGGCCTACACGGCCGCCGCCTTCGGGGCACCCACCAGCGAGCTGGCCAAGCGCATCCAGGGCAACGGCCCCAGCATCGCGGACCTGCCCGGAACCTTGTTCCTGCCCGGCGGCGTTCCCCTGAAGGTCAACGGTGTCTCCGTGGCCGGGATCGGCGTGGGTGGTGCCCCCGACGGCATGCTGGATGAGGCCTGCGCAGCTGCCGGCGCCGCGGCCCTGATCAAGTAGCCTTTCCTCATGGCACGATTCACAGCGTCCAGCCCACACCAGCGTCTATTGCTGGCGGCCGCAGTGGGGGCCTTGACGGTGTTAATCTCGGCCTGCACAGCAGGCGAAGGGACGACGGCGGCAACCCAAGTGCCGCCGTCGTCCGCCGCCACGAGCCAATCACCTCTCCCCACCCTCGCAGCAACCGCAACCACGCCCGCTGCCCTGTCCACGGAGGCCCAAATGGACCTTGACCAGCAGCTGGTTCTCGCCGCCAAGGCCAACGACCTGCCCCTGGTGGACCGGCTCATCCAGGGCGGCGGCAACGTCAATGCCAAAGATTCGATGCAGGACTCGGCGTTCCTCTACGCCGGGGCCGAAGGGTTCAACGAGATCCTGGCGCTCACTCTTGCCCACGGGGCCGATGTGTCCAGCACCAACCGCTACGGCGGAACCGCCCTCATCCCGGCGAGCGAGCACGGGCATGGGGAGACCGTACGGATTCTGATCAAGGCCGGGGTGCCGGTCAACCACGTCAACAACCTTGGCTGGACGGCCATGCAGGAAGCTGTCCTGCTCAACAACGGCGGCCCCAAGCAGCAGGACGTTGTCCGGCAATTGCTGGACGCCGGTGCCGACCCGGACCTGCGGGACCCAGAGGGGTGCACTGCCCTGGAGAACGCGCAGCGCCTGGGCTTTACGGAGATCGTGGAGATCATCAGCGCGCACAGCTGAGCTGTACCAGTGCGTGGGCCAGTGTTCGGTTGCTAGCCCATTCCAGCGCGGCTTCAAGGTCGCTGGCTTCGATGACCCAGAAGCCGCCAAGGTATTCCTGGGGCAGCGTGTAGGGTCCGTTGCGCACAACGGCTGAGGCGCCATCGTTGTCAACAGTCATGGCTTACCGAGATCATGTACTGCTTCATGCGGTGCCTCCGCTGGAGATGTGAGGTGCTGGGACAATTGCCACTGTAGCGAGGACCGGGGCGCCACCGGCAGGGGCGGCCCGCACGTCGCCTCAGCGGTTCCGCCCGGAATTTAGCACTGGCATTGCTGCCTAGACTGGTTGAGCGGCCCGTGAACCTACGGGGCAAGCGCCGATGCCGGCATCGGGTGAAAAGAAAGAGGGAAAACGGTGACAGAGTTCTGGCACAGCAACAAGCTGCCGCACTTGGAATCGCGCCGCTCGTGCCAAGAGAGCGCAAGCTACCGGCCACACAGTCATGACAGGTTTTCAGTTGGCCTGATCGACTCGGGCAGCACTGTATTCAGCGGGGCCTCGGGGTACCCCGTTCCTTTGGCCGCCGGCGATGTCATTCTTATTCCGGCGGGTCACGTCCACGCCTGCAACCCGGACAGCGGTCACTGGCGGTACCAAATGATCCAGGCCGATCAGGACTGGGTTGGTGGGCTCCTGCAAGAGGGAACCACAGAGCTTGTCTCCGGAATCAGCGTGTACCGGCAGCCGGAAATGTACGGGCAATTCTCACTCATCAACGAACTGATTTTTACCGGCGCGGCACCCGGCCGGATCGAGGCAGGGTTCCGCGAGGCGTTGGCAGCATGTGCGGAACGTGAACCGGCGCATCGACTGCTTGCCACCACCGACGTTGAGCTCCTGCACCGGCTGAACCCGGTGTTCATCCGGCTGCGGGATGATGAGGAGAATCCACTGCTCGATGAACTGGCCCAGATCGCGGGGATGGGCAAGTACCAGCTCATCCGGGCCATGAAAAAGCTGACAGGATTCGCGCCACTGGCGTGGCGGCAGAACGAGCGTGTCATCACTGCCCGGAAGATGCTCCGCGAGGGACGGCCCCTGGCGGAGACAGCCCACGCACTTGGCTTTGTCGATCAAAGCCACTTCCACCGGGTATTCCGCGCCCATGTGGCTTCATCCCCGGGCAGTTATCGCAGCTAGGCGCAATATCGTACAAGACCGCACCGCTGCCATCTAGCAAACTTGACCACGTTCGCAGTCGAGGCAGTGGGAGACATATGGAACAGTTCTTTGCCGTGGCGGCGGCGCATTTCTTGGCGTTGCTGATCCCAGGAGTCGATTTTTTCCTGATCGCCCGCACCACCATGAGTCACGGATGGCGCAACGCCAGTGGTGCCTGCCTGGGCATCGCACTGGCCAACGGTGTGTTCATCGCGGCCGCGTTCTCGGGGCTGTCCCTAATCTCCCACCCGGTGCTGTTGGGAACAATTCAGGCGGCAGGTGGCATCTTTCTGAGCTACATCGGTGTGATGTTTCTGCGCGCAAGCACAGCAGTGCTTGTCCCCGAGATGGCGGTGGCGGCGCGCAGCACCTGGGGAAAGAGCTTGGGTCTCGGGTTCGCCTCCGGCCTGCTCAACCCGAAAAACGCACTCTTCTATGTCAGTCTCGCGGCGGGCCTTGCCGCCGCGGATGCCGTGTCGCTGGGGCTCTATGGTGCCTGGATGTTCGCCGTGGTCCTGCTGTGGGACCTCTTCCTTGCGATTGCCTTGGGGTCGGAACGGGCGCTCAGCAAACTGTCCCGCTTCCTGCCGTGGATGACAAAGGTCGCCGGAGGTTTTCTTGTGCTCCTGGGGCTCGGGATGGTCGTGACCCTCGTGGCAGGGCTGTGGCAGTAGCTGTGCCCCTACGGCCGCCTGCCTTGTCTAACCTATCGATTAACGATATATTTGCATCGTTGTTCGATGGAAGGATGGGGATGGGACGCTTAACTGTTCTGGCGCTGCGCACATGCCTCGCGGTGGGATTGGCTGGCCTGTTATTTGTGCAGCTGGTGATGGTGCCGTTGCTGGCCGTTGACCTGAGTGAGGCAGGACCCGAAGTGCTCAGGGTCAGGCCGGCCATTGTGGTGATAGTTCTGTTGGGACTGTTGGCCATCCAGGTGACGCTTGTGTGCGTGTGGAAACTCCTGAGCCTGGTGCGCAGGGACGCGGTGTTTGCGCAGGCGGCGTTCAAATATGTGGACGTCATCATCGCCGCCATTGCGGCGGCCGCGCTGCTCACCTTTGCCATGGGTGCAGTCCTGGCCCCTGGCGAGGCGGTGGCGCCGGGAGTGGTGCTCATGCTCGGGGGCGTGGGGCTGTTGATTGGCGCTGTGGCGTTGATAGTGGTGGTCATGCGCACTTTGCTGGCCCAGGCCATGACCATGCGCCAAGAGCTGGATGAGGTCATCTAGTGCCCATCATGGTCAATATCGACGTCATGCTGGCCAAGCGCAAGATGCCGGTGGGTGCCCTGGCCGAACGTGTCGGCATCACCCCGGCCAACCTGGCAGTGCTCAAGAACGGGCGGGCCAAGGCCATCCGGTTCACCACGCTTGAGGCATTGTGTGAGGCACTCGACTGCCAGCCCGGGGACCTGCTGCGGTGGGAACCCGAACCCTAAACCGGGCGCGGGCCCCGGTATTGCCGCGGATCAGTCGTTGATGGCTTCCACGCCGTCGCGCTTGAGCTGTTCAAGGTGGCCACGCATGTGCCCCAGCGCCTCGGGGGAGTGGGGTTCCCAGTCCAGCACCTCGGCAATGACCCGCAAGGGTTCGCGCGTGCGGTAGGACCTTGTGGGATTGCCCGGGAATTTCTTGTCCGTCAGATTGGGGTCGTCCTCGAAGGGACCCGTGGCTTCCACCCGGTAGATCCGCCCGGGGCCCTCGCCAGCGCTGAGCTCGGCGCCCCAGGTGGCCGCATCCAAGGTTGCCGTCAGGTAGAGGAAGTTGGCTGTTTTTCGTTCACCGTAATTTGAGCTGTGTCCGGTGTTCAACAGCTCGCCGGGCACCAGTGCGGCCTTGGTGCCGTGGTAAAAAGGCCCGGAATCGTTGGGCTGGGACGGTGTTGTCTGCTGCTCCATGGGTACCCCTGCGTTGACGTTTGCATCCCACTGTAGCCCCGCGCGGAGCACTGTGGTCCAAAAATCTTCCGCCCTCAGGCGGTGCGGGGGCGCCCCAGCGGAATGACCAGGGGCGTGTGGGAGACCGGGTCCTCGATAATCCTGCAGGGCATGCCGAAGACTTCCTCCACCAGTTCCTCGGTGATGATGTCAGCCGGTGCGCCCTCAGCCACCACAGCACCGTCCTTCATGGCAATGATGTGGCTGGCGTAGCGGCTGGCATGGTTGAGGTCGTGCAGTACGGCAACCAGCGTGAAGCCTTTGTCCAGATTCAGGTCACGGCACAGTTCCAGCAGTTCAATCTGGTGCGAAATGTCCAAAAACGTGGTGGGCTCGTCAAGCAGCAGCAGGGGAGTCTGTTGGGCCAGCACCATGGCCACCCACACCCGCTGGCGCTGCCCGCCGGAGAGCTCGTCAACAAGGCGGCCGGACAGTGATTTCACCCCTGTTGCTGCCATGGCATCGACGACGGCGGCTTCATCCGCCACGCTCCACTGCCGCAACAGTTTTTGGTGCGGGTAGCGGCCGCGGGCCACCAGATCGGCCACCGTGATGCCGTCCGGGGCAATCGAAGACTGGGGCAGCAGGCCCAGCTTCCGCGCCAATTCCTTGGCCGGGAATGCGGCCACGGACTTGCCATCGAGCAGGACCTGCCCGTTGCGCGGTTTGATCAGGCGAGCCAGCGCCCGCAACAGCGTCGACTTCCCGCACGCATTCGGGCCCACAATCACGGTGAACGAACCCTCGGGGATCTGGATGTTCAAATGCTCCGAGATGACCCGCTGGTCGTAGCCGATGGCCAGATCGGTGGTTTTCAGGCCCGGGTGGGTGGCTGTGGTGAGGCTCATTATTTCCTTGCTTCCCTGGCCAGCAGCCAGATCAGGTAGATGCCGCCGATGCTGACGGTCACGACGCCCACGGGCAATTGGATCGGCGCAAACAGCCGCTGGGCGGCGAGGTCACTGGCCACCAGCAACAAAGAGCCCAGCAATGCCGAGGGCAGCAGGGAAATCCCGGCGTTGCCGCACAAGCGGCGGGCCAGCTGCGGTGCTGCCAGCGCAACGAAGGCGATGGGGCCGGCGACGGCGGTGGCGGCGGCAGTCAGCGCCACCCCAAGAATTAGCAGCAGCAGACGGGTGGGTTCGGCCCGGACGCCCAAGGCGCGGGCTGCGTCGTCGCCCATTTCCAACATCCGCATCCGGCGCGAAACACCGAGTACAGCCGCCGACACCACCACGACCACCAGCACAGCGGGCCCGGCCTGTTCCCAGGTGATGCCGTTGAGGGAGCCGGCGCCCCACACGGCCGCTGCCATGGCCGCCTCAAGTTCGGCTTGCAGAATGAGCCAGTGGTTGAAGGCGGCGAGCATGGCGCTCATGCCAATGCCCACAATGATGAGGCGGAAGCCGTGCGAGCCGCGCCGAAACGCCAACAGATACACCGCCAAGGCCGTGAGAATACCACCCGCGAGTGCCCCGGCGGCCACTTGCCAGTAGCTTCCACCAACGGCCAGGATCACCAGCAGCGCCCCAGTGTATGCGCCGGTGTTAAAGCCGATGATGTCCGGGCTGCCGAGCGGATTTCGGGTCAGCGACTGGAAGATTGCCCCACTCATGCCCAGTGCGGCGCCAAGGACCAGGGCCATGAGGACGCGGGGGAGCCGCCACTGGGTCACCACTGTCTGGGTCATGGGATCCCCGCCGCCGGTGAGTGCCCGCAGCACCTCCGGCAGGGGCACGGCAAAGTCGCCCGTGGCCAGGGCGACGGCGGCGAGCAGCAGGGACAACAACAGAACCGCGAAGCACACCAGCACGGTGCGGGTCTCCAAGCGGAAACTGGCGGCGCCTCCCGGGATCCGCACCAGCAAGGTCTGCCGGCCAAAGTCCAGGTCCGGGCGTGAGATGCTCACAGGCCGCTCACCTTCTTCCGGCGTGCCAGCGCAATCAGCACAGGGGCGCCGATGAACGCCGTGACCACACCCACCGGGAGCTCGCCGGGCACGGCAATGCGGCCAACCACGTCCGAGACCAGCAGAAGAATGGGGGAGAAGAGGAGCGTTGCGGCCATGATCCACCGCTGGTCGGGGCCCATGACCCAGCGCGCCACGTGCGGGATCATGAGTCCCACAAAACCAATGGCGCCAACCGCGGCCGTGGCCGAACCGCTCAGCAGCGTAATGGCCAGAACGGCCAAAATCCGGGTGCGGTTCACGTTGCTGCCCAGGGAGGTTGCCAGATCGTCGCCCAGTGCCATGGCGTTCAGCCCGCCCACCGCGAAAAGGGCAATCACCAGCCCTGCCGCCATGAACGGGGCCACGGTGGCGACCATGTCCATGGTGCGCTGGTCCAGGGAGCCAATGCTCCAGGACCGCAAGTGATCAAACGCCTTCGGGTTCAGCAGCGTCAGCCCGGACCCAATGCCCGTCAAGACCGCGCCTAGGGCCACACCGGCCAGCGTCAGGCGGATCGGATTGACAACATTTCGCCCGGAGGTGCCGATCACGTAGACGGCGGCGGTGGTCAGGACGGCCCCCGCGAACGCGAACCAAATGTAGGCGGTCAGCGAGGAGATGCCCAGCAGGCCGATCGCAACGATCATGGCAAACGATGCGCCGGCATTGACGCCCAGGATGCCAGGATCGGCTAGGGGGTTGCGGGTGATGGCCTGGATCAAGGCACCAGCCACACCCAGGGACAGCCCGACGGCGATGCCCATCAGCGTGCGGGGGAGGCGGCTCTCCAAAACAATTGCATGGTTCACGCTGTCTTGCGGATTCAGGAAGGCTGCGACGACGTCGGACACGTCAATGAACTTCGCGCCCACACCCAGGCTGAGCAGGGAAGCGCCCACGAGTGCCACTGCCGCAATCAGCAGGACCAGAAGCCGCCAGCTGGGTGTGCCGGCCACGCCGCGCCGCTCCTTGAGGGTGCGAGCGGAACGCTCAACGTGATGGGTTGTCACTTGGGACACTGTAAACCGTTCCGGAAGGCTGGGATAAAGGGGGGCGCGCCGCCTAAGTGACCCCCATCACTCGCCGCCAGAAACGCCCTGTAATTAGGTTAGCCTTAGTCAGTGAAAAACAACGATTCGGCGTCTCAGCCGCCTTCCCTCATCCGCACCCGCCGCCTGATGCTGCGCGCCGTTGGCGCCACCTTGGCCATTGGCCTGCTGGCAGGCTGCGGTGCTGCAGCGACCACCGGCTCCGGCGCCGGCAACGCCGACGTAGCCACCGGCGGATCCAAGTTCACCACCGCTGATGCGGAAACCGCCAAGCTCGGCACCGACGCCGCACCCGGCGAGTTCCCCCGCGTGATCAAGCACGCCGGCGGTGAGACAAGCATCGAGAAGAAGCCCACCCGCGTGGTGGTCCTGGACACCGGTGAACTGGACGATGTCCTGTCCCTGGGCATCACGCCCGTCGGCATCCCCACCACCGAAGGCAAGAATTCCATCCCCAGCTACCTGGCCTCCAAAGTGGAGGGTGTGGCCACCATCGGCACCATCCAGGACCTGAACCTTGAGGCGATTGCCGCGCTCAAGCCTGACTTGATTCTGGGCAGCAAGCTGCGCGCGGACAAGCTGTATACCCAGCTCTCCAGCATTGCCCCCACGGTCTTCAGCATCCGCCCCGGTTTCCCCTGGAAGGAAAACTTCCTGCTGGTGGGCAAGACCCTGGGCGAGGAAAAGCAGTCCGTGGACATCCTCAACGACTACCAGGCGCAGGCCGAGGCACTCAACAAGGACGTCACAGGGGACCCGAAGATCTCCCTGGTCCGCTTCATGCCCGGAAAAATCCGCTTGTACGCCAACAAGTCCCTGATCGGGGTGATCCTGAAGGATGCCGGGCTGGCACGCCCGGAGAACCAGAACATTGACGAGTTGGCTGCGGAAATTTCCGCCGAAAACATTGACCAGGCCGACTCCGACTGGGTCTTCTACAGCAGCTACGGCGACCCCGCCACAACCGGCGAACAGGCAGTGGTTGACGGCCCCATCTGGTCCAAGCTCGGTGCCGTCAAGGCCGGCAACGCAAAGTCCATCAACGACGACGTCTGGTTCCTGGGTCTGGGCCCGGCCGGCGCGCAGTTGATCCTCGCCGATTTGCGCACTCTCTTGGTCAAGTAGGTGGTCAAGCAGGCAGGCAGCCCTGTCCGCTGCCCGCCACGCTAAAGTTGGACGTTGGGCAGGCTTTCATTTGTCGCGCCCCTTGACTATTGAATGGAGCCGACATTGGCGCTCGAAACCGCTGCGCTGAAGCCGGCACCCACGCCCCAGGAACTGCAGTCCGTCTGGGGTGCGTTGAAGTCCCCGCGGCGCCTGCGGACCGAAGTGCTCGGCGGACTGGTCGTGGCCCTGGCACTAATCCCGGAGGCCATCGCGTTCTCCATCATTGCCGGGGTGGACCCGCGGATCGGGCTGTTTGCCGCGTTCACCATGGCGGTCACCATTTCCTTTGTTGGCGGGCGGCCGGCCATGATTTCCGCGGCCACCGGCGCCGTCGCACTGGTCATTGCGCCCCTGATGAGGAGCCATGGGCTGGACTACCTCATTGCCGCCGTCATACTGGCCGGAATCTTCCAGCTGGTACTGGGGCTGGCCGGCGTCGCGAGGCTGATGCGCTTCATTCCCCGCTCGGTCATGGTGGGGTTCGTCAACGCCCTGGCCATCCTGATAGTCATCGCCCAGCTGCCCGAACTGCTAGGTGTGCCATGGATGGTCTACCCGCTGGCGGCTTTCGCGCTGCTGGTCATGTTTGGCCTGCCCAAGCTGACCACGGCGGTGCCCGCACCCCTGGTGGCCATTGTGGTCCTGACGCTGTTCACGGTTCTGGCCGGAATAGTTGTCCCCACGGTGGGGGACAAGGGTGAGCTGCCGGACAGCCTGCCGTCCCTGTTCGTGCCCAACGTCCCGCTGACCTGGGAAACGTTCAAGATCATTGCCCCGTTCGCGCTCGCCATGGCCTTTGTGGGCCTGCTGGAATCCCTCATGACGGCCAAGCTGGTTGACGACATCACGGACACCCGCTCCTCCAAGACCCGAGAGGCGCTGGGCCAGGGTGTGGCCAACGTTGTCACCGGATTCCTTGGCGGCATGGGCGGCTGCGCCATGATTGGCCAGACCATGATCAACGTCAAGGCATCCGGGGCCCGCACCCGCATCTCCACGTTCCTTGCCGGCGTTTTCCTGGCCGTGCTGGTGATCGTGCTGGGTGATGTTGTGGCGCTGATTCCCATGGCGGCCTTGGTGGCGGTCATGATTTTTGTTTCGCTCGCCACCTTCGACTGGCACAGCATCCGCCCGGCCACCTTGAAAATGATGCCCAAAAGCGAGACTGCCGTCATGGTGGTCACGGTTGCCGTGGTGGTGGCCACGCACAACCTGGCCATAGGTGTTGGGGTGGGCGTCCTGGTTGCCATGGTCCTGTTCGCCCGACGTGTGGCCCATCTGGTCGCCGTGGAGCGAACCGTATCAACCGTCAACGGCCGGGAGACGGCAAGCTACCGCGTGGACGGTGAACTCTTCTTTGCCTCCTCCAACGACTTGTACACCCAGTTTGAGTACGCGCTGGATCCACACCATGTGGTCATTGACCTCAGTGCCTCCCATGTGTGGGACGCCTCCAGCGTTGCCACCCTGGACGCGATCACCTCCAAATACCGCCGCCATGGCAAGACTGTGGCGATCACCGGCCTGGACGTGGCCAGTGCCGCGATGCATGACCGTCTCGCCGGGAAGCTCGGCGGGCAGGACTAACCATCGCGCCGCCGTCGTGCCTCCCAGCGACAATGTCGCACCACGGGAGCATAATGGCTGGTAGTTGGCGACGGCGCTCGCCAGGCGGCCATGATGAGGAGCAGCAGATGACCAGGGAATTCAAGATTGTCCATGAGCAGCAGATTGACGGCACCCCCGAGCAGGTGTTTGCCGCGGCCACTGAGGGCAGCGCCGGCTGGTTGTGGCCGGTGGACATCGAGTTGAAGCTTGGCGGTGCGGGGCCCTTTGGCAGCAGCGTTACAGCGTGGGATCCGCCGCATCGCTACGCGAACCACATGGACGGCGAGAACGGTTTTTACAACACCTTGGAGTTTGAGATCTCCGAGCGCCCCGACGGCAAGTCGTGGCTGCGTTACGTGCACAGCGGTGTCATTTTCGAGGACGAAGAGAACCAGTATGAGGCGGCCCAACAGCACACGGCCTTCTACCAGCACACCCTGGCCCAGGTGGTGAAGTACTTCCCGGGCCGGCAGGCCAGCTTCGCTGAGGTCCAAGGCCCGGAGGGTTCGGGCGCGGCTGATGCCCTGCAGCGGGTCAAGGCCGCATTAGGGATCTCCGACGTCGAAGCCGGGCACCGCGTCAGCGTCACCATCGACGGGCTGGGGCACGTTGACGCCGAGGTGGACTACCTTGCCGAGAACTTCGTGGGCTTGCGCACCGAGGATGCCATGTACAGGTTCTTTGGCCGCAACGCCTTTGGCTCGGTGGTGGGCATGACCATCCACCTCTTTGGCGGGGACGCCAGTGACGAGGCTGCCGGCGATGAAATTGCCCGCACGGAAGCAGCAGCGTGGGGAGCCTGGCTGAACGGGCTCTTTGGCTGAGCGCTTTTAGCCATGGCGCGGCGACAATCAACACTTCTCCCTAGGGCGCGTTGCTTGCACCAGCGATGACCAAGTGTGACAGTGGTCATGGACGGCAAACACCCATGGCCGCCACCGTTGATAAAGCAAAGGGGCTTTAGATATGACAACTGAGACACCCATCAGTTCCAACCCTGAGTGGTCCAACCCTGTGTGGTCCGTAAGGGATCACCCGATGTGGATTGATGGCGTGCCTGTGCCATCGCGCAGCGGCCAATGGCGCGATGTGCACAATCCCGCCCGCCGCGAGACGGTCATTGCCCGCGTCCCTGCCGGCACGGTGGAAGACGCCGACCATGCAGTGACGGCAGCCCGTGCAGCGTTCCCGGCCTGGCGCGCCCTGCACTTCACGGGCAGGGCCAAGGCCTTGTGGGCCATTGCGGATGAACTGGAGCAGCGGGCCGAGGAGTTTTCCAGACTCACTGCCTTGGACACGGGCAACGCCCTGCGCACCCAGGCCCGGCCGGAAACCGTCAGCATGGTGGCCATGTTCCGTTACTTTGCGGGCATCGCCGGTGAGGTTAAGGGAACCACCCTGCCCGCCGGGGATGACCAGCTGCAGTACACCAGGCTGGAACCGCTGGGCGTGGTGGCCGCCATCCTGCCCTGGAATTCCCCGCTCCTGATAGCCGCGTTCAAGGTCCCTGCTGCGCTCGCCGCCGGCAACGCCGTGATCCTCAAGGCCGCCGACGACGCCCCGCTGACTATCCTGCTCCTGGCCGAGGTGTGCAATAAGCACCTGCCCGCAGGTGTGCTCAACGCGCTCACGGGCCGCGGTGCCGTGGTCGGAGACGCGCTGGCCACCCACCCCGGCGTGGACAAAGTCTCCTTCACCGGATCCACTGAGGTGGGGCGCCAGGTGGGCGCCCAAGCCGGAGGCCGGCTGGCACACATGTCGCTGGAACTAGGCGGAAAAAACCCCTCCATCGTGTTCCCCGACGTTCTCGACGGAGGCGGGGAGTCCGACGTCGAACTCATGAACGGTCTGCTCCTGGCCTCACGCTTCACCCGGCAGGGGCAAAGCTGCACGGCAGGCTCCCGGCTGTACCTGCACGAGGACATTTTTGACGAGGTTGTTTCCCGGCTGACGCAGAAGCTTGGCGCGCTGACGGTGGGCGACCCGCTGGATGAGGCCACGGACATGGGTGCCATCATCAACGCCCGCCAGCACGCCCAGATCAGCGGCTTCCTGGATGAGGGGAGGGCCACCGAAGGCATGAAGGCCGTGCTGGGCGGGGACGCGCCGCAATCCGGGCCGCTGACGGAGGGCTACTACCACGTGCCCACACTGTTTACAGGTGGCAAAAACGAGTTCCACATTGCGCGTGAGGAGATCTTTGGGCCCGTGCTGGTGGCGATTCCTTGGCGTGAGGTGGACCAGGTGGTGAGCATGGCCAATGACACCCACTACGGGCTGGCCGCATACGTGTGGAGCCACAACCTCGACGACGCCCTCAACACGGCGCACCGGATCGACGCCGGCTGGGTGCAGGTCAACCAGGGCGGCGGGCAAATGGTGGGGCAGTCCTACGGCGGGTACAAGCAAAGCGGCATGGGCCGGGAAGTTTCCCTGGAGGGCATGCTCGAGGGATTTACCCAGACCAAGCAAATCAACGTGAAACTGCGCCCGAGCGGTACCCGTGGCTGAGGGCGTCAGGGCTGAGGGCGCCAGTGCTGAGGGCGCCGCATCAGCGGGTGGCCTGCCCCTCGCCGGGGTGAAGGTCATGGACCTGTCCCGTGCACTCGCCGGCCCCTATTGCGCGGCACTTCTCAGTGACATGGGCGCGGAAGTCATCAAGGTGGAAAGCAGCAACGGTGGTGACTCCAGCCGCGCCTGGGCTCCCTTCGACGGCGTGCACTCGCTGTACTTCGACTCCGCCAACCGCAACAAACAATCGGTGGCCGTGGACTTTTACTCCGAGGCCGGCAAGACCCTGTTGTGGGACCTGGCCGTAGCCAGCGATGTGCTCATTGAAAACTTCCGTCCGGGAGTGCTGGCCGCCACGGGTCTGGACCCGGATCTGCTGCGGGAGGCCAATCCGAGGCTGATCATCGCCTCGGTGACAGGGTTCGGGGCAACCGGGCCGCTGAGCCAGGCTGCCGGCTTGGATCAGGTGGCCCAAGGCATGTCCGGGCTCATGTCGGTGACGGGTTTGGACGTTGACCATATGTACCGGGTGGGGGTGCCCATCGTTGATTTGGTGACCGGGATCTATACGGCCTTTGGCATTGCCGCAGCGCTGGCCGGGCGCAAGGAGGGTGGGGCTGGAAGTACGGTGTCGGCGTCGTTGTTGGAAACAGGACTCTCGCTCTCCGCGTTTCAGGGCCAGCAGTACCTGAGCACCGGCGAGGTGCCCGTGCCGCGCGGCAACAACCACCCTGTTCTTTCGCCGTATGGGGTGTTCAAGAGCGCGGACATTCCGCTCATCATCGCCGTGGGCAGCGAAAAGCAGTGGGTGCAGCTGTGCGAGCTGCTGGGGCGGCCGGAGCTGGCCGCGCACCCGGACTATGCCTCCAGCCGCCTGCGCACTGTCCACCGGGAGGAGCTCCGGGAGCTCATCGACGGCCTGCTGGAGCGGCAAAATGCTGCCGATTGGCTGCGTGATCTGCGGGCCGCAGGCATCCCGGCCGGACCCATCTACAACTACGCCCAGGCCTTCGCCGACCCGCAGGTGCAGCACCTGAACATGGTGCAAACAGTTTCCCGCAGCGACGGCTCCGAGCTGCCGCTGCTGCGCGGCCCGGTGTCGGTCAACGGGCAAGCGCCCGCCGTCCGCAAGGCACCTCCGGCGCTGGGCGAGGACACGCTGGCCGTGTTGGCGGGGCTGGGGCTCACCGCCGAACAGATCGCCGGCCTGGTGGACGCCGGGGTGGTGCTTGCCGCGCCGGCGGTGGCTCCCCGTGGCTGAGCTGCGGGTGGAACGCCACGGCGAGGTGGCCGTGCTGGTGATCAACAACCCGGCCATGCGCAACGCCGTCACTCATGCCATGTGGCAACAGTTCATGGCCCTGCTGGCTGTCTTGGCGAAGGACAGCGGCGTCAAGGTGCTGGTGGTGCGCGGGGTGGGGGAGCACTTCTCGGCAGGGGCGGACATTGCCTCACTCAAAAGCATCCTGCACGACCCGGCCACGGGGCATCACGGCGGCCTGGACATCACGGCCGCCGAGGACGCGCTCGCAGCATTCCCCAAGCCGACCATTGCCGCCATCGACGGCTACTGCGTGGGCGGCGGCTGGCAAATTGCCGGGGCGTGCGATCTTCGGCTGGCCAGCACCAGGGCGGTTTTTGGTGTCACGCCAGCCAAAATCGGCATTGTGTACCCCCTGTCCGGAATCCAGCGGCTCGTGGAGATCGCAGGTCCGGCAACCGCCAAGTACTTGCTGCTCACGGGCGATTTTGTTCAGGCGCCCGAGGCTCTTCGCTTGGGGCTGGTAACGCAACTTCTCCCCGGGGAATCGTTTTGGGATCAGGTCAGCGACTTTGCACACCATGTTGCTGCGCGCTCGCAGTTCTCCCACCAGGCACACAAGGAGTTGGTCAACGCCCTGGGCGCTTCGACGGCGGACGTGGCCGAACTCTATGATCGCTGGCAACAGGAAATGGTGCGCAGTGCCGACGCCGAGATCGGGATTGCAGCATTCCTGGCCAAGGAAACCCCACGGTTCACCTGGTTGAAGCCGCTCGAGGGCTGAGCCGGAGGTGGATAGGCCGGCCTCTGTTTCGGCTCCCGGCGGCGTGCCAAACTGACCACAAATGTTCCACGGCGTGCCAAAGTGGCGGGGACCCATGAAATTTCATGGGCCCCCGCCACTTTGGCACGCCGCCGACAGGAGGTGGCCCGGGAGCTGAGCCACTGTGAGCCAAAACATGCACAGATGTAAACTTTGCACTTGTGCAATAAGTGCACCAGTGCGTATTCTTGAGGTATGCAAAAAACCACTGTGCCGTTGCGTGAGCGGAACCGCCTTGAGACGTGGGCGCTGATCCATGACAAGGCCTCGCTCATCGCGAGCGAAGAGGGCCTGAACAAGGCAACCGTGGAAGCCATTGCCGATGCGGCGGGCATTTCCAAGCGCACCTTCTTCAACTACTTCGCGTCCAAGGAAGATGCCATCTTGGGCATTCAGGCACCCACACTCTCCGAGGAGACCATCGCGGCCTTCCGTGCTGATGGGGACCAGGACCTGTTTGGCAGAACGGTGCACCTGATGGCCGCCGTGATCCGGTCCATGTTCCCCGCAGAATCTCTGAGTGAGCGCCGCAGGCAGCTTAAGGCCGCCTACCCGGAGCTGGGGAAACGCATTTTCGCCCACATGCGGGCCTCGGAGGAACTGGTGGAGGCTGCCCTCTTGAAGCGACATCAGGACGGACTGCCGGAGGATACGTGGTCGGAGCTGCCGCCAGGACAAGACTCGGCGATGGCCTTGCTGATGATGGCGGGAACTGTTCTGCGGTTCGCGTTCTCCAAAGACCCCACCGTGACAACAAACGAGGACAGCCCCGCCGTTTACGAGGCCATCGAAATTTTCAGAGAGGCCATTAAGGCAACGCTATGAGTACCAAGAAAATAAGTTCCACCGCCCAGAAAGCCGGGGCAGGTGCCCCGGCCGAACAGGGTGATCCCCATGCGCAGCGCAGGATAGTGCTGCTCTTTGCCGGCCTGATGGTCACCATGTTGCTGGCCTCCCTGAACCAAACAGTGCTCTCCAGTGCTTTGCCCACCATTGTTGGTGAGCTTTCCGGCGTCGAACATATGGCATGGATCATTACGGCCTTCATCCTGGCCTCCACCATCATGATGCCCGTCTACGGCAAGCTGGGCGACCTTTTGGGCCGCAAGCCCATGCTGCTGTTCGCGATTTCCATCTTCATGGTGGGCTCGGTGATTGGGGCACTGGCTCCGGACATGACCACCTTGATCGTGGCCCGTGTGGTCCAGGGTCTGGGTGGCGGTGGCTTGATGATCCTCTCGCAGGCCACCATTGCCGATGTTGTCCCTGCCCGCGAACGTGGCAAATACATGGGCATCATGGGCGGCGTCTTCGCGTTCTCCTCAGTGGCCGGACCGCTCATTGGTGGCGGGCTCACGGAGGGACCCGGCTGGCGCTGGACGTTCTGGATGAACGTGCCGCTGGCTGTGCTGGCCATTCTTGCCACGGTCTTCCTGCTTCATGTGCCGCGCAAGGTGCACGCAACCCGCCCCAAGATTGACTACCTGGGCATGATACTCATTGCCTTGGCCACCACGGCGATTGTTCTGGTGGGCACCTGGGGCGGCTCGCAATACGACTGGAATTCACCGGAAATCATCGGTCTGGCCATCGCGGCTGTTGTCACGGGCGTGCTCTTTGTCATCGTGGAACTGCGCGTTTCCGAGCCCGTCATGCCCATGAGCCTGTTCAAGAACCGCAACTTCAACCTGACCACCGTTGCCGGGTTGCTCACCGGTATCGCCATGTTCGGTGCCATCGGCTACATGCCCACCTACCTGCAGATGGCCACCGGCTACTCGGCCACCGAGGCCGGGCTGCTGATGATCCCCATGATGGCCTGCCTCCTGGTTGTCTCCGTGGTGGTTGGCCGCCGCGTCTCCAACACTGGCCGGTACAAGGTCTCGCCCATTGTTGGCTCACTCATCCTGGCCGTTGCGCTGGCGCTGATGGCCACCATCACCGTGGGCACCCCCATCTACGTCATCTGCATCTACCTGGGCATCATGGGCATTGGCCTGGGTGCCAGCATGCAGATCCTGACGCTCGTGGCGCAAAACTCGTTCCCGCTGAAGTTTGTGGGAACGGCAACGGCCGGGCAGAACTACTTCCGCCAGGTGGGTGCCACCCTGGGCTCCGCCGTAGTTGGTGCAGTTTTCGCCAGCCGCCTCCACGAACTGGTTGCCGAGAAACTCCCGGGCGGTACCGGGGGTGGTGGGGCCAACTCCTTCACGCCGCATCTGGTCAACAGCCTGCCGCCGCAGATCAAGGCGCTGGTGATTGAGTCCTACAACGAGGCCCTGATCCCGGTCTTCCTGTGGATGGTGCCGCTGGCCGTGCTCGCAGCAATTGTGCTGTGCTTTGTGAAGGAAGTCCCCTTGGAAACCAAGGCCGACCGCGAGATTGTTTTGGATGTGAGCCCCGAGGGGATGGCTGAATTTGAGTCAGCTGTACAGTACGACGCCGTTGCCTCCGATGAGTCTTCGGCGAAAGCCCCGGCGCCAAGCAAGTAAGCAACGCCCCCAACGATGACCGCCCCCAACTATGGCGCAGTAGGTGCTGAAAATCGCCGCGAAAATGGCACCTACTGCGTCATAGTTGGTTAAGCGGGGTTCTTGGTGTCTTCGGTGATCTTGCCGCGGGCCAGCCGGAACTTCCGGTCCGTCTGGGCTGCCAGGGCCTGATCGTGCGTGACCACCAGAATGGTTGTCTTCTTCTCATGGGCCAGCCGCCGCAGCAGGGCGATGATGACCTCTCCGGTTTCATCATCCAGGTTCCCCGTGGGTTCATCGGCCAGGATCAGCTTGGGATTGTTGGCCAGGGCCCGGGCAATGGCCACGCGCTGCTGCATGCCGCCGGAAAGCTTGTTCGCCTTGCGGGAGTGCATTTCCTCGGTCAGCCCCACTTGGTTGAGCAGTTCAGCCGCCCGCTGGCTTCTTGTGGCATGGGATGCGCCGGCAAACTCCATGGGCAGCATGACGTTTTCCTTGGCGGACAGGTTGGGAATCAGGTGATAAGCCTGAAACACGAAACCGATGTCGTCGCGCCGGTAGGCGGTGAGCTTGCCGTCCGGCAGGGTGGAAATGTTCACGCCGTCCACCACAACATCCCCGGATGTTGCCTTGTCCAGTGCCCCCAGCAGCGAGAGCAAGGTGCTCTTGCCGCTGCCGCTCTTGCCCAGGATGGCGGCAAAACTGCCTTGTTCCAAGCTGAAGCTGACCCCGTTGACGGGCTTGATGGTGCGATCGCCTGAATTGAAGGTCTTGACCACATCTGTCACTGTTAGCATCGCTTACTCTCCTCGCAGAACTTCAATGGGACGCACCTTGGCTGTCAGCAAGGCGGGAATGAGGGCGCCCAGGGCCGCGATCAGCAAAATGCCGGCCACCCCAAACACCAGTGTTTGCCAGCCCAGAGACGTGCTGACAGTGCCAATAAGCTGTTCGGCTCCGGCAAAGGCGCCGCGGGCCCGGGTGAAATCCTCGCCGCCGCCGAAACCGCCACCCGGGCCTGCGCCGCCGGGGCCCGCACCGGGTACGCCCACAGCGGTGGTGCTGGTGCTCGTGTTGCCTGCCACCAGGGCGTTGGCGATGGGGTTGCTGCTGAAGGCGGCCACGACGGCGCCCACCACAGAGCCCATAACCACCAGGACCAGGGCTTCGATCACGAACTGCGCGCCAATGGTGCGGTTGGAGGCGCCGATGGCTTTCAGGACACCAATTTCACGGCGCCGCTCACGCACCACCATGATCATGATCAGCAGCACAATGAGCCCGGCCGTCACCAGTGAGGCGATGAAAGCGATGAGGGAGATGTTTTGCACGCTGCCCAGGGAAGTGATGGCCGAATCCAGATTGGCCGAACCGGAGGTGACATCAACCTTGTCGGCACCCAGCGCGGCAGTAAGTGCAGTCTGAGTGGCAGCCATGTTCTCGATGCTGTCCACCGTCACCGTGAGACTACTCAGCTGATCTGTCTGATCCGTGAGGGTCTGTGTTGCCGCAAGTGGCAGGTAGATGGCGTTGTTATCGAACTCGGTGCCGGCATCGAAAATGCCTGTGACCGTCATGGTCCTGTCCTGGACGGTGAAGGTGGAGCCGACCGTCAGGCTGTTTTTGGTGGCGAGTGTGCTGCCCACCAGTGCCTGCTTGGATTCCGCGGCAAAGTCGGTGAGCTGTGCGCCGCTGGTGACATTGATGGCTGCCCCTGTGGCTGTTGTGGAGGTGGAGACTCCCGTGGCCTGGATGGGGATGCTGAAGCCGGCGGGAGCGGCTACAGGCCCCTGCCCGGAATCTGGACTGCTGCCGCTGCTGCCGTTGCTGTTGTTGCGCTGGCCCAGTGACCCCGGCTCCACCGCCGATTCCAGGCTGGTGGTGCCGCTTGCGCCGAAGCCGCCGCCGGGGCCGCCCTGGCCACCTGCGGGCCCGTTGCCCCCAGTGGAAGTGTTGGTCTCCGCAGCCGCATTGCTAAACCGCACGCTCAGCGTCCCGGTCACGTTGGTCACATGCTCGACGGCGGATGCCTTGGTGAGTTCCGCCGTCGTCAACGGCTCGCCGCCGCCCAAGCCGCCGCGGGATCCTGCCGGGTTGACCGTGAGGTTGTTCCCCACGGACGCTTTCAGTGAATCAACCTTGCTGGCAACGGCTTGGTTGGCAACCAACATGGACAGCGCTAGACCAATGGCGACAGCCAAAATGATCACCACAGCGCTTGTCCGAATCTTGTTGCGGAAGGCGTTGCCCACGCTTCGGGACACCACACTCATGACTTGCTCCCAACTATGTGGCCGCCCATGCGGCGACCGTTCAGAAGCAATCGTCTGACAGTGATCGGTGCATTCAATATGGGTCGGCTGTGAATGGGCTGTGAGATTCTTCCCGGCTAGACTAAAAGCAGCACACACATGCCAACGTAATTGAGGGTCACTTGCCAGAATTTACCGCCCGCTTTGCCACCGCCGCCGAAATTGCACAGTGGGATTCGCTGGTCACAGCAAACCCCAACGGTGGCAATTTGCTGCAGTCTGAAGCGTTTGCCGCTGTCAAGAAGAATTATGGCTGGGATCCCCAGTTCATTGCGTTTGAGGGACCTGATTTCACCAGCTACAACCTGGTGCTGCAAAAGCAGTTTCCGGTTCTGGGCAAGCTCTGGTACCTCATCAAGGGCCCGGATGCTGCGGACGTTTCCGAGATTCCGCCCATGCTTGAGGCGTTGCGCGTTTTTGTGAAACGCGCCAAACTCAAGGTGTTTGCCGCCAAAATCGAGCCCGATGTGATTGCCTCCGACGATGCCCACGCTGTGCTCAGCGGCGCCGGCCTGGTGAAGGTCCCGGACCTGCAGCCCAATGACAGCACTGCGTTGCTGGACATCTCACCCGAGCCCAATCAGTTGCTGCGCAACTTGCACTCACGTGGCCGCAACGCCGTGCGCCGGGCTATTCGCGAAGAGGTCCAGGTGGTTCCCATGGAACCCACCGAGGAGACTATGCGCACCATGTACGACCTCATGGTGGGCACCATCACGGCCAAGTCCAACAGCCAGGCCCGCGACTTTGACTACTACAAGCAGTTTTGGAGCGAATTCGCCAAGCGCGGCCAGGGCCGTTTCTACTTTGTGTTTGAGGACGGCGTCGCCTCGGTGGGGGCGTTTGTTATCAACTACGGCTCCAAAGCCACGTACAAGGATGGCGGTTCGCTGCAAAAGCGCAACCAGTACGGAGACTCACATTTGGTCCAGTGGGTGGCCATCAATGACATGAAGGAGCTGGGCGCGCTCCAGTACGACTTCTGCGGCACGCCGCCGTCGGACAGGCTCAAGGATCCCACTCATCCGCACCACGGTTTGGGCTTGTTCAAGACCAGTTTCTCCAAGAGTGTCACCGATTTTGTGGGCTGCTACGACCTGGTACTCAGCCCGTTGCGGTATAAATTGTGGTCAGTGGCAGGCGAACGAGTGTTTAGGCAGCTCTACACCCGCCGCACAGGAAAGCAGTTCTACTAAATCGTCTTTTTGGCCTCACCGCGGGAGAAGAGCATCCCGCGGTGAGGCCCACGGCCATAGGGAGTAAGAATGACCACCAATCCCAACAGCCGGGACCAAGGCGATGCTGGCCGAGGCCAGCCTGAAAAAACCCAGCATGGGCAAGGTCCCTTGGGGAAAGCCTTCGCCAAGGGCGCCAAGAGCGTTCCTGCCGGACGGGGCAGCAGCGACCCGGTGCCGGCGGCTGGCATGATTCCCGTGGTGCCACCTGCGCGCCCCAACAAGGCTGCGCGGAATGTGCTGCGCAAGCTGGTGCAGGGTGAAGCGCCGCCCACGGCGCCCATGAACATTGTTGACAGGCTCGCAGGCAGCCCCTACGCCAATTTCACCATCCAGGTGGGCAAGGCTGAGGAATCAGCCCGCAAAACCATTGACTTTGCGCTGCGCCTGGCCGAGACCATGTTCAGATACGGCGCAGGCGCCCTCGAAGTGGAAACCAGCATCATCGCCGTCACGGCCGCCATGGGGCTGCGCAACATCGAGGTCGACATCACCAACCAGTCGGTCATCATCAACTACGCCCCGCGGGACGCCGTGCCCATCACGCTGCTGCGGGTGGTGCGGTCCTGGACCAACAACTACGCGGGCCTGGTGGAGATTCACGAGTTGGTGACCGACGTTGCCAGTGGGGGAGTCAGCCGCGACGAGGCGCACAGGCGCCTGGACGTCATCATCAAAAAGCCCAAGCCCTTCCCGCGCTGGATGGTGTCCATGGCTGAAGCAGTGTTTGCTGCGGCAGTGGTAGGCGTCATTGGTGGCACAGTCGTTGGCATGATCGTGGCGTTCATGACCATCCTGTTGGCAGGGCAGGTGGCCCGTGTCCTGGGCAAATGGCGGGTGCCGGACTTCTTTGTCACCGCCATCAGCTCCTTCATTGTCACCATGGTGGCCGTGCTGTGCTTCATGATGGAGGTGCCGTTGAGTCCTTCCATTGTGGTTGCGGGCGGGATCTTGTTGATGCTGCCCTCGGGCCGGCTGGTCTCAGCGGTGCAGGATGCTATCAACGGATTCCCCGTGACAGCCGCCGGGCGGTTCCTCTCAGCATTTTTGACGTTTGGTGCCATTGTTGCGGGCATCGCCGTGGGGCTGGTGTCCAGCGCTGTGTTTGGGGCGGACAGGCTCAACGTGGCCGAGACCATCAGCGGGACGCTGCCCCTGTTTTGGGTGCTTGCGCTGGTGGGGTTGGCCACGGTGGCCATCTGCATTGCCGAGCAAACATCCGTCAAGTTAGTGCTGCCCACCACGGCCGTTGCCGTGATCGGTTACGTCGTTTACTACTACGGCATGGAGTTCGGCCTGGGCGGGCGCTTTGCCCCGGCCGTGGCAGCAGTGGTCATCGGCATGCTGGCCCGGGTCATTGCCCTGCGGCTGGGTGCGCCGCAGCTAGTGGTCGCCGTCCCGTCCATCATTTTCCTGCTGGTGGGGCTCTCCATCTTCCGGGCCATGTTCGTCATGACACTGACCCCCGAGGACTCCGTGACAGGCGCCGTGGGAATCTTCAATGCCCTGGTGGTCATCCTCGCGGTGGCTGCCGGCGTAGTGCTGGGCGATAACGCCGCCCGCCCGTTCACCCGCAGCAGCGGCCAAAAGGACCGGCGAAGAAACCGCCGCCGGTAGCCGTCCAGGGTGGTCGCGGACCGCCGTTGGGTCGGGGGATCCCTCGCGAGCAGTAAGATTTTCCGCCCGTTCCCAGCTGCTCCAGCTGCTCGCAAGCTCGCAGCGGGGCCCTCGCAGCTGTGCCCGTGCGGGGAAAATCCATCCTCGCTCCGGGACCCCCGACTCAACGGCTTACTTACCTGTCCAGCCTGCGGCGAACTTGCACTCATGCGATGTGCTGGGCTGTTCCACTGTGCATATGCGCATGGCTGTGTTTCGGCGGTGCGCAGCTGCCAGAGTGGCGCCACGTTGGCCATGATGGCGGCGCATAAACAAAGTCGCCTGGGTTTATGCGCCAGCGCAGGTATTTGTACGGCGCATAAGCTAATTAGCGGTGGCTGGGCCGCGGCGAGTTACAGGATTTTGCCGATGGGCTGCTTCTTTTCGGCCTGAAAGTAGTCCTCGGTGCGGCCGTAAGCCCAGTAGCCCGAGAGGGATACCTGCGAGCGGTCCAGGCCGCGCTGCTTGAACAGCAGATCGCGCAGAGCCTTCATATATTCGCGTTCACCGTGAACAAAGGCGTCGACAGTTCCAGCTGGCCACGGCCCGTTGGCAACTGCGTCCAACAGGGCCGTGCACTGATCGGGGGTGGCGCCTTCGCGGAACACCCAGGTGAGTTCAACGCCGCTGGGCTTTGCCACGGGCTGGATGTCGGCAGCCGTGTCCACTTCAATGTAGGCGTGTCCGTTGGCGTCCTCCGGCAGGGATGCCAGAGATGAGGCAATGGCCGGCAAAGCTGACTCGTCGCCGGCAAAAAGGTACCAGTCGGCGTCGGCGTTGGGCTTGTAGGCGCCACCGGGTCCGGAGAAAATGATCCTGTCTCCGGGAGCCGCAGCGTTGGCCCACGGCCCGGCCAGGCCGGAATCGCCGTGAATGACAAAGTCGATCGCCACTTCCTGGGCAGCCAAATCCACCCAACGAAGCGTGTAGGTGCGTGTCATGGGCCAGTGCTCCCGCGGCATGGACTCGCGCAGCGCAAAGACGTCCACGGGTTCTGCGTATTCCACCCCGGGCACCAGGAAATGAATCTTCACATACATGTCTGTGGCGTCTTTGGCCGTGAATTCGGCCAGTGCCGGGCCGCCGGCAACGATGCGCACCATGTGCGGGCTGAGTTGTTCACGCCGGCGAACAGTCAGGCTGTACTGGGTGCGTGGTTTGACGGCGGGGGCCACGACGGTGGCAGTTGGGGTGTCTGCTGTTGTCACAATTATCTCCTCGATGCGGGCACAAGCCAGCAGGGGCAGGGGCGAAACCGCCCCGAGTTAGGTACTCCTAACTAGTCTAGTTCACTGGGAGGGCCCAGTCGATCGGGGCCGCGCCTTGGCCGGTCAGCAAGTCGTTGACCCGGCTAAAGGGCTTGGAGCCAAAGAATCCCCGGGAGGCAGACAACGGGCTGGGGTGGGCCGACTCGATCACGGCCGTCCCCTCCAACAAGGGTGCCAGGCGCTGGGCGTCGTTGCCCCACAAGACGCTGACCAGTGGCTGCTTGCGGGCCGCCAAGGCCGTGATGATGGATTCGGTTACTTCTTCCCACCCACGACGCCGGTGTGAGCCTGCCGCTCCCGGCGCCACGGTGAGCACACGGTTGAGGAGGAGGACGCCTTGGTCGGCCCAAGCGCTCAAGTCGCCGTGGGCAGCCGGGGGAATGCCCATATCAGCGCTGAGTTCCTTGTAGATGTTGTTGAGGCTGCGTGGCAGCGGCCGCGTTCTTTTGTCCACTGAGAACGCCAGCCCCACCGAGTGCCCGGGGGTGGGATAAGGGTCCTGGCCAACAATCAGGACCTTGACCTGGGCCATGGGTGTGCCCAACGCATGCAAAACCAAAGTGGGGTGGGGCAGGAAGCGGGTTCCGGCGTCGTACTCTTTGGTGAGCATGGCCCCCAACTGGCGCAGATTTGCTTCCAATGGTGCCAGCGTGGCGGCCCAATCCGGCGCCATTTGGCTCAGGGGGGCCGTCCGCAACGCCTCCAATGCCTGCAATTGCTCCTGGCTCCACGGAGGCGGTGCTGGCATGTCAAAGAGGCTCGGTGTGCTGTCCATGGTTTCCATTGTGGTCCATGGAGGGCGATCACATGATTGATCCACAGCGGCAGCCGGTTGAGTTGTTGTCCACAGTTTTCCAAATGACATGGCTGTCATTCGCACCTATTATGGACAGAGCAGTGCATGGATCATGCGTTGAGAGCGCGTCGAAAAGAATGGAGGGCTGTTGTGGTCGAAGCAGACCAGCATGGGCAGCCCCCTGCGGACGACGCCGGCTTGCCTGACTCCGCGGAAGGCGCCAATGAGCGCGTGCTGAGTGACCGTGAAGAGCAAATGTTGGGTCTGGAACGGCAGTGGTGGAAGTACGCCGGTGCCAAGGAGCAGGCTATCCGGGACCTGTTTGACCTCTCAGCAACCCACTACTATCAGGTGCTCAACGCGTTGATCGACACGGAAGCTGCATTGGCGCATGACCCGATGCTGGTCAAACGGTTGCGTAGACTACGGTTGTCACGCCAACAGGCCCGTTCCGCACGCCGGCTCGGTAATTGACGCGCCCTTCACCACGATGACCCACAAGGACACCACTGCACTATGAGTAATTACCCGCGGGATGAATTCGACGCCATCGAGGAGAACTCGGCGCGCCACGGCGTCCACCGCGCTTCCATGGAGATCCGGGGGCGTTCGCTGGTGCCCTTGATGATTGTTGGGGTGGTGGCGCTGTGCATTGGCGTGCTGGCATTTTTCATCATGCCCAAGATGCTCAACAACTCAACGCCGGACCAGCCTGCCGTGGTCAACAGCAGCACCGCACCGGCAACCACGGCTGCCGCTACGGTTGCCCCCACTCAGGCGCCCACCGAGGCTGCTGAAGTGACGCCGTCGCCCACTCCCACGCCGAGCCCCACCCCTGCCTCAGTGGTGGACAAGAGCGTTCCGGTGGCGATTTTCAATGCAACAGGAGTGTCCGGCCTGGCTAGCAGGTATTCTTCGCTGGTGATGGCTCAGGGCTGGAGCGTCTCGCAGTCGGCCAACTGGGCAGGGCAGCCCCAGCCAGCGTCTGTCATTTTCTACAACGGCATTGCGCAAAAAGCCAACGCCGAGTCCTTGTCGACAACACTGAACATTCCCACGCTGGTGGACACTGCCGAACTGGGCATCCCGCTGGCAGTGGTGCTGGGGCCTGGCGCCTAGGCAGCCGCCAGTCGGCTCCTTCGCTCGGCGAGGGCACTGACGGCAGGAACAGAAAGTTATGGCGGGCAAACCTTGTGGTTTGCCCGCCATAACTTTCTGTTCAACAAGGAACTTCGGATCCTGGAAAGACTAGTCCTTCAGCGGAATGCCCTTGGCATCGGTGCGGTAGTTTTCACTGCCCATCAAGATCAATATGCCTTCCACCAAGCCCCAAATTGCCATGAAGACGTAAAGAACTCCGAAGCTCAACACGGATACGAGGAGCTGGATCAACGCAATATTGGTCTTGCCGAGGTAGAAGTTGTGAATTCCAAGGCCACCTAGCAGGATGCCCAAAATACCGGCGACTACTTTGGACTTCTGCTCAGTGCCGTACGGCATGTTGTAGGCAGGCTGCTGGCCGTAGCCCGGCTGGCCGTAACCCTGCTGAACGTTCTGCTGATCGTAACCCTGCTGCATGCCCGGCTGAGGGTAGCCAGCCTGAACGTTCTGCTGATCGTAACCCTGCTGAGCACCAGGCTGCGGGTAGGAAGGGGTCTGGGGTGCCTGGGGGTAAGTCGGCGCCTGCGGGTAGGCCGGGGCCTGGGGGTTTTCCGCAGAAGCTGCGGGTGCCTGGTAGGCGGGTGCCGGGTAAGCCTGTGCCTGGTAATCAGGGGTCTGGGGGGTTGCGGGCTTGTCATAGCCTGCGGGAACGTCGGCCGGGTTTGCCGGCTGTTCGGGCTGTGAATTCTCACTCATGATGTCTCCTGGTGCTAGTGCTGCGGCGCAAGGCCCTACCGGGAGGCAGGGTGTGACCCATGCAGATGCGCGAATCGGAATACTTACATGCCCCACGCTAGTCTGTTGCCGCCCCAGCTGAAAGAGCCACCCGCCTGTGGTGGCGAATGTTTCCTTCGTTGCAAGGCGGTACGCTCCAAGGGTCTGCCCCTTTTCCCGTTCGCCCGGAGCACAGAGCGCCCGCTCCGCTTGCACTCTGGGGTGTCGAGTGCTAATTATTGAGTTAGCACTCTGAGGTGGCGACTGCTAATTATTAGCCAGTCAACCGCCGTCGGAGTATTGAACTTTCCTCATTGGGTGAGGGTTCGCGGTCGCTGTAAATAGATCAACGGCTGCGCATCCGTCCGTCGCGGGCACCGTGATGAGGATCTTTGTATCCGAAATGACTGTCCCGAAAGGACTGAAGCCTCCATGGCCAAGCTCATTGCATTTGATGAAGAGGCACGCCGCGGTCTTGAGCGTGGGTTGAACATCCTCGCCGACGCCGTCAAGGTAACCTTGGGCCCGCGCGGTCGCAACGTGGTTCTCGAGAAGAAGTGGGGCGCACCCACAATCACCAACGATGGTGTCTCCATCGCTAAGGAAATCGAACTTGACGATCCTTACGAGAAGATCGGCGCCGAGCTCGTCAAGGAAGTCGCCAAGAAGACTGACGACGTCGCAGGCGACGGCACCACCACTGCAACCGTTTTGGCACAGGCACTGGTCAAGGAAGGCCTGCGCAATGTTGCGGCCGGAGCCGACCCGTTGTCCTTGAAGCGCGGCATCGAGAAGGCTGTTGCAGCCGTCATCGCGCAGTTGCTCGAAGACGCCAAGGAGATCGAAACCAAGGAAGAGATCGCCGCCACGGCTTCCATCTCTGCCGGCGATCCCGAGATCGGTGCCCTCATTGCTGAGGCACTGGACAAGGTTGGCAAGGAAGGTGTTATCACCGTCGAGGAGTCCAACACCTTCGGCCTGGAACTTGAACTCACCGAAGGCATGCGCTTCGACAAGGGTTACATCTCCGCTTACTTTGTGACCGACACCGAGCGTCAGGAAACGGTTCTTGAAGACCCGTACATCCTGATCGTGAACTCCAAGATCTCCAGCGTCAAGGATCTTGTTGCAGTTCTGGAAAAGGTTATGGCTTCCAACAAGCCGTTGCTGATCATCGCCGAAGACATTGAAGGCGAAGCTCTTGCCACGTTGATCGTGAACAAGATCCGCGGCCTGTTCAAGTCCGTAGCCGTCAAGGCTCCGGGCTTCGGTGACCGCCGCAAGGCTCAGCTCGCTGACATCGCCATCCTCACCGGTGGCCAGGTCATCGCTGAAGAAGTTGGCTTGAAGCTGGAGAACACCACCCTTGACCTGCTGGGCAAGGCTCGCAAGGTTGTTGTCACCAAGGACGAGACCACCATTGTTGATGGTGCCGGCGACGCCGAAGCCATTGCTGGCCGTGTTGCACAGATTCGTGCCGAGATCGAAAACTCCGATTCCGACTACGACCGCGAGAAGCTGCAGGAACGTCTGGCCAAGCTGGCCGGCGGCGTTGCAGTCATCAAGGCCGGTGCCGCAACCGAAGTTGAGCTCAAGGAACGCAAGCACCGCATCGAGGACGCAGTGCGCAACGCCAAGGCTGCTGTTGAAGAAGGCATCGTCCCCGGCGGTGGCGTTGCCCTGATCCAGGCTGGCGTGAAGGCATTTGCCGGTTTGAACTTGACCGGCGACGAGGCCACTGGCGCCAACATCGTCAAGGTTGCCATCGATGCACCGTTGAAGCAGATTGCCTTCAATGCAGGCATGGAGCCCGGCGTCGTTGTTGACAAGGTTCGCAGCTTGCCTGTTGGCCACGGCTTGAACGCTGCAACCGGCGTTTACGAAGACCTGCTGGCTGCCGGCGTCAACGACCCGGTAAAGGTAACCCGTTCCGCACTGCAGAACGCGGCTTCCATTGCTGGCTTGTTCCTCACCACCGAAGCCGTTGTAGCCGACAAGCCCGAAAAGGCTGCACCGGCTGGCGGCGGCGGAGACGACATGGGCGGCATGGGCGGTTTCTAACCCACCCCCAGTCTTCTAGCACAAGGCGCCATTGCCCCGCGGGCAGTAGGATTTCGCGAAAAGCATGCGAAATCGATCCCCGCTACGGGCAATGGCGCCTTTTGCTTGCCCAAGTGATGGCCACAGTTGCCGCCCCTTTGGCATTTAGATGTCAGTGGAGTCTGAAAGTATGGATGCATGACTATTACTGCTGCTGCCGATGGTTCGGCTTTAGGTAATCCTGGACCTGCAGGCTGGGCTTGGTACGTGGATGACAATTGCTGGCGCGCTGGTGGCTGGCCCCACGGCACCAATAATATGGGCGAGCTCATGGCTGTCCTTGATTTGTTCGTTTCCACAGCCCACCTGCCAGAGGAGCCGTTGCATATTCTCTGCGACAGCCAGTACGTCATCAACTCGGTGACCAAGTGGATGCCGGGCTGGAAGCGCAAGGGCTGGAAGAAGTCAGACGGCAAGCCCGTCTTGAACCTTGATCTGCTCAAGGAGATTGACGCTGCCCTGGTGGGCCGCAAGTACACCTTTGAATGGGTCAAGGGCCACGCCGGCCATGATTTGAATGAGGCGGCCGATGACCGTGCTCGCGCCGCCGCCACCGCCTACCAGGCCAAGCGCGAACCGAATGCCGGCCCGGGTTTTCCCGGATCCAAGGCTTCGGCCGAGCCCAAGGAATTGAACGACGCCGGGACGTCCAGCGCCGCCGCCGAATCGCGTCCGGTGGCCCCAGCCCAGAACACGTTGTTCCTGGATGAGCTGGAGCAGCCTGACTTGTTTTCCATGCTGGAGGATGAGGCGGATCCTGCCTTCTCGGCTCACCATGCGGACGCGTTGGATGCCGTGGTGGGGCTGGAGCGCGAACTCCTGGACCCTGCCGTTCGCGCGGATCCGCTCCGGGCGGGGGAACTGCTGCACCCGGACTTCGAGGAAATCGGCGCATCCGGTCGCCGATGGAGCCGGCAGGAAATTCTGGAGATGTTCAACGATGAGGAATCGGCCACCGTTGAACTGCAGGTCCTCTCGCTTTCTCAGGTGGACACTTCCACCGCCCTGCTGAGCTACCGCAGCGTCTCCCCGGCTGGAAGCGCGCTGCGCAGTTCCTTGTGGCAGCGCGAGGACGGTCAGTGGCGCCTGCGGTTCCACCAGGGCACCCCCGAAAGCTAGAACGGGGCCTCAAGGTCACCCTGCGTCTGCAGGTTCTCAACGCTGGGTTCGCCTAACGACAAGAGAGCGCCATCTGCGCTGTAGCTGCATCTGTTGTACGGCCTCGAATGGTCCAGTTGGAGGTCGTGGGTGGGGCCACGCGTCCGAGGGTTCCCTGGCCGAGCGGAGTGGTGTTTGGAGGTCGTGGGTGGGGCCACGCGTCCGAGGGTTCCCTGGCCGAGCGGAGTGGTGTTTGGAGGTCGTGGGTGGGGCCACGCGTCCGAGGGTTCCCTGGCCGAGCGGAGTGGTGTTTGGAGGTCGTGGGTGGGGCCACGCGTCCGAGGGTTCCCTGGCCGAGCGGAGTGGTGTTTGGAGGTCGTGGGTGGGGCCACGCGTCCGAGGGTTCCCTGGCCGAGCGGAGTGGTGTTTGGAGGTCGTGGGTGGGGCCACGCGTCCGAGGGTTCCCTGGCCGAGCGGAGTGAGGCTAGGGAGGACGTGGGGACTACCGCGCCGTGAACATCCGGGTGTTCGCGTCCTCGGCCTGAGCGTATTGCGTTGCAGCCATCGAGAGGGCGGCGTTGATGCTTTCCAGTGATGCCTCCACCCGCAACTCAGTGGCATGCCATTCCTGCAAGAGCAGCTGGAAGTTGTTGGCTGCGGTGCCTGTCCAGGTGGCCTGCAGATCCGCGAGGTTGCGCTTCATGGCGTCAACTTCCATGCGAATCCTGTCCACTGAGCCCTTGACCGCCGTGCTTTTGACCGCGAGTTCGTCGCTATTGACGTTGAATTGTGCCATGACCATTTCCGTCCCTGCTTGGTGAATCTGTCCGAACATCTCTGACAGTTTCCAGCGTAGGAGGAGACTAATGGCGGAGCCAGCCGCACAGCGGCAGTTGTGGATAGTGAGCGCCCCGGCCCCGGCTGTGGATGAACAGGCAGCCAGGAGACAGCTGCCTGGCCCCATGCTTCGGGTTTATTGCTCCGGCGCCTGGCCGGGAGTCGAGGACGGGGCTGGCGGCATGGCGCGTTGCGGCGGTGCTGCCACGTCGGCGTCGTCGAACCTGACATCGTCCTCGATATCGGATTCAGCCTCAGCGCCGGGGTCGGG
Source organism: Arthrobacter glacialis (assembly GCF_002909445.1). Lineage (GTDB taxonomy): Bacteria > Actinomycetota > Actinomycetes > Actinomycetales > Micrococcaceae > Specibacter > Specibacter glacialis. Next base: position 41,754 of record NZ_PPXC01000009.1, read on the forward strand.
CGCGGCGAAGGGCAACTCGATCGCCAGGGTTGCGCCGCCGCCAGGGGTCGTCTCCAGCCTCACGGTGCCAGCATGGGCCGCCACCAGGGCTGACACTATTGCCAGGCCCAAACCGCTGCCGCCGGTATTCCTGTCACGGGAAGAATCTGCGCGGTAGAAACGCTCAAAGACGCGGGGGGCCTCCTCGTCGGAGATTCCGGGGCCGTGGTCGCGAATCTTGATTACCGAGAACTTTTGCTCACCCTCCAGCCGGCTGCCCACCATGATCTCTATGGGGGAACCCTCAGGGGTGTAGCGCAGCGCATTGCCCATGAGGTTGGCCACCACCTGGCGCAGTTTGGCCTCGTCCCCCATGGTGGGTGCGGCAGAGCCAGGGCCACCATCAAGTCCGACGACGGTAAACGTCCTGTCGCGCGCCGCCGCCCGCGCGTCGAGCACGGCGTCATGGCCAATGATCAGCAGGTCAACGGGCTTGCGCTGCAGGGGCCGCTGCTCATCGATCCGGGCCAGCATGAGCAAGTCCTCGACCAACTCACCCATGCGCTTGGCTTCGCTTTCAATGCGGCCCATGGCCGTGCCCACATCCTCGGGCGTTTGCAGCGCCCCGTGGCGGTACAGCTCGGAGAAACCTCGGATGGTGACCAGAGGGGTGCGCAGTTCGTGGGAGGCGTCAGCCACAAAGCGGCGCATCTTTTTTTCGGAAGCGGTCTGGGCAGCAAAAGCATGCTCAATATGGGCCAACATGGCGTTCAAGGAACCGGACAGCCTGCCCACCTCTGTGGCCGGATTTTCAATGTCTACGCGGCGGGACAGATCGCCTGCCGCGATGGCCGCAGCAGTTTTCTCCACCCTGCCCAGAGGCCTGAAGGATCTGGTGACAGTCCAGTAGGCAATCATGGTGCCCAGGGTGATGGTCAGTATTGCGACGCCGGCAATCACCACCGCCAGCCGCTCCATGGTGATGTTTAGGTTCTCATACGGGAGGCCCACCACCACATAGCCCAAATACTCGGGCCTGTTGTTGGTGGTGTCGGCCGGGCCAAAGCTGAACATCTGCGGGGCAATGACCTTGATGCGCCACGGTGCGCCGCCATCGCTGCTGGGCACCGTGAACGTTTGGCCGTTCAAGGCTGCTGCCTCGGCCGCGGAGTAATTGGGATAAACGGGCTTGTCTTTGCCGGAGCGGTTTTGGTCAGCCAGAGTTCCGTCCTGGTAGTGGAAGCCCACAAAGTAGTCAAAACTAAACGGCGTTTGTCCCGCGTTTTGTGAATCGACAGTGCCGTAAACAACGATGGATTTTTGTGAGGTTGTCAGCTGCGTGTCCATCTGGTCTTCCAGAAAAGAGTGCAGCAAAAGGAACGTTGTGACCCCCAGCGCCAACAGGGACAAACTCAACAGGGTACTGATGATGGCCACCAGCTGTGAGCGCAGGGAGGCGTTCTTCCACAACGAAACCAAGGCGATTAGCGCTTATCGGCCGTTCGCAGCACGTAGCCCACGCCGCGCTTGGTCTGGATCAGGGCAGGCAGCGAGGCGTCAGTGTCCACCTTGCGGCGCAGGTAGGAGATGTAGGACTCCACAATGGAGGCATCGCCGTTAAAGTCGTATTCCCAAACGTGGTCAAGGATTTGGGCCTTGGACAGCACCCGGTTGGGGTTCAACATCAGGTAGCGCAACAGCTTGAACTCGGTGGGGGAGAGTTCCACGGTTTTGCCGGCGCGGCGCACCTCGTGGGCGTCGTCGTCGAGCTCCAGGTCGGCAACGCGCAGCACGGCGTCGTCGTCCTCCATGGGCTGGGTGCGGCGCAGTACGGCCCGAATGCGGGCCACCACCTCATCCAGGCTGAACGGCTTGGTGACGTAGTCATCCCCGCCAACCGTCAGGCCGGTGACCTTGTCCTCGGTGTCATCCCGGGCCGTGAGAAACAGGACAGGGAAATGGCGTCCGGCGGCCCGCAAGCGGCGGGTCACCGTGAAGCCGTCCATGTCAGGAAGCATCACGTCCAGAACGGCAAGATCTGGGTTGTGCTCCTCAGCAGCTGCGAGGGCTTCACGGCCATTTGCAGCCGCAATCACCTCAAACCCGGCGAAACGCAGGGAGGTGGAGAGGAGTTCACGAATATTGGGCTCGTCGTCAACAACGAGCAACTTAGCTTCTGGTCCGGTCTTCTTCACCATTACAGTCTCCGACTATTGGCTGGGAATACTCTGGATATTCCTTGGGTAAGTACTGTCAGCTTACGCCCAGTCAGCTCCCAGCTCTAGTCTCGATTCTTCACGTTGCATGGTTTCTGCCGGGTTCGACGCCGGTGCGGTGAAAGTCAGGTGCGGGGTCACCAACTGGTGGTACTTTGACATGAGTCTACAAATCTATGAATATAGATTCATAGGATATTGCCGGGCGGACGTGCCGCGGCCGATGAATGCGAAAGGGATCTGCCATGGAGCCGGAACTGGTCTACAAGACGCTGGCGAATGCGACGAGGCGGCAGATTCTCCGGTGGCTCAAGAGTCCCGGCGAGCACTTCGACGAGCGCGAGTATCAGCGAAGGGGCCTTGAGTTCTCCTCCGGCGTGTGTGTCAGTGACATTGGCGCCAAGACTGGCCTGGCGCAGTCTGTCGTTTCCAGTTACCTGCAGGGCATGCAGAGGGCCGGGCTCCTAGAATCTGAGCGGATTGGCAAGTGGACGTACTACCGTCGCAACGAAAAGGCCATCCGTGAGTTTGTCGACTTTATGAGCGAAGAGCTCTAAGCGCCTGTGGCAACGATCAGTGTGGCAATTTAGCCAAACGCATCTACATTATTAGATTTAACGAATTGAAAACAGGCTGTTGCATTCCAGCAGCGGAGAGGCACGAATGAAGAGCAGCAGTTCGCCATTAATTGCCGTGTTGGCACTGGGCGTGTTTGGCATCATCACCACCGAAATAGGGATCGTGGGTGTTCTTCCGCTGGTGGGTGAACGGTTTGGCGTTTCGACGGCGGACGCGGGGTGGTTGGTCAGCATTTTCGCCCTGGTGGTGGCCGTTTGTGGCCCGTTCACCATTTTGTTGACCTCCGGCATGAACCGCAAGTGGGTGCTGCTGGGGTCCATTGGCGTCTTCGCCGTGGCCAACCTTGTGTACGCGTTCGCCACTGATTTCGGCTGGATGCTGGCCTTCCGCGTCATCCCTGCCATTGTCCATCCGGTGTTCTTCGCCGTAGCCCTCACAACCGCCGCACGAATGGTTCCAGCTCACGAGGCTGGCAAGGCTGCGACGAGGATCTTTGCCGGTGTCACGGTGGGATTCGCTCTGGGTGTTCCCTTGACGGCGTACCTGGGCTCGCAGTTTTCCTTAGAAGCCGCGTTTCTCTTCGGCAGCCTGGTGAATCTTGGGGCCTTTGTGGGGATATGGAAATGGCTACCGTCAATGCCCGCCGAGCGGCGCATCTCTTATAGCGGCCAACTGGGCATTCTGCGGAAGCCCCTGCTCTGGCTGAATCTGGGTTCCATTGTCCTCATCTTTGCGGCCATGTTCTCCACCTACAGCTACTTTGCCGACTATCTGGGCCAAGTGGCGAAGATGGACGGGACGTGGGTGAGCGCACTGCTTGTGGCCTTTGGCGTTGTCATGATCTTTGGCAACTCAATCTTTGGTTTCTTACTCCAGCGCAATGTGGTCCGCACGGTGGTGGCATTCCCGCTGGTCTATGTTGGCGCCTATGCCCTGGTTTTCGCTGCAGGCCCGTACCAGATACCAATGGTTGCGGCGGTCCTGGTGTGGGGCTTGGTCCACTCGGGCGGGTTGATTGTGAGCCAGCGGTGGGTTGGTCTCGATACTGCTGACGCCCCTGACTTTGGCAACAGCCTCTTCATCTCCTTTTCCAATCTTGGCATCACAGTGGGTGCGGCGCTGGGTGGCTGGTCCATCTCGACGGCGGGCATCCGCCAGCTGCCGTGGACGGGCGCCATTTTGGCGGGGTTGGCCCTGGCCGCTATCGCTGTGCGCGTGTTCCTGCTGCGCCGTGCGGAACTCAAGGTCCTGGTGGCATGAGGTGATGATAGGTATCGAGAAGATGGCCAACAATCCCCTCCGACACCCTTCAGTGTTCCGCCATAACCGCCGACAGTGAATATCCGCCGACTGCCGAAGCGGCAGCTTTCGGGACAGTTTCACCGTTTCCTGGTCGGGTCAGGCACATTCGGGGGCAGTCCAGCCGTTCTTGGGCGCAGCGGGCACTGCCGTTGCTTCTCTTTCCGAGCGACGCAGGAGGGCTTCGACATCTAGACCGGAGCCGGGTCGCTTCTGCTACATTAAGCATGTTCTGACGGAATGTGCGAGGCCGCACGAGTCTAAATCCGTCACCGATGACTTATGGGGATCACATTGAGAAAATACCTGCCCGCCGTTGGAGTTGCCGCTATGGTGGCTGTCCTGGCCTTCGGAGGTACAACTGCCTCGCAAGCAGATATGGTCGACGGCGGTGGCGGCGGCTACGGTGCCTGGCAGCTTGCGGGTCAGGCCCCTGCCTACACGGGCTCCGTGCAACTGGGTGGCGGATTCCCGCAAACCACCTTCGCCGCATCGTCTCGGCTGGTCACCACCCAAACAGGTGCATCAACATACCTGCCGGCCGGCAGCGCCCCTGGCCTCGTGTTTGGATCAAGCCAGGATCAGGGCTACATCAACCAGCGTCCGCTTCAGGACACTCCCACAGGACCTGGCACCACCACATATGCCTTTGATGCGCCGACACCGGCCAGCGCATGGGGTTTTGTGCTGGGTGATATCGATGCCGACAAGGCCGTAGTCTCGGCCCTAGACGCCGCCGGCCAGCCAGTCCCCGTCGCTGACCTTGGCTTCCAGGGCGTTTTCAACTACTGCGATGCCCCTACCCCGCGGTCTTGTACCGGAGACCTTGTCGACGGCGTGCGTCAATTTGATCTGCCGACCTGGGATGCTGCCACTGGCACGTTGCTGGGCAGCGGTTTCGGAGTCAACCAAGACACCTCAGGTGCCTCCGGTTGGTTCATGCCACGAGTACCACTCACCAGCCTGACCGTGACCTATACGAGAACCACCGGCTTGCCGACCTACCAAACCTGGTTTGCAACAGTGGCTCATGACATTTCCGGATCAGTGTCCGGTTGCACCTTGCCGGGGGTTGCTGTGGACCTCAAGGATGCCGCCAACACAGTTGTCGCTTCCACCATCACCGACTCGCTCGGGACCTATTCGTTCACCAACTTCCTGGCCATCGATTCCTATACAGTTTCGGCAACAGCCGCCGAAGGCTGTGAACTGGTGGGCGATGCGAACCAAACCGTTGATCTCAGCCAAGGCGACGTCACCGGCGTGGACTTTGACCAAGCAACAATCCCCACCCCGACGGTTGACCCCACCATTGATCCGACAGTTGATCCGACCGTGGACCCCACGGTTGATCCCACAGTGGATCCGACAGTGGACCCCATAGTTAGCCCGACGGTAGCGCCAGCAGTCACCCCAACGCAGCAAGCGACGAATTCTGCCAAGGCCCTGGCTTCAACCGGATTTACCGGAGCAAATTCGCCTCTGGTGGTGGGTGGCGCGCTGCTGCTCGGCTGTGGGTTTGCCGTAATGGCTACAACTCGGCGCCGGCACAAGCACTAGCCTCGATAGTTCTTCCGGGCGGGCGAACCAACGGTCAGAAACGCCGTGAGGCACACGAAGATGGGTCCACGGCACCCCTGTCAGTGGGCGCCAGGCCTGCCCACAACCCTGAGGGATACCTTCGAGGCTATGGGGGGCACAGCTCGCCCGCCGCCAGGGCCGCCAACGCCGGGGCGCCGGTCCATGACTGGCCCGCCGCGGCCAACGCGTCGGTCAGCGCGGCGGCGTGCCCCCTGACAAGTGCCGGCTCGGTGATGGTGCGGAGCTCGTATGGATCGGCCACCAAGTCATAAAGCGCCGTGGACAGGCCGGATGCCGGATGAAAAGTGGCAATGAACTTCGCCGTGGCCGTTCGCAGGCCCCGCACATCTACGTCGTGCCGGTCGCGGGGGTAGTAAAAGTACAGGGCCGACGGCGTACCCAGCTCGGGTGAGCCGTCCGCCGTCGCGCCGGGGTGGTTGCCGGCCGCGTCGGCGAGGAGCGCCGCGGAGACATCCCGGCCCTGCATGGGTGCGGGAACGTCAAAGCCCAGGAGCCCCAACAGTGTGGGTGCGATGTCCACGCTGGAAAGCCCCGCAGCCGTGGCAGGGTTGAGCCGCCCGGGCCAGCGCAGCACAAACGGGATCCGCATGGACTCCTCAAAGGGCACGTTCTTGTACAGCAGTCCGTGGCTACCCATTTGCTGGCCGTGGTCGGAGGTGAAAATGACCAGCGTATTGTCGGCAAGGCCCAGGGAGTCCAGGGCTTCCAGCAACCGCCCCACTTGGGCATCAATGGCGCCGACAGCGGCATAGTACAAGGGAGCGATGGCCGCCGCCTCGCGCCCCGCATCGGATTTCAGCACAACATTGGGTCGGGTGAGCAGTTCCGCGGCAGCAAGCTTGCCGTAGCTGCGCTCAAAGTCCGGGGGCAGCTGGTCAAAGGGCTGGTGCGGTGGGTTCCACGAGAGAGCCAGGGCGAAGGGCGTGCCGGCGCGGGCGGCACCGGCGGCCCGTTCCAGAAATTCCACCGCAACGTCCGTCTCATGGGCGGCCGACCATCCGGCGACGTTGACGCGTTGGTGCCGTCCGGCGTCGCCCGTCCAATAGTGCGGGCTCAGATGGGCATCATTGCAGCCGTACGAGTACCAAAAGTCAAAGCCATGGCGCCGGTCAAGGGGCGAGTACGCATCCCAATAGCGGCCGTCCCCGAGGACGCCGGCACCGTGGATGGCGTCCTCGGGGACGGGTGCCTCCAAATGCCATTTGCCGATGTATCCGGTCTTGTAGCCGGCATCCCTCAGTGCGGCAGCCCAGGACGGCGCATCGGGACGCAATCCCACACCCCACCCGGCGGTTTCGGAGTTCACATTGTGGGTGACCCCGTTGGCGTCCGGGTACTGCCCGCTCATCATCATGGCCCGGTGCGGGCTGCACACGGGGTAGTTGCTGACGGCGTTCGCCAAAGAGACTCCGCTGGCCGCCAAGGAATCCAAAAACGGGGTGGAAACAGGGTCGCCGCCCGGCTCCAGGCACATGGCCCGGAACTGGTCGGCGACAATGAACAGCAGGTTCGGAGCTGGCATTATTTGCCCATGCCCAGGGTCAGCCCCTCGGTCAGACGGCGGCCCAGCCAGACATAAATGATGAGCATGGGCAGGACCACAATGCACAGACCCGCAAAGAGCCCGCCCCAGTCGGCGCCGGAGTAGGTCTGCTGCTGCACAAAGGAGATCAAGGCAACCGGCAGCGTGTACTTTTCGGTGGACTGGATCAAGGTCAGGGCCAGCAGTGTCTCATTCCAGTGCGCCACCACTTGCAGGACAAACGCCGTCAGGATGCCGCCCTTGGCCAGCGGGAGCGTGATCTGGACAAAGGTGCGCAAGGCGGATGCGCCGTCGAGCGCGGCAGCCTCCTCCATTTCCAGCGGAAGGCTGCGGAAGAATGCCGTCAGCAAGAACACCGTGAACGGCATGGACATGGCGATGTAGACCAGGTTCAGGCCAATCAGGCTGTCCGTCAAGTTCACCTCGTTGAGCATGATGAACAAGGGGATGAGGATGACCTGCGCCGGGATGCCCAGGCCCAGGATGAAGTACAGGCTCAAGCCACCGGTCAGGCGGCTTTCCACCCGGCTCAAGTAGTATGCGGCCGGCGCGGCGATGGCCACCGTCAAAAATGACGAGATGCCCGTGGTAACCACGCTGTTGAAGGTTGCCGTGGCGAAGTCGCTGACGGTCCAGGCCCGAACAAAGTTAGAGAAGTCGAACGTGGCCGGCATGCCCCATGGGTCGCTGAGGATGGCCCGGGTGTCACGGAAGGCCTGCAGGACCATCCACGCCAACATGGCGATGCTGATGACCACCACGGCCCACAGCACGAACACGCCAATGCTGCGGATGACGTTGTTCTCCGCGCGCAGTGCCGGGCTGACGCCGCGGTGGTTCCTGGCCCGGGGTTTGGCAGGTTTGGCCGGCTCGGGTGGTGTTTTTGTTGTGGGTGCGGTGAGGGTGCTCATGGGGATTCCTTAGAATTCAACGGCGTCACGGCGCATGGCGCGGCGCAGTAGGACGACAAGTACCGAGACCAAGGCAAGCGAGATGATCGCCGACGCCGTGGCGGCACCGTAAGCGGGCGTGGACTGGCCGGAGAACGCTGTGACGTAGGTGTACACGGCCGTGGTCCAGCTTTGCGTGGGCGGAATGCCGGCGCCGCTGCTGCCACCAAAGACCCAAATGATTTCAAAGATCTTGATGGAGGAGATGGTCCAGAGCACGGCGCAGGTGCCGAAAACATCCCAAGTCAGGGGCAGGATCACATAGCGCAGGCGTTGGAAGGCCGTTGCCCCGGCCAGGGCACAGTCCTCGTAGAAGTACGGCGGAATCCTGTCCACCCCGGCCATCAAGATGGTGGTGAAATAACCGGTGGTGGTGGCCACCAGGGTCGCCATGATGAGCGGGAAAATGTTCTCCTGCGCCAGCCACGCCGGTGGCTCCGTGATGCCCAAGGGCTTGAGTAGGGTGTTGACCATGCCGCCGGGGTTGAAGATGAAGCCGGCCAATACGCCAAAGACCAGGGCGTTGATCAGGTGCGGGAAGAAGATGACATTGCGGACCATCTTTTTCCCAGCCATGTCCCGCAGCACCAGGGTCATGGCAAACGCCAGGATGAAGATCGCGGCGCCCACCACAAACAGCAGCAACAAGGTGTTGCCAAAGGACTTCAGGAAAAGGTCGTCCTTGAATACCCGCGCGTAGTTTTGCAGGCCCACAAACTTCATGGGACCGGATCCGGCCCACACATGCAGGCTGATCCAGGCGGCACCAATGGCCGGAACAATGAACAGGACTGTGTAAAAGATGAAGGCGGGGCCCACAAAGGGCATTAGAAGCTTGCGGCGTTGCCGGTCTATGCTGCCGCCCTGGCCCTGCTTCTGCTTTTTTGCAGGAGCAGGGGAGTCGGTAGCTGCGCGGCGTCCAATGGTGGTGGACATCTAGCTGTTGTCCTTCCAGTACCCGATCTGGGCGGCCTTCATCTTGGCAACAAATTCCTCAGCCTTAATCTTGCCCAGGAAGAGTTCGTCATTGATGGGCCACAGGATCTTCTCCACATAACCCGGCGCCGTGACGCCGTCGTTCTGCAGGTAAACGCCGTCCGCACTGTCCAGGGCCTTCTTGACGGAGGCGATCTCCGGGGCCGTGGCCGCGTCGGTGCGGATGGGCAGGACCTTGGCGTCGGTGCCGTAGGCGTCCTGGTACTTCTTGCCCAGCATGAAGGTCGCCAGTTTTTGCGCCAGCTTGGGGCTCTCCGCCTTCTTCGGGATGGCCCAGCCAACAAAGTCGGCGCGCACGGTCTTCGGCTGGCCTGAAACGGGTGGGAACGGGAAGGAAGAGAACTTGAAACCCTCAGCGGCGTAGGTGCTGGTTTCGGTGGGGATCCAGGAACCGTTCAGCAACAATTCAGCGCCGCCATTGGCCCACACCTGCTGCTGGGCCGGCCACTTGCTGGCGTTGTAGCCCTTGACCAGGTAGTCGCCCTGGGCGATCTGCTCAACTTTTTTCGCCGCGGCCAGGACCGAGGGCGCATCCCAGGCTGCGCCGGACTTGTCCGCGGCGACCTTGGCGAAGGCGCCCGTGCCGTCGGTGCGGACCAGGGCCGTGGTGAACCACATGGAGTTGTAGCCGGCAATGTCGCCGTCGGCCGCCAACGGCACCTTGCCCTCTGCCTTGAACGTCTCCAGGGCCTTGATGAAGTCATCCCAGGACGCAGGCGGTGCAGTTTCAAGCCCGGGGTGCTTGGCGGCGTCGTACCAGATGCCGTCGGAACTCAGGCTGTAGGGCAGCATCCAAGGCTTGCCGTCGGCATCCTTGATGTTGCTGACTTCGACGTATTTGGCCGGGATCAGCTCCGACACCTTTTTGCCGTCAACCTCGGCGGCGTAGGCATCGGTAAGCGGCAGGGCCTGCCCCGTGTCCCCAATGACCGGGGCCAGCTTGGCGTAGGGGCCATCCACAATGTCCGGGACATTGTTCGTGTTCAGCGCCGGGACAAGTTTTTGCACGTTGGAGCGGCCCTGCCACTGCACCTTGACCGTGGCCCCGGTTTCCTTCTCAAAATCGGCAATGGCACCGGCAATGACTTTTTGCTGCGGTTCGCCCTCTTTCCACATGGACCAGTACGTCAATGTACTGCCCTCCTGTGCGGCCTGGGGGTTCTCTGTTCCGCCGCCGCAAGCCGTCATGGCCAATGACGCACCGGCCAGAACAGCCAGGGTCCGCGCGATTCGGGATTTAGTACTCATGGAAGACACCTCGTGAAGTAGTTGTGCCGTGGATCACGACTCAGTGACATGACTCAAACAGCAGTGAAAGAGAGGAATCAATGAGTACTTTGAAAGTTCTTTTCAAGGAGTTTTCTCAACCGTGGGCAAATGTTGGGCGGGCTGCCGGTTGACGAAAGAACTCAAAAAGAGGATTGTGCCAATTGAGATTGAATTGCACCTTTATTCATCTCTTTTGTTTCTGGCAGGCTCATCCTGAGGTGAGCTACGAGAAAGGGCACCGTGACACGAAAATCTGTATCCGGGCACATCCGCGACACCGATTCCAGGGACCTGAAGTTCCAGGCGCTTGCCGATGAGCTGCGCCGTGGAATCCTGGCCGGCACCTGGGCCGTGGGCGCCAAGCTGCCCACCGAGGCACAGCTTGCCGCCGAGACAGGACTGTCCCTGACCACTGTGCGCAGGGCCTTTGACGAGCTGGTGCAAGCGGAAGTGGTGGTGCGGCGCCAGGGCGCGGGAAGCTTTGTGGCCGACCGCCAGCCAGTCCGGCGTCGTTCCCGGTTTACCGTGGGAGTCCTGTTGCCGGACACCCAGCTGTACTACCCGCGCGTCCTGCAGGGCATTGAGGAGACGCTGTCCGCCCAGGATGTGGGCCTGCAGCTGGCCACCTACAACTACCAGCCGGAACGGGAGGATTCCAGCATTGAGTTCCTGGTGGAATCTGGCGTGGACGGGCTGATCCTTGTCCCCACCCTGGGCGGCATTGCCGATCCCCAGCAGCGGGTCAGGGAGCTGACGTCCTTGAACGTGCCCGTGGTGCTGCTGGAGCGTAGCTTGATGGACCTGGGCTCGGGGGACAGGACCGAGCATGTGTGCTCGGATCATCAGGGTGGCGCGTACGACGCCGTCACCCACCTTGTCGGTTTGGGGCACCCTAGCGTTGCGTTGCTGACGCGGGCCCAGACACCCACGGAGCCGGCCATTGTTGCCGGCTATGAGCGTGCCGCAGCCGATGTGGGCTTCGCGCCGCTGATCCTGGCGGCCCTGAAGGAGGAATGGGAGGACGGTGCGGCCGAAGGCTTGTTGGCGCAGCTGCTGGCTGCCGGGGCCACCGCCGCGCTGGTGTTTGGTGACAGGGAGGCCACCTTATTGGAGGCTGCCGCACGTCGGGGCGGTGTCAGGGTGCCGGAGGATTTGGCGTTGGTGTCTTACGACGACGAATTGGCGGACTTGGCGGAGGTGCCCCTGACGGCTGTGGCCCCGGCAAAGCACCGCATGGGAAGGATGGCCGCGGAAATTCTATTGCGCCGCCTGGTGGAGGGCGATGATTGCCCCATCCACCAGGTGCGTTTGCGCCCGCGGCTTGTTGTGAGGGAATCTTGCGGGGCCAAAAGGCTGTCCGTGCAACACGAACAGGAATGAGTCAAGGAAATGAGACTGGGAATTATTGGGGCAGGCGCCGTTGCCGGTTTGCATGCGCACGGTGCTGACGTTCTTGACGGGATTGAATTGAGCGCAGTCTGCGACCTGCGTGAGGACGTGGCAGCAGCCGTGGCGGCACCCTGGGGCGCGGCCGTGTTCACCGATTATCAGGCAATGCTGGCTGCGGGGGTGGTGGACGCCGTGGTGATCAACACCCCGCACAGCCTGCACCGGGACATGGTGCTGGCCGCGGCCGCCCAAGGGGTGCACGTCCTGGTGGAGAAACCCATGGCCACCACCCTGGCCGACTGCCGCCTCATGGAACAGGCGTGCGCCGATGCGGGCGTGGTCATGGTGGTGGGGATGATCCAGCACTTCATGGCTGAGAAGCTGGCACTGCAGGCGGCACTGGCCACGGGCCAACTGGGCCGGGTGTTGATGATTCACGACTACCGCAGCACCGACTACCGTCCAGGCACCCGCCCCGACTGGTTCTTTGACAAGGAAATTTCCGGGGGAGGGGCGTTCATCAACATTGGTGCGCACTGCCTGGACAGGTGCCTGTGGGTGGGTGGTGCCCCGGCCGTGCAGCTCGGCGCCACCACCCTGAGGCGTTTTGGGGCGCCCGTGGAAACCGATGGTGCCATGGAGCTCACGCTTGCCAACGGTGTCCAGGTTCGCATTTCCATTGTCTCGGACACCCCCGATCACATCGATGAGATGCTGGTTGTTTGCGAGCTGGGCACCGTCACGGTTGACCCGCGCAAGGGCACCTTTCTGGAGATCGATGGAACGCGCTCGCAGCTGCACGCCACTGCTTCCCACGACATCCAGGACGCCTTCACTGCGCAGTTGGCCGATTTTTCGGCCGCCGTTGGGGGCGCTGCGCCCAGTGTTAGCGGGGACCACGCCACACATGTGGTGGAGCTGGTGTTGGCGGCGTACCGCTCGGCCGAAGACGGTACGCCCGTGCGGCTGGACGAGGTGCACGTGGCCAGCAGCCCCCTCGGCTGATTTCCCCTGAACGTATGCGCGGAACTCACGGCGGGTTCCGCGCATAAAAAATCATGCGCAGGACTCGTGGTGAGTCCTGCGCATGATTTTTCGTTTTTAGCGGTGCAGTTCAAGCTCCACGGTGGCGCCCATGAGCCCGGCCGTATTGACGGTGACAACAGTGTTGCCGTTTGCATCCAGCGCCAAGGTGGCGCCGGCGGTGGTGCGTCGGTACGCCGTGCCAGCCACTGTTACCGTGAGCGTGCCCGCACTTTGGGTGGGGTCCGAAACAGCCAGCACGCCGTGTCCTGGATTGCCGTTGAACAGCACGCATGCCGGGCCGTCAGCGGACATGATGCCCACCGTGCCTGCCTGCCAGAAGATGGCAGCCGTTTCCTTGGCGCTGAACTCGACGCCCTGACCCACGGCGTCGTTGCGCAGGACGCGCGGCGCCTTCCGGGAGGCCTTCTCGGTTTCCCGCGCGGACGCTCCCGGCAGGATTGCGTAGGCGTAGCTTGCCTGGCGCGGTGCTGTGCCGTGGTCAATGAGCAAGGTGGCGTACTGGCGGCTGGTGGTGGCTGCCGGGCCTCCCGTGTTGACTTTCTGCCAGGACCCGACGCGTTGCTCACGCAGAACTGTCAGCGATTCCTCGCCGAGCATCAGGTAGCCGCCGGTTCCCTCAACATGGGCCCAGCCCGGGTTGCCGTGGACTGCATGGGTGCCGGTGGGTGCGGAGTGGGCAACGCCGTCGACCGTTATGGCCTGCCCGCCCACGGCACCCAGGTTGCGGTGTTCCACAATGCTCTCCACCAGGGCCCCGCTGGCGGTCTTGATGTCCGCACCAAGGGCCACCACCATGTCCCGGGCGTAAAACCAGGCCTTGCGGGCAGCCATGCCGGTGCCACCCGGGGCCAGCAGGTGCATGCCGACGGCCCCGGCCGTGCCCAGGGACGCGCCACCGGTCCACTCGTTTTTGGGTGTCTTGGCACCCCATTCACCTTCCACCTTGGCAGGCAGGGGTGTGGTGTCCACCGTGATGCCGGGAAGCCGGCTGAGGTTTGCGGTGGGCCAGAAGTCGTCATCAAAGTGGTCGGCCTTGCCCGTGTACACGTACGTCATGCCCGAGCCGGTCTGGCCGCCCAGGTTGTTTTCCCCGTTGCCGCACTCGTACCAGGCGATCCGGTTGCTACACAGCCCCAGAGCGGCGGCCCAGCCGTCACCGCGGAACACCGAGCGGTCCATGCCGGCGAAGAAGCTGTGCCCGGGCGTTTCGGCGATGGGGGCGACACCGGCGGCGGCCAGGTCCTTCAGCAGTGCGGTGCGCGGGATTGAGGCCCCCTTGAGGGGGCTTTCGAAGCTGTTGCGCTCGATCCAGCCCTGGCACAGGCCCTGCCAGCGCGTGGCCGTGGCAGGGTCCACGGCCCGCGCCAGCCACAGGATGGACTCGATGGCGCCGTCGCCGTTGTCGTAGCTGCGCTCCTGGGTGCGCGAGATGGCCCGGCCGCGGACCGAATCGAGCATTTGCCCGTTGTGCAGGAACGGGGCGAAGGAGTCCTCAACGGACTTGAACAGGATGTCGCGGCTGGGGTCCGAGACTGCGTGCGCCGATCCGCCCAGCAGGGAAAATAGTTTGGCAAGCCCGCCCAGCAGCACCAGGCCGTAAGTGCCGGTGTAGGCGATGGTGGAATGCTGCACAAAGGAACCGTCGGTGAAAAAACCGTTCCCGCTGGTGACGTACTGCCACACCGGGCTGAGCGCCGCGACGGCTGCGGCCAGTCGCGCCGGGTCGTTGCCCACAATGGAGCGGACGATGATGCCCTGACAAATGTCCACCCGGTTGGCGCCTTCGGAGAGAATCTTTCCGCGCTCGTCCGAGAATTGCAGGGTGGGGTCCGGGATGAAATGGTCGACGGCGGCCGTGTACCGTCCCAGCAGCTCCGCCGGCACGTGGCTGCCCAGGATGGCGAGGATGTCTCCCAGTGCCCGCGGTGTCCCGATTTCCCAGGACCACCAGTTGCCGAATTCCTTCTGGGTGGCGTTGTAGATGAGCCGGTTGCCGTCCTGCAGTGCAGCCAGCATGTGGCCCAGCAGGGCTGCGTTGCCCTCATGAACTGAACCGGGAGTGGCCCAGGCCGTGGCCATCAGGGCCAGCCGCTTGTAGGTGGTGACAATCTGGGCGTCGGCGGTGAACGGGGCGTCACTGAAAATCTGTGTCCGGGTCCCCGCAGGCAGGAGCAGGGCCACCGACTTGCTGACGTCCGCGTCCAGCCGGGCCACGGCTGCCGTGAAGTCAGGGTCTCCTGCTGTGATGAGCTTCCGGCCCGTGATCTGGTCCACCCACCGTTCACGCAGCGCCTCAAATTCGGGCACAGTGGCGGCCTGTGCGGCCTGGGCCAGGGGGCCGAATCCGCCCGCGAGCAGCCCCGCGAAGGTCAGGGCGCCTGCGCCCTTGAGGAGGTGCCGTCGAGTCAGTCCATACGTCATTGGAGGAATTCCTATTCGTCAAAGGTTGCCGGCCCTGATGCCAGCAACGCAAGCAGTACCTTGCAGTCAAGGCCACCGTGAAGAGAGGAATAAAGGACTACTTGGAAGGATTGTTCTCAAGGACAGTCACGGGCGTGGTGTGCCGTCCCAATTGGGTCCGGTGAAGGCCCCGAGGGGATCGGGGGTCCCCACTGGGCTGTGGAGCGGGCTGTGCTGACCCGCCCCGGCAACCGGAAGTGCGGCCCCGTCAAAGTCCGGCACCCCATGGTTGGCAAACCAGCCAGCCATTCGCGAACGCAGGGCTGGCCGCATGGGATGCGCGACGGCGTCGAGCATCAGGTTCACGCGCTCCCCGGGATCCGCGGCCAGGTCATAAAGCTCGTGCGGCCCGTGCGGGTGCCGGTGCACGTACTTGAAATCCTGGGTACGGATCATCCGCACCGGGCCGTATTCGTCATAAACCACCACGGCGCCAGCCCGCCGCTCCGCCTCCGGCCGCCCGTCCGTGAGCAGCAGCGGTGCGAAGGAGGCACCCGGCCCCGTCTCAAAGGGGGCCGGATCCAGCCCGGCGATCTCCAAGATGGTGGCGGCGACGTCGTACGCGGACAAAAGCTCCGCCCGGACCTTGCCACCGGCGATCCGGCCCGGCCAGTGGAAGATGGCGGGCACTTTCACGGAGGAGTCGTACATGTTTTGCGGGAACGTGCCGTTGCCCTTGCCCCACACACCGTGGTGGCCGCAATTGAAACCGTTGTCGCTGCTGAAAATGACCAGCGTGCTCTCACGAATGCCGAGGCTGTCCAGGTGCGCCATGAGCCGCCCGATGGCCGCATCCATGGCGCTGACGGCCGCGAAGTATCCCACCAGGGCGGCCCGCACATCCGGCTCCCCGCCAATGGCTACCCCGTCCACCGTGGGCTGCCAGGGATGCGGTTCCTCCTGGGGACAGCTTTCAAAGGCACAATCCGCGTAGAGATCCTCAAATTCCGCGGGGTGCTGACCCTTCCACGGCTTGTGCGGGGCCGTGTAGTTGACGGCGAGGAAGAACGGCTCTTTGGCTTCTTGGGATTGCTGGCGGGAGGCTTCCTGATTCAGGAATTTATGGGCATCCTCGGTGATGGCATCCGTCAGATAACTGCTGGTTTCCTCGCGTTCGCCGTTGCGGTACATGGTTGCGCCCGTGTACGGGCTGCCACCACCTTCGAGCCCATACCAGTGCACAAATCCCTTGCGTGGGGCGTCGTTGGCGCCCAAATGCCATTTTCCGGACAGGCCCAGGCGGTAGCCGTTCTCCGCGAGGACGTCGGTGAAGATTAGCTGCCCGGCCAGGTAGTCCGGGGCCTGCGCACCAACCTCGACGCCGGTCAGGTAGTCGTGCACGCCGTGCCGGGAAGGGATCTGCCCTGTCATCAGGCTGGCCCGGGCCGGGGAGCAGACAGGGGAGACGCAAAAGAAGTTCTCCAGCCGGGTGCCCTGTGCGGCGAGGGCATCCAGGTGTGGCGTCTGGATCTCGGAGTTGCCGGCGCAGCCCAGCGCCCAGGGGCCCTGGTCGTCGCTGAGGATGAAGACGATGTTGGGCAGCGTCGGGTGTTGGCCGGTTGGTTGGGGCTGCCCGGGCAGGGCAGCAGTGGTGGCAGGGCCGGGCATGGGTGCTCCTTGCAAGACGGGACACACCATTGTTAGCAGAGTTCCAGGGGAGGAATAAAGGGGTAATGACAGAGCATTAAACATTGATGGAAAGCGGTTTCCGCACTAGTGTGAAACTAATTAATCGTTTGCCGTTGAAAGGCCCATCATGCCATTGGCGTTTTCCACCCTGGGGTGTCCAGGCGATTCGCTGGAGCAGGTCGTAGAGCTTGCGCAGAAATCCGGTGCCACAGGGGTTGAACTGCGTGCAGCCGCGGGTGAGTTCGTGTACCCGGGCATGAACGCGGCCCAGCGCAGCGACGTTGCCCAAGCACTGGCCAGCGCCGGCCTGGCTGTGGTGACGCTGGCCAGCTATGTCAGCGTCTGCGCTCCACCCGCCAGTGCTTACGACGACGGCGCCGGCGACGGTGCTGCCGATGCCCACGCCGACCAGGGCGCAAACGATCCGGTGCTCGCTGAACTGCTGGCCGCCGTCGAACTGGCTGCAGACCTCTCGGTTGGAAACGCGTCCGGCCCGGCCCAGGTGCGGGTGTTCCCCGGGGCAGGGATTGAGCCATGCGCACTGGGGGAGGACCCGTCGGCGGAAATGCTGGCGGCGGACAAGCTTGGCGCCAGCCGGCTCAACGCGGCAGCTGAACGAGCCAGGGAGCGAGGGGTGGTGATCCTGTTGGAGACCCACGATTCGCATCCCCGCGGGGGCGACATTGTGCGGATCCTGTCCCATGTTGCTGCGGATGCGCCGGTGCAGGTTATTTGGGACCTCATGCACCCGTGGCGCCATGACGAAGAACCCGCCCGCACGGCCGAACTTTTAGCGGACTCCTTGGCGTACGCGCAGTACAAGGATGGCGTGCGGAATCCCGGGACCAATACTGTGACGCTGACGCTGCCCGGCCAAGGCGAACTTCCGTTGCGTGAGATGCAGCGACTCGTCGGTGGGATCTCGGCGAACCATGGAATCGAGGATCCGTGGGTTTCGCTGGAGTGGGAACGCGCCTGGCACCCGCATCTTCCGCCGCTGGCCGAGGCCCTGGAATCATTGAAAGCAGTCCTGGCTTAGCCCGGCGCGGCATTGTTCGCTGAGAAAACTCCACCATCATCAAGAAGGATCCTCATGCCCTCCCTCACTCCCGCGCGTCAACCCAACATTATGGTCATCATCTCCGACGACCATGGCTATGCAGACCGCTCCATTCTGGGAGTGCAGGATGATGTGAGCACGCCCGCGTTGGACAGGCTGGCCCGGCAGGGCGCCTCTTATGGCAACGCCTATGTCACAGCACCCATTTGTTCACCGTCCAGGGCGGGGCTGGCTGCTGGCAGCTATCAGCAGCGCTGGGGTGCCCGCTGGTTTACGGACTCGGAAATCTGCCCGCCAGAGGTACCCACCATGGCCGAGCTCCTGCGCGCCGAAGGCTACGCGACGGGCTATTTCGGCAAGGTCCACTACGGCACCGAACACCATGGTGACCGTGGCACCCCTCCCCGGCACGGCTATGACGAATCGTTTTACGGGCTCGCGGGGGAGTCGATGGGCCGGCTCAACTACCTCCGCCACTCCCAGGACGCGGTGCAGGAGTACGGTGATGCTGCGTTCCCCATGGCTGTACAACCTCTCTGGAATGGCGAAGAGCCCCAGGAACTGGAGGGCTTCCTGACCGACACGATTGGGGAGCGGACCCGGGCGTTTGTTGCGGACCATGCCGACAAGCCGTTCCTGGCCACAGTGGCCTTCAACGCCGTCCACGACTTTTGTTGGCAGCTGCCCGCCGAGGAGCTCGAAAAGCGCGGGCTGCCAGCCTATGAGGATTGGAATCCGGGGGCCAGCGAGTACATTGACTGGTACGACGGCGCCATCAGCCCGCACCTGGAAAACGGCCGCGCGTACTACCTGGCCCAGCTGGAATTGATGGACCAGCAGATTGGTCTGATCCTGGACCAGCTCGACGAACTGGGGCTGGCCGAGGACACCATGGTCATTTACCTCACCGACAACGGCGGATCCACGTGTAACTACGGTGTCAACGCTCCCTTGCGCGGGACCAAGTACACCCTGTGGGAGGGCGGCGTGCGCGTCCCATTCCTGCTGCGCTGGCCCGGCCACGTGCCGGAGGGGGTTACCCGCAGCGGGCTGACAAGTTCCATGGACATACTGCCCACGGCGCTCGCCGCCGCCGGTGCGGACCCGGCCGTTTATGCGCACTGCGACGGCATGGATCTGCTCGCCGCGGCAGACGATTCGACTCAGTGCCACGAAACTCTGCACTGGGATTGTGGCTGGCAATGGTCGGTGCGCCGCGGAGACTGGAAATTGCGCTGGGTGGAACCAGGATCGCCCGTAGCTGATGCCATCAGGGACGTTGAGCACGCCGATCCTGGCAGTGGCTACTTCCTGTGCAACCTTGCCGCAGATCCGGGCGAAACCAGCAACCTGTACGACGCCGAAGCAACAGTAGCCGCCGAGCTCACGGCGTTGCATGAGCAGTGGGTGGCCGGCTTGTCCGCCGGCTGAGTGCCGGCGCAGGACCATTTCGACCTCGTGGAGTTCGGATTGGGCGGACGCCGATATGGTGATGCGCTGCAGATATATCAGCAGCGCATCACCATACCGGCGTCATAATCCAGACCTCAGTCCAGATGCGCGTAGATCTCCACGGGCGCCAACAAGCCCGAGCGGAAGAACATCATCAAGTTGTTCAGCTGGGCGGCCTGCACCCCTGCCGGGCCACTGCCGGACAGTGCCCGCTCAAGGAACGCCACGGAGTCCGAGACGGGAACTTTCGCCTCGTAGTCCACACTGAATCCGGCCTGGCCCAGGGCATCGCTATAGGCAAGGGGCGGTTGCAGGAAGGATGTCTCGGCGGAGGTGGCCCAGGGGAGCGGGTACTCCTCCACATCGCCGCCCATCAGCATGACGTCGTACACGGCCATGACGGAGCCTGGCCGCAACACCCGGGCAGCCTCGGCAAACACCTGGTCCTTGTCTTGTATGTTCATGCCCACGTGAAAGAGGACTGCGGCGTCAAAGGAGTTTTCCTCAAACGGCATCGCCAGGGCGCTGCCCTGGGTGAACGCCACGGCGCTGCTCAGGCCGGTGCGCCGGGTCAGCGAGGTTGCCGCGGCTACAAATTCGGGCGTGAGCTCCACCCCGTGGACGCTGGCGCCAAAGTGCTGGGCCAGATGGCGGGCCACCCCGCCCAAGCCTGAGCCGATGTCCAGCACGTGGTTGCCGGCATTGATTCCGGCCCGTGTTGCCACCCGGGAGGTGGCCTCGGCGCCGCCCACATGCAGTTGGTCCATGCCCTGCAGATCGGCAATGTCAAAGTGCTCGGGATCCTTGCCCAGGGCACTGAGGTGGGCAAGTATGAGTTGTTCGGCATTGCCGCGGCCGTAGTGTTCGGCTACTGAATCTTCATAGCTCATGACGCCTGTGCGCCTCCGTAGTTCAGTGAATTCACGCTTGTTTTTCCCGATCCTACTCCTGTAGACCTTCCATGGCACGGGGAACATCATGGGCGTCCATGATCCTGTAGGCGTAGCCCTGCTCGGCCAAAAAGCGCTGGCGTTTGGCGGCAAAATCGGCATCGACGGTGTCACGGGCCACCAAGGTGTAGAAGCGGGCCGTGCGGCCGTCGGCCTTGGGCCGCATCAACCTGCCCAGACGCTGGGCTTCTTCCTGCCGGGAACCGAAGGCGCCGGAGACTTGAATGGCCACGGAGGCCTCGGGCAGGTCGATGGAAAAGTTGGCCACCTTGGACACCACAAGAGTGGGTACGCGGCCCTGGCGGAATTCCTCAAAAAGCCGTTCCCGTTCCTTGACCGGGGTGGTGCCCTTGATCAGCGGAGCGTTCAGGCGGGCGGCCAGCTCATCCAGTTGGTCGAGGTACTGTCCAATCACCAATATCTGCTCGCCACCATGGGCTGCCACGAGGGCCTGCGCAACCACGGACTTGGCCAGCGTGGTGGCGCACAAACGGTACTTCTCGCCGTCGTCCGCCGTGGCATAGGCCAATCGTTCCGCGCGCGCCAAGTCCACGCGCACCTCCACGCAGTCGGCGGGAGCAATGTACCCCTGGGCCTCGATTTCCTTCCAAGGCGCGTCGTAGCGCTTGGGACCTATCAAGGCGAAAACCTCGCCCTCGCGGCCGTCCTCGCGAACCAAAGTGGCGGTCAGCCCGAGCCGCCGGCGCGCCTGCAAGTCAGCGGTCATGCGGAAAATGGGGGCCGGCAGCAGATGGACTTCGTCATAGATCAGCAGGCCCCAGTCGTTGTCATTGAGCAGCTCCAAGTGCGTGAAGCTGCCATTGCGCCGGGTGGTGAGCACCTGGTACGTGGCAATCGTGACAGGGCGCAACTCCTTCACTGCCCCTGAATACTCCCCAATTTCCGACTCCGTCAAGGTGGTTCGCTTAAGCAGCTCGGCCTTCCACTGCCTCGCCGAGAGGGTGTTGGTGACAAGAATGAGCGTGGTGGTCCCGGACGCGGCCATGGCGGCGGCACCCACAATGGTCTTCCCGGCACCGCACGGCAACACCACCACGCCCGAGCCGCCGGCCCAGAAGTTCTCCACGGCCACGCGCTGGTACGGGCGCAGGGTCCAGGGGCTTGCCCCGGTGTTCTCGCTCAGGGCGATCGGATGACTGGTGCCGTCCACATAGCCGGCCAGGTCCTCGGCAGGCCAGCCGGCCTTGAGCAGCAGCTGCTTGAGCTCGCCGCGGGCAGTCCCGTGGACCACTACAGTCAACGGATCAATGCGGGCGCCCAGCAGCGCGGACACCTTCTTTGCATGGCACACCTCCGCCAGGATCAGCTCGTCGTCACTGCGCAGCACCAAGCCATGCTGCGGATCTTTTTCCAGCCGCAGCCGCCCATACCTGGCCATGATCTCGGCAATGTCCAGCAGCAGCGCATGCGGCACGGGATAGCGCGAATAGTTCAGCAGGGTGTCCACCACGTGCTCGGCGTCGAGCCCGGCAGCGCGGGCGTTCCACAGCCCCAGTGGCGTGATCCGGTAGCTGTGCATGTGTTCGGGTGCACGCTCCAGTTCGGCGAAGGCGGCGATGGCGTGGCGGGCGTCGGTGGAGTCCGGGTGCGCCACCTCCAGCAGGATGGTCTTGTCGCTTTGAACAATCAACGGACCGTCAGTCATGGGAGTTCCGTCCCTTCCTGTGGAGGATCTTCCACTGCCGTGATCCTGTGGATGCTGAAATGCCGTTCACGCCCCGTGCCATTGAGCCGCGCCCGGAGCAAGCCTCCCACAAGTGAGAGCGGCACCAGCAACACCCGTTCAACGTCGCCGGAACCATTCACCGCGCTCAGCCACACCGTGCTGCCGCTGGCAATGGACAGCCGCAATTGTTCCATGACCAGCGCCGGCCCGGCCTCGTCCTGCACGGCCGAACCCCAGACCGGGCTGCGCCGAAGCTGAGCCAGTTGGGCCTGCATCTGGAGATGGACGACGTCGTCAGTTGGCCGGGGTGCCTCCCACGCCAGGGCTGTGGTCCTGTCGGGCCCGCGTCGCGGTGTGCTTGCCGGGGAGTCTTGCCGGGTCATTCCTGCCGGGTGTTTGGCAGCGGCTGCGCCGATCAGGTACTCAAGGGATTGGGGCAGCTCGGTGCGGCAATGCCGGCGAAGAAACCCCAGGATGCTCTCCTTGCTTTGGCCCGCAGCCATGGCGCCTTGCAGTGAGCCCTCACTGATGCGGAAGATCCCGGCAGCTCCCCGCCCTTCCGTGGCGGCCAAAAGTTTCAGTTCCGCTGCGATGGCGGGCGCCAGAAAGCCGGGTGCTACAACGCTCAGGTCACCTTGAATGACAAAGTGGTCAATGGGCTCCGGCAGTGTGGAGTCCAGTGCGGCCAGTGCCGCTGGCCAGTCGTTCGCGGCGGCGCAACGGCCAGTGATGCTCAGCGCACCGGCGCCCGTCAGTCCCAGAAGTTCCAGCTCGGCCATGATTCCCGGCACCAGGGCGGACATGGCAGCGGACTGCCTCGGATGGCGCCAAGCCAGCTGGGCCACG
This sequence comes from Arthrobacter glacialis, assembly GCF_002909445.1. Classification (GTDB taxonomy): domain Bacteria; phylum Actinomycetota; class Actinomycetes; order Actinomycetales; family Micrococcaceae; genus Specibacter; species Specibacter glacialis. Next base: position 64,707 of record NZ_PPXC01000009.1, read on the forward strand.
ACGGAATCAAGGGTGGGAGCATAAGTGGTGTTCGGTGGTTCGGAGTTGCGGGAGGGTGCGGCCAGCTCCGGGGCGGCGAGAACACGCAGTACCCTGTGGCGCAAAGCGGCAAGGTGGGGGAGAGTCGAGGTCACCGCCAACGGTTTTGCTGCCGGGCTGTCCGGTGCCGGGCTGTTTGGTGCGTCGGAGAACGGAAGCCTGGTGCTGTCCTGCCAGGCTTTGGCTAGCGCCAACCATTGGGCCGGGCGCTCCAACAGCAGCCAATCCGGCGTTGCCGCCCGCCACTGCGCCGATGCGCGGTCATAGGAAATAAGGTGTGCTGTGGCCGCCAGCTCAAGATAAAAGCACAGCTGTGCTTCATTGATTTTCAGCCACACGGCGAGTTTCCGCACAGTACGCACCCCCGCGCCCCTGTCGCGCAATGCTGCCAGCGGAGCATGCCCGATGGACTCCACCAGTTCGGCGGTGACTCTTAGCAGGGTCTCGACGGCGCTCGCCGCTGCGTTGTCGCGCAGGGCCGTGCGAACCTCCGCCAGCTTCGCGCTGGGCGGGGCGGCCGGGGGTGTCAAGTGATCCCCCAGAGGCGGGCCTTCGCCCAAGGCAAGCCCCACGGAGGCGAGGGTGCAAAATTGCTGGGTGCCGCCGTCGTCCGCGGGCGTCTGGGTAGCCGGTGAAGCTGGAATCTCGGCAGTCAGCAGAGCCATCTCATGCAACTCAGCCAGCGTTGCCGGCACGTGGGCTGCTTCCGTGCCCGTCGCGGCAGGTGAATGCAGGGCAGTCAGCGCGTGCAGCTGGGAAAAATTGAGCGCATCCAGTGCGGCCAGAATGCTGCTGGGACCGCACAGCCGCGTTGCCAGGGCGGCGAAATTGGCCACCGGCGGATTGATGGCATCCGGGCGCAGGGTGAAGAGCCGCAGCAGCTGGGCGTCGCTGCGGTGGGCCAGCTCGGCCGCCACGTCCGCCAGAGTGCCCATGGGTGGGAGCAGCGCAGGAATGGTGCCGGCTAGAGTCGGCGGCGAATGGCCACCGAGCGCAGCACGCTGGTGCCCATCATGAGAAACGCCGCGGGCAGGGCGATCATGGAGATCCAGTTGAAGCCGGGCCACGGTGTGCCGCCAGCCCACTTGCTGATCAAGACAACTATCAGCGCGATCAAGGCAATCACTGCCATGGCCATGGCCGCGTAGTTGAACATCTGCCAGCCACGGCTCACTGTTTGCGGGGCGGAAAAGTGGGGGTTCATGAACATAACGCTAACAGCGGACAGTTGGGGCGCAAAGCCGCGGTGACGGGGTCAACACGGTAATGTAAGGGTGCGTGTTGCTACACGTTCTGTCACTGTAGGTACCGGCCGTCACAAATTACGGCCCGAAGTACTGCGGAAAGCACTCGCACAGGCACAGAATGTGATTTCCACCGACAAAACTTTTTAAGGGGTAAGCAAGTGCCTATCGGCAAAGTGAAGTGGTACGACAACGAAAAAGGCTTCGGCATCATTGCTGCCGATGACGGTCGCGAGGTTTTCCTGCGCGCCAATGCGCTGCCGGCGGATGCGGGTGAGATCAAGCCCGGAACGCGGATGGAATTTGGTGTAGCCGACGGCCGCAAAGGTGCCCAAGCCATGGCTGCAAAGATCTTGGACCGCAGCGCCTCGGCGGCCAAGGCCAAGCGCATGCCAGCCCGCGACCTTGCCCCGATTGTGCAGGACCTGGTTTCCTTGCTGGAGCACTCTGTAGGATCACTGACCAACGGCAAGTATCCTGATGGTGACGCGAGCAAGATTGCCGCAGCGTTGCGCAAGGTTGCCGACAACTTCGACGCATAACGGTGCCCACCATGACCGAATTTTCTGGCGAATCAGACGCCTCAGCTGTTCCGGAAGCAACGCAGCGCCCGGGTGTTCCCCTCTGGCGTGTGGGGAAGCCTGACGCTTTCCTGGCCGCAGATGTGGCAACCGCGCGTGAGGCTGTGCGGAGCATTGCCAACGACACTGACATTGGCAGGCATCTCGGTGCCCGCAGTGAAGGTGTCCGCTGCGTGACGCATTTGTTTGAATCCCTGCTGCCCGGATACGGCGGCTGGGTTTGGTTTGCCACGCTGGCCAGGGTTTCCCGCGGCAAGGCCTCCACGGTCAATGAAGTGGGGATGCTTCCCACCAACGATTCCGTTCTGGCGCCCCCGTGGGTGCCCTGGTCCGAGCGGGTGCGCCCCGAGGACCAGCCCGCTCCTGAGGAGGAGCATGGCCTGGTTGAACCGGCCGACGCCGAGGCTGACGCTGATTCCGAGGCTGACGCTGACGACGACGGTGATGAGTCTCCTGCGGACGACGGCGCGCCCGGCGAGACTGACGCCGACGAGCAGAACTAGAGACATGTAGTGCTAAAGAAGCCCCACCAGCTACTGGTGGGGCTTCTTTCATCTGATGTCTGCGAGGGGTCGGAGAGGTTCGGCCCTAGCGTGGTTTGTGCGGACGTTGGCGGCGTTCCGTTGCCGTTTCATGCCAAACGAATAAGGCAAAAAGTCACAGAGTGGAACTCGTGGACAACTAAAACGCACAAACATAGGATGTTATCCATGACAAAATATGGATGTGAGCCGGGTCACTCAACGGTGACGCCGGCAAGGTTGCGGGGCTGGGGCGCCGGAGTGATTGTTTTTGGCCTGGGTGCCGCGCTGGCTGCGGGGGCCATGCCGGCCATTGCCAATGAGGTGAATGCGCCAACAGTTGCCACGCCGTGGGCGGCAGGCACTGCGCTTCCTGCCACAGGACTGAGTTCTCAAACCGTTGGCTTCCACGCCAATCAGCCAGTGGCTTTGGATCAGGCGGCACTGCCCAAGCACGCCGCCAACCGTGTGATTGTTGACGTCACCACCTTCGGGGCCGACCCCACGGGTGTGAAGGACTCGGCCAAGGCGGTCAATGACGCGATTCTGCACGCCAAGAGCTTGCACAAGCCAACCACCATTCTTTTCCCCTGTGGCGTCTACTCCATGTATCCGGAGAATGCTCCGAAGCGTGAACTCTACGTTTCCAACACGGTTGGCGCCGACCCAAACTACAAAACAAAGTCCATCGGCCTGCTGATCGAGGACATGGAAGATGTGATTGTGGAGGGCATGGGCTCGCAGCTCACCTTCCATGGCAGCCAAACCGAATTTGCCAACATTCGCTCCACTGACGTCACCATCCAAAACCTGGACACTGACTGGTACGCCGCCGGAACCCTGGACCTGCCCGTTGTGGGCAGTGGTGTTGCCGACGGTTTCGGGTACCGGGACATCCAGGTCCCCGTGGGTGTCAACGTCGCCATCAATGGCGCAACAGCCACTTTCAATGGTGAAAACAGTCCCGCAACAGGCCTGCCGTACTGGACACATGCACCCTCGGGAGCCACCGGCGGACACAACCAGACCCGCGACCTGGCCACAGGGCAGACCCTGCGCACGGGAGTTCAGCTGTGGAACAACTCGCGGGCCGTTACCGATCTTGGCAACGGCGTGTACCGGGTCAGTTACAACAACGCAGCCGACCCGGGCGGCACCGGCAAGGCGTACGAGATCCGCAAGACCACCCGTGACACTCCTGGTGGGCTGATCTGGGAATCCCAGCGCACGGCCCTGAAGAACATGAAACTGCACTACCTGCATGGATTTGGCATTGTGGGCCAGTTCAGCAAGGACGTGGCTCTGGATGCGATCACGCTGCGCACAGACTTTGGCACGGGCCGCCAAACAGCCGCCTTTGCCGACTTCATCCAGATGTCAGGCATTGCCGGCAAGGTGCAGATCACCAACTCACTCTTTGACAACCCGCACGACGATCCCATCAACATCCACGGCACCTACGTGGAGGTCAAGGCCGTGGACCGGGCGGCCAAGACCGTCACCTTGCAATACATGCACAATGAGACGGCCGGTTTCCCGCAGTTCTATGCAGGAGATGAACTGCGCTTCGTCAAAAAGGCCACCATGCTGCCCGAGGGTGCCACCACCTTCAAGGTGGCCAGCGTTGACGGCCCCACCGGCAAGGACTCCACCAAGAACCTGACGCAGATGACTGTGACTCTCGACGGCGAGCTCCCGACAAATCTGGCGGCGAGCCAGTTCGTGGCCGAGAACCTCACCTACACGCCCGAGGTGTACATTGCCGGCAACACGTTCCAGTCGGTGCCCACACGGGGCATCCTGGTGACCACCCCTCGTGAGGTGCTCATTGAACGCAATGTGTTCGACCAGATGGGCATGGCCAGCATTTACATTTCTGCCGATGCGGCCTCGTGGTACGAATCCAGCGGAGTGGACAATGTGAACATCCGCAACAATGTCTTTGACCGCCCCAGCACGGGCTCCGCGACCATCTTTGTGGATCCCACCAACAGCCAGAGCGAAGCCGGCAAGGCAGTCCATCACGGCATCAACATTGCGGGGAATCGCTTCTCGGTGCTCCCCGGCGGCCAGCTGGTCAGCGCAAAGTCGGTATCCGGGCTGGACTTCACCGCAAACACCGTCAATCACTATGCGCCCACCAATCCCGTCTCGGTGAGCTCGTCCAAGGCGTTGTTCAATTTCAGTTCCAGTGCTGACATCGACATTGCGGGGAACACGTATGAAAAGGGCTTCAACCTGCGGGCCAACACCTCCGGCATGGATGCCGCAGAGGTTAGAGGTACGCCGGATGCGATTGTGAACAATGGCGACAACATCACCCCGCTGGGCAATCCGGCGTCGCCCCTGGCCACCGGTATGGGTTGGGTGCGCGAAGATGTCTCCAAGTGGACGGCCGTGGACAAGAACACGGTGACACTTAAGGCGGGCTCCAGTGGTCTGTGGGCTACGCAGAACGCTGCTGTGAACATCCTGCGCCAGAATGCGCCCCTGGTGGGTGACGCCACCATGGTGGTCAAGATGAGCGGCGCCACCGCGTCCCAGTACGAAGAAGCCGGGCTGATTCTCTACTCCGACGATGACAACTATGTTGCCCTGCAGCGCAAGCATGCCAACGGTTCGCCCGTGCTGGCACTGGTCACGGAAACCGGTGGCAGCCCCAATGAAAACACCAAGGTGGCGGCTCCGGCTGCTGCTGACGTGTGGTTGAAGCTGGTCCGCGCAGGCAACCAGTACACGGCCAGCTACTCCACCGACAATGTCACTTTCACCACCATCGGGACCGTCACCAATGCAACGGTGACCAACGGCAAAACAGGCATCCTGGCTGTTGGCGCCAGCAGCGCAAACGCGCCGTTCACGTTCACTGACCTGTTGGTGAACACCGTGGCCCAGCCGTTCTTTGAGCAGGTGAACGCGCCGGAACCGGCAAAGTTGGTGGCGGGCCTGGCGGCCCCCGTGTGGACTGGTGTGCAGTTTGCTGCGCCCAGTTCGCCGCTGGCCGCGCTGGCGTCCGTGCCCGCAGCCACCAAGTCTGTTTCAACGAAGTTCACGGCAGCCGATGCCTCCACCGGCCTGCAGGTGCAATTCAATGACAAGGTTGCCACAGCCGGCTCAGGAGGTGCCTACACCTTCAATCTGATGCCCGGGGCCAACGTGGTCCAGGTCCAAACCATGGGCAGCGACGGCGTCTCCTCACAAACCTACCGCTGGGTCATTTCCCGTCAAGGTGCGCTGAACAAGCCCGGCGCCAACTTGGTCTGTGCACCGGTTGTGGTGCCCACAACGCCGCCGGCCACTGTGCCCCCAACTACTGCGCCACCAACAACTGTTGCGCCCACCACCGCACCTCCGACGCTGCCGCCGGTGACGACGGCCCCGCCGACAACGACGAGCCCGTCCGTCACTCCGCCTGCAACGACCGCTCCGGCCACTGTTGCGCCGTCCGGTTCAGTGGACGCGGAAACGGTCTCTGCCGGTGGCGAGCTGACGGTGACCGGCAAGAACTTCAAGCCGGGCACAACAGCCACGTTCACGCTGCATTCGAACCCGGTGGTTTTGGGAACGGCAGTGGTTGCAGCTGACGGAACGGTGTCCCTGACTGCCACGGTGCCGGCCAATGCTCTTGCTGGTGCCCACACCGTGGTCATCACAGGAACCGGCATCAACGGTGAGGCGGCCAAGGTCAGCATCGCCGTGACAGTTGCCGGCGGCACTGCCACGGGCGAGGCAACAACCGCTGCGGCAACGACGGCTGCTGCGGCAGCGGATGACCTGGCCAGCACGGGAGCCAGCGGCTCCGTGGTGGGCGGGCTCGCCGTCGCCCTTGTCCTGGGCGGTCTGGTCCTGTTCTGGACTACCCGACGGAGGGCAGCCAACCACTAGGTCTGCATGGCGCTTGGGGAGGGTTCGCAGGCGGGCACAAAGGAGGCGGCTTCCGCAGGGGAAGCCGCCTCCTTGATACGCCTGGTGATGCGTGGAGCTAAATGTTTTCGATCACGTAGTCAATGCACTTGGTCAGTGCCGTGATGTCTTCGGGGTCGATGGCTACAAAGGTGGCGATGCGCAGCTGGTTGCGGCCAAGCTTGCGGTACGGCTCGGTGTCCACAATGCCGTTGGCGCGCAGCACCTTGGCCACGGCTGCGGCGTCCACTGACTCGTCGAAGTCGATCGTGACAATGACGTTGGAGCGGTCGTCCGGGTTCACCACGAACGGGGAGGCGATGGGGGAGGACTCGGCCCAGGAGTAGAGGCGGCCGGCGGAGTCTGCTGTGCGTGTCGAGGCGAAGTCGATGCCGCCGTTGGCGTTGAGCCACTGGACCTGGTTGTTCAGGGTGACCAGGGTGGAGAGCGCAGGCGTGTTGTACGTCTGGTTCAACAAGGAGTTGTCAATGGCTGTCGTCAGGTTCAGGAAGTCAGGAACCCAGCGGTTGGACGCGCCGATGCGGGCGGCGCGTTCCAGCGCAGCGGGGGAGAACAGCGCAAGCCAGATGCCGCCGTCGGAGGCAAAATTCTTTTGCGGGGCGAAGTAGTAAACGTCGCTCTCACGCACATCCACTGCCAAACCACCCGCAGCGGAGGTGGCATCCACCAGCGCCAGCGCGCCGTCGTCAGCACCTGCAACGCGCTTTACGGGAGCGGCAACACCCGTGGAGGTTTCATTCTGCGGCCAGGCGTAGGTGTCCACGCCAGCCTCGGCAACAGCCACCGGCCGGGTGCCGGGGGCCGAGGTGATGATGGAGGATGCGTCAAGGAACGGCGCATTGTTGGTGGCGGAGGCAAACTTGGAGCCGAACTCGCCGAAGGAGAGGTGCTGGGCTTTGTTCTCCACCAGGCCAAACGCTGCAACGTCCCAGAACGCCGTGGAGCCGCCAACGCCCAGGATGACCTCGTAGTCGTCAGGGGCGCCAAAGAAGTCCTTCAGGCCGCTGCGCACATCGCCCACAAGGTTCTTGACGGGCGCCTGACGGTGGGAGGTGCCCAGGAGCGTTCCGCCAGCCTCGGAGAGTGCAGCAATCTGCTCGGGGCGAACCTTGGAGGGGCCGGCGCCAAAACGCCCGTCGGCCGGGCGCAGATTGGCGGGAATGGTGAGGGGCGTGGATTCGCTCACAAGTTGCTCCAAAAAATTAAAAGATGGAAGTTGGTTTAAGACCCAAGGGCTGTTGCCAATTCTGCCGTAGAACTTCGCTCAGCGGAAAAATGCTGACATGTACTGAACAAACCGCCCACCCATGGCCGTTCCCCGTGCACCCATGACTGGCGCGCAGCTGCCCCAGGTTTCCTTCCGTAGCGCCACTCAGGCTAACGTAGAGATGAAAAGGCTTTGCCCAAAATCTCACCCAACAACAGGAGGATACTGCCGTGGCCGATCTGATTGACACGACCGAAATGTATTTGCGGACCATCCTGGAGTTGGAAGAAGAGAACATTGTGGCCCTGCGGGCACGCATTGCCGAACGCCTGCACCACTCAGGTCCCACAGTTTCCCAAACTATTGGACGCATGGAACGTGACGGCCTGGTGATCGTCTCCGGTGATCGGCACCTGGAACTGACCCCTGCCGGCCGGGACAAAGCCACCCGCGTGATGCGTAAACACCGGCTTGCTGAGAGGCTGCTCTCCGATGTGATCGGGTTGGACTGGGCCTACGTCCATGAGGAAGCCTGCCGCTGGGAACACGTCATGAGCGAGCGGGTGGAACAGCGCTTGTTTGACCTCCTGGGCCGGCCCGAAGAATCCCCCTATGGCAATCCCATTCCCGGGCTTGAAGAACTTGGCGGGGAGATCTCGCCCTTGTTTGCCGCGGGACTCGTCACACTGGTTGATGCCATGAGCAGTTACTCCCCGGAGCAGCAAGTGATCATCCACCGGCTTTCTGAGCGCATCCAGGTGGATCCGGAATTGTTGGTCCAGCTTGACGAAGGCGGGCTGCGCCCGGGCGCACAGATTTCCTTGGCCCAGGTCGGGGAGTACATTTCGGTCCGCGTGCCGGGGATCGAAGGGGCGTTGGAACTGCCGCCCGAGGTGGCTTCCCATATCTTCGTCTCCATGAGTTGACTCACAGTTATTGATAACTAAGGTAACGGAATTATTACGTTTACCGCTCGTACCGTATAGTAATAAACAGGCGCTGTAATCAAAGCGTTACCGTTGGGCGACACCGAACCTTGCCTTCGCACAACGGACAGCAATCATTTAGGCAAGGGCGGGGGAACCACTTTCGGCAGGCTTGCAGCCTGCCTTGGGGTGAAGCCCGTCATCGAAAACACAGCAAACTATTCGCTGACACTGTCCTTTTGGGCAGTGCCTTGGATAGATCTGTGTCTCGAGGCTGGGCCGGATCAAAAGTTTCACTCTCTGATCCGAATCCGACAGCTAACTCCGCAGGTGCATCAAAGAGAGGTTTTTAGTGTCAGAAGATAAGCAGCGGGGACGCCGTCGGGCGTCGTCGCCGGCTACTCATGAGCTCGTAGTTATGACCGGCAGCCGCCGCGAAGCACTTGCCGTTGAGCGCGCCAATTCATCATCGAGCGTTTCCGTAGCCGCTTTGCTGCGTGCCGGAGCCGCCAGCGGTGCAGGCCAAAAAATGGGCGTCGCCATGGCCGCCACGGGCTTGGTCCTGGCCGTCACCTTGCCCTCGGCCCAGGCGGTTGACCAGCAGCCGATGGAACCGGAATTTGCCGCTTCGGCGCAGACTCTGGTCAGTGCATCCGCTGATATCCCGATCACTTTTGCGGCTCCGGAAATTGGCAGCAAATTGAACCCCGATGGCCAGCTGAAGGAAACGTTGCAGGTCAACGCCTCCAACGTCGCCCCCGCCGCCTCCAAGGGAACGCTGTCAGCGCCGCTGAAAGTCCTGGCTCCAAGCTCTCCCTTTGGTGACCGCGTAAGCCCCATCACAGGCCAGATTGATGAACACCACACCGGCCAGGACTTCGCTGTTGCGAGCGGCACCGAAGTGCTTGCGGCCGCCGGCGGAACCGTTACCTTTTCGGGCTGGCACACCTACGGTGGCGGCAACAGGGTAGTGGTGGACCACGGCAACGGGCTCTCAACCTCCTACAACCACATGAGTAGCAATTCAGTCAAGGTTGGCCAAAAGGTTGAGCGGGGCGAACTGGTAGGCATCAGCGGCTCCACCGGTGCATCGACCGGCCCCCACCTGCACTTCGAGGTTATCGTCAACGACGAAACTGTCGATCCCATGGGCTGGCTTTAATTCATTCACAGGCAACTTTTGATTACGACTTAGTCACACGACCGTGACCTGAACGTGACATTGCCAAAAATCTGTTGTAACGTCGTAATCGCGCCAACTTCGAATCAAGCGGGCGTCCATGAGTGGATTGCCTAGCTCTGCCACTGCTCGTGGTCCGTTCGTATCAATCGTCTGGCAGGGGCGGGGGAACCAATAATCGGGCTTCGCATTTATTGCAGAAGTCCTTGGGGTGAAGCCGCGAAGCGTTAAACCACGCATAAGAAATGTTTCTTTGTGTGCGCCATAACGTGGAGCGGCCGGGTGACTCCCATCCGAATCCGACAGCTTACCTCGCAGGCATTGGGAGAGGAAACCTTCTTGGCTTCAAATACTGCCCTTGGGCGCCACCGCGCCGAGGTTGTTAAGTCCAGCCCGATCTCCACCCTCACGAAAGCCGTCAGCTTCAACGTCGGCGGGGTTGGTCGTCAGGCGGCTGTTATCGCAGCTGCATCAGGTTTGGTACTTACATCCGGTATCGCAGCAAACGCGGCTACTCCCACGGTGGAGCGCGCTTCTGACGGTGCCACTACGCTGAACATGAAGACGGAACTTGCGTCCGCCATCACAGCAGCTTCCACGGTGAAGATCTCCTTCGCCACCCCCGCAATCACCTCCACCCCGGCCCCTGTTGTTGAGGCTCCGGTAGTTGTAGAGGCAAAGAGCAGCGACGTTGTTGCAGCACCAGTTGTAGAAGAGGCAGTGGCACCCGCCGCAGCACCGGTTGCAACGGTAACCACAACGGCCCCTGCAGCACAGCCTGTTACCCAGAGCGGGATTGGCGCAACCATTGCCAGCGCCGCCTTGGCTCAGATTGGCGTTGCCCAGGACTGCACAGCACTTGCCAGCAACTCCTTGGCTGCCGCTGGAATTAACTTCCACGACTGGCCCGCTGGCTACTTGAGCTTGGGTCGTACGGTTTCCGCAGCCGAAGCTCAGCCCGGTGACTTGATTTACTATGCAGATGGCGGCATGGGCATGGCCCACATCGCTGTTTACATTGGCAACGGCCAGGCCGTACACGGTGGATGGGGCGGCGGCATGACCGCTGTCTTCTCCGCCAACGTCGGTTCAGGCCCCGTTTTCATCGCCATGGGTCACTAAGAACTTTTTATACCCAATAAACCCCGTCCTTGGACGGGGTTTATTGCTTTAAACGCCGCGCGCCAGCCCGTGAGGCTCCGTTGGTGCGCGGTAGCATGGCCACATGCTGACTTTGACCCCACACCCATGCAGGCAGTGATTTTGGCCGGTGGGCTCTCCCGGCGTCTGGGTGGTGTGCCCAAGGCAGGTCTCCTCGTGGAAGGCAGCACGTTGCTGGCCCGCACAGTTGCGGCTGCGGCGGCGGTGATCGCCGCCCAGGAAGCGAGTCTGCAAACTCCGGGACGGATTTTTGACCCGGCCGCAGTGCAGGGTGAGGTGGGTGCCCAGGCCCGCATCGCCGTCGTAGGTCCCGTGGAGAGCATTGCCAGGTGGCTGGGAACAGTGGAACTGGGTGAGCTAGTGGTGGCCGTGCAGGAAGATCCGCCTTATGCCGGCCCTGCAGCGGGAATCGCTGCCGGATTGGCTGCCCTGCCACGCAGCGAGGACCCTGCAGAAAGGGTCCTGATTCTGGCGTGTGATATGCCTGCGGCTGCTGAGGTGGCCCAACTCCTGCTCGCAGCGGATGGCCTTGAGGCGGACAGCCCTGAAGCAGGCAGCGCTGCGCCACCACACGCCGTGCTAGCCGTGGACAACGGCCGGCTGCAGCCGCTGGCAGGAATCTACCCCGTGCGGCAGTTACTGGCTGCCGTTGATGCGGCGCGGGTGTCACAGCGGCTGGCGAACGCGTCCGTGCGCTCACTCATTGCTAGTGTGGCTATCAAGGAATGTGCTGTCCCTGCGGGAATCACCGCGGACATCGACACGTGGGATGACGCCCGCAGCCACGGCATTGCGGTGCCCGGCGGCGGACAGGAATGAGGAACCAGTTGGAAAATCAGGACCAGATTCTGCAGGCGTGGATGACCAAGCTGCAAGAAGCTTTTGAGATTGCCGACATTGAGGTGGACATCCAGGGCGTGTTGAATGTTGCCGGCGTGGCAGCGCACTCGATTGTTCGCCCTGCCGCACCCCTGACCACCTTTGTGGCAGGGTTGGCGGCAGGCTTGGCCGCAGGGTCCGGGCAGACGGATGAGGCCACGGCCATGAAGGCGGCCCTGGGGCTGGCCAAGTCCCTGGCAGCGGCAGAACGGGCCGAGCCTGCGCCCGGCACACCAGCTGAACAATAACCCCATGGATTCCACGCCGGCAGAAACGCCACGCATGTTGCCGCATACATGGGATGAGGCCAGGGCGCTTGCCTACGCGCTCCCCGAGGCGCTGCCGGCCCACCCTGTGCCACTGGCGGAGGCCATGGGCCGGATATTGTTAGGCGATCTGCAGGCACTGAACCCCATGCCCCACTACGCCTCATCCGCCATGGACGGATGGGCGGTTGCGGGCAGCCCGCCGTGGATCTTTGCCCAAGAGGGGCGCCGGCTCGTGGCCGGGCAGGCGATTCCCATTGTCACGGGCGGCTTGATCCCCGCCGGTGCCAAGGCTGTTTTACGCAGCGAGTCGGGCCAGGTTAAGAACGACGACGACGGCCTGCCAGTTTTGGTTCTTGGCCCCGAGTCCCGGCCTGGGGAACCCAAAAACGGCCAGCACATCCGCCCCGTGGCACAAGAGGCTGCCCTGGCTGAGGTTTTGATTAAATCCGGCACCACCCTGAACCCGGCCCACATTTCCCTGGCCGCCTTGGGCGGGTCTGATGAACTCCATGTTTTGGGCAAGCCGATGGTCAAGCTGGTGCTGACAGGCGATGAGGTGATCGCGTCCGGGATTCCGGAACCTGGCGCGGTACGCGACGCTTTTTCGCCGCTGTTGCCGGCCGTGGTGACTCTTTTGGGCGGCCAGGTGGTGGGTCTGGAGCGGGCCAACGACACCCTTGAGTCCGTCTTGGCGGCCCTGGAAGAATCGCCCGATAATCCCGCCGATGTCCTGATCACCACGGGGGCCACGGGAAACTCCTCAGCGGATTTTCTGCGCCGTGCCATTGCAGCAATGGGCGGCACCATCCACATCAACAGCATCGCCATGCGCCCAGGCCACCCCACCTTGCTGGCCGAGCTGCCCGACGGCCGCTTCCTGGTGGGCCTGCCCGGCAATCCCCTGGCGGCCGTGGTGGCGCTGCTGAGTGTGGCCGCCCCCTTGCTGGCAAAACTGGGCAGCGCCCCCATGCCAGACACCTTTGAGGTCCCCTGCGGTACACCCATCAAGGAATTCCAGGGCCCCACCAGACTCATGCCGTACCGACTGGTGTACGGGCTGGCATCGCCGTGCGCGCACACGGACTCCGCCATGATGCGGGGCCTGGCCGCTGCCGACGGCATCATGGTGGTCCCGCCCCATGGGGCCAAAATGGGGGAGACCCTCACAGCTTTCGCGCTGCCATGGAAGTAGGGGCCGGGGACGCGGCGTCCTTGGACGCAGTCGCCGGAGAGGCTGCGGCCGGGGCACTTCGCCATGGTGACGTGAGCGGTCAGCCGGTTTCCTTCGGCTGCGCCGACGGGCGGGTGTTGCACGGGCATGAATTTGTGGTGCCCAGCGGTGTTGGTCAGCGCGGCACTGTTGTCATTGGCAGTGCCACAGGAGTGCTGGCCAACTATTACCACCGCTACGCAGCCTTCCTCGCGGCCCACGGCTTCGCCGCTGTCACCTTTGACTACAGGGGGATTGGCCAGTCCCGCGGCGGATCATTGCGCGGTCAAAACCAGCGCTGGTTTGAATGGGGGTCGGCGGACATTGATGCCGTACTGGCATGGGCCCTGGAGCGTTCACAGGGCTTGCCGGTGAACTTTGTGGGGCACAGCTTTGGCGGCGTTGGCGTGGGGTTGGCGGCAAGCGCCAGCAAGCTGTCCCGCATCCTGACGGTGGGCGGGCAGCACGCATACTGGCGTGACTTTAGCTTCCGGTACAAAATTGACCACGCCGTGCGGTGCCTAGTCACGGTGCCGCTGGTGGCCGTGGTTGGCTATTTTCCGGCCAAGCGCCTGGGCGTCATGGAGGATCTCCCGCGCGGCGTGGCCTTGGACTGGGCACGGTCCCACAAGGACTTTATTGCTGCGGCGCCCGCTGGCTCTGAACGTGATGCCCTGCGCGCGAACCAGTTGGCCGTTACGGCTCCCATCCTGGCCGTGGCGCCTCATGACGACCACTACGCCACCATGGCCGCCATGGAACGGGCCGTTGCATACACACCCAACAGCGCCGCCCGCATCATCCACCTGCGCCCGGAAGACTATGGGGAGTCCGCCATGGGCCATTTCGCCTTGTTCCACAGCAGATACAGGCACACGTTCTGGGAACAATCGCTGGGATGGCTCCGCGACGGAAGCTGGGCGTAGACGGGCAGGCGGGCAGTGCACCCCGCTCTCTCCCCAACGCTCGCGCAGTAGTGGGGCGTTTTTCCTCAACGCTATCGCAGCACGGAACTGAGCAACAGGCTGGTCTCACTGTTGACAACACCCGGGATGGAACGGATCTTGCCCAGAACCTTGTCAAAATCTGCCAGGTTTTCCGCACCCAACTCTGCCACCAGGTCCCAGGCACCATTGGTGGTGTGCAAAGCGCGGATCTCGGCCAGCCCCTTCAGCTGGCCGATGACCTGGTCTGTGGCCCTGCCTTCCACTTCTATGAGGGAGATGGCGCGAATGGCTAAAGGATCCAGCTCATCACGCACACGCACGGAGAAGCCAACCACAGTGCCGGAAGCCAGGAGCCTCTCAAGCCTGCTGTTGACGGTTGCCCGCGAAACGCCAAGCCGTCTTGCCAGGCCGGCCACGGGTTCTCGGCCGTTCTCACGAAGTGCTGACAGCAGTGCCCGGTCCAGATCATCAAGGGTGGTCATGCGCAAATTGTATAGCGCGGTGCTACATTCTGTGCACAAACCATGCGGAATGTGAGTGATTTGCCCATTGAACATGCAAATCGCTGCGCCGTACAGTGAAGGAAACTATGTGAAGGAAGCCCCATGACGCGCTTTGTGGATGTTCAAAATATGATTCGCTGGGTTGCCGCGCGCGGTCCGGAAACCATTATGGCTGAGATGGTGGAATACCTTGCCGATGATTTTCGGCGGTGGGAGGAGTTTGACAAGACTCCTCGCGTGGCCAGCCACACCCCGTTTGGCGTGATTGAGCTGATGCCCACCGCCGACCATGACAGCTATGCCTTTAAGTACGTGAACGGCCACCCCTCAAACCCTATGCGTGGGTTTCAAACTGTCACGGCATTTGGTGTGCTGGCTGATGTGCACAATGGCTACCCAACGTTCATGTCGGAAATGACGCTATTGACGGCGCTGCGCACTGCTGCAACCTCGGCCATGGTGGCCAAGAAACTGGCCCGGACAGATTCCCGCCACCTCGCCCTAGTCGGCACCGGGAGCCAGTCCGAATTCCAGGCACTGGCGTTTCGCGGTGTTCTGGGGATTGAAAAACTTACGGTGTGGGATACCGACCCGGCGGCTATGGAGAAATTTGTGCGCAACATGCGCCCGCTTGGTTTTGACATCACCCTGGCCGAGTCGGCCATGGCAGCTGTCCGGGGGGCGGACATCATCACCACCTGCACGGCAGACAAGACCAAGGCCACCATTCTCACCGCTGACATGGTGGAAGCGGGCGTCCACATCAATGCCATCGGTGGGGACTGCCCCGGCAAGACGGAACTTGAGGCCGCCATCCTGCAGAGAGGCAGTGTCTTTGTTGAGTTTGAGCCCCAAACCCGCATTGAGGGAGA
The DNA here is from genome assembly GCF_002909445.1 of Arthrobacter glacialis. GTDB lineage: Bacteria > Actinomycetota > Actinomycetes > Actinomycetales > Micrococcaceae > Specibacter > Specibacter glacialis. The sequence continues at coordinate 80,170 of NZ_PPXC01000009.1, forward strand.
AATTCAGCAGCTGCCCGTGGGATTTCCCGTCACGGAGTTTTGGCGGGTGCTGTCCGGGCAGGCCGCTGGCCGCGTTGCCCGTGACCAGGTGACTATCTTCGACTCGGTGGGATTCGCTGTCGAGGATTTTTCGGCCCTGCGCTTTGTCCGCGATTCAGTGGACGGCACCGAGTTCTTCGCAGAGATTGACCTGGTGGCGAATCCCGCGAACCCCAAAGACCTGTTCGGCCTCATGGGCGTTCTGGCTCCCACCGGGTAATGACCCCTGGCCGGAGCGGACGGCCCGGCACTCACGGCTGCGCGAGCGCCGGGGTAAGGAGGGGGCGGTCTGCCGCCGTCCTTGACTAGCTAACGGGCTCCAGACGGATGACCACTGATTTGGAGGTGGGGGTGCCACTGATGTCGGCCTTGGAATCCAGCGGCACCAGGACATTGGTCTCCGGGTAGTAGGCCGCGGCACAGCCAACGGGGGTGGAATACGCCACCACACGGAAGTCTGGGGCCCGGCGGTCAACGCCGTCCTTCCATTCCGACACCAGGTCCACCATGGCGCCGTCGGCAATGCCCAAGGCATCCAGATCGTTTTTGTTCACAAAGACCACCCGGCGCCCGTTCTTGATGCCGCGGTACCGGTCATCCTTGCCATAGATGGTGGTGTTGTATTGGTCGTGGGAGCGCAGGGTCTGCAGGAGCAGCCGACCAGCCGGGACCTTGGGGTATTCCAGCGTATTGGCGGTGAAATGGGCCAGCCCCGACGCCGTGGCGAAGGACCTGGAATCGCGCGGCCCGTGCGGCAAAACAAACCCGCCGGGCTGCTCGATCTTGGCCTCAAAATCCTCAAAACCTGGCACGACGGCGGCAATATGCTTCCGGATCAGGCTGTAGTCCCCTGCCAAGGCGCTCCAATCGGCGAGGGGCGCGCCGGGGCGGGTGCCGCCGTCGTCCGTTTCAAAAAGCAGTGCTGCGAGCCGGCACACGATGGCCACTTCGGAGAGCAGGTTCTTCGACGCCGGGGCCAGACGCCCGCGCGAGGCGTGCACGGCGCTCATGGAATCCTCAACGGTGACGCGCTGGTCGCCGCCAGCCTGCGCGTCGCGTTCGGTGCGGCCAAGCGTTGGCAGGATCAGTGCCTGCTTGCCCGTGACCAGGTGCGACTTATTCAGTTTGGTGGAGATTTGCACGGTCAGTGAGAGGTTTCCGAGTGCTTTTTCGGTGACATCTGAGTCTGGGGTGGCGCGCACAAAATTGCCGCCCATGCCCAGAAAGACGCCGGCGTTGCCGTCGCGCATGGCCTCGATGGCAGCCACGGTGTCAAAGCCGTGGGCGCGGGGTGAGGCGAAGGAGAATTCCGCATCAAGGGCGTCGAGGAATTTTGCTGGCATGCGCTCAAAAATGCCCATGGTTCGATCGCCTTGAACATTGGAGTGGCCGCGGACCGGGCACACGCCGGCGCCGGGCTTGCCAATGTTGCCTTGCAGGAGCAGCAGGTTGACCACATCGCGGAGCATGGCCACGGAATGCTTGTGCTGGGTCAGGCCCATGGCCCAGCAGACAACCGTGGCCTTGGACGCGAGCAGCCGCTGGCCGGTGGCCCGGATCTGGTCTTCGCTGAGACCGGAGGCGGTGACAATTTCAGCCCAGGTGACGGTCTCCAACTGCTCCAAGTACTCGCCGAGACCCGTGGTGTGGGAGTCGATGAACGCGGTGTCGAACACGCGGCCGGCATGCTCGGATCCGGGCCGGCGCTGTTCCTCGAGCAGAAATTTGCCCAAGCCCTGGAACAATGCTTGGTCCCCGCCGAGCTTGATCTGCAGGAAGTCGTCGGCGAGGGCAATGCCGCCACCCACCAGCCCGCGCACGGTTTGGGGGTTTTCGAAACGCATCAGCCCGGCCTCGGGCAGCGGGTTGACGGCAACAATGACGGCGCCGTTCTTCTTGGCTTTTTCCAAGGCTGTCAGCATGCGCGGATGGTTGGTGCCGGGGTTTTGCCCGGCGATCAAAATCAGTTCAGCCTGGTAAATGTCCTCCAGTGACACCGAGCCCTTGCCAATACCGATGGTCTCCGTCAGGGCCGAGCCGCTGGATTCGTGGCACATGTTGGAGCAGTCGGGCAGGTTGTTGGTGCCCAGTCCGCGCACCATGAGCTGGTACAGAAATGCTGCCTCGTTGGAGGTGCGCCCCGAGGTGTAGAAAATGGCTTCATTAGGATCCTTGAGCGCCTTGAGCTCGTCGGCCAGCAGCCCCAGTGCGAAGTCCCAGGAAACCGGCACGTAGTTCTCGCTTCCCTCGGCCAGAAACATGGGGTCGGTCAGTCGGCCCTGCTGGCCCAGCCGGAAGTCATCCCAGCCGCGCAGCTCGCTGACGCTGTGTTCGGCGAAGAATTGCGGCGGCACGCGCCTCTTGGTGGCTTCCTCGGCAACGGCCTTGGCGCCGTTTTCGCAAAACTCGGCCTTGTGCCGTTTGTCTTCCTCGGGCCAGGCACAGCCGGGGCAGTCGAAGCCGTTTTTTTGATTGATTTTGAGCAGCGCCTGGGCGCTTCGTATCGGCCCCATCTGCTTGAGGGATACTTCCAGGGCGTGCACGACGCCGGGGATGCCCACGGCCTTCTTCTGAACGTCAGTGACGCGCAGTTGTGCTTCGTCAATGTTTTCCTGGGGCGCTTTGCCAGCCATGGGGTCCCTTCACCGTTGAGGATCTAGTCTGATCTTAGACGTTATTGTTTTTTGGAGGATGGAATGGGACGACTGGTCCAACGGGTCAAGGCCACCAGGATTGATATTGCCGGCGGCCGCAGGGTGGTGCGTGAGGAAGCCCTTGCCGTGGAGGAGCCGCTGGAGATTCGGCTGGGGCACGATTCCTTCAGCGTGACGATGCGCACCCCGGGCGACGACTTTGATCTGGTGGCCGGGTTCCTTCTTTCGGAGGGCATCATCTTTGAGCCCGAGCAGCTTATTTCGCTGCGGTTTTGCGCCGGTGAGGATGAAAACGGGAAGCAGACCTTCAATGTTGTTGAAGCCCAGTTGCGCCCCGACGTGGCCCTGCCGCTGCCCGCTGCCCAACGCCATGTGACAACCTCCAGCGCCTGCGGAATCTGCGGCACCGCCTCCATCGATGCTGTGCGGAAGTCCTCGCACTTTGGCATGGCGGCTGCTGTCGCGGAGCCGCTGATTGCTGCGGACGTGCTGGCCGGCCTGCCGGAGATCCTGCGCGAACAGCAGAAACTGTTTGATAAGACCGGCGGCGTCCACGCGGCAGGCTTGTTCGCCCCCGACGGCGAGCTGCTGTCCTTGCGCGAGGACGTGGGCCGTCATAACGCCGTGGACAAGGTCATTGGCGCAGCGTTCCGGGACAAGCAACTGCCGCTGTCCAACACCATCTTGCAGGTGTCCGGACGGGCCTCCTTTGAGCTCGTTCAAAAGGCCGCGATGGCAGGGGTTCCGGTGCTCGCGGCCGTGAGTGCGCCGTCGTCCCTAGCGGTGGAACTGGCGCAGAGCGCCGGGGTGACTCTAGTGGGTTTTAGCCGCGGCAACACGCTGAATGTGTACACGCACGCGGGGCGCGTGGGCTGATACGAGCCGGACTTTCGGACGTCAGCTGTCGGCGCTCAACGTTGCACGGATCGGACTAACCTCCATTGTTGGCGAAGTCGATGATCTCGGGGATCGTGGGCCGTTGCGGCAGGCCGACTGCCGTGGGATTGATGGTGTTTTCCTGGCCCACATCGGTGACCTGGAAGGAAATGCCCATCCGTGGATTGAGTTCCTTGATTTCGCGGGTGGCACCGGCGAAGGCCATCAATGATTCGGTCATGACGGGCTCAAGGATTGCGGTTCCGGCGTCGGCCTGGATGCGGACGCTCAGGGTTGAGCCCATGCCCGTGTTCACGTTGTAGCGGGCCTCAACTTCGGCTACGCCAGGCACCGACGATATGGCGGCCTTGATGCTCTCCGCCACGGTGCCGGAATCGCCCGTTTTGCCGCTTCCGCACGCAGCCAGGAACAGCGTGAAAACCACAATTGTGGTGAGTAAGCCCAGTAAGGAGCGGTTCGGTCTACTCTGCATTGTTCGCGAAATCGATGATGTCCTGGACCGACGGTGACTGCCGCAGTCCGACTGCTGTGGGGTTGATGGTGTTCGCCTGCCCCTCCTCGGTCACTTGGAATGAGAGACTCGTGCTCGGTCTCATGCCAGCAGAAGCGCCGGCAAAGGCGATGAGGGAATCGCGCAGAACCGTCTCCAGTGACTCGGTCCCGGCAGCTGCCTTGATGAGCACACTTGCTGTGGATCCCATGCCGGTGTTGACGTTGTATCTCGCCCTCACTTCCACGACGTCGGCAACTTGGGAGATTGCGGCCTTCAGATTCACTGCCACGGTGCCGGAATCGCCCGTCTTGCCGCTTCCGCCTCCGCAGGCGGCCAGCGTCCATGCGAGCAGTCCCATGAGAATGAACATGGTGGTCTTCTTGAACATGTGCTGGGTTCCTTCTGAAGAGTTGTTGTAGTTCTGGCGTACGTCGGTGGCTAACCGTTTGAGCTGGTGTAGTCCCGAATTTCCTGCACCGTGGGCGACTGCGACAGACCCAGCACGTCCGGCCGGATACCGTTGTCCGCTTCGCCCTCGGGGAAAACGTAGAACTCAACCCTGCTCACGCCCTTGAGGGATCCTGACGCGTCGGCAAAAGCGTGCAATGAATCCCGCAAGACGGCGTCGAGGTCGGTATGTTCAACAGCTGTGATCCGAACATTGATGACGGCGCCCATGCCACCGGGATCGGTGAACCGGGTCTTGTTGCTCACAACATTGGGTACTGCATCAATGGCAGCGCTCGCGTCGGCCACAAAGGTGTCTCCGGCTTTCTGCGGATTGCCCAAGCTGCAGGCGGCCAGCGAAAAGACGAGCAGGGCGGCAAAGATGGCAGCGCCTAGTTTATGCAGCAAGTGGTGGCTCCTTGGGGGAATTAGTTGTCCGGGTTGACCCGAAAGCTAGCCGTTTGAGCTGGCATAGTCCCGAATTTCCTGCACCGTGGGTGTCACACCCAGACCGAAGGCGTCGGGGCGGATCCCGTTTTCCTCATCGCCCTCGGGGAAGACGTAGTACGACACGGAAATGGTCCCCCTGGTGGAGTCCGAAGCACCTGCAAAGGCAAGCAGGGAGTCATCCAGCACGGTTTCCAGAACCGAGTCAGGGGAAGCCGTGATGCGTACAGTGATGCGTTTGCTCACGCCCGCGTTGTTTTTGTATTCGGTCTTGACCGAGACAACGCCGGGCACCTGACTCAAAGCTGAATCCACGTTTTTGACGACCGTGGAGCCGCTACTGCAACTAACCAAGAGGGCGGCCGCCATGAAAGTCAGAACAACTGCAATGATTCGTCGCAACAGGGGATCCCTTGTTTGTTGCCACAGAATCATCCAATAATTGGCGAGCCGTCCGCGGCAGATGTGTACTTGGATGCCACGCTACGCCAGCACCGCAGCTGCTTCGATGGGCACAACACCCCATGGCCGGAGCAGAGCCTGAGGCAGGGGCGCTAGATTTCGTGCAGCAGCCTGCGAATGAACTGCTGGGTGCGCTCTTCCTGCGGCTTGCGCAGCACTTGGCTGGCCGGGCCGCGCTCCACCACCACGCCACCGTCCATGAACACCACCTCGTCGGCTGTTTGGCGGGCAAAGGCAAGCTCATGGGTGACAATCACCATGGTCCAGCCCTCATCCGCCAGTTCCTTGATGACGGCCAGGACGTCGTCCACCAGCTCCGGGTCCAGAGCAGAAGTGGGCTCATCAAAAAGCAGCAGCTGCGGCTTCAACGCCAGCGCGCGGACAATGCCCACGCGCTGCTGCTGTCCGCCGGAGAGCTCAAAGGGGTAGGAGTCGCGCTTCTCGAACAGGCCCACACGCTTGAGCAGGGCATCGGCCTCCGCCACAACTTCTGCGCGCGGACGCTTTTGCACCCGAACCGGGCCCTCGATGACGTTTTGCAGCACCGTCATGTGCGGGAACAGGTTGTAGTGCTGGAAAACCATGGCGCTGCGGTCGCGGAGGGCCGCGACCTCCTTGGGGCTCACCTTGGCATCGAAATCAAGGGTCAGTGACGGCCGCTGAGGCTCGACGCCGGTGCTGGTGCCGCCGCTGGCACCCACGGTGACGGAACCGGCGTCGGGCAGCTCCAGGCCATTGAGCGAGCGCAGAATGGTGGTTTTGCCGGAACCGGAAGGACCAATCAGGGCCACCACCTTGCCGCGGGGGACATCCAAGTCAATGCCGCGCAACACGGTGTTGGCGCCGAAGGACTTGCTCAGGCCCCGAACTTGAAGAACTGAATCAGTGGGCGACATAGCGGTCCAACCTCTTTTCCACGCGGGTCTGGGCGGTTGACAGGGCAAGGCAGATCACCCAGTAAATCATGGCGGCCTCCAAGTAAAGCAGCATGAATTCCTGACTGAACGCCGCCACCTGCTGGGCCACCCGGAACATCTCTGTCACAAGGATCAACGACGCCAGGGAGGTGTCCTTCACGAGCGAGATGAACGTGTTGGATAGCGGCGGGACGGAAACCCGCGCGGCCTGGGGCAAGATGATGCGCAGCAGCGTCTGGTTGCGCGACATCCCGATCATGTGGCCGGCCTCCCACTGCCCCTGGGGCACCGAAAGGATGGCTGCGCGAATGACCTCTGCGGCGTAACCGCCAACATTGAGGGAGAAGGCGATGATGGCGCTGGGCCAGGGATCGATCTTCACGCCCACAGCGGGCAGCCCGTAAAAGATCACGAACAGCTGCACCAGCAGGGGAGTGCCGCGGATGAGCGAGACATACACTCGGCCCACGCCATTGGCCAGTTTGCTGGTGCTGATGCGCATCACAGCCACCAGCAGGGCGATCAGCAGCCCCAGTGCAAAGGAGGCCAGCGCCAGCGGAATGGTGCCCTTGACTGCCCCCAGCAGGAGCGGACCAAGGGAACTCCAGAACAAGTCAAAGTCCATGGCTGAACTCTAACCCGCGCATCGGGGAACTGTATTCAAGGCGACCGGACTTACTTGCTGAAGTCTTCGTCAAAGTACTTTTCACTCAGGGTGGTCAACGTGCCGTCGGCGGCCAAATCCGCCAACGCCGTGTTGACGGCGTCGTTGAGGGCCTTGGCGCCCTTGCGGAAGGCGAAGGAGGAATCGGAGGATTCCTCGGTGGTGGCGGAGATCTTCAATCCCGAGCCGGGATTGGTTTTCAGGTAGTCCACAACCGTGAGCTTGTCATTGACAATGGCGTCGACACGGTCGTCCTTGAGCAACGTCACTGACTGGGCCCAGCCTTCTACGGCCTCCACGTTCGCGCCGCTGTCAATGGCCAGGGTGTACCAGTTGCTGGTCAGTGACTGCGCGGTGGTCTTGCCCTTGAGATCAGCGATGCTGGAGATGTCAGTGTTGTCTTCCTTGGTCACCACCACGCCCCTGGACACCGTGTAGGGGGTGGACAGTTCGTACTTTTCCTGGCGGGTGGGGTTCACAGTGACCTGGTTGGCGATGGCGTCAAAGCGCTTGGACTCCAGCCCGGCAAAGATGGAGTCAAACTGGGTTTCCTCAAACTTGGCCTTGACCCCCAGCTTGGCAGCAACAGCCGTGGCAACCTCGACGTCGTACCCGGTCAAGTCCCCGGCGCCACCCTCATGGAAACTGAACGGCTTGTAGGTGCCTTCCGTGGCGAACACAATCTCCCCGGCGTCCTTGACCTGGCTCAGGGACGTGTCCGTGCCGGAGTCGGTGCCGGCGCCAGTGGTTCCGGTGCCGCCGCAGGCAGCAAGGGCAATCGATGCTGCAGCGAGTAAGCCAACGAGTCCAAAGCTCCGACGATTCATTTCAGTGTTCCTTTGCTGTGCAGGTTCGTGTGCCCGCGAAGATGGTGGGTCACGGACGGCCCATGAATGGACGCTATCATTGCTAAACCTCAAAACAAGAGGCAATATTTCATCATATGACGCAATTGTTAAGAACGTGAATTGACTCACAGAAGATATTTAGGGTACCCGGCGACATTGCAGGTTCCCTGCATGCTGCCTCGTGTGCTGAATGTTGCGCGGAAGCATGGAGCCGGGAATTCCCTTGGCACCACTAGGAGGATTAGGCTGGTAGCTTGCCCTCTTAATGATTAAGGACTACACGCATGAGTATGGAAGGCGCGGCCTGGAGCTCACTTTGGAGTTCCATGCGCTCGGACAAGAGCAATGGTGGAATCTCTGAGGACACCTTGCGCCGGACTATCCGTTTTGCCAAGCCGTATAGCCGGAAACTGCTGGTTTTTGTGGTTCTTTCGGTGTTTTCAGCTGCTCTGGCGGTGGCCACTCCGGTGCTTGCCGGCCAGGTGGTCGATGCGATTGTGGCCAAGACTGCCGTCGATGTGGTGGTGCGGTTGGCCGTCCTGATTGCCATCGTGGCGGTTTTGGATGCCGGGCTGTCCCTGGTGATCCGGTGGATCTCGGCCAACCTTGGGGAGAGCGTGATCTTGGATCTGCGCACGGCGGTGTTTGACCACGTGCAACGCATGCCCATAGCTTTCTTCACCCGGACCCGCACCGGTGCCTTGGTGAGCCGGCTCAACAACGATGTGATTGGCGCCCAGCAGGCCTTCTCCGGCACCCTCTCCGGCATTGTGTCCAACTCGGTGCAGCTGGTTTTGACGCTCATTGTCATGCTGAACACCTCCTGGCTGGTGACCTTGCTGGCACTGGTTCTGCTGCCCATCTTTTTGATGCCGGCCCGCCGTTTTGGCCGCCGACTGGCCGGTCTGCGCCGTGAGGCCGCGGATCTGAACGCCGACATGAGCACCCAGATGACGGAGCGTTTCTCCGCACCGGGAGCCACACTGGTGAAGCTGTTTGGACGCCCGGCCGAGGAATCGCGCGAATTTGCTGCGCGGGCCAACAGGGTTCGCGACATTGGCGTGCGCACTGCCGTCATGCAGTTTGTGTTCTTCACGGCTCTCATGCTGGTTTCCTCCCTGGCCCTGGCGCTCGTGTATGGCCTGGGCGGCACCTTGGCCATCGAGGGGGCACTCAACGCGGGCGACGTCGTCGTACTGGCCCTGCTGCTGACCCGCCTTTACGCGCCGCTCACGGCCCTGGCCAACGCCCGGGTGGACATCATGAGCGCGCTGGTCAGCTTTGACAGGGTGTTTGAAATTCTTGATCTGAAGCCGCTAATCTCCGAGAAGGCAACCGCTATCTCGGTCCCCGCCGGGCGACTGGGCATTGAATTCTCCGACGTGACGTTCGCCTACCCCTCGGCCGACAAGGTCTCGCTGGCTTCACTGGAGGACGTGGCGGTGCTGGACACCCGCGGCGGCGACGACGTGCTGCACGGGATTTCGTTCCGTGCCGAGCCGGGGCAGACCATTGCCTTGGTCGGTTCCTCCGGTGCGGGCAAGTCGACCATTGCGCAGCTTCTTTCGCGCCTGTACGACGTCGATTCCGGCAGTGTGCGCATTGGCGGCGTGGACGTGCGGGACCTGACCTTTGACGGTCTCCGCGCAGGGGTGGGCATGGTCACCCAGGACGGGCACCTGTTCCACGAATCGATCCGTTCCAACCTGCGCCTGGCCAAGCCCACGGCCACGGATGGGGAGATTTGGGACGTGCTGAAAAGGGCGCGCCTCTCGGCTTTCGCGGAGGCGCTGCCGGACGGTTTGGACACAGTGGTGGGCGAGCGAGGTTACCGGCTTTCCGGTGGTGAGCGCCAGCGCCTGACGATCGCCCGATTGCTGCTGGTGCAACCCGCCGTGGTGATTTTGGACGAGGCCACAGCCGCCCTTGACTCCACGAATGAGGTGGCAGTTCAGGCCGCTTTGGCCGAGGCGTTGGAGGGGCGGACAGCCTTGGTCATTGCGCACCGGCTCTCCACGATCCGTTCAGCGGACGCCATTTTGGTGCTGGAAGCCGGGCGCATCGTGGAGCAGGGAACCCACGACGAGCTCATCGTTCGCGATGGGCGCTACGCCGAACTGCACCGAACCCAGTTTGCCCAGGCCGTGGCCGCCGTGATCGAGGCCGAGGAGAAGTAACAGGACTCTGGTGTCCAGGCATTCAACTGACCCGCAGAAGTGGCTGAAAAATCGCGATTTCGCGGCGTTTTTCGACCACTACTGCGGGTCAGTTTTAGTTTTAGTTGCTGTTCAGCCGGGGGAGGACGAACTCAGTGAACCACCGGCGCTTATGCGCTGTGCTGGCAGCTTATGCGACAGCCTAAGAGTTGGTGCCGCTTTGGCCATGGGCGCCACTGATACCGGGCATGGCGCCAGTGTCACAGCTGCGCCGCACTGGTTTCCGCGGCTGCGCATAAGCCACGGCAGAATTTTCAGGGGCCACTGGCGCGGCAACGCCGCCCAGCAACTGACCCGCAGAAAACGCCGAAAAATCGGGGATTTCCTCTATTTTTCGGCGTTTTCTGCGGGTCAGTTTTAGTTTTAGTTGCTGTTCAGCCGGGGGAGGACGAACTCAGTTAGCAGCGGTGCGAGGTCGTCAAAGTCCGCGCCTGCGGCTACGTCCATCCAGCGCAGCTCAGCTATTTCGGCGGTGGGAAGCACTGCTTGCGCATCCCAGCTGCCTGGCGCCGTGAACACTGTTGCCTCAATATCGGTGTTGGATTCGTTGGCGGCTGTGCCGTGCCAAACGCCCATGAGTTCCAGGGCGGCCGCGTCGACATGGATGCCCACTTCTTCCGACAATTCGCGGACAGCCGCCTGGGCTGCGCTTTCGCCGAGCTCAGGCTTGCCGCCGGGATGCATGAACTTGCTGGTGCCAGCCTTGCGGACTGTCAGGAGCCTTCCGGCGGGGTCATAAACGCAAACTGCTGAAACTTTCAGAACATTCTTCACGCCTTCGATCCTATCCAACCCCGGAGCCGGCGATTCTCTCCCATCTCGCCTGCCGAACGGGCAGTAGTTGTTGATGTTTGGCGGGAACATCAACAACTACTGCCCGTTCGGCAGGCAGGCAGGCAGGCGCGCGGGTCGTGGGAGGTGCCCTTCAGGCGGGGCGCGGAGCGAACATGATGACGCTGACGCCCACCATGGCGATAAGGGCCCCGGTGATGTCCCAGCGGTCGGGGCTGAATTTGTCGAAGATCATCCCCCAGATGAGGGATCCGACAATGAACACCCCGCCGTAGGCCGCAAGAACCCGGCCAAAATTGGCGTCGGACTGCAGCGCTGCAATGAAACCGTAGGCGCCAAGAGCCACCACGCCCAGCGCCGCCCACCACCACGCCTTGTCCTCGCGGACGCCCTGCCACACCAACCAGGCGCCGCCGATCTCTGCCACTGCTGCCAGGACAAACAAGATGATGGTTTTGGTGACTGTCATGCCCCATTCTCGCAGGCGACGGTGTGAGCCCAGGGTGTAACGCAAAGCGTGAGGGCAGCTTAGCGAAGGACTCCGCGGCGTCCGTCCACAGCCAGGAACAACAATGCCAGCAGGATGGGCCCATATGTCAGCAGGGAAGCCCAGCCCAGTGTTTCCCCCAAGATCCAGGAGACCACAACGAGCAGTACCGGTTCCACATAGCTGAGCAGGCCAAACAAGGACAGCGGCAGCCATTTGCTGGCCAAGAGGTACAGGGCCATGGCGATCCCGCCCAGCACGCCGATGGCCCAAGCCATCCAAACGCCGTCAAGGTTTCCCAGGCCGCCGGAAGATATGCCGTGCGGACCCGTCAGGATGAAGTAGCTGCCCAGCGGCAGCAGCAACAACAGCTCGGCGGCGAAGGCCGGCAGATTGTCGAAGCCGATCTTGCGGCGCAGCACAAAGTACACGGGGTAGCCCAAGCAGACCAGCAGGGTGGGCCAGGCCAGCCCGCCGGCCGCAACAGCCTCATGGGCCACGCCCAGTGCTGCGGCGCCAACGGCAAGTTTGCGCAGCACGCTGAGCTTGTCGGCAAAGAACACCCGGCCAGCGAGCACCATGGTCAGCGGCAGCAGGAAGTAGCCAAAGGACACCGACAACGCCATATTGTTCAGCGGCGCCCACATGAAAAGCCACAGCTGCACACCCACCATCGCTGCGGCCAGGACGCCCGGCACCAGGAGGGACGGACGACGTCGAACACGCGTCACGAGGGTGCCCAGCTCGGCACGTGCCGCGCCAAGGAAAGGGAAGATGCAGGCCAGTGTGGCAAGTGTGAGCACAACGCGCCAGCCAAAGATTTCTTCGGCGCCCCAGCCTGGCAGCAGGCCCGCGAGCAGGAAGATCACCGCAAAGAGGACCGACGCCGTGATGGAGACTGCCACGCCGCGGGCAGCTGTGCCAGTGCTCATCACAGGATCCTCACGGTTCACAGCCGCAAGGAAACTGGTGGCCCAAAAACGGCGCCAGCATGGGCCTTGCGGGAAGAAAAGAGTGCCCCCGCCGGGGATCGAACCCGGATTTGCCCTTTAGGAGAGGGCTGTCTTATCCATTGGACTACAGAGGCGCGTCACCAAGCCTAGCGGAACTGGCAACCAAGCAAAAAACGAGTGTCAGGAGCGGGGCCCGCTACCCCTCGGCGGGGACAGCCTTTTTCTTTCGTCCAAGGAACAAAGCCACACCCAGTCCGGCCATCGAAAGCACCAGCAGGAACCAGCTGGCGGTGACCAATGCCGAGGCCAAGGAGACGGCTGAGGGATCAATTTTTTCGGCACCGAGCATGTTGTCGATGGCAATATTGGCCCACAGCTGAACCACGGCAAACAAGATGGGGAACACCCACAACACGCGGCGTACAGCCTTCTGGGCCACATTGATGGCGATCAAGGTCAGGGCGCTGAGGGCAAACACCAGCGGGAACAGAGTCCCGGCGGTCTTGTGAACAAATTGCAGCTGGCCCATGGCGTCGGAATCCATGGCCGCCCGCAGCGCCTCAATGTGGGCGACGTCAAAGCCGAAAATCATGGAATCCGGCATGGCCAGGCCGCCGGAGAGGTCAGTCATCTGATTCAGCGTCCACAAATGGAAGTACCAGAACAGGAACAAACTCGCCACGGAACCGGCAATGAGCAGCAGATTCGCGTTGTTCTGCGCCTTTTGCGGTGAACGCAAGGTGCTGGAATTGATCACGGGCGCGCTGGGCGGAGTAGCGGCCCCACCGTGTTTTGCGGCACGTTGAGCGGGAGTTTTAGCCATGAAACCATTATCGCCCAGATTAGGCTGGTGCCATGGCAACAGAACTTGACCCCGCGCTCAACGACATCGAATTGGCGACGAAGCTGCTCCGCCACGCTGGAGCCTTGGCCCACGCTATCCGCGCCGAAAGCCTGGGCGGTCTCCGCGACGGCGGCCGGATCAAGAGCAACGCCTCGGACTTTGTCACTGCCGCCGATCTGGCCGCGGAGGAGTACATTCTCACGCAATTGCGCCGTGCCCGCCCGGACGATTCCATTGTGGGCGAGGAAGGCGCCAGTTTCACAGGCAACTCGGGCCGCGTCTGGGTCATTGACCCGGTGGATGGAACCTTCAACTTCGCCAGCGGATCCACCTACTGGTGTGCAGCCCTTGCCCTGGCCCAATTGCCTGCTGGAACAAGTGCGACGCCGGACACGCTCAGTGACGCCGAGGTGCTGCTGGGCGGTGTGTACCAACACCAGGAGGACAAGTTGTGGTTGGGAGGTTCGGCCTATCAGGCAACGCTCAATGGCCAACCCATACATGTTGATGCACGCCACGAACTGGCCGAGCTCTCCGCCGGCTCCTACCTGCACCCGACCTGGCTGGCCGAACCCAGGGCTGCTCTGCCTTGGCAGCAGGCGGCTGTCCTCCCGGGCACCCTGCGCATGCTCGGTTCGGGGTCCTGCGACCTGGCCCGGGTGGCTCAAGGGGAGTTGGGTGTGTGGTTCCAACACAGCTGCCCGTCCTGGGACTGGCTCCCCGGCAAGGGGATCGTTGCGGCGGCAGGCGGGGACACCGGCGTCGTCCGGGTCAATGGTCTTGACTGGTTCATGGCGGGGCCAGCTGCCGCCGTGGCGCAAATCAAGGCGGCGCTGGAACAGGGCACCCTGCCAGCCTGACCTACACAGACAGGGATTCTTTCCGCTGCCTACATTTTTCAGTCGAACGACGGGGGCACAGATCCTCGCGCCGCTAGGCGCGGGCGGAACGTGGTGCTGTCCGCTCCAAGATGCTGGGTGTGGCCTAGAATTGTCTGATGCCTAAATCAGCAGACCTTACCGTGTGGGGAATCCTCCTCCTTGTCATTGGTTTCCTCGTATCAACCTTTGGTTGGGCTTACGAGATTACCGAATCATCCTCTTACTCTGGCAGCGACGGCGGTGGAGCTGTCTGGGGAATCATCGGACTGCTGACCGGACTGACTGGTCTCATCATGACGCTCGTTGGCATCCATCGTGCGCTCACAAAGATTGACTCGCTTCCCAGTCCACTGAACCCCATCAAGAATGACGATCAGGAAAGCTTCCAAGTTAACAAGGCAGCGGCCGACTCGCGAGAACCAGACACCAGGCCCGAGCCCTTTCGCATATAGCTCGTTGAGTAGGTGGCATGGGCCGCCTTCGTATTGGTTCTGACAAGGGCCAGCATGGAGCGAAGCATGCTGCCGGTGCGAGCCCTCCGAGGTGACAGCGTCTCGTCATTGGCCACACGGTTGGGATCTGCGAGCAGATGGGAGGGCGTGGGGAATGTCAGCGGGGGCAACTAGACTGGATGCCACCATGGATATGTTGTTTGACCCTTACCCGCAAAAGCCCAAATCTACGCCTAGTCCCGGCGCCGGACTGCCAGTGTGGCAGCCTTTTGAGCAGGACGATCCCGGTGCTGACGCGCCCGAATTTGGCGACGCTGGGGTGCCAACGCCGCCCCAGCCGTTCGCGCAGGATGAGCAGTATGGTGCCGGGCCTGTTGCTGCCGCGCGCCAGTGGCCGGATCCGGCCGAGCTGCTTGAGGGCATGAACCCGCAGCAGGAAGCGGCAGTGGTTCACACCGGTGCGCCGCTGCTGATTGTGGCGGGGGCCGGCTCGGGGAAGACCCGGGTGCTCAGCCACAGGATCGCGTATTTGCTGGCTACGGGGCAGGCGCATCCTGGCCAGATTCTGGCCATCACCTTCACTAACAAGGCTGCCGCGGAAATGCGTGAGCGCATCGAGGCGCTCATTGGCGACGTCGCGAAGTCCATGTGGATTTCCACCTTCCATTCCTCCTGTGTGCGGATTTTACGCCGCGAGGCAAAGGTCATTGGGCTCAATTCCAACTTCTCCATCTATGACTCGTCGGATTCGCTGCGCCTGATCACACTGGTTTCCAAGGGCTTGGACCTGGATCCGAAGAAGTTTGCGCCCAAGGCCATGATGCACAAGATTTCGGCCTTGAAGAATGAGCTCATCGATGAGGATGAGAACTCCATGAACACCAACTTCAACGAGCCCTTCGAGGCCGCTGTGGCGGAAGTTTACAAGGGTTACGCGCAGCGCCTGCGCCAGGCCAACGCCATGGACTTTGACGATCTCATTGCGCAGACCGTGTACATGTTCCGGGCCTTCCCCGGCGTTGCCGAGTACTACCGGCGCCGCTTCCGCCACGTGCTGGTGGACGAGTACCAGGACACCAACCATGCGCAATACGCGCTGGTGAAGGAAATTGTGGGCACCGACCACGTTGACAAAGTCGCGTCAGGCTCGATCCCCGTTACCCCGGCGGAGCTGACGGTGGTGGGCGACTCCGACCAGTCCATCTACGCTTTCCGCGGGGCCGATATCCGCAACATTGTGGAGTTTGAGCAGGACTACCCGTCCGCGGACACCATCAAGTTGGAGCAGAACTACCGCTCCACGCAGAACATTCTCAGCGCCGCCAACGCCGTGATCTCCCGCAACCCCAACCGTCGCGAGAAGCGCCTGTGGACGGCAGAGGGTGACGGCGAGAAGATCGTGGGCTATGTTGCCGAGTCCGAGCACGACGAGGCCCGCTTCATCGCCAAGGAGATTGACAGGCTCCAGGACGAGACTGACATTCGTCCCGGTGACGTGGCCATTTTCTACCGCACCAACGCCCAGTCCCGCGCCATTGAGGACATCCTGGTCCGCGTGGGCCTGCCGTACCGGGTGGTGGGCGGCACGCGCTTTTACGAGCGCAAGGAAATCAAGGACGCCCTGGCCTACCTGCGTGCCCTGGTCAACCCGGACGACGACGTGAACTTGCGCAGGATTCTCAACGAACCCAAGCGGGGGATCGGCGACCGCGCGGAGGGTGCCGTGGCGGCCTTGGCCGAACGGGAAAGAATTTCCTTCTCGGCTGCCCTGGCCCGTGCCGAGGAAGCGCCCGGCATTGCCTCGCGCTCCCTGAACGCTGTCAATGCTTTCGCCAAGATGATGGCGGACCTTGGCGAGGTGGCGGCCACCGCCAGCCCCGCCACGGCGCTGGAAGCTGTCCTGGAGCAGAGCGGCTACCTGGCAGCGTTGCGTAACAGCACTGACCCCCAGGATGAGTCCCGCGTGGAAAACCTGGCTGAACTTCTCGCCGTCGTGCGGGAATTTGGGCAGGAAAACCCTGAAGGCACGCTGGGGGAGTTCCTGGAGCAGGTCTCGCTGGTGGCTGACGCCGACCAGATCCCCGATGCCCCCGGCGGGTCCGAGGCCGAGGCTGCTGCAGCCGTGGCCGAGGCGAAACGGCTGGGTGTTGTCACGCTCATGACGCTGCACACGGCCAAGGGCCTGGAATTCCCGGTAGTTTTCCTGACCGGCATGGAACACGGATTGTTCCCGCATTCGCGCTCGGCAACGGATCCCAAGGAGCTCGCAGAAGAGCGGCGTTTGGCATATGTGGGGCTGACCCGTGCACGCAAGCGCCTGTATTTGACCCGCTCAGAGGTGCGCAGCCTGTGGGGGCAGAGCCAGTACAACCCGCCCAGCCAGTTCATTGATGAAGTCCCGGCCGAACTGATCGAGTGGAAGCGCGAAGGCACCGCACGGGTGGCACCGCCGGCAGGAGAATTTGGCACCAGCCGCTACTCGGGATCATCCTGGGGTGCGGGCTCTGCCGTGGGCGGCCGGGATTCTGGCATCCTGCCGCCGAGCATTTCAGCCCGCACGGCAGCCGGGCGGGTGCAGCCGCAAAAGGAAGTGATCTCGGTCAGTGTGGGGGACAAGGTCAACCACACCTCCTTTGGTGATGGCACAGTCCTGGAAGTCACCGGGGTGGGGGATAAAACGGTGGCCAAGGTGCGTTTCAGCATTGGTGAGAAGCGCCTTTTGCTGCGGTACGCGCCCGTGGTGAAAATCGACTAGGGGACATAGGTCTATGGTTTGTGGTTTGCGTAGCTGCTTAGCTGGGGTGAAAACAACCGAATAAACCCTAGGAACGTCATGGTCTCGCGTGTCCGCTCCACCTCTGTCATGGGCATTTTATTGGCCCTTTTGCTAAGTCTCACATCGGTGGGGGTGGTCGCCTTGCCTGCGCAGGCCGCAACCGCTTCCACAGTGGTGAGCATCAACTCGTCCTCACCCACCATGAACCGCATTGGTGCCGGCAGCTGCAGCCAATCCGACACCACGGCGCACTATGCGGTGGTCAAGTACTCCACCAAGGGTGTGGGCAACATGGCAATGGGGCTGAACGTCACAACATCCGGCCCCGTCACGGCCACGCTGTTCCAAGGCGTCTTCCAAGCAGAACCGTACATTGGCAATTGCTACTTTTATGCCTGGAACCAGCCCGCCGGACAGGCAATAGTCACCAACACCGGCTACAACAACTCCGAACTTCCGGATTTTCCGGACCAGACCTGGTACCTGGTGCTGGCCAGCGACAATCCGGGCGCCGGTGTCACCGCCAACGTCAGCGTGACCACGAGCCTGGGCACGGTGGCCCTCGAGGCGGACCTTCCGGCAATCACCACCTCTTCACTTCCGCAGGGCGTCTACGGTGCTGCCTACAGCAGCACCGTCGCCGCGAGTGGCGGCACCGCCCCCTTGAGCTTCAGCGCCACGGGACTTCCCGCGGGGCTCAGCATGTCCGCAGCCGGTGTCGTCTCGGGAACGCCCACGAAAGCTGGGACATTTACTGCAGCCGTGACAGTCGCCGATGCACAGGGCAAGACTGCGGCCAGGAACCTGGGGCTTGCCGTTGCGGCCCCGACCATTTCCGTGGGGCCCAGCACCGTGCCGGCCGCACAGATTGGGCTCCTATATAGCCAAACAATCTCCGCATCCGGAGCCATTGGCCCGTACAGCTACGCAATTACAGCAGGTTCCCTGCCCGCCGGCTTGAGCTTGAGCTCCGCTGGAGTCCTCAGCGGCACGCCCACCGCTGGTGGCACCTTCAACTTCACGATCCGGGCCATCGACGCCGGCGGTTGGCAGGGGGCTCGGGCCTACTCCCTGTCGGTGGCTGCGCCGACCATAGGCATTGCGCCAACAGTCATGCCGGCGATGCGGGCGCTTGACCCTGTATCCGCAACAGTCACCGCAAATGGCGGGACAGCCCCCTATGCGTACACCGTCACTGCCGGGGCACTGCCCGCAGGACTGACGCTGTCATCGGCCGGCGCCCTCATGGGAACACCAGCCGCTGCGGGGCAGTACAACTTCACAGTCACAGCCGTGGACTCCAGCACGGGCGGCACCGGCTATTCGGGCTCTCGAGCCTATTCCGTCACCGTTGCGCCCGTACAGCTACCCACCATCACGCCCGCCACGTTACCCAACGCTGGGGCCGGGAAAGTCTACTCGGAACAGTTGAGTGGCGGCAACGGCGTTGCACCCTACACATTCGCCATTGCTTCCGGCTCTCTGCCGGCAGGCCTGAGTTTGAGCGGTGCAGGACTGATTTCGGGCACACCAACAGCCAGTGGCACCTTCCCCGTGGGCATCACTGTCACCGACTCCCGTGGCCGGGAAAGTACAGTCGCCTACCAGCTGGTTGTGGCCACATCGTCATTCACCGTTGGGCCAACCACCCTTCCCGCCACCACGGCCTACAGTCCCTACTCCGGCAGCGTGACAGCCAGCGGCGGTGTTGGCCCCTACAGTTTTGCCGTAACGGCCGGTGCCTTGCCCCGCGGAATCACGTTGGCATCCAACGGCACATTGTCCGGGACAAGCAACGTCTCCGGAACGTCAAATTTCACCATCACTGCCACTGACAGCAGCACAGGCACCGGGCCCGCCATCGGCGCCAGGTTCTACTCATTCACGGTGAACGCTCCAACACTTCCCTCCATCACACCTGGCACCGTGCCCGGCGGAACGGCAGGCACTGCCTACTCCCAGCAGCTCAGCGGGGCAACAGGTGTGGCACCGTATGTCTTCTCCGTTGTTTCGGGCGCACTGCCAGCGGGCCTGAGCCTGTCGAGCGCAGGTTTGCTCAGCGGCACCCCAACGGTTTCCGGGCCCTTCACCGTGGGCATCAAGGTGACGGACGCCCGCACATTGGAATCGACCAACAGTTTCACCCTCACCGTTGCGGCACCGGTCATCGCCGTCACGCCAGCAACATTGCCGGGAGCCAATGTTGGCGCAGCTTACGCCGTTGATGCTGGTGCAACAGGCGGGACCGCACCGCACAGTTTTGCGGTGACCGCGGGCTCATTGCCGGCAGGGTTGACCCTGACGGCGGCGGGCAAACTTGCGGGGACGCCCACTGCACCCGGCACCAAAAACTTCACCATCACCGCCACAGACAGGTACGGCTTCACGGGTTCGCGGATGTACAGCCTGTTCAGCACGCCGGCTGCGCTGGTCCTGGGGCCGGCATCCCTTCCCGCCCCCGCCGCCGGTGACGCCTACTCGGCGCAGCTGGCCACCACTGGCGGCTACGGGACATTCAGCTACGCAATCACCTCCGGCACCTTGCCCACGGGACTGTCGCTGGACACGGGCACGGGTCTCATCTCGGGAACTCCGACGGCGGTGGGCAGCTACGGCTTCACTGTCACCTCAACGGACGTTGCCACAGCAGGCGGCGCCAACCCAGCGTCGGTGAACCGCAGTTACACCGTGGTGGTGCCGTCGGTTCCGCTCCAGCTGATGGGGCAGCTGCCGCAGGCCCACGTTGGCAGCGCCTACACGGGCGCACTGGCGGCAAGCGGTGGAACAGGCCCCTACACTTTCGCCCTGCAGCCTCAGGAAACGCTGCCCGCAGGATTGTCCCTGGCCGCCAACGGGCTCCTGACTGGAACCCCCACGCTGGCGGGCACCTTCGACGTCGCCGTGAAGGTGACTGATGCCTACGGATCCGTCAGCAACCTCACCGGATCCTTGACAATTGCTCCCCTCGTTGCGGTAGCACCGGGGACTCTTGCCGGCGGCCAGACCGGCAGCAGCTACTCACAGCAACTCACTGCGGCCGGAGGTACGGGACCGTACGCCTTCGCGGTCACCTCCGGGTCCTTGCCGGCCGGCTTGGCCTTGGCCGCGGACGGTGCCCTCTCGGGAACCCCCACAGTGCACGGCAGCTCCAGCTTTACCGTCACGGCCAAGGACGCTGGCGGCTTCCCCGGCACCAAGGCCTACACCGTTTCCGTGAAGCCGGCCGCAGTTGTTGTGGGTCCGGCCTCGTTGCCCGTCCCAACAGCCGGCCTCGTCTACTCGGCACAGCTGACGGCCACCGGAGGAATCGGCCCGTTCACCTTTGCAGTCACAGCAGGCAGCCTGCCCACAGGACTGGCAATGGCCCAGGACACGGGAATCATTTCGGGAATGCCGACGGCGGTGGGAGTCTTCGACTTCACCGTCACCACAACGGACACGGGCACATCGAATGACCCCGTGCCGGTGACGGCCAGCCGGGACTACACGGTGGAAGTGCCGTCGGTGCCTCTGACACTGACAGGCACACTGCCCCAGGCCCAGGCCGGGCAGGCCCACACAGCCCAGCTCGCTGTCACCGGAGGAACCGCACCGTATACCTTCGCCCTGAGCGGCGCGGGCCAGCGGATGGCACGCGCCGCTGCAGCAGCAGGCAGCCTGCCTGCGGGACTGGCACTGAGCAGTGCCGGCGTGCTGAGCGGGACTCCCACCGTGACCGGTGACTTCCAAATCAACCTGATGGTCAAAGATGCGTACGGCTCCACCAGTGAGGTGAGCGCGGTCCTGACGATTGTTCCGGCAGCCGTGCCAACCCCAACGCCGGCACCCACCAGTCCCGCAGCCACCACCCCGGCTCCTGCGGTGCAGAAGAACCAGGCCCAAGGAAGCGGCGATCTGGCCACCACGGGAACAACAACGACCCATTGGATGGTCGTGGGCAGTGGCGCCCTGGTGCTCGGTCTCCTGGCGATGGGGGCCCTGCGCAGGCGCACCCGCAGCTAGCCACGGGCTGATTGGACAGCATCTGATTGCACAGCATCATGTGCACAGTTGGGCGGACTGCCATCAATGCGGCAAGCTTGTTCCATGAACAAGCCCAACCGGATGGCCGCCCGCCCAACTGCGTTATGGAGCGTGCTGGCTGCAGTGGCGGCGCTGAGCTTGGCCGGCTGTATTACCGTGCCAGTCGGCGGCGGCGAAGCCACAGCCACGGCTGGCCCCACTGCGCCGCTGACGTACGTTGACAGGCTCAAGGCCACGCCCGTTGCGCAGCCCAGCGAGGATGCAGCCACCACCGAGCTGCCGCAGTTCATCACCGAATCTCGCAACATCGCCTGCGTTTTCACCACATCACGGGCGGGGCACTTGAACCAGCCGTGGGAGCCGAACAACTTCAATGACAGCGCCAACGCAGCGGCGCCCATCATCCCTGCTGTCAACTGCCAAATGGTCAGCTACCCGCAGGTCCATGCCGCCGATGTGCAGGACAGCTGCGCCGGAAGCAATGTTGGCTACCTGGGCGGGGTTGCCACCCTCCTGCCCGAGGAGGCCGTCTATGGTGGCTGCCGGGCGGGCGTGACGGCCATGGAGGCGGCGTTTGGTGCCCGCGGAACCGTCAACCAACTCATGGGCAGCATCCCCGCCCTGGTGCCGGGTGCGGCCATGGAATCCCAAGGCTACCGCTGTGCCCCCATGGACGACGGCGTTGCGTGCGCCAATCTGGCCAGCGGGCTGGGCTTTTTCCTCGCCGCCGAAAAATACGAAATCTTTGGCCCCGGGCAGCCACCTGCAACGGCCGCCCAGAGCAGCCCAGCGCCGGTCTCAGGGTAAAACGTAAGGAAAGTAACGCCGTCGGGCACCAAAAGGGGCTCTTTGTGAGGTGAATAACTTGCTATGACTGTGGCGAATTGGTCAAGTATGTGCTTTCACATCGACGCGGTAATGTGTGGAAGGGGTCAACGCCCCTCGAAATCACTACTTCGACGTAGAAGGACACCAATCCGTGGACCTGTTTGAATACCAGGCGCGCGACATGTTTGAGGCTCACGGCGTTCCCGTGTTGGCCGGCATCGTGGCGCACACCCCTGAAGAAGCAAAGGCAGCAGCCGAGAAGATTGGCGGCGTCACAGTCGTCAAGGCACAGGTAAAGGTCGGTGGCCGCGGCAAGGCCGGCGGCGTCAAGGTTGCAAAAACCGCTGACGAAGCGTTCGAGCACGCCTCCGCCATTCTTGGCATGGACATCAAGGGTCACACCGTTAACACGGTCATGATCGCCCAGGGTGCAGACATTGCCGAGGAGTTCTACTTCTCCGTATTGCTGGACCGCGCCAACCGCAACTACCTGGCCATGTGCTCGGTAGAGGGTGGCATGGAGATCGAAGAACTCGCAGTTGAGCGCCCCGAGGCCCTGGCAAAGGTCGCCGTTGACCCCGCCGTGGGCATCGATCAGGCCAAGGCTGACGAGATCGTCGCCGCTGCTGGCTTCTCCGCGGAGCTCGCTCCCAAGGTTGCCGACGCGATCATCAAGCTGTGGGACGTCTTCGTTAAGGAAGACGCAACACTGGTCGAGGTCAACCCGCTGGTTCGCACCGGCGCTGGCGACATTGTTGCCTTGGACGGAAAGGTTTCTCTTGATGAGAACGCCGACTTCCGCCACCCCCACCACACCAAGCTCGAAGACGCTGCTGCGGCTGACCCGTTGGAAGCCAAGGCTAAGGCTGCGGACTTGAACTACGTCAAGCTCGACGGCGAAGTTGGCGTCATCGGCAACGGTGCCGGCCTGGTTATGTCCACGCTGGATGTTGTTGCTTACGCAGGCGAGAACCATGGTGGCGTCAAGCCCGCCAACTTCCTGGACATTGGTGGTGGAGCATCCGCAGAGGTCATGGCCGCTGGTTTGGACGTCATCCTCAACGACCCCCAGGTCAAGAGCGTCTTTGTTAACGTCTTCGGTGGCATCACCGCCTGTGACGCTGTTGCCAAGGGCATTGTTGGCGCACTGGCCGAGCTCGGTTCTGCTGCGAACAAGCCCCTCGTTGTCCGTCTCGACGGCAACAACGTTGAAGAAGGCCGTCGCATCCTCAACGAAGCCAACCACCCGTTGGTCACCCTGGCCGCCACGATGGACGAGGGCGCCGACAAGGCTGCCGAACTCGCCCACGCAGCAAAGTAGAGGTTTAGAAAACTTATGTCTATCTTCTTGAATAAAGATTCCAAGGTCATCGTCCAGGGCATCACCGGCGGCGAAGGCACCAAGCACACCGCTCTGATGCTCAAGGCTGGCACCCAGGTTGTTGGCGGCGTGAATGCACGCAAGGCCGGCACCACTGTTGTTCACGGCGACGTTGAACTGCCCGTCTTCGGAACCGTCACCGAGGCTGTTGCCACGACCGGCGCCGACGTCTCGATCGTGTTCGTTCCCCCGGCATTCACCAAGGATGCTGTTGTTGAGGCCATCGAAGCCGGCGTTCCGCTGGTTGTTGTCATCACCGAAGGCGTGCCGGTACAGGACGCTGCCGAGTTCTGGGCCCTGGCCCAGTCCAAGGTTGACGCTTCCGGAAACCAGATCACCCGCATCATCGGCCCGAACTGCCCCGGCATCATCACCCCCGGTGAAGCACTGGTTGGCATCACCCCGAACAACATCACCCAGAAGGGCCCGATCGGCTTGGTTTCCAAGTCCGGCACCCTGACCTACCAGATGATGTTCGAGCTGCGCGACCTGGGCTTCTCCACCGCCATCGGCATCGGCGGCGACCCCGTCATCGGCACCACCCACATCGACGCACTTGCTGCGTTCGAGGCGGACCCGGAGACCAAGGCCATCGTCATGATTGGTGAAATTGGTGGCGACGCTGAAGAGCGCGCAGCCGAATACATCAAGGCCCACGTCACCAAGCCCGTTGTTGGTTATGTTGCAGGCTTCACGGCTCCCGAGGGCAAGACCATGGGCCACGCCGGCGCCATCGTCTCCGGCTCCGCAGGAACCGCTCAGGCCAAGAAGGAAGCCCTCGAGGCTGCTGGCGTGAAGGTCGGCAAGACGCCTTCCGAGACCGCCACACTGCTGCGCGAAGTTTTCGCAGCACTGTAAGTATTCTGTAACGCATAAAAAGCGTGGCCCCTGCACCATTAATGGTGTGGCGGCCGCGCTTTTTTGTGTCCTCCGAGGTTCCTTTCGCCGCTCTTTTCGCTGACTCGGCGACGATGCTCAGATGAGCTCGGCAAGTGCCGCCAAGCCGCGGGGAACCTGGACTTGCAGGCGACCGAGCACAGCATTTAATGCCGCGGATCTGTCCTGCTCCGGCGGGACCCGTGCCGGGTTGAGTGCCACGCCGTTGGCCCACTCCTTGATGTCTGGTTGGGACCCAAACGACATGGTGGCGCGGGTGCCCAGCAGGTTCATTCTTGCCCAGTCCGCCAGCGAATTGGGATACGGCGTTGGTGGACACAGCCGGTTCTTCTCGGCATCGTCGCTGCGCGTGGCTTCCACATACCCCGCCAGGGCTGCCCCGAAGCAGGGGAATCCGGCCCGGATGGGCTGCAACGTGATCGCCGTACGGCCCCAGATAGGTACGTTGGGTGGGTACTGCAAGCCGGACGCGGCGCAGTGCACCACGATCGCATCCTTGGCTAGGGTGACTGCGCCTTCTTCGAGGGTGATGCGTCCCCGCTCAACCAAGCGGACATGCCCCAACCGCACCACATGCTCAATGGTGCGCAGTTGCTCCAGCTCCCACGTGGCCAGCGTAGGTGTCTTCGCCATGGTGGGTGTAAAGGCGCGGTCAATGCGCACCATGATGCCAGCATCCTCAAGCCGGAGGAACAAGTTCTCCAGCGATGTGGCGGTCCCAGCCGCCTCCATGATGTCCGCGGCCATGCCCAGGACCACCGTTGGATCTGGCTGCACCACCGCCCGGTTGAGCATCCAAGGATCGCGGGGGCGCACCCAGACGATCTGAGCTGCGTCCACGCCCCGGGCAAGGAGCCAGATGCACGCGTCTGTGGCGGATTTACCGGATCCGACGATCACATACTGGCTGGCTCCCTCGGCCAGGTGCGCCAGGCCGTTGACCGGAATCACGCGTGCGCCGTCAGCGACCTCGAACGGCGGCGCTGTGTCCGCCGGGATGCTCGGGGCGAGGTACCGCGCGTCGACAATCCGGCACTGCGGCGGAACAGTGAACTGTTTTCCGGAGATGCGTGAACGGACCCGGCGATCTGCGGTGTAGTCGCAGTTGGCCAGGAACTCAACCCGGCCGGACTCCAGCAGGCGGCCGCCCAGAAGATGGGAGTAGTAGGCGCAAATTTCGGGGGCATCGGCCCGCTCGTGCAGCCCGGCCTCCGGCCCGCGGCTCTGCACGAGGCCGCCGCCGAGCAATGTTGAGGCCACGCCGTAGAAGGCGGAAGCTTGGTGCAGGCGCACAAAGGGGTAGGCGTCGAGCCAGTGTCCGCCAACCGCGTGGCGCCGGTCCACGAGGGCCACGCGAGCCTTGGTGTGGTCAATCAGCGCGTCGGTGAACGCCATGCCCGTGGCACCCGCCCCGACCACAAGATAGTCCGCATCCACAATGCGCTCCATGGACTAATCCAAGCACCCTAAGGGTGGCGGAGCAATGGGGTGGGGCTTACTGGGCAGGTACGACGGCGTGAAGTTGGGGGAGTGCCTGAACCAACGGGGCCAGTTCCGGCAACAGGGCGGCCTCGGCCAGTGCGCACTCCAGTGCTTCGTCGTGAACGGGGCGTGCCGTGTCCAACAGTTCCGAGCCAGCTGCCGTCAGTTCCGTGTAGATCCCACGGCGGTCGTCGGCGCACAGGATGCGGGTCAGCAACCCACGATCCTCAAGCCGGTTGACCAGGCGTGTGGTGGCGCTGGGGCTCAGCGCCGTGGCCCGGCCCAGCTGCTGCATGCGCATGTGCCAGCCGTCCTGCCGGCTCAGGGCGTCCAGGACGGTGTATTCCACTACTGAAAGCTGCGCGGCGTTGGTCAGGGCTTTCTCCATGCTTGCCTCGATCAAGCCATGGAGCGCGGCCAGTGTCCGCCACCCTTGGGCGCGAATTTCAACGGCGTCGTCCCTGATGCCCATGGGCGGATTCCTTTCACGGGAAATGTGCAATGCAGCACAAAAGCAATTTAGTTGCTTGCGCGCTATAGTTGCGTGTGCAACAATTTATGAAGCGCTTGCAACTACTAGCTTACGCTCCTTATTTATTTTACCCAAGCCCCTAGAAGGAGAATCATGCCACTCGGCTTGATAGCCCTAGCCCTCGGAGGGTTCGGCATTGGACTCACCGAATTCGTCATCATGGGGTTGCTCCCCGAAGTAGCGGCGGACTTTTCCGTCAGTGAAGCCACCGCCGGCTGGCTCATCTCCGGGTATGCCCTGAGTGTTGTTATTGGGGCGCTGTTCCTCACAGCTGCTGTCACGCGACTTCCGCGTAAGCCCGTTCTGGCGGGCTTGATGGTCCTGTTTATTGTGGGCAACTTGATCTCGGCCATGGCACCGGATTACACCACCATGATGATCGGGCGCGTCATCGCGGCCCTGTGTCACGGTGCGTTCTTTGGCATTGGCGCGGTGGTGGCTGCAGACATGGTGGCCCCCAGCAAGAAGGCCGGGGCCATTGCCATCATGTTCACAGGCCTCACGGCCGCCAATGTGCTGGGCGTTCCCTTCGGCACTCTGCTGGGACAGCACGCCGGCTGGCGCTCAACATTTTGGGCCATCACGGCCATTGGCGTCATTGCACTGATTGGCATCCTGGTCCTGGTGCCCAACCTGAAGCACGAACGCGGTGCGGGTCTGCGCGGTGAACTGCGCGCCTTCAAGTCCCGCCAGGTCTGGCTGTCGATTTCTGTCACGGTGCTTGGCTACGGCGGCATGTTTGGTGCCTTCACCTATATAGCGTTCACGCTGACCGACGTCACGGGCTTCGCGGCAAGCACTGTCCCGTGGCTGCTCATCCTCTTCGGAGTCGGTTTGTTCATCGGCAACACACTCGGAGGCAAGGCCGCGGATAAGAATGTCGACAAGACGCTGCTGGTGGTCCTCTCCATCCTGGTGGTCATTCTGGCCGTCTTTGCCCTGACGGCCACCAGCCAGATCATGACCATCGCGTCCTTGTTCCTCATGGGCGGATTTGGCTTCGCCACGGTGCCCGGCCTGCAGATGCGCGTCATGAAATACGCTGCAGCGGCGCCAACTCTCGCCTCCGGTGCCAACATTGGCGCCTTCAACCTGGGCAATGCCCTCGGCGCCTGGCTGGGCGGGGTCACCATCACGGCCGGACTTGGCTACACCTCACCCATCTGGGCCGGGGCCGGACTAACAGCACTGGCCGTCATCGTCATGGCCTACGCCGCAGCGAACGGGCGGAAGCTTGTCACCGCAAGCCAGCCCGCCGCCGTCGAACTTTCCCACGTCTAATTCTTTCAATCACAAGGAGAACACCATGAATTCCATCCCCACCCTTTCCCTCAACAACGGCGTGGACATGCCCCAGATTGGCTATGGCGTCTTTCAGGTGCCCGACGCCGAAACCGAGCAGGCTGTCGCGGCGGCGCTGGCTGCCGGGTACCGAAGCATCGACACGGCCGCCATCTACGGCAATGAAGAAGGCGTGGGTCGCGCCCTGGCCGGATCCCGACTGCCCCGCGAGGAACTGTTCGTCACCTCCAAAGCCTGGATCGCGGACTTGGGACTTGAAGCAACGCTGGCTGCGTTTGATGTCAGCTTGGCCAAGTTGGGCCTGGACTACCTTGACCTCTACCTTATTCACTGGCCGGCGCCGGCGACTGAGCTGTACTTGGAGTCTTGGAAGGCTCTGGAGCAACTGCTGGCGGCCGGGAAGGTGCGCGCCATTGGTGTCTCCAACTTCCTGCCCGAGCACCTGGAGAAGATCATTGCCCTGGGCGGCACAGTGCCTGCGGTCAACCAGATTGAGTTGCACCCCGCCCTGCAGCAGCAGGACATTGCTGCGTTCAACACCGCCAACGGCATTGCCACCGAGGCCTGGAGCCCGTTGGCGCAGGGCGCCGTGCTGAGTGATCCGGCCGTAGTGGCCATTGCTGTGGCCCACGGATGCACCCCGGCGCAGGTGATTTTGCGCTGGCACCTGCAGCAGGGCCGCGTCATCATCCCCAAGTCGGTGACCCCGGCCCGCATCGCGGAAAACCTGGACATTCTGGGCTTTGAATTGTCGGCTGCGGAGATGGGCGCCCTCGATGCTCTGGAACGGGACGGCCGCACGGGTCCGCACCCGGCGGAGTTCAACGGCTAACCACGGCCAACACGGCTAGGACACAGAAACGGTCATGCGCTGCTGATTTATCAGCAGCGCATGACCGTTTCGACAGCGTGGGGTATTTACTGCACCGGCACCATGGGCAGCCCCTCGGCCTCCCAGCCGCTCATTCCGCCCGTAAGAGTGTCTGCGTTGTAGCCAAGATCAGTGAGCGCCTGTGCCACCCGGCCGCTGCGGCCGCCGCCGTGGCAAACGGCGATGATGCGCCGTGACTTATCCAGCTCTCCAACACGAGCCAGAACCTCGCCCGAGGGAATGTGGACGGCGTCCTCGATCATGCCCGTGGCGAGCTCGGCGGCCTCGCGTACGTCGATGATCTGGACATCCGGGTCTGCTGCCAAAATGTCGGTGGGGGTGATTTCCTGCACGGGTGCTCCTGAAGGTGGGTTCGGCGGGCAGCCAGGGGCCGGCGTCGAACATGGAAACTGTTACTTCCAGACTAGGCGCAAGCCACTAAGCTTGGGGCGTGAACGCGCCTCTTGCACCCCGTGCCCGCAATGTTGAGATTGAAGAGCTGGAACGCTTTGATGCGTTGGTGGCCCACGGCACCAAATCCATGCACGGGTGGCACTTTCAATCCGTGGATTTGAGGGAACGGTCGGCCGAACTGGTGCAACTGAGGGCCTCGGGGGCCATCTTTATGGGCTGCACTTTTGCCCAGGGCGTGGAGGAATTGCTGCGCAGCCGCGGCGCCTTGATCTTCCCCACGCTGCCGCACATCCCTTTCAACCCGTACCGTGGCCACCTGTACACCGGCGCCGAACTCTTCGAGGGGATCGGTACGGCGCCGTATGAAAGTGTGCCCGACGCCCGGATTTACCAGTGGAGCATGCAAGCAGGTCACGCGCCCGCCCTCCACGCCACCCTTGCCACGGCCATGCACGACCATGCCATTTCCGACGCCCTCGACGAGTTTCTGGAGCATCTTGACCGTCCCGTGGTGGGCGTCATGGGCGGCCACGCGGCGGCGCGGGGAAGTGCGCAGTACGCGCAGGCTGCGCAGTTGGGGCGCGCACTGAGCCAGGCCGGCTTTCTGGTGGCAACCGGCGGCGGACCCGGTGCCATGGAGGCCGCGAATCTGGGCGCCTACCTTTCCCCGTACGACGGCGGGACCCTGGAAAGTGCCCTGTCCACCTTGGCTGCCGTCCCCGGCTTCCGGCCCTCGGTCAGCAACTGGGCCCGGGCGGCACACGCCGTGGTTCAGGCGTATCCGGACGGCGCCCAAACGTTGGGAATTCCCACCTGGTTTTATGGCCACGAACCGCCCAATATGTTCGCCACCAAAATTGCCAAGTACTTCACCAACGCCCTCCGTGAAGCGGTTTTGCTCGACCGCTCAGGCGGTGGCATTGTGTTCTTGCCCGGGGCTGCCGGGACGGTTCAGGAGATCTTCCAGGACGCCTGCGAAAACTACTATGCGGCCGAAACCGCAGTGGCACCGATGATCCTTGTTGGTCGAAGCTACTGGGAAACCGAGCTGCCCGTCTTGCCACTGCTGACCGCACTGGCGAAGGGGAGGGCCATGGACACCATGGTCCATGTGGTGGATTCGGTGGAGGAAGCCTGCGCACTGCTCACCACCAACTAGAAGTAGCCCGCAGAAAACGACGAAAATACGCGCTTTTGATGCGATTTTCGCCGTTTTCTGCGGGCCAGTTGTTGAGGCTGCTAGCCCACCACAGTGCCAAAGAGCAGGCCCAGGAGGTAGGTTGCTGCCGCTGCGCCCATGCCGATGGCGAGCTGTCGCAGGCCACGCCACAGTGGCGATGCCCCGGACAGCAGGCCAACCACTGCGCCCGTGCCCAGCAGTGCAATGCCCACCAAGACGCAGGCGAGCACCAGGGCGCCCATGCCCGTCATGCCAAACAGGAACGGCAGAATGGGGATGATGGCTCCGGAGGCGAAGAAGCAGAAACTGGAGCCGGCGGCGCCCCACGCCGTGCCCAGGGTTTCGTGGCTGTTTGTCGCTTCAAACTGCTCGGGCTGCAGCGACAAGCTGGGATCACAGTCGCAACTGAACTGGCCCATGCGCTCGGCAGCCCTGTGCTCGGCGACGTCGCGGGACATGCCGCGAGCCAGGTAGACCAGCACCAGTTCATTGTTTTCAAGGTCCAGCGAAGCCGCCGCAGAGAGAGTGATCTGGGTGGGTTGGGAGGCGTCCAGCAACTCGCGTTGGGAGCGGACTGAAACAAATTCACCGGCGCCCATGGACAGGGCCCCGGCCAGCAAACCGGCAATGCCACTGAACAACACCACCTGGCTGCCTACACCGGTTGCGGCCATGCCCATGACCAGGGAAAGGTTGCTGACAAGGCCGTCATTGGCACCAAAAACGGCTGCCCGGAACGAACCGGAAAGCCTGTTCCTGCCCCTCGCTGCCAAGCCACGAATGACCTCTTCATGGATGGATTCATCGGCCGCCATGGCATCGGTAGCGTCAGCATCGGAGGCGTAGGGGGATCTGGACTCCGCCCGTTGGGCCAGAGCCAAGACAAACACTGAACCAAAACGCCGTGCCAAAAGGCCTAAGAGCTGGTTGCGCACGGACGGGCGCAGGGGCGGGTGGGCATGGTCGCCCAGCAAGTTCAACCAGTGCTGCTCGTGCCTGCCCTCGGCAGCTGCCAAGGCCGTCAGGATAGTCTTTTCTTCGCCCGTGCGACGCTTGGCCAGGTCACGGTAGACGGCGGCTTCAGCGCGCTCGTCGGCCAGATATTGCCGCCATCGCTTGATTTGTGCGGGGCTCGGATTGCTTGTTGACACTTGGGGATCTCCTCGACTCAGCCCCTACTGTAGCCCGGATTCCCGCGGTTTTTCGGCCGGTTCCCCTAGTGAAAAAGTTTAGGTGCACCGCAACGTGGCCGCTCCGCTCCGCAGCCAATATTGGCATTCCCTGCACCGGCGAACTCGCATAGGCTCTAGTTCCAACGGCCGCTCACACTGCGGCCACGTCCCGGAAGGCGCGCTGGCCATGGAAGTACTGTTTCCGATGATGACCGGGGACCCGCAGGACTGCGGCGTCCTCATCGACTGGCGTGCGCCCAACGGCAGCACGGTGACCGCCTACCAGGTGATCGCCGAGGTGACCATCGAGAAGTTCGACGCCGAGATCAACGCCCCCGCAGCCGGCACCTTGAGGTGGCAAGTCCAGGAGGGTGACGAAGTGGCCCAAGGTGCCGTCATTGCCACCATCGAGTAGGCCGGTGCCAGTCAACTGTGAAAAGAGACGGCGTTCGCGCTTAAAGATGGCGGTAGAGCGCCGTCTTTTTGCGCCAGTGCCGTCCGAATTCGGAACCGGCACCTAACGGTTCAGTAGTTTTCGAGCTTGAAGCCCAGCCGACGCCCAGCCCGGGAACCCGTCTGGGCCACCGTGACAACCAACGTTCCGAGCTCGGCAATCCAGTGCGCGGGCCGCACGGCAGCGGCGAGGGCATCCACCAGCAGGGCCGGGTCTGCGGAGAAGTACGCGCGGTGCCCGGTGGGGGTGAAAAAGGTGACGGTGCCCAAATTCACGTCCACGGCGGGCAGCACCGGAATGCCGTTGGGATTCTTGGACGTCTTGGCGCGCTGTGCATGGGCGACGGAGATGAAAGTCATGGCGGGGCCTTTGTGATTGCTCTTGCCCGCGGATCCAGTCACCGCCGGCCGCTTCCTCATCCGAGCCACCCTGTGAACATGGGGTTGGCGTGCGACCAGTCGGAGCTTGGCATCGCATCTCTTGAAGCTGTCCCTTACGTTACTCCTTAAACGTACGACGGCGGGAGGTGACGTCATAAATTACGTCACCTCCCGCCGTCGTACATTAAAGAACAACTGACCCGCAGAAATCGCCGAAAATGGCGTAAAAAACGCGTATTTTCGTCGATTTCTGCGGGTCAGTTGGAAAAGCGGGGCTACTTCTGAAGCTGCGCAGGCACGTCTTCCGGGTTGGAATCCGTGGCTGCTGCAGCGAGGCGGTCGCCCCAGACCTTGCGGATGTGGGCCGGGGTGGCCGGGGTCAGCAGGGAAACCACAAGGTAGACGATGAGCGAGGATGCCAAACCGAAGTAGATGGGTTCGTTGGCGTAGATGCCATCGGCGCTGTGGATGATGCCGGTGGCGTAGATGACCAAGGATGCGATGGTGACCAAGCAGCCAACGGCCATGGACCATGCTGCGCCCAGGCCCGTGCCGCGCTTCCAGATGAGGCCGCCAATGATTGCCACGAGCAGGCCGCCTACCAAGATGTCGTAGGCGATGGTCAGGGCGAACACCACGTCGTTGACCACGATGGAGATCAGCACAACAAGCATGCCGATTACCAAGATGTACCAGCGGTTTGCCCTGATGTCGTGTTCGGGGTTGGCGGAATCGGAGTTGTCGATGTCCTTGCCGAACCAGCTGGCCACGAAGGGCACAACGTCCTTGCGGGCTACTGTGGCGGCGGCAATGAGTGAGCCGGATGCCGTGGACATCATGGCTGCCACGGCGGCGGCCAGTACGATGCCGCCAACGCCGATGGGCAGCAGTTCCGTGGCCACGAGGGCATAGACGTCGTCCTTGAGTTCCACATCTGCGGAAAGGGCCACGGAGGCTGCCATGCCGATCAGTGCACCGGCCACACCGTAGAGGATGCAGTAGATACCGGCGGTGGCGCCGCCCCATCGGGCGACTTCCGGGGTGCGGGCCGTAAAGACGCGCTGCCAAATATCCTGGCCGATCAGCAGACCCAGCGTGTAAACCACAAAGTAGGTGATGATAGTTTGGGTGCCGATGCCGTCCCACTGGAAGAAGCTTGCATCCACGCGCTCACGGATGCCGTCAATGCCGCCAGCAGCGTTCCAGGCAAACGGCAGCATGAGCATGAAGACGCCCACGGTCTTGATGACGAACTGGACCTGGTCTGCCAAGGTGATGGACCACATGCCGCCAATGGTCGAGTAGACCAAGACGATCGCGCCGCCGACGGCGATGGCCAGCCACCTGTCCCAACCGAACAGCACCACAAAGATGGTTGCGTAGGCGCCGGTGGAAGTTGCCGAAATCATGATGGTGTAGGCCAGCATGACGATGCCCGAAACCTTGGTAGTTTCCTGGCCGTAGCGCAGGCTCAGCATTTGCGAGACGGTGTAGATCTTCAGTTTCTGCAGCGTCGGCGCAAACAGCAGGCTCAGCAGGAGCACGCCAACACCAATGGCAACAACAAGCCACATGCCGGAGATGCCGAACTTGTAGCCAAGCCCCACACCACCCACCGTGGAGGCACCACCGAGGACGACGGCGGCCATGGTTCCGGTGTAGAGGAAGGGGCCCAGCCGGCGTCCGGCAACAAGGAAGTCGCTGTTATTCTTAGTGCGCGATTTTCCCCACCAGCCAAAGGCCAGCATGGCCACCAAATAAATGACAACTATGGCGACGTTTAAGTCCACGAGATGCTCCAGTGTAGGAAGAAGTAGGGGAAAGCCCCGAGTCATTATTGCCCGTAAAGCAACATTTGTTGTCTATTAGGCTAAACTGTGATGGTAGTTACAGTCAATGTGCCGCTTGAAAATCTTGACGGCTGGACGTGTCGTGAGGAGCCGCCATGAAAGCTTTGCCCCTGGAACCGAGCACCAACCCCGTGGCCATTGGGTCGCGCATCCGTGCCGCACGCCAAGACCAACGGCTGACCATTGAGCAGGTGGCTGACGCCACGGGGCTGACCAAGGGATTCCTGAGCCGGGTGGAGCGTGACCTCACCTCACCCAGCGTTGCCTCACTGGTCACCCTGTGCCAGGTCCTCTCGATCTCCATCGGCGAACTTTTCGCGGTACCGGAAACCCACTTGAGCCGAAAAGGTGAAGGTCCGCGGATCTCCCTAGGTGGCGAAGGCATTGTTGAGCGCCTGCTAACCTCGCGCTCCGAGCGGCGCCTGCAAATTCTTGCCGCCACGATTGAGCCCTATGGACGCGGCGAAACCGAACTGTACGCGGTGGACTGTGACGTGGATGTTCTGCATATCATCAGCGGCGAACTGACCCTGCGCATGACCCAGGAATCCTATGACTTGACGGCGGGGGACACCCTGTCCTTCCCCGGGCGGGAGCCCCACAGCTGGAAGAACCGCTCGGCCCAGCCGGTGGAAGCCCTGTGGATTCTGGTTCCCGCGGCGTCCGGATCCGGCGGAAACTAGCCCACGCGTCTTGAGAATTGGCTACTCGGCGGTAATGTTTATGTGAGTCAATTCACATAAGGGGACAGCCTTGCCAAAGATCTCGCCCAAGACGGCCACACAGAGAGTTGCAGCCGCGCAGACTGTCACCGTGCGGCCCGGCCAAGTGCGGCCCGGCCAAGTGCGGCCCGGCCAAGTGCGGCCTGGCGGACCCCTGATTGGGGCCCGCACCTGGCTGACCTTGATTATTGTGGGCTTCGCCGGGCAGCTCGCGTGGACCGTGGAAAACATGTATCTCAACGTGTTTGTCTACAACACCATCAGCACCAACCCTGCTGTTTTGGCCTTGCTGGTTTCATCCAGCGCAGTGGTCGCGACTGTGGCAACGTTTTTGGTGGGGGCCGCATCGGATAGGGCAGGCCGCCGTCGGGCGTTCATCGCCGGGGGCTACATTCTTTGGGGCCTGAGCACAGCCGCTTTCGGCTTTGTCCAGACCAGCGCAGCGGCCGCCTTTCTGCCCGGCGCCAACGCCGTGGTGCTGGCCATCATCGCCATCGTGCTTCTCGACGCGGTGATGTCTTTCTTTGGCTCGGGCGCCAACGATGCCGCTTTCAACGCCTGGGTCACGGAGTCCACCGCCCCCGCCAATAGAGGCAAAGTGGAAGGCGTCTTGTCCATCCTGCCGCTGCTGTCCATGCTGGTCATTTTTGGTCTGCTGGACGGGCTGACGCAGGATGGGCACTGGAAACTATTCTTTGGCATCATCGGAGCCGTGACGGCGCTGATTGGTGTATTCGCGTGGTTCATGCTCCGCGATTCGTCCACCTTGGTGGTCAGTGGCGACAGCTACTTGCGCTCGGTCATCCACGGCCTGCGCCCCTCGGTGATGCGCACCAACCCTCGTCTCTACTGGGCACTTGCCGCCTGGCTCGTGGTGGGCACGTGCACCCAAGTGTTTCTTCCCTACCTGATCATTTATATCCAGCGGTATCTGCGGATCGACGGTTATGCCATCATTCTGGCCGTCGTCCTCGTTTCAGCGGCGGTCCTGAGCATCCTCGGCGGACGCCTGATCGACAAGGTGGGCAAGCTTGTCTCGGTCCTGCCCGCAACTGCGATCCTGGTGGCC
Source organism: Arthrobacter glacialis (assembly GCF_002909445.1). Classification (GTDB taxonomy): domain Bacteria; phylum Actinomycetota; class Actinomycetes; order Actinomycetales; family Micrococcaceae; genus Specibacter; species Specibacter glacialis. The sequence goes on from NZ_PPXC01000009.1 coordinate 115,996, forward strand.
GGACTCGTGGGCATGTTCTTTGCCCGCGGCATGGGCCCGGTCATGGTGGCCGGAACCGTCATGTTGGCCGGATTTATGCTGACGACGGCGGCCATCTCCGGTTTGGTGCGCGACTACACGCCGCCGGAGCGGGTGGGTAACGTCCAGGGCTTGCGCATGATCTTTGCCGTCATGGTGCCGATGGTGCTGGGCCCCTTTGCGGGTGCCGCAGTCATCGCCGGCGCCGCCGAAACGTATGTCGACCTTGGCGTGGTGAAATCGGTTCCCACGCCGTGGATCTTCCTCGCCGCAGCGGTCATCGCCGTGTTCACTGTCTTTCCCGTGCTGCGTCTGCGCCGCGCAACCGCGGTGGCTGAGGCATGAGCGGGGGCCTGAGCTCGGCGCGTCCGGATCGCTTTACACCGTGGGGAGAAACCCTGGACCCGAACGCGGTCCTGCAGGAATACCCGCGACCACAGCTGGTGCGCTCGAGCTATCTCAACCTCAACGGGCTGTGGCAGTATGCCATCTCCACGCCAGGAGCTTCTCCCCATGAGGAGGTAGCCCGCGTGAATGCCGGAGCCGGGGAAGGCGCGGACGGCCAGATTCTGGTGCCCTTTTCCCCGGAAACCCCGCTGTCCGGTGTGAGCCGCCAACTGCAGCCGGGGGAGAATTTGAAGTATTGGCGGAGCTTCACCCTTCCCGCCGAATTCGTGCAAGATCGTGTGCTGCTGCACTTTGGGGCCGTTGACCAGCGCTGCAGCGTGAGAATTAATGGTGAGGACGTGGGGGGACACCACGGTGGGTTCCTGCCTTTCACCTTGGACATCACCGCAGCGCTGCAGCACGGCGCCCAGGGTTCGGCGGGCCCGCACACCCTGTCCGTCGACGTTCAGGACGACAGCGACACCTCCCATCATTCCCGTGGCAAGCAAAAGCTCAAGCGGGGCGGGATCTGGTACACAGCCCAGTCAGGCATCTGGCAAACGGTGTGGCTGGAATCGGTCCCCGAAACCCATGTTGAAAAGCTGACGCTGGTCCCGGACCTTGCCGGGTCCGCCGTCGAAGTGACCGTGGCGGGGGCCGCCGGGACCGCAACCGTGGTGATTGCGGACGACGCCGGTGAGCTCACCAGAGTCTCGGTGGAAGCGAATGTGCCCACACGAATTCACTTGGAACGGGCCCATCGGTGGTCTCCGGAGGATCCTTTTCTCTATGACGTTCAGGTGTCTTTGGGTGATGACCATGTCAGTAGCTATTTTGGTCTGCGCTCCTTTGGCGTGGGCCCTGACGCCAAAGGCCACCTGCGGCTATTGCTCAACGGTGAACCATACTTTCATGCCGGGCTGTTGGATCAGGGCTACTGGTCTGACGGTTTCCTGACGCCGCCCTCCGATGAGGCAATGATTTATGACATCGCCACAGCCAAACGGCTGGGTTTCACCATGCTGCGCAAGCACATCAAGATTGAGCCGCTGCGCTGGTACCACCACTGTGACCGGCTGGGGATGCTGGTGTGGCAGGACATGGTTAACGGCGGCACCAACTACAAGGTGCCCATCATTACGGCACCTGTGGTGCTGCCCCTGCGGCTCAAGGACAACAAGTACGCCCGTTTTGGCCGGACATCGGTCCAGGGCCGGGCTGATTTCATGACAGAACTACAACAAACAGTTGAACTGCTGCGCAATGTGGCCTCGCTGGCCGTGTGGGTTCCCTTTAACGAGGGGTGGGGGCAGTTCGATGCGCTCGCAGCCACGGCTGAACTGCGCCGCCTGGATCCCAGTCGCACCATTGACCACGCCAGCGGATGGCATGACCAAGGCGGTGGGGATCTTAAGAGCCTGCATATTTATTTCACGCCTTTCAAGCTGCGCGCACGCTGGAAAAAGGATCCCCGGGCGGTGGTGCTCTCGGAGTATGGCGGGTACAGCCTGAGGATTGCCGGGCACGATTTCAGTGCCCGCGAATTTGGTTACCGGCGCTACCGCAGCGTTGCCGATCTTGGAAAAGCGTTCACCCGGCTCCATGAACGGGAGATTGTGCCAGCCATCGCGGACGGGCTTGCCGCCGTCGTCTATACCCAATTGACCGATGTGGAGGATGAGCTCAACGGCTTGCTCAGCTACGACAGGCGGGTGGCCAAGTTGCCCGACGCGGTCGTTCAGGCTGTGACGGCGCAATTGACCCTGAATCCCCACGCACATCAACCACTCTCACAGGCACCACTCTCACAAAGGCGAGGAACGTCATGACAGCGGGCATGCTCAACGAAACCGAAATTACCTCGCGGGTCGCCCTGACCCTACCCAATGGCAAGCTCAATCCGGCAGCCGTGGGTTGGACCCGCACGCCGCTGCATGACACCTCCGGGATTGGCCGCGGGCTGCAACGGTGGGGGCGGAATAAACGCTGGGAATACTGGGCCATCACCTCGCCAACGCACATCATTGCCCTGACGGTGTCCTCGCTGGACTATGCCGCCGTGCATGAACTGTGGGTGCTGGACCGTGCCACCGGGGAATCCGTTGGCGCGAACGTGACGGGTATTCTCGGCGGCAGCGCCACCTTGCCTCCCTCGTTGGGGGATGGCTCCGCGCGGGCCAAGACCGGGAAGCTGACGATCGACATTGCCGAGGTTCCCGGCGGGACACGCCTGCGCGCCTCGACGGCCCGAGTCCGCTTGGACATCATGGCGGCCAAGCCCGAAGGGCACGAATCACTGGGCGTTGTGGTGCCCTGGAACGATCGCCAATTCCAATACACCGTCAAGGATGTGGCCCGGCCTGCCAGCGGCACCGTCTCCGTGGACGGGCGCAGCCACCACCTTGCGGCCGGCGACTCATGGGCTGTGCTGGATCACGGCCGCGGCCGCTGGCCCTACTCGATGCACTGGAATTGGGGAGCTGGCTCGGGGACCACGGACGGGCGAACCATTGGCCTTCAGTTGGGCTCCAAGTGGACCGACGGCACCGGGGCAACCGAGAACGCGCTGCTGGTTGACGGACGCCTGCACAAGATCAGTGAGAGTTTGGTGTGGGACTACAGCACCACCGATTGGCTGGCGCCGTGGCACATTCACGGCGCCAGTGCGGATCTGGTCTTCACCCCGTTCTACGACAAGGTTTCCGCGATCAACCTTGGCGTGCTGAGCAACAACACCCACCAGTGCTTTGGCCATTACGACGGCGACATCGCCGACAGCGACGGGAACCGCATCAAGGTGGCTGGCATCCTGGGCTGGGCGGAGGACGTTCACAACCGCTGGTGACGCACCTCCGCTTCCAAATCCACATCCCTTCAAATTTCCAACTAACCCGCAGAAAACGCCGAAAAACACATCAAAATCGTGAATTTTCGGCGTTTTCTGCGGGTTAGTTCAAGTGGGTGGGGATTAGCCCACGTGCACCCAGGGCCGCTGGGTCAGGTCCGGCTCGGCTTCACGCAGCACTTCGCGGGTGACGGGCGCAATTTCACCCTCGCCAATAAACAGGAACTTCAGCAGATTGGTGATGGGGTTGCCCTCGGTCCAGCGGAAGTAAATGTGCGGGATCAGCCCGGTGGCGTCACGGATGTGCAGCAGCACCGCGGCAATGGTGTTGGGCACGTTGGAGGAGTGGACCTGCAGGATTTTGAAGCCGTGCCGGGTAATGCCATGAACCTCAAGGGCCGTTTCAAAGTCTGAGGAGTCATCCACAATCACCTCCATGAACAGCACCTCCCGTGGATCCCCAATTTCGTTGACCTGCGCGGCATGTGAGAGTTTGCGGCGGTACGCAGCGGCGTTGCGGGTCTTGGGGTCATGGGAAATGATCCGGATGGTGCCTTCATCCACTGCGGCCACAAAGTTCATGGCCGCCTCATCCATGCGAATGTAGGTGGCACGCAATTCAAAGGCACGGCGCATGCGCGAAAGCAGGCTCACCACAACAATGCCCAGGATGAAGAACGCTGCGATCTTCAGGCCGTCGGGGCGCTCAATGGAATTTGCCACCGTGGTGTAGACAAACGCCAGCGAGACGGCGCCAAAACCGATCACTTTCCCCTTCTCGCCCTTGCGCTTGGCGGACAGGGTGACGGCAATGGCCGCCGAGGTGATGAGCACCAGAACACCCGTGGCGTAGGCACCTCCCTGGGCATCGACGTCGGCCTTGAAAAGAATGGTGATCACCACGGCGATGACGGTGAACACCAGCACCAGGGGGCGGACAGCGGAAGCCCATTCCGGGGCCATGCCAAAACGCGGCAGGTAGCGCGGCACCAGGTTCAGCAGTCCGGCCATGGCGCTGGCCCCGGCGAACCACAGGATGGCGATGGTGCTGATGTCATAGACGGTGCCGAAGCCTTCGCCGAGGAGTTCGTGGGCCAGGAACGCCAGGGCGCGCCCGTTGGCTTCACCGCCGGGCTGGAATTCGGCTGCCGGAATCAGGATGGTGGTGGCCAGTGAGGAGGTGATCAGGAAGGTGCTCATGATCAGCGCCGCCGTGGTGAGCAGCTTGTGGGCTCCCTTGATGCGGCCCTCCGGACTCTCGTCAGTGTCGCTGTAGCGGCCCTTGATTTGTGGCATGACGGCAACGCCTGTTTCAAAGCCTGACAGGCCCAGGGCAAGGCGCGGGAAAACCAGCAGGGCCACGGCGATGACCATGAACGGGCTGCCGTGCTGGGTGGTCAGGGCGCCCCACCAGTCGGCCGTGAGCAGCGGGCTTTGGGTGACCTTGGCCAGGGCCACCGAGATGACCACAAGATTCAGCGTGAGGAACACTGCCACGAGCACCACGGCGATGCTCATGGCCTCCTTGAACCCGCGCAGGAACACGGCTGCGAGTCCGGCAATCAAAAACAGGGTGATGCCCACGTTGTGCCCCTGCAGGAAGTCGGGGGCGAAGGGGTTTTCAATGACGTGGGCTGTGGCGTCGGCGGCGGAAAGGGTAATGGTGATCATGAAATCCGTGGCGGCAAAGCCCAGTAGCGCCAGCACAAACAGCTTGCCCCACCAGCGCGGGAGCAGTCGCTCAAGCATGGCGATGGAGCCTGCGCCGTGCGGGCTTTCCCGGGCAACCCGCTTATAGACGGGCAGCGCGCCCAGCAGGGTAACCAGCACCAGCACAATCGTGGCCAGCGGTGCCAGCACGCCAGCAGCCAGTGCTGCAATGGCCGGCTGATAGCCGAGGGTGGAGAAGTAGTCCAGACCCGTCAGGCACATGACCTGCCACCACGAATGCCGCTTGTGGTCGGCGGCCGGGCGCCCGTGGGGCCCTTGGCGTTTGCCGGAGCTTTCGGGCATGCCCTCGAGCAGCCACTGGCGCATGGCAGCCTTGCCCCGGGGCTTCCTGTTGTCCCCGGGTTCAGCAGGAGCTTTTGCAAGCGATGTCACGCGTGGGCCTTTCGTTGAGGCGCCTTTCATTGGCAGCTTATAGAGAGTAGCCCCGGGCCGGGAGCAAAGGGCCCGGTCTTGACGAAATCTATACGCGAACGGGTGACATTGGGACGTGCGTCACGCCCAAGGCGGGAAAAATGTATCCCAGAGAAAACATTTGGTTCCCATTAGGCAACATCAGTTGTACTATGGTGAACAACTGCTTGGATGTGACCCACGTCTACTCCGCGCATAAAACGTGAATGACACCAGTGAAGAATGAATTGAGGATGTCCATGAAAGAGCTCCGTACTGAGGCCAACGGCAACTTAGGCCCCATCGACTCCTCCCGGATTCCGCGCTACGCAGGCGCCGCAACGTACGCACGCCTCCCGCGCCTTGATCAGGTCTCCAAGGCCGATGTGGCCGTCGTCGGAGTTCCCTTCGACAGCGGCGTTTCCTACCGTCCGGGTGCCCGCTTCGGCGCCAACCATGTGCGTGAGGCATCGCGTCTGCTGCGTCCCTACAACCCGGCCTGGGACGTTTCCCCGTTTGAAAACTGCCAGGTGGCCGACGCCGGCGACATGGCCGTGAATCCCTTCAATATCAATGAGGCTATTGAGACCATCCAGCAAAATGCGCTGGATCTGACGGCCGACGGCGCCAAGCTGCTGACCATCGGTGGCGACCACACCATTGCCTTGCCGCTGCTGCGTGCCGCCGCAGAGCGCGCCGGCGAGCCCGTTGCCATGCTGCACTTTGACGCGCACCTGGACACCTGGGATACATATTTTGGTGCCGAATACACGCACGGCACCCCCTTCCGCCGCGCTGTGGAGGAAGGCATCCTGGACACCGAGGCCATCTCCCACGTGGGAACCCGCGGCCCGCTGTACGGCAAGAAGGACCTGGACGACGACCACCGCTTCGGCTTTGGCATTGTCACGGCCGCCGACGTCTACTACCAGGGCGTGCTGGAAACCGTGGCGAAGATCCGCGACAGGATCGGCAACCGCCCGCTGTACATCTCCGTTGACATTGACGTGCTGGACCCGGCGCATGCCCCCGGCACCGGCACCCCCGAGGCTGGCGGCCTCACCAGCCGCGAACTCATCGAGATTATTCGCGGCTTCCGCGGCATGAACCTGGTGGGTGCTGACATTGTGGAGGTGGCCCCGGCCTACGACCACGCCGAAATCACGGGCATCGCGGCAAGTCACGTGGGCTACGAACTGGTGACCCTGATGGCGGACAACTTTGTTCCGGGGGACCGCTTCGGCGCCCCGAACGGCTACGCTGCCCAGGCCCTTGATGCTGAAGGACGACGCCGGCCGGCCGGCTTTGCCCCTCCCCAGACGCTCCCCAACCTCGCAGGCTCGGCCGGGGACCCCTCGCATCTGGGGGCCCAGCTCACCGAGGGTGGAAACAAGTGACCGCCCCGGTTAGCGAGACCTCCGTGGTTGAGCCGGCTGAGGTTCAGCGCAATGGTGGTGACCTGGTGGTGGAAACCCTGGCCGCCTTGGGCGCCAAGACTGTTTTTGGCATACCCGGCCAGCATGCCCTGGGCTTGTTTGACGCCTTGAGCCGTTCCCCGCTGCACTTTATTTCCTCCCGGGTGGAGAACAACTCGGCGTTCTCCGCCGACGGCTACTCCCGTGCCACCGGCGAAGTGGGCGTGCTGTTCCTCTCCACCGGCCCCGGTGCTTTGACAGCCCTGGCCGGCTTGCAGGAGGCCTACGCAACCGGCGTGCCCATGATTGTTGTGGCCAGCCAGATCCCGCTGGAGGGCCTGGGCGCCCGCCGCAAGGGCATGCTGCACCAGCTGGATGACCAGAAGGCATCGGCCGCCAACGTGACCAAAAGCCAGCGCCTCATCCAGCACGCGTCTGGCATTCCCTCAGCCATCCAGGACGCATGGACGGAAGCCGTTTCCTCCCCGCAGGGTCCTGTCTGGCTTGAAGTGCCGCAAAACGTGCTGCTGGATCCCATCTTTGTGCCCGCCGTCGAAGATGCCCTTGCTGAGCCTTTCGACAACCCGCCCCGCGTTGAGCTGGTCCGCGAAGCTGTGAAGTGGCTTTCCGCTGCCAAGCGACCTGCCATTGTGGCTGGCGGCGGTGTGCGGCGCGGCCGCGCCCACGCCCCGCTGTTGTCGCTGGCCGAGAAGCTCAACGCCCCCGTCGTCTGCACGCCCGGCGGCAACGGCGCGTTCCCGTGGAACCACGAACTCTCCCTCCAGTCATGGGTGGAGGACAGGTATGTCACCGAGGTTCTCGAGGACGCCGACGTGCTGGTGGTCATTGGTTCCTCCCTGGGTGAGGTCTCCAGCAACTACTTCACCATGGAGCCGCGCGGGCGCATCATCCAGATCGATGCCGAACCCCGGGTGCTCGAATCCAACCGCCCTGCGCTGGGCATCAGGGCCGACGCCGGCCAGGCCCTGCGAATGCTCGATGCCGCGTTGACCGAACCCCCTGCTGAAAATGCGGACTGGCACGGCGCCACGCCGCAGGCCGTTGTGGCGGACACGCTGGCGAAGGTGCAGGCCCGCCTCGACGGACAGGACCTGGGCTTGGAGCGCAAGTTCATGGCCGACATTCGTGCGGCAGTCCCGGCCGACATGCAAACGTTCTGGGACATGACCATCTCCGCCTACTGGGGCTGGAGCTGCTGGGATGCCAAAGACGGGGAATTCCACTCCGCCCAGGGCGCCGGCGGATTGGGCTACGGCTTCCCGGCAGCCATCGGCGGGGCGCTTGGCCTGCAAAGCCAAGGCAAACCGTCCCGTGTGCTGGCAGTTGCCGGCGACGGTTCATCCATGTACTCCATCTCGGAGCTGGCCACCGCCAAGCAGCACAATGCCCCCGTCACCTGGCTCATTGTGGACGACGGCGGCTACGGCATCCTGCGCGAATACATGATCGACACCTTTGGCAAGGCCACGCACACCGAGTTGGCGCGGCCCGACTTTGTGAAACTGGCGGAGGCCTTTGGTGTGCCGGCCCAGCGAGTGAAGGCCGAGGATGTGGGGGAGGCGCTCCAGGCGGGCTTCGCTGCAGACGGTCCCAACGTCGTCGTGGTTGACGTGCTGTTGAAGATGTTTGGCCCCACCCACCTGGACCTCTAACCTCTAACCTCCCCCCTTTTGCCTCGTGAGCGGGCAGTAGTTGTTGATGTTTTACAAAAACATCAACAACTACTGCCCGTTCGGCAGGCGGGACCGGGCGGGTGCCGCAATAGACTGAGGCCATGGCGATCGTATACGCGGCCGAATTGCGGCCCAGCAAAATGGAACTCCTGGCCGACTGGCTGCCGCTGCAGGACTGGTTCGACGGCGGTGACTCACCCTTGGTGCGGCTGGGGTCCTTCCGCTTCGACGACCCCGCAGGTGAAGTGGGCATTGAGACCCAGCTGGTGGGTGCCGGCAATCAGGTCTACCAAGCACCGCTGACCTACCGCGGAGCGCCGCTGGCTGGTGCCGAGGCGTTCCTGATAGGCACCATGGAGCATTCGGTCCTGGGTCGCCGCTGGGTCTATGACGCCACGGGCGATCCGGTGTACGTGGCCGAGCTCGCCGCGGCACTGCTGATCGGCAAACCGCAGGCCGCCCAATTCCGGGAAGCGGACGGGAAAATGGAAACCCTGCCCGAAACAGCGCAGATCAGCAGCACGGGAGCATCCGACGTCGAACTGCCGGCGTTGGACCTGGGCACGCCTCTCACAGCGGGCGGTGTCACGTCCATCCCCGTGGGGCCGATGACTCTGGCGCTCAACAGGGTGTTGGACACCGCCGCAACGGCCGGCCCCGGGCCCGTACTTACCGTCAGTTGGGCTGGTGGGGACCAGCAGGTGCTGATGGCCTCTGTGGGGGACGTTCCGGCCCCGTCCTGACGCCCCGTCCTGACGCCACGGCAGCAGCGGCGTCGCGTCGAACTGCCCGCCTACTTTTGCAGGAAGGCCAGCAGCGCCGCGTTCACTTCCTGGGCATGGGTCCACAGCAGTCCGTGGGGAGCGCCCTCGATTTCCACATAGTCAGCCCCCGGCAATGCCGTGCGGAAGCGGCGGGCCGTGGCATCGATGGGCAGGATGTTGTCCGCAGTGCCATGCAGGATCAATGCCGGCAAGCCGCTGGCACGGACGGCCTTCACATCGCCGCGGAAATCCTCTATCCACGCTGGAACCACGGCGTAGGCGGCCACGGGTGCACTTGAGACGGCAACGTTCCAGCTGGCTGTCACGGCCTCTTGGCTGATCTTGGTGCCCAGGTTGTCACCAAGGTTGTAGAAATCGTTGAAGAATCCAGTGAACCACGCAAAGCGGTCCTCCTTGGCCTTGCTGACAATGCCGTCGAATACTTCCTGCGGGACGCCCTCGGGGTTGTCCTCGCGTGCCACCAAAAATGGCTCCAGTGAGGCCAGAAAAGCTAGTTTCGCAATGCGGGCGTGGCCGAAGGTGGCCACGTAGCGCGCCAGCTCCCCGGTACCCATGGAGAAGCCCACCAAAATGGTGTTCTGCAGGTCAAGCGTCTCCAGGATCGTGTTCAAATCTGCTGCAAAAGTTTCATAGTCGTAGCCCGCGGCAACCTTGCTTGATTGGCCGAACCCGCGGCGGTCATAAGTGATAACCCGGTAGCCGGCGTCGAGCAGTTCGCGTGTGGTGCGCTCCCAGCTGCGTCCGTCGAGGGGGTAGCCGTGAATTAGCACCACCGGCTGGCCGGACCCCTGGTCCTCGTAGTAGAGCTCAATCGAGGTGCTGTTTTCGGTTCCAACGGTGATGTAAGCCATGGGGTTTCCTTCCGGTTGGGGCAGATCTGGTGTCCTTTTCGAACCTAACGCGGCTGGCCCGCAGGCGCAAGGGACGCGGGTTTCTGGTGACGTGCTCAGGCATGCCAACTCATGAATGCCATGGACCCTTCCCTGCAGATGGACGACGTCGGACCCAGCACGTCGCGTGCAGCCGCGGCCAGCTCGCCCTCGGTGCGTGGGGCTGCAACCTCGCCGGACCGGTGCAGCAGGGCAAGGGCTCGGCGTCCAATGGGGGACTCGCCGACCAGCGAGGTGGCATGGAGTGAGCCTCCCGGGGACACTTGTGATTTCAGGGCGCCCATGGTGCCTGCGAGGTCCTCGAAAAGATGCAACATGCCAAAGCTGGCCACCGTTGAGAATGCCTGCGGGCGGAACGGCAGATCGAACAAATCAGCTTGAATGTAAGCGACCCGCCCGCTGTGGATGCCGCGCGCATCCAGGCGTTCTGCGGCGCGGGCCAGCATCCCCAAAGACCGGTCAACAAGGATGAGGGGACGGTCGGTGCTGCTGTAGGCGGCTGCCGTAAAAACTGCGCTGCCGCAACCAACATCAAGCATCGGTCCGTGACCTCTGTTGACAGCCGTGGCCGCAAAATCGGCGTAGGTGGCTGGCGATGATCCCCACACCAGGCGATTGTAGAGGCGGGAGCCGATGACGCGGTCGTACATCGCCGCCCGCCCGTCATAGGCGGACCCGCGGTCGTCCGGCTCAAGCGCTGTCAGGAGTCCGCCGTCGAGCTGGCGCAACTGGCGTCCTGGCATGATCAAAGCGTCGATCCATGATGCTGACATGCTGCAAATTCTTGCACAGCCGCGGGCCGTGAGTTCCGCCGGTAAAAGGCGCGTCCCCGAAGTCCATTCTTGAACATGTTCAAAAAGAGTGCTTTACTCATAATTGAACACGTTCAAAAAGGGGATCTGGATATGGATGGCAAGAGCGCGCAAACCAAGGCACTGGTCTTGGATACCGCACTGGGCATGTTTCGCACCAAGGGCTTTGCCAAGACCACCATGCGGGCCATTGCCGCCCAGGCAGGTGTTTCCCTGGGCAGCGCCTACTACTACTTCGCGTCCAAGGATGAGTTGGTGTTGGAGTTGTACCGGGAGTCCGTGGCCGAACAGCGTGCTGCTGCGGCCGTGGCCATGGACGGTGTCAATGGTTTGGCCGACAGGCTCAAGGCCGCCCTGCACGCAGGTGTGGACGCGCTGACTCCGTACCACGACTTCGGCGGCGCGTTCATCTCCAGCGCCCTGCCTCCGCGGTCTGCGTTGAGCCCCTTCGGAGAGGCGTCCAGGGAAGCCCGGGAGAACGCCGTGGGACTGTTCGACGACGTCATTGACGGCACCAAGGTGCCACATTTTCTGCGCCCGCAGCTGCCCGAACTGCTGTGGCTGGCCTACATGGGCGTGGTCCTGTTCTGGGTTTACGACACCTCCGCGAATCAGCGCCGCACCCGCACCCTGATAGATGGGGCGGCACCACTGGTGGCGAAATTGGTGTCCTTTTCGAGGCTGCCCGTGGTGAAACCGCTGGTGGAGGAAGCCCTGGCGCTCAAGGCGAAGGTGCAGCTGTGAAGACTGTAGTCATCGCCGGAGCCTCCGGATTCATCGGCACACACTTTCGCAGCCGCCTTGCCGGGGCCGGATGGCGGGTCCGCACCGTCGGCCGTTCAGGCGACGCCGTCTGGGGTGACACCTCCGCCATCACGGGCCTGCTGGAGGGCGCCGATCTGCTGGTCAATCTGGCCGGCAAGTCAGTCTCCTGCCGCTACACCCCGGCCAACACCGCTGAAATCATCCGCTCGCGCATGGAGACCACCGCCGAACTGGGCCGCGCCGTCGCCGCCTGCAACCGCCCGCCGCGGGACTGGTTCAACGCCAGCACCGGGACCATCTACCGGGATGCCCGGGACCGTGCGCAAAACGAGGACGACGGCGAACTCGGCTCAGGCTTTTCCGTTGACGTGGCGCGGGGCTGGGAAGAGACGTTCGCCGCGGCGGACACGCCACAGACCCGCAAGATTCCCTTGCGCATCACCATCGCCATGGGCCCGGGCGGCGGTGTCATGCAGCCCTTCAACAACCTGGCCCGCCTCGGTCTGGGTGGGCGCATGGGCGATGGCCAGCAGAAATACAGCTGGATTCACGTCGAGGATTTGTTCCGGGCAGTCGTGTTCCTCCACGAACACCGCCAGATCACCGGTCCGGTCAACATCGCCGCCCCCGAAGTGGTTACCAATAAGGAGCTGATGGCGGCCGTGCGTGCGGCAAATCGGGTGCCTTTCGGGCTGCCCACACCCGCCTGGCTGCTCAAGATCGGGGCAGTGGTTATTCGCACCGAAACAGAGCTGGTGCTCAAAAGCCGCTGGGTCTCTTCCGGCAAACTGCAGGACGCCGGATTCACATGGCAGTACCCGGACCTAGCCCGCGCACTCGCGGACATCTCGGGACGCAACGCAGCGGGGACCAGCGTCCCTAGGGCGTCGGCCCGGCGCCACGCTTAGGGCCCGGCAAGCTACCCGCCGAGGGATTCCCGGTGAAAATCGGTGCGCCAGAGATCAACCACCGCACCCGAGCCATCCGTGACGAGGTACTCCGGCCAGCGGTCGAACGCGGAACACGGATGCGAGATGCCCAGTTCCACAATGTCCGTCACGGCCAGGCCCTCGGCGCCCAGCAGCACGGCGTGGTGGTCGAACAGCTTGTGCACCGTGGCCGTGGCGTCAGGCTTCTCAACCCCGGCGGCGGTGTAGGCGGCTAGAAAAGGCGGCAGGCCGGCGTCGTACGGCAGATCACGCTTGCCGGCACCCGCAACCACCAAGCCATCCTCGGGCGCCGAGAGAATCAGGGCGCGGACGGTCAGCGCCGCGGTGAGGCCGGGGAGGGGATTGACGCCCGCGTAGGTGCCGTGGTCATGCGTGGCGTAGCAGCCGGAACGCAGCACATTGACGGTGCCAGGAACAGCCGCGGCGGACGGCAGGAATTCGATCACGCGGTCCGGAAAAGCCGAACCGCCCATGGAGAAGATCGGGGCAGATGTTTCAAACTGCCCGGCCAGGTCAACGTAGGTGTCATGCACCAGTTGGCAGTGATGGTCAACGGCGTCCAGGTTGATGGCGTCGCGCGAATTGGGCACCACGCCTTCATATCCGGCAACACCCACCAGCCGCAGTCCGGGCGCTGCCGTGATGGCCGCGGCCACCTCGCGCGCCTCGGCGATGGAGCGCACGCCCGTCCGCCCGGCCAGAGTGCCCACATCAATCAACATCTCCAGGGGCCGGGCACTGCCGTCAAAAACCGACGCTGCCACGGCCACGGCTGCCTTGGAGTCGGCGAAAATGCGTATGATCTGAGCCGGATCAGCCTCGAGCCACGCTCGAATCCGGCCCAAGCCATAGCTGTCCACCACCTGGTTGGCGACGAAGACGTTCCGGTGTCCCCACTCGAGCACGGTGTGCACCTGGTCCACAGTTGCCACCGTCACCCCCACGGCTCCGGCGGCAATTTGTCGCTCAATGATGGGTGCCGACATGGTGGTTTTCACGTGCGGAGCCAAGACCACATTTCTCTCCCGGCACCAGGCGGCCATGATGCTGATATTGCGCTCAAGCGCGGAGACGTTCAGGCGCAGTTGAGGGTAGGCGGATTCGTTCACCAGGTTCTCCATTTCGATGCTTCATTGCTTTTGGGGCTTGCTGGCAATTCTATCGGCGTTGCGTACCCGGACATTTTGGCTGGAAGGCATGGCTATTGACGCAAAGTGCTTGTTGGGAAGTAGCAGCACCCACAAAGCCGCTGTTGCCGGTAGGCTCCTGATCATCCACTAGTGGACCGCAGAACCAATGCGCCTGCCACCTCACCCCTCCCGGAACAGGAACCCCGCATGACTTCCACCCTGAGGCTCACCACCCGCATGATTGAACTGGCCGAACTGGGTCAGGATTCGCCCATGCCGTCCGTTCAACCATTGCTGGAACCGCCGTACACGGTGGGTGAGGGCATTCCGGCGGAAGTTGCCGCGGGAGTGGGTTGGGGGAAGGTGAAAAACATTTATCCCTATCCCATGCAGGAGAGCTACTCCCGGGAGGTCAGCCCCACGGAACTGACCGCCGTCGTGCTGGAAAATGAGCATGTCAGGGCACTGTTCCTGCCGCAGCTGGGCGGGCGGCTCTGGGAACTCACCGACAAGGCAACGGGCAAGGAATTGCTGCACACCCAGGACCGCATCATGTTCGGCAATCTGGCCCTGCGCAATGCGTGGTTTGCCGGTGGGATCGAATACAACATTGGCACGCGTGGGCACTCACCCACCTCCAGTTCGCCCCTGCATTCAGCCATTGTGCGGACTCCAGAGGGGCAGGAAGTCCTGCGCATGTGGGAGTTTGACAGGCTCCGCGAGGTGGTTTTCCAGATTGACGCATGGCTGCCAGAGAACTCGCCCGTGGTGTTCGTGGCCGTGCGCATCCAGAACCCGAATGACAAGACCGTGCCCATGTACTGGTGGTCCAACGCCGCCGTCCCGCAGACACCTGCCACGCGCGTGATTGCCCCGGCGAGGGAATCCTACGCCACCGACTACGACGGCTCCATGACCCGAGTTGATGCCACCCATTTCCATGGCGCGGATGCCACGTGGCCCATCAACAACGCCCAGGCCGCCGATTTCTTCTTCGACATCGCTCCCCAGGAGCGCCGCTGGGAGGTGGCCGCCGACGGTTCCGGGGACGGGCTGGCGTTGGTTTCCTCGGCACAATTGCGCGGCCGGAAGCTGTTCGTTTGGGGTGAAACTGTGGGCGGGCACCGCTGGCAGGAATGGCTCACCCCCACCGTCTCGGGGGAGCCGCGCCGCTACGCGGAGATCCAAGCAGGGCTGGCCCAGACCCAGTTTGAGCACGTGCCCATGCCCGCCGGCGCAAGCTGGCAGTGGGTTGAAGCGTACGGCAATGCCGCCCTTGACCCTGCGCTCGCAGCCGGTCCTTGGGACGATGCCGTGGCCCACGGCGCGCAGCGCGTCGAGGACTTGGTTTCGGAAGCGGCCATTGCGGAGGCCTTGTCCGACGCCGGTCGCTGGGCTGATCTGGCGCCGACGGAAATGGTGGTGGCCGGCAGCGGCTGGGGCGCCTTGGAGGTGCTGCGCCGCCGTCACGCCACCATGGATTGGTTGGATGGAACAGGAACCCCGTTTGCGCCTGAAACCCTCACCGCCGATCAGCAACCGTGGCTGGAACTGCTCAAGAGCAATGAAGGCATCGTGGAAAAGCCCTTCGAACCCGCCGCCGTAAAAGCTGGCAGCCAGCCCTTTGGTGGTGCCGGCTCCTTTGTGCGGGGCCTTGACTGGGAGGACTTGCTCACCGCCAGCCGCAACGCCAGCGCCGAGGCAGCCTTCCACCATGCCGTCATGGTCCATGCGCGGGCTTCGAGCAGCGCCGGCGATCTGGCGGTTGTTGCAGACCTGTACCGCACGGTTCTGGCCGGATCCCCAACTGCAGCAGTTCCGCTCAGTCCGCGGAGCCGGGTTCTGGCATTGCGCGGCTTGGCATTGGCCTTGTTGGCGGCGGGCGACATCACCGGCGGCCTGGCCCAGTTCAGCACCGCATGTGCTCTGGAAGTGGACAACCGCTGGCTTCTCGTGGAGGCCATGACCATGGCGGTGGACAGCGGCAACGCGGAGTTGGCGCTGGAGTTGGTGAGCCGGGCGCCGCAGTCCTTGGCAGAGCTGGGCCGGGTCAAGTTCCTGCAGGCCCTGGCCCTTGCGCGCACGGGTGACAGCGCCGCAGCCGCAGAAATACTGAAGGCTGGCATTGAGGTCCCCGACCTGCGCGAAGGCGTGAATTCTCTGACGGAGCTGTGGCGTGAAGTGTGCCCCGGCGAGGACGTCCCGGCGGAGTACCAGTTCAGCATGCAGTAGCCCTTCCAACTACCGACGCTCCTTCACATCCGGGGCTGTTTCCGGGAACGCTCCTTCATTCACCGAGCGAGCGTCTACAGAAAGTGCCCCGGATGCGAGGGAGCGTTGGGGAAAAACGCCCCGGATGTGAAGGATCGTCTGAAGGGAGGGGAGCGGGCCGCGGATTGACACCGCCCTGTGAGCCGTGTCATAGTCTCCTTTATGAACTTGTCAGACAGCTGGACAGCAGGACAGGGACCGATTGTCCGGGTCAGTGCCGCCGAGGCCGTATTCAAAGCCATCCGCACTGCCATTGAGGACGGCGCCCTGCAGCTCGGCACCAAGCTCAGCAGCGAAACCGCCCTGGCCCAGCAGTACGGCGTGAGTCGCTCCGTGATCCGGGAGGCGCTGCGATCCTGCACCGCCCTGGGCCTGACCGAAACGCTCACCGGCAAAGGAACCTTTGTCATTGCCAACAGCGCCTCAAGCGACCTGATCCTGGGCAAATTCTCCGCGCGCAGCCTCATGGAGGCCCGCCCGCACATCGAAGTGCCGGCCGCCGAATTTGCCGCGACCCGCCGCACCGCCGAGCAGCTCGAGGAGATGCGCGGCATCCTGGCCCTCATGGCGGAGGAGGACGACCCCGAAATTTGGGTCAGCCTCGACGCCAGTTTCCACGCCGCCATTGCCAAGGCCAGCGGAAATGGCGTTTTTGAGCGTGTCATCAACGACATCCGGGACGCCATGGCCAAGCAATCCGAGACCATCAACTTGATCACCGGGCGCAAGAGCACCTCGGATGCCGAACACATCCTCATCCTGGACGCCATCGCCCACGGCAATTCCGCGGACGCCGGCCGCGCCATGGCCATCCACCTCACCGCCGTCGACGCCGCACTGAGCACCATCATGGGAGCAGAACAATCTTGAGCACCAACCCATTTCCCGCCCACGCACCGCTCGCCGTGCAGACCCGTGGCGACCTCATTGAAAGCGTCCACTTTGGTTCGCTCATTGCCCTGAAGAACGACGGCGGGAGCCTCCTCTCGCGCGGAGAGCCCGGCGCCCGCATGTACCCCCGATCGGCCCTGAAGCCGTTGATCGCCGTGGCCATGCTCCGGGCCGGCCTGGAGCTGTCCACCGAGCAGCTGGCCCTGGCCGCGGCAAGCCACTCCGGCGCAGAAAAGCACCAGGAAACGGCGGCCGCGATCCTTGCCAATGCCGGTCTTGTTGCGCAGGACCTGCGCAATTCCACAGACATTCCCTACGGCCCAACCGAACGCGAGCACTGGCTGCGTGCCGGCAACGGACCCACACAGCTGGCCCAGAACTGTTCCGGCAAGCACGCTGCCCTGCTGGCCACCTGCGTCCAAAATGGCTGGCCCATAGAGACCTACCTGCACCCGGAGCACCCGCTGACCGTCCTGATCCGCGAGGTGGTGGCGGAGCTGACCGGCGAAACGATTACGGCCATCAGCACCGATGGCTGCGGGACCGAGGTGTTTGGCCTGACCCTGACCGGCATGGCACGCGCCTTCGCCCGCCTGGTGACGGCGGCCCCAGGCACGCCCGAACGCCAGGTTGCCGACGCCATGCGCAGTCATCCGGAGATGGTGGCCGGCCGCGGTCGGGACGTCACCGCCTTGATGGAAGCAGTCCCCGGGCTGCTGGCCAAGGACGGCTTCGAGGGCATCCAGGTCATCGCCCTGGCGGACGGCAGCGCGTTGGCGCTGAAGATTTCCGACGGCGGCGACCGCGCCCGGATGCCGGCGGCCGTTCCGGCCCTGCTGGCACTGGGCGTTGAGCCAAACCTGTTGGCACCTTTCAACGAGCTGCCCGTGTACGGCGGCGGCCATCCCGTGGGCAACTTGCGGGGACTGCCGTTCGGTAGCTGACCACCAAAGACAGACCCCCAAAGACTCACCACCAAAGATTTTCCCGCACCATTACCATCCGTATTTTCGGCCCAATGAAGTGCCAGCATCAAGGAGAACCATGCCCCAGACAGAGCCCAACAACCCCGTATCCGATCCGCTGGCGTACCGCAGTGAACATGACCTGATCGGCGACCGCAACATCCCCGTGGACGCCTACTGGGGTGTGCACACGCTGCGTGCCGTGGAAAACTTCCCCATCACCGGGATTCCGCTGAGCACCAACACCCACCTGGTCAACGGGCTGGCCATGGTCAAGCAGGCGGCCGCCCAGGCCAACCACGAGCTGGGCCTGCTCGATGATGTCCGTGCCGGGGCCATCATCGCAGCATGCAAGGAGATCATTGCCGGGGCACTGCATGAGCAGTTCGTGGTGGACGTCATCCAGGGAGGTGCCGGGACGTCGTCGAACATGAACGCCAACGAGGTCATCGCCAACCGTGCCCTGGAAATCATGGGCCACAGCAAGGGCGAATACCAGTTCCTGCACCCGAACGACCATGTGAACCTGAGCCAGTCCACCAATGATGTATATCCGACGGCGGTCAACGTGGCCACCATTTTCGGGGCAAAGTCGCTAGTGATCGCCATGGAGTACCTGTGCGATGCCTTTGCCGTGAAGGCGGTGGAATTCCGCACCGTGGTGAAGATGGGCCGCACCCAACTGCAGGACGCGGTGCCCATGACTCTGGGCCAGGAATTCAACACCTACGCCGTCACCATGGGGGAGGACCGTGCGCGCCTGGCCGAATCCACCATGCTGGTCCATGAGATCAACCTCGGCGCCACAGCCATCGGTACCGGACTCAATGCCCCCATTGGGTACTCTGCACTGGCCTGCCGCCACCTGGCTGAGATTTCCGGGCTGCCGCTGACAACCTCCATCGACCTCATCGAAGCCACCTCCGACGTCGGCGCCTTTGTGCACCTCTCCGGCGTGCTCAAGCGGGTGGCCGTGAAGCTGTCCAAGATCTGCAACGACCTGCGTCTGCTCTCCTCCGGACCGCGTGCCGGCTTTGGGGAGATTACCTTGCCCGCCGTGCAGGCAGGATCCTCGATCATGCCTGGCAAGGTCAACCCCGTGATCCCGGAAGTCGTCAACCAGGTGGCCTATGAGGTCATCGGTAACGACGTCACCATCACCATGGCGGCCGAGGGCGGGCAGCTTCAGCTCAACGCCTTTGAGCCGATCATTGTGCACAGCCTGAACAAGAGCATGACCCACTTGGAGGCAGCCTGCATCACGCTGGCCGACAAGTGCATCCGCGGCATCACAGCCCACGAGGACAAGCTGCGGGCACAGGTGGAACACTCCATCGGACTTGTTACCGCGCTCACCCCGCGCCTGGGTTACACCACTTCCACCGCCATCGCCCTGGAAGCCTTGGCCACCGGCCGCGGCGTGGCGGAGCTGGTGCTGGAACATAAGTTGCTCACGGCTGAGCAACTTCAAGAATTACTGCGCCCGGAATATCTCGCCAACCTAGCTGACTGATACCGCCAACCGGCAATGACGCCAACCGGCAACGACGCAGGGGGCGGCGAAGCCACACGGCACAGACGAAAAGGATTTGCACCATGAACCACCAAGAAACAACCGACGTGTCTGACTTAGTTCAAGATGCCCCCGGCGCCTCGCTGACAGCGGAGGACGCCGGGCTGCACAAGGGCTTGAAAACCCGCCAAATCCAGATGATCGCCATTGGCGGGGCCATTGGGACGGGGCTGTTCATGGGTGCCGGCGGGCGTCTTGCCAGTGCTGGCCCCGGCCTCATGTTCAGCTACGCGATCTGCGGATTCTTTGCCTTCCTGATTTTGCGGGCCCTGGGCGAACTCATCATTCACCGCCCCAGCTCGGGTTCGTTTGTGTCCTATGCGCGGGAGTTCTTCGGGGAGAAGGCGGCCTTTGTCTCCGGCTGGCTCTACTGGCTCAACTGGGCCATGACAGCCATTGTGGACATCACCGCCGTGGCGCTCTACATGCACTTCTTCTCCAAATATGTGCCCTGGATGGGCACGGTGCCGCAGTGGATGTGGGCGCTGGCGGCACTGCTGTTGGTGTTGGGGCTGAACCTTGTCTCCGTGAAGGTCTTTGGCGAGATGGAGTTCTGGTTCGCGCTGATCAAAGTGGTTGCGCTGGTGACCTTCTTGCTGGTGGGCACCTACTTTGTCATCTTCGGCACCCCTGTGGCCGGGCAGGAAGTGGGCTTCAGCCTGATCGCGGACAATGGCGGGTTCTTCCCGAACGGGCTGCTGCCGGTGGTGGTGGTCATGCAGGGCGTGGTGTTTGCGTATGCGTCCATTGAGTTGATTGGCACCGCGGCCGGGGAGACGCAGAACCCGGAAAAGGTTATGCCCAAGGCCATTAACACTGTCATCATCCGGATTGCCGTCTTCTACGTCGGTTCCTTGATCCTTCTCTCACTGCTGCTGCCGTACACCGCTTACAAGGCGGGGGAGAGCCCCTTTGTCACCTTCTTCGGTTCCATAGGTGTTGAAGGCATTGACGCCATCATGAACCTTGTGGTGCTCACAGCCGCCATGTCATCCTTGAACGCCGGGCTGTACTCCACCGGCCGGATCCTGCGTTCCATGGCACTGGCCGGTTCGGCACCGAAGTTCACCGCCAAATTGAACAAAGCCGGCGTCCCTTATGGTGGCATCCTGCTCACCGCCGCCGTGGCCGGCCTGGGTGTCATCCTGAACGCCGTGGTCCCGTCCCAGGCCTTTGAAATTGTGCTGAACATGGCTGCCCTGGGCATCATCGCCTCCTGGGGCATGATTGTGCTGTGCCAGCTGGCCTTGTTCCGACTGGCCAAAAAGGGGAAGGCCATCCGGCCCTCCTTCCGCATGATCGGCGCCCCGTATACGGGCTACCTGACGCTCGCGTTCCTGCTGGCCGTGCTGGTGTTGATGGCGTTCGACAGCCCTGTGGGCACCTGGACCATTGGTTCGCTGGTGGTCATCATCCCGGCGCTCATCGTGGGCTGGTACCTCAGTCGCGGGCGGATCAATCAGATCGCGGCGGACCGCCACATCGACACCCACAGCCACCCGATGGGTGCGCACCATGGTGGGCCTCAGGCGGAAGACTAGCGTGCAGCGAGGGTGCCGGGAATATCCTCCGGCACCCCGAGGTTGACTCCATTAGATGCAAACGCATGAAGTGTTTGATTTCGCCAGGGAGTATAAGGAGTAGTTGTGCAACGTACTGTAGTGGTCATTTTTGCCGGTCTCGGAGTTCCGTCCTCCACCCGCATGCTGGCTGACCAGATGGGCGCTGAGGTCCAGACGCAGTTGGCTGCGCAGGGCATCACGGCTGTGCTGGACGTTATTGACCTGCGCGATTTCGCCACTGACATTGCCAACAACATGGTCACCGGGTACGCCGGCCCGGCCCTGAGCGATGTGGTGCAGCGGGTAGCCGCGGCGGACGCCATGATTGCGGTGACCCCCACCTTCAGCGCCTCCTACAGCGGCTTGTTCAAGTCGTTCTTTGACGTTTTGGACCCGAAATTCCTTGACGGCATGCCCGTGCTGTTCGGCGCCACGGGCGGTTCCTCGCGCCACTCGCTGGTGTTGGACATGGCCATCCGCCCACTGTTCAGCTACCTGCGCGCCAACACCATGGCAACGGCCGTCTACGCCTCACCCGAGGATTGGGGCAGTGCCGGGACGCAGTCGCTGGAACGCCGGATTGCCCAGGGTGCCGGAGAACTTGCCGCCGTTATGGCCCGGGTTTCACACGCAGGCACGACGCCGGCCGGCACGGACACGTCCGCCTCGCCGTCCACCGCGTCCCCGGCATTGGCGGGCGGCCCTGTTGTGGGGCACGGTGTTGGCCACGGAATTGTGGGGCACCGGGAAAAAAGGGCACAGCGCGAAACCTTTGACATGACCTCCCTGCCCTTCGAGCAACTGCTGGCCCAAACGCAGGCCCGCTAGCCTCGCAAGGAAGCAGCCCAGCCTTAGAAGATGGGTTGGACCGGCTTGCTGGTCAGTGGCGGCGGGTCCAGCTGATCGAGCACCACGCGCAGTGCCGTGCTGTAATCATCCGGGTGTATCTCGGGACTCGCGTGGCCTGTTTTGGGCACGTTGTAGGCAAAACGCGGGTTGCGGGGGAACAATGACTCCCAGCCCAGCGTGGCTGCTCGAGCGTTGACAATAAAGTCGCCCGGATCGTAAATCAGCCCGATGCCCGTGCTGCCGGGGACCCCGCCGTCGTACTGGGCAGGGAAGGACTGCAGGAACATTGCCTGGGTGGTGCTGAGGATGAGCGAGTTGCTTTCCAGGTCGAAGGACCGGGCAAGGCCGCTGCGCGCGGCTTGATACATGCCCTGGCCGTTGGGGTTGGAGAGCCCGCCAAACAGGCCCGCGCCCACACGACCCAGCAGACCCAGATACGGGACCACCCTGCCGGCCAGGGCAATGTACGCCTTGCCAGGATCCAGAATATCGAGCACATTGCTGGGGCTTGAACCCATCACCACCACGGGCACCGCAATGCCGTTCTGTGCCAGCAGTGATGCCAGAACGGCGGCCGCCATGCCGCCAAAGCTGTCGCCGTAAAAGTACACGGTGTTGATCTTGCGTGCATGCGCATCGCGCTGGATGGCAATGAAAAGCTGCGCAATGTCAATGCCCTCGTTGGAGTAGCCAATGTACGACGCCGGGGCGCGCTGGTTCATGGCCCCCTGCAGGGCCGCCAACTTCCGCCCGGCATCCCGGTGGCTGACCCTGAATCCGCCCAGCAGATACCAGGTCTTGCCCGAGAAACGTTGTGCGGCCGTCCTGTTTTCCTCATTGTCGGGGGTGGTGATGCGGTATTGGCTGCGCTCCGTCAGCAGATAGTCGGCGGCAATGTTGGCCTGGAATGCTGTGGTGATGGCCGCCGTGGCCAGCGTGGCCAGGACGATGCGCCGCGGAACATCAGGAATCTGGCGCGTTTTTCCGGCGGCGGGGGCGGGCCCTTCCGGCTCGCTGTCCCGCCGTACGGGCTGAACGTCTGTGCTGGTGCTCATGATGAATCACTGCCATTGTGCCACGCCTTCCCACCCAAGGTACGACGGCGGCACACACCATGGGTGCCGACCTCCCGGCCGGGAGTGCCGCCGGCTGGCTAACTCTCGATGGAGGCCACTATCTTGGCAATGTGGGCGGCCCGTTCCGCCACTGTCTCCGGCCGGCCCTTGATGCCTGGACGCTGCTGCCACGGTAGGGGGCCGGCGGACTGCCTGTATTCCACCCCTACTGCGTCCAGCCGGCTCAAGTGCGCCTCCAAACGCGTGGAGAAGCCCGGCAAATTCTTCTCAGGGGTGCTCCACAAAACCTCGGCCATGGCGCACAACCGCGGGAACGCCATGTAGTCCAGCATGCGGGGGGAGTCGATGTACTCGGTCCACAGGTTCGCTTGCCCGCCCAGAATGTGGTGCTCCGCCTCGGGGCTCAGCCCCGGCGGTACCGGGTTAAAACCGTACACGTCGGCTACGGTCAGGGGGATCGAAACCGGGATGGGCTCCGCTGCCAGCTCCGACTGCCTGTAGTCAAAGTACGCCAGATTGTCAGGGCAGCAGACAACGTCGTGGCCGCGCCGGGCAGCGCTCAAGGCACCTGTCATGCCGCGCCAGGAGGCAACTGTGGCCGTGGGTGCCAGGTCACCCTCAAGGATTTCATCCCAGCCAAAAATACGCCGCCCGCGGGCAGAAATGTGCTTGTCCATTTGAGCAATGAACCAGGTTTGCAGGTCTTCCACCCGGTCCAGCCCCAGCTCGGTCATGCGCTCCACCGAGCGAGGATCGGCGAGCCACTGGTCCTTGGGGCATTCGTCCCCGCCAATGCCAATGTATGTGCCGGGGAACAAGTCCATGATCTCGTCAAAGACGTTGTTGAAGAACCCCACGGTGGAATCCTCCACGTTCAGCACGTTGTAGTTGATGCCCCAACGCGTGTAAACCTCCATGGCATGTCCTTGCACGCCCAGTTCCGGGTAGGCGGCCAGGGCTGCCTGCACATGGCCTGGGGTTTCAATTTCCGGAACCACGTCAATGAAGCGGGCCGCGGCGTAGGCCACGATCTCGCGGATGTCGTCCTGGGTGTAGAAGCCGCCGTGGGGACGGCCGTCGGAGCCCGCATCGGTGCCGGCGTCCATCTGGGTTTCGCGGCGCCAGGCGCCGATCTGTGTCAGCTTGGGGTAGCGCAGGATCTCCACGCGCCAGCCTTGGTCGTCAGTGAGGTGCAGGTGCAGGGTATTGAGCTTGTGCATGGCCATGAGGTCGATGAACCGCAGAATCTCTCGTTTGGGCATGAAGTGGCGCACCACGTCCAGCATGGTGCCCCGCCACCCAAAACGGGGTTTGTCCGCCACGCGGCAGGCGGGCGCAGCCCACCGCACCCCGGCAACAGGAGCGGTGCGGAAAATGGCGGCAGGCAGCAGCTGCAGCAACGTCTGGCAGCCGTAAAAGACTCCCGCAGCATCGCCGCCGCGCACCTCAACCTTGCCGGGGGAGACCTCTAGTGTGTACTCCGCCTGGCCCAGCCCCGGGTCAAGGAGGAGGGAAATGTCGGCGTCGCCGGCGTCGAACATCAAGTGAAAACCCGTGGCCGGGCGAAGCGCGTTCTGTAGGCCGATCGCCACGGGTTCCAGTCCCGGCGTGCAGGAAAGCGTGGTGGCGGCGCTCAGCAGGAACTCACCGGCCGCGTGCTCTTCGTGGACGGGGAGGGGCAGCAGCGGCAGGGCGGTGAACGGCATGAGACGGTTCCTTCGTGGCTGGCGTGAGAAGTTCAATCGCTATTGCAATAGAGTATTTCATAATGCTCGTTGGATTGCTCCCAGAAAGGCCGGCACCATGCAACGCCTCGGAATCAACTCACCCAAGACCCTGCGCTGGTTGAATTCCAGAGCCCTGCTGGCTGCCTTGGTGGAAGCGGGCCGGCAGTACAGTGTCACGGAACTCGCGGGGAGGTTGGGGCTGACGCGGCCCACCGTGGAGGCCGCGCTGGTGGATTTGCTGGCCGAAGGCTGGGTGGGGGAGAGCAGCCCGGCGCCCACGCCCAACAAGGCCGGCCGCCGGGCACGGCTGTATCAGTTCCGTGCTGATGCCGGGTACCTGCTGGGGATCGACCTAGGGCCGCGGCAGGTCCATGCCATGCTGGCCACCCTGCAGGGAGAAACGGTGGCAAGCGTGCGCCATGGCGGGCTGGACATCGCCGCGGGGGCCGCCGCCGAATCCGCGGTGCAAAACACCGTGAGCGAAGTCCTTGCCCAGGCCGGCGTGCAGCCCTCGGCGGTGATTGCTGCCGTGATCGGGGTGCCGGGCATTGTCAGCCGCGGCGGGGAACTGGTGCATTCGGTGGTGGTGCCGGACTGGATTGCGAGCGGAACCATGGGCAACATTGCCACCTTCCTGCAACCGGCGGCGACGCATGTGGACAACGACGCGCGGCTGGCCACCACCGCCGAAGCGGCCGGTGGGGTGCTGGCTGGGATGGACAACGGAGTCCACGTGATCTTAGGGCAGCAGATGGGTGCCGGGTTGCTTGTTGACGGGAAGGTGATGCGGGGCCATCACGGTGCAGCGGGTGAAATTGGTGGACTGGGGAGTCTAGGTTGGGCCGCAGCGGCGGCTGCCCTGGCCAGCGCTGCAGGCACGGCTAACGCCGTCGACCCTGTTGGATCTGTCGTGGCGGGTGCCGCTCAGGGCGAAGGGTGGGCCGTTGCTGCCATCGAGGACTTTGCCAATGGTGTGGCGAACGGGATTGCGGCCCTTGCGCTGGCAATTGATCCGGAAGCCATCAGTGTGGGTGGGGACATGGCTGGTGCCGGGGAGCTGTTGGTGCGCCCGCTGCGGGCGGCTGTGGCACGCCTAGGCATGTTTGAACCGGAACTGCACATCTCGGCCGTGGGTGCCGATGCCGTGATGCTCGGTGCGGTGGCCCGTGCCCGTGACTCTTTCCACAACGATGTGTTGGAACTTTCAGCTGCGCTGCCACGGCGGCGGTTGTGAGTGGACGGATGGGGTCCGTTTGTAGCTGGGTATGTGCCGGGCGTCAACTAGACTAATGGGGTGAGTGAGTCCAGTCCTGAGCAACACCTTGAACCCCCGGTTGGAGCCAATGTCGGGGAACTGTTGGGGCGCCGCTACTCGGGGCTTGAATCTTCACAGCGGGCCATGGAACGGCATCGCCGCCTAATTGCCGCAGGCGTGGAAGTCTTTGGCACCCTGGGGTACTCCGGTGCCAAGATCAAGACCTTGTGCAAGAGCGCCGGTCTCAGCGAGAGATACTTCTACGAGTCCTTTGAGTCGCGCGAACACCTGCTTGGCACGGTGTTTAACCACTTGGACGCCCTGTTGACGGAACAAATAGCCGGCGCCCTCCAGGCCCCGGGTATGGATCTGTTGGCGTCAGCGCGGGCGGGCATGGAAGCGGTGGTTAACTTCATGCTCAACGACCCCCGCCATGCACGGATCATGTTGGTGGAGGTGGTGGGTGTTTCGCCCGAACTGGAAGCCAAACGCCACCAATCCATGAGTGATTTCGCCGACGAGTCGCTGCAGCTGCTGTTGCTGTTGAGCGGGATCGATCCCGTGCATGGGCAGGAACAGCTCACGGCAAGGCTGGGCGTTGTGGAGGCCGCGAGAATCTTCGAAGGTGCGCGGCTCACGGCCGTCTCCATGGTGGGCGGCGTCAACAACATGATGCTCGATGCCCTGCTGAGCGGGACCAGGCACGACACCGAGCGGATCAGCGACGTAGCTTTTCAGCTCATCTACAACGCTTCCCAGGGCGTTCGCGCAGTCGCCGAAAAACCGTAGCCCCCGCGGCCGCCTGCGCGGGTGGGTATTCGTGGGCACTGATACCAATTCCGCCAAGTGGGTGGCAATCCTATAGGGTTTGCCACATGAAGTCATCGAACGGATCTCACGCAGTCAACCGCCAAGTGTTGGCAGACCACGTCTATGACGAGATCTTGGAATCGTTGATGGATGGGCGACTAATGCCGGGTGACTCGGTCAGTATCGATGGAACTGCCCGTGCCCTGGAGGTCTCACCCACGCCCGTACGGGAAGCGTTGGCACGGTTGGAACACACCGGGCTGGTGCAACGCGTGGCGCTCAAGGGCTACAAGGTGGCGCCTGTGTCGACGGCGGAGGAACTGGCCCAGTTGATGGAAGCCAGGCTGGTCATCGAACCCGTCAACACAAGGCTGACCAGCGAAAGGATGACGGAGCAGACGATGGCTGCTCTGGAACAATCCATCCATGACCTGGAAACAGCGCCGCGGGGCCCATCTTTCGCGGAGTTTCGGGACTATTTTGATGCCGATGAGCGCTTTCACCGGCTGATCGCCGAGAATGCCGGGAACCCCTTTTTACTTGCGGCCTACAACGCCCTGGGTGGCCAGGTGCAACGCTTTCGATTGTTCAGTGGCGTGGGCATCACTGACGCCAATCATGCGATCTCGGAGCACCACGCGATTTTCGACGCGCTCCGCGCCGGTGACGCGGTTGAAGCGGCAGCCAAGATGACCGAGCATGTCTCCAATGTCCGCGCCCGAGCGATGGCTGACGCACCCGAAGCCTAAACGCGCCCGAAGCCTAAAAATGCAGCCCGCCATGTGACGTTCCATGGCGGGCTTTGCTGTGCCACGGCGGAGCTGGCCCTCACCGGCCCTCACGAAAAAGAATTGTGACGCGGCCGTGACGCTGGCGCCCAGCTCTAGCCCGGAAATGGGCTTTTGATGGCTTTCAAGGCCCCGGAATCCGCAGATTGGCCCGGATTTTTCCAGGCCGGGGCAGCCACCACCGTCCGCTCTGACGCGTCCAACTGAACGGATTCAACGCACTCAACAACCTCCGAGACTGTGACGCTTGACATATCCGCCGCTCTTCACGATAGTAGATCCTATAGGAAACAGGATTCATCACAAGGGAGTGAAAGACATGGCTTACACAGCAGAAAACTGGCCCATCACCGCGGCCCTGCTGCAGTTCCCGGGCACCAGCACCGCCGGCGTACACATCAACGATGCGCAGTCCTCGGCCTGGGTCGACGTGTTCCAAGAGGTCAAGGATGCTGGTTTTGCCAACGCCGACCTCACCGACAGTTGGGTACGCCCCGGCGATCTGAGCGAATCCCGTCTGACGGAATTCAAGGCAGCAGCTGACCACGTGGGCATCGGCATTCCGGTCATCTCCGCGATTCGTCGCAGCGTCATCGACGAGGCCAACTGGGAAGACAACCTGGCCTACAGCCACCGCACCATCGACGCCGCAGCCGCCTTGGGCTGTGAAGTGGTGTCCTTCGGCCTCCACCAGGCACTGACTGCTGAGCAGCAGAAGCAGCTGTGGTTCTGGACAGTCCAAGGACACGTGGACCCGGTGGGCGATACTGACACCTGGAACAAGGCCGTGACCCGCCTCCGCGAACTCGGTCAGCATGCAGCCGACGCCGGCCTGCTCCTGTCCTTGGAGTTGTACGAGGACACCTACCTGGGGACCGCAGACTCCTCGGTACAGCTGGTCCAGGACATCGATCTGGCCAACGTTGGGCTGAACCCGGACATTGGAAACCTCATCCGCCTGCACCGTCCCATTGAGGACTGGCGTGAAGTAGTGGCCAAGACCCTGCCGTACGCGAACTACTGGCACGTCAAAAACTACATTCGCGATGAAAACGTGGCCCGCGGCAACTACACAGCCATGCCGGCACCCATGGAAAGCGGCCTGATCAGCTACCGCGAAGCCTTTAAGGTGGCCCTTTCGGTGGGCTACCAGGGCATCATCTGCACGGAGCACTACGGCGGAGACGGTCTTAGCGTCACGGCCAGCAACCAGGAATACCTCCGTTCACAGGTATTGCCGAAAACCGAGGATTACGTTCTGGGCACCAGCCAGGTGGCCCAAGGCCGTCAGCTTCCCTTGGCGTCCTCGGCCCAGTCATCCACAGCACTGCTCAACGCCTAGGGCCAAGAAGGAATCATGACTTCGATATTCGACAATCCGGCAGAATTTGCTGACGACGCCCTCGACGGCTTCGTTGCCGCAAACCGGAACTACGTCGCCAGGGTGGATGGCGGCGTGGTTCGCTCCACCGAGATGAACCCGGGACAAGTTTCCCTCGTTGTTGGTGGAGGATCCGGCCACTACCCGGCGTTCGCTGGCCTGGTGGGGGCGGGCCTCGCTGCCGGATCGGCCTGCGGCAACATGTTTGCCTCCCCGTCCGCCGGGCAGGTGTATCGGGTGGCCAAGGCCGCCGCCATGAACGGTGGCGTCCTGCTCAGCTACGGCAACTATGCCGGTGACGTCCTGCATTTTGGTCAGGCTCAGGTGCGGCTCAACGCTGAGGGCATTGAAACTCGCACCGTGCTGGTGACGGATGACATTGCCAGCGCGCCCATCGATGAGTGGGAAAAGCGCCGCGGCATTGCCGGAGACTTGACAGTCTTCAAGATTGCCGGTGCCGCCGCTGAAGCGGGCCTGAACCTTGACGACGTCGAACGTCTGGCCATCAAGACCAACTACCGGACGCGTTCACTGGGCGTGGCGTTTGATGGCTGCACCCTGCCCGGTGCGGATGAGGCGCTCTTCCATGTTCCCGCCGGAAAGATGGCCTTGGGGCTGGGTATCCACGGGGAGCCTGGTATCTCCGAACACCCCATGCCGACGGCGTCCGAGCTGGCGGAACTGCTGGTTTCGCGGCTGCTGGCCGACAAGCCCGACGACGCTGGCACTGAAGTTGTCGCCATCGTCAATGGGTTGGGAACCGTCAAATATGACGAGCTCTTCCTCCTCTTTGGCAAGGTGGAGAAGCTCCTGAGTGTTGCAGGGTTGAGCGTTGTGGAGCCCGAATGTGGCGAATTGGTAACAAGCCTTGACATGTCCGGGCTGTCCCTAACCCTGCTGTGGCTTGATGAAGAGCTCAAGGAATACTGGGCCGCACCGGCTGACACGCCGGCCTTCCGCAAGGGTAATTTGGCTCCCCGTGCCCAGCGCAACGTGGCCGAGGAAGTCCAGGCTGAAGCCGCCGAAATGGAAACCCCGACGCCGGCAGCCGCCGAGTTGGGCCTGCATGCAGTGACAGCTGTTTCGGCCATCCGCGATGTGGTGATGGAACACGAAGAAGCATTGGGGAACCTGGACGCCATTGCCGGCGACGGCGACCACGGGATCGGCATGCGCCGTGGCGTTGACGCCGCCAACGCGGCGGCACAAAAGACGGCCACTCTTGAGGGCGGCGCTTCGGTTGCCGCCGTGCTGACCGCCGCCGGTGAGGCGTGGTCCGAAAAGGCGGGCGGAACCTCCGGTGCACTGTGGGGAACGGCCTTTATCGCCGCCGCAACCGCACTGGGGAACAGGGATTCCTACTCCAGCAAGGATGCCGCCGTCGCCGTGGGAGCTTTCGCGGACGCCATCACCACCCTCGGCAAGGCCGAACCGGGGGACAAGACCATGGTGGATGCCATCCTGCCGTTCCGAGACGCCTTCATCGCATCCCTTGATTCCGGAACATCGGTGGTGGAAGCACTCAAGGGCGCCGCCGTCGTCTCCCAGGAGGCGGCCAACGCCACGTCAGCACTACGTCCCTTGAAGGGCCGCGCCCGGCCCCTGGCAGAAAAAAGCCTTGGACACCCCGATCCTGGCGCCATCTCCTTCGGCCTGATTGTGGAGCGGTTGGGTCAACACCTTGACAACGAACTAATGGAAAGTGGGACGCGAGCATGAGCGCCACGCAAGCAACTGGTTACCGGATTGTCGTCGGAAACGATGAGGCCGGCGTCGAATACAAGAACGCATTCTTAGCACTCCTTGAGGCTGATCCCCGTGTCCATTCTGTGGTGGATATTGGGGTGGGAAGCAACGATTCCCGGGCCTACCCGCACGTTGCCGTTGATGCGGCACGTAAGGTTGCTGACGGAGAAGCTGACCGGGCGCTGTTGGTTTGTGGCACCGGCCTGGGGGTCGCCATTGCTGCAAACAAGGTGCCGGGAATCCGTGCTGTCACAGCACATGACAGCTATTCCGTGGAGCGGTCTGTGCTCAGCAACAACGCCCAGGTGCTCACCATGGGCCAGCGCGTCATCGGTTTGGAACTGGCCAAGAAACTGGTCACCGAATGGCTGTCCTACACCTTTGATGAAGAATCGGCGTCGGCGGAAAAAGTCGAAGCAATCTGTTCCTACGAACCCACTTACACGAAAGCAGTCTGATCATGAGCAACAACGTAGAAAACACCGAAAAGCAGCTGCAGTTCGCCGTCGTGGGTTCAGGATACATGGGCGGCGGAATCGCCCAGGTTCTGGCACTGGGTGGTGCCCGCGTGGCACTCGCTGATGTCTCGGCCGAAATTGCAGCCAAGAACTACGAGCGCCTGCTGGTTGAGTCGGATCAGTTCGTGGCCGACGGTTTGTTCCCCGAAGGTGCCACCGAGACTCTGCGCAAGAACCTATGGGCCGCCCAGGACATTGAGGAAGCTGTCGCCAACGCGGACTTCATCGAAGAGGCCGTCCCGGAAGTGCTCGCCATCAAGCATGCAACGCTGGCACGCATCAGTGCCGCCGCCCGGCCCGACGCCATCATCGGCTCCAACACCTCCACGATCTCCATCGCCGAACTGGCCGAGCCCGTGATCAACCCGGAACGCTTCCTTGGCGTTCACTTCTCCAACCCCTCGCCGTTCATTCCCGGCGTGGAAATCATCCCTCACGCTGAGACCTCCAGTGCCACCGTTGGTGCCGCGCGTGACATGGTCCACTCAACGGGCAAGCAGACCGCCGTCGTCAAGGACGTCACTGGTTTTGTCCTGAACCGGCTCCAGTATGCGCTGTTCCATGAGGCTGCGCAGTTGGTCGAGCAGGGGATTGCCACCGCCGACGACGTCGATACCCTGGTCCGCACGACCTTCGGTTTCCGCTTGCCTTTCTTTGGCCCCTTCGCCATTGCCGACATGGCCGGGTTGGATGTTTACGACTTCTGCTACAAGTCCCTGCAGACCGGATTCCCGGAGCGCTTTGCCACGCCGAAGATCCTTACTGACCTGGTCGACGCCGGGAAGCTGGGTACCAAGACTGGCGCCGGCTTCCTGAACGTCCCGGCCGAGCGGACGGCCGAACTCATCGCGTACCGCAACAAGGCCTACGTTGCGATGTCGGCGTTGCTCGAAGACCTCGGCCCCGCTCCCATTCACTAACTGGCACTCCGGCACAACAAATTCTTAGGAGCAACCATGTCTGAAACCGCAGTAAAGTTCCCCGCAGAACGCACCGCCATTGTCACCGGTGCCGTCTCCGAACGCGGCATCGGCCGGGCCACCGTGAATTATCTGGCCGAAAACGGCTGGAACATTGGCATCATTGATCTCGACGACGCCGCCTGCAAGAGCGTTGCCGCTTCCGTCGCTGCCGAGTTCGGGGTCAAGGCTCACGGCGTTGGCGCCAACATTGGTGATGAAGCCTCCGTTCGCAGCGCCATTGACGAGCTGGAGGAAGAGCTGCCGCAGATTGTTGCGCTGGCCAATGTTGCCGGCGTCAGCTCGCCCGTCGGGTACCTGGAATTGGAACCAGCCGAATGGGACCGCGTGATTGGCATCAACCTCAACGGCGTCCACTACGCCACCCGTCGCGTCGCCGAAACCATGGTGAAGAATCGGATCGGCCGGATCGTGAACATCTCCTCCGTTTCGGCACAGCGTGGGGGCGGGACATTCTCCAAGACGCCCTACTCCGTTGCTAAAGCTGGCGTCATTGGATTGACCCGTTCCACCGCCCGCGAGTTGGGCCCGTATGACATTACTGTCAACGCCATCTCTCCGGGCCCCATTGATACCGACATCATGGGCGGAACACTTTCGCCCGAACGCAAGGACGACCTGGTCAAGGACCTGGTCGTCAACCGGGTGGGAACCACCCGCGACATCGCCACAGCCATCCACTTCTTGATCAGCGAGGACACCGGATACATCTCCGGGCAGACGCTGAATGTGGATGGCGGCCTGTACATGCACTAGGAGAGCACATGAATAACGAGAACTCTACCAAGTGGAGCATGGCACGCAAGTTATACCTCTTAGTCGGAATCGTCATCTGTGGCGTCGCCATCGTCATGATGACCTACCCGCGCTAACCAAGCCCATCGGCGTGCATGTCAGTACGCGTCAGAGACGAAGTTTTCAAGGTTTTGACTCAATGAGGAGTTCCCCATGACTGTTGAACTAAAGCAAGAAAAGAAGGCGCTGGAATCACCGGCCCTGAAATCAGCAATTTCCAAGGCGACCTTCCGGCTCATGCCGATGCTCGTCATCCTTTACATTGTCGCTTTCCTGGACCGCACCAATGTTGGCTTCGCAGAAGCTGCACTGGAGGCCGATCGGGGCATCTCCTCCGGAGCATATGCTCTAGGCGCCGGTATCTTCTTCATCGGTTACGCGATCTTTGAGATCCCCAGCAACTTGATGATGAAGAAGGTTGGCGCAAAATTCTGGCTGGCCCGCATCGCCATCACCTGGGGCATCGTCTCCGCCTGCTTCGCCTTCGTCCAGGGCGACGCTTCATTCATTGCCCTGCGCTTCCTGCTCGGTGTGACCGAGGCCGGGTTGTTCCCTGGCGTCATCATGTACCTGGCCGAATGGTTCCCCAACAAGCACCGCGTGAAGATGTTCGCCATCTTCTACCTGGCCCAGCCGTTCTCGCAGGTCATCGGGTCGCCGCTCTCGGGATGGCTCATCAACATTGGTGACAAAGTCCCCGGTGTCCACGGCTGGCAGGTCATGTTCTTCGTTGAAGGGTCCCTGGCGATCATCGCCGGTATCTTTGCGTTCTTCCTTCTCATCGACGGGCCACAAAAGGCTAAATGGCTCCGTCAGGATGAGAAGGACGCGCTCACGGAAGCCATGAATCAAGAAGACACCATCAAGAAGGAATCCGGGCCCTCAGGTGTCCGGGCGGCTTTGACCAACGGCCGTGTTTGGTACTTCACCATCATTTACTTCTGCCTGCAGATTGCCGTCTACGGGGTGACCTTCTACCTTCCGCAACAGGTCGCGCAGCTCACCGGCCAAAAAGTGGGCATGGCTGTTGGTCTGCTCGCGGCAGTGCCGTGGTTCTTTGGAATGTTTGCCTGCATCCTCATCGGCAGGTACGCCACGACGGTTATTCGACGTCGGGTGCTTGGGACCTGGCTGTTCGTCTCCACCGGCCTGTGCATTATCGGGTCGGCGTGGGCCGGGGCCAACAACCTGCCGGCGATGGGCATTATTTTCATCACCTTGGCTGTGTGCAGCTTCCTGGCCATTGGCCCCATCACGTGGTCATACCCGACGGCGTTCCTCACGGGAACGGCCGCCGCAGCAGGCATCGGCCTCATCAACTCCCTGGGCAATCTGGGTGGTTTCGTGGCACCGATCATGCGTAACAGCATCAATGAAACGTTTGCCTCCGAATCTGGCGCCATGGGAATTGTTGCCTTGGGCATACTGCCATTCGTGGCGGCGCTGATGATGTGGGGCACCCGCCGTTTCAAGAGCAAGGCTGATGACCTACTCGAGAAGTAGATCGCAGCAACCAGTTTCGTGAAAGTAGAAATATTGTGACGCAATACAGTCCCGCAGACTCCACTCACCAAGTGACACCTTTGTACGTCGGCGTCAGTACCAAGATGTACATGGGCTACGCCGAGAGCCAGCGCTGGTTGCGGGCAGTGCGTCACGAAGTTGACACCCGTCCGGCTCTGGCAGCCGGGCGGGTGGTCCCGTTTGTCATCCCGTCGTTCCCGGTCTTGCCTGCCGCGGCGGAAATTATCTCCGGTTCGGCCCTGGTTCTCGGTGCGCAGAACGCTGGGTGGGATGACGGTCCGTGGACGGGTGAGGTGGCGCCGTCGATGCTCGCCGAGCTGGGGGTCACCTTGGTGGAACTCGGGCATGCCGAGCGCCGTCGGCACTTTCATGAAGACAACGCAATGGTGGCCAGAAAGGTCACGGCTGCGTTGGCCGCAGGGATCAAGCCGCTGCTCTGCGTCGGGGAGCTAGAACGCGCGGAGCCTGCGGACGCTGCGGCGGTTGTGTACGAGCAAATTGCCGCAGCAAGTGACGATTGGGATGCGGCGGCCTCAATGATCATCGCCTACGAGCCAGTGTGGGCGATCGGCGCTGAAGAACCGGCACAGGCCGCGTATATTTCTGCTGTGGTTCAGGCCCTGCGGACTCTTTTGGGCCGGCATGGGTTGGGGTCGCTGCCCATCATTTATGGTGGTTCGGCCAAGCCCGGACTTCTGCCCGAGTTGGCCCATGTATCGGGGCTGTTCCTTGGCCGGTTTGCTCACGACGCAAAGAACTTTGGTGCAGTCCTGGATGAGGCGCTCGCGGCTGCGGAGTCAACGCCCGCCCGGCCGTGATGTTGAACGATCATCAGCTGGCGGTCTCGGATGCTCAACACCGCCAACAATGTTCGTTCGCGGCGGCGGTTGTGAGTGGACGGATGGGGTCCGTTTGTAGCTGGGTATGTGCCGGGCGTCAACTAGACTAATGGGGTGAGTGAGTCCAGTCCTGAGCAACACCTTGAACCCCCGGTTGGAGCCAATGTCGGGGAACTGTTGGGGCGCCGCTACTCGGGGCTTGAATCTTCACAGCGGGCCATGGAACGGCATCGCCGCCTAATTGCCGCAGGCGTGGAAGTCTTTGGCACCCTGGGGTACTCCGGTGCCAAGATCAAGACCTTGTGCAAGAGCGCCGGTCTCAGCGAGAGATACTTCTACGAGTCCTTTGAGTCGCGCGAACACCTGCTTGGCACGGTGTTTAACCACTTGGACGCCCTGTTGACGGAACAAATAGCCGGCGCCCTCCAGGCCCCGGGTATGGATCTGTTGGCGTCAGCGCGGGCGGGCATGGAAGCGGTGGTTAACTTCATGCTCAACGACCCCCGCCATGCACGGATCATGTTGGTGGAGGTGGTGGGTGTTTCGCCCGAACTGGAAGCCAAACGCCACCAATCCATGAGTGATTTCGCCGACGAGTCGCTGCAGCTGCTGTTGCTGTTGAGCGGGATCGATCCCGTGCATGGGCAGGAACAGCTCACGGCAAGGCTGGGCGTTGTGGAGGCCGCGAGAATCTTCGAAGGTGCGCGGCTCACGGCCGTCTCCATGGTGGGCGGCGTCAACAACATGATGCTCGATGCCCTGCTGAGCGGGACCAGGCACGACACCGAGCGGATCAGCGACGTAGCTTTTCAGCTCATCTACAACGCTTCCCAGGGCGTTCGCGCAGTCGCCGAAAAACCGTAGCCCCCGCGGCCGCCTGCAGGCAGGCATCGATGGTTACGCCATTGTGTCAACGCGCCAACGCACCGTCTAGGCGGCATCCGGCTGAGGTGGCACCATGGGAGGATGCAAGAATTTTGGCAGTTTGCTGGCAGCTATTGGTGGTTGGCCTTTCCCCTCGCCGGAATTGTGGGCGGCTGGGGCAGGTCCTGGTCCAAGTCCGGTGAGCGGCGGCACGAGCGCAAAATAGAACTGTACAAGTTGGCGCATCCGGAGGTGGCCGGTCTGGACGTTTCCGCCACCAAAGCCGCTGCGATGGTGTCTGCCTATGAGGAGCCCGCGCCCCAGGGATATTCGACCGCGGACGTAGCCAAGCTGATGGCTGACCACGACGCCGTCAACAGGCGGTGGCTGGACTACGAGCTGGACGTGGGCAAGCTGATTGACTTCCCCATGATGAGCGATGTCCGCGAACCCCTGACCGTGGCATTTCTGAGGGCCAAGCGCGACGCCGATGCCTTGCGTCCGATCGCTGCCACCGACGTGGCGGCCAAGAGCCGCTGGGACGACTACCGGAATGCCGTCAACGCCTTTGCCGTGTCCTTTGATGTGGCAGAAAGGGAAGCTCACAGGATCAAGGACACCTCGTTCAGCGATGTAGACCGGCAACGACTGGGCACGGCCAAGAAGCTCGTCAAGATTGCTGAAGACGAGGCCGCCAGCCCGGCCGAGCGCCAAACAGCCTACAAGCGGGCCCGCAAGGAACTGGACGGGCTCATTGTCCTGCCCGATGTTTCGGTGGCCGCGTTGGAGAAAAAAGTGGCCCGCATGCTCGGTGGCGCACAATAACGAAGCGGCCACCGCCGAGGAATGTGGCCCCGAAACGCCGCCCCGACTCGCGTTGTCGCGTTAGGATGCCGTTCATGGACCAAGGGAGCATTGCACCATGAAGGAATGGGTCAGACAACACCCCTATGTGGCCCTAGCCGTGGGCTACATACTTCTCTTCGTGTTCGTCACCGGCATGTGGTTCGCAGTGCGGCACGACCTAACGTATGCCCTTACCACCGCTTTTGTGTGGACCTTGTTTTACTGGCTCTTTGCAGTCGTCCAAGTACGGCGAAGAAGAAGAACCAAAGTCCACCTCGAGGGTCACGGCCAAATCATGGTCTACCTCCGCTACCCTGACTCTCGCCCCGGCTCATTGGATAGCATCTGGAACCAAGGGATCGCGACGCTCAGCCCACGGACTATCCAGTTCCAGCCCGCGGTATATGACACCTTGGAGCCGTCAGGGCGGCCGACGACGATCAAAATTCAGGAACTTCTCCCCGGCCGCCGAAAAATGAACGGCAAGGACCGCAAATACATTCCTGTCTATGGGCTCCAAGCCATGACACTCATGGGCGATGGCGGCAAGGTCGAGATCGCCGCGCACCCGGAAGCACTGGACAAGTTAGGCGAGGTTCTGGGGCAATAGCCTAGCGGCGGGCTAGTGCATGCCGCCAACGCCAGCGCTATCCCTATCATGTTGAGTATGAACATTGAGGAAGTAGACGAGCGCGATAGTACTTGGGAACAACATGACTCCATTTTTCGGGTCTACTTCGCTCAAGGCATCGACCGCGCAATCACGACGGTTGACGTTTCCGGAGCCACTTTTAGCGAGGTTCGACGATGGGCAAAAGAAGAGGCATCCGATGACACAATCGTCGCGATCGCGCTTGTCAGTCTCGACGCACGGGGATTGAAGGGGTTGACTTGGTTGTTGGGGATGGACCCGAACGACCAGCCGGTGGCCGATATCGAGTTCCGCATGCTTGCGGAAATGATCGACGAAGGCCCCTCTCGCTGACGTTCCGGGTAGTCATGGACTAAGCTGCGAGCCTGACCTACCGGTTAATGTTGAAACTTTTCTAAGGACGCTACATGTCACGCACTGTCATCATCACCGGAGCAAGCGATGGAATCGGTGCTGCCGCAGCAAAAATATTGGCCTACCCGGGGGACACCCTGGTCCTGGTGGGGAGGTCTGCTGCGAAAACGGCGGCCATTGCCAATGAGTTGGAGGCTGACTACTTTGTTGCCGACTTTACCGAGCTGTCGCAGGTGCGGACCCTGGCGGCGCAGCTGTTAGCGAAGTACCCGCGCATTGACGTGTTGGTCAACAACGCCGGCGGCATCATGGCGGAGCGGGAGGTGACAGTTGACGGATTTGAGAAGACTTTTCAGGTCAACCACCTTGCCCCTTTCCTGTTGACCAATTTGCTGTTGGGGCGTTTGGTGGAAGACCGTGCCACTGTCATCAACACCTCCAGCGCGGCCAACCATTTCATGGCACGCTTTGACATTGATGACCTCAACGCGGAAAAGAAGTACTCGCACAGTGCTGCCTACGGCAATGCGAAACTGGCCAACATCCTCTTCACCAAGGAGTTGCAAAAACGCTTCGGTGATCACGGGGTCAATGCTGCCGCGTTCCATCCGGGTGTGGTGCGCAGCAACTTCGCAGCTGAATCAACAAGTCGCAGCAGAATGGTCTATTGGGGCTTGATGCGGCGGTTTATGCTCTCCCCGGAGCAGGGGGCGGACACCTTGGTGTGGCTGGCAACCACTACACCGGGGGAGGACTGGACCCCGGGGGAATACTACGCCAAGCGCAAGGTGGCCAGAACCAACAAACTAGCCAAGGATGAGGCCGTTGCGGCGTCCCTTTGGGATCGCAGCGCAGCCATGGTGGGGCTCAGCGGCAACGAGGTTTAGCGGCGGCGGGGCCTAGCCCTCCACCGGCTGGGTGAGCGGGAACCGCCCGCCAGTGTAGACACCCTCGGCAAGCTGTTCCACGAGCCACGGGCTAAAGGTGAAGGGAGTGGCGGTAACGGCCTCTTCCACATCCACAATGTCAGCCCAAGCCCAATCGCAGACTTCCTCCGGGTTGGGGGAGAGCTCGCCCGGGCCGGTGTAGACGGCGGTGAACACGGGGCAAATCTCGTTTTCCACAATGCCTGAGGCGTCCACGGCGCGGTATCGGAAATCCGGCAGTGCGGAGGTGATGCTGCTGATCTCCAGGTTGAGCTCAACAGCGGCGCGGCGCACAATGGCGTCTTCAAACGATTCCCCGGGTGCCGGATGGCCGCAGAAGGAGTTGGTCCAAACACCGGGCCAGGTCAGCTTGGACAGGGCCCGGCGGGTGAGCAGCGTGCGGCCCTGGGTGTCCAGAATATGGCAGGAAAATGCTAGGTGCAGGGCCGTGTCGGTTGTGTGCACCAGCGCCTTGTCAGCTGTGCCAATGTCGTTGCCGGACGGATCAAGCAGCCGGACCAGTTCTCGCTCGGAACCCATAATGTCAAGACGCCCTTTCCGACGAAATCAATCTCAAGTCTACGGTTTGACCACGTCGTGCGAGACCACCTCATGCAGCTCAACTCCGCCAGCACCCAGCTTCCAATAGTGCAGGCGCAGGGCTCCCGCCGTGCCCTTTTCCACGTAGAGCCGCATGCACACGTCCTCGCCGCGCATGGTGAGGCCGGCGTGCGCACCCTCGTTCAGACGTAGCGGGTGGGCTTCGCGCTTGCGCAAGGATCCGGTCATCCCGGCCGCCAGATCAACCACTGCACGCAGGGTTTTGCTGCGCTGCTGCTCCGTAATGCTGGACCATGAGGCCAAAAAATGTGCGCTGCAGCCGTAATCGCTCAGGGGGTGGGCCGCCTTGTCCACGGCAGGCACCAGCCGGGCCCAGGCGAGCTGAACATCAAATTTAAACTGTTCGGCCGAATCCAGGAACAGCTTTTCCATGGGCGCATCGGTGCGCGACGTTGTTGAGCGTCGCTGTTGCTTGAGCTGGACCAGGGCTGACTTTGTCCGCGCGAGGTCCTCCCGCAACGCCTCAATCTGGTGCTCGGCTGTGTTGTGTAGCCGGGCCAATTCAGCAGCCCCCCTGCGTTCAGCCTCGAGCTGGTCCTGCAAAGCCCGCGCCACTTTGTCGGTGGCGCCCTGCCGTTTCTGCGCCTCCAGCAACTCGGCTATGGTGTGCCTGGCCAGCTCCAATTGCATTTGTGTGCTGCGCAGGGCAGTGCGCCGCTCGGCAGGGGTCAGCAGGGCTTCTTCGCTGGCCGAGTTTGGGCCGGCCAGTTCGGTTCTTGCCTGTCCGACGCCGGATACTCCCGCTGGGCTGCCAGCGGCGGCAGGACTTGGGGCAAGCCCCGCCACGGACGTTGCGGCGGTGAAGATGCTGGCGTAGGGGCGATCGTAGTCAAGCCATGGCGGGCCCCCGCGCAACAGGGGCGGGGCAGTGATGGCGGGTTCGTCGTCGTCCACGTCCAGCATGGAAAGGACCACCGCGCCGTTCTCATACAAGACCCGCACGCGCACCACCTCCCCTTCTGTGAGCAGGTCAACGGCCGAATCCAGGTCATTGGAGGAGATGCGGGCGACGCCAATCCGGAAATCGCTGCCGGGCCACAGGTGCACCAGGGCGTGGGAGGGCGTGACGGACTTGACCCGGGCCAGCGCCACGTCGCCGTGCTTGTAGACCGTGACGGGGGAGGCGTGCGGCAACAGCAGAGACTTCACATCGAGGGCGTCGGTGGCCGGGTCAAAGATGCCGGTCAGCGTTTGCCCCTTGTGCAGCAGCCATTCCAGCGGGATGCCAGGGAGCAGGTCTTCGCCGCGAATCACCGCCCGCTGGCCGTTGGAGAGCAGCTCCACCATGGCGCGGTCATCGGAAGGGAAGCCCTTGACCTCGGCCTCGCTGAGAACGGGGAGCGATGTGGTGGTACTTTGCTGGTTGGATTCAAAGTGCTCGGCGGCCAGAAAATCGTGTTCAAGGATGGTGTACAGCTGTGGAAGGTAGGCGGCGCTGTGCAGTATGTGCGGCCTTGGCGTCCTTCCCATCCACTGCGCCCCGTGGGGGTAGACCCGGGCGCTGTTGCCAAAAACATGCAGCCGCTCAGGCACCCCTTTCTGTAGTTTGTGGGTCTCCGGGCCGTTGGCCAGTTCAAAGACCTGGGCGTCGGCCCCCAGCAGCGCGGCAACTTCTTGTGCATCTATGCGCAGCGCATTCTCGGGCAGAAAGGAAACAACCACTGCGGTGTGCGTGCGTTGCGGGTCCATTAGGAATGCGGCCAGGTCACTGCCGTTGAGGTGCCGGACAGTAGGGGGTGGTTCCGGCGTGGCAACAACTGCAAGGAGCCGGTTCCTGTTCTTCTGTGCAGGCATCGGACGCTCCTTCCTCATGTGGGACACCGGGCCGTGGTAGTGACTTACATTACATGGCGGTGGGGTGGCTGCAGCAGTTGGAAGGCAATGATTACGCGGTGGCGGAAATGATGTGGAAATGGCGCCCGGCAGCACACTCTTGTGCACCACTGGCTGCCCAAGGGCTTCACCCTGGAATGATGGGGGAGGGCCTGCGAATCGCTGGGCGTCCGCTAGGCGCTGGTCACCTCGCTGTGGGTGGCTGTGGTGCTGATCGTCATCTCGATTGTGCCGATCTTGCCGGCACCCCGTTTTGCCGGTCCCCAACTACCCGTCCGAACACATAAACGTACTTTGTCCGCTCATAGGTGGTTTCCCAACTACCTACAAGCGGACAAAGTACGTTTATGCGCAGAAAGCGCGGTTGTGTGGTGCCGTGGGCCTACAGGTTGTCCGGCTCGGTCTCGGCTTCCTCGGCCAGAGCGGCTGCTTGATCGTTCATGTTTTCGATGTCCGGTGTCACCAACTCCGTGTAAACCTGCGCCAACGGATCGGCGTCGCCGTGGTCATGGATCAGATCTTGGTCGTCATAATCTGGGTTCTTGCTCATATTCACACACTAGCCCCGCACGGGACGAGTGCGCCATAGCCCGCTGGTACTACCAGGACGGTCTTTAGGCTGCTTCAGCCTTCGTCGGCCAGCGGAAAAGTGGCCGATTCCCAGCCAAGTTCCAGGGGATTGGTGCAGTCCCGGCCGTAACGCAGACCCGCAAGCAGGGCAGCTGTGGCCTTTTCCGGGCCGCGCTGAAACCGGTGCCAATTGGGTGCCTCGGCGTCCGGCGGCGTCCAACCCGCCTGCTGGAGGTATCCGACGTCGAGCGGCCAATCATCAGCGGGCATGTACTGGTTGGAGACCACCTCGAGGTGGTAGCCGTCATCCTTGGGCCTCAGCTGGCCGTAGACGGTGTAGTCGGGGTCCCCGGTGTTGTAGTCAACCAGGAGGAAATCGTCATCCTTGAGCCAGCGCACGTCCTCGGCCAGGGCAACATGGACCAGTTCCCAGAATTTTTCCATGTCGGCGGGGCCGGGCAGGGTTTCCGTGCCCGGCGGCTCGGCCACGGGCAGCGGCTGCAGATAAGCCTCGCCAAGCTCGCCCGGGAGCGCCAGGTAGGCAACATCGTCAACGTAGGCCCTGCGCCGGGTGCCAACGTCATCGCACCGGGTCCAGTCCTCGTGAACGGCAAACAGAACTGTGGGGAGCCCGTCGTCGTTCGCTTCCGTGACGATGGATACGGCCCAGCCCAGGGCATCAGTGGCCCTGTCAGTACAATCGGCGCACAGATAGTTGCCGGGAATCAACCGCGATTCCCGCGGCCCGTGACAATGCGGGCACGTTGTAATGTCGGTGCTCATCCTCCCAGTCTAAAAGCAGGGTCCCACAATGCTGGTGTTAGGTGTCGTAGGGCACGACGGCGGACGGTGTCGTTGCGCTGTCAGGCAAGGACCACATGTCAGTGACCAGTTAGTTTGTCAATGATCCAGATGTGGGGCATCTACCCAAATATGGGTCATATGACCTATATTTGGATCAAAGGAGGCAATTCATGGACCTTTCACATCCCGCCTACGACCTGTTCGGGCGCAGCACAGCCCGGATTCTTCAGCGCCTGGCCGCCGTGAATGATGGGCTGACGGGTCGCCGTCTCAGCCAGCTCGCTGGAGTTTCCTTGAGTAGTACTCAACGAATCTTGGCCCGTTTGGAAAATGTGGGCTTGATTGAAACGCAGCCTGTTGGCCGGGCTGTCATTTATTCGGTGAATCGCAACCACTTGCTGTGGACAGTCATCGATTCGGCGTTTGACGTGACCCGGAAAGTGGAAGAACTGGTCACTGAAATAGTTCAAAACTACTCAGATGTAGAAATGACCGTTGCCCTCTACGGCTCGTTCGCACGCGGTGAGGCTGGCCCGGACAGTGACCTAGACATAGTAGTGATTTGGCTATCTGGGATGGACGAGAATACACAATCTGCAGTACTTGGCGAACTCAGTGAGCAGCTATTTCGAGCCACAGGAAATAGTGTTGAGATTATTGACTTGCCGTTGCCGGACCTTCAGCGCATGGCCACGGAAAACGATCCGCTGGTTGCGTCGTGGAAACGCGAAGCAAAAACGCTTACCCAAGGTCCCGATCTCCGCGAGCTATTGAAATTGGTTGCAGCGTG
Source organism: Arthrobacter glacialis (assembly GCF_002909445.1). GTDB lineage: Bacteria > Actinomycetota > Actinomycetes > Actinomycetales > Micrococcaceae > Specibacter > Specibacter glacialis. Next base: position 159,618 of record NZ_PPXC01000009.1, read on the forward strand.
AATGCACGCGTAGTCAGAATGTCCAAGAGTGATGTGGAAACGCGTGCAGAACATGCGCGCTCGTTCCTTGCGGCAGCGGATCTTGTTTTGGATCTAGGCCAAGATGCAGGGGTTGTCAGCGTCAACAACCTGATTGGTTCACTGGCCGTCCTTGCGGGGATTGCTGCCGCAGATGCCATCTGCGGCAGTGCTTTGGGGGAGCGGGCAGCAGGAGAGAACCACCAGGAAGCAGTTGCCTTGTTGCGCAGAGTAAGTGCGGTGGGGGACAACTCTGCAGCCCAACTAAAGCGCCTGCTCGATGTGAAAACTACAACGCAGTACAGCCCGGTCTTGTTGGGTGACGGGAAAGCAACCCAGCTGCTGTCCATTGCGCGCCGGCTAGTAGGCGCCATGGATGCCCAGCTTCGCATCTGACGCTGGGTTAACGGAAATCGCGCAGGCGTCATGCCGCTTTGTCACGTGGTGAGGAATTGTTGGGTCAACCCCACACACTGGCCTAGTTTCTCGCCGCTATTTGCCGCGGCGACCTAGCCCCACGAAGCCGGACAACAACGGTCACAGCTGCTACGGCGGCAGCGCCCACCAGAGCGGCGATTGCTGTGGGAGTGGAGAGAAGATCACCGTTGAGCCGTGCGACAGCCACCCAAGCCAGGCCCCAACACAGAGACGCGGCAGGGGCGAGCCTTCCCTTGCCGTAGATGGCCAGGGCAATGCCGACGGCAGTCGCCACAGCAACAACCACCACGGCCCACCCCTCGGGGTTCAGGCCGAATCCGTCAAAGCCAGCCGACACAAGAACCGCGGCGATGTTGGCCGCCGTCGCCACGCACACCCAGCCCAAGTACAGGCCCATGGTGCCGTCGGTAACAACCACGTCCCAAATGTTGAGGGGTTTGTTGCGCAGCAGGAGAACAAAGATCCATGACAAAACTGCCAACAGCGCAACTATGATGGGCACGCTCAGCCAGAGTTGGTCGAATTGGATGCTCAGGATCCATGCCGCATTCAGGATTAGGGACGCTGCGGCGGGGTAGCCAAGGAGCCTGTGCCGGCGGGCAGACTTTTGGGCCGGCAAAAACTGCCATACCGCGTAGGCCACCAAGCCCAAGTAAACGACGCTCCAGATGGAAAAAGCTGGACCGTAGGGCGCTATAAGGGTGGCGTCTGCCGCCAATGCTCCGTTGGACGCGTTCTGGATGGGAGTTCCGCCAGCTGCTCCCGAGCCAATGAATGAACCGATGACGGCGAAAACGGCGCTCGCCGCCACCACCAGCTGACGGCGCAGATCCTGTGGGGTTGAAGCGGAGATTGCGGCACTGTTCATAGTGGTTGTCCCTTCTGGAGTCCGGTTTAGTCGGTAGATCCGATCCTACGGTCAGGCTCCGTCATTGCCCAGTCATTGCCTGCCCGTCCCACAGCAAGTGCTACTCCTCTGCAGGCCCCGGCACGAAGAACGTGGTGGATGCCAGCCGTGTCTGGTCCATGAGCACGATCCACTCGTAAGTGGCCCCCACGTGGAGCGGCAGACCGCTGGGGAAATTGAGCACGATGTTTGAGTTTCCGGGGAACCCCATGGGCGGCTCCTGCAGGTGGGCGGCGTTCGCGGGCCTGAAATCCACGTCCTGGCTAAAGCGCATGGTGTTGGTTCCGTCGGGCCCGGTAATTGTCACGGGCTGGCCGTCGGTGTCCACCAGAAGCACCTCCACGGAGGCCGAGGTGTCCTCAAACTGCGGAATGTTGACGGTGACATTCACAAACACGGCAAATGGAGCCGAGAGCCCGCTCTCCGGGTCGAAACCAAGAAACTGAATCCCGCCGCCAATGATATTGACCTTCCCCGCCGCATCAACGTTGACAAAGTCGGCGATCAAAATGGTGCCGTTGGCCGCACTTGAACTCTCACTCATGCGGAAGTCTCCCTAGCGTTCGTCAAAAATGCCGTGCTGCCTGTGGCGGCGCATCGTGCCTTAACCATAGCCACCCTCAAGGATTCCCCTGCGTTGGAGCACGACGCCGGGCCCTCGCCTTGGCAGGGCCGCTCACCGAATTTTCGAGGGCCGGCTTTCGTTTAAGGAGTCAGAAGTTGGTCGCGTACTCAAAGCCACACTTGCCGTACGACGAACAGCTGAAATTGATGGCCTCCCGTGGGATGGCATATTCCGATCGCGGTACCGCCTGGCGGGCGCTCCGGCGCATTGGTTGCTACCGGCTGTTCGCTTATACCTACACGCTACGGGCCCCAGTTTCAGGTGCCGAGCCAGGGCCGAGCAAGACGCGTTCAGATCAGTTCGTCGGCGGAGCATCGTTTGACGATGTCCTCAAGCTCTATGAGTTTGACCGAAAGCTTGGCCTTTGTCTGCTGGAAGGTCTTGAATCTCTCGAAGTTGGATTGGCCGTCCACATTGGCTAAACGGTTGGCTCAAGTCACTCAGCGTGCTGAGGAACCGCCAGACCCACCACGACGGCGGCCGCGCCCGTCCCCGCTTTTCGCGCCCGTGGGACGGGGGCGAAAAGCGGGGACAGGCGCGACCGGGAGAGTATCAACGCCCGTCGGCTGGCGGAGCGCTTTGATTTAGCTGGGTGAGAACGGCTTGGTCTTGTGGCCCGGCTTGGTGGGCTTGACCTTGTAGTCCTTGCCGTTCATGGCGATGGTGATATTTCCCTGGTTCAGGGACTTGTCGCCAATGACCACAACCTCGGTCACCTTCCCGTCCTTCCACATGCAGTTCAGCTCGTACCCGCCGCGGGCGCGCAGGCCCTTGAAGGAGCCGTCCTTCCAGCCCGCCGGGAGGGCGGGCAGGAGCTCGATCTTTCCGGTGTGGCTCTGGATCAGCATTTCCGCCACGCCGCCGGTGATGCCCAGGTTGCCATCAATCTGGAACGGCGTGTGGGTGGTGAACATGTTGGGCATCGTGTTGAAGCGCAGCAGCCCGCGGAGCATGTACTGGGCACGCTCGGCATCGCCCAGGCGGGCGAACAGGCCAACACGCCACGGCCAGGTCCAGGAGCGGCGGCTGTCGCCGGAGACCGAACCTTCGGTGAACGGCACACCTTCGCGTTCACCACAGCGGGCCTTGAGCGAAACCAGTGCTGCGGCCGCCAGCTCGGGGTTTTCCTTGAGGTTGATCTGGCGCCCGGGGAACACGGCGAACAGGTGCGAGGTGTGGCGGTGGATGTCCGTGGGGTCGTCACGGTCCGCCTGCCATTCCTGCAGCTGGCCCCACTTGCCGATCTTGTTGGGGGCTAGGCGGGACTGCATGTCCTTGACCTTGTCCCGGTAGGCGGGGTCGGCCTCGGGTGCTTCGAGTTCCAGGGCGGCATCCTCGCAGTCCGTGTAGTTCTGGAACAAGTCCCAGATGATCTGCTGGTCGTACATGACGCCGTCTTCGGTGGGGCCGTGCTCGGGCGACCAGCCCTTCGGGGACACCAGATTGCCGTTGGCGTCCTCCTTGAGGCGGTCCTCCCAGAAGTTGCAAATCTCCTTGAGCATGGGCAGGGCCGTCTCGCGAAGATAGGCCACGTCCTGCGAGAAGGCCCAGTGCTCGTAGATGTGCTGGGCATACCAGGCACTGGAGACCACGTTCCATTCCCAGGAGTTGCCGCCGAAGATGCTCTGGCTGGTACGCGCCGTCCAGCCGCGGGTCTCGGCGCCGAAGGCGTTGCGGGTGGCCACGCGGCTGGGCACGGCCACCTGCTTCACATATTCCACCAGAGGCAGGTGGCTTTCGGACAGGTTGGTGGTTTCCGCGCCCCAGTAGTTCATCTGGACATTGATGTTGGTGTGGTAGTCGGAGGCCCACGGGGGAGTGTTGCTCTCGTTCCACACGCCCTGCAGGTTGGCGGGCAGCCCGCCCTGTCGTGAGGAGCCGAGCAGCAGGTAGCGGCCGTAGGCAAACAAGGTCTGCTCCAGGCTCGGGTCGTCCTGGCCCGCGCCGTAGGCCGCGAGCCGGAGGTCGGTGGGCACCTTGGCGACCGCATCCGGCGTCGTTCCCCAATCGACAGACACGCGCTGCATGAGCGCGGACAGCTCGCCCTGGTGTTCGTCCCGCAATTCCTTGTAGCTGCGGCGGCCCGCGGCGGCAATCGCGGCGGTGATGCGGGGCTCGGGGTCGGTGCTGCGCCAGCCGGCCGCGGCGTCCATCTTGTAGTTGGTGCGCGCATCGAGGATGACCGTCATGAACGAGGCGCCGGCGACGCGCAGGGTGGCTCCCTCGCCGGTGACCTCGCCGTCCGTGTCGACGATGCTCAGGGTTGCCGCGTGCTTGAGCTTGTTGGCCATTTCGCCGGAGAAGCGCACCGACTTCGTGGCGGGGTCGGTGGTGGTGGTGACACCGGCCTGTCCGGAGGTGATGCCCACAGTGCCGCTGAGCCCGCCGGGGCGCTCAGTTTCGTAGCGGAGCACGATCACGTCGGCGAGCTTGCTGGCGAAACCTTCACGAAGCACGCGGTTGCCGTTGGTGCCAAACTGGGTCAGGTGGAGGCCGATCGAGGGGTCCAGTGCGCGCCTATAGTCGGCCACGGCCGAGGTGGCCCGGGAATCGAAACCGTTGCCCAGCAGGACCACTTCCGCGATGCGCAGGTGTGGGGCGGTGCCGCGCAGGGTGAGTCGGTAGGAGCTGTAGGCCTTGCCGGTCAGGGCGAAGCTGGCGGTTTGGCCGCGCGCGGCAAAAGGTGCGCCGGGCGAGCGGCTGTCCAGGGCCGTCCAGCTGCGTCGGTCTGTGGAGCCTTCCAACACCCAGGCGGTGGGGTCTTCGCCGGCGTTGTCCGCGGCCGAGGTCAGTGCGTAGGAGGTCAGTGCCACGGCCTTGCCCAGATCGGCCTGCCATACGACGCCGGATCCCGGCTTGGCTGCCACCCAGGCAGTTGCGGCGGAGCCGTCAAGGGTGCGCAGGATGTCGCTTCCGGTGCCGTCGCCGTCGGAATGGCCGGTGGGGGAGGAGACGTAGAGGGCTGACTGTGCCCCCATGCTGACGCCTCCCAGGGAGATCTCGGAGACCTGGAAGTGGCTGACACCGGCCTTGGGGGAGAAATCGAACTTGTAGAAGTGGTACGCGGTGGTGTTGGCGGCCGTGAATTCCTTGGCCTGTTTCCGGTTCTCGAACGGGCCCTGCTCGCGGCTGTCCAGGGCTGTCCAGGTGGTTCCGTCCTGGGAACCGGAGAAGGTCCATTTCTGGGGGTCGCGGGCGGGGACGTCGTTGGCGCTGGTGATGGTGTACCGGGAAACCACGACGGCGCTGGAGAGCTTCATCTGCCAGGTCACGGTGGAAGACGGGCCGTCGATGCACCACTTGGTGCCGGTGTTGTTGTCGACGGAGGCGTCCACGTCCTCGGCGCCCCAGATCTTGTAGGGACCGCCCGGCGCGGTGACCACGGGCGGGGCGGCCTGTTCGCCGAGGGTGACGACCACGTTGCCGAAATTACGGTAGGAGCCAAAGCCCGTGACGCTTGTGTCGTAGGCGCCGTCCGGCTGGCCGGCCAGGGCGTTGTCGTAGTTGTTGACGCCGCCCCAGAGGCTTTCTTCGTTGAACTGGATCCGGTCGCGGGTGGGTTCGCCGTAGAACATGGCGCCGAGGCGGCCGTTGCCCACGGGAAGTGCCCCTGACTCCCAGACCGTGGCGGGCTGCTGGTACCAGAGTGCGTGGGTGGACAGTGCCGGGTGCGGTGCCAGGATCGTGGTCTGCTGGGCGGGTGCGGCCGAGGCGCCGCGGGCGATCAGCTGCGTGGCCAGGGGCGTGAGCGCCAGTGCCCCGCCTAGTTTGAGGAAGCTGCGACGGCTGGGTGATGCGAACGACATGTAAACTCCTGAGCTGCACTGGTCTGGTGTTTGTAGCGCCTATTGTGCAGGAAATCGATTTCCCGTGCGCTTTTAGGGTAGTTTTCCATCACTAACATCCGATGTATACAGCTTTTGGGGGATTGGTCCGAATGGCTAGGCGCTGCCAGCAATGTGTCTGTCTAGGTCGACAATCGCGTAGTTGAAATGGCTGGAGCCAAAGTTCGAGTTGTCGATCAAGCCTCCCGCCGGATAGAAACGGGCATGCCAAGCTCGCATCCAATAGGCGTGGTGACCGGGTTACGAGACAAGCATTCTTTCGAGCGTCGGAGCGAGCGTCGATCCAACCGCCCGCACTGCTGCATCGCCTCTCTGCTTGCATCAACTGACGGCAGGACCGTCTCTGAACACTGAGCATTGCCCTGTCTGACACGTTTCACCGTGAACAACTTGGATGGGCAAGTCACTAGACGCTACCGGGTGTCGAACAATCAGATATCTAAGCGGGAACCAGCGTCCGAGCATGACACGACCCCAGCACCGGTAAATGTCAGACCCAGGTGAGAGGATGGCAACTGTGATTCGAACTACGGTCTTGAAACGATTGGGACTTATCGAGACGTGCATGGCGCCAACCCTGCGCTCCGAGTGTGACCAAGGGAATTGTGCAAAATTCGCAACACGTCGGCTGACAAGATAAGATAATTGAATAGGATTTGGAAAATTGGATATCTTTTGATATTTAGCGAGAAGTGGATATAGACAAATGGACACGACCCACGACGTGGACAGCGAGCCTTTTGATGCCACAGAATCGATCAGCGCCGATCAACCTACTTTCAAATTTATCGATTTGTTTGCTGGTCTTGGGGGATTCCACACAGCTCTGGCTCGAATGGGTGGGAAAGCGGTATTTGCAGCCGAATGGGTGAAAGAACTCAGTGAACTGTATGAGACCAACTATGGCCTAAAACCAAAAGGTGACATATCCAAAATTGACCCAATCACCATTCCTGATCATGACGTCCTAGCGGCGGGTTTTCCCTGCCAACCATTCTCCAAGGCCGGTGAGCAGCTTGGATTCGAACACACAGAACAAGGTCAGCTATTCTTCAAAGTCGTGGCAATTCTCAAGGAGAAAAAACCAAAATGGTTTATCTTGGAGAATGTGCCAAATATCATAAAGCATAAAGACGGCAAGACTCTAGAGAAGATTCTCGATATTCTAGAAAATGATCTTGAATACACTGTAAAGATACAAAAGCTTTCACCCCATCAATTCGGCATCCCACAAATACGAGATCGAGTATACTTTGTTGGATCTTTGGCCGGACTTGATAACTTTGCATGGCCAGAACCCACGAACGAACCTACAGACATTCGTAATGTGCTGGACGAAAACCCGACACAGACTCGTAGTCTGTCGCCTAACGTCCTCAATTGTCTGGAAACATGGCAGGAATTTCTGAAGGCCTGCCCCAAAGAAACTGACCTCCCGTCATTTCCATTGTGGTCCATGGAATTTGGAGCCTCGTATCCATTCGAAGATGAGACCCCGCACGCGCTCATCGAGGAACTCGGCGGAGAAGGCCTAAGCGAATACCTAGGCAGTTTTGGCCACCCACTTGCCGGCATGGACTCTGCAATCGTGAGGAATCATCTGCCGAGTCACGCCCTGCGCCCTCAATACCAATTCCCCAAGTGGAAGAAAGATTTTATCAGGCAAAATCGGGACTTCTACGCCCAGAATAAAGAGTGGATAGACCCATGGTTGCCCAAGATTCAAAAATTCCCCTCGAGTATGCAGAAATTGGAATGGAACGTTAAGGGTCACGAAAAAAATATCTGGGATTTTGTCATTCAATTTAGGGCATCCGGCGTACGCTTAAAACGAACGAGAACAGCTCCAAGCCTGATTGCGATGACCGACACTCAGGTTCCGATCATTGGATGGGAAAAGCGATATATGACGCCGTTAGAGTGCGCCAGATTGCAAAGCCTTGAATCAATACAATTGCCGAGTACCCCCACAGTGGCCTACCGAGCGCTCGGAAACGCTGTCAATTCAAAAGTTGTTGAAAAAATTGCATCACGCCTGATACATCTAAACTGAACAATAACAGCAATAGGAGTCACCACATGATTCAGACGCTGGGGGACGTCGCCAATGACGCCACATCCATCGACATAAGACCTGAAGTAAATATACTTGGAGTTCTCAAGTATCTTAACTACAAGCCTTGGTACGCACTAGCCGAGTATGTCGATAATTCCATTGCGAGCTATCTAGCCATGAAAAATTTGACTTTGAACATTGAACCTCTTGCTATTGATATAGTAATTGAACCACATGATGGTGGATTCATATCGATCAAAGACAATGCTTACGGAATCTCCATCGCCGATTTTCCCCGTGCGTTCAAAGCAGCCGAAGTCCCACCAGACACGACTGGACTATCAGAATTTGGTATGGGAATGAAGAGCGCGTCGTCCTGGTTTGCGCAGGAGTGGCGAGTACGGACTTCAACACTTGGAGACCCTCTTCTGAGGTCAGTTACCTTTGATTTAGATTCTATTGTTCAAAATAATACGGCAATTCTACCGATTCAGCTGGCTCCGGCTAGTCCCCATGCGCATTACACGATAATAGAGCTAAGCAAGTTAAATCATGTCCCTCAAGGTCGAACGCTGACAAAAATAAGAACTCACCTGGCGAGTATCTACAGGAAATTCTTGCGCTCGGGCGATTTGACCTTGAAATTCAATGGCGAAAAGATTGCATTTCCAGAGGTTGAAGTACTTACTGCCAGAAAACACGATGAACCGAATGGTCCCGACCTGATTTGGCGAATCGATGATATCGAGGTCGAACTCAGCCCAGGTAAGAAGATTCGAGGATTTGTGGGAATCCGAGCTAAGGGAAGTACCTCTGAGGCCGGATTTGCATTGTTCAGGCGTGGCAGGGTAATACAAGGTAGCCATGATGAGACCTACCGGCCGGTTGAAATTTTCGGTAGGTCAACAACCCATGTCTACCAGCGGTTGTTTGGTGAATTTGAATTTGAAGGTTTCGGTGTTAGTCACACAAAAGATGTTATCGACTGGATGGGATACGAAGATAGTTTCCTAGCAAGTCTTCGTGATGAGCTCCGGTCTCGCGATAAAAATATCCTGGAACAAGCGGCGAAATATAGGCACAAGTTTCTCGATATCGACGAACGCAGGAAGATAGAATCCGATTCAAAGCTGGTGGCCTCTGTTGTAGAAAAGAATCTTGCCCATACGGTTAATTCGACGAGAGAAACTCCGGTCGATGTTGGCGCCCTTTCGGCAATGCTTGATGCTAGGCCCGTTGCTTTGAATTCTAATCTACAACCCGTAAATAGCACTTTTGAGGTGCGAACTAATGATGATATCTGGCGAGTCTCAATCGAAGCAGTGTTGGATGATTTGAACTCAGAGTGGATCGATATTGGATCGGCAGTCGCTGATGTCGATCCGGTGTCCGGAGAGCTACTGCGACGACTTCATGTCAGAATATCCTTTGCACATCCATTTGTCAGACGATTCAGTAGTCCTTCGGGCGACTCAAATCAAATCGTCCTGGCGATTGGGACGGCGATTGGTATAGCCGCTTCCCTAGGGCAGGAAGCAAACCTCAGACCTAAGGCTCTCGTTAGATTGCTTAATACTGTACTTTTGGGTTCCTTCACGATTCAAGGAGAATAGCATGCCGACTGGTCCTGAAATGAGAATTTCACTCGCTGGAAATTCACCCACTGCCGCTGGCTGGTCGCCAAAACGAGGCCCCGTTATTGATCTGTTTGTGAATGACAAGATTAGTTCTTCAAATGGTGGATTGAATCGAGAATCGCTCAATCGCGTGGTGGATGAGTCTTTGGATATTCTGGCCCATTGCGTGGACCCTTCAATTGAGGAGGCCAACCATGCTGTACTTGTAGTTGGCAACGTTCAATCAGGAAAAACGCTATCGTTCACTGCCTTATCGGCATTGGCGAGTGATAACGGCTATGGACTTGTAATAGTGCTGGCGGGCAGCACGAAAGACCTGGAAGCCCAATCAGAAGCCCGACTTGCCAATGATCTTGGCATAAACTCATTCCTTCGTAATTGGACTCATTTTCCTCATCCATGCAGTGATGACTTGGCGGAGCTGCGGACCAAGATTGAGAACTGGAAAAGACATCGCAATGGTGACTCTATTCTAAAACAACCTTCTTTAATAATTACGGTTATAAAGAATCATAAGCGAATAGTTGACACAGCAGAAGTGCTTGGAAAACTGCGATCCGTCTTGAAGAATGTTCCTACACTCATTATTGACGATGAAAGTGACCAGGCGAGTCTCAATACTAAGGCGAGGCAAAATCTCCTTACTGGTAAAACTGAAAAGAGTACAACATACGATTCAATCCTCGAATTGCGGAATGCCATCGCAAGTCATACATATGTGCAATACACGGCCACACCGCAAGCCAATCTACTGCTGACGGTAGGTGACGTATTGGATCCCTCATACGTGAAAGTAATCTCGGCTGGTGATGCTTATACTGGCGGTGAGTATTTTTTTAGAGATCGGCTGAAAGAGTTAGTAATAGAGCTTCCGTCTGCGGATTTATGTGATCCTAAGAGCATGCCGTTGGATGCACCCGATTCCTTGGCTCAAGCCCTACGGTTTTTCTTGTTAGGAGTCGCAGCAACTGTTTTGAGCAAGGATGCGCATCGATCAATGATGATTCAGGCATCCCAGGACACCGATCCACACCGGACTTATGGGCGTTGGGTAGAGGGCATGCTCAGTGTTTGGCCGCTGCTATTACAGGACCAACACGAAAATGAATTGCGGGATGATTTTCTTGTTTCCTATAACTCCCTGAAAGAAACTCACAATGGGCTTCCTGAATTCCGAGTTCTTATGGAAGTAATGCCGGAGGTGTGTCGTGAGATTCAAATCAGAGTCGTAAACTCAAAGGCCGATGGTAGGAAGATTGACTGGGATAGTCACCCGTATTGGATTCTTGTGGGTGGAATGAAGCTGGATCGTGGGTTTACAGTGGAAGGGCTAACTGTCACCTATATGCCGCGTCGTCTAGCTGATAACGCCGACACAATTCAGCAGCGGGCACGCTTCTTTGGATACAGGGAAGCATACGCAGGTCTTTGCAGAATATTTCTGCTTAAGGATTCGATCCGCGCCTTCACGGACTACGTTGATGATGAAATTCAGTTGCGGAATGACTTGATGGAGGTTCCGAATGGTTCATTAAAGGAGTGGAAGAGAAAATTTCTTTTGAGCAAGTCACTCAAGAGTCTGACGCGCAGTAATATCGTGGGTCGAAAGTCCGTATCAAGAATATCGTTGGACGCAGGTTGGATAAGCTTGAAATATTTGGATACACCGTCCAATATTGCTTCAAATAATGCGACAATACTGGATTTTGTCGACAAGGCCAGTGCGCATTTTGGTCCGCGAGAAATTATGCATGATGGTGAGGTCTATGTTGATCGTCGTCGAATCGAAATACGTAATACCTACTTAACGGTGCATGACGCGGAAATCGTCCGATCGCTTCTTCTTGATTTATCTTTGTCCGAAATTATCGATAGAACGCTAGTTACCGCGCTATGCATGCAATTAGATGTCTTGATGGGATCCGCTGGCGTCATTGATATTGTTATGATGAACAATTTGAATACCAAGGGTCAGAAGGGCCGGACGGGACAGAATGTTCGGACTAATATGTTTATTGGTCGAAATCCACAAACTGCCTCATCGATTGAAGAACTGAACTATTCTGGAGACAGGACGTTCTTCGCTTCGGACCGATTGACTATACAAGTCAGGAATCAACTAATAAAAGACTTTGGCGACAGTACGAACGCCGTTTATTGGCTGTCTTTCCACCTTCCTGATTCTGTATTAAGTGATTTTATCGTGGAGTCGCTGTGAAGCATTTAGATGGCCTTGATTTGAGATCATTGTTTGATTCGATTGATGGGAGTTCTATCTCATTTGGTGAGTTGAGTGGACTGGCAGTATTTGACGATGCGAGCACGATTGCTTGTCGAGATTCCAGCGGGGATTCTGTAATTCTCATCGCTTGCGACAATGTTGAAGGTTCGAACCTTAATCGAATTGAAGGCGCGATTTCCACAATGGGGAGCCGAAAATATAATGTGAGTGTTGATGGCCAGATTATTAGTGGCTACTTTTGCTCGCTGAGTCTATCCTGGCGACAGCCGGGTTTATTAGGCGTTTTTTGCTCCGTAGTGGCGGGGTTAGTTTCTACCTTGTCCGATGAGCCCGCCCAGTCTGAAGTTGACCAGATTCTGCTTGACTACGTTAGGCTATTGAGTCGTCGTGATTATGCGACTCGAGAAGTCGTCTTAGGTCTGTGGGGAGAGTTGCGCGTCATAGCGCAGTCGTCGCATCCACAGAAGTTGTTTAGCGCATGGCGTTCAGATCAACGCAGCCTTTTTGATTTTGTCACAGATGAGTTGAAATTCGAAGTCAAGACCACTGAAAGCTCGAAGGATATTCATGATTTCAGTCACAAGCAATTAACAGTTGACAGAGATGGCTCTGTCATTGTCTCAATTGGTGTTATTTCTTCTAATGCGGGTGAGTCGTTGAGCGATTTGATTGACGCTATTTTATCTGGCTTGGAGTTTTCTGATCGCCGGGAACTTATCGCTCGAGTTGGTGAAACTCTGGGAAGGTCAATCGAGTACTTGGATGAGTACAAATTCGTGTTGCGTGATCAGTTTGGCATGCGTTGCGTAAGGAGCGAATACGTACCTTCTTTGGATATTTCGGATATTGACTCAATATCGAATGTTCGATATTCTGTCGATATGTCCACCTGTCTTATTGAGTTTGGTTTTGATTTGACGACAGAGCAGTTGGATCGGCTGCTTCATTTATAGTCTTCGATTAGTTGTGAACTGGTATGAAGCGGTTTTGATTTTCTTGATCTATCTATTTTAGGAGTTGGCGAGATGGCTGTGATTCGAAGCTTGAAATTGGGGGTATCGAGTGTCCGCGAACATCAGACCGAAGTGGATGCCACCTATCAGTTTGTGGATTCGCACGATGGAACGCGTTTGTTGCACCTTGCCACCTATGGCTCTGATTCAAGAAAATCAGAACCTAAGGTTAGTCAGGTTATTCAACTGGATCGCCAGTTCGCTCTTGAGTTGGCCGCAATCATCGCTAGGGAATTCTGAGGCGCTAGAATTGGTCGCTGTGCGGCGACCGTAGTCTGCCAAGGTGCAGGGGGTCGGTTTGCTGCGGAGTGAATCGTCGCGTCATCTACTGCGCAGTAACCAAGCTGCATGTCAAAGTTGGAAGGTACCCCCGCTTCAAGAGGAGACCTGCATTGAGCATTCGAGACAACACCAACCGCCGACTCAAAGAAGTTCTTGACATCATGGCCGCCGGATCGTGGCTTGATGAGAAGCCCAACGGGGGAGTGGTCCTCGCTGAGGCGGTGGCCCGCGTCCCGTTTACCAAGGAAGAAGCCGAGATCCTCAGTGGCGGCATTCCCCGTGGCCACAAGAACCTCACCAAGGCCACCGCCGATCTGGTCAGGGCCGGCTGGATGACCAAGGGCCGCAGCGGCTGGGAGATCACCGAAGAAGGGTTGAAGGCAACAGTAGTTTTCACCACTGTTGAAACTCTCGCAGAAGCACTTTCCAGCGGAGCCCAGGCTCCTGCTGGGACCGCACTGCCGGAACCGCCCACCGCAAAGCAAGCAGCGAAGGCCCCCGCCAAAAAAGCTGCAGCTAAAAAGCCTGCCGCGAAGAAGGCGTCCGCGAAGGCAACCCCAGCAAATGAAGCCGATAACCAGGCAAGCCAGGAATCCGGCGTAGAGCATAAGGAACAGCCCGCCTCGGTGGCGCTGGCTGGCGACTTTGGCACCACCCTGGGTGCCGTGGAGAACTGGGATCCCAGCCACAACAACGTGCAGATGAGCCTGGATGCCAAGCAGGGCACCTGGAAGCTTACCGCGGACCTGCCGGCCGGGCAGTACAGCTATAAGGCAGTGGTGAATGGCTCGTGGGATGAAAACTACGGTGCGTTCGGCGTGAACGACGGCGCCAACCATGAGTTCGCGCATGCCGGCGGCCCTGTGACGTTCCACTACGACCACACCACAAAAGACGTGCTGCGTAGCGAAGTCTAAGCAGAAAAGGCCCAAAAGCAGGCGGTTGAGCCGCGCCGGTTTCGGCAGGCTCAACCGCACAGCTAGCCTTGATGCATGACATTGGACGCGAGCGATTCCCCCCAGGACCCTGCCTCGGCAACAACCTGGCAGGCAACAGGGAAAAACCTGGTTGTAAAAGGGGACAATCTCAGCGTCCTGGCAACATTGCCGGATGAAAGTTTCCGGCTCATCTACATTGATCCGCCGTTCAACACCGGCCGGATACAGACCCGCCAAACCATGAAGAATGTGCGCAGCGAAACGGGGTCGCGCCTGGGCTTCCAGGGCCGCAGCTACGACACCATCAAAGGCCTGGCGTTCAGCTACAACGATTCCTTCGGGGACTATTGGGAGTTCCTGGAACCCCGGCTCGAAGAAGCGTGGCGCCTCCTGGCCGATGACGGCACCCTCTACCTGCACCTGGACTACCGCGAGGTCCACTACGCCAAGGTCCTGCTGGATGCCCTGTTTGGCCGCGAATGCTTCCTCAACGAGATCATCTGGGCCTACGACTACGGCGCCCGGGCCAAAAAGAAGTGGCCCGCCAAGCACGACAACATCCTTGTCTACGTCAAAAACCCCAAGACGTACTACTTCAACAGCGAAGAAGTGGACCGCGAGCCCTACATGGCGCCCGGCCTGGTCACCCCCGAAAAAGTTGCACTGGGCAAGCTGCCCACGGACACCTGGTGGCACACCATCGTCTCGCCCAACGGCCGGGAAAAGACCGGCTACCCCACGCAAAAGCCCGTGGGCATCCTGCGCCGCATCATCTCCGCCAGCACGGAGAAGGGCGACTGGGTCCTGGACTTCTTCGGCGGCAGCGGCACCACGGGAGCTGCGGCGCTGGAGCTGGAGCGCAAGTTTGTGCTGGTGGACCAGAACCCGGAGGCCATCGACGTCATGCGGCGGCGCCTGGATCCTGAGGCCGTGGATTTCATAGAGTTCGACGCCGAAGCCTAGTCGCGCTGCCGGGCGTCAGCCGAGCGGGATCAGCCACTCCACGGTGAGGTAGACGCAGGCAGCTATGGCCAGCACCCCGGTGAGAAGGGCAGCAATCCAGTAGGGCCGGCGTCGAGTTTTCACGGCGAGCCCCAGCAACAGCGGGAACGCCAGCATACTCAGCGTGGCCACGAATCCCAGAATTCCCAGGGCCACGCTGGCAGCCGTTGTAGTGCTGTCCAGCGTGCCCGTCATGATTACAAATGACAGCAGCGCCAGCAACACCATCGGGTAGGCCAGCAGCACCCAACCCACCAGCGTGATGGCAACGGCCCACCACACGGAACGGTGTGGTGAGGCTTCCGGGGCGGGCACCTGCGAACGCGATACTGCCAGGCGTTGGGACGGGATCTCACTGTGGGGACGGGGCATGCTTAAGTTTCTAGCACGTGTGGCTGGAGCAAGACTGTCAGTTCGCTACACCGGAAGGTTAACGTAGATCATGACGGCCACCACCAGTGCGGGTGCCGCCGTGCAGATGGCTGCTATCCACAAGCTCCGGTTGCGGAAGGTGAACGCAAAGGCCATCAGGGCAGGGCTGGCGACCATACACAAGATTCCTGCAACGCAGAGGAATACAAAGAAACCAGCGCCCTCGTGACCGCCGCCCAAACCGGGGCCGCTGGCGGAGTTGAACATGGCGAGAAAGACCAGCACGATCATTGGCACCGCAAAAAGACCATACCCAACGACTGCCATGAGCGCGGCCCATACGGCATTTCGGGGCTTGACCCGAGTCACTGAAGACGCCCGTGCGCCAGAATTGGGCTTGTGCTGGTCATGAGGTTCATACATCTGTTGGGACATAGGAACTCCGCCTTCGTTATTATTATTCCAACAAATGGATTATATCTGTTCCGGGCCTAAGCCTAAGGGCTTTCACGCAGTGCGGTGCATATGAAGCATTGTCAGCCCAGATTGCTGAGCCAGCGGAAAACGACGTACAAAACCACTGCCGCGGTGGGAATTCCCGTGATGGCAGCGGCGCGCCACATGGCCCGTTCGCGGTGAATGACGGCCTGGCCCAAAAGATGCGGAGCTGCGATCATGCAAAACAGCAACGCTGCACCCAGGAAAATGAGTGCAACCTTGCCCACGGTTGCCATGCCGCCGTCGGGGTTGGTGACGGCCGAGAAAATTATCAGCGCCATCACGATCATGGGAACAATGACAACCACCCAGCCACCCAGCGACGCCAGGGTGCCCACCAGCTGCGAACGCGGTGGGAGCAGTTCTTCGCCATGGGCACTTGAGCGGCTGGATGCATCAGTCATGCCTTAGTTCTATCAGCAATGGCCGCAGATCTTCAGTTCGTTGCGCAAGCCCCACGAGCCCGAACATGCCGCTGTGCGCCCAAGCCCAGAGCCGCCGTCGTCCTTCATTTGGCTGAAAACTCTGGACGGAAGACCCGGCTGGGTGTATTCTGCGTCACCGTCTATAGTGGTCTGGGTGACATTGAAAGATGTCCCGGGAAAATTTTGAAAGAGGACCACTGTGCACGATCGTATCCGCCATGCCGGGTTGTTGGAGAAGCGTATGTCAGCCGAGGCGGCAGCAGCGCTGATTAAGCCCGGCATGACAGTAGCCATGAGCGGCTTCACAGGCGCCGGCTACCCCAAGGCTGTCCCGCAGGCACTCGCCGTCCAGATGGAGGAAGTGCACGCCAAGGGCGAATCGTTCAAGATCAAGGTTCTCACCGGTGCGTCCACCGCCCCCGAGCTCGACGGCGTTCTCGCCAAGGTGGGCGGCATGGAACTGCGCCTGCCGTACATGTCCGACCCGGCGCTGCGCAAGCGGATCAACGACGGCGAACTCGACTACATGGACATCCACCTGAGCCACGTGGCCCAGCACACCTGGTTCGGCTTCTACGGCGACATCAACATTGCCATCATCGAAGTGGTGGGCATCCGTGAGGACGGCACACTGATTCCGTCGTCGTCCGTGGGTAACAACAAGACCTGGCTGGACATGGCCGACGCCGTAATCATTGAGGTCAACAGCCAGCAGTCGGCTGCCATGGAAGGCATGCACGACATTTACTACGGCACCGCACTGCCGCCGCACCGCAAGCCCATTTTGCTGGTTGATCCTGAAGACCGCATCGGTGTTCCGTACCTGCACGTTGACACGGACAAGATCATTGCCGTTGTTGAGACGGATGCACCGGACCGACTCTCCGCTTTCGCTGCCCCGGATGAGGCCTCCAACCAGATCGCCTCACACCTGCTGGACTTCCTCGACGGCGAAATCGCCAAGGGTCGCATGACCAACAAGTTGCTGCCGCTGCAGTCCGGCGTGGGCAACATTGCCAATGCTGTGCTGGCCGGTCTGTCCCGTGGCGGTTACCGCGGCTTGAAGGCTTACACCGAGGTCATCCAGGACGGCATGCTGGAACTGATCAAGGACGGCACGCTGGCTTTCGCCTCTGCTACTTCCTTCTCGCTGTCCGAGGCTGGCATTGAGGAATTCAACCGCAACGTTGACTTCTACCGCGAGCGTATCGTTTTCCGCACCCAGGAAATCTCCAACCACCCCGAGCTGATCCGCCGCCTGGGCTGCATTGCCCTCAACGGCATGATCGAAGCCGACATTTACGGCAACGTGAACTCCACCCACGTGGTTGGCTCACACGTCATGAACGGCATCGGCGGCTCCGGCGACTTTGCCCGCAACGGCTTCCTGTCCGTATTCATGTCCCCGTCCACTGCCAAGGGCGGCAAGATCTCCGGCATCGTACCGATGGCCAGCCACGTTGACCACACCGAGCACGACACCATGATCCTCATTACCGAGCAGGGTCTGGCTGACTTGCGCGGTTTGGCCCCGAAGCAGCGCGCCCGCGTCATCGTTGAGAAGTGTGCGCACCCTGACTACAAGCCCATGCTGGAGGACTACTTCGCGCGCGCTTCCCGTGACTCCTACGGCAAGCACACACCGCACCTGTTGGGTGAGGCGCTTTCCTGGCACCAGCGCTACATCGAAACCGGTGACATGCGCCCCTAGTTTGACCGGCTCGATGCCCCGCTATCACTTTCCTATGGGCAGTGAAAGCGGGGCATTTCTATGTCCTTTTGGTTAGTGGCAGTTGAGGCATAATCAAAGACGAACAATACGTTTATGTGAGCACTGGGATGCTTAACGTTTTGGCATCAATTTGCTAGGTCTCAAATGCCAAGGCGATTCACAATGGGGGAAAATACTTTGAAGAAACTTTGGCAGACGATTCTCGGGGGATCGGCGGTCACCGCGATTGCATTGGTTGGCATGTTGCCGGCTCAGGCAGCGCCCGGCGATGTGGCTGTTCCGGACAGCAATCTTAGAAGCTGCATGAACGTCGCCTTGGGACAGGCCCCCGATGCAGTCATCACTGAAACACAAGCGGGATCCTTCACCGGTGTACTCAGTTGTGCTACCCGCGGCATCACGTTGCTCACAGGGCTTGAAGCATTCACCTCAGTGAACGAAGTTGATCTCCGCGGCAACAATTTTCAGGACCTATCTGCCTTGGCTGGGTTGACGGAGCTTACCGTCCTGCAGCTGTCAGAAAACGACATTGTCAACATTTCTGCGCTGGCAGGTCTTGGCAAACTCCAGACTCTGGGCCTGAATTACAACAACGTCGTGGACATTGCTGCTGTGGCAGGCATGCCCAATCTGGCGGACTTGGGACTGTTTGGGAACAATGTTGTTTCCGTGGAACCTTTGAAGCTCCTGACGAGCCTCAAGCATGTTGACCTCTACGAAAATGACGTTGCGGATGTCTCGGATCTGAGCGGCTTGGCCAATCTCACCTTTCTGCGCCTGTCCAATAACAAGGTCACGGACATTTCCGGCTTGGCGGGTCTTGCCAACGTGGAAGACCTGCTGCTGTCTGAGAATTCGATCACTGACATTTCTCCGTTATCCGGACTAACCAATTTGGAAGGTCTCTTCTTGTCCGGAAACCATGTGGCAAACGTGGCCCCCTTGGCGAGTCTGAGCAACCTTGAAACGCTGGACATAGTGGACCAGATGGCCGTTCTGCCCGCCATTTATGTGGGCGCAAACCAGGAATCGCCGATTAAGAGCACTGATGGCACCACCATCATCCCTGTCTCCACCACGGCCCAGGTCAACGCACAGACCGGGGCGTGGAGATTTCCCCAGGCTGGCAGCAACGAGCTGACATGGGCCGTCAACGTTGGCATCGCAGGCAAACAGTTCAGCTTCGCCGGAACGATTCAGCAGCAGTCCTTGCCCTCCGGGCTGGTGGTGACGGCTCCGCAGGACAAGTCCATAGCAGCTGGCGCTGATACCAGCTTCTCTTCCACGGCAACATCTGCCGTCGGCACAAACAGTGTTGTGTGGGAGTCAAGCACTGACGATGGAGACACCTGGGTGGTAGTTCCGGGAGCCACCACCGCCGTGCTCTCCATTGCTGACGCGGGCGTGGAACGGACAGGCACCTTGTACCGGGCCACCTATACCAATAGTGCTGACGGGGCCGTTGTGAGCAGCCTCCCTGCAAGGTTAACTGTCACGGCGCCCACAGTGGAACCCACAGTGGACCCGACACTGCCATCAACAACGATTCCCTCAACTACGTCCGCGGCACCCTCAACGACTGCCACCGCGGCCGCTGCGCCGCTTGCCACCACGGGCGCCAATTCGCCGTTGATGGTTGCAGGAGGAAGTCTGGTCCTGCTGGCACTTGGAATGGTTTTGTTGTCCGCCAGACGCCGAACCAACAACCGCACACACTAAACTTATTTGGCCCGGGCTATCTGCCCGGGCCAAATTTTATGGTTCAGTTGACGCTTAGGCTGTGTGTGCCGCCACGGCTGCGGCCAATTCCTCCGCCATCATGTCCATGTTGATGGCCACGGCGACATTGGCGCCGCCCTGGGCCGCAGCCAAAACGGTGGCCTTCATGTCCGTGACATTGCCGGCCGCCCATACGCCGGGAATGGCCGTCAGCCCCATTTCATCGGACTCAATGGTCTCGCCGAACGGGTTGGCGGTGGGCACCAGTCCAAGCCCCGCCAGGAACCCAGCCCGCGCCACCACCCGCGATTGCACAGTCAGGGCCTGGACCGGGTGCTGGCTGCCGTCGGCCAACTCAACGCTGCTGACGGCGTCGTCCGTGCTGTGAATCCGGGCCACTGAGCCGGTCACCACAGGAATCCCGCGTGCAGCCAGCTGCTCAAGTTCGGCTTCGGATGGCTGGGGTGCGTTGTTCAGGAACAGCGTGACGTTGGCCGACCACTGGCGGAACAACAATGCCTGATGGGCAGCAAATGTACCGTTCCCGATGACACCGATGGCTTGGTCCTGAATTTCCCAACCGTGGCAGTAGGGGCAGTGCGCCAAGTCCTTGCCCCACCGTTCGCTCAGCCCGGCAATGTCCGGAAGCTCATCCACCAGTCCCGTGGTGACCAGAACACGCTTGGCCTCAAAGCTTGCGCCGCTCTCTAGGGAAACGCGGTAGCCAGCATCCGTCCGATCGGCACTGACAACCGTGCCGTCCTCAACGCGCACATCGTAGGGTGCCAGGTCGGCGCGTCCCAGCCGGGTCAGCTCGAGGGGAGCAACGCCGTCGCGCGTGAGAAAACCATGCACGCCCGCCGCGGGGGCATTGCGGGGCTGGCCGCAGTCGATCACTGTCACCGAACGGCGTGAGCGGCCCAGCAGGAGTGCCGCGCTGAGTCCGGCTGCGCCGCCGCCAATAATAATTACGTCTTGCATGGTGTCCGCCTTTTGCTGGATTTCGTTGTCCCTCAATCCTGCGCGGAATCGATACGGAGTGGCAATCTTTGTTGCCGAAGTGGCAAACTCAGTCCATGAGCGAAGAAACTGAGGAAGTACTGTCCGGAGTTGGGCAACGACTCAAGGCGCTGCGGCTGCAGAGGAACAGAACATTGGCGGACCTTGCTGACGCCACGGGGATCTCGGTGAGCACATTGTCGAGGTTGGAATCAGGATTACGTCGGCCCAACCTTGAATTGCTGCTGCCGTTGGCGCGGGCCTACGCTGTTCCGCTGGATGAGCTGGTGGGCGCGCCTGCCACGGGGGATCCGCGCATTCACCTGCGGCCCATGAAACGCAACGGGCAAACCATTGTGCCGCTGACCAGGGGCGCCGGCGGGCTGCAGGCGTTCAAGCACTTGCTGCCCGGCGGGACGTCGCTGCCGCAGCCTGAGCCCAAAGTTCATGAGGGGTACGAGTGGATGTACGTGCTCCGCGGCCAGCTGCGGGTGGTGCTGGGGGAGCGCGACTTCGTGCTCAAACAAGGTGAAGCTGCGGAGTTCGATACCCGCACCCCGCACTGGTTTGGCCGCGCATCAACGGACAGCGTTGAATTCCTGACGCTGTTCGGGCCGCAGGGCGAACGCATGCACGTCAAGGCTGCACCGGCGAAATAGCGCCCACGGACGCTGTCGCACTTCAGGTGGGCCGGACCGACGTCGTGCTTGGTATATTGGGCGAAAAGTCTAGGGGACTAACGTGGCGACAATTGTTTTGGTGCACGGGCTCTGGTCCGACGGCACAAGCTGGGCCAAGGTCATCACGGAGTTGCGGGCCATGGGACACCATCCAGTGGCGGCGCAGTTGAGCTTGGAGTCCTTTGGCGACGACCTTGCCTCGGTGCGCCGAACCCTCGCCACAGTTTCCGGCCCAGTCCTTTTGGTCGGCTGGTCCTACGGCGGCGCGGTGGTTGGCGAAGCGGCCCGCGGAACTGACTCCGTGAAAGCGCTGGCTTATATTGCGGCCTTTGCCCCGGCTGAGGGCGAATCCGTCAGTGAGCTGTCCCGGAAGTACCCCGGCAGCCTGATCCCCAAGTATGTGGTGGTGGCGGACGGCCATACCTATATAGCCAGGGAGCATTTTGCTGATGTGATGGGCACCGACATTCCGGCAGAGGCTGTGGCGATTGCTGCGGCCACGCAGCGGATGGTCCGAATAGGCGTGGACGGGACAAAGGTGGGGCCGCCGGCGTGGCAGGACCTGCCCGTTCACTACTTGGTGGCCACCGAGGATCATGCGGTGCCGCCGGTTTTGCAGCGCGAAATGGCTGCCCGCATGGGTGCCACTGTTTCTGAGATCGCATCCGGCCATGCCCCGGTCATTTCACACCCCCGCGAGGTTGCCGAGTTCCTGGACAGGGCCTGCGCGGCAATGCTGTGAGTGCCGAGCAAGGGTTATATGAGGAGGAATTGTATGGATTATGACCTGGATCGATTTGTTGCGGCGCAGTCCCGCGTTTACGACGACGTCAAGGCTGAGTTGGCTGCCGGGCGCAAGACAAGCCACTGGATGTGGTTTGTGTTCCCTCAGGTCGCCGGGCTGGGTTCCAGCGACTATGCCAAGCTGTACGCCATCTCCTCCCTGGCCGAAGCCGTCAGCTACGCGGCCCATCCCGTGCTCGGTACCCGGCTCCGCGAATGTGCGCAGTTGGTGCTCAATGTGCCGGGGCTCAGCGCGGTGGAGATCCTGGGAGGTATGGATGCGAAGAAGCTGCAGTCGTCCATGGCCTTGTTTGCAGCAGCGGCGCCGGAGGAGCCCGTCTTCGGCGAAGTCCTCGAGCGGTTTTATGGTGGCATGCCCGACCCGGCAACGGAAGCGATCCTGGCCCAGTGGCGTAGGGTCTGATTCGGCGATGTGCCGGGGACTTGGACGGCCGCGGCCTTGACCCGCAGCGTAGCCTGTACCCATGACCGCCACCGATGCCGGAACCGTCCCCAGCCGTTACCCAACGCACCACGTGGTGAACCAGCCGCCACCGCGGGTGGACGTCAACGAATTTGAGACGAACATCCCGCTGAGCGAGTACGTGCACTCCATAGGGGAAGCGGGTGCGGCGCAAGAACTTCAGGCGACTGGCGCCGTCGTCGGCTCAACGCAGTTTCAGGACGACGCGCGGCTGGCGCACAATTGCCCGCCCACCCTGCACACGCACAGTAAATATGGTCAGCGGATCGACCAAGTGGAATACCACCCGTCCTATCACCGCATCATGTCCCAGGCTGTTGCCGCCGGTGCCCATACGTCGGCCTGGGCCAACCCCGGTGCGGGCGCCAACGCCCTGCGAGCGGCACAATTTATGCTGTTTGCTCAGGTGGAACCCGGCCACGCCTGCCCCATTTCCATGAGCCACGCGGCGGTGGAATCCCTGCGCCAGGCTCCGGAACTGGCGGGGGAGTGGCTGCCCCGGCTCTATTCAGGGCAGTATGACCCCGAGCTCAAGGCCGGCAAGGCGGGTGCCTTGTTCGGCATGGCCATGACCGAGAAACAAGGAGGATCGGACGTCCGCGCCAACACCACCCGCGCCGTCCCGGATGGCGAACGGTTCCTGCTCACGGGCCACAAGTGGTTTTGCTCAGCACCCATGTCGGATGCATTCCTGGTCCTGGCCCAGGAAGACGCCGGATTGGGCTGCTTTCTGGTGCCGCGTGTATTGAACGACGGCGCACTGAACACCTTCATGATCCAACGGCTCAAGGACAAGCTGGGCAACAAGTCCAATGCCTCCTCCGAGGTGGAGTTCGCCAACACCCTCGGGTGGCGGATTGGCGATCCCGGGCGTGGGGTGCGGGCCATCATGGGCATGGTGGGCCAAACCCGGTTGGACTGCATTCTGGGCACCGCCGCCGGGATGCGCCAATCTGTGGCCGAGGCCGTGTGGCATGCCCGCCACCGCAGGGCATTTGGCGCCCGGCTCATCGACCAACCCGCCATGAGCAATGTGGTGGCGGACCTGGCCCTTGAATCTGAGGCGGCCACCGCCGTGAGCATGCGCCTGGCACGGGCCTTCGACAACGATGCATCGCCGCAGGAACAGGCGTTCCGGCGCTTGGCCACGGCCGTCACCAAATACTGGGTGTGCAAGCGCGGACCCAACCACGCCTACGAGGCCATGGAATGTTTGGGCGGTAACGGTTATACGGAGGATTTCCCGCTCGCCATGCGGTACCGGGAGCAACCGGTTATGGCCATCTGGGAAGGAACCGGAAACGTGATCGCCTTGGATGTTTTGCGGGCCATGTCCACCGAGCCCGAGTCGGTGGATGCCTTCTTCGCCGAGCTGCGCCTGGCCTCGGGCGTCCACAGGGTCTTTGACGACTTTTCCGCCCAACTCAAGGAACAGCTGGCCCCCATCCGGTCCGCGCCGGCAGATTTTGCGGGCCAGGCCCGGAACATTGTGGAGAAGCTTGCTCTCGCCCTGCAGGCCTCGCTGCTGCTCCGATTTGCCCCGGCCGCGGTGTCCGACGCGTTCATCGTCTCCCGGCTGGGACCCGACCGCGCCTTCAACTACGGCAACCTCCCGGCGTCGTCCGATCTGGCAGTGATCCTGGCCCGGGCCTGAAACAGACAGGAGTGCACGGCAAAACAAAAGGGTGGGTGCCGGAGAAAATCCGGCACCCACCCTTGTACTTTCCTAGCTGACTAGTGGTTCGCTGAGCGTCGGCGGGTGGCTGCGAACAGCACCCCGCCGCCGATGACCAGCAGCAGTGCAAAGCCGCCGATCAACGTACCGCTGACGCCGGTGCTGGCCAGGCCGCCAGCCGCTGCTGCGGTAGTGCTTGTACCGGCAGCAGTGGTGACGCCCGGCTGCGAGCCGCCCGCGACGGTCAATGCAAGGCTGACTTGCACCGACCTGCCCTCGGCGCTGGTGCCGGCAATGACCACGGTGTGGCTGCCAGCCGGGACGTTGGCTGGCAGTGTGGTGCGCAGCGTAACGGTGCCGTCGTCAGCAACTTTTGCAGCGCCCAGGAGGATGGGTTCGGAGTGCAACGTGAACGATGCGCTGGTTCCGGGCTTGAAATTCCGGCCCGTGATGGTCAGTTCCCCGCCCGGTGCCAAAGTTGCGGTGCTCAGGGTGCCCGCCGCGGAGCTTGTAGGCGTGCTCGACGGCGATGCCACCGGCGAGTTACTGGGTTCCGGTGCCGTTGTGGTGGCCGGTGCTGTTGTGGCCGGTGCTGTTGTGGCCGGGGTAGTCGTCGCGGGTGCCGTTGTTGGCGGAACCGTGGTTGCCGGGGTAGTCGTAGCTGGCGCGGTGGTGGCGGGGGCTGTCGTGGCTGGCGCCGTGGTGGCCGGGGCTGTCGTGGCTGGTGCCGTTGTTGCCGGCGTGGTGGGATCCACCTGGCCGATGGCCAGCTGCGAGAAGCCCACGGAGGGGTTGCCCGTGATCTTGTTTCCGAAGAAATCGCGTTCCGGGGCGCCCGGAATGACCTTGCCTGCACCCAAAACGGGCGAGTTGGTGTTCGGCTTGAATACCGAAGCATTGGCCGGAGCATCGGACAGCAATGACAACTGTGGTGCCGTCAGGAGTGAGCTGGTGGCGCCGGGCAGCGGGGTCACATTGTTGAAGAGGTTGTTCGATCCGGTGATGGTTGCCTGACTGGAACTTGCCCAGTAAACCGGCACCGAGGTGTTTTGCCGGGTGAAGATGTTGTTGGTGAAGTTCAGGACGATGGATCCCGGTGCAGCATTGCCGATGGTCTTGACAGCGCCATGGTTCGTGACGCCAGCAATGGTGGTTTGCGGAATGAAGATGGTGTTGTTGTAGATCTGGCCGTTCTTGGCGCCGGAATTGCACACCCAGAATGACGTGTAGTGGTCATTCACCGAGAGGTTGTAGCGAATGGTGAAGTCCTTGGCCTCCCCAGGCATGTTGTTGCCGTAGGGACAGATGAGGAAGAATCCGCCTTCATTGTCATGCGAGCGGTTGTACTGGAACAGCATGCCCTGGCTTGAGTGGTCCACATCGTAGGACATGCCATCCAATTGGCTGTGGCCTCGGCTGGTGTCGTTGTGCTGGAAGGTGACGTCAACACTGTTGGCCGACCACATTCCGGCGTTGTAACCGCCCGAGCGCAGGTGGAAGCCTTCAAGGGTGTTGTACTCCACCAACGTGTCCTGGGCCGTCATGGGTGCAATGCCGTCGCCACCAATGCTGCGAAGGACGTTGTTGCGGATCACGGAACCGGTGATGGGGTGCCAGGGAGCGGTGCACAGCTGGCCGCTCCAGAACGCCACCAATTCCGGGCGCATGCACCAGTTGGACCAGAGGTAGATGCCCTCGCGATCCACGTTAACAATGGTGTTGTTTTGGATGAGCAGATCCGGGAACTCTGTTGCCGTTGTGGTGCCAAGGGCTTCCACAACAATTCCACCGGATGCGCCGGAATACTTGCCGGCGGGGAGTGCCCCGCCCATGGTGGAGGGCATCTGGCCGCGGACATCGTGAATGTTCAGGCGCTGCAAGGTGATGCCGTGGCGGTCGCCAGTGTTGGTGGCCTGCACCCAGACGCCGCGGCGGGCGCTCTTGCCGTCGCCCATGGCCGAGAGCTCAAGGTCCTGCACCGTCACGTATTCGGAATCTTTCACCCAGAAGGCCGTCTCATTGCCGTTCGCCTCAATGCGGGCGTTGGCTCCCACACCGTAGGATCCGTAGGTGATGGGGGCTGCTGCGGTGCCGGAATACTGCGCATGTACCTGCCCGACGCAGGACGATCCGCGTTTGAAGGCGACGGCGTCGCCGGGCTTGAGTACTGCCGTCAAGTTCATGTTGCGCACGCCGTCGTAGGGGGAGGCCTTGGTGCCCACACCGTTCGTGGTCGCCGCGCAGTCAACGTAGTACGTAGTGGCTGTGCCAACGGTGTCCATGGTGGATGTCAAAAGTGCTGTGTTTGCCCCGTACAGGTTCACCGGATCGCCGGCATCGGCTGCAACAGTGGGTCCGGAGATGGCCAGCAGGCCTGAAGCTGCCAGGGCCAAAGCGGCCAGGGGAACCCCCAATTTAATACCAAATTTCACGCGTTTACCTCTCAAAATAAGCTATGCCCACCCGCAGGCTGACGAACAGGAATTTGAATGTGGTGCGGAAGCGGTGATGAACGCGAGTCAGCCATTGCTCGGATGGGAGCGCCGCGACGAGGACACGAAACATGATGTTATCGATCACATTCGCATGCTGGCGTCTATGTTGTCCAGCAATTAAACAAGTAAGTCGAAACGTGTCTGCCAGCATTTGTGGACACACGGCGCGTTGGTGCAGTCAGGAATAGGAGTGCAGCAGTAGGTGCAGGGGTGATTGCTTGTCTTGCCTGGGCGTTCGCCCGGCCGGCCCACCGCCCACGTCCCGTTGGCCGCGGGCGGTGAGTCACGGCGTCGTGTCTAAACAGAAGCTGCCGGAACCCGGCAGGCATTCTCCTGCGACACCCGGCGCAGCAGCGCCCACAGCAGCAAGCCAATGGACAGTGCCGCCAGCAGCGGTTGGAGTGGCTCAAAGAACGTCATGGCGCCGGAGGTTCCCAACGCCAGCAGCACCAGCTTGTTGCAGACCGGGCAGCCCACGGCGAAGAACGCCAGAACGGACGCAGCTACGCCGGACTTGTTCGTGCTGCCCGGCCCGGCAAGCGGTGAGGCCACATACGTTGCCATCAGAAACCCCGTGAGTGCGGAACTGATGATCAGCGCCGCGTGTGACCACCACGTGGGTGGAATCTCCCGGCCAAAGAACGGATTGGGAATCAAGTCCGTGGGGATGGCCACCACCACGAACGCCAGCGCGGCCACCACGGCAGCCACCACCCAGCGCCGAAGCGGCCAGGCGCGGAGATTGCTCGCAAAAGTGCTGGCCATATCAGTCCTTGTGCGAGCCGCGGCGCTCTGCAACGCGCGAACGCCACAGGTAGGCGCTGCCGGCAAGCAGCAAAACCGCCAATGCAACCAGCCCGAAGGCAACGTTGGAAACATTGTGCGAGATCGCCGCAATCCACGATTCCGCCTGATACTGGGCGTCGATGGTCAGCACGCCACCCAGGGACGATGTCCCCTGCGTGGCCAGCAGCAGCACGCCAATGCCCACGGACAGCACGCCGGAAACAACCATCCACACGGAGTTTTCCCACGGGCCCAGCCGGA